>NZ_JYCN01000028.1 GCF_000876655.1 Arthrobacter sp. SPG23
GCATCGTTTGTGGCGGTCTACTTCGCGGACTCGCTCGGCAACAGCCACCAAGCCACCTTCAGTGGGGAGGCAGCTTACTCGGGGACGGCTGTAGCTGTTGTAGACGGTTCTCGATATGCCGCAGGCGCGCTGACTGTTCAGTCCGTTTATGTCCAGGCGGACAATCGCGTGATTGATTATCGTCCCAGCGGCTCGTTGTATAAGTACCCCTCGGGTCTGCAGGATCCGAAGACGACCACGTTCGACTTCAGCCAGCTAAACATCAACGTTGAAACGCCCGTGGATTTGTCTGTGCCGTCGTCGTTGTTGAGCATCGAGCGTACGTCGCCTGACGTTGCGCGTCCGGGTGACACGGTGACGATTGATTGGACCGTTGAAGACGTTCCGGCATCGTTTGTGGCGGTCTACTTCGCGGACTCGCTCGGCAACAGCCACCAAGCCACCTTCAGTGGGGAGGCAGCTTACTCGGGGACGGCTGTAGCTGTTGTAGACGGTTCTCGATATGCCGCAGGCGCGCTGACTGTTCAGTCCGTTTATGTCCAGGCGGACAATCGCGTGATTGATTATCGTCCCAGCGGCTCGTTGTATAAGTACCCCTCGGGTCTGCAGGATCCGAAGACGACCACGTTCGACTTCAGCCAGCTAAACGTCAACATTGGCGGCGTTGTACATCCCGCGGCCGTGGTCTTCACAGATGTGGACGACATAGCAGAGGATACATATACAGTTCCTGCCATCGAGGGTGTCGAGTATCTGGTCGATGAGACGGTCGTCGAAGCTGGAACATATCCGGGTTTGGGCTTGGTGACAGTTTCCGCAAGAGCGGAGGCAGGCTACGAATTGGCGCCAGATTCCACATCAGTATGGTCGCACTCGTTTAGGAATCTTATCGAGGACGGGGAGGGCGACGTTGAAGTCGCGGCAGCTCCCGTCACATTTATTGACCTAGACGGTATAGCGGACGACATCCTTATCATTCCTGAGGTCACCGGCATCGACTATCTGATTGCGGGGAACCTGGCTATGTCTGGTCCCCGTATGGGCCGTGGTTTAGTTACGGTCACTGCGAGAGCGCAAACAGGCTATACGTTGGCCGCTGGATCGCAGTTCGAGTGGTCCCACGATTTCACGGAAACTGCAGGCTCTCCAGGCGATGTGGCTGGGCCGGTGTTGGTGAGTTCGTCGGTGTCGCCGACGTCGTTCAATTTGGATGATGGGCCGGCGACGGTGAAGGTGTCGGTGCGGCTGACGGATCAGACAGGGGTGGAGGCTCCGTATGTGCTGTTGGGGCACGATGCGTCGGGTCAGACTCAGGGGTTTGGTGCGTTGGCGCTGGTCTCTGGTGACGCAAGGGATGGTGTCTGGGAGCGGACGATGACGATTCCTCAGGGTGCCGCCACGGGGGAATGGGAAGTGACCCTGTATCCCTTGGATGACACTTTGGGTAACACGTCCACCGGGTTCAAGACGATCGGAACAGTTGATGTGGCTGGCGCTCCGGCTGATGTGGTGGGGCCTGTGCTGGTGAGTTCGTCGGTGTCGCCTACGTCGTGGAATTTGGATGATGGGCCGGCGACGGTGAAGGTGTCGGTGCGGCTGACGGATCAGGCAGGGGTGGAGGCTCCGTATGTGCTGTTGGGGCACGGTGCGTCGGGTCAGACTCAGGGGTTTGGTGCGTTGGCGCTGGTCTCTGGTGACGCAAGGGATGGTGTCTGGGAGCGGACGATGACGATTCCTCAGGGTGCGGCGACGGGCCAGTGGAACGCCAATCTGTATCCCTTGGATGACACGCTTGGTAATAGGTCCACCGGGTTCCAGACAATAGGCGTTGTCAATTTGGATAGGTTCAAAGGGGTGACGCCTGCGGTCGTCGTGTTTACGGATATGGACGGCACCGCGGAGGACAGCTACACAGTTCCTGTGTCCGAGGGCGTTGAGTACCTGATCGGCGACAAGGTCGTAGAGGCCGGACTGCATCCGGGTTCGGGGACCGTCACGGTGAAGGCGCGGGCTAAGGCGGATTACGTTCTGGCCGAGGGCGCTGCAGTCGAGTGGAGCACGACGTTCAAGGCGACCCCGTATGAGGTGACGCCTGCAGCGGTGGTCTTCACGGATAAGGACGGCACTGCCGAGGACACCTACACGGTCCCTGCGACGGAAGGCGTCGAATATCTGGTCAACGACCAGGTTCTTGAGGCTGGAACGCACCCGGGTGCGGGAACCGTCACGGTGAAGGCGCGGGCCACGGCTGATTACGTTCTCGCCGAGGGCGCGGCCGCAGAATGGGCATTCACGTTCAAGGCGACCCCGTACAAGGTGACGCCTGCAGCCGTGGTCTTCACGGATAAGGACGGCATTGCCGAGGACACCTACACGGTTCCTGCCACTGAGGGCGTTGAATACCTTCTGGGTGACACCGTCGTCGAGGCTGGAACGCACCCGGGTGCGGGTACGGTCACTGTGAAGGCGCGGGCCACGGCTGATTACGTTCTCGCCGAGGGCGCGGCCGCAGAATGGGCATTCACGTTCAAGGCGACCCCACACAAGGTGACGCCGGCAGCCGTCGTCTTCACGGACAACGACGGCACCGCCGAGGACACCTACACCATTCCGGCGACAGAAGGCGTTGAGTACCTGGTGGACGGCAAGGTTGTGGAGGCGGGGGACTACCCCGGTTCCGGCACGGTCACGGTGACGGCGCGGGCAAAGACGGATTACGTCCTTGCCGAGGGCGCTACCGCCGAGTGGACGGTTACGTTCCAAGGGGGGCTTTCGGCGTCGACGCCTTCGATCAGCGGCAGCCGCACCGTCGGTTCCACGCTGACCGCCGTACCCGGTAGTTGGACGCCGGCACCGGACTCGCTGAGCTACCAGTGGTACCGCTCCGGAGCCGCGATTGCCGGTGCAACCTCGGCAGCCTACAAGCTGGCGATCGCCGACGTGGGGGCTGCCCTCACCGTGCGGGTGACCGGCGTCAAAGCCGGGTACGGAACGGTGACCGCGGACTCGGCACCCGTAGCCGTTGAACCGGCACCGCCGTTCCGCGACATCAACGGGGGGTCGGCGTTCGCCAAGGAAATTTCCTGGCTGGCAACAGCAGGCGTGACGCAGGGATGGACCGAGCCGGACGGTTCCCGGACCTTCCGCTCTGCACAGCCGGTGAACCGGGACCAGATGGCGGCCTTCCTGTACCGGCTGGCCGGCAGCCCGGACTTTGTGCCGCCGGCCCAGTCGCCCTTTGCGGATGTGCCCACCACCCACAATTTCTACAAGGAGATCTCCTGGCTTTGGACGGCCAAGATCAGCGAGGGCTGGAAGGAAGCTGACGGCAGTTGGACTTTCCGGCCGGCGGCGACGGTCAACCGCGACCAGATGGCTGCCTTTATCTACCGGCACTTCATCTACCGGCACCCGGGCTCGCCCGACTATGTGCCGGAAGCCACTGCCCCGTTTGCGGATATCCCCACCAACCACAACTTCTACAAACAGATTTCCTGGTTGGCCAAGCAAGGCATCACCAATGGCTGGACCGAAACCGACGGGTCCAAGACCTTCCGTGCCGGCTCTTCGATCTTGAGGGACCAGATGCTGCGTTCATGTACCGCTACGCCAACCTGCCGTGACCCGAACGGCATGAAAACCCGGCGGCGGCAGACCAGATCTGCCGCCGCCGGGCCAGTTCTTAGCCCTCGTGGCAGCCCGGAAAATACGTTCGTGACAATAAATCAAACGTTGTTACACTCGTGCTTGACGCGGATTTCGCGGTCTCTGTTTTCCCGCGGTCCGGCTCCTGGGGGGGTCGACGCCTGGCCCCTAGGATTTCGCGATGTTGCACGCTCTGCGCACCCGTCTGTCTTCCCGTCTCCTGATACCCGGTGTAGTGGCACTGCTGTGCGGCTCGTCGCTTCCGCTTCCGGCCGTGGCCGACGATGCGCCCGTGCTTCCCGCAGCGCCGGCGCCGCCTCATGCGGCTGCCGGCAGCGATGCCGCCACGGACCAGTTCATTGTGAAGTTCAAGGAGTCAGCCGCGCCCGGGTCCGCCCTGCGCAAGGAATCCGTCAGCACTGTTGCCCGGGACGTCGGCGTTCCCGTCTCCGACATACGCGCGACGGCGGCGGGAGCCCGCGTCCTGCGCCCGGACCGCACCCTCGATGCCGCAGAAACCGGCAAGGCGCTGGCCGCGCTGAAGGCGGACCCCGCCGTCGAATACGCCGAACCGGACAGCAGGATGTACCCGGCCGCCGCCCCGAACGATCCCCTCTACTCGCAGCAGTGGGCGCTGGGGGACGCCTCGGGCGGGATGAGGTTGCCGGGTGCCTGGACGGCCACCAAGGGAGCCGGCGTGGTGGTGGCCGTGGTGGACACCGGGATCACCAGCCATCCGGACCTGAATGCCAACATCCTCCCCGGATACGACATGATGTCCGATCCCGCCTACTCCCGCGACTCCAACGGCCGGGACGCCAATCCCCGCGATGAAGGCGACTGGACCGCAGCCGGCATGTGCGGTGACGGCATCCCGGCCAGCCCGTCCTCCTGGCACGGCACCCAGGTGGCCGGCATCATCGCCGCCATCACGAACAACGGCGTGGGCCTCGCCGGGGTCGCCCCCGAGGCCAAGATTCTCCCGGTCCGTGCCCTGGGCCCCTGCGGCGGCTACCTCTCCGACATCACGGACGGCATCATTTGGGCCGCCGGCGGAAGCGTGGCCGGGCTGCCCTCCAACCCCACCCCGGCCCGCGTGATCAATCTCAGCCTGGGCGCCGCCCAGCCCTGCTCGGCCACGTTGCAGTACGCGGTGGACTTCGCCTACGGCACGGGCGCGGCAGTGGTGGCCGCCGCCGGGAACGAGAACATGCCGGCTTCCTCGTCAAGCCCCGCCAACTGCCAGAACGTGATCTCCGTGGCCGCCGTCGCCCGCACGGGCTACCTTGCGCCCTACTCCAACTACGGATCCACCGTTGACGTCGCGGCACCGGGCGGCGACATGACCCAGACGTCGCAGGACGGAATCGCGGTGGCATTCAACTTTGGCACCACGACGCCCGTGGTCTCCGAAGCTTACGCAGCCTCGGAAGGAACCTCCATGGCGGCCCCGCACGCCTCCGGGCTTGCCGCGCTGCTCATGTCCCGGCTGGGGGACCTGGCCACCCCGGCCAACGTGGAAACGCGGATGAAAGCCACCGCCAAAAACTATTCCTGGGCCTGCGTCAGCCCCAAAACGTGCGGCAGCGGGGCGCTGGACGCCACGGCGGCACTGAACTTCCAGCCGGACCGGACCATCACCGGGACCACCCCCGCCATCAGCGGCCAGGCCGTCGTCGGGAACTACCTGTCCGCCGTTGTCCAGAACTGGACGCCCGGCGACATCACCTTCTCCTATCAGTGGAAGCGGAACGGTACCGCCATCCCGGGGGCGCAGGCCGTGGGTTACCAGCTGCAGCCCGCGGACGTTGGCGCCACCCTGGCCGTCACGGTGACAGGGAGCCGGTTCTTCGGGGCCAGCGTCTCCATGACCTCCGCGCCCACGGCCACGGTGGCGCCCGCCCCCGTGACGGCCCCTTATGACCCCGTCATCAGCGGGCAGGCCATTGTGGGCGGAATCCTGACCGCGAACCCCGGCGTATGGCAGCCGGCGCCGGTGGCGCTGTCCTACCAGTGGCTTCGTGCCGGCGCGCCCGTCACCGGTGCCACAGCCAGCACCTACACCGTGACCGCGGACGACAAAGGAAAGACCCTCGCGGTACGAGTCACGGGTACCAAAGACGCCTACCTGTCCGCGCAGCGGACCAGCGCTTCCACAGCCACCGTGGCCACAGGTGCGGTTCCGGCCCCGGTGCAGTTCACGGACAAGATCGGCGCCCCCAACGACACCTACACGGTGCCCTCGGCCACCGGCGTGGAGTACCTGGTGGCCGGGAAAGTGGTTCCCGCCGCAACCTACGCCGGTAGCGGCACCGTCACCGTGACCTCCCGCGCCACCGCCGGCTACGCCCTGGTGGCCGGCCAGGCCTCCAGCTGGACCTTCACCTTCAGCCCCGTGGTGTTCAACGACATCACGTCCGCGTCAGCGTTCCACACCGAGATCGACTGGCTGGGGCTCAAGGGCATCACGGAAGGCTGGACGCTGTCCGACGGCACTCGCGTCTTCCGCCCGGCAGAGCAGGTGAACCGGGACCAGATGGCCGCCTTCCTCTACCGGCTTGCAGGCAGCCCGACGGACTTTGTGCCGCCGGCGCAGTCGCCCTTCGCGGACGTGCCCACCACGCACCACTTCTACAAGCAGATCTCCTGGCTGGCCAAGCAGGGCATCAGCAAGGGCTGGGAGGAGGCCGACCACACGTGGACGTTCCGGCCGGCGTCCACCGTGAATCGGGACCAGATGGCAGCCTTCCTCTACCGCCACTACCTCCACCTGCACCCGGGTTCCCCCGACTTCGTGCCGGACGCAACGTCCCCCTTTGCGGACATCCCCGTCACCCACACCTTCTACAAGGAGATCTCCTGGCTGGCCAAGCAGGGCATCAGCAACGGCTGGAAGGAAACGGACGGATCCACCACGTTCCGGCCGGCGGCGTCCATTCTCCGGGACCAGATGGCCGCGTTCATGTACCGCTACAAAGTGCAGCCCTGACGGCGGCTCGCTCCCCGCCAACGTGTTACGGAAGTGACCAAGCGTGACCACTGTGAGCAGTGATACATTCTGCTAGTGACCATTGGGGAACTAAAGGAGACAGTGCATGTTTGAAGGTGTCCCCGACGAGGACGCGTGGCGCAACTGCACCACGCTCGAAGGTGCTTGTGAACTGACCGCACGCTGGCTCGAGGGTTCCCTCAGCTACGTGCCCGGTTACACCGCGCCGCAGTACGCCGGAGAGAACGGCCCCCTGAGCGAGGCCCTGGCCGCGATCAACCGGCTTGGCTTCCTGACGGACGACTCGCAGCCCGGGGCGGAGCTGTCCGGCGGCCACGGGCAGCGCGCCTTTGTGACCGGCCGCTGCACCGAGCAGTCGGCAGCCATCATTTCCGCGGTGCTGGTGGAAACGGACCTGGTGGTGCTGATTTTCCCTCCGGGCGAATCGGGCACCGGGCAGATCTGCGTGACCCTGGACGGCGCCAGGGAGTTCACCTGGCTGGGCAGCTCCGGCGGACCCTCCTACGCCCATGAGACCTACACCGACTGGACCAACGAGACACTCGCCAAGTCCCTGGCCGAGTGCTGGGAACTGCAGATCTTCGACCCCGTCTGGGGCCGGAACAGCAAGCTGGTTCCCCTGCTGCAAAAGGCACTGATCACCGCGAAGGGCTGACGCCCCGCCAACGGTGTGAAGGGCGGCGGCCCGGCGGGCGAACCGCAGTGCCGCCATCCTTCACGCGTAACCCTTACCTACGAAGGCCGGCCGCTATTTCGGGCAGCTGTGGGCAGGGTTGTACGCGGCGAACATGCCGTCCGGATTGTCCTTCCACACCCACGCGTGCAGCGCGAACGTGCCCGGGAACGGGCCGTTATCGAAGTCCACACCGGCGAGTTCCGGCCGCTCCGCTGCCGTGGACAGGTACTCCACCGCCACCAGCTTCATCCGGCCGCGCTCGTTGGGCATGTACACGAGGATCTCCGGCTTGCGGGCCTGCGTCTTGTCATCGATCAACGACTCCTTGGCGTAATGGAAGCCCATGGCCCCCACGCCGTCCTTCTCGATGCATTCGGTGATCTTCTTGTAGCCGTCCTTCTTTGCGTTATCCAGCCAGCGGTAATCGTCCGTGACATCCCGCAGCGTTTTCACCAGCCTGCGCTGCTCGGAGTTCTTCTTCCAGTCATCACTCTTGTCCGAGCCGCCGCCGTGCCCTGAGCCCTCGTGCGCGACGGCGGTACCGGGGGCCATCCCAACGGCCAGGACGGCCGCGGCCACCATGGACATCAGCCCTGTTTTGGTGCGATTCCTCATTTTTTGTTCCAACCCTCTGAGACCCGAGATTTCCTTGTTCGGTAAGGGACGCGAAGCGCGGGGTGCGAGATGCCCGCCTTCGCCAGGATGCCGGCGGGCCCGATGGGCAGGCCGGTGAATGAGCCGCCCGGGTGGAAATTATCCATCAATTGGGGCGGCGTTAAAAGTATGCTCCTCCCGCTGAAACCGGCGCTAGGTGCAGCGCAAATGTTTAAATTCCAGCAGTAATCACACTTAATGAATCCGTAAAGGGTCCGCTAACACCAAACGGCGGAACTGGCGTAAAACAAGTACCGAATTCGACCATAAACGAGTGGTCAGAGGCGAAAGAGACGAGTACAGACCACTCTGTCTGGAGGAGTTGCCGGCCCGTAGCGTAAGTGCATGATTAGAGCCGTCAAGGAAGCGATCCGCCGCTTTGTGGCGAGGAACATCGTCGCTGATGATCCGTACCCCGTCCGATCCTGGCTGGACCAGCAGAACATGCCCCCGGAAACCGCCGGCCTAGCACCCGAATGACACTAGCGGATGACCGTTAGTGTCATTCGGAACCTCTTGAAGGTAGCCGGCCGAACAGCGTAGCCGACCTGACGGCACAGCTGCTTGCAACGGATCGTTTCATTCAAACGGGCACGCACTCGAATCCGTTGTTGTCGAACTGCACCTGGCCGTTCGCGAAATGATACGCGTACGAGTAGGTACAGGTTTGGCCCGGCTGAGTATCAGTCTGCGAGGCGCGGTAGTGGTTCTCCTGGAGCTCTCCTTTCTTGAACAAATACTGATTGTGAGCGGTGCCTTCGGAAGAATAGTAAATTTCTCCGTTCACGGAGATGGTGTACTCGAACTTGCCATTGTTCTGATACATCGTGTTTCCGCTCGGGGTGGTGACAACGGTGTATTCACCGTGCGAAATGCTGCATACGGTGTACGGGCCAAAGACTTCACAAAAATTCTGCTGGTAGGTTTGGGCGCCGGTACTGCTCGCAGCTGTTGCTGGTGCTGCCCCTAGCGCCAGGACGGTACACGCCGCAAACGTTGCGCTCAGGACTTTTGACACACTTCCGGTCATGATTTGCCTCCTGTAAATATCATGCATTTTGTTGGAACGTACGTTCGGCTACCCGATCAATGTGCGACCACAAGGGCAGTCGCCGCTATGGGCAGAACGCCCTGACAGGGAGAGACCCTAAGGACCCCCTGATGAACTACTGTCTGAGTGGCGATTCCTGAAGAATCCAGATGGTGCGCCACATCAATTACGCTATTGCGTCACCTGCGGACCGAGCTATACGCGCAACCGCGTATAGCTCGGGTAGGCGGGGGAGGTTCGTGTGGTAGTCCGAGTGCTGTGGCCACTTTGAACCGGTCCTAAGACCTACAACTGGCAACGTCAGTCGAGAAGTCCAATTTCCGTGGCGCGCTGGACAGCCAGCAACCTGTCGGAGACGTTGAGTTTGCGGTAAATGTGCTCGAGATGTTTGCGCACTGTCAGGGGCGAGATATGGAGGCGATGCCCTAGTGACTCCGCAGTGAGGCCTTGGCTAAGAAGAGCTAATATTTGTAGCTCTCGGCTGGTCAGAAACGAGTTCACCTCCTGTCGGACGGCGGGAATCAACGCTTCAGTGAAAGATCCGTGCTGGCGGAACAGCACCTGAAGAATCGGTTGTACGAGCGCGGCAAGAGCCAGTTCGCCATCGTCAAACTCTCGATCTGGTCGGGAGATCACAAATGCTTGGTGTATGCCCCCCGCGATCGACACCGGTATCGACAGTTGGTAGTTGATCCCCAACGGTCGGGCAATCTCGGCCCACTCAGCTTGGATGCCTGCGTCAGCTATCGCCGGTGGAACGCGTCCCATGGTTTGGGGCGCAGTTTCTCCTGTAAGTGCATACCAACGGAGTAAAGGTTGCCATGAGGAATCCGCTGCCCTATCTCCCGGAGGCTTCCTAGGAAGATAATTTCCCGGCCAGCAGCCTAAAAGTTGGTCGACGCCGTTCACACCTACGCGACTCCAGCTCGAGCACGCTGCGTTCAGGGAGGAGTTCAGCTGACCTGCGATTTCTTCCCGAGGAAATGGCGCATGCTCGGGCCGTCGGAGAAGGTCTCCAGCGACCTCCAGCCAAGCTGCGTATTGCTTTGCGTGGACCGGCACACGCGCAATTTATCGGCATTGATAGGAAGGTGTAAAGCACTGATTGCTTCCTCAGGCCGCTTCAGCCGCGCGTCGAAATCCAAAAGCTGGTCACTCTAGCCTGGCGTCATAATCCGCTTGACTTGGTTTCCCGGAAAGATTGTGCCGGTACTATCGCCGGCATGGGGAATTATGTGAAGGGACTGACCGCGCGGGATTCACGACGTGAACTCCGGAGGGGGCGCCTCCGCGTGCTGGGCAACGTGGGGTTGGCGGCGCTGGCTGTGGCCACGGCCGCGGTGGTGCTGATGGCGCTGCAGCGCTGAGTGCGGAAACCCAGGGCGTAAATCCGGCACGTTGTTGACAGTATTTGTGCCGCGCTTTACTGCGTTGGACAAATGTGCCGCGGCCCACGTAGGGTGAGCAGCGATCCGACATGGGGGATCCCACCGTTCGTTGCCGGCCGCCAGAGTCTTAAGTCCTGAACGCCAGCCTCGAGTGCAACGACGCATCCTGGAGGTAATTCCGTGGACCTGACCGATTATGCCTTTGCGCTGTGCGCACTAATGGGAACCCTGTTCATTCCGTTCTCCGCTTTATACCTGCTGCTCCGCCTCAAGCGCGGCGCCGCAGTGAAGCCCGTTCCCGTAAAGGTCCGCCGGTAATGCCCTACGTAGACATCAACCCGCACCGCTCCGGCCCCAAATGGCGCGGCTACCTGCTGCTCGGCGTCCTCCTGGTGCTCACCGCGGGCGTGGTGGCAGCGGCGCTGTTCCGGGTCTGACCCGAAGGGCGCCGCTGCCCGCAGCGCCTATTCGGCCAGCTTGGCGATGGCCTGTGCCCAGAGGAAGTATTTGTTGGTACCCAGGTCCTTGATCGTTTTGATGCCCAGGGCATCCTGAAGCTTCTGGGCATCGTCGTCCGAGACGCCCTGCAGCGCGCCGACGGGCGCCTTGGCCAACTCCTCGATGCTCTTGTCCTCGTACGCCTTGTCGAACTTGCTGCTGAGTCCTGCCATGATGAAGCTCCTTTGCATCTGTGGCCGGCCCGAAAACCGGTGAGGCGGGTCGCCTGCGTACATCCCAGCACGCGGCCGGTCCCGGCGCAAGCAGTGTAAAGGGCCCGCCGTCGGGCAGGGGCAGGGTGCTCAGCTCCTGCACCACCCAATGGCGGGCCCTTGGTATCGCCCGTCCGGAACCGGGACCACCTGGGCCAGTTAGCAGCCCTTGTCCGGCCGGTTGCGATGACTCCACTGTAGGAACCGGTGGCCGGGTGAGGCACGAGTACCATCTACCCGTCTTCCCCTCAGGTACCACTCGTATCAGCAGCCCCATACGCATCCTGCGCGAACACCCGCTTCACCAGCTGTGGCCGGGCCCGGGTCAGCCGTAGCTGAAGGTGTTGCTCGTGGCCGACTGCAGCGGGGCGCTGGTGGCGACGACGGTGCAGCCGGACCCGTTGCCATAGAAGGTGAGATTCGGGAATGAGGCCACACCGCCCGCAGCGGTCTCGGTGAGAGTGCCCTTCAGGACGCACTGGGACGACACCGTGACCGCGGCCGTGCTCGCAGTCAGGTTGCCGAAGGTGTCCACAACGCTGACCGTGACGGCCGGGCTGATCACCGCGTTCTTGACCGGGGCGATGGGCGTGGGCCCGAACAGGAGCTTGAACGCCGCTGCGGCGGAGATGGTGACCGGCTGTGCAGCCGCCGCCATGCCCACGGCGCTGACCGAAACGGTGGGGGTTCCGGCTTTGGTATCGCCATAGAAGAACGACGCCGACGCGGCCCCTGCCGGAATGGTCACCTTCGTGACGGTTGCGCCGACGGCGGTTGCGGCGAACACCTTGGTGCCGCTGGAGTTCGAGGCCAGGGCGACGTCGGTGCTGCCGGCCGTCACGGGATTCCCGTAGGCGTCCTGACGCTGCACGGTGAACGGCCCCACTGTTGCGGTTGCGGACGCCGTGCCCGAGGCCGGCCCCGAGACCACCAGCTGGGTGGCGGCTGCTGCCGTAACGGTGAACGTTGAGCTCACGGCGCCGGACACCCCGGGGCTGGACGCAACGAGTGTGTAGCCGGTGCCGGCCTTGTTGATGGACAGGCCGCTGAACGTTGCCTCGCCCAGGCTGTTGGTGGTGGCCGTCAGCGTGCCGGAGAGCGTGCCGCCGCCCGGGTTGGCGCCGATGGCGACCGTCACCTGAACCCCTGGCGTCGGCAGCTTGGTCCCCGACGCGGTGCGCAGCTCTACCGTGACGGACGGCAGCGCCGATCCGGCCACGGCGGTGGTGGCCGGCTGGACAGCGAAGTTGAAGAAGGTGGCGCTGCTGACAGTCACCGTTGCGCTGGGCAGGCTGCTTGCGGTCCAGGAGCGGTACACCGCCGTGACGACATACTGATGCGTGCCCGCAGGAACGGACGCGTCCGTGCAGCTGGCGCCGGTGATGAGGGTGGCCGGGCTGCTGCCGCAGGCAGGCATTGCCGTGGTGCCGGCGATGCGGGTGACGTAGTAGCCGGTCGGGGCGGGAATGCCGGTTGACCCGGTCCAGGACACCGCCACAGTCGAGTTACTGCTCGACGGGACTGTCACATTGGCGGGCGGTGCCAGGGTGGCGACTGCCGCCGTCGTACTTCCCGTTCCGGTGGCCGGCCAAAAAGCGGAAGCCGCCGTGGCGCCAAAGAGGGTTGCCACCACCAGCACAGCGCCGGTGGCGACGCCGCGGCCGAACAGGCGCCGAAACAGCACCAGCCCCCGCCGAAAGCCACGGGGGCTTCCGGGGGAGCTGGTGTTGCGCCTGCCGGACATACGCACCTTCTCGAGATTGGCTCAGGGGGTGGCGGGGGGTGCCACGTTCACCATTGGGGAATGAACGTTGCGGTGTTGAGAAGGATGGTTATGCCGTGGGCTCTTCAGCTGGCGGCGAAGTGCAGGGGTACAGTGGCGCCCTTGCAGCCGTCCTGGTTGACGCCGGGACGGTCGACCATCTGTAGGGTGACCGTGCCGGTGATGAAGCCGTTAGCAGGGATTTCAGTGGCGGTGAAGGACGGGCTGCCCACGGCGAAGTCGTCCTTGGAGCAGCCGGTGACGCTGGTCCAGGCGGCGCCGTTGGTGCCTGCGACGGCGGCGGTGATGTTGGTGAGTTTCTGGACGCCGGTGCCGGGGTTGGTGACGGTAAAGGTGAACGTCTGGGTGGGGCCGTTGGGGGAGAGTGCGCCGCCGGCGACGGTGCTGGTGATGGTGAAGTTGGTGGGCGTGCCGGCCGTGGTGGTGGTGTCGCCGACGCCGGCGGCAGTCCAGTAGGCGAAGGCTGCGCCGCCGCCGATGGCCACCAGGGCGGCGGTGGTGATGATGATGCGCTTTTTGCGTCCAGCTACTTTGCTCATTGCAGTGCCCCTTGACCTTGTGCGGTGTATCCGCAGACCCTCGGGGCCAGTCCGGCTCCGATGACTTGAGTCTTAGGGGGCACACTCAAGTGGCGGCCAAGGAAAGCTCAAGATTCACTCAGCTTTATTTCTGTCACTTCTGTAACAGCTTTAACAGCTTTAACAGGGTTGCGGGTCCTACGGCCGGGCCTGGGCCTGGGCCTGTTGGGAGTCTGTTAGCTGCGTCTCCGAGAGGTGCGCGATGTGCTGTTCGAGGTGCCGGCGCAGGTCCACTTCGACGTCGCGCTCGGGGCGGGGGAGCCCGCGGACCAGCTCTTCGGCCGTCCGGAGCACGGACCGCCCCCGGGGCGTCAGCCGGACGCTCCGGCTCCTGCCGTCACCTGGTCCGCGTTCCTTGGTGAGGAGGCCCAGGTCCTTCAGCCGGTCCAGGATCTTACCTAGGCTCTGGGCGGTGATTCCGAGCTCGTCGGCCAGGCAGTTCTGGGTGGCGGGGCCCAGCTCCTCCACGCAGTCCAGGGCATCGAAGGACGACTTCGTGAGTCCCAGGCCGACGAGCCGCCGGTTGATCCGCCGCTCGTCCAGCCGCGCCGCCGTCGACAATAGGCGGTGGGTGGACCATCCTGCCGGTCTGTTCTGCTGGGCCAAAGCCATGTGCGAATTGCCTGCCTTCCGGGAGACCGCGGCTGGGGGCACGGTGTTGGGTCTGCTGGTTAAACCTCACCTAATACTAAGCATGATTACTATTAGATCGTAAGCACCCTGATCAATCGGGTGTTTCGCCACCCCGGCGCCATCGAAGCGGCGGGGAACCCGGAAAGGCACAGATGCTTCTATTGTTCGGCCTCAAGACCGTCCTGCGGGCGCTGCCCGGCAGGCATTCGGCGTGCCGCTACTGCGGCCAGTATGTGGAGCAGCACCTCGAGGAACGGGCCTCCAAGTTCACGGTGTTCTTCGTTCCGATCTTCACCATGTCCCGCACGTACCGCATCACCTGCTCCAACTGCGGCCAGCGATCGTCGCTTTCGAAGAGCGGGATGAAGGCGCTGCCCCGGTAGGCGGCGCCGGCACGGCGGAGCGGAGGCCGTGCGCGTCCGGGCGCGAAAAAGGCCGGTTCCCGGGTCAGCCCCCAAGGCTGACCGCGAACCGGCCTCTCGTCGTCGTGCTTCTGCCGGGCCTTTGGTCTGCTAGACCAGGGCCGGGCGGGTTGCCAGGATGTAGTCCGCGGCGGCGGCACCCGTCATGCGCAGGCGGCTGTCCGCAGACCTGATCCTGCGCGTCTTCATCTCCGACCAGAATTCCCCGGCTGTGGCCGGGATGAACTGGTTGAGCATGCACCAGCTGGTGTACAGCCCGTAGAGCTGGTCTTTCCTGAGGGATGCGTCGCCGTCCTGGTCCGGAGTAGTGGCTTCGCTGAGAAATCGGTCAATTTTTGAAACGCCCATGATTGGCTCTTTTCCATACTGTGCGTCAAGTGCCGCCATTCGGCTACAGCAGCTGCACCTCAAATCCCTGCACAAGGCCTGAGGCGTTCCACGCCCTGGATTAGCAGCAGTGACGAGCCGCATCCAAAGGGCTAGAAAAATAGTCTCCGTGGAATGCATCTACACCGTAGACTCTAGGCGTAGACTACGGGTTAAGCAAGAGTGGGCAGCCACATGCCCCCACCCACTGGCCACACCGACGTAAGGACCCCCGCCATGTCAGCCCCGCAGGACACAGACTCCAGAAAACGGCTGAACCGTGAGGTGGTCCTTCAAACAGCCCTCGAACTGGTGGACTCCGAGGGGCTCGAAGCCCTGAGCATGCGCCGCCTGGGCCAGGCCCTGGACCGGGACCCCATGGGCCTCTACCGCTACGCGGCCAACCGCGCCGACCTGCTGGACGGGATCACCGAACTGGTCCTCAACGAGCTGGCCATCTTCCCGACAGACCCCGACTGGCAGGCCCAGCTCCGCCGGATCGCGCACGACCTCCGGCTCCTGGCCCTCCGGCACCCCAATGTTGTGCCCCTGCTGGTGACGCGTCCGCTGTCCACGCCGCTGGGCCTCCGGCCGCTGGGGACGCTGCGCCCGCTGGAGCAGATTCTGGGGCTGCTCATCGAGGCGGGCTTTGAGCCGAACAACGCCCTGCATGTGTACCGCGCGTACTACGGCTTCCTGTACGGCCACATCCTCAATGAACTCCAGGAATTCATTGTGGACGCCGAAGAAAATGTTGCCCTGCTGAGGCTCGGCCTCCACCGGCTCCCCGCCCGGGACTTCCCCCACCTGCGCGAGCTCGCGCCCGTGCTGGCGGACTACGACGGCGCGGCGGAGCTGGATGAGGGCATCAGCATCCTGCTCTCCGGGCTCGCCGAAAGACTGACCGGCAGGGGAGTGGCCGCCGGCTGAGCCTTGTCAGCCGCGGTGCGCTCGCATCCTAGACGGGCGGCAACCCAGCCAACCGGCGTCGTGCGTTAAGTTACGCGTCGAAGTGGGTCCGGACGTCGCCGCCGGCCAGGTTGGCCAGCATTTCCTCGGCCACCGTGCGCAGCTTCTGGTTGCGGTTGCTGGACACTTTGGTGAGGATGGCCATCGCCTCCGCCTGGGTGCACCGGTTCTGGCCCATGATCACACCGCACGCCAGATCGATGGACGTGCGGCTCTCCATGGCAGCCGTCAGATCGTCCGCCAGCGACTGCGCCGTGCCCAGCTTCACCGATAGCCGCACGGCGCCGCCGGCCAGATCAGCAAACTCCACGGCCTCCCGGATGACGGCAGCGGTAAAGACACCCGGTCCGAACGCGAAGAAGTTCAGTGCGGCGGCCGCGTCCTCGCCGAGTTCCAGCGGCACACCCAGGGTTGCCCGGCAGCCTTCGTCCGCCAGCGCCTTGCGGTATTCCGGCCAGCGCGGATCATTGTCCACGTCGGCCAGCAGCACCGGTTCCTTGATTCTGAGCGCCTCGATACACGGGCCGTCCCCGATGCGCTGCTCGATCTCGTCCAGGAGGACCGCCTTCGGGCTGCTTCCGGCCACGGTAAAGGTCCGGCGCCGCCGCTTCAGCGTGACGCCGCATTCGATCTTCACGGAGGTGTCACGGCTCAGCGCCCCGGCCGCCATGACCGACAGGCGCTCCAGGAACTCGGCGACATTCTGGGTGCCGACAATAAGGTCCTGAAGTTCCAGGACGCGCTCGTGCTCGGGAGAGTTGGCCATGCCTCAATGTAAAGCGCAGGCCCCGCCGGGGCAACTGTGAACAAGAACGCCCCCGGCAGCGTTTCTGCTGCCGGGGGCGTTCCGGGGTGAAACGGGTAGTGGCCGGAATCAGGCCGCTGCGACCGTCCGCGCATCTGCGATGGCGGTGAAGACGCCCTTGATCTGCTCCACAACTTCGGCGTCGTCCTTGGGGTGGACTTCTGCGAAGCGGGCCATGGAGCCGGGAACGGCCAGCTTGGCGTCCTCGAGCACCTGGGCGCCGGCGATGCCGACGGCCTTGCGGGCTTCGTCCTGCGCCCAGACGCCGCCAAACTGGCCGAACGCGGTTCCGACGACGGCGGTGGGCTTGCCGGCAAGGGCGCCTGCACCGTACGGGCGGGACAGCCAGTCGATGGCGTTCTTCAGCGGCGCCGGCATGGTCCCGTTGTACTCCGGGGTCACCAGGAGGAGGGTATCGGCGTCGTTGGCGGCGGCGCGCAGGGCTGCGGCGGCGGCCGGAACCTGGCCCTCGACGTCGATGTCCTCGTTGTAGAACGGGATGTTGGCCAAGGTCTCGTGGATAACCACGTCAACCTGCTCCGGCGCGTTCAGCTGGATCGCTTCGGCCAGCTGCTGGTTGGTGGAGCCGGCGCGCAGGCTGCCGACCAGGGTGAGAACGGTGCTCTTGGACATGTGTACTCCTATGAGTGGCGCCGCGGTTATTCCGGCGGCTGGTGTGTGTGGGGGTTTGTGGATTAGCTGGCGGGGAGCACGAAGGCCGAGTCGATGGTGATGGTGACCTTGTCGCCCACCAGCACGCCGCCGGCTTCGAGGGCGGCGTTCCAGGTGATGCCGAAGGCCTTGCGGGAAATCTGGGCGGTGGCGGAGAAGCCGGCGCGGGTGGCACCGAAGGGGTCCACGGCCATGCCGCCGAATTCGACGTCGAAGGTCACCGGCAGGGTGGTGTCCTTGATGGTCAGGTCGCCGCTGAGGCGGAAGTCTTCCGGCTTGCCCTGCACCTCGGTGGCCTTGAAGGTCATGTGCGGGTACTGCTCGACGTCGAAGAAGTCCGGGCCCTTCAC
The DNA here is from genome assembly GCF_000876655.1 of Arthrobacter sp. SPG23. GTDB lineage: Bacteria > Actinomycetota > Actinomycetes > Actinomycetales > Micrococcaceae > Arthrobacter. The sequence continues at coordinate 17,713 of NZ_JYCN01000028.1, forward strand.
GTGCGCATCGCGGTTGTCGTCGTTCGAATCGAAGGAAGCCATCTGCACTGTTGCCCGGACCGAGGAAGCCTCCACCGTCTCGCCGACCACCAGGGTGGCGTCGGCCTCGGTGAACTGGCCGCGGACCTTGCTGATGCCTGCGTGGCGGACCGAGAAACCTATTTCGGTGTGGGCCGGGTCGAGGGTCCAGGTGCCGGGGGTGAGTTGGATCGTCATGGTGTGTGTCTCCTGGTTCAGCGGGGTGGGATGTTCATGCATTTGCATATAACTATGCCTGAGTTTGGTTGAAGTGTCAACCTTTGACGGGATGAATCAGCGGGTGATGGTGCTCACTGCCTGGCGACGTGCCGGGCGAGCCAGTCCCGGGCGGCCTCGAGGAAGCCGGCAAGGTCCGCGGAGCGGGCAATGACGTCGGGGGGTGGCGGATCTCACGGGACTGCTCCGCCCCGCCCGGGCCGTTTTCCCTGAAAAAACGGCTGTTCTGAACCAGCGGTCAACGGGCCGTGGCAACGCAGCGCCTAGAATTGCTGTTTGACCGAAGCCCTAAAGAGCCGTTGCACGCTTTGCCGAATGTCCTGGGGGGACGAACATGCCCGAATCGGCCGATAAGAACGCACGCGCCACTGCACACAATGCAGGGCAGCCCCAGCCGCGCCGCCGCCGCGACCTCCGTCGCCCGGCAGGTGCGTCTCCGGACGCCCGGACAGGAACCATGCCCGCCGCTGCCACCCCGAACAACAGCCGCACCGCACCCACCCGGCGGAGTTCCTGGGCCGAAGCGGCAGCCGTCGCCGACGCACAGGCAGAAGCGGAAGCAACTCCCGAGGCTCTCGAGGCGGTTCCGGCCCCGGTGCCGGCTTCCGTTCCTGCCTCGGTTCCTGCCCAGCCCGCTGCCCAGCCCACCGGCCAGCCGGCGGCGCAGCCGGCCACCTCCCGGAGGGGCGCCGTTCCGGCGGAACCCAGCGCGCCGCCGTCGAACGTTTCCCGCCAGGCCGCCAAACTGGCAGCCGCGGAGGCTCCCGCCTCCGACTTCATCACCTCGCCCGGTTCCTTCGTCCGCGAACAGAAACCGCGCCCCCGCGGCGGCTTCCGCGGCGCCCTCTACGCCCTGACCGGCGGAGCCATTAACCTGGGCCCCGGCCCCCGGCAGCGCGAAGAGGACGAACTGGGCCGGCGCATCTCCCGCCAGCTGCAGGGCAGCTACAACACCGCGGTGCTCAGCCTCAAGGGCGGCATCGGCAAGACCTCCACCACCGTGGGTGTGGGCCTGACCCTCGCCGAATTCCGCGGCGACGCCCCCTGCGCCATCGACGCCAACCCGGACTCGGGCGACCTCGTGGAGCGCGCACTGGGCGAAGGCATCTACCAGCAGTCCAGCCCGCGCACCATCACGGACCTGCTCAGGAACATCGAATCCGTTGATTCCCTCACCGCACTGGCCCGCTACATGCACCACGCCGGGCGGCTGCACCTGATCGCGGGGGAGCAGGACCCGGAAGTGTCCGACTCGCTCACGGCCGAGGAATACCTCCGCATCCGCAAGCTCATTTCCGGCTACTACTCCGTGGCCCTGACCGACTGCGGCACCGGCGTCACCCACAACGCCATGAGCGGGATCCTGCAGTCCGCGGACAACCTAGTGATTGCCGCCGGGTACGCGGTGAGCGGCGCCAAGCGCGCACGCAGCACCCTGCAGTGGCTCGCCAGCCACGGCTACGAGGACCTGGCCCGCAACGCGATCGTGGTGATCACCGACAAGGACGAGGTGTCCTCCCGCGTGGACAAGGACGCCATCGAGGAACACCTCTCCGGCATGTGCCGGCAGCTGATCGCCGTTCCCCACGACCGCGGAGTGGCCGACGGCGACCTGGTCACCCTGGACGTGCTCAAGCCCGAGACGAGGCGCGCCTACAAGGAGATCGCGGCCGCGATCGTGGACGGGTACGTTTAGGCGCTTTCCTTTTGGGGCGCTTCTTGGCGGCGGGCTCCGGTCACCCCCGGCGCGTGAGGATCTCCCCGCTGCTGGCGAGGTGTTCGGCCACGTCCCGCAGCTTGATGTTCGAGTCGGAGCTCGCCTTGGTCAGGACCAGGAAGGCCTGTTGCGGCGTGATCTTGAACCTCTCCATCAGGATCCCCTTGGCCTGTCCGATCAGGTCCCGGGTGTCCAGCGCCTGCGTCAGCTGCGCGATCTCCTTAGCGTCGGAGAACGCGACGGCGGCGTGGGCAGCCACCAGGAGCGCGATCTGTTCCGATTCGTCGTCGAAGACGTTCACATCCTGGCCGTAAAGGTTCAAGGCGCCCAGTTTGTCCCCCTCAACGAAGAGCTGGATGGAGAGCATGCTGCGTGCGCCAAGGTCGCAGGCCGCCTGCGCGAAGCCGGGCCACCGTTCGTCCTTGCCCAGGTCGGGAACCCGCACCACGCGCTGGTCATACGCCGCGTCGAGGCAGGGACCCTGGCCCATCTCACTTTGCAGCGCGTCTATTTTGACCGGAAGTTCACCCGAGGCAGCCCGGGAATCGATGGTGCGGCGGCCGGTCACCAGGCTGATGGATGCCTCCGCGACGTGCGGGATCAGTTCCAGGGCGGCGTGGACAATGATCGTCAGGATTGCGTCGGTGTCCTGTTCATGCTGCAGCTCCCGGGCAAGATCGCTGAGCCGGTCAGCCAGCCCGCCGCGGACGGCGGGCGGCTGTTCAACAGGTACGCGCGTGCTGGCGGACTTCGATGGCATGAGGTGGTCCTTAACCGGGGATTGCGAAAAGGTATGAGGCGATATCTGATCCTAGTCCCGGAAGAGGACGATGAGGGAGGTCACGGTCGCCCCGCTCTGTGCGGCTAATGCCCGGCCCGCGCCTTGTGCCGAGCCCGGGGAGTTGTGAGCGCTCATTCGGTCATAGGATGAAAGGGATGACCTCCGCACAAGCCACCAAACCCTTCAGCCTCCGCAGCATTGCCGTGCCCGCGTTCGGACCGGCGCTGCTGTTCTGCATCGGTGAGGGGGCGGTGCTGCCGGTGGTGGCGCTGTCCGCCCGCGACCTCGGCGCGTCTGTGGCCGTGGCCGCGCTGATCGTCACGCTGATCGGCCTGGGCTCGTGGTTCTTCAACCTGCCCGCCTCCCTGATCACCCTCAAATTCGGCGAACGCTGGTCCATCGTCGGCGCTGCCGCGGCCGGTGCCCTGGCGCTGACGGCGGCAGGGCTGTCCTCGGTGATTCCCGACGGACTGTGGCTGCTCGCCGCGGCGATGGTCGTCGTCGGGATGGCCGCCAGCGTTTTCAGCCTGGCCCGGCAGAAATACCTGACCGAGGCGGTGCCGGTGGCCTTCCGCGCCCGCGCCCTGTCCACGCTGGGCGGCGTGAGCAGGATCGGCATCTTCATCGGCCCGTTCGTGGGCGCCGGCGTGATGCAGTTTGCCGGAATCAGCGGCGCATACTGGGTGGGCGTGGCGGCCATGGCCGCGGCCGCCATCCTGTCCGTCACCATCCCGGACCTGCCTGCTGTTGGGGGCCCCGGCGAAGGCCACCGCGGGCCCGAGCCCACCATGCGCGGCATCGCCGTGTCCCACGCCGGCGTGTTCCTCACCGTGGGCGCCGGGATCCTGCTGCTCAGCGCGCTGCGTGCCTCCCGCCAGGTGGTCATCCCGCTGTGGGCGGACAACCTGGGCATGGACGCCACCCACGCCTCGCTGATCTACGGCCTCTCCGGGGCGATCGACATGCTGGTGTTCTACCCGGCCGGCAAGCTGATGGACCGCAAGGGCAGGCAATGGGTGGCCATCCCCTCCACCGTGATCATGGGAACCGCCCTGATGCTCATTCCGCTGACAGGCAGCTTCGTGGGCCTGCTGCTGGCGGCACTGCTGATCGGGTTCGGCAACGGCATCAGCTCCGGCCTGATCATGACCCTGGGCGCCGACTTCTCCCCGGACCGCGGCCGCGGCCAGTTCCTGGGGCTCTGGCGCTTCATCGCCGACGCCGGCGCCACCGGCGGCCCGGTCCTCCTCTCCGGCGTCACCGCCGCAGTCTCCCTGGGGGCCGGCGTGTGGGCCACCGGCGTGCTGGGGTTCGCCGCCGCCGTCGTCTTCGCCATCACGATTCCGCGGCTCAAACACCGCCGGAACTACTAGCCGCGCGGTATTGGCCGGCTATATCAGCGGGCGGGCGCGCGGGCGGTATTAGCGGGCGGCCGCCGCCTCAGTGCGCAGGCGGTGTACGAACTCGAGCTTGTCGATCACGGGCGCGGAGAGCACGAACGGGTACAGATCGGCTTTCCCCATGCTGCGGTTGACCTGGTTCAGGGCGATCGAGAGCGGCAGCCATTCCGCTTCCACCACCGCCCGGAAAGAGGAATCCCGGGGAGTGGTTGAAATGAGTCCGAACTCCCGGGCGGAGTCCAAGGTGTCGCAGATGTGCAGGTAGTGGGCGAACGACTCTGCGAAGTCTTCGTAGGGGTGCATGGTGGCGTACTTTGAAATGTACTGTTCGTTCCAGTCCGCCGGAGCGCCTTCGCTGTAGTGGCGGTCGATTTCCGCTTGGTAGTCCTTGGTATCGTCGCCAAACAGTCCCCTGGCCTCGCGCGTCCGGCCGTCGTGGCTGAAGACGAGCGTGGTCTCGAAATAGTGCCCCACTTCATGCCGGAAATGACCGAGCATGGTCCGGTACGGTTCGTCGAGCTGGGTACGCATTCTTTCGCGATAGGCGTCGTCGCTCTCGGCCAGGTTGATGGTGACCACTCCGTCGGCGTGGCCGATCACCACGTTGTCCTTGACACTCGACAACAAATCGAACGCCAGGCCGCCGTCGGGGTCCTCGGCGCGGGTGACGATGGGCAAGCCCAGGGCATCGAGTTCGGCAATGAGGTGGCGCTTGGCTTGCTCGGCCGCCACGAACTGCGAAAGGCCTTTGGCGTCGCTGTCGTTGGGCCGGGTACGCGTGAGGTCGCAACTGAAGCATTGGCGGCCGCTCTCCGGGGCGAGCCAGGTGCAGCCGGACAGCAGCAAATTCGCGCAGCGGTGCCAGACGGCTCCCGATTCATCTGTGTGCCGGCCCTGGCCGTCCACTGCCACCACGGCGCGCGAATCCCGCAGATATGCCAGATTGGTTCCGCAGTGCAGGCAGACCGAATTTTCAAAGTACACGGCCGAACCGCAGTTACCGCAGGATTGTTTTTTCACCTCACGATCCTACCCGCGGCAACCGTGCCTAACCCCCGGCCACTGGACGCCCCGGAGTGGCCACGCATCCACGGTTCCAGGCACTAGCGGCGGCCTACGGTTCCGGGCACTAGCGGCGGCCTACGGTTCCGGGCACTAGCGGCGCGGGCGGATGAGGGCCAGACTGCCGGTATGAAAATTGTTGACTTTTTGGCGCCGTTCACGGGCACCTGGCAGGGCCACAACCGGATGCGGATCATGCCCGCGGACCAGTACCAGGAATCAGTGTCCACCGCGGCGGCGGCCGGCGAGGCATAGGAGCGCGCCATGGAATCCATCAGATCACTCATCGCCGCTGCGGAACGCGAATCACGGCTCCCCGAAGGAGCGGACGAGCGGTTCACCGGCTACGGCATCATGGGCCAGCCGTTCAGCTCCGGCTACCTCCTCGCGCTGCGGCGGTTTCCCACCACCTCGGTGGGGCCCGGCTACACCGCCGTGTGGATGCGGCGCCCACCGGGCTCCTGGATCATGTACACGGACGTGCCCGCGGACGTGTCCTGCCCCCGCTACTTCGGCAGCGCCCTGGAGTCCACATCGGTCCACCGGATCGACGTCGCATGGCTCGATGACCGCCGCTTCACGGTGGACATAGCGGACGACGTCGGCCTCCACTGGGAGGTCAGCCTCGCCGCCACACCGGTCACCCGGGCGATGTCCGCGCTCGCCTCCGCACTGCCGGCGAAACTGTGGGGTAGCCCGGCCTTCTTGCGGGTCATGGGAGCCGTGGCCGGGCCCGCGCTGCAGGCCGGCAGGATCGGGCTCGTTGGCCGGGTACCCAACGGCCAGGGTTTCCGTGCCAACCCCAAGCGGATGTGGTTCATCTCCGGCAGCACCGCCACGCTGCGCGGCGAGGACCTGGGCAGCCCGCGGGCGCTACCGGTGCAGACCCGGCTGGGCGACTTCTGGATTCCCCAGCGCGGGATCTTCATGATGGGCTCGTCCAGGTTTGACACGTTCGACCCCGCAGCGCACCACGCCCTCCCGGGGCCTAACTAACCAGCGGCAGGTTGTGAGGCTCGCTCACTACTGCCGCGTTTCTCTGGGACGCTCTCTCACTACCGGTTGGGGCGGCCGCTACTTCGCTGGCGTGGGGACGCCGCTTTTGGTGCGCTCCAGGATGCCGTCCACGACGTATGCCGCGTCCCGGCCAACCCCGCCGACCAGCCCCGACGTGAGCGAGTACTGGAACGGCATGCCCACGAAATACAGTCCGGGCAGCTCCGGCACCACGCCCCGGCGGGTTATCGGCCAACCCCAGTCCGTCACGGGCAGTCCCTCGATCCAGTCGAGTGACGGCTTGTGGCCGGTCGCCCAGATGACGGTGCGTACGCTCCGGGAGGTCCCGTCGTCGAACGCTGGCTGTCCGCCGGCAGCGGCACTGAACCGCGGCAGCCGGACCACGCCGGCCCTGTCCAGGTCCTTGACGGAGATCCGGAACAGCGGCGCCCCGTGCCGGTGGAAGTTGGCAGACACCTTCCGCCCCAGCGGGTTGTCCGTTGTCAGGACGAAATGGATGAACCGCCAGTAGAGGGGGTCGGCCCAGCGCAGCACGGGATCGGGCACATGGGGCGTGGGGCGGCCGGAAAGGAAGGTGCGGTGGGTGGCGGCGAGCTCCAGCGCGATCTCCGCACCGGAGATCCCGGCGCCCACCACCAGCACGTCGCCGTCCGGGATGTCCGCGGGGCGCCGGTACTGCGAGCTGTGGAGCTGCAGGATCTCGGCGTCCAGGCCGGCGGCCGCAGCCGGAATGCGGGGGAGCGCGTTGGCGCCGACGGCGGCAATCACGTTGCGCGCCTGAAGGACGCCATCGCTGGTGGTGACGGCGAAGCCGGTCTCCGTGGCGCCCACGCTGGCCACCTGGACGCCGGTCCGGACCGGGAGGCTGAACTGCCGGGCGTAGGCCTCGAGATAGTCGGCAAACTCGTCCTTGGAGGGGCACGTGTTCCGCGCCGCCGGGAACGCAAGGCCGGGAAGGCCGACGCGCTGGGCCGGGGTGAAGAGGCGGAGGGAATCCCACCTGGCCCGCCAGACGTCCCCGATCCGCGGTGCCTGCTCCAGGATGACGAACCGCAGTCCCGTCCTGGAAAGGTGATAGCCGGCGGCAAGTCCCGCCTGGCCGGCGCCGAGCACCACCACATCAAACTGCTGAATGTCCTGGTCCATCACTGGCTCCTTATGACCGAACAACTGCCATGTTTTGATGTCATTAGAATAGCATTCCAGTGAGTGGAGGGATAGTCTAATTTCATGGCGGCACCATCAAAGACAACAGCACCCCGGGTCACGCGCAGGACGGCCCAGGCGGCGGACACCCGGCTCCACATCGTGGCCACCGCCCGCAGGCTCTTCGCTGCCAACGGCTACGTGCGCACCACCATCGAAGGGGTTGCTGCCGAGAGTGGCGTGGCGGTGCAGACCGTCTATAACTCCGTGGGAAACAAGGCGGCGCTGCTCTCGGCCGTGCTGGATGATGCGGCTTCCGGTCCCAACGCGCCGGCGCAGGTGCTGGAGTTCATGCGCGAACGGACCCGCCAAGCCCCGGATCTTGACGCGCTGCTGGCCATGCTGGCGGACTGGTTCGTCGAGGTGCACCAGCGGACCGGCACGGTGCTGGGCGTGATCGCCCAGGCAGCAGCCGTGGATGCCGACGTGGCGAAGCTGGAAAAGGCCCGCGCGCTGCAGCGGTTGACGCGTTATCACGAAGCGGCCGCGGCGGTCAGGGAGCGCGGCGGCCTGACCTCGGGCATGACCGACGAAGACGCTGCCGCTGCCATCTGGTCCCTGGGCCATCCGCAGGCCTACCGCACCCTGGTGAACGACGCCGGGTGGACCCCCGAAGCCTACCGGGAGTGGATCCTCAAGGCGCTCGCCGCCGCCCTGGCGTGAGACAGGCGACGGCGGCAGTGGTTCAGGCGCCGGTTCAGGCGCCGCGGTGGCGGGGTTTCGCTTCTGCTCCGTACTGTGCCAGGGGCGCCAGCAGTGCGCTGCGGAGCTGAGGGGAGAGCTTGGTGGGGACGTCCACTTCGGCAGCGATGGCCTGCAGGACGCGGCTCAGGTAGTTCCGTGCACCCGCCGCGAGCGTGATGTCCAGGATTTCACGGTCAGTGAAGCCGTGGTCCCGCAGGTCCAGGGTGTCCGCGTCCGTCATGGTCACGGCGTCGGTACTGAGCTTTTCGGCGTACTCCATCATGGCCACCTCCGCCGGTGACAGGCCCGCGTTGTGGTAATCCCGGGCAATCTGGATGAGCTCCTCCTCGTCAATCGCCCGCAGGGCTTTCACCCCGTGGGCAAGCCGGCAGTGGGCCGATCCGAGCGCCTGGGCGGCGGCCAAGGTGACCAGCTCGTAACGGCGCAGATCCATGTTCTGGGTGATGGCGCTGATGAGTGCTTCGAACGCCACGTAAGCCTCCGGGTTAACCGCCATGTCCTTGGTGAATCTGGCGACATAACCGCGGGACCGCAGTTCGTCGTCGTAAATTTTCGCCTTCAGGCCGAACGCCTGGCTTTCGGGAGTGCTGGCGAATATGGACATGGGGGATCCTTCTTCCGGCTGGGCCACCCGCGCTGCACGGCGACGGAGAGCCAGGACAGCGCCGGTGCGGACAAATGCGATATTCCTCCGCGACCTGCGGCGAGTCAACACATGTCGCGGCGTGTTCGGGGGCACGGGGCCGCAATGCGTAGCCGGGGCGGTCTTTGGGGGAGCTGCGGCCGATTAACAAGTAGTGGCTACTCAGGCGGATCATCAGCTTGCTGAGTAAGGATTGTCCCTAATCGCCGTCGGTGTGGAATTGGGGGTTACCCGCATGCTGGAAGCGGAGGTGGTTGCGGAACCGCGCCGGTCGCCGTCGGCCTCGAAGTCCGGAGTGCCGTCCGCCAAACTGGACGTCAGCATTCTGGGCCCGCTGACAATCCGCCGGGGGAGTCATACACTGGGCGCGCATGACCTGGGCGGACCCAAGCCACGCCAGATCCTCGAAATCCTTTTGCTCCATCTGGGTACCCCGGTGTCCAAGGGCCGCCTAATCGACCTGCTGTGGGAGGGGCGGGCCCCCGTCCTGGCGCTCGCCACCCTGGAAAGCCACGTCAGCGTGCTGCGCCGCCACCTCCAGCCCGGCACGGGAAAGGCGGGCCCGCTGAAGACGGTCACGGGCGGCTATCTGATGGACCGGGCCCTGGTGGATCTGGACCTGGACCGGTTTGATGTCCTCTTCCGCCTGGCCGCGCAGGCGGAACCCCGTCGCGCCCTCAGTTTCCTGACGGAGGCACTCGCCCTGGCGTCTGCGCCGTTGCTGGGCGGGGAACTGCTGCCCGCCTGGGCCGAGCAGGAAAGGTCCATGCACGCGGCGCGGGTAGTGGAAGCCAAGGTCATGGCGGCCCAGGCGGCCTGCGCGCAGGGGCTTTCCGAAATCGCCATGGCCTGGGCTACCTCGGCGCTGGAGGACGACGTCCTGGCCGAGCGCGCCTGGACAGTGCTGGTCCTTGGACTGGAACGGTCCGGGCAGCTGACCGCGGCACTTCGGGCGTTCGACCGGTGCCGGCACGTCATGGACCAGGAAATGGGATGCGCGCCGGGCCCCCTCCTGCAAGCGGCCCACGTACGCCTCCTGCAGGCCACCGCCGCGGCCGACGGGCCGGAGTCGGTGCTGGAGATCGCGGGGACGGCACGCACCGGGCCTGCGGAACGCGAAGGACGAGGGGAATCCGGAGGACGTGCGGGATACGGACTGCCCGAGTCCGGCGATGCCGAAAGGCTGGTCCTGGCCGTCGGGCCGTCCGCACAGTTCGTCGAACAGATCACTGATGCCCTGAACCGCGAACCAGGCCTGCGCAGCGTAGGAGCGGCCACATCCGTTGAATCGGCCATAGCCATGGCGCGCGACGTGAAGCCCGATGCCTTGGTCATGGCTTACCGTCTGCCCGACGGGACCGGGCTGGACGCTGCCAGACAGATCCTGCTCGCGTTGCCGGCGGCGAGGATTGTCATTCTGGCCTCCGAATGCAGCCCGGAAGCACTGTGCGAAGCAGCGGCCTTGGGAGTCTGTGCCTTCCTTCCCCAGGCGGGCCCCCTGCCAACCGTGATGGACACCCTACGCCATGCGGGGTCGGGAAACATGCTGGTCCACCCGTCCATTGTGGCCAGGCTCGGACAGGGTAAAGGGTAGCGCTCCGGCCACCAGGCCACCTGGCCGAGGCCAGCAGGCCGCCCGGCTCCGGATGCCCGGCTCCGGCCCCGAGGCCAGCAGCCGCCCGGTGCCCGCGGTCAGCCCCGCCTACCCCATCCCCGCCAGCCGGATCGCCTCTGCGAACGCGGGCAAGCTGCGTTCCACCATCTCCTCGTTGGCAGTCAGTGAGATCCGGAAGAACCCGGGTGTTTCGAACAGGACTCCTGGCAGCACAAAGACATCATGGGTTGCCAAGGACTCTGTGAACGCTTCGTCGTCGGCCACCGGGGAGCGGACAAAGAGGTAGAACGAGCCCTCCGGCCGGTGCAGCTCATAGCCCATCCCCGTCAGCTCCTCGAAGAGTCGGTCCCTCTTCCGCTGCAGCTGCCCCACGTCGATGGTGAATGTCTCCAGCGCGGGCAGCGCGTATTGAAGCAGGGCGTTGGGGTAGATCCAGCCCATGGCAACCTGCAGCCCGCCAAGTATGTCCCGCATGGCATCCCGGTCCGGCATGGTGGGCGGCAACGCTAGGTACCCCACGCGCTGCCCCGGCGCCAGGTGCGTTTTCCCGTAGGAGTAGGCCAGCAGCGTGTACGGATAATACTCGGCCGGGCTGTGGAAGCGGGCGCCGTCGTACACAATCCGGTTATATGCCTCATCGGACAACAAATAGATCCGGCGCCCGTTCCGCTCCGAGGCGAGTTCCAGCATCGCGGCCAGCTTCACCAGCAGCGTCTCCGGGTAGATCCGGCCCGTGGGGTTGTTGGGGCTGTTGACGATCACCACCCTGGTCCGCGGCGTGATGGCGGAGGCAATGGCCATGAGGTCCAGGTCGAACGTCTCGGGGTTGATGCGCACTTTGACCGGGACCAGCCCCGCTTCGGTGATGATCGGCTCATACAGGAACCACGGCGGCAGGCTGTAGACCACCTCGTCGCCCGGATCGGCCACGGCCTTCAACGCCATGGCGATGGCCGTGAAACCGCCTGTGGTGAGGTGGATATCCTCCGGCTCGAACGGCATCTCCAGCAGGCGCTGCAGCGATGCCGCCGCGGCGTTCTGGGCTTCGACGCCGTTGGTCTTGTAGGCAAACCAGCCCTCGTTCCGGGGTTCCAGCTGTTCCCGCAGCGCCGCAACATATGCCTCCTGCGGCATTTGATGCGGGTTCCCGAGGGTGAAGTCGCAGATTCCCGGCTTGTCCTGGCGGCCGGCATGAGTGCGCAGGAATCCCTGGACCCTGAGCAGTGACGGAATGGAAGCGACAGCCCGTGCCCTCGCCGGGAAATCCACCCGCGCGGAGAGCTTGGAATCGTAGATACCGGCCATCAGAGCAACCCCCTGTTTGAAGCAGCGTGGAAGTCAGCTCGCTGCTGAGCCAGTGGGGCTGTTGTGCGATTTATTCTGTCCCTCGGCGGCAGCAATGTAAATGGGATTCGCCTTCCACGGCCCCCTAGATGCACGTGCCCGTGCCGTCAACACTCGTCTTTGCGGTTTTCGCTACCCGCCGCAACACCCGTAAAGTGGGCTGCGGACCTTTGCACTACGCGTGCAACGTCCCACGGGTTGACCGGGAACTGGGCTCGATCAACCGCGCATCCCCCTCGAACGCGGCCGTTGCTGCGCCATGCCTGCCTCCGATCACATCGGGCGGGCCAGACCCAGGAGTATCGTTTGCTTCAGATCAACCTTGTTGCGGCCCTTGCCGCGCTGCCCCTCCTGCTGAGCCTCGGCACCGCACCTGCGGCCGCACCGGCTTCGGCTCCCGCCGCGGCCCAGACGGCGTCCTTGGCGCAGCCGGCATCCCTGCAGCCCGCGGCATCGAAGAAAACACCGCCCCAGGAGGCGAAGATGCAGCCCGCGAAAACCCTCCCGCCAACGAACTCCTCGGTCAAGGTGGTGGACACCACCGCGGCGATCAACGATCCCGCCTGGTTCAAAAAAGCGTACGACGACGGCGTCCGGCTGTACGTCATGCACTCCACCGCGTGGGGTACGTGTGATCCCTGGTACCGGACACAGCCCCAGCTCAAGATGGCGCTGGACGCCGGCCTGAAAATTGCCGTGTACACCCGCGACGCCAGCTGCTGGCAGGGCGGCATCAGCGCTGCCGGCCCGTACGCTGCGCAGCTTCAGTTCTTCGCCCTCGACGTGGAGCCGGGCAGCCCTCCGGTGACCCGGGCCATGGTGGACGGCGTCCGCAGCATGGGGGTGCGGCCCGTGATCTACAGCGGCAGCGGCATGTGGCCGGACCTGATGAACAACAGCACGGCGTTCTCCGACGTTCCGCTGTGGGACACCAACACCGCCAGCCCCCTCGAGTACTCCAGCTGGTCGGCCGACTACCTTGCGCCCGCCCCGGTGCAGTACGGCGGCTGGAACACGGCCACCACCATGCGGATCGGCATCCAGCAGAAGTTCGAGCACAGCCTCAACGGCGTCCCGGTGGACCTCAACTCCTTCGACGCCGCGTTCCTGAAGTAGGCGGGGCAATCGTGAGGTGGAATCCAGCGCCGTGCGGCAACAGCCGGCGGCCCGTCAGCGCCGGCCGGCGCCCCGCCGTCGTGCGGCAAACGCAAACAGTGCAGTTGTTGCCACGGTGGCCAGATATCCGGCCACCACAATCAGTGAGATTCCGCCCCAGAAGTAACTGGTGCCGCTCCCGCCCTGGCCGGGAACGTAGCGGGTAAGCAGGAACGTGGCGGTCGCCGCGAACAGCAGGGAGATCATGCCCGGCAGCCGGATCCACCAGCGGGAGGACGCCCAGTGCCCGCCGAAGCCGTCCCACACATTCCAGGCGTTGCCGGTGCGGATGATCAGCCAACCGGCCGGAATGGCGAACGCACCCACCAGCAGGAACGCGGCGATGACGTCCGCCGGGCGGTGCCACTGGTTCACCACCGTGGAAATTCCGGACACAATGGCGAAGCTGCCGCCGGCAAACCCCGCAAACGGCCGCCAGCGCGGTGACGCCATGAGGAACACCGCGGCCGCAGCCGAGGCCGCCAGCGTGGTGTGTCCGGACGGCAGCGAATTCAGCTCCAGGGTCTCCACCCCGCGGAACGGCCGCTCCGGCAGCAGCTCCTTCAAAACCTGCGTGGCGATGTTCGCGGCAATACATGCGGACACGGCGATGCCCGCGGCACGCCAGCGTTTCCGGATCACCGTCACAAACAGGACGACGACGGCGGCCACCACCAGCGAGATGGTGGGCAGCCAGTCCAGGAACCTGGTGGCGGCCTTCCCGGCCGGGCCGTGGATGGCCACCGCCTCCACGAGGGCGGATTCGTCAATGTACTGGCCCGTGGTGGTCCGCACGAAGAAGTAATACGTGGCAATCACACCGGCCACGCAGGCCAGCGTCGCGAGAAGGCACAACGCACCCAGCGCCACTGCGCCACGCACCTGCCCGGCGGGCCGCCGTCGTCGGGAATCTTTAAGGTGGGAACTCATCACCATCAGCGTCCCACAGAATGCTGGGAGCCGTCTGCGGAGGGGGCCGGGGCGCCGGTGTCATACCGCTCCGGGGATACGGGTGATACGTTCTTCGCGGACCTCGGCGTCGCCCACGCCACTGAAAGGAGCGCCCCATGAACGATCCCGCGAAGGAAACCCGGCCCGCCACCGGGTCCACGGCATACGTCCCGCGGAAGATCACCGGGCCCGTCCTCATGGGCGTCGTCCCCGGCCAGCCGCTGGCCGTGGCACACCGCGCCGCGGAACTGGCCTACAGCCTGAACGTGGAGCTGATCTGCGCCTATGTGGACGTCACCACCTATCTCGCCGAAGAACCCGACGGGCGGGTCGAGGCCCTGCCGATTGATCCGGACGGCGTCGACGACGACATCGAAGGCATCAGCGCCGGCATCGCCGAACGCCTTCAGGAAGCGCTGGACGGAACCGGCATCCGCTGGTCATTCGTGAAACTTGGCGGTGAGCCGGCCAGGGCACTGGGACGGCTCGCCGAGACCACGGATGCTTCGGTCATCGTGGTCGGCACCCGCGAACGGGGCCTCGGAGCCCGCTTCGAGGAGCTGCTGGTGGGGTCCGTCGCCGTCCATCTCACCCACCGCCAGCACCGGCCCGTGCTGGTGGTTCCGCTCGCCCCGCACGCCAGACAGCGTCCGCAGGAGGGACACTGATGGAACCGCCGGCAACAGCCGACGACACGGATGAAGGCACGCTCGGCGAGGCGCGCGCCCGCCGCCCGGTGCACCTGCACCCCGGCTTCGTGCTGGTGGTCATCGCCGGCGGCGTGTTCGGAGCCCTGGCCCGTTACGGCCTCAGCACCGTCCTGCCCGCCCCGGACGGGTGGCCGCTGCCCACCCTGATCATCAACCTGACCGGGGCGCTGCTGCTCGGCGTCCTGCTGGAGGCCCTGGTCCGCCGCGGCCCCGACGCCGGACGCCGGAGGATGGTCCGCCTGCTCGCCGGAACCGGGTTCATGGGCGCCTTCACCACCTACAGCACGCTGGCGCTGGAAACGAACACGCTCATCGGCGCCGGACGCATCGCCGACGCAGTAATCTACGTCGCCGTCACACTGATCGGCGGCGCCATCGCAACAGTGGCCGGGATCCGGGCCGCCGTCGTGTTTCACAGCAGGACTGCACGACGCCGGGAGGGCGCCGCCCGCCTTCGGGATTCGACGCGGCACCCCGACAGGCAGGAGGGCAGCCGGTGAACGTCCTGACCATTCTCCTGCTCGGGCTGGCCGGCGGACTCGGCGCCGGAACCCGCTTCGTCGTCGACGGGCTGGTCCGCTCCAAACTCCGCACCGCACTGCCCGTGGGCACGATCGCCATCAACATCACCGGGTCCTTCCTCCTGGGCCTGGTGGCCGGGGCGGTGATCGTCCGCGCCGCGCCCCCGGAACTTCAGGCCATCGCCGGCACCGGATTCCTGGGCGGATACACCACGTTCAGCACGGCCAGCTTCGAGACCGTCCGGCTCGTCCAGTCCCGCCGCACGGGACTGGCCCTGCTGAACGGCATCGGCACCGCCATTGCGGCCGTGGGTGCAGCGGCCGCGGGCCTGGCCCTGGCCGGCCTGCTGTAGCACCTGCCGCAGCCGTGCCGTGTCCGAAGCGGGACGTGTCCGAAGTGCCGCAGCCGTGACATGTCCGTACCGGCGGCCGCTACTGGCGGCAATCCGGCGCCAAAACAGGTAGCAAATACTCGTGCCCGCGGGCGGCTGTCCTTCTTACGCTTGGCCTAGCGGCCGTCAGCCGATCAGCACTAAGCCGGCGACCGTGGCGGATGCCAATGTCCCGGGACGGTGACACGCAGGGCATTGGCATCCGCAAAAACCCGTTGACACCCCGGTGGAGCCGGGGCTAGCTTGATCGTATTGTCGGCCCGGACTCAGCGGCCGCAATATCACCGCATCACAACTGGTCTCGTTCGCCCATTGCGGGCATTTGATGTTTAACATCGGCAGGACAGGTCCGTATGCGCCCCCTCCTGCCACATTTCAGGAGTGCTGCCATGAACCGAAAAATGAGGAAATTGTGCCTGCCCGCCGCCCTGTCGCTGGCGTTGCTATCGGGAGTTTCGGCCCCGGCGTTTGCGGGGTCCGACGGCGGGGGAAGCGCAGTGGGGCCGTGGCCCCCGGAGGACACGGACGGGAAGTACGTTTCCGTTCCCGACGCGTACTACGCGGACTACGAGTTCGAAGCCTGTGACACCACCATCAAGGTATCTGCCGGCGACGAGCGCGAGGTGAAGTACAAGGGCGAGAAGAAGGACAACGGCACGCTGGTCATCAAGTACCGGGGCGACGCCACGATCGACCTGACCCGCGCCTCCGACGGCGCCACCATCGACGAGCTGGACGTCTCCGGGCCGTTCACGATGCGGCTTGCGGCGGACGGGCTGAGCGCCCACCTGTCCGGCCGGGGTCCAGCCCTGATCTATGCCATGGGAGCTGCCGAGGAGAAGGCCTTTGAAGACGAGGGCCTGCCCAAGGCGTTCTACTTCACCGAAGGCCGGCTGTCCGGGAACGTGGTGTACGCCTCCACCGACCAGAAGGAAGTAGTGTCCGGCGAGATCACGCACAACAGCATCCGGCACGCGAAGGACATCTGCAAGATGCTGGACCGCGCCAAGGATGACGATCACGGGCACCGGTAACCGGACGGAAACCAGCCGGCCATCATGCGCTGTTTGCGGCGCGTGGTGGCCGGTTCCGTGAGTACGATCCGGGGGCAAAAACGAGTAGCAAGTACTCATGCGGCACCGAATCCGGGACCCTAGCATTCTATTAACGGCCGGGTTGCGGACCGGCCGGCCCCGCAGCATTTCCTGCGGTTTACCGCAGGAAATGCAGGCCCGGGGCTCCTTGAGCTGGGCCGGCGGCGACGAGTCTCATAGACGTGAAGCTCGCCCCCAGTCGCCGTCGGCCCTACCAGGGGAGTGGCTGGCCGAATTACCGTCAGACGTGGCCGGTAGAGTGAAAACATGCCCGCCGACACACACCGCCAGCCCCAAAACCTCCCTCCGCAGGATCTCCCTTCGTTGGACGAGCTGGTGGCGTCAGCGCACGTGGTGAGCCTGCCCATGCGCGTGAAATTCCGGGGCATCACCCGGCGCGAGGCCCTGCTGCTGGACGGCCCGGCCGGCTGGGGCGAATTCTGCCCCTTCCCCGAATACGGGGACGCCGAGGCTTCCCGCTGGCTCGCCTCCGCTGTCGAGGCCGGCTGGCAGGGCTTCCCTCCAGCGCTGCGGTCAGTGATCCCCGTCAACGCCACCGTTCCCGCTGTTACCGCGGACCGTGTTCCGGAGATCCTGGCCCGTTTCGGCCGGGTGGACGCCGTCAAGGTCAAAGTGGCTGAACGCGGCCAGACGCTCGAGGACGACGCCGCCCGGGTTGCCGCTGTCCGCAGCGCCCTGCCGGACGCCGCCGTCAGGGTGGACGCGAACGGCGGCTGGGACGTGGCCGCCGCCGTTGAGGCACTGACCCGGCTGTCCGCCGTCGGACTTGAATACGCCGAACAGCCGGTCCCTGACATCGAGGGCCTGGCCGAAGTGCGCCGCCGGCTGCGGGCCGCCGGCATCCCGGTGCTGATCGCCGCGGACGAGAGCGTGCGCAAGGAGGAGGACCCCCTCCGCGTGGCGCGGGCAGGGGCGGCGGACCTGATCGTGGTGAAGGTGGCGCCGCTCGGGGGAGTGCGGCGCGCCCTGGAGATCGTGGCGCAGGCGGGCCTGCCGGCCGTCGTCAGTTCCGCGCTGGACACCTCGGTGGGGATCCGCGCCGGGCTGGCCCTGGCGGCGGCGCTCCCGGAGCTGCCCTATGCGTGCGGGCTGGGAACGGTGTCGCTGTTTGAACAGGACATCACGCTGGATCCGCTGGTGGCCGACGACGGCGCCATCCGCGTCCGCGACGTCACCGCCGACGCCGGGCTGCTTGAGCGCTACGCGGCAGCCGAGGACCGGCGGGACTGGTGGCTGGACCGGCTCCGCCGCGTCCACGCAGGACTCAGCCAAGGATTCCCGGAGGTCACTATCGGTTAACCGGGAATTCATCTGGCTGACGGCTGCGTGTTGGAACTGGCTGGAAGGGTGGGCGGGACCGCATCACATCCCTTGGAAGGCCCCCATGTCTGAAACGACCGGACGCAAGTTTGCCCTACTCCCCATGCTTGGCCACACCAAAGGCAAGCGCAGCCCCGTCACCTGCGCGCTGAAGTGCGACAACGCCTGCTCGGGCGACGTCTGCAACACCAGCTCCAACAGCTACTTCCGCGACATCGCCTCTGCCACGATGTCCCGCCGCGCCGCCCTGGGATTCGGCGCCGCCGGTGCGCTCGCCGTCGTACTCGGAAGTGCGGTGACGTCCGCCGGAACCGCAGTGGCCGACGGCGGCACCGGCCTGGCCGCCGCCGCAAAGGACGGCTTCGGCAAGTCCAAGCTGCAGTTCACCGCGATCCCGTCCATCGCGGCGGACGTGGACAAGCTGACCGTGCCCGCAGGGTTCACCTGGCAGCCGGTCATCCGCTGGGGCGACCCCATCTTCAACACCGCGCCGGACTTCGACCTCAACAAGCAGACGGCCGCCGCGCAGGAACAGCAGTTCGGCTACAACAACGACTACTCGGACATCCTGGAGATCCCCGGCAGCAAGGGCCGCCGCGCCGTGCTGTTCGCGAACCATGAGTACACCAACGAGAACATCATGTTCCCGGCCACCATGCCGGCAGCCGACGTCCGCGCAGTGGGCCAGGCTGCGCACGGCCTTACCGTGGTGGAACTGGAACGGAAGAACAAGAACAAGCCGTGGAGCTACGTCAAGGGCGCCGGACTGAACCGCCGCTACCTGAACAGCACGGTCTACGAACTCACCGGGCCGGTGGCCGGATCCTCGCTGGTGAAGACCATCGACGACCCGTCCGGCCGCGCCATCAAGGGCACGCTGGGAAACTGCTCCGGCGGCACCACCCCCTGGGGGACCATCCTCTCCGGCGAAGAGAACTTCAACGGCTACTTTGTCTCGCCGGGCACATCGGCAGAGGACAAGCGCTACGGCCTGACCTCGAAGGCCACCGCGCGCCAGTGGGAAATTGATGACAAGCGCTTCGACACCCGCAACAAGGGCTACGAGAACGAAGCCAACCGCTTCGGCTGGATCGTGGAAGTTGACCCGTTCGATCCCACCTCCACCCCCAAGAAGCACTCCGCCCTGGGCCGCTTCAAGCACGAGGGCGCCAACGTGATCGTGGCCGAGTCCGGTCACGTGGTGGCCTACTCCGGCGACGACGAGCGCTTCGATTACCTGTACAAGTTCGTGTCCAAGGACAAGTACCGGGAGGGCGACCGCAAGCACAACATGACCCTCCTCTCCGCAGGCGACCTCTACGTCGCCAAGTTCACCGGCAACTCACCGGCCGCCGAGATCACCGGCACCGGCGCAGTTCCGGCCGACGGCGCCTTCGACGGCACCGGCGAATGGCTGCCGCTGGTGGTGGGCGGCAAGTCCTGCGTCCCCGGCATGCCGTCCGTTGAAGAGGTCCTGGTGTACACCCGCCTGGCCGCGGACAAGGTGGGCCCCACCAAGATGGACCGCTGCGAGGATGTCCAGCCGAGCCTGCACACCGGCAAGGTCTACGTGGCCTGCACCAACAACTCGGACCGCGGCAAGGCGGGCAAGGAAGGCGCCACCGAGATCAACCCGCGCAACGCCAACCGCGACGGCCACATCGTGGAAATCACCGAATCCGGCGACCAGACCTCCACCACGTTCACCTGGAACCTACTGATGGTCTGCGGCGATCCGGCCCAGGGCGACGTCACCTACTTCTCCGGCTTCCCGGTGGACCAGGTTTCGCCGATCTCCTGCCCGGACAACCTCGCCTTCGACGCCGTGGGCAACCTGTGGATCTCCACCGACGGCGCCCCCTCCGGCATCGGCCGCGCGGACGGTCTGTTCAAGGTCACGCTCGACGGCGCCGAGCGCGGCAAGGTGGAGCAGTTCCTGGCCGTGCCGCGCGACGCCGAGACCTGCGGACCGATCGTGCACGACGACGAGCGCACCGTTTTCGTCTCCGTGCAGCACCCGGGCGAAGACGGCACGTTCGACGCGCCTAACTCGTACTTCCCGGACTACGTTGCGGCAGGCACGACGCCGGCGAGCGGCCAGGTCCGCGCCCCGCGCCCGTCCGTGGTCCAGGTCTTCCGCACGGACGCGTAGTCACGGTTCCGCCTCCGCCTACATCCAGCCCGCCCGTTGCTCTATCACTTGTGGTCCTTTAGAAGCTGTTTTGGGGACCATAAGTGATAGCGCAACGCGGGTAGGTGAGAGGGTCGGAAGGGGCCGGGACTGATAATTTTGAGTTTGTGAATAATCCGGCCGAGATGGTTGTCCCCAGAGTCCAGGCAGCTATTGCCCATGCGTTCGGCGAAGAGTTCCGGGACACTGATCCAGTTGTCCGGCCGTCGCAGTTCGCCGACATCCAGATCAACGCCGCCATGGCCCTCGCCAAGAAGGTCGGGTTGCCGCCACGGGATGCTGCTGCCAGGATCGTCGAGGCACTGGAGCTCGACGGACTCTGCACCGGCGTCGAAATCTCCGGCCCTGGCTTCATCAACCTCACGTTCGACGGCACCTGGATCGAGGAGCTCCTCAACGCCCAGGCATCCCGGCCGCAAGGCGGGCCGGAGACGCAGGCCCAGCGCGTCGTCGTCGACTATTCCTCCCCAAACGTTGCGAAGGAAATGCACGTGGGGCACCTCCGCACCACCGTGGTGGGGGACAGTCTGGTCCGCGTCCTCGAGGCGCTGGGCCACACGGTGATCCGGCAGAACCACATCGGCGACTGGGGCACGCCGTTCGGCATGCTGATCGAGCACTGGCTGGAGATCGGCGAGGACTCGCCCGAGGCGGCCCTGCTGGTGGAGGACCCCAGCGCTTTTTACCAGGCGGCGCGGGCAAAGTTCGACGGCGACCCCGACTTCGCCACGCGCGCCCGCCTTCGCGTGGTGTCACTGCAGTCGGCCCACGAGGAGACGCTGGAAGTCTGGCAGCGGCTGGTGGACCACTCAAAGCTGTACTTCAATGCCATTTACGCCACGCTGGGAGTCAGCCTCGAGGACGACCACATCGCCGGCGAGAGCTCGTACGATCCGCATTTGGCACAGCTGTGCCAGGAACTGGAGGAGCGCGGCCTGGCCCGCATCAGCGAGGGGGCGCTGTGCACGTTCCCGGCGGGCTTCAAAGGCAGGGACGGTGAACCGCTGCCGCTGATCATCCGCAAATCCGACGGCGGCTACGGGTACGCCACCACCGACCTTGCCACCATCCGGTACCGGGTCCACGAACTCCATGCGGACCGCATCCTCTACGTGGTGGGTGCCCCGCAGAACGTGCACCTCCGGATGGTGATTGAAACCGCGCGCGAGGCCGGCTGGCTCCCGGACACTGTGGAAGCCACCCATGTGCAGATCGGCAACGTGCTGGGCGAAGACGGCAAGATTTTGAAGTCCCGATCCGGCACTCCGGTGAAGCTCATGGCCCTGCTGGACGAGGCCGTGGACCGTGCCCGCGCGGTGGTGGAGTCAAGCCGCCCCGACCTCTCGCAGGAGGAACGCGCCGTCACCGCCCGGCAGGTGGGGATCGGGGCCGTCAAGTACGCCGACCTCGCCGTGGGGCACGACACCGAGTACGTCTTCGACTTCGACCGGATGCTGGCGCTCAGCGGCAACACGGGCCCGTATGTGCAGTACGCTGCCGCCCGGATCCGTTCCATCCTGCGGAAGGCGGAGGAGGCCGCGGCCGCGTCGGCGGAGCTTCGCGGGGTGGCGGGGGAGCCGACGGCGGAAGCCAGGATCGCCGTCGTCGAACCGGCCGAGCGGGCCCTGGCCCTTCATTTGCTGGAGTATGGCGCCACCCTGCGGCGGGTGGGGGACTTGCTGGAGCCGCACCGGCTGTGCTCCTACCTGTTCGAACTCTCGCAACTGTTCACCTCGTTCTACGACCAGTGCCCGGTGCTGAAGGCGGACGAGTCCGTCCGCCAGTCCAGGCTCGCCCTGTGCGGACTCGTCCTCCACAGGCTGTCCGAGGGGCTGGACCTGCTGGGCATCGAGACGCCGGAGAACATGTAGCGCCCGGCGCTCTCTCACTTCCTGCGGCACTTGCCGCAGGAACTGAGAGAGCTTCCGGGACTAAGCCGCGGGAGGTGAGAGAGGGCCCTGCGGAAAGCGCAGCCCGTGCCCGAACGCATAGAGGGGGTCGGCGGTGTCGCCCGGGACGTCCGAGCGTGAAGCACGCACTGCGTCCATGGTGCGTGGAATCTCGAACGGGAGGCTGCCCTGGGGCTCGATGCGTCCGAACAGGGCGTCGAGGAGCGCCGTGTCCGAGACGCCGAACGTGCCCATGAGGGCCGAAGCGAACCCGGCGAGAGGCGTCAGGATTGCTGGCCGGTCAAGCCGCACGTCGATGATCAGCGGAATCTTTTCGGCCAGGGTGCGGAGCCGGGAGACCAGTCCGGGCGGGAAGTCCAGGCTCCCCGCGTGGAAGTGCTGCTCCAGGAACAGGTCGTCGCGGTGGTCCCAGGGGGAGTGCAGCCGGATCACGGCAATGTCCGCCTCCTCCGGGTCCTGCACCACGGTCCCGAAACCGTCGAAACTCAGCGGGTCCATCCCCTCGACATAAACCGATGGCGAGCCGGTCAGCGGCAGGAGAGTACCGCCGTCGTGCGTTCCGTTGGCCAGCACCGTGACGGACCGGGACTGGGCGCGATGTCCTTCACTCCGGAACTCGGCGTTGCCCACGGTTTCGGCCGCGGCGTCCTCGTCCACGAAGGGGTTGTCGAACAGCCCGAGCTGGAACTTGACCAGAAGCAAGCGGCGCGCGGATTCGTCCAGGCGCTCCTCGCTCACCAGCCCGTCGCGGACCAGGCCGATGAGCAGCTCGGTGCATTCCTCGCCGCCGAACTGGTCCACCCCGGCGTTGAGGATCTTCAGCATCCGCTCGGGAGCCGTGAGTTCTTCGACGCCCCAGGCCCGCGCCGGCAGCACCTGGTCGCCCACGATGTTGTCGTTGACCAGTTCCCAGTCGCTGAGGACCACGCCGTCGTAGCCGAGCTTGTCCCTGAGCAGACCGGTGATGATCTGCTTGTTGTAGCCGAATCCGACTTCCTCGACCGGTTCGCCGTCGAGTTCGACGCCCACCGGCATGCCGTAGTAGGGCATGATGGCGCTGGTCTTCTCCGCGATCGCCGCGCGGAACGGGGCCAGGTGCTCGTCGAAGCGGCCGCCGGGGTAGACCTGTTCCCTGCCGTAGGGGAAGTGGGCGTCTTCGCCGTCGCGCTGCGGACCGCCGCCGGGGAAGTGCTTGGTGGTGCAGGCAACGCTGTCCGGCCCCAGCTCGTCACCCTGGAACCCCTGGAGGTATTCGACGACGTACTTCGAGCTGAGTTCCGAGTCCTGTCCGAAGGTTCCCGCCTGCCGGCACCACCGGGGCTCGGTGGCGAGGTCGACCGTGGGATGCAGGGCGGCACGGATGCCGACGGCGGTGTACTCCTTGCGGGCGATCTCGGCAAAACGGCGGATCAGGTCGGCGCTGCCCACCGCGGCGAGGCCGATCGGCTCGGGCCACTGCGAAAAGTGGGCCGCGGTGAACGAGACACCGGAATTTTCGATGAATGCGTGGCGCGGGTCCGTGGAGATCGTCACCGGGATTCCGTGCGGTGCCTGCTCGGCAAGCGACTGAAGGGCGTTGCTCCAGCGGGCGGCCTCACGGGCGGTGCCCAGGGCGTGGATGTTGAAGTGGTTCATGAACTTGCCCAGGATCACGGTGCTGGTGGGGGACTTGCTGATGTTGCCCGGTGTCTCAAGGAGGGAGCCCTCCGGTCCGGTCTCAATAACCGTGTGGAACATCAGCCCCGCTTTTTCCTCGAGGCTGAGGCGCGCCACCAGGTCGGCGGCGCGCTCGTGCGGGCTGAGGTCCGGGTTTTCGAAGGGATCCATGATCCCGTTGCCGTTGAGGTCCCGGTATTCCGTGCCGTCGGCGGTTATGGACGTTCCGGGGCGGGCGGTGCGTCCGGGGCGGGAACTGGTCTGGGTCTGTGAAGTCATGGGTGCTCTCTTGCGTCAGGTAGTGGCTGGAAGGCATGGAAGGCTGCGGGCCGGCGGGCCTATTTGATACCGGTGGCTGCGACGCCTTGGATGAAGTACCGCTGGAGGGCGACGAACAGCAGGAGGATGGGCGTGATGATGAGCACCGATCCGGCCAGGAGCAGCCCGTAGTCGGTGGCATTCTGGCCGGTGGAGTAGAGGGACAGTGCCACGGGCAGGGTGTACATGTCCTCGCTCTGGGCCACCACCAGCGGCCACAGGAAGTTGTTCCAGGAACCGAGGAACGTCAGGATGCCAAGGGTGGCAAGCGGCGGCCCGCACAACGGCATGACGATCCGCAGGAAGGTGCGCAGTTCACCGGCACCGTCGATGCGGGCCGCTTCGATCAGGGAGTCCGGGATGCCCATGATGAACTGGCGCATCAGGAACACGCCCATCGGTGCCGCAAGGAACGGCAGGATCAACGCCGGATACGTGCTGACCAGGCCAAGCTTGCTGACCATCACGAACAGCGGAACGAACGTCACCACGCCCGGGACCATGAGCATGACCATGACCAGCAGGAACAGGAAGCGTTTGCCAGGGAAATCCATCTTGGCCAGCGCGTAGCCCACCATGGAGCAAAACAGCAGGTTTCCGAGGACCGTGAACACAGCAACCACAACACTGTTGAGGAAGAACGTGCCAATGTGCAGCTCGTTGAACCAGACCAGGAAGTTGTCCAGGGTCGGCTGCTCCGGCCACCACGTGATGGGACGGCGTAGAAGTTCGCCCTGGGTCTTGAACGCGCCAAGAAACATCCAGGCAAATGGCAGGAGCGTCGCGGCAACTCCGGCCACGAGGGCGGCGTACGTGAGCGTGCGCCGCGCCGGCGCGCGCCGGCCGGACCGCCGTCGTACGTTTCTGTCCTTGGGTGGCTTGACGGCGGCGGCCGCTGGAACCGGGGCTGTTCCGCGCACGACGGCGGCAGTTACGTTTCCGGGGGACCCTGCGGCGGGTGCCGCAACAGTTGGCTCCGGCGGAGCCGGTGCAGCGGGTGCAGGGAGCGGGGAAGTTTCAGGGATCGTCATGGGGCGGGCCTCAGTCCTTGGATCGCAGGGCACGGAATTGGAGCAGGCTCAACAGCGCAATGGCCACGAAGAGCACGTAGCTGGCCGCGGACGCCAGTCCGTATTTCCCGAACCCGAACTGGTTGTACGTGAAGTAGCTGACCGACAGGGTTGAATCCAGCGGGCCACCCTTGGTCATCACGAACGGTTCTTCGAAAAACTGCAGGAAGCCGACCGACAACAGCACAGTTCCCAGCAGGAGGGTTGGACGCAGCATCGGCAGGGTGATCTTCATGAATCGCTGCCAGGCGTTGGCGCCGTCCACTTCCGCGGCCTCGAGGATGTCGGCCGGAACGCTCTGGAGCCCGGCCAGGAAGATGATCATCAATGTGCCCAGGTTCCGCCAGACCGCCAGCATAATCAGCGCCGGCATGGACCACGTGGTGCTGTTGAGCCAGTCCGGTCCGGCGATGCCCACCCAGCCGAGCATGACGTTCAGCAACCCGTCCGGCTGCAGGATGAACCGCCACACCACGGCTACGGCAACGATGCTGGTGACCACAGGTGTGTAGAAGCCAACGCGGAAGGCCGTCCGGAAGCGCGTGATGCCATTGTTCAGGGCCACAGCCAAAGCGAGGGCAAGGACCGTGGTGAGGGGGATGCCCGCCGCAACGAAATAGGCCGTGTTCAGGACGGAGTGCAGAAACTGCGGATTCCGGAAGAGCGCGGCGTACTGGTCGATCCCGACGAATCCCACCGCGAGGGGGTTGTCGATGTCCCGGCTGGTGAAATCGGTGAATGACATCAGGAACGATGACACCAGCGGTCCCAGCATGAAGACGGAGAAGATGAGGACGAAAGGCAGCGCGAACAGCCACGCTGTCAGCGCGTTCCGGCGCCGCCGTGTGCGTCCTGCCCGGGCCGGAGGCCTGCCGGCACCTTTCGAGGTGCCGGCACTTTTCGAGGTGCCGGCAGGCATCGTGTTGGTGGTTGTGGCCACTGTTATTTCCCGGTGCCGATCGAATCTGCGGTCTGCTGCAGGGACTTTAGCGCCTCGGCGGGGTCCTTGCCGGCCTTGACGATCTGCTCAATTTCGCTGTCCGCGGCTGCGGCAACCTGGGTCCAGTTCGGGACGGCCGGCGGGTTGTTCGTGGTCTTGAGCTGGTCCCCGAAGACGGAGAGCTTGCTGTCCTCGGAAAGCGACGGGTCCTGCCAGGCGCTTTGCTGCGAGGGCAGGTCGCCGGTGGCCTTGTACCACTTGAGCTGGGTCTCGGGCTTGGACAGCCACTGCACCAGCTTCCAGGAGGCATCCCGGTTCTTGGACTTTTTGAACACCACCATGTTGGACCCGCCAACGAAGGATGTCGAGGTCTTCTCCTTGGGCATCGGGGCAACCTTGTACTTGCCCTCGAAGCCCTCTCCGCCGGCCTTGTTGAGCAGCCCGACGTGCCAGGGGCCGCTGATCATCATGGGGGCGGAGCCGTCCACGAAGGATGCCTCGGCAGTGGTTCCCGTGGACACGGCCTTGGACGCGATCCCGTCAGCGAAGAAGCTCGAGTAGTACTTCAGGGCCTCTGCTGCTTCCGGCGTATCGAGGGTCCACTTGGTGCCGTCGTCGTTCATGAGCTTGGCGCCGTTGGACCACTGGAACGGCAGGGTGGCCTGGTAGGAGTCGGCGCCGCCGGTGGGCAGCTGGACTCCGAATTTCGCTCCGGCCTTGTCCTGGAGCCCCTTGGCCAGGGCTTTGAAGTCATCCCAGGTTTCCGGTGCCTTGGTGATGCCGGCCTTCTCGGCGAGGTCGCTGCGGTAGTAGACCACGCGGGTGTCGACATACCAGGGCACGCCGTACGCAGTGCCCTCAACTTCAGTGGACTTCACCGAGCCTGGGAAGAAGCTGCCGGCATCGATCTCCTTCGGTGTTGGGTCGAAGGAGTCCGCGAAATCGCCCATCCAGGTGGTGCCCATCTGGGCGACGTCCGGGGTTGTCCCGCCGGCGATGGCCGTCTGGTACTTGCTGAGCGCGGCGTCCCACGGGATGGCCGTGACATTCACTTTGACGCCGGGGTTCTCCGACTCGAACTCCTTGAGCAGTGCCGGCAGGGCCTCGCCTTCGCTGCCCTGGGCCCACAGGGTGATGGTGCCGGAGGCCGCACCCGAGGCAATCGGCTGGGCCGATGATGCGGCGGAAGAACCTGTGGAGTCCCTGCCGCAGGCGGTCAGCAGCAGTGTGGCCGCAAGACCGACGGCGGCTGCCTTCAGAGCGTTCGGATGGATCATCTTTGTTCCTTTCGTGGGTTCCGCAGGCACGGCCGTCATCGGCTGGGCGCGGAGGGGCGGGCACCGTTGGGGCACCGCTTTTCGAAGTATCTAAGCGCTTTGATTTATCGCTAAGACCAATCTAAGCGCATTGAAAGTGATCTTGGCAACAGTTGCGCGAAAGAAAGTTGTTACACGGGGAGTGGTTGCTGGGCGCGGAGGATGTGCCGGGTGCGCGCCTCGAGGGCGTCGTTGGGGAGGCTGGCTTCGCGCCGCGGGGGCGGCGTCGGGCGCGGGGAATCGTCCGGGCTATCCCTCTTCTGGGACGGCCGGTTGTCGGTGGGGGACTGCGGGCTTAGCCCGGCTGGCAGCCACAGCTTTCACGGAGGATGACGCGCACGGGCAGGCGGATGGCCGCCGGCGGCTTGTCAGGATGATCCAGCCGGTCCAGGAGTAGGTCCACCATGGTGCGACCCATCTGTTCCATCGGCTGGCGCACGGTGGTCAGGGACGGCCGGATGACCCGCCCGGCCGCGATGCCGTCGAAGCCCGTCACGGCAACGTCCCTTGGAACATTGACGCCCGCAGCGGCCAAAGCGTCCATGACCACCAGTGCGTCCTGGTCGGTGGCGCACACAAAGGCGTCGGGCAATGAGCCCTGCTCGCATATGGCCCGGACGACCTCCGTGACGGATTGTTCGCTGCCGCACGGGTACTTCGGCTCCCGCGTATTTGGCAGTCCGGCATCGCTCAGCGCACCGAGGAAGCCCGCGAGCCGTTCATCGTTGTCCGAGGACGGCATGCCGCCGAGGAACATCAGTTCGGATAGTCCGTGCGCTGCTATGAGGTGTTCGGTGATAGCACGGACACCGGAGACGTTGTCCACGGTGACGTGGTCCAGCTCGCGGTTGTGCACGCTCTCGGAGATCTCCACCACGGGGATGCGCCGGGCGATTCGGGCAAGGGCCTCGCTGGGTACGGAGCGGGGGAACACAGCAAGACCGTCAACGCGGCCGGCGATGTCCGACAAGACAGCCTCATTGTTTTCCGGATTTCCGCCGCCCACCAGGAGCGCCTGCCCGCGCCGCCAGCATTCCAGTTCGACGCCGCGCTGGACCTCGTCCACATACAGCGGGAACAGCCGGAGATCTTCATTCCGGCGTTCAAGGTCGGCAGCTGCAGGTTCGTGGGGGTCCTGGCCGTCGCCGCGGATTCCGTCCGCCGGGTCCAGGAGGTAGTCGTAGGCGAACAGTCCCAGGGCGCCCGTCCGGCCCCGTGCCAGGCCGCGGGCGCTGGCGCTGGGAACGTAGCCCAGTTCCTCCGCCGCAGCCAGGACAAGTTCCCGAGTGGACGCTTTGACTTTGTCGGGTTGCCGGAACGTGAAGGAGACCGTCGCGATGGAGACGCCAGCCCGCTCCGCTACATGGTAAACCGTGGGACCTTTTGCCATATCACTTCTCCTTCCCTCAAGAGTCTATGCGCTTAGGGTGACGACTGGGGAGTGCGTCGGCTCTGTCGCGTGTGTCAGCGTGGCGAGCGCGTCGGCGTCGGCGTCGGTCTGTCGGTAAAAGCATGAGTATTGGCAAAAGTATGAGCATCAGCGCGGGTGGGTCGGCGAGCCTGGCCGCGCGCCTGCCGCCGCCGCTACGTCGGTGCCTTGGCTCCGACACTCGCTCAGATCCTGTTGGTTCCAGCAGAAAGTGAACGAGCGTCCGGGTGAAAGCGGCAAGACGTGAGAGAGCGTCGGATGACGCGCCTCAAGGTTGTGACGCTTGACACGTGTTAGGTTGGCGATCTACAGTTCCTAACACGTGTTAGGAAGGAAAATGACATGACCGGAGCCACAAACGGGCACCTGCGGGAAATCACCCGCCGTACCGCCCTTGGTGCCCTGGGCGCGGGAATCATCGGAGCAACCGTGGCATCGTGGCCGCGGCTCTCCGGGACGGACATTCCGGGCCGCGGGGACAACAGCCTCAGCATCGCCATCATGGGCACCGCCGCGGACGCCGCCGCCCGCCAGCGCGCCATCGATGCCTTCACCCGCCTCCACCCGGAGATCAGGGTCAAGGTCCAGGCCATTCAGGCCGTCGACTGGAAAGACTTCTTCACCAAGATCCTCACTATGGTGGCCGCGGGCACCCCGCCGGACGTGGTCTACGTGGCCACCGAAGGCGCCCAGTTGTTCGCCGAAAAGCTCGCCCACCCGCTGGACGAGTACGTGCGCCGCGACGCCGCGGACATGAGGGAGTTCTTCGACGACGTCCACCCCAGCCTGGTGGAGGCCTTCATGTACAAGGGCAGCCTGTACCAGCTCCCCATGGACTGGAATGCGGCCAACATGTACTACAACACCACCGCGTTCGCGCAGGCCGGCCTGGAGCGCCCGGCGGACGACTGGACCCACATGGACTTCCGCAACAGCCTCGCCGCCATGCGGAAAGCCCGGACCTCGGACTTCACGCCCTACTACTGGACCAACCGGCTCTTCGGCGGGGTGGTGCCGTGGCTCTACGCCAACGACACCAGCTTCCTGAAAGAAACCAGGTCCGCTGGCGGGGAGTGGCTCTGGGACGGCTTCTACGCCAACGATCCCTCCCGCAGCCTCCGGTCCGGCGGCTACCAGTGGCTGGAGCCGAACGCCAACGACGACCGCGTGTTCGAATCCTTCGACTACCTCCGCGGACTGGTCAAGGACGGGCTCGGCGTCCGCCCGGAGGAAGGGGGCGGCAGCTCCCTCGTGGGACTGTTCGCGTCCAACCGCATCGGGACCACGCCGGCCGGCGGCTACTGGGTGCAGGGACTGCACGAGGCCGGGATGGGTGCGAACGATTTCGATGTCCAGTTCTTCCCGCGCTGGAAGACCCAGCGCCACCAGTTCGGCACCGCCGGCTACGCCATCATGAAGACCGCCAAGGACAAGGACGCCGCCTGGGAATGGATCAAGTTCAGCTCCAGCCGCGAGGCCATGGAACTGATCTTCCCAAACCCGATCACGACGCCGGCACGCCGCTCCATGGTCAACGAGCAGCTTTACGCCGGCAAGGGTCCCGCCCACTGGAAGGTCTTCTACGACACCCTGGACCGGTTCCCCACCACGGGCCCCATCCCGGCGCCACCGCAGCAGGCCGCCGTCGAAACGGCCCTCATGAAGAACGTATCGCTCGCGGTCAGCGGCGACGAGCGCCAGCTCAAGCAGGCCCTCGCCTCCATGCAGCGCGACCTTGAACTGGCCCTGAGGAGGCAGTCATGAGCACCACCACCCCGCACCGGGAACGGCCGAAGCGGGCCGCCGGGCCGGCAGCGCCGGGGGTTGCACCCGCCAGGAACGCCACGAAACTAGGCGCCAAGTCACGGCACAGCCAGCGCTGGCTGGCCTGGATCTTCCTGGCACCCACCATCCTCGGCATGGGCCTGTTCACGCTGATCCCGATCGTGGCGTCCGTGGTCCTGGCCTTCTTCCGCTGGGACATCATTTCCGCTCCGACGTTCGTGGGCTTCGACAACTTCTCCGAAGTGGTCCAGGACCCCACCGTCCGGGTGTCCTTCCTGAACACCATTATGTTCGTGGTGGTGGCCGTGTCCCTTCAGCTGGGGCTCGCCCTGGCGTTGGCCATCATGGTGCAGGAGAAGATGCCTGCCTGGCTGCGGGTGTTCTTCCGCTCCGCCTTCTTCTTCCCGCTGATCCTGTCCGCGGCCTCCGTGTCCATCTTCATGCGGTACCTCTTCAACGAACAGTTCGGCGTGGTCAACTGGTTCCTGTCCCTCGTGGGCATCCCCGCCGTGCCGTGGCTGACCACGCCGGGCGGGTCCGCCGCCGTCGTGATTCTGGTGTACGTGTGGCAGAACTTCGGGTTCTCCTTCCTGCTGTTCATTGGCGGCCTGGCCTCCATTCCCGTGGAGACATACGAGGCGGCAGCGATCGACGGCGCCACCGGCTGGCGCAAGCACCTGCACGTGACGCTGCCCCTGCTGAGCCCCACCACCTTGGTGGCCTCGGTGATGGCCATCATCAGCGCCCTGCAGGTCTTCGACCAGCCCTACGTGCTGACCCGCGGCGGCCCCGGCGACTCCACCCGCACCGCCGTCATGGTCATCTTTGAATCGGCCTTCCAGCGGCTCGAGTTCGGTCAGGCCTCCGCCATCGGCGTGCTGCTCACCCTGATCATCATGGCCATCACGGCCGCGCAGTTCCGGCTCAGCAAACGATTCGTCTTCTACCAGTAAGGCCAGCCATGACAACCACAACAGACCACGGCCTGGCCGGACATTCCCCCCGGCTGTCCGAAGGCCTCCCGGAAACGTCCCCCAACCGGCGCCGGTTCAACGGGGCCTTCGCCCTCCGCATCATCCTGCTGCTGATCGCTGCCGCCCTGACGCTGGGCCCCGTGCTGTGGACCCTGTCCACCTCGCTGCGATCGCCGTCGGAATCCTTCAAGCTGCCGCCGTCGTTCTTTCCGTGGAACCCCGACTTCACGTCCTACGGAGAAGTATTCCAGCAGCTGAATATCTTCCTCCTCGTCCTCAACAGTGCCCTGGTGACCGGGCTGATCGCGGTGGGCCAGATGGTCTCCGCGGCGCTGGCGGGCTATGCGTTCGCGCACCTGAAGTTCCGCGGCCGGGGCGCGCTTTTCTCGATTGTGCTGGCCACCATGATGGTGCCGGTGCAGGTCACGATCGTTCCCGTCTTTATGCTGATCCGCGGCATGGGCCTCTCGGACACGCTGCTGGCGCTGATCCTCCCGGCCATTCCGACGGCGTTCGGCACCTTCCTGATGCGCCAGTACTTCATGGGACTCCCCGCCGAGCTGGCCGAGGCCGCCTCGATCGACGGCGCCAGCCCCTGGCGGACCTTCCGTTCCGTATATGCACCGCTGGCGATGCCCGGCATGGCGATCGTGGGAATCCTCGCATTCAACTTCCACTGGAACGAGTTCTTCCGCCCGCTCATCCTGACCATCTCCGAGCAAAACTTCACGCTTCCGCTGGGACTTGTCTCGCTCCAGGGCAACCTGGGAACCGGCAGCATCTCCGTGGTGCTCGCGGGCGTGGTCCTGTCCATGATTCCGGCGCTGGTGGTCTTTATGTTCGGCCAGCGCGCACTCCAGGACGGCCTCACGGCCGGCACCGGAAAATAACCTACCCACCGAAAGGCCCCGCCATGCCCTCCCCGGACCTCGCCGCCGTTCGTTTCGACGACGTCGCCGCCCATCACCCCGACCCCGCCTTCCCGCGTTTCCACCCGCGTCCCGCGCAGGGCTGGATCAACGACCCCAACGGCGTCAGCTTCATCAACGGCCGGTACCACGTGTTCTTCCAGTACAACCCGGACTCCGCCCGGCACCACCGGATCGCCTGGGGCCACGTGAGCTCCGCCGACCTGGTGCGCTGGGAGGAACACCCGGTGGCGCTGCGCCCGCAGAGCGGCGGTCCGGATGAGTACGGCTGCTGGACCGGTGTGGTGACGGACGACGGCGGCGTTCCCACCGCCGCGTACTCCGGCGTCCGCAGCGACGGGGGGCACTCACAGGTGGTCATCGCCCGCGGTTCGGCGGACCTTGTCTACTGGGAGCAGACCGGCCATGTGGCGGCAACGATGCCCGCCGACGGTCAGGTCACAGCGGTACGGGATCCGTTCATCTTCCGGTTAAACGGCAAGCGGTACGCCATGCAGGGCGCCGGCCTCGCCAACGGGCACGCGGCGCTGCTCCTGTACACGGTGGAGGACATGTCCGACTGGAAATACCAGGGCATCTGGCTGACCTCGGAGAACCCGGTGGCCTCCGAGTTCACACCGGCTGAAATCTGGGAATGCCCGCAGCTGGTGCGCGTGCCGGATTCCTCCGGTGCCGGCGGTGACTCCGGGGATTCCGCATGGGACTCCGGGGATTCCGGGACCTGGCTGATGATGTTCTCGCTCTGGCTCTCCGGCGACGCGCACGAACACGCCAACGGCGTGGGCCACCTGATCGGTTCCCTGACTGAGGACCCGGCTACCGGGCTGCCGGTCTTCACACCCCGCGGCGGCGGAAAGTCCGACCACGGACGCGACTTCTACGCTCCGCAGGTGGTGGCCTTGGAGGACCGGGCCCTGCTGTTGGGGTGGGCCAACGAAGGACCGGGCCGGGACGGACGCCGCGGCCGCAGCCAGGACGACGTTGACGCCGCCGGCTGGGCCGGGGTCCTGACGTTCCCACGGGAGCTCTCGGTGGTGGACGGCGCCCTGGTGGTCAGCCCCGCCCCTGAAATCGATGCCTACCGCGGAACGCTGGTGGCCAGCCAAGCTGCAGGGAGCGTTCAGCTGCCTGCGTTTGCCGAAGCGCTGGTGACCGCGGGCCCGGGCGTCAGGACCGGTGCGGGCGGCGGGGACACCGCCGTCGAACTCCTGCTCGTGGGGGACGGCACCCGGCAAACAGTGTTCAGCGGAACGGTCGAGCCGGGGGAGGAGCTGCGAGTGTTCGTGGATGCTTCGCTGGTTGAGGTGTACCGGGCCGGTTCGGTGGCCACGACGCTGCGCGCCTACCCGGCCGACGGGGAAGAGTGGCAGCTCCGGCTTCCCGCCGGCGCGACGGCCGAGGTTTGGGAACTCGGTCAGCCCTCTTAGCGCGTGGCTGGTCCCGGCCGGGTCTTAGCGCCCGGCCGGGACGGGGCCGGTGGAATCCCTGACCACCAGCCGGCAGGGAACCATCGTGTCCGCGCCGGTGACGGCGGGGGCGCCGGCGGCAGCAGTGCCGTCGTCGTCGTGCTTTCCGTTCGGGGCAGCCTCCACCTCGGTGAGCAGCGCCGTCATGGCAGCCGCGCCCATCTCCCGAAGCGGGAGGGCCATGGTGCTGAGCGCCGGCACCATGGTCTTCGCGACGCGGAATTCGTCGTCGTAGCCCATGACCGATACATCCTGCGGAACGTTCAGCCCCAGCCGGTAGCAGGCCAGCACGACGCCGATGGCCAGGCGGTCGTTGGCGCACAGGATCGCGGTTGGACGGGCGGCCGGTTCCACGCCGTCGAGGAGCTTCATGGCGCCGTGGAATCCGGCGTCGATGTCCCAGCCCACCTGAATGACGCGGTCCTCATTGACAGGCATGCCCGCGCCGCTGAAGGCTTCGCGGTAGCCCTCTATCCGGCGGGGCGCAGCGGGGGTCAGGGAGTCGCCGGCGAGAAAGGCGATGTCCCGGTGGCCCAGGGACATCACGTGCTCGGCGGCTTCCCGGCCACCGCGTACCTCGTCCGGGATAACGGCCGGAAGCCCTGCGTCGGGGCGGTCGTCGAAGCAGTTGGCCAGGATCGACGGGACCCGGGCCATGTTCGGCGGCACGTTCAGGGGACGCAGACCCACCGTCACGTACATGAGCCCGTCCACCTGCCGGTCCAGCAGGGTTTCCACGGCACCTTCGTCCCGGGACTCGTCGTGCTCCGTATCCATCACCACGGTGACGAAGCCGTGCGACCGTGCCACGGCATCCGCGCCGGCGATGATGTTGCCGTCGAACGGGCTGGTGACCACCTCGTCCGACACTATCCCGATGATCCGCGACTGCTGGTTGCGCAGGCTCAGGGCAATCTTGTTCGGCGAGTAGTTGAGCGCGGCGGCTGCTTCCCGGATGCGCTGCTGGCTTTCGAGCGCCACGTTGCCGTTGCCCCGCCCGTTGAGCACCAGCGACACAGCGCTGCGCGAGACGCCCGCCAGCTTGGCGACGTCCAGTGCGGTGGCCTTGCGGTTCATGGGCTGATCCTCCGGTGGGTAATCACTGCTTTGCTGCAGTTTACCTAACTCGTGTGAGCCCCGCTCATCTTGGGACGCTCTCTCACTTGTGGCGGGTTTTTTGGCGACTGCGGCCTCTCAGCTGTTGGTGGTTTTTGGCCGTCGTTACTTCGCCGAAGAAAGTGAGGGAGCGTTGGGTTGGTGGGAGACTGGATTGGTGACTTCTGAGAACCCGCTGGACCCGATTAACGCCTACGCCGCCGCCGACGATGCCCCGCTTTCCGAAGGCGACCCCACGGGTTCCCCGGCCCGCTCAGGATCCGGCACCCTGACGGCGATCGAAGCCGCCCGGATCGCCGTCAAAACCCTGCTCCACGGCGGAGTCCGGTACGTCGTGGTCTCGCCCGGTTCCCGGTCCGCGCCCATGGCCTACGCGCTCGCCGAGGCCGACGCCTCCGGCCGGGTGGAACTCCTGGTCCGGATCGACGAGCGGTCGGCCGGGTTCACGGCCCTTGGCCTGGCCCTGTCCACGGGAGCGCCGGCTGCCGTGCTCACCACGTCCGGCACCGCCGTCGGGAACCTGATGCCCGCGGTGATGGAGGCGAACCACGCCGCTGTTCCGCTGGTGGTCCTGTCCGCCGACCGGCCCGACGAGCTGCGCGGGACCGGCGCCAACCAGACCACGGACCAACTGGACCTTTTCGGCGAGCACGTCCGTTTCGCCGTCGACGTCCCCGCCGGCACAGACCCGCAGCGTGCCGTGGAGACGGCGCTCAGCGCGGCCACGGGAGTCTTCGAGGACACCCCGCCCGGGCCTGTCCAGCTGAACCTGGCCTTCCGTGATCCGCTGGTCCCCGCCGCCGGCGACCACCTGCCGGAGGCTGCCGGTCCCGGAATCTGGCAGATCGGCCGCGGCCCGGAGCCGCTCACCCTCTCGCCGGCAGCGGCCACGCTTGACGAGCGGCGCACCGTGGTGCTGGCAGGGCACGACGCCGGGCCGGTCGCCGAAGCGTTCGCCCGCGCCCATGGCCTGCCGCTGCTGGCCGAACCGTCCTCCAACTCGCGCTTCGGTCCCAATGCCGTGGGGCCTTACCGGTTGCTGCTGGAGCATTTCGGCCCCGATTCCGCCCAGCCCATCGAACGCGTGGTGCTGTTCGGCCGGCCAACTCTCTCCCGTCCGGTTTCCGCGCTGCTGGCCCGCGCCGACGTCCCCTCGGCCCTCTACCAGCCGGTTCCCGTGGCCTGGTACGAGCCGGGCCGCCGGACCGAGCTCCCGCTGGACAACCTCAGCGACCTCGCCGACTTCTCGGGCCGCGGCTCGTCGGCATGGCTGGATGCCTGGCTGCTGGCCGGTGCGGCCGCCCAGCGTGCGCTCGACCAGGTGCTGTCCGAGCAACCTGCCGCGACGGGACCCACCGTGGGCGCACTGGTGTGGAATCACGCGCGGGGACAGCTCGTGCTGGGGTCCTCCAACGGCATCCGCGACGTGGACCTCGCCGGCCAGCCCGCGCCCGAGCCGCACGCCACCGTCTTCGCCAACCGTGGCCTCGCCGGGATCGACGGCACCATCTCCACCGCCACGGGCATCGCGCGGGGCGGCCGGCAGGAAACCACGCTGCTCGTCGGCGACGTCACCTTCCTGCACGACGCCGGCGGGCTCCTCCCGGGCTTCGCCGAGAACGACCCCCTGCTGCGCATCGTGGTCCTGAACGACTCCGGCGGCGCCATCTTCAACCTGCTGGAACACGGCGCCGTGCAGGAGTCCGGAA
Source organism: Arthrobacter sp. SPG23 (assembly GCF_000876655.1). Taxonomy (GTDB): domain Bacteria; phylum Actinomycetota; class Actinomycetes; order Actinomycetales; family Micrococcaceae; genus Arthrobacter. Next base: position 54,431 of record NZ_JYCN01000028.1, read on the forward strand.
CGTACGGGAACGCCGTCGAACGCCTCTTCGGAACCCCGCACACAGTTGACATCGCGGCGCTCGCCGCAGCGTACGGCGTCGAGCATTGCTCAGTGCGTACCACGGCGGAACTCGCCGAGGCGCTCGCCGCACCGCCGCAGGGCCGCAGCATCATTGAGGTCCGCACCGACCGGAGTGGCCTCCGGGAGCTGCACGGCCGGATCAAGGCCGCAGTAGCGGAGGCGGTGCGCGGCGTGCTGGCGTAACCCCAGGACGCCGTTTCGGTCCGAGGACACGGATTAACCCGCATCCTCGGGCCGAAACTGTGTCCCGCGGCGGGGTGGGGTTGTCCACATAGCTGGCCCGGCATCTTTCGGCACGCTTCGCGCCCTGCGATGGTTTCGGTATGCGCGCGCTTCCCCGCCTGATCCTGACCCGCCATCTTGCCGAGACCGGCGCGAGCACCCGCTCACTGCCCGCAGCAGTGAAATCCGGCGCGCTGGTGCGTATTAGGCAGGGTGTCTATGTGGAGGCGTCAGCCTGGGCCGGGCTCGCCGCCTGGCAACAGTACAGGCTCCGGATCGAGGCGGTTGCGGACACCTCCATCGTCCCGCCGGTCTTCTCGCATCATTCCGGGGCATCGGTGTGGGGGATTCCCACCATCCAGCGGGGCCAGCCGGTGCACGCTCTCACTACGTTCAGGGGAGGCGGCAGATCCCGCAACGGCGTGCGGAGGCATTTGGTTGAGCCTGAAAACCTCGACGCCGACACGGTGGACGGTCTGCTCGTCACCTCACGCGTGGTAACGGTGCTGGACCTCGCGGCAACCGTGCCGTTTGCCGAGGCACTAGTTCCGCTGGACCACGTGTTAAAGCCCGATCCGGCTCGCGGACTCCCGGCGCTCACCAAGGCAGGTCTCCTCGCTGCTTTGCCAGGGTTGTACCCGGCGGCCGTAGAACGGAGGGTGCGGGCGGCCGTAGAGTTTGCCGACCCGCAGTCCGGGTCGGCCGGGGAGTCCTACAGCCGGGGGTTGATCCACGTGGCGGGGTTCGAGTCACCAACCCTGCAGTACGAGGTCCGGAGCTCCACCGGTTTCGTGGCCTTCACCGACTTTTATTGGAAGGGCAGCCGGACCGTCGGGGAATTCGACGGCGTTGAGAAGTATCTCAAGCCGGAATACCTCAAAGGCAGGACGCCCGGGCAGGTCGTGGTGGACGAAAAACTCCGGGAGGACCGGATCCGGGCCACCGGACGCAATGTGGTCCGGTGGGACTGGGCGGATCTCTGGAAGCCGGGCGAGGTGGAAGGCAAGCTGGCGACGGCCGGGGTGGCACGCCGTCGTCGTTCCTCCGCAGGAAACGCAAACAGCGCCAGGACGCAGAATCGGTCCGGGGACACCCGAATATGAGTGTCCCCGGACCGATTCAGTGTCCTCAGCCCCGGCAGCTACTTCGAGATGTCGATGTGCGTCGGATCCAGGACGCGCTTCAGGAACTCCTTGGTGCGGGACTGGGTGGGTGCGCTGATGACCTGCTCGGCCACGCCTTCCTCCACCACAACGCCGCCATCCATGAAGACCACGCGGTCGGCCACCTCGCGGGCGAAGCCCATCTCGTGGGTCACCACCAGCATGGTCATGCCCTCCTTGGCCAGGTTCCGCATGACGGACAGGACGTCGCCCACCGTCTCCGGGTCCAGGGCCGACGTGGGCTCGTCGAACAGCATGAGCTCGGGGTCCATGCTCAGCGCACGGGCAATCGCAACGCGCTGCTGCTGGCCGCCGGAAAGCTGGTCCGGGAAGCGGTCCGCCAGATGGCCCAGGCCCACGCGGTCCAGGTTGGCCTGTGCCACCTTGTCCGCCTCGGCCTGGCCGCGCTTGAGCACCTTGGTCTGGGCGATGGTGCAGTTCTGCCGGGCGTTCAGGTGCGGGAACAGGTTGAACTGCTGGAACACCATGCCCACTTTGCGGCGCATCTTGTCGATGTCCACGTCGGGGTCGGTTGCCTCGAAGCCGCCCACGTGGATGGTGCCCTCGTTGGGCTGCTCGAGCAGGTTCACGCAGCGCAGCAGGGTGGACTTGCCGGAGCCGGACGGGCCGATCAGGCAGACAACCTCGCCGGGGGCTACGTCCAGGCTGATGCCTTTGAGGACCTCATTGGAGCCGTAGGACTTGCGGAGGTCCTTCAGGGAAACTCCGGCGGCATGCACGGCGGAACCGCGGGTTCCGGCGGTGCCGGAGGAATGTACGACGTCGTTCATGACTGTTCCTGCCTATCGCTTCGTCCGCGCGGAGCGGCTTTCGAACTTCCGGGCCAAAAGGCTCAGCGGGATGGTGATCACCAGGTAGAACGCACCGGCCACGAGGAGCGGGGTGAGCCCTGCGCCCAGGCTGGAGATGCCGTCGCGGCCGAACTTGGTGAGCTCGTACTGCGAGGCGGTCAGGCCCAGCACGTAGATCAGCGAGGAGTCCTTGGTCAGGAGGATGACTTCGTTGGTCAGCGGCGGCAGCACGATCCGGAACGCCTGCGGGATCACGATGGACACCATGGCCCGCCACTGGGGCATGCCCAGCGAGCGGGCGGCCTCCAGCTGTCCCTTGGGCACAGCCTGCAGGCCGGCGCGGAGCGTTTCCGCGATGTAGGCCGCGGCCACCATGCCCAGCGAAATCATCACCACGATGGTCACGTTCCACTGCACACCGAACGCGAGCGGAACACCGTAACCGAAGGCGATGAACACCAGCAGGGCGGGAATGCCGCGGAAGAACTCGATGTAGCCGGTGGCGATCCAGCGGTAGAGCGGGAAGCTGGAAAGCTTCATGAGAGCCAGCAGCAGTCCGCCGGACAGGCCCACGATGAAGCCCAGGGCCGTGTAGATGAGGGTGTTCTTGAGGCCGGAGAAGAAGATGTCCGGGAACATCGGGCCGATCTTGGCGAAGTTGAAGACGCTGGTGCCGATGGTCTTCCAGTCGGTGGCCAGAACCAGCGCGGCCACAGCCACAACGAAGATTCCGGCCTGGACGTACAGGCTGACTTTGGCTCGTTGACGTGCGGTCATTGCCATGGTGTTCTCACATTCGTTTGCGCAGTTGAGGCCCCGTACAGGCTGATGGACAGATGCTGAACGGGGCCCCGGCTGCGTAGGTCTCTGGAGCGTGGGCTACTTGGCGGCTTCGCCGAACCAGGTGGTCTCGTACTTCTTCAGGGAGCCGTCGTCGGTCAGGCGCTTGAGCGTGGAGTTGACCTGGTCAGCCATGGCGGTGTTGCCCTTCTTGATGGCGATGCCCAGCTTCTCGCCGGTGGCGTAGTTTTCCACGCGCTTGTACTTGGCGTCGTCCTTGATGGCATAGGCCAGGACGGACTGGTTGCCGAGGGCGGCGTCGACGGTGCCGGCCTGGAGAGCCTGGACCAGGAGTCCGGAATCTTCGAACTGCTGGGCGTCGATGCCCTTCTCCTGCGCGTACTTGGCACCGGTGGTGGCCTGCTGCACGCCCACCTTCTTGCCCTTGGCGCTGTCGATGTCCTTGATGCCGGACGCTTCGCTGGCCACGAGGGTGAGGTCATCGTCCATGTACGGGTTGGAGAAGTCCATGACAGCCTTGCGGGTGTCCGTGATGGAGACCGAGGAGATGGAAACGTCGCAGCCGGTGAGCGCAGTGCCGGTCTCGATGGCCTCGAAGGAGCTGTCCACAACGCTGAGTTCAGCCTTCAGGTCCTTGGCGACCTCGGCGGCGATGTCCATGTCGAAGCCGACAATCTTGCCGTCCTTCTGGAACTCGAACGGCTCGTAGGGGACGTCGGAGCAAACGGTCAGCTTGCCGGCGTTGATGAGTTGGACGCCGCCTGCGGAGGACGCGGCGGGGGTGGAGCTGCCGCCGCAGGCCGTGAGGGAGAGGGCGCCGACGGCGAGGATTGCGGCTGCCTTGGCGGCCAGCTTTGCCGTGGCGGAGGACATGGGCTGCATAGTTTCTTACCTTTTGTTGCAGGGGTATGCGTGACTAAAACGGCTTATAGTGTATCGCCGAACCTGAGATGTGCATCACAGAAAACTTAGTTTCACTATTGGATAACTAATATCGAGGCTAGCGCAAGACCCCGCGCCGCGGCATTGTCTGAAATCCCGGACTCTCGGCCCGCCGGGCGACCGCCGGCCTGCGAGCCAGTCAGTTAGGTTGGCGGCGGCGAAGTCAGCTTTTGATGCCCAGCGATTCGAGCATCGGCCGGAACTTCGCCCACGTCTCGGCGAGCTCAGCTTCAGGGTGGGATCCCTCCACGATGCCGCAGCCGGCGTAGAGCCGCACCGTGTCCGGCGCCTCGACCACAGCGCCGCGCAGCGCGATGCCCCATTCGCCGTTCCCCGCCGCATCCAGCCAGCCCACCGGTCCGGCGTACGGTCCACGGTCCATGTGTTCCAGCTTGCGGATCAGGGCGCCCGCCACGGTGGTGGGGGTTCCGCAGACCGCGGCCGTGGGGTGGAGTGCGTTGATCAGCGCGAGGCACGTGGGCACATGGCCCTCCACCTCGGTCAGTTCGGCCTTCACGTCCGAGGCCAGGTGCCACACGTTCGGCAGCTCCAGGATGAACGGTTCGCTGTGCGCGTTCATGGCTTCGGAGAACGGCGCCAGCTGCGTGGTGAGCGACTGGATGGCGATCTCGTGCTCATGCCGCTGCTTCTCGGACCCCGCCAGCACACGCTCGGCAAATTCCAGCGGCGAGCCGTCCATTCCCTCGGCATCCCGCCGGTCCAGCGTTCCGGCCAGGACCCGCGCCTGCGCCGTGCGTCCCTCCACCTGGATCAGCATTTCCGGTGTTGAGCCCACCAGGCCGTCCACGCCGTAGGTCCAGCATTCGCGGTACCGGACGGCCAGCTGGCGCAGGATTTCCGCCGCGTTCACGCCCTCAGGAATCGTGGCCACGATGTCCCTGGCCAGCACCAGCTTCTCCAGCTTGCCGGTCCGGATTTCCTCGACGCCGGCAGCCACCGCCGCCATCCAGTCATGCTCGCTGAGTGATCCGGTTTCGAGTTTAGGTACGACGTCGGCAGCCGGGTCAGTGGGCCCCTCGCCGCCGGGACGGTCGCCACTGGGCAGCCCGACGGCGGTGTCCGCCGACCCGGTCGCCGGCAGTTCCGTCGCAAGCAAGTCACCGTCCAGCGGGTCGGCCTCAAGCCAGCGGTCCAGGGCGGCGAGGGCGCCCGCCTCGGTGAGTTCGCCGTCGTCGAACGTTAACTGGGTGAGCCAGGCGCGGCCGTCCCTGACCCCCACAACGATTTCGGGAACGATCAGCCGTGAACGGTGCGTGGACACCTTGGAGAAGGCGAAGGAGCCGAAGGCCACCGGCCCGGTGCCGGGGCATTCGACGGAGTCGGTGACGTCCGCCTCGAGGACCAGGTGCCGCCACCAGATGTCGGCCTCGAGGAAACGCTCGGGCCCGGTGGCCGTGAAGCGGGCGATCTCGCCGAAGCCCACCAGGCCGGCTTCGCGGCGGGTCCAGCAGAGGACATCGTCCCGGACCAGAAATGACGGCAGCCCCCCGGAGAATGATCTTCCATCCAGAGGGACTGTCAAGGTGCGGAACGTACTCGTCATGATGAGATAACAGTACTCCCGAGTGCGGCCGGCGCCTCGTTTGGCGGGCGCCGGCGCCTCGTTGGGGCGGTGCCGGGCACCCTGTTGGAGCCGGGCCGGCACCATGTTGGGGCGAACGCGACCGGGCAGCTTTCAGCCCACAGCCCAAAGAATCGCCGTGGTTCGTGGGTCAGCCCAACATTTGAGACAATGTCATGGTGAACCGAGCATCCTTGGATAAGCGTCCGGACGAAGTAGCCACGATGTTTGACGACGTCGCCCCCAAATACGACGTCGTGAACGATGTCCTGTCCATGGGACAGACGCGCCGCTGGCGCCGGGTGGTCGTCGAAGCAATGGATGTGAAGGTGGGGCAGCGGGTGCTGGACCTGGCTGCCGGAACAGGCACCTCCAGCGAGCCCTACGCGGACGCGGGGATCGACGTCATCGCCTGCGATTTCTCCCTGGGGATGCTCAAAGTGGGCAAGCGCCGCCGCCCGGATATCGACTTCATCGCCGGCGACGCCACCCGCCTGCCGTTCGCGGACAACAGCTTCGACGCCACCACCATCTCCTTCGGCCTGCGCAACGTCAATGAGCCGAAGAAGGCCCTGGCTGAAATGCTGCGCGTCACCAAGCCCGGTGGAAAACTCGTCATCGCCGAGTTCTCCCAGCCCGTGATCCCGCTCTGGCGCACCATGTACACCGAATACCTCATGCGCGCCCTGCCCGCCATTGCCGTGAAGGTCTCGTCGAACCCGGACGCCTACGTCTACCTCGCCGAGTCCATCCGCGCCTGGCCGGACCAGGACCACCTGGCCGGCTGGCTGCAGGAATCCGGCTGGGAAAAGGTCACCTACCGCAACCTCAGCGGCGGCATCGTGGCCGTCCACCGCGCACACAAGCCCCTGTCCGGCAGCGCCGCCGCCATCGCCAACCACACCGGCCCCGTGGCGAAGCTCCGCCGCAACATCACCCGGCCCGCGGGCTAGCCACGCTGCCGTGAACGTACTGATCGTCGGCGCCGGCCCCGCAGGGTCCACTGCCGCCTACTACCTCGCCAAGGCCGGCATCCCCGTCACGGTGCTGGAAAAAACCAGGTTCCCGCGCGAAAAGGTCTGCGGCGACGGCCTCACGCCGCGCGCCGTCCGCGAGATCCAGAAGCTCGGCCTCCCGCACACCGAAGAAGGCGGCTGGCGGCGCAACAAGGGCCTCCGGCTGATCGCCGGCGGCCGCACCATCGAACTGCCCTGGCCGGAAGTCTCCGATTTCCCCACGTACGGCCTGATCCGCACGCGCTTGGGCTTCGACGAAGAGCTGGCCCGTCACGCCGAGGCCGCCGGTGCCACCATCCTGGAAGGGCACAGCGTCACTGAAGCCCTGCGCGCGGCGGACGGACGCGTCGTCGGTGCCCGCGCCGCACTGCTGGACGAGTCCGGACGCAAGACAGGGGAGACGCGCGACTTCCCTGCCGACGTCGTCCTCGCCGCGGACGGCAACTCCTCCCGTACCGCCGTGTCCGTCGGCATCCAGAAGCGCGACGACCGTCCGCTCGGCGTCGCCGTTCGCACGTACTTCACCAGTCCCCGCCACGACGACGACTGGATGGAGGGCTGGCTGGAACTTCCCGGCCGCAACGGCGAACTGCTCCCCGGCTACGGCTGGGTGTTCGGCGTGGGCGACGGCACCTCCAACGTGGGCCTGGGCATCCTGAACTCCTCCAAGGAATTCGGCAAGCTCGACTACAAGCAGGTCCTGCGTGAATGGACCGCCGGCATGCCCCCCGAGTGGGGCTTCACGCCCGAGAACCAGGTGGGCGAGATCCGCGGCGCAGCACTGCCCATGGGCTTCAACCGCACCCCGCATTACTACCCCGGGCTGCTGCTCCTGGGCGATGCCGGCGGCATGGTGTCCCCGTTCAACGGCGAGGGCATCTCCTACGCCATGGAATCCGCCCGCTTTGCGGCCGAATACATCATCGACGCCAGCACCTGGCAGAGCCGCTACGCCAAGTGGACGCACGACGACGCCGACCTCCACTTCAAGGGGTACGCGGACTATGTGCGCGGCCAGTGGGGGAGCCACTTCACCCTGGGCCGCGCGTTCGCCTCGGTGATCGGCAAGCCGTCGGTGATGAAGCTCGCGCTCCGCACCGGCATGCCGCTGCCCGCACTCATGAAGTTCGTAGTCCGGCTGATGGCCAACGTCACGGATGAATCAGCCAAGGGATTCGAGGACAGGGTGATCAGGCTCCTGGAGGCCCTGGTGCCTGCCACCTCCAACACCTCCCTGTCCCCGTCCAGCTACACATCCGCGGTTTCCGCAACAAAAAGTTAGGGTTAACCCGTGACGAACTCTGCCAAGCACAGCTGGACCCACGCCGGACACGGCCTGCCGGACGCCAGGGAACCTGACCTGAACACCACCGCCATCGCCACAGGCCTCCAGCTGCCGGCCGGTTTCGCCGCCATCGCGGACGACCCCGAGCTGGGCCCCGCCATCACCACCAACCTTGCCCGCGTGGAAAAGAAGCTCCGCGAGGCCATTGCCAACTCTGATCCGCTGGCCGATGCAACGTCGCGTCACCTGGTGGAAGCCGGCGGTAAGCGGATCCGCCCGCTGCTGGCCCTGCTCTGCGCCCACCTCGGTGACGCCTCGCGTCCGGCCGTGGTGCAGGCCGCCGTGGTGGTCGAGCTGACCCACCTGGCCACGCTGTACCACGACGACGTGATGGACTCCGCCCCGTTCCGCCGCGGCGCACCCACGGCCCACGAGGTCTGGGGCAACTCCGTGGCCGTCCTCACCGGCGACCTGATCTTCGCCCGCGCGTCCATCCTGGTGTCCGAGCTGGGCTCCCGCGCACTGGGAATCCAGGCCCGCACCTTCGAGCGGCTGTGCCTGGGCCAGCTGCACGAGACCGTGGGACCGCGTCCCGATGAGGACCCCGTGGAGCACTACCTGTCCGTCATCGCGGACAAGACCGGTTCACTGGTGGCCGCCTCGGGCCAGCTCGGTGCCATCTTCTCCGGTGCCGACGAAGCCTACGAGCCGCTCCTGGTGGAGTACGGCGAGAAGATCGGCGTGGCTTTCCAGCTGGCCGACGACGTCATCGACGTCACCGGCATCAAGGTCAAATCCGGCAAGTCCCCGGGCACTGACCTGCGCGAGGGCGTGCCCACCCTGCCGGTGCTGCTCCTGCGCAACGCCGCCGCCGAAGGTGACCAGTCCGCCGTCGAACTCCTGAAGCTGATTGACGGCGACCTCTCCTCGGACGAGGCCCTCGCCGCCGCCGTGGCCGGCCTGCGCGACCACCGGGTCACCGCGGAGTCGTGGGTCGTGGCGCGTGCCTGGGCCGATGAAGCCATCGCCGCGCTGGCGCCGCTGCCCGAAGGAGTGGTCAAGTCCTCGCTCACCAGTTTTGCGTTGGCCGTGGTGGACCGCGCGAGCTAATTTGCCCTGCCGCGTGCCTCCGGCTTAAACGGAACGGCCCCGGTTCTTTGCAGCAATACGAGTCATACGCTGCATCGAACCGGGGCCGTTTCTCCGTTCGCATCAGATCCACCGGAGGCATTTAGTGGATCCGTGAAAGAGTCTATGACAGCTTTGTCATAAACGCGAACCGGAGTGTTAATCGGCGTGTCACAGTTTTCGGACGCTTCAGCGTTGGCTCGCCTCGCCGTCGTGACCATCTTTTGTCGGCCAACCTCGACAACACGCCGTAGCCTCGGCGCGTCGTCTGCCCCCTCAGCACGAAAAGAGGTCACGACGGCAGCTGAAGCTTGTCCACATAGGCCTAGCGCGCCATGTTCCGGCCCGGGAGCCCAATCCACCATGGCTCCATGGATCTGCTCACCTACCTACGTCATCGAGGCGGCGCCGCCAGGCGAAGCCAACTGCTCGCCGCCGGATTCAAGCGACCCGAGCTTGAGGCTGCCGTGGCAGCCGGCCGGCTGATGCGTCCGTTGCGGGGCATCTACACAACAACAACCGCGGACGACGGCGTTGTGGCCGCTTTTCGTTCAAACGGGCGGCTCACGTGCATCTCAGCCGCCCCCTTCTACAACCTCTGGGCTTTACACCCAGCCCGTGCTTTGCACCTAAGTTGCGGGAACGGAGTCCCGAAGCCTGGAGTGGTGGACCATTCACCCTGCACCCACCCCCGGCATCCGTACCTACCTGTGGCCGGCCTGGCGGACGTGCTCATTCATGCCCTGAGATGCCTGCCGGAACCGGAGTCGCTGGTTATGGTGCAGTCCGCCGCGCAGCGCGGAGACATCACCGCGGAATTCCTCAGGAAGAAGCTGCCGGGCAAACGAAACGGCAGGGCACGCGCCGTGCTGGATCTCCTGATTCCCAGGGCGGATTCACTCCTGGAAATATTGGCCCATACGCATTTTGTCCGTGCGGGCCTCAATGTTCGCATGCATGTTGAACTGCCAGGAGTGGGTGAAGTCGACTGCCTCGTGGACGATTGGCTGGTGGTGGAACTCGACGGAGCGTCCCATTTTGAGTCCGGGCAGATTAAAAAGGACCATCGCAGGAGCAGGGCCAGCATGCTCGGCGGCCGATTGACGCTCCATTACTGCTACGAAGATGTGGTGCGTCATCCCCAAGCCATGGTGGATGAGATCCGTGCCATTCTGCGTCTTCGTGCGGAGGGCAGGTTTGCCCATTGGTGAGCACAGCGCCAGTTGCGGCTGGCCACCCCGCGTCTGCCCCGCCGTCGTGACCCGTTTTACCGCTGTTGGCGGCCAGACACGCCGGACTTGGAGGGTGTTGCCGGGATTGGGGCCTGAAACAGGGTCACGACGGCGGTGGCCCACGTAGAAGCCCGGCGAACCTAGTCCTCTTCGTCGTTGAACGCCCACTCGAACATGTCGAACACGAACTCGGAGAACGTGCCTTCTTCGCTCTTCCACTGCCCGCGGGCATTGTTGCGGCGGTACACAATGGGGTCCGGGACGCCAAGATCGCCCACGCGGAAACCCCAGGTGAACTGTTCTTCCTCGTCCTCCAGGAACATCAGGAAGCCTTCGTCATCAACCTCGAGTTCCTCGGGGTCCCAGAAGTAGTGGTAGGCCTCCATGAGGTCCTCGCAGCCGCCCAACGCCAGGTAGAACTCGCGCAGGACCAACGGAATCTGGAACTGGTGCTCGGAAAGGGCCTCGTCGAGTTCTTCGGGGGACAGCCCGTCCTCTTCCTGCCATTCGTCTTCGAGATACTTCGGAACAAGCGCGCGGAACTTCTCGAGGAACATGTCAGTCATGGTTCTTATCCTAGCTAATCGCGGCCCCCGTTTTCCGCCGTCCCCAGACCCAGCCGGTGCCACCCCCGGACGGCCAGCGGAACGTACCAGGAACGGCGCCAGGCCGTCACCCGGAAGGCGAACACGACGGCGGCAGCGGCACCTGCCGTGACGGCGTTGAAGGAACCGGAAACCCACAGCACGGTGGTCAGCGCCGCCCCGGTGAAGGCGGGGAGGGCATAGAGGTCCTTCGGGTCGAACAGCTGGGGCACCTCATTGGCTGTGATGTCGCGCAGGAGGCCGCCGCCCACCGCCGTCGTGACCCCCAGCAGCACCGCCGCCACCGGGTTCATCCCGGCAGCCAGGGCCTTGAGCGTACCGGTGATGCAGAACAATGCCAGCCCGCCGGCGTCGAACAGGATAAGCAGCGACGTGTAGCGCTGGACGCTGGAAAACAGGAAGTACACCAGCACGGTGGCCAGCAGCGGGGGAGCCAGGTAGGCCGGGTTGGTGAACGCCGCGGGAGGGCCGCTGTTGAGGATGATGTCGCGGATGACGCCGCCGCCCAGGGACACCAGGGACGCAAGCAGCAGGGAGCCGAGGATGTCGAACTGCTTCCGCGCCGCCAGCAAGGATCCGGAGACCGCAAAGAAGAAGATGCCGGCCAGATCCAGCCATACCTGAACGGCGTCGAATGAGATGGTCAATGGGCGTCCCGGTCAAGGTGGAAGGGGCGGATGGGGCTGCTCCAACGTTACGCTAGCCCCTATGAATAGCCCCATCATGATCGCCTGTGCCCACGGAACGTCCAGTCCGCTGGGCGGCGCCGAGGTCAACGGCCTCCGTGCCGACATCGCTGAGCTGCGCCCCGGCCTGGACGTCCGCGAAGCCTACGTGGATGTCCAGGACCCGGACCTGGTGGATGTTATGGCCGGGCTGCCGGAAGGCGAGCCGGCCGTCATAGTCCCGCTGCTGCTCAGCGTGGGTTTCCACACCAAGGTGGATATCGCGAAGGCGGCGCGGGGACGGGAAGGCAGCAGCGCTTCGGAACCGCTGGGGCCGGACCCCAGGCTGGCGGAGATCCTCGACCAGCGGTTGCGCGAGGCGGGTGCCACCGAGAACGACGCCGTGGTGCTGGCGGCCGCGGGGTCCACCAATCCCAAGGCCTCGGTCAGCGTCGAAGAGCTCGCCGAACACCTCAGGGCGCTGCGCGGCAACAGGATCGTGCCCGCCTACGGCGCGGCCGCCAAACCGTCGGTGCCCGACGCCGTCGCCTCCCTGCGTGCCGAATACCCTGGCGGCGAGGGGAAGGGACGGGTGATTATTGCGTCGTATCTGCTGGCGCACGGGTTCTTCCACGACCAGCTAGTCAAGGCCGAAGCCGACGTAGTGACGGAGCCGCTGCTGCCCTCCCGGCTGATGGCCGAGATTGCGCTTGACCGCTACGACGCCGCCGTCGCCCAGACCGGCGCGGACGCACCCGCCGGGGCCGCGGCCGCACCCGCAGGGACCGCTTCCGGGACCCCCTCAAAAGCCCCTGCCGGAGGTCCCGTTGGCACACCGAACCATGCACAGCCCAGGGGCTTCTTCAAGGCCGTCCGGCGATTCATGACGAAATATTTCCCTAGGTGACCTCGCGTTTCTGACCCTTTGTGGCGGCTTTCGGGTGGGACCTACAGTCGATGCATGACTGATACAGCTCTAGCCGGAGCGTCCGCGGACTCCGCTGCCGCCAAGCGACCCGCACGCGCCAACCGACCGGCAGCGAAGCCGCACGGCCAGTGGAAGGTTGACGGCACCACGCCGCTCAACGCCAACGAAACCTGGAAGCAGGAGGACGACGGCCTCAACGTCCGCGAGCGTATCGAGTCCATCTACTCCAAGGACGGCTTCGACTCCATCCCGGGCCAGGACCTGCACGGCCGCTTCCGCTGGTGGGGCCTCTACACGCAGCGCAAGCCCGGGATCGACGGCGGCAAGACCGCCACGCTGGAGCCGCACGAGCTTGAGGACAAGTACTTCATGCTCCGGGTCAGGATCGACGGCGGTGCGCTCACCACCGAGCAGCTGCGCGTGATCGGCAACATCTCCGTGGACTTCGCCCGGGACTCCGCCGACCTCACCGACCGCCAGAACATCCAGCTGCACTGGATCCGGGTGGAGGACATCCCCGAGATCTGGAACCGGCTGGAAGGCGTCGGCCTGTCCACCACCGAAGCCTGCGGCGACGTCCCCCGCGTCATCCTGGGCTCGCCCGTGGCCGGCATCGCCAAGGACGAGATCATCGACCCCACCCCGCTCATCGAAGAGCTGGGGGAGCGGTTCATCGGCAACCCGCTGCTGTCCAACCTGCCGCGCAAGTACAAGACCGCCATCACCGGCCACCCCAGCCAGGACGTGGTGCACGAGATCAACGACTTCGCCCTGGTAGGCGTCAAGCACCCCGAACTCGGCATCGGCTACGACCTCTGGGCCGGCGGCGCACTGTCCACCAACCCCATGCTGGGCAAGCGCCTGGGCGCCTTCGTTACGCCGGAGCAGGCAGCCGACGTGTGGCTCGGCGTCACCAGCATCTTCCGCGATTACGGCTACCGCCGCATGCGCACCAAGGCGCGCCTGAAGTTCCTCATGGCCGACTGGGGCCCGGAGAAGTTCCGCCAGATCCTCGAGGACGAATACCTCGGCTACAAGCTGGCCGACGGTCCCGCCGCACCCAAGCCGTCCACCCCGGGCGACCACGTGGGCGTGCACGAACAGAAGGACGGCAAGTTCTTCATCGGCGCCACCCCGATCGCCGGCCGCCTCTCCGGCGCGCAGCTGGTGAAGCTCGCAGACACCCTCGAAGCGCGCGGCTCCTACCGCCTGCGCACCACCCCGCACCAGAAGCTGGTGGTGCTGGACGTCCCCAAGGACGAGGTTGAACCGCTGGTGGCCGAGCTCGACGCCCTGGGCCTCTCCGCCCGGCCGTCCGTGTTCCGCCGCGGCACCATCGCCTGCACCGGCATCGAATACTGCAAGCTGGCCATCGTGGAAACGAAAGTCACCGCCGCAACCGCCGTGGCCGAGCTGGAACGCCGCCTCGCCGACCTCTCGGAGAGCGGCCAGCTGCCCCACGCCCTGTCCCTGCACATCAACGGCTGCCCCAACTCCTGCGCCCGCATCCAGACCGCGGACATCGGCCTCAAGGGCATGATGCTGCCAACGCCCGACGGCGACCCCACGCCCGGCTTCCAGGTCCACCTGGGCGGCGGGCTGGCTTCCTCCACCCGCGAAGAAGCCGGCCTCGGGCGCACCGTCCGCGGCCTCAAGGTCTACGTCGAGGACCTGCCCGACTACGTGGAACGCGTGGTGCGGAAGTTCGTGGCCGAGCACGCCGAGGGCCAGACCTTCGCCGAGTGGGCCCACGCCGCCGATGAGGAGGACCTGCAATGAGCAAGCACGCATTGGGAGTCGATCCGGTGGCAGCTCCGGCTGAGGCCTCTGCCCAGGTCGATGCCACGGTGGCAACCGCCGCCCCGAAGCTCCGTTCCCACGACGAGCTCAAGGCCATCGCCGAGGCCGGCGCCGCCGAGCTCGGCTGGGATGCCCCCGCCCGCGACGTCATCGCCTGGGTGGCCCGGAACTTCGAGCTGCCCGCCGTGGCGGTGGCCTGTTCCATGGCCGACGCCGTCCTGCCGGCCCTCGTGGCCGACCAGCTTCCCGGCGTCGACGTCCTCTTCCTGGAGACCGGCTACCACTTCCCGGAAACCTACGCCACGCGCGACGAGGTGGCCGCAAACCTCCGAGTCAACGTGGTGGACGTCCTTCCGGAGAACACCGTGGAGCAGCAGGACCGCCTCCTCGGCAAGGACCTCTTTGCCCGCGACGCCGCCCAGTGCTGCGCCCTCCGCAAGGTGGCCCCGCTGCGCCGCACCCTGTCCGGCTACGAACTGTGGTTCACCGGCGTGCGCCGCGACGAAGCCCCCACCCGCACCAACACCCCGCTGATCACCTGGGACGAGGCCAACGGCCTGGTCAAGGTGAACCCGGTGGCGGCCTGGAGCTTCGACCAGCTGGTGCAGTACTCCGACGACAACCTCCTTCCCGTCAACCCGCTGCTTTCACAGGGCTACCCGTCCATTGGCTGCCAGCCCTGCACACGCAAGGTAGCGCCCGGCGATGACCCCCGCGCCGGCCGCTGGGCAGGAACCGACAAGACAGAATGCGGACTTCACGTATGAGCATCGAAACCACCAACGAGGACCTGGAGCTGTCTGTGCTGGAACTTGACGCTGATTCTCCGAAAGCAGCCCCGGCCCGCCTCTCGTCCCTGGACACCCTCGAGTCCGAGGCCATCCATATCATCCGCGAAGTCGTGGCCGAGTTCGAGAAGCCTGCGCTGCTCTTCTCCGGCGGCAAGGACTCCGTGGTCATGCTGCACCTCGCCACCAAGGCGTTCTGGCCGGGCAAGGTCCCCTTCCCGGTGCTGCACGTGGACACCGGCCACAACTTCCCCGAGGTCATCGACTTCCGCGACCGGACCGTGGAGCGCCTGGGCCTGAAGCTGGTTGTCGGCTCCGTCCAGGAGTTCATCGATTCCGGAGAACTGGCCGAGCGTGCCGACGGCACCCGCAACCCGCTGCAGACCGTCCCGCTGCTGGATGCGATCCAGCGCAACAAGTTCGACGCCGTCTTCGGCGGCGGCCGCCGCGACGAGGACAAGGCCCGTGCCAAGGAGCGCATCCTGAGCCTCCGCGACGAATTCGGCCAGTGGGACCCGCGCAACCAGCGCCCCGAGCTGTGGAACCTGTACAACGGCCGCCACACCGTGGGCCAGCACGTCCGCGCGTTCCCCATCAGCAACTGGACCGAACTGGATGTATGGCGCTACATCGAACGCGAAAACATCGAACTGCCCGGCCTGTACTACGCCCACGACCGCGAGGTCTTCGCCCGCGACGGCATGTGGCGCGCCGTGGGCGAGGTTTCCCAGCCCCGCCCCGACGAGGAAGTCATCACCAAGACCGTCCGCTACCGAACCGTGGGGGACATGTCCTGCACCGGCGCCGTGGAATCGGCCGCCGCCACGGTGCGCGACGTCGTCATTGAAGTTGCCGCCTCCACCATCACCGAACGTGGCGCCACCCGTGCGGATGACCGCATCTCCGAGGCCGCCATGGAAGACCGCAAGAAGGATGGCTATTTCTAATGAGCACTGAAATCGATACGGCCCGCGCGGCTGCCCTTCTTGATGAGGCCCCCCTCGCCCACCGCATTTTGTCTTCGACGCTATTTCGCTTCGCCACCGCCGGATCGGTCGACGACGGCAAGTCCACTTTGGTGGGCCGCCTCCTTCACGACTCCAAGGCGATCCTTGCAGACCAGCTCGACGCCGTTGCCCGCACCTCCGCGGACCGCGGCTTCGGCGGTTCTGCCGGCGGGATCGACCTGGCACTGCTGACCGACGGCCTCCGTGCCGAGCGTGAGCAGGGCATCACCATCGACGTCGCCTACCGGTACTTCGCCACGGATCGCCGCAGCTTCATCCTGGCTGACTGCCCCGGGCACGTGCAGTACACCAAGAACACGGTGACCGGCGCGTCCACCGCGGATGCCGTCGTCGTACTTATTGACGCCCGCAAGGGTGTCCTGGAGCAGACCCGCCGGCACCTCTCCGTGCTGCAGCTGCTCCGCGTGACCCACGTGATTGTAGCCGTGAACAAGATCGACCTGGTGGACTTCAGCGAAAGCGTGTTCCGCGACATCGAAGCCGACGTGCAGAAGGTGGGCCGCGAACTCGGGCTGGGTTCGGATGGCATTGCCGACCTGCTGGTCATTCCGGTTTCCGCGCTCGACGGCGACAACGTGGTGGAGCGCTCGGAGCGCACCCCCTGGTATACCGGCCCGGCACTGCTCGAGGTACTCGAAACCCTTCCTGCCGCGGACGAACTCGAAAGCCACCTGGAGAGCTTCCGCTTCCCGGTGCAGCTGGTCATCCGGCCGCAGGGCGCGCTGGCTCCCGACGCGGTTGCCGGCGGACTCGACGTCGAGAAATACCGTGACTACCGTGCCTACGCCGGGCAGATCACCGAAGGCTCGGTGAAGGTGGGGGACAAGGTCAGCGTGCTGACCCCCGGCCAGGACCCGCGCACCACCACGGTGACGGGAATCGACTTCGCGGGCGCCGAGCTCACCGAAGCCGTGGCACCGCAGTCCGTGGCCATCCGCCTTGCTGACGAGTTCGACGTCGCCCGCGGTGACACGATCGCCGCCGCCGGCACCGTCCGCGAAACCTCCGCAGACCTCTACGCGGCACTGTGCTGGCTGTCCCCGAAGCCGCTCCGTGAAGGAGCCAAGGTGCTGGTCAAGCACGGCACCCGCACCGTGCAGGCCCTGGTCCGCAGCGTCAGCGGCAAACTGGACCTCGCCACGTTCAAGCTTGAGGGCGCGTCCAGCCTGGAGCTCAACGACATCGGCCACGCGCAGCTCCGGCTCGCCGCCCCGCTGCCGCTGGAAAACTACCTGCACCACCGCCGCACCGGCGCGTTCCTGGTGATCGATCCGCTGGACGGCAACACGCTCGCTGCCGGCCTGGTCAACGACCACCCGGGCGACCACGAGGACGAGCGCTACAGCATCTGATTCACGAAAACCGCGGCTTGTTCGCAGATCCGGACCTTCACGGTCAGGTCTCGCGAAGAAGCCGCGGTTTTGTCGTTTCGTATCCTTATCGGTGGGAGGCGAAACGTGGAGACCATCAACAGCAAGCTGCTCAACTGGGCCTCGATCCTGGACGACAAGACCCGCGAGCAGGCCCTGAAGACGTCACGGCTGCCCTTCATTTATCCGCACCTGGCGCTGATGCCGGACGCCCACCTGGGCATAGGCGCCACCGTGGGCTCCGTGATTCCCACCCTGCACGCGGTCATTCCTGCCGCCGTCGGAGTGGACATCGGCTGCGGCATGATCGCCGTCCGCACCCAGTACTCGCTGGTGGACCTGCCGAAGGACCGGAAGAGGCTGCGCGAGGACATTGAACGGGTCATTCCGCTCTCGGCCGGCCACAACAACAGGAACGTCCTGGCCTCAGCGGAGCCGCGGATCGCCGAGCTGCGGAAGCTGGCAGCCAACGCCGGCTTCAACCCCGCCCGGTACATGGAAAAGTGGCACCTCCAGCTGGGCTCGCTGGGCTCGGGCAACCATTTCATCGAGGTGAGCGCGGATGAGACAAACGCAGTGTGGCTGTTCCTGCATTCCGGCTCGCGCGGCGTCGGCAACAAGATCGCGCAGCATCACATCGGCGTGGCCCGGGACATGGCGGCAAAGAAGCACATCCGCCTGCCAGACCCGGACCTGGCCTACTTGGAGGAAGGCACGCCGGAGTTCAGACGGTACATCGAGGAACTGCGCTGGGCCCAGCACTTCGCCCTGCTGAACCGCGAGGAAATGATGGACCGCGTGATCGCCAGGTTCCGGAACTGGGTGGGCGGCCCGGTGAAGGAGCTGGAGCGGATCAATTGCCACCACAACTTCACCCGGCAGGAGAAGCACTACGGCAAGTCCGTCTGGGTGTCGCGGAAAGGTGCCATCAAGGCTGAGGCGGGGGATCCCGGACTCATTCCGGGTTCCATGGGGACGGCGTCCTACGTGGTGGAAGGGCTGGGCAACCCGGCGTCACTCAATTCCTCGCCCCACGGTGCCGGCCGGGAGTACTCGCGGACAGCGGCGCGCAAGGCCTTCTCGCTGGGCGAGCTGAAAAGGGCCATGCAGGGGATCGAATTCCGTGCCACCGAGGCCTTCATTGACGAGATTCCGGCGGCATACAAGCCCATTGACGTCGTGATGCGCGACGCGCGGGACCTGGTGAGGATCCGCCACACCCTCCGGCAGCTGATCAACGTCAAAGGGGATTGAGCAGGGCCTCCAAGGCACAGGGACGATGGTTTCCTGCGGTTCGTTTCGGCTGACGGGGCCGCGGCAGTAGCTGAAACCGGCGCCCTTGGATACTCTGCTTGATAGATGCGCCGCGCGGTGATCCGGGTGACGGGTGATCTGAGGGGGAACGGTTGGAAGATCATGAGTCGGTTGTTGCCAGCTCCCTGGAGCAATACAGCGCGCTGCTGCCCCGGCTGAACGAGGCCTCGGAAGCAATAGAGCACGCCATCCGCGCCCGGCTCCGGGATGACGGCCTCAACCACCACACCGTGCAGGCCCGGGTCAAGGACCCCGGCTCGGTCAAGGGAAAGCTGGACCGGCTCACCGCGGACGGCAGATTCAAGTATCAACGCGGACTCGAACAGCTCGACGACCTGATCGGCGTCCGGGTCATCATGTTCCTGGAGCCGGACATCGCGGACGTTGCCACGGCACTCAAGGGGCAGTTCAGGTGCCGCGAGGGCGACGACAAAACGAGCTCCCAGCGGCGGAACGGCCAGATCGGCTACGCCGGCCGGCATCTCATCCTCGAAGTCCCTGCCGAGAACGTTCCCGTGGGATGCCAGACCTACATCGGGGAGCGCTTCGAGGTCCAGATCCGGACCGTGCTGCAGCACGCGTGGGCCGCCTTCGAACATGACATCCGCTACAAGGGCCTGGCCGAGGCCAACGCGGAGGTGGACCGCGCGTTCACCATGGCCTCAACCCTGATCGAACTCGCGGACGCCCAGTTCTCCGCGATCAACGACATCGTCAAACGCCGCCAGGCCGAGAGCACAGCCGAGTTCGCCGCCAACCCCGCCGCAACCGAGCTCACCGGGGACATCCTCCAGGACATGCTGGCCCGGCTGCTGTCCGAACACCCCAGGAGCCAGGCCCGGCAGTACGGCTGGCTGGGGGACCTGCTGGCGGCCAACGGCGTGCGGACCGTGGCCGACGCCGAGGAACTCTTCGGTGCCGCCGACTGGTCCGGCGTGGCCAAGCGGATGGACTACAAGTTCCCCGCCGGGCACGTCAGGATTGCCGACGATTTCCTGCTGAAGACCTGGGGCGTGGACTACATTGCGCGCACCAAATCCCTGGGCGACGACCCCAAACGGGAGGCCAAGCTGACATACCGGCTGGAGCGCATGCAGGACTGAGCCGGCCCGAACCGCCGCCGCACTGAACCGCTAGGTGCCCGGAGGCTGGTATTTGATCTCATCGGCCTTCCGAAGTGCCTCCAGTGTTTCGTCGACGGTCAGGAGCACCGTCGTTTCGAATGAGCTCAGCGCGCCGCCCCCGCTGATCGCCAGTGCCACCGCCGCCATGGACACATTGTCCGGGGCCTCCCACAGGTTGAAGCCGTCGTGGGAACCGAACGCGTACCAGAAGCCGTGGAGCTTTCCGCCGACGGATTCGATGTAGGCCTGGGCGGCTTTCCTGCGATCTTCAGGGTTGCCGATTAGCCTCGCCCAGGTTTCGGGTGTGTAGCTGAACTTCGACAGATAGAGGGGCATCGTCTCGTCCTTTCCCTTGTGCCGATGGTGCCGATGGAGCCGGTCCAGCAAGAATGGCAGCCTGCCGCCCGGCCAGCAATGGCCGTGGCCCCGAAACCGCCGCCGCCCTGGCGGGAATAGCCTTGCCCTGTGTTTCGCGAATATGACGCTGCATGAACGCGCGTGACCCCCCGTTTCCGAGTCATTGAACCTCGTTTATGACACTCCCTATGGTGAAACAATGACAAGTCCCCAGCCCGGAATGACCCGCATCGTGGCAGGAGAGAGCAGGAACCCACAGCGCAAGCGCGCAGTTGAGGTTCTGGTTGCCCTCGGCCTGGTGCTGCTCATTGCCGCCGGTGCCGTGGTGGCGTCAACACTGTCCCGTAATCCCTCCGCCGAGGCAGCGGCCCCTACGCCTGCCGCGGAGTTGAAGCTGGGCTACTTCGGCAATGTCACGCACGCCCCGGCGCTGGTCGGGGTGAAGGAAGGCTTCATCGCCAGGAGCCTGGGCGGGACCAAGCTGAGCACGCAGGTGTTCAACGCCGGTCCGGCCGCGATCGAAGCCCTGAACGCCGGTGCCATAGATGCCACATACATCGGCCCGAACCCGGCGATCAATTCGTTCGTGAAGAGCCAGGGCGAGTCCGTCAGCATCATCGCCGGTGCCGCGGCCGGCGGGGCGCAGCTGGTGGTGAAGCCGGAGATCGGCTCGGCCGCGGACTTGAAGGGCAAGACCCTGTCCACGCCGCAGCTCGGCGGGACCCAGGATGTGGCGCTGCGGGCGTGGCTGGCCGGCCAGGGGTACAAGACCGGCACGGACGGCAGCGGGGACGTGGCGATCAACCCCACCGAGAACGCGCAGACCCTGAAGCTGTTCCAGGACGGCAAGCTCGACGGCGCGTGGCTGCCCGAGCCCTGGGCGTCCCGGCTGGTGCTGCAGGCCGGCGCGAAGGTCCTGGTGGACGAGAAGGATCTGTGGGACGGGTCGCTGACGGGCAAGCCGGGCGAGTTCCCCACCACCATCCTGATCGTTAGCAAGAAGTTCGCCGCGGACCACCCGGACACCGTCAAAGCCCTGCTGAAGGGCCACGCCGAGTCCGTGGCCTGGCTCAACTCCGCGGCCGCCGACGAGCAGTCCACCGTCATCAACGCCGCCCTAAAGGACGCATCCGGCGCCGAGCTGAAGCCTGACGTCATCGGTCGGTCCCTGAAGAACATCGTCTTTACCGTTGATCCGCTGGCCGGAACCTACAAGAAACTGCTTGAGGACGGCGTGAAGGCCGGCACCACCAAGCAGGCGGACATCAACGGCATCTTCGACCTCACCGCCCTGAACAGCGTCACCGCCCAAACCGGGGGCAGCAAGGTCAGCACGGCCGGCCTCGGGAAGGACTGAGGCCGGGCCCTGCGCAGCAGGGGGCTGAGGGGGCGGCAGGTGCCGCCCCCTCAGCCGGTTAACCGCCGATGAAGCGGTCCCGCCCGGCCCGGAAACCGAATACCGCGGCGAGCGACCCCACCACCAGGAACAGCACACCCGCCGCGGTGAAGGATCCCGTGGCCTGGTGCAGCTGCCCCACCATCAGCGTGCCCGTGGAGCCGACGCCGTAGCCCACGCCCTGCATCATGCCGGACAGGTGTGCCGCCGTGTGCCCGTCCCGGGTGCGCAGCATGATCATGGTGAGCGCCACGGCCGTCAGGCTGCCCTGCCCGAGGCCCAGCAGCCCGGTCCACACCCAGATGAAGTCCAGCGGCCCGAAAATGCTCAGCGCGAACCCGCCGCCGGTCATCAGGGCCACCACCGTGTTGATGGCCCGCTGGTCGCGGAACCGTGCGGCCAGCGCCGGCGCGAACAGCGAACCGAGCATCTGCAGGACGATGGACGCGGAGACGATCAGGCCGGCCGTCCCGCCGTCCACTCCGCGTTCCCGCAGGATGGGTGCCAGCCAGGCGAACACGCTGAAGGACATCATGGCCTGCAGCACCATGAAGATGGTCACCTGCCAGGCGACCGCCGAGCGCCAGACGTCGATGCCGTCGGCAACGGCCTGGTGCCGCGGGTGCCGCTGCCGGAGCGCCAGCGGAAGGAACAACAGAAGGACGACGGCGGCGGGCAGCGCCCAGAACCACAGCGCCGCCGTCCACTCCCCCGACGCGCTGAAGACCGGGTAGGTGAACCCCGCGCCCAGGGCGGCCGAGGCGCAGATTGCCGTGGTGTACAGCCCGCCCATCAGGCCCAGCCGGTGCGGGAAGTCGCGCTTCACCAGGCCGGGCAGCAGCACGTTGCACAGGGCGATCGCGGCACCGCAGGCCGCTGTCCCGGCCAGCAGCGCCGGAAGGTGGCCGGGACCGGGCAGCTCAACCGGGCGCAGCAGCAGGCCGGCGGTGAGCACGGCCATGGCTCCAAGCAGCACCCGCTCGGCACCGAAACGCCGTGCAAGGACCGGCGCCAGCGGGGCGAAAACGCCCAGCAGGGTCACGGGCACCGTGGTGAGGACCACCACCGCCCAGCCCGGCAGACCGGCGTCGGCCGTCACTTCGGGCAGTACCGCGGAGAAGCTGGAAAAGACGGTGCGGAGGTTCAGCCCGATCAGGACCAGGCACACGCCCAGGTAGGCCACGGCGCGGCGGCTGCCCACCCGGGTGGGCTCCGCTGCGGGGACGTCGTCGATCTCGGCGTCCACCAGCGTTCCGGAGGTGTCGCCCTTGGGGCGCCCTGGGGCGGCAGTGTTGGCGGGGCCGCTCGCTGCGGTGTTTTGGGCTCGGTTCGTGGCTTCGGTCACGCGCCCCATTCTCGCAGGAGTTTTCCACATAGGGACGAATCACGATGCCGGCACAGCATGCCCGTTCCTACGCTGGGTTGACCATGTCCCGCCGCCTCGGGACCCGTCATCAGGTAAGGGGAGTCATGAGCGTTCCGCAGCCGCACGATCCACCCATCGAATCGGCCTCCATCGAATTACCTCCCGTCCGCCCGCCTGCGCCCCAGCCTCCTGCGGTCCCGCCTCCCGCCAAGGGGCTGGGGCCGGTTGCCCAACCACCGCCGCCCTACCGTCCTTTTAGTGGCGCGGGGACCACCAGCCTGACTTTCAGTTTTATTGCACCGGGGAGCTTGTTCGTCACTATTCCCATGAGCCTCCTTGCGGCGTTGTTGACCCGGGCCGATACCGGGCGCGGCTCCCTGGACTGGGTTGCACCCACAGTCCTCTGGAGCCTTCCGGTGCTCTTTGGACTTGTGTCCGTTTTCCTGGGCATCGGTGCAGTCCGGGGGGCACCGCGCGGATCAAACAGCCGGACTGCCGCTGTCTCCGCTTTGTGGATATCCGGTCTGCTGGTCTTTGTGGCCTTGACACTCGTGATCAGGAAAGGGGATTTCATGATTCTCTTCTGACCGGCCGGTTGTCCCCTTTGAGGCTGAGTTTTTGTCCGCCTATCGCGAGTTGGAGCGCTCTCCACCCGCGTTACCTGGACAAAAACTCAACTATTCTGGAAAGGATGAGTGAATCCCCAGAAACCCCCGAGCCCTCCCCTGCCCAGTCGCCGGAGGCCGCACCGGAGCATCCGCAGGCAGCACGCCCTGTGACTCCCGGGAGCCAGGCCTCGTTCGGTACGTACGGCGGCCGGCCGGTCAGTTTCGTGCGCCGCGGAACCCGGCTGCAGGGCCGCCGCCAGCAGGCCTGGGAGGAGCACTCGGACCGCTGGGCCGTGGATGTCCCGCGGCACATCGCCAACACGTCGGTGCACCCGGACTACGTGTTCGACGCCGAGGCGGAGTTTGGCCGGACGGCTCCTTTGATCGTGGAGATCGGATCGGGCCTGGGCGATGCCGTCTGCCACGCCGCCGAAGAGAACCCGGACTGGGACTTCCTGGCCGTGGAGGTGTACACGCCGGGCCTCGCGAACACCATGATCAAGATCAACAGCCGCAAGCTCAGCAACGTGCGCGTCGTGGAGGCCAACGCCCCGGAAGTCCTGGCCACCATGCTGCCCGCGGGTTCGGTCAGCGAGGTGTGGGTGTTCTTCCCCGACCCGTGGCACAAGTCGCGGCACCACAAGCGCCGGCTCATCCAGCCCGAGTTCGCTGCCCTCGTTGCCACGGCGCTGAAGCCCGGCGGCCTGTTCCGTGTGGCCACCGACTGGTCCAACTATGCCGTCCATGTCCGCGATGTGATGGCCGGCTCCGCCGACTTCGTGAACCTGCACGACGGCGAGCGCAGGGGCCCGGAAAGCCCGCTCACCCAGGTGTGGCAGTCCGGCGTCGAGTCCCTGGTGGGCGGGGCGCCGGTCAAGGAGGGCCGTGCCCCGGTGAGCACCGAACACACCGGCCCCAACGAAGGCGTGGACGAAACCGGCGGCTGGGCGCCGCGCTTCGAGGGCCGCATCCGGACGAGCTTCGAAAGCAAGGCCCACGAAGCAGGCCGCCTCATCTTCGATCTGTGCTACCGGCGGCTATGATGCACCATGGCCTCCGCACAGCCCGCCGCCCCGCAACGCCCGTCCGCTGATTCGCGCGGGCTGGCGGCCGGCATCACCAGCCTGGTGTGTGCTGTGCTGGCACCGGTCGCGGCCATGGTGGGCCTGTCAACGTTCATCATGGCGGCCGCCGAGCCATTGATGGCGAACGTCCCGCTGGCGGACACCAGCGGCTATTGGGCGCTGCTGACCATTCTGGTGTGCCTGCTGGCCGGTCTGGTCCTGACCTCGGTGATCACCGGAATCGTGGCGATCAAACGGTCACGACGGATGAACGCAGGGAGGATCACCGGGCTCCTGGGCCTGGCTTTTACCACCTTCAACCTGACCGGCGGCATGTGGACCTGGGCGGGCCTGGCCGGCCCCTGGCCCCTCCTCGGCTAAGTGCCGCCTCAGCTCACCCTGATGGCGCCGACCACTTCCTTGAGCAGGCCGATCCGCGGCTCGAGCTGGGGGTCGGCATACGGCCAGATCACCACCACACCGATGAACCGGTCCTTCTCCCACACGCCCACAGTGGCGGCCGCTTTCGCGTCGCCCCGCTGGTCGTCATAGCCGACGACGACGGCGTAGGCGGCTTTGCCGGGGAGGTTGAGTTCGCCCTCGGTCAGCAGGCTGCCGCCGCGCTCTTCAAGGTAGTGGGATGACATGAGGTGCGCCCAGCCGTTGGCCTCTGCCGGACCTTCAACGGAGGTGTCATCCTTGATGACGGTGACGAGGACGTCCCCCAGCAGCCCGAACTGTTCGGTGTCGGGGCCGGCGGTGGAGTCGTCCAGGACCAGGGTGTGCTCGGGGAAATCCGCCGTGAAACCGAGCGGGGATTCGATGTGGACTGTCATGGCTGGTGGTTGCTCCTTCAGCGGTAACTCAATATTGGCAGGGCAGGCGCGGCGTTTGCCGGGCAGGCGGTGGAACTACAGCCGGGACAGCTTGGTGTCGTTCGGGACCTTCTGGTACGTACTGACGTTGGTGCTGACCTGGTTCTCCGTGCTGACCTTGACCTCGCCGGCCTTGACGTCGAAACCGGCCTCGTTGGACGCCGTGACCACACTGTTCACCTGGACCGTGGCCGACCCGGCCTCGTAGAGCTTCGCGGCGTCCCTGGCCGCTGCGGCGTCGTTCCCCAGGGCCACGTTCTTCATGTAGCTGTCGATCACTGCGCTGTTTTCCGGCGTGTAGTCGATGTCGATCTTGACGGTGCCCTGCGTGCCTGCGGTCACGCTGGATTCCACGCTGCCGGCTTTGACATCCATGCCCTCCTTGACGCCCTGCGCCACGGTACCTTCCATGGACAGGGACACCGAACTGAGGTTGTTCTCCTTGTCCATGTTCAGCTCCAGGCCGCCCTTGCCCGAAGCCTCGAACGTCCGGCCGTCCAGGTCCAGGTTGCCTTTCGCGGACACTTCCACGCTGCCCTTGGATGTCCCGTCACTGAGGTTCTTCTCATAGGCCAGTTCCAGCTTCGCGGAGGCGGCGGCATCGGCCGAATCGGCCCCTGCCTCAAAGCTCAGCGACCCCTTGGCTTTGTCCTCGTGGCCGCTGGAGCCGTTATCGGAGGCGGCCTCGTTCAGGGTGTCCAGGATGTAGTCCGGCGGGTTGCCGGCAACATCCTTGATATCGCCCACGCTGTCCGGCGGAAGGTCCGCGTACATCTGGTTCCGGGCCGCCATGGCTTCTTCAATGCTGTCGAACGTGTACTCGCGGGCCACTTCGCCGGTCAGGGTGGCACCGGCGGACCCCGTAGCGTCGTTCACGCCCAGGCCCATGTTGCCGTAGACCTTCACGGTGGCCGAGCCGTCCGCGTTTTCCACCACCTCGGTGCCCACCTCGGCGCCGCCGTGGACCCACAGGACGCGGGCTTCGATGGAGGCCTTGCCCGTCTCGGTGTAGACGGGGATGTCTTCCTTGGCCAGATCCAGCAGGTGCTGCCGCGCGAGGTCCTGCGCTGAGGCCGGGATACCGCCGTCCATGGCCATCAGGTCCCTGGCCAGCGGGCCGTCCGGGCCTTCGCCCTCGATCAGGTACTTCTTGTCCGCGGCGGAGAGGTTGTCCCACCACTTGGCCTGTTCCTCGGGGCTGGCCCCGGCCATCCTGTCCAGCTGGCCCTGGAGGTCAGCGCGGTGTTCGGCGGCCTCGCGGGCAGCTTCGAGTTTTTCCTGCACCCAATTCTTTGCCTGGTCAAGCAGGGCGGGGAGCCCGCCCGTCGCCGCGCCGGTTCCGCCGGTGCCCGCCGCGGAGGATTCTTCCTGCTCCGCGGCGTGCTGGAGGAGGATCTTCGAGTTCTGCCGGAGGCTTGCCACCACCCGCTCGATGCTGGGGCGGTGGCTGCCGGTCCACTCCTGCCGGAAACGCTCGCCGTCGCCGCCTTTCCACGGGGCGGCAAGGATCTGGCTCTGCAGCGAGGTGGCCCTGGTGCTGAGCTGCGAAGCAGCTTTGTCTGCGGCCTTGGCCAAGGCGCGAAGCTGACTGACGTCAGCACCGTAAAAAGTCATGGTTTCTCCCCAGAGAGTGATGCAGGTGCGAGGTGGTGGCTGGTCCATATCGTGCCACGTTGCACCAGGGGGTGCCATGGGCATCACTCCCCATGCGGCCCCTCCGGCAGCCCGGGGCGCCCCGCCCGCCACCGCCGTAGCTCACGTTCCGGAGCGGGAAACGGGGCAGGCCGCTGTGCCCGGACGGGGAACTGTTCCGGAGCCGGTTCCCGTGGCACGATTGGCCTTTAACACCAACGGCGGGACAAACCCGCAGCGACGAGAACTGCACGAGGATCCGGACATCAAAAAAGAACTGAGAGAAGCCGCCGGGACGGCTGAGGAAGTCACCAATTCGCGTCCGCTGGAGATCATGGCCCGGGCCGGCTTCGCCGTGAGCGGCATCCTGCATTTCCTGGTGGGTGCCATCGCCATCCGCCTGGCGATGGGCGGTGAGGGCAAGGCGGACGTCAGCGGTGCCGTGGAGGAACTCTCCGGCCAGCCGGCCGGGCCCATCCTGCTGTGGAGCAGCTTCGCCGCCTGCGTTGCGCTCGCCATCTGGCAGACCAGCGATGCGATCTTCGACTTCAGCCACCTGCCAAAGCGCGAAAAAATCGGCAAGAAACTTAAGGCAGCGGGCCAGGCCGTGGTCTTTGCCGGCTTCGCCGTTACGCTGGCCTCGTTCGCCATCGGCACCGGGAAGGACAACAGCCGGTCCACCAGCGATTTCACCATTGCGCTGATGAAAGCCCCCGGCGGGGTCGCGCTGCTGATTGTCATCGGCGCCGCGGTGGCCGTCGCAGGGATTGTGTATGGGATCCGCGGCGTCCGGAAGTCGTTCGAAAAGAACCTCAGGATGCCTGCCCCGGGCACCACGCGTACTGCCGTCAGTGTCCTGGGCGTGGTGGGTTACGTCGCGAAGGGCTTCGCGCTGCTGCTGGTGGGCCTGCTGATTGTCATCGCCACCATCCGGTCACACCCGGAGGAATCCACCGGGCTCGACGGCGGCCTGAAGGCCCTGCGGGACCAGCCGTTCGGGCTCTATCTGCTGGCCGCCGCCGGAATCGGCCTGATTTGCTACGGCGTCTATTCCATGATGCGGGCAAAACTGGCCAAGATGTGAGCCGCCTGAGTCCGCCCGGGCCGCCCCGCTAGGGTGGACGCATGCCCCAGGTACGCGCCGAACGATTCATCCGACTCGATCCGGAGACCGCCTTTGCGTTCTCCCAGTCCACCGGTGACTTCCGGTTGAAGTGGGATCCCTTCATCTCGTCGCAGGGCTGGCTGGACGGCGCCCGGGCTGCCGGCAAGGGCGTACGCACCCGGACGGTGTCGAATATGGGCCTGGTGATGGTGAGCGAATACGTCTCCTTCGCACCGCCCCGGAACGTGGGCATGACCATGGTGTCCGGGCCGTGGTTCTTCGGCAACTTTGGCGGCGGGTGGCGTTTCACCCCCGCCGACGGCGGGACCCGGGCGGTCTGGAAATACACCTTTTCCTGCCGGCCGGCATGGTTGCGGCCCGCGGCTGAGCGAATCGGCAGCTGGCTGCTGGGGCGCGAGATCGAAAAGCGCATCGAGGCTTTCGCCCGGGCGTGCGAGGACCCGCAGCTCGTGGCGGAGTTCCGCAGCCTGACGCCCTAGCACCCCGCGAAGTCGCCCGAGTTCGTGGCTCCGGGCCGCGAACTGCGTGACGTCACGCCGTCGCCGGGCCGAACCCGCGAACCGGTTCCGGGGCCTCCAGGGAGGCCCGTACCCGTGCCCCGATGCCCTGCAGCCGCGCCAGGGGTTCGGTGGCGTAGACCAGGCGCACGTACCTTGGCGCCACGTCCTGGCCCCACGCCGTCATGGGGGTCGCGGCGATCCGGCCGGCAGCCAGGAGCCGCCGGGAGAGTTCCGGTGCCCGCAGCCCCAGCGCCTCGGCATCCAGCAGCATCGACCAGCCGCCCTCGGGCATCACCACGGGAAGTCCGGCCAGCTCGGCGGCAACGAGGTCGCGGCGCGACTGCCATTCCTGGACGGCGCCGGCAATTCCGTCGTCGCTGTTGGTGAGGGCAGCGAGGACCCCGGCCTGGCCAAAGCCGCTGGCCACGGTGGTGTTGTAGATCGCCGCGAGGGCCACGTCGCCCATGACCTCCGCGGGGCCGGCCGCCCAGCCGACCCGCCAGCCGATCATGCGGTAGTTCTTGGAGACTCCGCCGAGCGTGATGGTGCGCGGCGCCAGTTCGGGGAACGACGCCGGATGCCGGTACGGCAGTCCGTCGAACAGGATCCGGTCCATGGCGGCGTCGTACAGCAGCCAGCAGTCCGCGTGCTGGCAGGCGTCGCGGACGGCGCCCCACTCGGCGTCGTTGAGAACGTGGCCGGACGGCATGGACGGGCTCATCAGGAGGACGGCGCGGGTGCGGGCGGAAACCGCCGCCGCCAGCCGTGCCGGGTCGAGGCGCCAGCGTCCGCCCGAAACCACGAGCGGGACGAACACGGGCACTGCCCCTGCCAGGCGGACCCTGTTGATCATGCCCGCATAGGTGGGATCCGTGAGGATCACTTCGTCGCCGTGGTCCACGGTTGCCAGGAGCACGCTCAGCATTCCGGCGAGCGCGCCGCCGGTAATCACCACCTCGGAGCGTGGATCGTAGGAAAGCCCGGTCTGCTGCCGGAGGCGGTGCGCCACGGCCTGGCGGAGGGCCAGCGTGCCGGTGAAGGGGAGCCAGCTGTTCGCGGCCTTGTTTCCGACTGCCTCGCGCGTGGCGATGATGGCCGACGGCGGCGGCGCGATGTCCGTGTCCAGGTTCTCCATGCGGAGCACGTCGGGATCACCACCGACGGCGGCTGCCACCTTGTCGATGCCAAAGGGCTGAATCCGGGCGAACCGCCCGGTCCTGCCGCGGACCATGTGCCCAGCGTCCCACCGGCCGCGGAGCGCGTCAATGGGCTCCGGACGAGCCGTCCACCATGGAAATGACGGCCACTGTCTGCTGGCCCTCGTTGCGCAGTTCCACGCTGCTGATCCGGCTGATCTGCACGGGCGTTGCCCCCGTGATCCTGGACCGGCCTCCGGGCGTCGCGGACCAGCTGCACGCCCGGTCCTCGGTGCCGTCCTCGCCCTTGACCCACAGGGACAGGGTGCCCTGGGTGGGAAGGCTGGTGCCGGAAAACGAGACCTCAGTCCCCCATGCCTTCTTCATCAGGGCAAGCTGGACCTGGAGGCCGCCCGGGGCCTCCACGGAGTAGCTCGCGTCCGGCCGGGGCGGCTGGTTGACCAGCGGCGCAGCCAGCACCCCCAATGCCAGGCACGCGGCGGCTACCGCCCCGACGAACGCCGCCCGCCGCCGTCGCGACTTCCGCCGCCGTACTGCCAGTTCATCCAGCAGCGCGGCGGGCTCCCCCGCGGAAGCTGCTGCCCCCAACGAAGTAGCTTCCGGGGTAGCCGCCGCTGCCGGCGGCCCGTTCAGGGCGACGGCGTCGGCAACAGGCAGGGCGTCCAGCAGCGCCGGCAGGCTGGCGAGTTCGTCCAGCTCCCGGCGGCAGTCGGCGCACCCTGCCAGATGCTGCTCGAACCGCAGCGCTTCAGCCGGTTCCAGGCCGCCCAGCAGGTACGCGCCCAGCAGGTGGTGCTCGTCCGCGCTGCTCACCGCTGCACCCCCATTTCGTCCAGGATGGTCCGCAGCGCCCGCACCGCGTAGAACGCACGGGACTTCACCGTCCCGGCGGGGATGTTCAGCTCCACGGCCGTCTCCGCGACAGTGCAGCGGCGGTAGTGCAGTGCCACCAGGACGTCCCGGTGTTCGGTGCTTAGCCGGAGCAGGGCCTCCTCCATCAGGACGCGGTTGAGCAGTTCGTCAACGCGTTCGCTGGCTTCCGCGGGATCCGCCACATCCCGTTCGGCCCCCTCGAGGGGACGGCGCTGGGCCTTCCGGTAGTTGTCGATCATGATGTTCCGTGCGGTGCGGAAAAGGTAGCTCCGCAGGCTGCCGGTAATCTCCGGAGCCTGCTGCCAGACGCGGAGCACGGTTTCCTGGACGACGTCCTCAGCCAGGTGCGGATCCCGGCAGGCACTCAGCACAAAGCGCCGCAGCGCCGGGCCGTGCTCCCGGTAAATCGCTGCCACGACGTCTTCATCGAGCGGCATCCCCGCCCCTCCCGCTGTGCTGATGGTGCCCTGCATGGTGTGTGCTGCCTTGCGCTGCCGCGGCGGGCCGGACGCCCGCCATTCCCCACTTATGACGCCGCCCGGCCGCAAACGGTTCACCGGTGCACACGGCACGGAGCAGCCGCTGCCATCCGTTCCGCTTGTGAACCATTCTGTTCCCTGGCACGTCGTACCGGGTAGCGCCGGTCCGCATTGATTCCCGCACCGTTTTGGCCGGCACGAATCCAAGGAGCCGAACATGAAGAACCACTGGGGCACCGGCCTGTACATTGTGGCGCTGGCCGCGGCACTCACCGCCTGTGGCGGCGGAACCGGACCGTCGACGCCCACCACTGCGGGAGGTTCGACGACGTCGGCGTCCACTCCCGCGGCAACGTCGTCGTCCCCCGTCCCCGCAGGAGCAGCCGAACTGAAGACGGCGTCATCGGCCGCCGGCCAAATCGTGGTGGACGCAAAAGGCATGAGCGTCTACTTCTTCACCAAGGACGTGAAGGACTCCGCCACCAGCGCGTGCACCGGTGCCTGCATCGCCGCATGGCCGCCTGTGCTCACGGAATCGGACGCTCCCGCTGTCGAGGGCGTCACCGGCACCGTGGCAACAATCCCAACGCCGGAGGGCAAGAAGCAGGTGACGATCAACGGCCTGCCTGTGTACTACTACGTCAAGGACAAGGCCGCAGGTGACATCACCGGCCAGGGAGTCAACGACGTCTGGTACCTGGTCAGCCCGGCGGGAGACATGGTGAAGGCCGCCGCCGGCGGCTACTAGCCGCCGGTTGACCCGGCGCCTCCCCGGCACCCGCGATCAGCGGCCCGGGGAAGGAACCGGCAGCTCGGGGACGGGCAGCTCCACCGGCGGCGTGGGAACAAGCTCGGACGGATCCGGGCTCACGGGGGCAGCCGGGAGCGGTTTCCCCGTGGACAGGTGCCCCGGAACGGTTCCCGGGTCGAGGGGATCGGGTTCCCCCGGCAGGGTGTGTCCGGGCGTGCGGGCCGTGCCCGGCGAGGGTGCGGCGGTTTCCCCTGCGCTGCCCTGACCGGATTGCCCGCCGGAGACTGATCCGCCGTCCGCCGGCGACGGCACCGGTGAGGCGGGCGCGGGCGAGCCCGGCGTCGTTCCGCCGGTCCCCGGCAACGGCTGGCCGGAAGTGTTGCCGCCGTTTCCCGGAGTCAGGGTCCCCACGAAGAAGGTCACGGCATGACCGACGTTGCCCAGGGTGTGGCGGAAGTTTTCATCGGAGGCTGCCGCAGCGGCACCTCCGGCGGCCAGGGCAGCCGCGACGGATAGGGCCGTCAGAGGCAGCCGGCGTTTGCGCCGCCGGGCAGCCAGTTCATCCACGGCCGGCTGGCCGGGAGCAGGCTCGGCGGAGGTGGCAGCGGGCAGTGCCATAGCGAGTGTGGGGGCAGCGGCAGGGTCAGCAGGAACAGCGGGGACCGCTGTCAGCGTTGCGGCCGGTGCCATCAGCGCTTCCACCGCGGCGGACGGCCGGGGGCTGTCGGCGGCCAGGGCACGCAGTTCCAGCAGAACGGGGCCAAGATCGCCGGCGTCTTCCATGCCGGCGTCGGCCAGCAGTTCGTCGATGATCCGCTGGTTCCGGGATGAGGAGTTGTCACTCATGATGTGCCTGGCTTCCTGTTGAGGCGCGTTCCCTAAGGGCGCTAAGCGCCCGGCGATGCAGCTGTTTGACGGCTCCCGGCGTTCTGCCCATGACCTCGGCGGCCTGTTCCACGGACAGGTCCGCCACCACCCTCAGGGCGAGGACTTCCTGGTGGTCCGGGCTGAGTCCCTCGAGGAGGGCTCCCGCGCCGCCGCCGTCCACCTTCGCGAGCGCCAGCTCCTCGGCCGAGGCCGAGCTTCGTCCGTCGAGGTCTGACTCATAAGGACTGAGGACCGGTGTGCGCTCGTTGCGGCGGTAGTGGTCCACCATCCGCGCGTGCGCAATGGAGAAAATGAGCGACTTGGCACCCTGAAGTCCGCCGCTCAGGCCTTCAAGCTTCGGATAGAAGGCCAGGAACACGTCCTGCGTGACCGCCTCGGGATCATCCACTCCGCGCGCCCTCAGGTAACCGAGGACGGCGCCGGAGAACTTTCGGTAGACAAGGGTGAACATCACGGCGGGGTCGGCCCCGTCCGTGTGCACGTATTCATCTGCCAAAGTGTCCAGCACCCTAAGGCCCCTCCATCCCGCGCAGCGCGGTCACATTTGTCCGAGGTTCGGAAGGCTGCGAACCTGCGCCGGTTGCACCGCGGGACTTCCGCCACAGCGAAAAGTCCCGCGGTCCACCATAGGTGCCCGTGTTACGGACGGCCAGCTGAGGTGGGCAGCTCCGGGAGCTGGGTGGGGACCTCGGCGGGGACTTCCGGGGCTGCCGGAACCGCTGCCTGGGTGGGCAGCTCGGGGGCTTCCGGAACCTCCGGAGCCTCAACGTCGGCTGCGGCCTCGCCGGAGCCCTCAGCCTTGGCGCCTTCGGACTTGGCAGCTGCCTTGCCTGTTGCCTTGCCTTCGGCCTTCACGTCCGCGCAGTAGCCTTCGATGTTGGCTTCGCCTTCAGCGGCGATGGCCAGCGACTTGAAGCCGGTGGACGATGCGTCCAGTCCGCCCTTGGTGAAGGCGGTGCACAGGCCGAAAGCGGCGGGGCCGGTGGCATCCGGGCCGACGGCGGTTGCCGCGGCGTCTGCGCTGGCTTCCTCATCGGAGCCGGCTGCAGCGGCATCTGCCGAAGCGGACGGCGTGGCAGAAGCGGAAGCTTCGGCGGTGGCGTCGGCCGTGGCGGTCTCGGACACGCCGCCGACGTGGGGAGCGGGGGCGCCGAGCAGTTCGTGGGCGCTCTGCTGAACGTCAGAAGGAAGAGCTCCGGCAAAGGCGGCTGCGCCGGCGCCACCGACCGCCAGCGTACCGGCCGCCAATGCGCTCGCGGCAACCTTACTAGTGGCAAAAACAGTGAACAAGGACATGAAACCCTCCGAAAACATATACAACAGTGTCAGTAACGGCCAGGTTGGATCCGGCCACTCAAGCGGTGCGGACGAGGTCCACACTCCCCTTACATCGCTGCGGGTTCCGGAAAAGTTACGCGGCGCTGAAAATTCTTTTGCAGGGCCCGGGCAGGGCAAGGGGTACCGGAGCGGCATCAGGATCAAAAGACGGGGAAGCCGACCGATCCTAGGAACGCCGCGAAGACCCGGCAGACCCCGGCTGCGGCAAGCTCAAACGCAGGTGCTGTCCTGCCCGGGCTGTGAAAAGATCAAGCATGCGTCCCATGCAGCACTCCAGCAAACTCCAGAACGTCCGCTACGAACTCCGCGGACCCATCCTCCAGGCGGCGAAGGAGATGGAAGCCGAAGGGCACCGGATCCTCAAGATGAATCTTGGCGACACCGCGCCGTTCGGGCTGGAGACCCCCGAGTCTGTGGTGGTGGACATGATCCACCACCTGCGCGGGGCGCAGGGCTACAGCGATTCCAAGGGAATCTTCTCGGCGCGCACGGCCATCTCGCAGTATTACCAGACCCGCGGCCTGATGCAGATCGGCGTCGAGGACATCTTCATCGGCAACGGCGTCAGCGAACTCATTTCCATGTGCCTCCAGGCCTTCATGGAAGACGGCGACGAAATCCTCATTCCGGCCCCCGATTACCCGCTGTGGACAGCGGCCGTCACGCTGACCGGCGGCAAACCGGTGCACTACCTGTGCGACGAGGACGAGCACTGGTGGCCGGACATGGCCGACGTCGAAGCAAAGATCACCAGGCGCACCAAGGCAATCGTGATCATCAACCCGAACAACCCCACAGGGGCCGTGTACCCGCGGCACATCCTGGAGCAGTTTGCGGCGTTGGCGCGCAAACACCATCTGGTGCTGTTCTCGGACGAGATCTACGAAAAGATCCTGTACGAGGAGGCCCGGCACATCCATACAGCCTCGGTGGCCGAGGACATCTGCGTCCTGACTTTCAGCGGCCTCTCCAAGGCCTACCGGATGCCGGGGTACCGCGCAGGCTGGGTGGCCGTCACGGGCCCGCTTGCGGCGACACTGGCCTACCGGGAGGGCCTGGAGCTGCTGGCTTCCCTGCGCCTGTGCCCCAATGTGCCCGCCCAGCACGCGATCCAGACGTGCCTTGGCGGCTACCAGAGCATCGAGGCCCTGGTCCGGCCGGGCGGCCGTCTCCGCGAGCAGCGGGACCGCGCCCACAAGCTGCTCACCGCCATTCCCGGCGTCACGTGTGTCCCCGCGTCGGCAGCCATGTACCTGTTTCCCCGCCTCGACCCGGAGCTCTACCCCTTCAAGAGCGACGAACAGTTTGTCCTGGACCTCCTGCGTGAACAGAAAATCCTGGTCTCGCACGGCACTGCGTTCAACTGGCCCCGGCCGGACCACTTCCGCTTCGTCATCCTCCCGTCGGTGGAGGACATCGAGGAAGCAGTCCGAAGGATCGCCGCGTTCCTGGCCTCGTACCGGACCGGCGTGGAGGACTAGGAACCGCCGGGGACCAGCGACGCCGGGGTGGTCCTGCCCGCCGCGCTCTGCCGTGCCTTATTCGGTCTGTCGCGTACCAGTCCGTTGACTTGTCTCGTGGACTTAATTTAGCGTTCCCTCCACTGACAACGTTGTCTTCCTGGTAAAGGCACGCGCGATGAAGGGCGACCTCAGCACTATGCACACAACACGAAACCTTGGCCTGCGGGCAGTCGCCGCCGTGGCACTGGCAGGCCTGGCCCTTGGCGGCGCCTTGGCCGGGGCCATCCCGGCCGGAGCGTCAACCACTCCGGGTGAAGAGCAGTACCGCCCGGCCGTCCATTTCTCGCCGGAGAAGAACTGGATGAACGATCCCAACGGGATGGTCTTCTACAAGGGCGTCTACCACCTCTACTACCAGCACAACCCGTCCGGGAACACCTGGGGGAACATGTCCTGGGGGCACGCGACGTCCACTGACCTGGTCCATTGGAAGGAGCAACCGCTGGCGATCCCCACGGATGACCAGCAGGACATCTTCTCCGGCAGCGTGGTGGTGGACAAGAACAACTCCTCCGGCTTCGGCACCGCGACGATTCCTCCCCTGGTGGCGATTTTTACCAGCGCCTACAAGGACGCATCCCCGCACCGCGGGCTGCAGGCGCAGTCCCTGGCGTACAGCCTGGACCAGGGCCAGACCTGGACCAAGTACGGCCAGAACCCTGTACTCAACCGCAACTCAGCCAACTTCCGCGACCCGAAGGTCTTCTGGTACGACACCCCCGACGGCGGCTACTGGGTGATGACCGCCGTGGAGGCACTGGACCACAAGGTGCTCCTCTACAAGTCCGATAACCTCAAGGACTGGACCGAGCTGAGCTCCTTCGGGCCGGCGAACGCAACTGGCGGCCTATGGGAATGCCCTGACCTGTTTCCATTGGCCGTGGACGGAAACCCGGACAACGTCAAGTGGGTCATGGTGGTGAACATCAATCCCGGCGGCGTGGCGGGCGGTTCTGCAGGGCAGTACTTCGTGGGTGACTTTGACGGCACCGCGTTCACTGCGGACACCACAGACCCCGTGGATTCCCTCCCGGCCGGAACTCCGCTGGCCGGTTTCAACGACGGAAGTTATGGCGGCTGGATGGTCAACAACGAGCAAGGAAACTGGAAGAACGGTCCGTTTGCCGACACACCGGCACAGGGAACACTGGCAGGACAGAACCAGGTCACCGGCTACGCCGGAGCCGGCCTGGTCAATTCCTTCAACGACGGCGACTGGCCGCTGGGCTCCATGAATTCACCGGCGTTCACGGTCGGCAGTGACTACATCAACTTCCTCGTGGGCGGCGGACAGCATCCCCGCATCTCGGACAAGCTGGACAACAATGCCCCGGCCGGAGACCTGCTGTTCAACGGCTTCGAGGTTCCGGACGGCAGCACACTGGCCGACGCCGGCTGGACCGGAACCGCGGACCTGGCGCCCGCCTTCCAGCCGGCCACGGCAGGCGGCGATTACTTCATCGGGGCCAAACGGATCAACACCTTCGAAGCGGGAGGTGCCCCCGGTGATGGCCGCCAGGGCACCCTCACGTCCCCGGCCTTCACCGTCTCCCGAAACTTCATGAGCATGCTCGTCGGCGGCGGCCAACGCGCCGCCGACTCCGGGGAAGTCCTTGAAGCCCAGCTCCTGATCGATGGCAACGTTGTCAGAACGCTCAGTGGAGACAACGCAGGCGCGCTCAACTGGAAGGGCTGGGACGTTTCGGAGTTCGCCGGCCGGAGCGCACAGCTAAGGGTTGTGGACCAGGCAGCCGGTGGCTGGGGACACCTCACCCTTGACCACGTCATGCTGACCGACCAGGCGGCCGTTCCCCGCTCGGACGAAACCACAGTCAACCTCGTGGTGGACGGGCACGTGGTCCGGTCCGCCACTGGAGCCAACAGCGAAGTCCTGGACTGGGCATCGTGGAATGTTACGGAGTTCAGGGGCCGCCAGGCCAGCATTCGGATCGTGGACAACAACCGCTTCGGCTGGGGGCACATCCTGGCCGATGAGTTCATTGCCTCGGCACAGCCAGCCAAGCCCCGACTGCAGGGCTATGACTGGCTGGACCACGGCCGCGACTACTACGCCTCGGTATCCTTCAGCAACATGCCCCAGAACAAGCGCGTCATGCTCGGATGGATGAACAACTGGGATTACGCCAATGTCGTTCCCACCTCCCCTTGGCGCAGCGCGATGTCGCTGCCCCGCGAAGTAAGCCTCATCCAGACTGCTGACGGGCCCCGGCTCACCCAGAAGGCGGCAAGCCAGGTGGACAAGCTGGCCGCCAAATCTTCCTACAGCGAGAAGACGGCCCGCAGCATTGCACCGGGCGTCCACCCGCTTCCGGCTACGGCGGCGGGCGATGTCCAAAGGATCGATGTCACGCTCGCCCCGGGAACGGCAGCCAAGTCCGGCATAACGGTCCTGGGAGACGGAACAACGTCCACTGAGATCGGCTACGACGCAGCAGCCGGCGAGGTCTACGTGGACCGGAGCAATTCCGGCAACACCGGCTTTCACCCACTGTTCACGTCTGTGGACTCGGCGCCGGTGACCGTTGATGGAAGCGGCAACGTGACCCTGCGGATCTACGTTGACCGCGCGTCGGTGGAGGTCTTTGCCCAGAACGGCCTGCGCACCATTACGGACCAGGTGTTCCCGGGTGCCGGCGCCGGTCAAGTGGCCCTCTTTGCCGAAGGCGGCACGGCCAGGGTCAAGTCGCTCACGGTAACCCCGCTTCAGCCATCCATGTTTGCCGCCGCACTCAGTACGGTGAAGAACAGCAGGTAGCTGCACCACCCAAAGGACGAGGGCCGGTGCCCGCGGGATCCCCCCGCGGGCACCGGCCCTTTCGCCCGCGAACTCCTTAGGCCTCGGGCTGCAGCCAGGTCAGGACTGAACCGTCTTCTTCGATGTGGCGCACCAGCTCTCCATTGAATGCCGCACCGTAATCCGCGCTGATGTGTTCCTGGAACGCAGCCTCGTCCCGGTACACCTCGAAGACGAAGTACTCCCTCGGGTTCGACTCACGCGTGTAGGGCAGGAACAGTTCGTTGCCCGGTTCGCTGCGGACTTTCTCGGTGAGTTCGCGCATCATTTCGGCCACCCGGGCTTCGCTGCCGGGCTTGACCGTGAATTCGGCGTAAAGCGTTTTGGTCATGGTGCTCCCTTTCAAGGATGTGTTTGCACTGGGGGTGTGTGGGGCAAGGCAAAAAGCGGACCAGGCAGGTCGGTCAGGACGGCGGGATCTCACCGGACCCCCGCACGATGAGTTCCGACGGCACGATGTATGTTGCCGGGGCAATCCGGTCGCCGTCGATGCGGGCCACCAGGCGCTCGGCCGCGAGCTTGCCTATCCGCTCCGGGTGCTGGGCAATCACGGTGATCCCCGGTTCCATCATGTCCGCCAGCGTGAAGTCGTCGAACCCCACCAGTGCCACGCGTTTGCTGGCACCAAGCTCCTTGAGCGCCCTCATCACACCAAAGGTGACGAGGTTCTGGCTGGAAAAAATGGCGGTGGGCGGGTCGTCGGAGGCCAGGAGCTCCCGTGCCGCCAGCCGCGCCGACTCCTCGTCATGCAGTCCTTCGCGAACGGGAACAGCTGACGTGGCGAGGCCGGCCCTCCCGAGTTCCTCGATGAAGCCCTGCCTCCGCTCCCGCGCCGTTTGGATTTCGGTGCGGTCGCCCAGGTAGGCGAGCTTCCGGTGCCCGTGGGCCAGCAGGTGGGAGGCCGCTGTAGCGGCACCTACGGCGTTGTCCGTCACCACGGCATCGGCGTCGATGCCTACGGGTTCGCGGTCGATGAACACCATGGGCAGGTCCCGGGAATGCTCCGGGATCACGTATGCCTGGCTCTTGGCAATCGGCGTCAGCACCAGGCCGTCCACCCGCCGGCCCAGGAATGCGGCGACAAGTGCTTTCTCACGCTGCGGATCGTCGTCCAGGCTGGCGGCG
This sequence comes from Arthrobacter sp. SPG23, assembly GCF_000876655.1. Taxonomy (GTDB): domain Bacteria; phylum Actinomycetota; class Actinomycetes; order Actinomycetales; family Micrococcaceae; genus Arthrobacter. The sequence continues at coordinate 94,171 of NZ_JYCN01000028.1, forward strand.
AACACCGCGATCCCGCGTTCAGCAAGCGAGTCCTCCAGCGCACGGTGGATCTCGCCGCTGAACGGGTTGGACACGCTGGGCAGCAGCAGGCCGATGCTCAGCGTCTGCCGCCCGGTCCGCCGGAGGCTTCCCGCGGCCATGTCCAGCTGGTAGTTGAGCTGCTGGGAGGCCTCGAGGACGCGGAGCCGGGTCGACTCGGAAACACCCGGTTCATCGTTCATGACGCGCGACACCGTCTTGATGCCAACCCCGGCCAGCGCCGCCACATGGCGCATTGTGGGCCTGCCCAGCGTCGCCTCTGTCTGGTAACGATTAGACATCGTTGTCAAACCTCGTCCTTCATTATCGATTTACGCCTTGACTGTACCTTGTGAGCTTGGTTACATGTTCCATGACATCGTTGTCAGGCACAACTCGTGCCACGGAAACAGGAGATTCAATGTTGAGTTCCACAGCCCCACGGACCGTCGCAACCCGTTTGTTCGCCCTCGGCGCCGTCCTGACGCTCGGCACGCTCAGCCTGACGGCGTGCGGCGGAAACACCTCCTCCACCGGCTCCACCGGCGGTTCGTCGTCGGACAAGATCGGCGTCTCGCTGATCGTCAAGACCACCTCCAATCCGTTCTTCGTCTCCATGCAGGACGGCGCCAAGAAGGCCGCCGAATCCGACGGCGTGGACCTCAAGCTGGCAGCCGGCAAGGCCGACGGCGATGAGGACACCCAGATCCAAGCCATCGAAAACGCCATCTCCAAGGGCGACAAGGGCATCCTGATCACCCCCAACGGCCCGTCCGTCGTCGACGCCCTCAAGAAGGCCAAGGACGCCGGCCTCTTCGTCATCGCCCTGGACACTCCCCCGGACCCGGCGGATGCTGCTGACATCACCTTCGCCACGGACAACTTCGCCGCCGGTGAACTGATCGGCAAATGGACCGCCGCGCAACTGGGCGGCAAGAAAGCAACCATCGCCTTGGTCGACCTCTTTGATGACAAGGTCGTCTCGGTCGACTACAACCGTGACCAGGGCTTTTTGACTGGCCTCGGGATCGATACCGCGGACAAGAAGAAGAACGGCGATGAAGCCAAGACCGGCAAGTACACCGGCGGCAAGGGCGGCGACTACGAGATCGTCGGCAGCCAGGCCTCGCAGGGCGCCGAGGATGGCGGACGCACGGCCATGGAGACACTGCTGTCCAAGAACCCGAACATCAACGTTGTCTACACGATCAACGAGCCTGCCGCTGCGGGCGCCTTCGAGGCACTGAAGTCCGCCGGCAAGGAAAAGGACGTCCTCATCGTCTCCGTTGACGGCGGCTGCACGGGCGTCAACAACGTCAAGTCCGGCGTCATCGGCGCCACGGCCCAGCAGTACCCGGTCAAGATGGCTGAGCTCGGCGTGAAGGCCATCGTTGACCTGGCCAAGACTGGCAAGAAGCCCGCCAACTCCGAGGGCCTGGACTTCTACAACACCGGCGTCGAACTCGTCACTGACAAGCCTGCCGACGGCATCAAGAGCATCACCACCACCGCGGCATCCGACATCTGCTGGGGAAAGTAGCCAACCAGTTTCACTGAATGCGGGGAGGTCTGAGCCTGTTGGGCCGCCCCGCACTTCATCTCCCGAGCTAGCTAGCTACGCAGCAGCACCCATCATCGAAGATCAGGACATATCGTGACCCAGCAACAGACCGCCGGCCCGCCCAGCGCCGGGCATGCCGACCTGGCGGAGGAATTCCTCGACCGACAGACGCCGCTTAGCCGGATACGCAATATCCTCCACCGTTACCCCGCCGTCAGCCCTGCGCTCGTCCTTCTCATCGCGGTGGTCGTCTTCGGCCTGCTCAATGACAGGTTCCTGCGGGTTGAAAACCTCTCCCTGATTACCCAGCAGGTTTCCGTCGTCGGCACCCTGGCCATCGCCCAGACCCTCATTATCCTCACGGCAGGCATCGACCTTTCCGTCGGTGCTGTCATGATCCTCTCCTCGATGGTCGTGGCCCAACTGGCCGTCAACAACGGACTGCCCGCGCCCGTCGCGCTGCTCGCGGGCCTGGTCATCGGACTCGCCGCCGGAGCCTTGAACGGGTTCCTGGTCACCAGGTTCCGGCTCCCGCCGTTCATCGTCACCCTGGGCACACTGAACATCTTCATCGCGCTGACCCTTCTCTACTCCAACGGGGCCACCGTGCGCGGTTCGGCGATGCCGGACCTGCTGACTTGGACCGGAACCACCTTCCCGGTGGGCCCGGTGCGGATCTCCACCGGCGTCGTCGTGATGCTGCTGCTCTACATCGCCATCGCGTTCATCCTCGGCAAAACCGCCTGGGGCCGGCACGTCTACGCCGTGGGCGACGACAAGGAAGCCGCCCGGCTGGCGGGTATCCCCGTAAACAAAGTCCTCATGAGCGTCTACCTCGCCGCCGGCGCCGTCCTGGCCATCGGCGCCTGGATCCAGATCGGCCGGACCAACGCCGCCAGCCCCAACGCCGGCGTGGACCTGAACCTCGACTCCATCACCGCCGTCGTCATCGGCGGAACCAGCCTCTTCGGCGGCCGCGGCTCCGTCTGGGGAACCCTCTTGGGCGCCTTGATCGTCGGCGTGTTCCGCAACGGCCTGTCGCTGGCCGGCCTGGATGTGCTCTACCAGACCCTCGCCGTGGGCGTCCTCATCATCCTCGCTGTGTCCATCGACCAGTGGATCCGAAAGGTGAAATCATGACCGCCACCCAATTCCAGCCTGCCAACACCGGGCTCCGCCAGCCCATCCTGCAGGCCAGGAACCTCGTCAAGACCTTCGGCCGCGTAGTAGGCCTGGACGGTGTCAGCCTCGACCTGTACCCCGGCGAAGTCCTGGCCATCATCGGTGACAACGGCGCCGGCAAGTCCACGCTCATCAAATGCCTCACCGGCGCCGAGATTCCGGACTCGGGCGAACTCATGGTTTCCGGCAAGCAGGTGCACTTCAAACGCCCGCAGGACGCCCGCGTCCACGGCATTGAAACCGTATACCAGAACCTGGCAGTCTCGCCTGCCTTGGACGTGGCCTCCAACCTCTTCCTGGGCCGGGAGGAACGCCTGCCCGGCCCGCTCGGCAAGATCTTCCGCGTCCTCGACACCAAAGGCATGCGCCGCAAGGCCAAGGAAGAGCTGACCCGGCTGGGCATTTCGACATTGCAGGACGTGACAGTGCCGGTGGAAAACCTTTCCGGTGGCCAGCGCCAGGCCGTCGCCGTAGCCCGGGCTGCGGCGTTCGGCTCCAAGGTGGTGGTCCTGGACGAGCCGACGGCGGCGCTCGGCGTGCGCGAATCCAACCAGGTTCTGCAACTGGTCCGGGACCTGCGGGACCGCGGGCTCCCCGTGATCCTGATCAGCCACAACATGCCGCACGTGTTCGACGTCGCGGACCGCATCCACATCCAGCGGCTAGGCAAGTGCGCGGCCACCATCACACCTCAGTCACACAGCATGACCGACGCGGTGGCCATCATGACCGGCGCGGCCACGGCCTAAACACCCCCGCAGTATCCCCAACTCCGTCCGCGGACCGGATCACCGGTCCGCGGACGGCTTCACGAAAGAGACCAAATGTTCAACTCCGGTTCGTACCCCTCCACTGCCGACAGTTTCGACGTCATCGTCGTCGGCGAGGCGCTGATCGATGTCGTCAGCCGCCCCGACGGCAACGTGGAGCACCCCGGCGGCTCGCCGGCCAATGTCGCCTACGGGCTCGGTCGGCTGGGAGTCAGCGCCGGGCTGCTGACGGCAATCGGCGACGACGCCCGCGGGGCGGCGATCGAAGCCCATCTGTCCAGCGCGGGAGTGGTGCTCCTGCCGGGGGCCCGTTCCCTCGAACGCACTGCCTCGGCAACGGCCACGATTGCCGCGGACGGTTCGGCCAGCTACGTCTTCGACATTGACTGGCGGCTGAAGCCACTGGCGCCGGCCTATTTCCCGAAGGTCCTTCACACCGGCTCGATCGCCACCTTCCTGGCACCCGGCGCCGCCGCCGTCCGGACCCTGCTGGAGCAGGCACACCGGGACTGCATGGTCACCTACGACCCCAACATCAGGCCGGCGCTGCTCGGCAGCCACAGTGAAGCGAAGTCCCTCTTCGAGGAACTCGTCCCCCTGACCGACGTCGTCAAGCTCAGCGACGAAGACGCCCACTGGCTGTACCCGGGGCAGGACCTGGAGCAGACGGCGGAGAGGATCCTGGCCCTGGGCGCCGGGCTGGCTGTCATCACGGCCGGAGCCGAGGGGTCACTGCTCCGCGCGGCCGAAGGCAGCCTTCATATTCCGTCCGTGACCACGTCCGTGGCGGACACCATCGGCGCCGGCGACTCCTACATGGCCGCACTGATCCTGGGGCTGCTGACCCGCGGCGCCGCCGGGCTGGCCCCTTCCGTGCTCGAGGCCATCGGTCGGACAGCATCGGCGGCGGCCGCCATCACGGTCAGCCGTCCCGGCGCCAACCCACCCACCCTCGACGAACTTCGGGCGGCCCAGGACGCGGCGGCCCAGGACCGGTCCGATCATCACGGGGCCGATCAGGACGTGGCGGCCATCGGCGTGTAGCTGAAGGACTTGAGCGTCAGCGTCCCGTCCTTGGCCAGCGCCTTCAGCCCCTTGGGTGCCCCGGCGGGGAAAACCAGTGACGATAAGGTCCGTTCGCCGCCGTTGACGAACACTTCCACGGAGCTGTAGTCCACGTAGACGGTCAGCTGGACGCGGCCTTCGCGGGGTGCGGAGGCCGCCCGCCGGAGCACGCCGTAGTCGGGCGCGAGTCCGACGGTTTCCCTGGCCGCGCCGTCCCGGGAGACGAAGGCGGTTTCCGATGCGAAGTCATAGCCCACCGTGGCGAAGACCCCGTTTTCGGCCAGCAGCTCCACCTTGGCCTCGGAGCCGTCGTCGCCCGCCGCGCGTTCGAGCGTCAGGTCGAGTCGGTACGCCCCGCCAGCCGAAGCGGGATGGCCCGTCGCGGGAAGCCCGGCTGCACCGTCCGGCGTCAGTTTGCGGTTCTCCACGGTGGCAGTCTCCCCTTCCAGCGACTTCAACGCAGGGGTGGGCGTGGAGACGAGCGTGGGCTTTCCGGAGACTGTCTTCAGCCGGATATCCCTCACCACGGTGTCGGCGCCGCCGTGCCAGTCTTCGGTAGGCAGTTTGCGTGCGTAGGCCCAGTTGTTCAGCCAGGCAATGGCGTGACGGGACCCCATGCGCTGGGCCTCGGTGAGCCGGGGGTCGTCCCAGGTCACTGCGGCATAGAAGTCGGAGCCGTCATCCAGCCACTGGTGCTTCTGGTCCGACGGCTCGAAGCGGGTCCCGTCCCACGTCCCGGTCCAGTACGCGACGCCGGTGGACTTTCCCTCCTCGGCCCCGTTGGCGCTGGCAGCAAGCACCCAGGTCCTCTTGGCGGGATCGCCGTCGACGTCGAGCTGGAAGAGTTCGGGGCATTCAAGGATCCCCAGGCCCTTGCGTTCAAAGCCTGACAGGTAGCGCCACTCCTTCAGGTTGGCCGAGGCGTACAGGCCGATCTTTTCACCCTCCGCCAGGGCCATCACCCACTGGTTGTTCGCGTCATCACGGATGATCTTCGGGTCGCGCCAGTGCTGCTCCCCCGGGTTGTCCATCACGGGGTTCCCGTCGTAAGGCTTGAACGAATAGCCCTTGTCAGTGGAATAGAACAGCGACTGCCTTTGGACGCCGTCGTCCTGCTGGGTCATGACGGCGATGACGGCGCCTTTGCCGAACCCTGCTGAGTTCTCGTAATCCACCACGGCACTGCCGGTTTCAATGTCGCCCAGGCCGTTCTTGTACTTTTCAATGGCCACGCCCTCGTCTTTCCAGTGGACCAGGTCGGTGCTGGTGAGGTGGTACCACTCAGTGCCGTTCTGTTCCGGGTAGCCGGCGTTGTAGAGATAGTAGTAGTGCCAGAGACCGTCCAGCCAGAACGGTCGCTGGGGATCGTTCATCCAGTTTTCGCGCGGGGTGATGTGGTAGCTGGGCCGGTAGGCGGAGGCTCCCTCCGGCCGGGCGAACGCAGACTCCGCCGGCACGGGCAGTTCCGGCCCGGCACCCAGGTCGGCCAGCATGGCCTCCACCGCGACAGGTGTGACACAGTCCGGGCGGGGAATGTCCGCGGCGCCTGCCCGCACCGCCTTTGCCCGTACACCGGAGTCCTGCCCGCTGGAACGGGTGAAGACGTCCTCCCCTACCCGGACGGCGGCCACCCATCCGTCGGCGCATTCAATGGCACGCAGGTCCGAGACGCCGTCGGTCCGCAACGGACGCGCCAGGTTTTCGAGGCTGCGGTCTCCTCCTGCCAGCCAGAACGAGCCATAGTGGCCGGAGTTTTCCTTGGCCTCGGCCTGGGCGTCAGCGACGTCGGCCAGTGCGTCATCCGCAGGCCCGGCCGCCTCAGGCTTCGACCCCGACCCCACCACCATGGCCACCGCCACCAGCACGAGCGCCAAGGCAGCGGCCACCGCGGCCCACAGGGCCCGTGGCGTGAGTTTGCTGGGGAGAAACCTGAGCGACATGTCCACCGATCATCGTGATGCAGAAACGCCGGCGCCGGTATAAGCCGGCGCCGGCGTTTGTGCTGTTGGTCTGATTTCGCTCAATTTTACAGGTGGCGCACGGCCGCGTTGCCGCCGGGGGTCCTTCAGGTGTCCCCCCGCGACCCGTCCGGAGTTGTGCGGGACCCTAGGCGTCGGCCTCTTCGAACTCCACAGCGGCAACGATCTCCTTGGTTGCGGGGCTGATCATGTAGGCCTCCTCGTCCTCTTCCACCATGATGAAATCACCCCGGTCCGTGGTGAAGTGCCAGGCGAGGACGGTTTCGCCGTTGTGCTCGTAGTTGGGATCGCCCATGGTGATTTTCTGCAGCTCCTGGCCGGCGACGTCGCACAGTTCGCGGATGATCAGTTCGAACTCCGGCGCGTTCTCCAGGGCCTCCTCCGCCGCCTCGGCCTGGCGTTCGGCGAGGTTGGGGATCTGCGCCACGCGCTCGGCGATATGCAGTTCCAACTGCTCATCGTCCAGGAGCAGCAGGCCGTCCTGGCCGCGGAGCCAGTTGGCATTGAGGGCCAGGATGTCCTCGGTCTCCAGCAGCGACTCGAAGGCGTCGTCGAGCTCTTCGAGTTCCCTGACCGCCTCCGGGGTGGCGGTCCCGCCGTCGGCGTCCCCCAGCGCGTCCCCCAGCGCGTCCCCCAGCGCGTCCCCCAGCGCGTCCCCTTCTGCGTCACCGTCTAAGTAAGCGTCGGCGTCGTCCTCGGAGAGCGCGTCGAAGGCCGCGACGGTGCGGTTGAACAGCGCCAGGTGCGCAACGGCACCCATGCCTTCCAGTCCTTCGCGGACGTAGGCGTCGATCTCTTCGCGTTCCGGAACCGTGAAGACGTACTGGCCGAAGCCTCCGGCCAGCGCCTGGGTGAGGTAGAAGTCGACGTAGTAGCTGCGCAGGGCGTTCGGCGCGATTTCCGGGGCGTCGAGGAGCTCCGCGTACATGGCGTTGACCACGGTCACGTTGGAGTCGACAACGTCCTCGTTGGCTGCCTCGGTGCTGTCGATTGCCAGTACGACGGGGTGCTTGCTGGCGGTCTGACCGGTGCTCATGGGAAATCTTCACTGCTGAAAGCGGGTGGTGCTCAGGACCCTTTCACGCTATTCGCCGGACCGGTCCGCAGGTTGAGGCGGAGTTGAACGTTGGGCGAAGTTTCAGGGCCTCTTCCGGCTCGGTAAGATGGATCAGATAACCTGCAGATTTTTGACCCGCTGAAAGTAGCGCGCACCATGCCATCCCAACCGGACGAGAGTGCGGCACTGGCAATACAGACCCCCGCGATCAACGACCGCTCCCTCGCGGCCGGACTCGCCTACGCCATGGGCAGCCGGGTCTCGGGGATCTCTTTTGATGCCGCCACCGGGCTGATGCTCGGCAAGGTCCGCGGCGGCTCGGACGCGCCCTATTCAACCACCGCGAAGCTGGTCCGCAAGGCGGGCGGCTGGAGCTGCACGGTGGGAGTGTGCAGCTGCCCGGTGCGCAAGGACTGCAAGCATGTGGCTGCGCTGCTGTTCGCGGCCGAGGACAGCCCGGCCATCCGCGTCCAGCTCCTGGCCCCGGCCGAGGCCACCCGCCTGTCCCGCGAACCCCTGGCGCAGGATATGCCGGACTGGGAGCAGGCGCTGGGCCCGCTGATTGCCCGGCCGGGAATCACCCCGTCCACCAACGGCATCCCGCTGGCGCTGCAGTTCGACATTGAAGAGCCGGCCCCGCACTTTTCCTACACCGGCCGGCGTGATCCGCTCCGCAGCGTCCGCCAGCTCAAGGCGCGCCCGGTGATCATGGGCGCCAAAGGCAAGTGGATCCGGGGCGACGTCTCCTGGAACACCCTGAGCTACCTGAATTACCGGCGTGAATGCAACGAGGCCCATGTGGAGTGGATGCAGGAATTCCTCGCGTCCCACACCGCGCTCGCCAACCGGCAGCACAATTCCACCGCGCCCTGGCTGGGGCTGAACACCTACGCCGGGAAGAACCTGTGGAGCCTGCTGGCCCAGGCCCGGAAGATCGGCGTCGCGCTGGTCCACGCCGGCAGCCAGGAGCCCGTCCGGTTCGTGGAGGAGCCGGCCTCGGTGGGGCTTAACCTGACCCGTTTCGGCACGTCCGGCAGGGAGGCAGGCTCTGGTGCCGGCGCCGTTCCCGCCGTCGCACCTCCCGCCGTCGCACCTGCCGCCGTCGCAACCGTGAAAACGTCCGACGACGGCGGGCTGACGCTTGCTCCCACCATCACCGTTGAAGGGGAAGTGGTTGATCCGGCGTCCGTGGGGACGATCGGCCGGCCGGCGCACGGGATCTTCCTGACGTCCGGAGCGGACGCGCTTCCCGGCACGGGCAACGGATCGATCATCACGCTGGCTCCCCTGGAGGGCGGCCTCAGCGAGGAACTCCTGACGTTCGTCACGGCCGGCAGCACCCTGCACATTCCGGCGCGGGACGAGACCCGCTTCCTCACCGGCTTCTACCCCAAGCTCAAGCAGGCAGCCCGCGTCACGGCGTCGGACGAGTCCGTGGAGCTGCCCACGCTGGCCGTGCCTACCTTGTCGCTGCTGGCCAACTACGGCGCCGACCACAAAGTCCGGCTGCACTGGGAATGGCACTACACGTCAGGGAACCTGGTCACGGCGCAGCCGCTGTGGAGGCACCCGGGCGACCACGGCTACCGTGACGACCCCACGGAGGCCCGCATCCTCGAGGCCGTGGGGCAGCCCTGGGAGGTTGTCCCCAAGCTGGGTGAATCCGCCACCGGCGGCTGGGGCACTCCGCGGCTGGCCGCCTCGGCCGAACTGAGCGGCCTGGACACCCTTGCCTTTACCGAGGAAGTGCTCCCCAGGCTCCGCAACACCCCGGACGTGGTGGTGGACACCTCAGGTGAGATCGCCGACTACCGGGAGGCCGAAGAAGCCCCCGTGGTGGCCATCTCCACCAAGGCCACGGACCAGCGAGACTGGTTCGATCTCGGGATCCAGATCTCCCTCGAAGGCCAGCCCGTTTCCTTCGCTGCCGTGTTCTCCGCCCTTGCCGCCGGCCAGACGAAGATGCTCCTGCCCAGCGGCGCCTACTTCTCGCTGGACCTTCCGGAACTTCATCAGCTGCGGGCCTTGATCGAGGAGGCCCGTTCCCTCCAGGACAACAAGGACGCGCCGCTGCAGATCAGCCGGTTCCAGGCCGGGCTCTGGGACGAACTGGCACACCTCGGCGTTGTGGACGAGCAGGCCGCCGCCTGGCGCGAGGCCGTGGGCGGGCTGCTGGAAGGCGGCATCAAGGGGCTGCCCCTGCCGGCGACCCTGAACGCCGAGCTTCGCCCGTACCAGCTGGAAGGCTTCAACTGGCTCAGCTTCCTTTACAAGCACGGGCTGGGCGGGGTGCTGGCGGACGACATGGGCCTGGGCAAAACCGTCCAGGCCCTCGCACTGGTCTGTGCTGCTAAGGAAGCCGCCGCGCCTGAGGGGACTGCGCCTGAGGGGACGGCGCCTGAGGGGACAGCGGCCGACGGCGCCGCACCCTTTCTCGTGGTGGCCCCCACCAGCGTGGTGGGCAACTGGGAAGCCGAAACCGCGCGGTTCGCTCCCGGACTGACCGTCCGCGCCATCGGCGAAACGTTCGCGAAGAACGGGGTGGACCCGGCCGAGGCCATGGCCGGCGCGGACATCGTGATTACCTCCTACGCCCTGTTCCGGATCGACTACGAAGCGTATGCCTCGCGGGAGTGGGCCGCCCTGGTGCTGGACGAGGCGCAGTTCGTCAAGAACCACCAGTCCAAGGCCTACCAGTGCGCGCGCAAGCTGCCGGCTGCATTCAAGCTGGCCATCACCGGCACGCCGCTGGAAAACAACCTGATGGAATTCTGGGCGCTGACCTCGATTGTGGCGCCCGGCCTGTTCGCGAGTCCCAAGAGGTTCGCCGAGTACTATCAGAAGCCGGTGGAAAAGAACGGCGACAAGGGGCAGCTGGACAAGCTCCGCCGTCGTGTCCGTCCGCTCATGATGCGCCGCACCAAGGAGCAGGTCATCCACGACCTGCCGCCCAAGCAGGAACAGATCCTTGAGGTGGTGCTGAACCCGCGGCACCAGAAGGTGTACCAGACGCACCTGCAGCGGGAGCGCCAGAAGATCCTGGGCCTCATTGAAGACGTCAACAAGAACCGCTTCACCATTTTCCAGTCGCTCACCCTGCTCCGCCAGCTCAGCCTGGACGCATCGCTGGTGGACCCGTCCCTGTCCGGGGTCCGGTCCAGCAAGCTGGACGTGCTTTTCGAGCAGCTGGAGGACCTGGTGGCCGAGGGGCACCGGGCCCTGATTTTCAGCCAGTTCACCGGTTTCCTGGGCAAGGTCCGTGAACGGCTGATCGAGGAGAAGATCGAATTCTGCTATCTCGACGGCGGGACCCGCAACCGTTCGGACGTAGTGAACGAGTTCAAGAACGGTTCGGCCCCCGTTTTCCTGATCAGCCTGAAGGCCGGCGGCTTCGGCCTGAACCTGACCGAGGCGGACTATGTCTTCCTGCTGGATCCCTGGTGGAACCCGGCTTCCGAGGCGCAGGCGGTGGACCGTACCCACCGGATCGGCCAGGCCCGCAACGTCATGGTCTACCGGCTGGTTGCCAAGGACACCATCGAGGAAAAAGTCATGGCGTTGAAGGCCAAGAAGTCGCAGCTGTTCGCGGATGTCATGGAGGGCGATGCGCTTTCAGGCGGTTCCCTGACGGCCGAGGACCTGGCCGGCCTCTTCAACGACTGACGGGCAGCCCCCGGTTCGGAACTGGCGCCGTGGGCTGCCTGTCAGCCCATGGCCGGGGCCAGGGAACGTCCCGAGGACAGCTGTTTCCGGGCCCAGCGGGCGAGCTTCTTGCCCTTGCCCTTCCACCAGTTGTCCTCGTCCTTGTCGTGGTGCAGGCGGAAGATGATCATCACGATGACGAAGACTCCCATGGCAACGTCCATCCACGACCAGAACACGGCGTCAACCAGGACGCTGATGCCCATGACGAGGACCGACGGCAGGGCCAGCGTCCGGAAGACGGTGCTGGCCACATAGCGCCGGTGGGACCTGGGCACGGACAGTGCACGGACCATGTCAAAGCAGAGACAAGCCACCACCATGGCCTGCCCCAGGGACAGGATGACCAGACCGGCCATCGATCCGGCGAAGAGGGCAACGGATTCCATCCCCGCGCTCATCGGACGCCGCCCTGCATGGCAGGGCGCGGACAAGACACCATGGGAACGCACAAAACACACATGAGTAAAACCCCCAGAGACCAGAGACCAAGCTGTGAGACCAAGCTGTGGTCCATTCAAGCCGCTGGGTCCGCGGTCCGTCACGAGTAGTGTGTACTCTATTCTGCCGGCCGGGCCCTCCGGGTCCGCGCGCGGGTACTCAGTCCGGCGTCCCGCTCCCCTGCGGCGGCCCGCTCAGATCAGCATCGCTTCACGGACCTGCCCGGCGGATTCCGCTCCACCGGTGCCACGGGAGCTCACCCGGCCGGCGGCCAGCACGTAGTAGCTGTCCGCGGCGTTCAGCGCAAAGCCGATGTGCTGTTCCACCAGCAGGACCCGCATCCCGCTGCGCTGGGACAGCTTGATGATGGTTTCCTGGATTTCGGCCACGACATTGGGCTGGATCCCTTCGGTGGGCTCGTCCAGGATGAGCAGCGTGGGTTCGGTGATCAGCGCCCGGGCGATGGCCAGTTGTTGCCGCTGGCCGCCGGACAGGAGGCCGGCCCGGCGGGCCAGCAGCGGGTTCAGCGCCGGAAACATGTCCAGCGCCTCGGCCACCCGTTCCTTGGCGTTCCGGCGTCCGTCAGCCACGAGCTGGAGATTCTCCAGCGCGGTCAGCTGTCCGAACGACTGCTGACCCTGCGGGACGTAGGCCATGCCGCGTGCCACCCGCTGGTGCGGCCGGAGGGCGGAGATGTCCTCGCCGTCCAGGGTGATGGTGCCGCGGGTGGGCTTGAGGAGCCCGACGACGGCACGCAGCAGCGTGGTCTTCCCGGCTCCGTTGTGCCCCAGGATCGAAACCAGTGACCCGTCAGGGACGGTGATATCCACTCCGGAAATGACCTGGGTGCGCCCGTAACCGGTCTGCAGGTCCGTGATCTCCAGCATCAGTGCCCTTCCATTCCGGCGGTCCCGAGGTAGACTTCCTGGACTTTTGTGTCCGCCTGGACCTGTGCCACGCTGCCTTCGCTCAGGACCTTCCCCGCTGCGAGGACTGTCACGGAGGTGGCGAACTCCCGGACGAAGTCCATATCGTGTTCGATCACCAGCGTGATGCGGCTTGCGGCGATCCTGCGGAGCAGCTGCCCGGTTTCGTCACGCTCGTCCTGGCTCATTCCGGCGATGGGTTCGTCCAGGAGCAGCACATCCGAGTCCTGGACCAGCAGCATGCCGATTTCCAGCCATTGCTTCTGCCCGTGCGCCAGGGTTCCCGCCTGCTTGTCCGCGTCCTTGTCCAGCCCGATGATCTCCAGGGCTTCCTGCACGGCACGGTCCACGCACTTCCGCCTCCTCAGCAGCTGGCGGGCCTTCCGGCCCGGGCCGGCGGCGATGTCCAGGTTCTGCAGGACTGAGAGGTTTTCAAAGACACTGGCCGTCTGGAACGTCCGGCCCACCCCCAGCCGCGCGATCTTGTGGACTTTCCGGCCCAGGATCTCGGTGCCGGTGTGGTTCACGGACCCGGTGGCCGGAACCAGCCCGGTGATCGCATCAATGATGGTGGTCTTGCCGGCCCCGTTGGGTCCGATCAGGAACCGCAGGTCGCCCTGGGTGACGCCGAGGTTGACCTTGTCCACGGCGACGAAGCCGTCGAAGGCCACCGTAAGGTCGCGGACCTCGAGGTACTTGGGCCGGCCGTGGCGGAGGCCGCCGGCCTGTGGTTCGCCGCCGGGCAGGAGCGTGGGGGTGGTCATCGGCTTGCCCCTTCCGGGATTGTGGTTGGTGCCGTTGCGGAGTCCGGGGTCGCCGCGGGGGCAGGCGCCGTGCTGCGCTGGCCTGTCCGGCGCTGTTTCAGCTGGGATATGAGCCGCGGCAGCGAGGCGAGGCCGCCGGGCATGAACCCGATGACCAGCACGAAGAGCAGGCCTTGGAAATAGACCCAGAACGACGGGAAGGTGGACGCCAGGCTGGTCTGCGCAATGGCTACGCTGAGGGCTCCCAGGACCGGGCCCAGGAGGGTGGCCCGGCCGCCGATTGCCACGCCGATCAGGAAGGCGATGGACGGGATGACGCCCACATCGGCCGGCGAGACGATCCCCACGATGGGTACGAACAGGGCACCGGCGATCCCCGCCATGACTGCTGCGATCACGTAGGTCACGGTCTTGATGGTGGCGGGGTCGTACCCCAGGAACCGGACCCGCTCTTCCTGGTCCCGGACCGCGACCAGGAGTTCGCCGAACCGGCTGCGCATCAGCTGCCGCGCCGCGGCAAGGGCCAGCAGCAGGACCACGGCAGCGATCGAATACAGCATGAGCTTGTTGGAGGGGTCCTTCAGGTCGAACCCGAAGAAGGACCGGAAGCCGCTGAGGCCGTTGGAGCCGCCGGTGGTTGCCTGCTGGCCGATCAGGAACACGGCGAAAGCGGCTGCCAGCGCCTGGCTGAGGATCGCGAAATAGGCGCCCTTGACCCGCCGTTTGAAGACGGCGAGCCCCAGGACAAGCGCCACCAGCCCCGGAACAAGGACGACGGCGATGAGGGTCACCACCGGGCTCCGGAACGGCTCCCACCACCCGGGGACCTCGCCGCTGCCATACAGCGACATGAAGTCCGGCACGCCGGACCCGCCGAAGAGGGCGGCGTCCGCCAGCTTGAGGTGCATGGCCATGATGTAGGCGCCGAGCCCGAAGAACACCCCCTGGCCCAGGGTCAGCATGCCGCCGCGACCCCACGCCAGTCCGATCCCCACTGCCACGATCGCGAAGCAGATGAACTTTCCCAGCAGGGCGAGGTTGAAGACCGAAAGCGCGGCGGGTGCTGCCACAAGCAACAGCACAGCACCCGCGGCGAAGCCGGCCAGGACACTCCACCGGGATTGCAGGAAGGTGCTCATGCCAGGCTCCTTGTCTTGAGGCTGAAGATTCCCTGCGGCCGCAGCTGCAGGAAGACCACGATCAGCACCAGGATCAGGACCTTGCCGATGCTGGCCGTCGTCGAGAACTCAAAGACGGACTGCAGCACGCCCAGGGCGAAGGCGGCGATGACGGCCCCCTTGATCTGGCCGACTCCGCCGGCCACCACCACCAGGAAGGCGTCCACGATGTAGTTGGTGCCGAGGTATGGGCTGGTGGAACCGATCAGCGTGACGGCCACGCCCGCCACTCCGGCGAGGCCCGATCCGATAAAGAACGTCAGCTGGTCCGTGCGCCGGGTGGAGATGCCGCTGGTTTCGGCCAGGTCCCGGTTGAGGACCACCGCCCTGATGCGGCGCCCCAGCGGCGTCGCCTTCAGGATGAGGGCCAGTCCGGCCAGGCAGACCAGGGACAGCAGCAGGATGAAGAGCCGGGTGAGCGGGATGGGGGCCCCCAGCAGTTCGATGTTTCCCTGCAGCCAGGCCGGTGCCCGGACATCCACGCTCGGCGCGCCGAAGATGTCCCGGGCGGCCTGCTGCAGGATGAGGGCCACCCCGAAGGTGACCAGCAGGGTATCCAGCGGCCGGTGGTACATCCGGCGCAGGAGGACAGCCTCAAGCACCAGCCCCAGCAGGCCTCCCACGAGGAAGCCCACCGGAATGGAAACCAGCAGTGAGGCGCCGGCGTCGGAGATGGTCCGCTGCACCACGAAGGCCGTGTACGCACCGGCCATCATGAACTCACCGTGGGCCATATTGATGACCCCCATCTGGCCGAAGGTCAGCGACAGCCCCAGCGCGGCCAGCAGCAGCACCGAGCCGAGACTGAGTCCGGCAAACATCTGTCCAATCAGCAGTTCCATTCCAGCGGGCCTTTCCTCCGGGTTTCTTCAGGGTGGTGGAAGCTGCTACTTGGCCAGGTCCTTGGCCCAGTCGTAGCTGGCCAGGAACGGGTCGGGTTCCACCGCCTTGGGTGAAGACCAGACCGTGTCGATCAGGCCCTCGGAGTTGATCTTTCCGATCCGGGGGGTCTTGGTGATGTGGTTGTTCTCGCCGTCCACGGTGACTGTTCCTTCGGGCGCCTCGAACGACACGCCGCCGGCCGCCGCCTGGACCTTGTCCACCTCGAAGGATCCGGCCTTTTCAACCATGGCCTTCCACAGGTACAGCGAGGTGTACGCGGCCTCCATGGGGTCGCTGGTCACACGGTCGGCGCCGAACTTGGCCTTGAACGCGGCCACGAACTTCTTGTTGGCAGGGGTATCAAGCGTCTGGTAGTAGTCCCAGGCCGTGAGCTGGCCCTTGACGTTGTCCAGTCCGACGCCGGGGACTTCCTCTTCGGCGATGGACACCGAGACCACCGGCATGGATTCGGCGGACAGGCCAACGCTCTTGTACTGCCGGAAGAAGGCCACGTTGCTGTCGCCGTTCAGGGTGTTGAAGACGGCGTCGGCTTTGGAATCGCGGACTTTGTTCACGATGGTGGAGAACTCCGTGGACCCCAGCGGGGCGTAATCCTCGCCGAGGACCTTCATCCCGTGTGCTGCCGCGTAGGCCTGGATGATCTTGTTGGCCGTCCGGGGGAAGACGTAGTCACTGCCCACCAGGTAGATGGATTTGGTGCCCTGCTCAGCGAGGTAGTCGAGGGCGGGGATGATCTGCTGGTTGGTCGTGGCCCCGGTGTAGAAGATGTTCTTGGAGGCTTCCAGGCCTTCATACTGCACGGGATAGAACAGCAGGGCGTCGTTGGCTTCGAAGACCGGGAGCATGGCCTTGCGGCTGGAGGAGGTCCAGCCGCCGAAGACCGCAGCCGTGCAGTCCTGCTGGATCAACTTCCCGGCGCGTTCGGCGAATTTCGTTGGTTCGCTGGCACCGTCCTCGCTGACCACCTGAAGCTGTTTGCCCATGACGCCGCCGGCGGCGTTGATTTCCTCGGCCGCCAGGCTCAGGGAATCGAAGACGGTCTTTTCACTGATGGCCATGGTGCCGGAGAGCGAGTTGATGAATCCCACCTTGACGCTGCTGCCGGACGTGTCAACGCAGGAACTGCCGCCGCTGGCGGTGGAATTGGCGGACGCCGGGTCCGAAATCTGGCTGCCGCAGCCGGCCAGGGCGGTCACGATGGCCGCCGCGGCCAGCGGCATCAAAGCGCGCTTAGTTACTGAAACCCTCATGATTACCTGCTTCTCGCTCCGCGCTGCCTCGGGGCAGCGGCTGGTCTCCAGGGCCCTCACGTTGACCCGTGGGGCTCAATCTAGGAGCGAATTGTTTCGCCAGGCATGACGGTTCGTTTCCGCGCTATTTCACAAGAGGCCAGTCCCCCGGTGCGGCGCGGCGGCGACGGTAAGTTCGCTGACAAAATGGCGGAAACTGCGGGTGGCAAAGTTAACCTGAACGAAACTTTTTCGCCGTCATCTTGGGATTCACGGCGACACATATCCCTCAGGAGCAACATGGCCAGTCAGCAGAACGCCGCAAGGATCCTGGTTGTCGGTGCCGGAGCCACCGGCGGATACTTTGGTGCGCGCCTGGCGCAGGGCGGCCGGGACGTGACGTTCCTGGTCCGGGAAGGGCGGGCAGCCACACTGCGCGGGCGCGGGCTCCGGATCACGGGCCTCGGCCGGGAAGACGTCATTGAACCCAGGCTGGTCACCGCGGCGGACCTTGCCGGCCCGTACGACGTGGTGCTGGTTACGGTAAAGGCTTCCGCCCTGCCCCGGGCACTGGCGGATCTCGCACCGGCAGTAGGGCCGGAAACCGTCATCGTGCCATTCCTGAACGGCATGGCCCACCTGGACTCGCTGGTGGCTGCTTTCGGCGCCGGCCGGGTTCTTGGCGGGATCGTCAAGGTGGTCACCACCGTCACGGACGACGGCGACATCCTGCAGATGAATCCGCTGGCCACCCTCACTGTCGGGGAACTGTCCGGCCCGCCGAGCGACCGTGTCCTGCGGGCTGTTGAAACCTTTACCGTGCCCGGGTTCAAGGCTTCGGCCACGGCCGACGCGCTCGCCTCGATGTGGCACAAATGGGTCTTCATCGTCGCGGCAGGGAGCGTGACCTGCCTGATGCGGGGACCCGTGGGCGCCATCGTGGCGGTGCCCGGCGGCACGGACTTCGTGCAGTCGGTGCTGGCGGAAGCCGGCGCCGTCTCGGCGGCTGCCGGCTATCCGGTGCCGGACCATGAAACCGAGGCATCCCTGGCGATGCTGACGCAGCCGGGGTCCACGTTCACGTCGTCCCTGTACCGCGACGTCGTTGCCGGCCTTCCCGGTGAGGCGGAACACCTGCTGGGCGACTTCACCCGGCGTGCACGGGTCCTCGGAGCGGACACCCCGCTGATCGACCTGGCCCTGATGCAGCTCAGGGTCCAGGCCGAAACCAGCTAGCGCCGCTCCGCGCTACTTCTTCAGGAAGGCCAGGAGAGCTTCGTTGACTTCCTGCGCGTGGGTCCAGCACATCCCGTGCGGCGCCCCCTCGATCTCCACGTAGTCCGCGTTGGGCAGTGCATCCTTGAACCGGCGGCCGGCCACGTCAATGGGCAGGATGTTGTCCGCGGTTCCATGGACGATGAGCGCGGGGACATCGATCTTCGGGATATCGGCGCGGAAGTCGGTCAGCCAGGTGGGCTGGGCAGCCACGGAGGCGTGCGCGGAGGATTTGCTGGCGGTGGCCCAGTTGGCCCGCAGCGCTTCTTCGCTGAGGCGGCTGCCCAGGGTGTCGTCGGTGTTGAAGAAGTTTTTGAAGAACTCCGTGAAGAACGCGTAGCGGTCTTCCTTCACTGCACTCAGCAGGCCGTCGAACACGTCCTGGGGAACGCCGTCGGGGTTGTCTTCCGTCTTCAGCAGGAACGGCTCGAGGGAGCCGAGGAACACTGCCTTGGAAACCCGGTCCGAGCCGTAGGTGCTGAGGTAGCGGGCCACCTCGCCGGTGCCCATCGAGAAGCCCACCAGCACGGCATCGGCCAGGTCGAGCTCGGTGAGCAGGGTGTTAAGGTCGGCGGCAAAGGTGTCGTAGTCGTAGCCCTCGGTGGGCTGGCTGGACTTGCCGAAGCCGCGGCGGTCATAGGTGATGACCCGGTAGCCAGCCTCGAGCAGCGCGCTGGTCTGCCGTTCCCACGATGCGCCGTCCAGCGGGTAACCGTGGATGAGGACCACCGGCTGTCCCTGCCCGTGGTCCTCATAGTAGAGCTCAACGGTGGTGCTGTTTTCTTTTCCAACAGAGACAAAGGCCATGAGGCGTTCCTTCCGGGACAGTGAAGACTGGCAGTGAACAGGCGTAACCATCCACTCTGTTCCGGCATCCCTGAGCTGTCAAGAACAACAGCGCGCTCCCGTCCGCGGTCACTCCGTGGGGCGGGGCCGCCACACCACCACGGCCTGGGAGCGGGCGCGGGGCCGCTGGCCGCGGGCCAGGCTCACCACGTCGCCGGCTGCTCCGGCCGCGAAGATCCGCGAATCCAGGGGGCTGCGGCGGCGGCTCAGTTCCTCGGTCAATTCGCTCACCCGGCGCTGCAGGGCGGCCACCTGGTTTTCCAGCTGGAGGATCCGTTTGATGCCCTCCAGCGATACCCCTTCGTGCGAGAGCCGCTGCACCTCCCGGAGCACGTTGACGTCCCGCTGGGAGTAGCGCCGGGATTTGCCGGGCGCACGGCTGGGAGAGACGATGCCCAGGCGGTCATACTGGCGCAGCGTCTGGGGGTGCATATCCGCGAGCTCGGCCGCCACCGAGATCACGAAGATCGGCTGATCGAAATCAATGTCCACGCCCGGCTCCTCCCGCTAGTCCCAGTACGTACACGCGCGTTTCCTAGAGCCGCGCCTTGGCTGCAAGTCCGGCCCGCACGTCCTGGCCGCCGGTGGCCTCGGCGAACGCCTTGACGGCTTCCTCCGCTTCCTTTGTCAGCTTCTGCGGAACCACGACGTCGATGGTCACCAGCAGGTCGCCGGTGGCCTTCGCGTGCTTGACGCCACGGCCCTTGACACGCAGCGTCCGTCCCGACGGCGTCCCCGCGGGGACACGGACCTTGACCTTCTCACCGTCGATCGTGGGCACTTCAATGTCAGCGCCCAGGGCAGCTTCCGGAAAGGTGACCGGAACGTGGATGCGGAGATTGTCGCCGTCGCGCGTGTAGAAATCATGGCCTTTGACGTTGACCGTGACCATCAGGTCGCCGTTGCCGGCGGGGCCGTACTGGCCCTTGCCGCGGACGCGGACCTTCTGGCCGTCCTTGATCCCGGCCGGGACACGGACGTCGATCACGTCTCCGTCCGGCTCGCGCAGGCCGATGGTGGTGCCGCGGATGGAACCGGCGAACGAGATGGTGGTGGTGGCAGTACGGTCGGCGCCCTTCTGCGGGGCGCGCTGGAATCCGGCTCCGGAACCGGGTCCGCCGAACTGGCCGCCGAAGAGGTCAGCGAACTCCGGCGGGATGCCGCCCGAGGTGCTGTAGCCCCCGGAGTGGCGTCCGCCGCCGCCGGTGAAGAGGCCGCCGAAGAGGTCTTCGAATCCGGCCCCGCCGGCCGCGCCGCCCGCGCCGCCGGGAGCAAACCGAGCGCCGCCGCCCATGGCACGGATGGCGTCATACTGCTGCCGCTCATCCGGATCAGAGAGCACGGAGTACGCCTCGGAGATGTCCTTGAACTTTTTCTCCGAAGCCACGTCCCCCGCATTGGTGTCCGGGTGGTGCTGCCGCGCAAGCTTCCGGTAAGCCTTCTTGATATCGGCGTCGGAAGCGTCCTTGGCGACTCCAAGGATCTTGTAGAAGTCCTTGTCGACCCAGTCCTGGCTAGCCAATGGCGTTTCCTTTCAAATCTTTGTGCCGAGATGGCAGTTCGCGGCAATGTTCTTGCGAATCACTGCTGCGAACTGCCATCTCGATGGGGTAATGCTAAGCCGGAACTGCGACGATAACCTGTGCTGCCCGGAGGACCCGCTCGCCGGCCTTGTAGCCGGAGCGCAGGACCTGGCTGACGGTGTCGATTTCGACGTCCTGGCCGGGCTGCTGGATGAGGGCCTCGTGGATGGTCGGATCGAACTCCACGCCGGTCTCATCGATGCGCACCAGGCCGTAGGTCTTCAGCGCGTTCTCCAGTTTGGCGGCAATCGCGGCGAACGGGCCGTCGGCCAGGTCGCCGTGCTGCCTGGCGGCGTCGACGTCGTCCAGTACCGGAAGCAGCGAGTTCAGGACGCCGACGACGGCCATCTCCCCTGCCACGGCACGGTCGCGTTCCACGCGCTTGCGGTAGTTGACGTATTCAGCCTGCAGGCGGCGGAGATCGTTCCTGAGTTCCTCCGCCTCCTCCGCGCCTACACCCTGGGCCACCGATTCCTCGGCCGGAACCTCAACGCTGTTGAGGATGTCCTCGGCCTGGGACAGTGCGTCCCCGGCGCCGGAGTGCCCGGCGCCAGCGGGTTCCTGGTCAGGGTGGCGGGCCTGGCCGGTCTTCGGATCAACCTTGCGGTTGTCGTGGATCACCGGCTTCTGCGGCTCGTTCTCCTGACGCTCGTTCTCCCGGCTGTCGCGCGCGTGTTGCTGGCCTGCGGAAGAGTCGTGTTCTTCCTCGTTACCGTGATGCGGCATGATTACTTCTTCTCGTCTTCGTCAACGATCTCGGCGTCGACGATGTCTTCATCAGCCTTGGCGTCGCCGGCGGGTGCGCCTTCTGCCCCTGCGGCACCCGTTGCACCGTCCGGCGAACCGGCCTGTGCGTAGATGGCCTCGCCGAGCTTGCTCTGGGAAGCCTGCAGCTTCTCAAAGGCGGTCTTCACCGCAGCGTCGTCGGTGCCTTCGAGGGCCTTCTTGAGGTCGTCGACGTCGGCCTTGACCTCGGTCTTGACCTCTTCGGGCAGCTTGTCGGCGTTGTCGGCGATCAGCTTGTCCACGGAGTAGGCGAGCTGCTCGGCCGTGTTGCGGGTGTCGGTTGCCTCGCGGCGGGCCTTGTCCTCGGCTGCGTGCTCCTCGGCGTCCTTGACCATGCGGTCAATGTCTTCCTTGGAGAGCGCGGTGCCGCCAGTGATGGTCATGGACTGTTCCTTGCCGGTGCCCTTGTCCTTCGCCGAGACGTGCACGATGCCGTTGGCGTCGATGTCGAAGGTGACCTCGACCTGCGGAACGCCGCGCGGAGCCGGAGCGATGCCGGTCAGCTCGAACGTGCCCAGCGGCTTGTTGTCCCGGGTGAACTCGCGCTCGCCCTGGAAGACCTGGATGGCCACGGACGGCTGGTTGTCGTCAGCCGTGGTGAAGGTCTCTGAACGCTTGGTGGGGATGGCCGTGTTGCGCTCGATCAGGTGCGTCATGACACCGCCCTTGGTTTCGATGCCGAGGGACAGCGGGGTGACGTCGATCAGCAGCACGTCCTTGCGCTCGCCCTTCAGGACACCTGCCTGCAGTGCGGCGCCGACGGCGACGACCTCATCCGGATTGACGCCCTTGTTGGGCTCCTTGCCGCCGGCGAGTTCCTTGACGAGCTCGTACACGGCGGGCATGCGGGTGGAACCGCCCACGAGAACGATGTGGTCGATCTCAGAGAGCTTGATGCCGGCTTCCTTGATGACGTCCTGGAACGGCTTCTTGGTGCGGTCCAGGAGGTCCTTGGTGAGGTCCTGGAACTTGGCGCGGGTGAGCTGCTCGTCCAGGTGGACCGGGCCGTCGGGGGTGACGGAGAGGTACTGGAGGGAGACGTTGGTGCTGGTGGAGGAGGAGAGTTCCTTCTTGGCCTGCTCGGCAGCTTCCCGGAGGCGCTGCAGGGCGATCTTGTCCTTGGAGAGGTCGATGCCCTTGACCTTGAGCTGGTTCAGCAGGTAGTCCACGACGCGCTGGTCCCAGTCATCACCGCCGAGGTGGTTGTCACCGGCGGTGGAGCGGACCTGGATGGTGGAGAAGTTGTCTTCGTCCTTGCCCACTTCCAGCAGGGAGACGTCGAACGTTCCGCCACCGAGGTCGAAGACCAGGATGAGTTCGTCTTCCTTGCCCTTGTCCAGGCCGTAAGCCAGGGCAGCGGCGGTGGGCTCGTTGACAATGCGGAGGACGTTCAGGCCTGCGATTTCGCCGGCTTCCTTGGTTGCCTGGCGCTGGGCGTCGTTGAAGTACGCGGGAACGGTGACGACGGCGTCGGTGACCTTTTCGCCCAGGTAGGACTCGGCGTCGTTCTTCAGCTTCATCAGGATACGGGCGGAGATTTCCTGCGCGGTGTACTTCTTATCGTCAATGCCGACGGTCCAGTCGGTGCCCATGTGGCGCTTGACGGAGGCGATGGTGCGGTCGATGTTGTTGACGGCCTGGCGCTTGGCGATCTCGCCGACCAGGACTTCGCCGGACTTGGAGAACGCAACGACGGACGGCGTGGTGCGGCCACCCTCGGCGTTGGCAATAACGGTGGGCTCGCCACCTTCGAGAACGGAGACGACGGAGTTGGTGGTTCCGAGGTCGATACCTACTGCACGTGACATGTGTTGCTTCCTTCTTTCCTTGGAAACGCTGGTCGAGATTCAGGCACGCCCACTGATTGAGCGATCTACACTCAACTCTACTCAGGGGAGGAATTAAGTCAATCCAAAGTTGAGTCAACTGCGCTCAACTAGCGGAACGCCGGTGTAATTTGGGCGCGCCAAGTACGCGCAGAGACTCAAAAACGGCGATTTTCCGCCACACACGCCGACCCCTGGCGGCGGTTTCGCTGTGCGTGAAACCGCGGCCAGGGGTGGGTCAGGAGCCGGTTAGCGGTCAGGGAACGTCGCCGGACTCCTCTGCAGTAGCCGCCCGCCCGGCGGTATCCGCCCGCCCGGCGGTATCCGGCCGCCCGGCAGTACCGGCGGTCGGCCCGGCAGTACCGGCTTTGCCGTAGTCGCCGTCCGGGTACTCGGATTCCTCGAGTGTCACCAGGTTCTCGCCCGCCGTGCCGGCCTTGCCGTAATCGCCGGCTTCGTATTCGCCTTCGACGGCGCCGGCAGGTTCCTCGACCTCCCCGGCGGTTCCGTAATCGCCTTCGGGATATTCGCCGTCGCCGACTGCCGCTTGGTCGTCGTGCGCAATTCCCGCCTTGCCGTAGTCGCCGTCGACATACTGGCCGCTGTCACCTTCGACTGCCGGCGCGGGTTCGGTGCGCTGCTTTTCCGCTTCGTCTTCGCTGTTCTGCGACATTTCGCTGTTCTCTGACACTGACGGTTCCCTCCTGGAAGCATCGGGCGCCCGGACGGGCGCAGGGGCAGTCTATCCATCCGCCCGGCGCTTCAACAGGGGTGGTCAGTTGCGCACGACCTCCAGTTCGATGGCCGCCCAGGACAGGGCAGGCAGGCTCGCGCGGACTTCGCCGCCGGCCGCCTTGACCCCCTCGAGCGGAGTCAGGCCGACGGCGCCTGGGTTGTCCTGCGTGTTGGTGATGAACCGGTCCGCGCCGTCGGGTATCCGCAGCACGTCCGCCCGGACCACCTGCCGGGCATCGAAGCCGCGGAGGACCACTTCGATGTCGGCGGCTTCCTCCAGCCCGCGGTTGGCGAGGAACAAGGCGATGCGCCCGGTTTCCTCGTTCCAGGTGGCGCTGACGTCCACCAGGTCGGCGTCGCCGAATTTTGCGTTACTGTACTTGTCCGAGTCCACGGCGAGCCGGAGGATCTGCCCGTGCGCCAGCTCGGCCATGCGGGCGAAGGGATGGAAGATGGTCTGCTTCCATGCCGGACCGTTTTCCTCGCTGAGGATGGGGGCGATCACGTTGACCAGCTGCGCCTGGTTGGCGATCTTGACGCGGTCACCGTGGCGGAGGAGGGAGTTCAGGAAGGTCCCGACGACGACGGCGTCCGTCACGTTGTACTTGTCCTCGATGACGCGAGGGTGCTCCCGCCAGCCGTGCTTGCCCACCTGCTCGGGGCTGTCGGCGTCGCCGGGCCGGGTGTACCAGACGTTCCATTCGTCGAAGGAGAGGTTGATGTGCTTCCTGTGCTTGCCCTTGGCCCGGACGGCGTCCGCGGTAGCGATGACTGATTCGATGAAGTAGTCCATGTCCACGGCGCTGGCCAGGAAACTGCCGGCGTCGCCGTCGTGCTCCTGGTAGTAGGCGTGCAGCGAGACGTAGTCCACCTGCTCGTAGGTGTGGGTCAGGACGGTCTGCTCCCAGGCGCCGAACGTGGGCATGCCCGAGTTGGAGCTGCCGCAAGCCACCAGTTCGATGTCCGGGTCCACGAAGCGCATGGCCTTGGCGGCCTCCTGCGCCAGCCGGCCGTATTCCTCGGCCGTCTTGTGCCCGATCTGCCACGGTCCGTCCATCTCGTTGCCCAGGCACCACAGCTTGATGTTGAACGGATCCTCGTGTCCGTTCTTGCGGCGCAGGTCGGAGAGCCGGGTGCCGGACGGAATGTTGGCGTACTCCACCAGCTCACGGGCGGCATCGACGCCGCGGGTGCCCAGGTTGACGGCTTCCATGACCTCCACCCCGGCCTCCCTGGACCAGTCCACGAATTCGTGCAGGCCGAAGGCGTTCGTTTCCAGGGTGTGCCAGGCGCCGTCGAGCCGGCGCGGCCGCTCCGCCACGGGCCCGACGCCGTCCTCCCAGTTGTAGCCGGAGACGAAGTTGCCGCCGGGATAGCGGACCACGGTGGCGCCGAGCTCCTTGACGAGGTCCATGACGTCGCGGCGGAAGCCGCGCTCGTCCGCCCGGGGATGGCCCGGTTCGTAAATGCCGGTGTAGACGCAGCGGCCCATGTGCTCAACAAAGGATCCGAAAATCCGGCGGGGAACCTCGGCTACGGTGAAGTCGCGGTCAATGGTGATGCGTGCGCGGGACATTTATTCTCCAGTCCTGGTGGTTTGGCGGGTGGTGAAGCGGGCGGGGAAGAGTGGCGGTAACTAGGTGCCGGCGAGGCCGGTGGTGGCCACGCCCCTGATGATCTGGCGTTGGAAGAACAGGAACACCACAATCAGGGGAAGCGCGGCAAGCAACGCAGAGGCCATGTTCTGGGCGTACTGGATCCCGTAGGCGCTCTTGATGGTCTGCAGGCCCACCGGCAGGGTGAGCAGCGAGCTCTCGTTGGTGGCAATGAACGGCCAGAGGAAGTTGTTCCAGGCACCGATGAACACGAAGATGGCCACGGCGGCCAGGATGGGCCTGGACAGCGGCAGCACGATCGTGGTGAAGATCCGCAGTCTTCCGGCGCCGTCCATCAGTGCCGCCTCCTCGAGTTCCCGCGGGATCTGGTCGAAGAACTTCTTGAGCACGAACACCATGGGCGAGTGGATCACCTGCGGCAGGATCAGCGCCCAGTACGTGTCGATCAGGTTCAGCGACTGCATCTGCTGGAACAACGGGATGATGAGGACCGGCGGCGGAATGATGATGGAGGCCACGATCACGCCCATCAGCATCCTCTTGCCGCGGAAATCGATCCGCGAAATGGCGTAGGCCACGGACGCGGAAATCACCAGCGTGATGGCGGTGATCGCCGCGGACGTGAAGAGCGAGTTGAGCGTCCAGGTGGGGATGTTGCCGCTCTGCAGAACTTTGGCAAAGGCATCGAGGGTAAAGCCCGACGCCGGTATCCAGCTGATGGGGGTGGACGCGGCATCCGTTTCACTCTTCAGCGCGGTGACCGTGGCCCAGGCAAAGGGCACGAGCCACGCCACGGCAAGGACGGACACGACGACGGTGGCCAGGATGCGGGACAGCGGCGCCTTCGGGGGCCGGTTTGGTGCCGCTTCGGTGGAACCTTTGGGCTGGAGTGCGGGCCTGGAAAGTGTGGGGGTAGCCATGGCTAGGCGCTCCTTTTCCGTGTGATGAAGGCCTGGGCCAGCGCGATGACCAGGATCAGGCCGAAGAAGATGTAGGAAATGGCTGCCGAATAACCCAGCCGGTAGCCTGTGAATCCGGCCTCGAAGACGTACTGGACGATGGACCGGGTCGCCCCGCCCGGGCCGCCCTCGGTCATCTGGTAGATCTGGTCAAAGACCTTCAGGGACGCGAGGATTTGCAGGATCACGATCATCACCGTGGTGGGGCCCAGCTGGGGAAGGCTAATGGAGAAGAACTGGCGCCATCCGCCGGCGCCGTCCAGCGAGGCCGCTTCGTAGTGCTGCTGCGGGATGTTCTGCAGCGCGGCCAGGTACAGCAGGAAGTTGAAGCCCACGGTCCACCACACCGTCGCAATCACGATGGCCCACATCGCCACGGCGGGATCGTTCAGCCACGCCACCGGCGGAATGCCCAGCTTGGCGAGCAGGTCATTGAACAGGCCAAGCTCCGGGTTGTACATCCAGGCGAAGAACAGCGACACCACCGTGGAGGCGAGCAGGAACGGGGAGAAAAAAGAGAGCCGCCACAGCCACTGCGCGGGAAGGCCCATGTTGACGATTGCTGCCAGCGCCAGGGCGATGACCACCAGCGGCACCGTACTGATCAGCGTGAAGTACAGCGTGTTCCCCAGCGAGCGCCACATGTCCGAGTCGCCGAACGCCTCGGCGTAGTTGGCCAGGCCGATGAACCCGCCGTTGGCGCCGGTGAGGGACTTTCCGGTGAGGCTCATGACGGCTCCGGAAACCATGGGCCAGACCAGGAACATCAGGAAGAAAGCCAGGAACGGGGCGGAGAAGGCCCAGCCGTGGATATTGTCACGCCTGGAACGCCGGGATCTCGCGGCGGGCGCTGTGGTGCGGGCGGTGCTCATGGGGACTCCTTTGTCACAAGCGGATTGATGCTCACGTCGATTCTCAAGCGGGGTTCGGCGGCCTTGCCGCGCCTGGTGCTCACACCGGGTTCGGCATGGCGAGGACTGTATTGATGCGCTTCATGAAGGCATCCCAGCCGTCGGCGGCCTTGTCCCGTCCAAGGAACACGTTCTGGACGTTCTCGGCGAAATAGCCCTGGAAGTCGGACCCCGAACCGGTGAACCAGGCCTGGGGGTCGTAGTTGATGATGTCCGCCGCGTGCGCATAATCTGCCTGCGGGGTCAGCGCCGCGTACTCCTTGGACTTCACCACCGGCTGATAGGCCGGAATATGGCCGGCCTCCGCCCAGCTCAAGGAGCCTTTCAGCATGGAGGCGACGAACTGGTAGACGCCGCGGCGCTTGGATTCGTCCAGCGAAGCCTGGTGCGGCAGCACGAACGAGTGCGAGTCGGCGAAGGCCGCGGGCGTCCCGAAGAGGGTGGGGATGGTGCTGGCACCGAGCGGAACACCGGCCGTTTTCATGGTGGGCAACTCCCACACGCCGGTGAAAAGCAGCCCCGAACCCTGGCTGGCGAACTCCGCGATGGCCGTTCCGCCGTCGCCGCTTTTCGTTGAAATGGTGTTGTCCAGCAGGGACGTGATGAACTCCAGGCAGTCGATGGCCACATCCCGCTCCACCTGCGCGGGCGTCCCTGGATTCAGGACGAAGTCCGCACCGTGCTGGCGGTAGAACGTATAGAACAGGCGCCACATCTGCGCGCCGTCGCCCAGGTAACCGTAGGAGAGCCCGTGCTTGCCGGTCACCCGCTGCAGTTCGCGGCTCACCTCGAGGAATTGCGACGGCGATGAGATCTCCGCCAGCCGGCCATCGTTCCCCAGCACCCCGGCCTTGTCCGCCACGTCGGTGTTGTAGAGCATCACGAACGGGTGCGAGTCCAGCGCCAGCGAAAATACCTGGCCGTTGAACTGGCTCTTCTCCCAGATTCGCGGGGCGAAGTCCTCCGGACGGACCCCGAACTCCGCCAGCAGGTCCAGGTCCCAGGCATCCAGCAGTCCGCCGGGTGCATAGCCGGGCACCCTGGCCGCATGCATCACGGCCACCTCCGGCGGACGGCCGCCGGCGGAGGCCATGGCGAGCTTGGTGTAATACGGCGCACCCCAGGCGAGCACGGTGGGTTTGATCCTGAAGTCGGGGTGGTCCGTGTTGACCTTGTCGATCATGGCCATCATCTTGATGCCGTCTCCGCCGGAGAGAAGGTGCCAGAAGCGGATGTCGTTCCCCGCCGCCTGGGCCGCGCCTCCGCACCCTGTCAGGCTCGCTCCGAGCGAAAGGCTGCCTGCGAGCACACCGCCCCCCGAGCAGCAATTGCCTGCGGGTCATCTGCATTCGGCGTGTATCAACTTGCTTCACCGTCACTCCTTTGGACGTAGCCGTTGGAAAAAATCACCGGCCGTCCGGCTCCTGCGGTCCCGTTGGACCGGGCCAGGCGGCTGCGGGCTGAGACACACTTTATATCGTTGTAAATTGAGATACAAGGAAAATTTGTTAGCGCTCACAAAATGGTAGGCGGCACTCTGCCGTCCGCGGCCGCGCCCGCTATTCGAGACCGGCGATGCCGGCCAGCACCTGCAGGTGATGCTCGAACAGCACGTCCTTCGCAGCGAACGTGTTTTCGCCGTACTGGCCGAATACCTCGAAGCTGATGGCCCCGAAAAGCGACGTCCACACCAGCGCTCCCCGCGCCAGTATCCCGTCCGGAAGCCCGAGCCCCAGCTCCTCCCGGATCGACGTCAAGTCGCGGGCCAGGGGCGGAGGGATCACAGCCGGGGGCCCGGCGGCCACGGACGCGGGTTCCACCCGCACCGCGCCGGCCCGCCAGGCGGCGTCGAAGATGGCCATCAGGCTGTAGATCACCCGGGTCCCCGGCCCCGTGGTGCGCTCCGCCGGAGCCCGATACCCGGGCACGGGACTGCCGAAGAGCAGGGCATAGCGGGCGGGCTCGCGGACGGCCCAGCCGCGGACAGCACGCCCCAGCGCATAGAAGCGCCCCGCAAAGTCAGCTTCCGCCACGCGGCCAACGGCGGCGTCCACCTCGTCCCCCAGCTCGCCGTACGCATCGATCAGCAGGAGGGTCAGCAGCTCGTCCCGGTTTTGCACGTACCGGTACACCGCGGAGGACACGACCCCCAGGTCCCTGGCCACGGCCCGAAGAGACAGCGCCGCGGCACCGTGGACAGCCAGGTGCTCCCGGCCCAGCCGGACAATGTCGGCGATGGTTTGCGCCCTGGCGCGCTCGCGCGGTGTGCGGGGCGCCGGGGTGGCGGCATCGGTAGCTGGCATGCCTCCAGCATTCCATTTTTCAGAGCAGTGTCAACAATTGAGAGCACTGCTCTTGACTTTGCCTGACGCGTGGAGCATTCTTAATTTCGAGAGCACTGCTCTCTGATCAATGAGCCCCCAAGCGAGCCAGACTGAAGCTCCCGAGGAAAGAGAATCCAATGCCCGAACTGTATGTGGTGACCGGCGCCGGCCCCGTTGGCTGGACCGTGGCGGAGCAGCTGGCCGGCCAGGGCAAGCGGGTGCGGGTCCTGACCCGTTCCGGCAGTGGCCCGGAGCACGCGCTGATCGACAGATTGCCTGTGGACGTTTCCAACCCCGCACCGCTCGGCAAAGCGTTCGCCGGAGCGTCGGCAGTTTTCCACTGCATCCACGGCTCCGCCTACACTGCGGAGGCCTGGCTGCGGGAACTTCCGGCGGCGGAGGAGGCCGTGTTGGCGGCGGCCGGCGAGGCGGGCGCCGTCGTCGTATTTCCTGAGAGCCTTTACTCCTATAGCCGGCCGGACGCCGTGATGGCGGAGGACAGCCCGCGGGAGGCGCAGGGCGGAAAGCGCGGTGTCCGCACCGCGCTGCTGAAGGCGCGTGCAGCCTCCCCCACGAATACCGTGAGCGTGGTGGCGGGCGATTTCTTCGGCCCGCGGGTGCTGACCGCCCACGCCGGTGAACGCATGGTGCCGGCGGTGCTGGCCGGGAAGAGGATTCTGGTGATCGGCAGCGCGGACCAGCCGCACTCGTTCACCTATGTGCCGGACCTTGCCGCGGCCATGATCCGTACCGCGCAGACGCCGTCGCAGTGGAACCGGGTGTGGCACGCTCCCACCGGCCCGGCCGTCACGCAGCGCCAGCTTGCGGCGGCCTTCGCGGAAGCGGGCGGGGTGCCCGCGCCCGCAATGGGCGCAGTGCCCGGCTGGGCCCTCCGGGCCATGGGATTCTTTTCCGCCGGCACCCGGGAGCTGGCCGAGATGCTCTACCAGTTCGAGCGGCCCTTTGTGATGGATTCGCGGGCAAGCGAGGCCGCCCTGGGGCTGCATCCCACTCCGCTGCCGCACGCCGCAGCGGCAACGGTCGCGTGGTGGCAGGCCCAGGGCTGAGGCCGCAGCGCGCCTACCTGCGCGCGGCACCCTCCAGGTCGGTCTCCAAGCTGCCCTCGTCGCCGCGCGAGCCGGCGAGCGCACGCTCGTCGTCCTCCAGACGCCCCGGCTTGCCGGGCCACCAGATCCGCCGACCGAGGTCATAGGAGAGCGCCGGGACCAGCAGCGAGCGGACCAGCACGGTGTCCAGCAGGACCCCGAAGGCCACAATAAAGGCGAGCTGGACCAGGAACATGATGGGGATGACGCCCAGCGCCGCAAAGGTTGCGGCCAGGACAACTCCTGCCGACGTGATCACGCCGCCCGTCACGCCGAGGCCCCGCAGGATTCCCGGCCTGGTGCCGTGCTTGAGTGACTCCTCCCGCACCCGGCTCATCAGGAAGATGTTGTAGTCCACGCCCAGCGCCACCAGGAAGACGAAGCCGAACAGCGGCACGGTGGCATCAGCGCCCGGGAAGCCGAAGATGTTGTTGAACACCAGCGCGGAGACGCCCATGGCCGCGGCGTAGGACAGAACCACCGATGCCACCAGCAGGACCGGGGCCAGCACCGAGCGCAGCAGCAGCATGAGGATCACCAGGATGACGGCGAGGACCACGGGGATGATGACGATCAGGTCGCGCTGGGCCGTGGTGTTGGTGTCCAGTGCCGTCGCGGTCACGCCGCCCACCAGCGCGCCGTCGTCGATCTTCTTGAGGTCCTCGCGGAGCTTCACCACCACGTTCTCGGCGTCGCCGGAGTCGGCCGCGTAATTCAGGGTTGCGTTGATGAGGACCTTGCCGTCGCGGACGCCGGGCTCAGCGGGGGTGCCGGGGGCTCCCGTGATCGGCACGCTGCCCTCCGCCAGGAGGTAGGCATCGCCGACGCCGTCGGTCGCCTTGGTCTTGTCCAGTACCTCCTGCGCCTTCGCTTCGTCGGCGACAATCACCGCGGGGCTGCCGGAGCCGGCGTCGAAATGGCGCGCCAGGGCATCCTGGCCGTCCACCGCGTTGGAGGCGGTGAGGATGACGTCGGTCTGCGGCACCCCGTTGGCTTTGAGCTGCAGGATGCCTGCCGAGGCCGCAAGGAGCAGCAGCACCGAGGCGACCCAGACGGTCCGGGGCCGGCGGGACACCAGGGAACCGGTGGCGCGCCACAGCCCCTTCTGGCCTTCGAGGCCGGTGACGAACCGGGGTTCACGTTCGGCCTCGGGTACCAACTTGGGACGGAACGGCCAGAAGGCGGCGCGGCCCAGCAAAGCCATCAGGGCCGGGAGCAGCGTGAGGGCCGCAAAGAGCGAACACAGGATGCCGGCTGCGGCCACCGGGCCCAGCGCCTTGTTGGAGTTGAGGTCGGAGAACAGCAGGCACAGCAGGGCGATGATCACCGTTGCGCCGGAGGCCAGGATGGGCTCGAAGGACCCCCTCCAGGCGGTCAGGACGGCGGCGGTGCGGTTGGTGGTGTGGGTCAGTGCCTCGCGGAACCTGGCCACATACAGCAGTGCGTAGTCCGTTGCGGCGCCGATGACCAGGATGGAGAGGATGCCCTGGCTTTGGCCGCTGAGCTGGATCCAGCCGAGCTTGGCCATGCCGAAGACCAGCAGGATGGCCGCGCAGAGCGCGAACACCGAGGTGAAAAGCACTGCGATGGGGAGCAGCAACGAGCGGTAGACAATCAGCAGGATGATGAACACGGCGGCAAGGGCCACGAGCAGCAGGATGCCGTCGATCCCGGCAAAGGCGCTCACCAGGTCCGCGGTCAGCCCCGCAGGACCGGTCACGAACGTCTGCATTCCTTCCGGTGCTGACGCCTTGACCTCGTCGCGGAGCTCCTGGACGATCTCCTTGACCTCGCCCGAGGAGGAAATGGGGACCACAAACTGGACCGCCTCGCCGTCCTTCGACGGGATGGGCCCGATGACCGTGCCGACCGCCTGCAGTTCCTCCAGCGTGGACTTGAGGGCGGCAGCCTCGCCCAGCTGCGCAGGCGTGAAGGCCGAATCGCTCTCGACGACGATGACGGCCGGAATCTCGTCGGAGTCCCTGAATTTTGCCTGCCAGTCCTGCGCCTCCGTGGCTTCAGCGCCGGAGGGAAGGAACGACGCCTGGTCGTTGGATGACACTTCGTCCAGCCTGCCGAAGGTGGGGCCGCCAACACCGGCGACGGCCAGCCAGGTCAGAACGAGCAACACGGGCACCAGCCAGCGGAGCCAGAACGGGACGCGCTCCCGGGAGCGGAGTTTGGGTTTCATGGTTCCTTCTGGAGGTCGCGAACGGAGTAGAATTTATTCCAGCATAGATTATCTCTCTCATAGAGATAAGTGCCAGACTAGCTTGTTTTGGAAATATCCTCTCTAGCCGGAAATTACCGCCCGGCCGGGAAGCAGTGCCGGGCCGGCGGAGCACCGGGCTGAAGTAAGATCCTCAGGACGGCGGACGTGAAGAACAGCCCGGGAAACAGATGGAGGCAGGGATGGCAGACGACGACGCAGTCCGCACTCCCGGCGGTCCCCCGGCGCTCGTGTTGCTGCTTCAGGAGTTCACGCTGGAAGCCAACCGCTATGTGGACACAGCAGGCGGACGGAATGACATGCACCGCACGGACCTGAACGCCCTTGCCGTCATCATGCGGCATGCCGCGAAGGGCACGGTGGTCACACCCGGCGTCCTGCGGAAGGAACTCCATCTCAGCTCCCCCGCCACCACAGCATTGATCGACCGCCTGGACCAGTCCGGCCACGTGATCCGCGAGCGGCTGGGCTCCGACCGCCGGCAGGTCCAGCTCCGCATGACACCCAAGGCCTACCGCGACGGCGGCGCCATGTTCCTTCCGCTGGCCCGCCACATGGGCGCCGCGATGGCTGAATTCACCCCCGCAGAGCTTGAGGTGGCGGCACGCTTCATGGAGTCCATGACCCAGGCGACCATCCGCGCAGCCCAGGAAGCGGCCGGACCGGAAGCGGCCGGGCCGGCAGCGTTGGGGCCGGAATAACCGCCCGATTTCCTCCCTTCGATTGCCGCGCATTTTCCCCCCGGAGCGGTAGCGTTTCCTTATGAGTGCGCAGCAGCCTGAAGACGTGTACACGCACGGACACCACGAGTCCGTGGTCCGCGCCCATGCCTCCCGGACCGCGGAGAATTCCGCCGCGTTCGTGCTTCCTTACCTCGCCCCGGGCACGTCCGTGCTGGATGTGGGCTGCGGGCCGGGCAGCATCACCTGCGACTTCGCCGTCCTCGTGGCACCGGGACACGTCACCGGGCTGGACCGCTCCCCGGATGTCATCGCCCACGCCGCTGCCCTTGCCTCCGAACGCGGGGTGGAGAACGTCGAGTTCGTGGCCGGGAACATCTACGACCTGGACTTCGACGACGAAACGTTCGACGTCGTCCACGCCCACCAAGTGCTCCAGCACCTGACGGATCCCGTGGAAGCCCTGCGCGAAATGCGCCGCGTGGCCAGGCCCGGGGGCATCGTGGCGGTGCGCGACGCCGATTTCCACGGCATGAGCTGGTACCCGGACATCCCGGAACTGGACGAATGGATGGAGCTGTACCAGCGCATTGCGCGCCGCAACGGCGCGGAACCCGACGCCGGGCGCCGGCTGGTCTCCTGGGCGCAAGCGGCCGGGTTTACGGACGTGGCACCCACCAGCAGCAACTGGCTGTACGCCACGGGCCAGCAGCGCCGGTGGCAGGCACGGGTGTGGGGCGAGCGCGTACTCCACTCGGCCTTCGCGGACCAGGCCCTGGAATACGGCTTCGCCAACGCCGCCGACCTCGCCAGGATTTCTGCCGGATGGCACCGCTGGGGTTCCACAGAGGACGGCTGGTTCCTGATTCCCAACGGCGAGGTCATTGCGCGGGCTTAGGTTCGACACGTCCAATTACGGGTGTGGCGTGCTGGACCGCGTAGAGGTTGTCAGTGAAGCGGGCATTTTGGCCAGGACGAAACCGGGTACATGTCTGCCGGGGCTCATCACTACTTTGACCAGTACTCCGGCCACGATGACCTTCCGTGCACCATGACTCACTGGGTGCACTCAATGTTCGGAAAATGTGACTGAGTTGCCGTGTCTGCTCGGAAATCGCCGCACCCATTCCCCGCTGGCCCATCCGTACTTAGGATGCAAGAAGACCACCAGCGAGGAGAATCACCATGCGCACATTGACGGCCGGCCTTTTCTACTCCGTGGACGGAGTAGTTGAAGCCCCCAACCTGTGGCAGTTCGACAGTTTCGACGACGAACTCGGCGCCGGCATGAACGAAATGATGGCCCGGGTGGACACCGGACTCCTGGGCCGGGTGGGTTACGAGCAGTGGGCGGGCTACTGGCCCGGCGCGGCGGCCGACGCCGGGTTTGGCGCATTCATCAATCCGCTGCAGAAGTTCGTGGCCTCCAGGACTCTTTCGGGCGAACTCGAGTGGCAGAATTCCCGGCTTATGGACGCCCCGCTGGAGGAGTTCGTAGCCAATCTCAAGAACACCGACGGCGGCGAGATTGCCGTGTTCGCCAGCATCTCGCTGACCCGGCAACTCCTGTTCGCGGGGCTGCTCGACTCGCTGATGCTCATGGTGCACCCGGTCATTGCCGGAAGTGGGCGGCGGCTGTTCGAGGACGGGGATCCGGTGACGCGGCTGGAGCTGCAGGATTCGCAGCGGACCAGCAAGGGGAACATGATCCTCAGCTACGGCGTCCGCCCCTCAGGCCAACACCCGTAAACTGGATGGGTGCAACCCTCCCTTTGGCTGGCCCTGGCCGGCGCCGGCGTCCTGATCAGTTTCACCCCCGGAGCAGGTGCCATCAACACCATGAGCAACTCGCTGAACTCGGGCTTCCGGCGTTCCATCTGGGGGATCCTGGGGCAGCAGGCGGCGCTGGTGATCCACGTGGTGATCGTGGCACTCGGCGTCGGCGTCCTGGTGGCCAGCTCGCCCGTCGCGTTCAACGTGATCCGTTACGCCGGCGCCGCCTACCTCGTCTACCTAGGCATCCGCCAGTTCCTGCACAAGCCGGACCTGGACCAGGAGAAGGCGGCCGAGCTCCGGAATGAACCGGCCGGGTCCATGTTCCGCCGGGGACTGTGGGTGAACCTGCTGAACCCCAAGGCCGTGGTTTTCTTCCTGGCCTTTATGCCGCAGTTCATCCGGCCGGAGCAGCCGCTGCTGCCCCAGTACCTGGTGCTCACCGCCACGGTTGTGGTGATCGACATTCTGGTCATGTGGTTCTTTTTCGCCGCCGCCGCCAAGTCCTTCCAGCGGTTCACGCACGATGCCCACGGGCAGAGGCTCCTGAACAGGACGTTCGGGGTGCTTTTCGTGGCCGTGGGCGTCATGCTGGCGCTGATCCACTAGGAGCGGGGCCCGCACGCCCAGGGCCGCAAGTGTCCGTTCGCAACTGTCCGTTAGCTGACGCCGGCCGTCATCGACTGAGGCAGCACGCGGCCCGGCCTGCAACGCGTCATGCGTCGCCGGCCGGGCCGCAACTGTCCCTTCGCGCTGCTCCCCTTTACGCAGCCAGCGGCACCTCCGGGCTGCCGGCAGCCACCACCAGCTCCGGCCCGTCGGCGGAAACGATGACCTGTCCCCCG
This sequence comes from Arthrobacter sp. SPG23, assembly GCF_000876655.1. Lineage (GTDB taxonomy): Bacteria > Actinomycetota > Actinomycetes > Actinomycetales > Micrococcaceae > Arthrobacter. The sequence goes on from NZ_JYCN01000028.1 coordinate 130,441, forward strand.
GCTGCCAGGCCTGAGCCCACCAGCAGATCGGCGATCCGGTCATCGAGTTCGCGCTGGATCACACGGCGCATCGGCCGCGCACCGTACTCGGGTTCGTAGCCCCGCTCGGCGATCCAGTCCACCGCGTCCTCGCCCACCACCAGTCCGATGCCCTGCGAGCGCAGGCGGGCTTCGGTGTCGTTCAGCATCAGGCGGACGATCTGGCGCAATTGGACCTGGTCGAGCTTGCGGAACAGGACGATCTCGTCGATGCGGTTGAGGAACTCCGGCCGCATCGATTCACGCAGCCGCGCCAGGACGCGGTCTCGCAGAGCCTTCTCCGAGCCGAACGCGCTTCCTTCCCCGGCCGCAGTGAACCCGGTGGGTCCCGCCTTGCTGGCCAGGAACTCCGAGCCGAGGTTCGAGGTCATGATGACCACCGTGTTGCGGAAGTCCACAGTGCGCCCGTGGCCGTCCGTCAGCCGCCCGTCGTCGAGAACCTGCAGGAGGAGGTTGAACACATCCGGGTGGGCCTTCTCGACCTCGTCGAGCAACACGATCGAGTACGGATTCCGCCGCACCCGCTCGGTCAGCTGCCCGGCCTCGTCGTAACCCACATACCCCGGAGGGGCACCCACCAGTCGGCTCACCGTATGCCGCTCGCCGAACTCACTCATATCGAAGCGGATCATGGAGTCCTCGCTGCCGAAGAGCGATCCCGCCAGGGCCTTGGCGAGTTCGGTCTTGCCCACGCCGGTGGGGCCCAGGAACAGGAAGCTCCCGATCGGCCTGCCTGCGGCGCCCATGCCCGTGCGGTTGCGGCGAACTGACTTCGCAATCAGGCTCACGGCATCCTCCTGGCCGATAACCTGCTGGTGCAGGTCTTCTTCCAGCCGGGCCAGGCGTTCCCGGTCACCCTCGGTGATCCGGCTCGCCGGGATGCCCGTTGCGCGGGAGATAATCTCGGCGATCTCCGCTTCACCCACGACGGCGGACTCGGCGCCGGGGGCTTCCTGGCCGTTCGCGCCGCCGTCGAGCTTTTCCTTCAGCTCCTTCGCCTCGTCCCGCAGCCGGGAGGCTTCCTCGAAGTCCTCCGCCGCTATCGCCGCGTTCTTCGAGTCCTCGAGCGCCGCCAGCCGCTCGCGCAGGGAGGCAGCATCCTGCCGGGAGCCGAGTTTCAGGCTCAGCCTGGCGCCCGCCTGGTCAATAAGGTCGATCGCCTTGTCGGGAAGGAACCGGTCCGTCACATACCGGGCGGACAGTTCGACGGCGGCCCGAACCGCCTCGTCGGTGTAGCGGACACCGTGGTGTTCTTCATACCGTTCGCGCAGCCCGGAAAGGATCTGCACGGCATCCTCGATGGCGGGCTCACCCACTTGCACGGGCTGGAAGCGGCGCTCGAAGGCGGGGTCCTTTTCCACCTTGCGGTATTCGTTCAGCGTCGTGGCACCCACGACGTGGAGTTCGCCGCGGGCCAGCCTCGGCTTCAGGATGTTGCCCGCATCCATGCCGCCTTCGCCCGCGCCGCCTGCACCGATGACGGTGTGGAGCTCGTCGATGAACAGGATGAACCGGCCCGGGTTTGCGGTGACTTCGTCCATCGCCTTGGTCAGGCGCTCTTCGAAGTCGCCGCGGTAGCGGGTCCCTGCAAGCATGGCCGGGAGATCCAGCGAAATGACCCGCTTGTTGCGGAGCTGCTCCGGCACGGTGTCGGCGGCAATGGCCTGCGCCAGGCCTTCCACAATGGCCGTCTTGCCCACGCCGCTTCGCCGATCAGCACGGGGTTGTTCTTGGTGCGCCGGGCAAGGACCTCGATGGTCTGTGCCGTCTCGTCGGAGCGCCCGATGACCGGGTCCAGGCGGCCTTCACGCGCCAGGGCCGTCAGGTCCGTCCCGTAGGTGTCCAGCGTCGGAGTCTCCGAAGCGGCGCCCGGACCGTGCGCGGATGCCGCAGCGTCCGGGGTGCCGGCTCCGGACGGCTCGGTGCCGGCAGCCTCGCGCGCGCCGGCCTGGAAGGACTCGGGCGTGACGCCGGCTGCCGCGAGCACCTGCCCGGCGGGGGCATCCTGGTTCAGCACCAGGGCGAAGAACAGGTGCTCCGGGTCGATGTACGTGGATCCGAATGCCCGGGCAACCTGGTAGGCGTCCAGCAGTGCCCGCTGGGCGGACGGCGTCAGCGCCGGAGCGCTAGCCCCCGGCCGGCCGGACTTCTCCGGCAGGCGTTCTTCCGCGGCCTTGGCCACGGCCGCGGGGTCAGACCCGGCGCGGCGCACGTAACCGATAGCCGGTTCCGCCCCGGCCATCGTCCGCAGGATATGCAGGGCATCCACGTCACCGTGTCCCAGGTCCACGGCGAACTGGCCGGCGAGCGAGAGCACCTCGTGGGTGCGGCGGCTCAGCAGCCGGGTGATGTCCGTGGGGCGCCCGGACCGGGCCGCGCGCTGGCCCTGCAGGTAGCGCGCAAGGAACTCGTCAAACGAACCGCTGCCGGTACCGGCAGGTCCAAAAAACGTTGGCATGTACCCTCCGTAGGTAAAGTTGAGTGCAATTGACTCAAGTCTCTAGCTATGAAGATTATTCCCGGTCCGGGGACGGGGCCGCAACTGTCCGTCCGCGCCCGCCCCCGGGGCCGCAACTGTCCGTTCGCGCTACTGCAGCTGGCCGTTTGCGGGGGTCAGCTTCCGCAGGTCCGCCTTCCGGATCTTGCCGCTCGCCGTCCGGGGCATCTCGTCCACGAACACCACCGACTTCGGTATCTTGTACCGGGCCAGCCGGCCGTCCAGGTGGGCCCGCAGCTGCTCTTCGCTCAGCTGCGCCCCTTCCCGCAGGAGCACCACGGCACGCGGCACTTCGCCCCACTTCTCGTCCGGCACGCCGATCACGGCCACGCTGCCCACGGCGTCCAGCTCGGTGATGGCCTGCTCCACTTCGGCCGGATAGATGTTCTCGCCGCCGGAGATGATCATGTCCTTGAGCCGGTCCGAAATGAACACAAAGCCGTCGCCGTCCTTGTAGCCCATGTCGCCGGACTTGAACCAGCCGTCCGCGGTGTAGGAATCGGCCGTCGAGTCGGGCCGGTTCCAGTATTCGTGGATGACGTTGGGGCCCTTGATCTGGATCTCCCCGACCGTGCCAGGCTCCGCCGGGCCGGCGCCGGGATCAGCCAGGTCAGCGATCCGGACGTCCGTGAAGAAGTGCGGCAGGCCTGCCGATCCGGCCTTGTCCCGGGACCGCGCCGCCGGGAGGACCGTTGCTGCAGGGGCGGTTTCGGTCATGCCGTAGCCGGTGCCGATCTGGAGGCCTCGGGACTCGTAAGCGGCGAGTACCCGCAGGGGAATCGCGGAGCCGCCGCAGGTGAGCTTGTTCAGCGAGCTGAGGTCCGTGGTTGCCCACGCGGGGTGTTCGCAGATGAGCTGATACGTGGTGGGGACCCCGCTCATGGTCGTCACGCGGTGTTGCTCGATGAGGGCCAGGACGCGGCTGGGGTCGAACCTGGATTCGAGGATGACCGTTCCGCCTTTGAGGAGCGTCGGCAGGACCCCCATATCAAGGGAGGCCACGTGGAACATCGGGGAGATCATCAGCGCGACGTCCGTGGAGGAGAAATCGAAATCCACGATGACGTTGATGGCGTTCCACGTGACGTTCCCGTGGGTAAGCAGGGCGCCCTTTGGGCGGCCCGTGGTGCCGGAGGTGTAAAGGATCATGGCTCCGTCGTCCAGTGCCACCGGTTCATCGATGGGGCGGTCCGCGCCGGACGCCACCACAGCCTCAAAGTTCTCCACTGCCGCCGCCGGCTTATCCGCTGCAGGGGCAGCACCGTCGTCGTGATTTCCGGTTTTGTGGTGATTTCCTGTCACAGGGACGTCGTCGACGGCGATCCGGCCACCCACCGCAGTCCCTGCCGCGCCACGGACCGCCAGGTCCGAGAGGCTCGCCGCGTGCACCAGCAGCACGGCGCCGCAGTCCTCCAGCTGGAACTGGATTTCCGGGGGTGCCAGCCTCGTATTGAGCGGGACGAAGATGGCGCCCAGGGTGCCGCAGGCGAAGAGCGTCTCCAGGAAGGCCGGATGGTTCTCCCCCAGGTAGGCCACCCGGTCCCCGCGGGCTACGCCGCGGTCACGGAAGGCGTTGGCAAGCCGGGCCGAGCGTTCCGCCAGTTGCTCGTAGCTGACCTCGCGGTCTCCGGCGATGATTGCTGCCTTGTTGCCCGACTTCGGGCGGCGCCGTTGCAGCCACGAGCCGATGCCAAAATTGTCCATGGCAAGTCCTTTCTAATTAGACGGTAGTCCCTGGCGGCCGGATCAGAGCCGGACTGTCTGGAGATCGTTGTTCTTGGGTTCCCGGGTGAGCAGGATGAAGACGATCGACACCACGGACATGATGGCCAGGTACCAGACCACCGACCCGGTGTTTTGGCCGGAATCCTTGAAGATCTGCGCCACGATGCCGGGCGTGAAGCCCGCGCCGAGCAGGGTTGCCAGCTGGTAGCCCAGCGAGGCGCCCGTGTACCGCGAGGTGGTGCCGAACTGTTCGGAAACGAACGCCGCGAGCGGGCCGAACAGCGTGGAGTGGATCATCAGGCCCACGGCGAACGCCACGAAGATCAGCATGATGTTGTTGGAGGACAGCAGCTGGAACATCGGCACGAGGTAGGCGATGAAGAGCACGAGTCCGCCCACCATCACCGGCCGCCGGCCCAGCTTGTCTGAGAGCCTTCCGCCCAACACCACAAAGACGATGGAGACCAGGGAGGCTGCGGCGTAGGCGTAGAGCACGCCCTGTCGGTCGGCACCCTTGGAGACGGCGAAGGTCACCGCGAACGTTGCCAGCACCACCTGTAATGCGAAGCCCGCGGCCCCGGCCAGCATGGTGAAGATCAGCGTCTTGGGCCGGCGGAGCACCTGGAGGAGGGGTATTTCACGGCGGACCGGGGCGGTGCCGCCCGTTCCGTTTGTGCCTTCCGCCCGCGCACCTTCGGCCTGTTCGCGCTTTTCCTGCTCGAGGGCGGCCTTGAAGATGGGGCTCTCGGAGACCTTGAGGCGGACGAACATGCCCACGCCCAGCAGCACGAAGGAGAGCAGGAAGGGAACCCGCCAGCCCCAGGCGAGGAACTGGTCGTTCGGCAGTGATGAGAACGCGCCCATGATGAACGTGCCCAGCACAGCGCCGGTCGGGGCACCGGCGTTTACGAACGACGCCGCGAAGCCGCGTTTGCCGGACTCCGAGTGTTCCAGCGCCATCAGGGCGGCACCGCCCCATTCACCGCCGACGGCAATGCCCTGGAAGACGCGCAGGACCACCAGCATGACGGCGCCCCACGGCCCCGCCACGGAGGCGTCCGGGACCAGGCCGATCAGGGTGGAGGCCACGCCCATGACCAGCATGGACACGATGAGCATCCCCTTGCGGCCCAGCTTGTCGCCGAAGTGGCCGAAGATGATCCCGCCGAGCGGGCGTGCCACGTAGCCGGCGGCGAAGGTGCCGTAGGCGGCCACCACGCCTACCCAGTCGTCCATCCCGGAGAAGAACACCTTGGGGAAGACGACGGCGGCAGCCGTGGCGTAGAGGAGGAAGTCGTAGTACTCGATGGTGCTGCCCAGATAACTGGAGGCGATGACCGTGCGCGCTTCCTTGCGGCGTTCGGCCGTGCCCATGGCTTGAAGCTGAGTGAGTCCAGACATGGCTGTTCCTTTAGGACAGAGGGACAAAAGGGGGTGTGTTACGTGATGCTTACTTGTAGAAGCGGGCCAGGAATTCGGCCACGACGGCGGGGCGCTCCTGGCCCTCGATCTCGATGGTGTTGGACACCTTGATCTGGGCGCCGCCCTTGACCTCGGTGACTTCGGCGATGGTGGCCCGCATGCGGATCCGCGAGCCCACCTTCACCGGCGAGGTGAAGCGGACCTTGTTCAGGCCGTAGTTCACCTTGGTGGTGACGCCGTCGACGTCGAACAGCTCGCCCCAGAACGGGATGATCAGGGAGAGCGTGAGGAAGCCGTGGGCGATCGGGGCGCCGAACGGGCCGTCTTTGGCGCGCTCCGGATCCACGTGGATCCACTGGTCGTCGCCCGTGGCGTCGGCGAACTTGTTGATCTGTTCCTGCGTGATTTCGCGGTATTCGGTCACGCCGAGGTCGGTTCCGGCGAGGGTGAGCAGTTTGTCGAAGTCGACGACGAGATTGGGCATGTGAGCCTCCTGGTGTTGTTTTTGGAGTTGCGGAAGTACGACGCCGGTGCAGTGCTGCCGCCGTCGGGTTTCGGTTGCTGTTTGGTTCAGTTGTCGCTGTTCAGTAAGCGCAGTCCGGTTGGTGCCGCGTTAGCGGGTGAAGGCGCTTTCGCCGGTCAGGGCCCGGCCCACGATGAGCGCGTTGATTTCGTGGGTGCCTTCGTAGGAGTAGACTGCTTCGGCGTCGGCATGGAAGCGGGCCACGTCCGTTTCCAGGGTGATGCCGTTGCCGCCCACCACTTCGCGGGCAAGCGCCACGGTTTCGCGCATCAGCAGGGACGTCTGCATCTTGGCCAGGGCGGAGTCCTGGTCGCGGTAGATGCCCTTGGACTGCTGTTCGGTCAGCCGGACCACCAGGGACAGGGAGGACGTGAGGTTTCCTAGCATGCGGGCCAGTTTTTCCTGGACCAGCTGGAAGGATCCCAGCTGGCGGCCGAACTGCCGGCGTTCCGTCACATAGCGCAGGGCGGCTTCGAACGCACCGGCCTGGATGCCGGTGGCGATCCAGGCGACGTCCGAACGCATGGCCCGGAGCATCGCTGCCACATCCTTGAAGGAGTTCACGTTGTGCAGCCGCATGGATTCCGGCACGCGGACACCGTCCAGGGTGATGTGGGCGTTCTGCATCATCCGCAGCGCGGTCTTGCGGTGGATCTTCTCCAGCGTCACGCCGTCCGCCTCGCGGTCCACCAGGAAGGCTTTCACCTGGCCGTCTTCCTGGTCCCGGGCGAAGACCGCCAGCACGTCAGCGCTGACTGCTCCGCCGATCCAGCGCTTGGCGCCGTTCAGGACCCATGATTCCCCGTCCCTGCGGGCGGTGGTGGACAGTCCGCCGGCGATGTCCGAACCGGAGTCCGGTTCGGTGAGGGAGAAGACGCCCTTGAGGGAGAAGTCGATGACCTTCGGCATCCATTCGGCCTGCTGCTCCGGTGAGGCCCCCACCCGGATGGCCGTGCGGAAGAGCCCGGCCTGGGACGTGTACCAGGTGGCCAGCGAGGCGTCAGTGCGGGCCAGTTCGAAGATCCGGAAGCCCTGGTAGATGCCGCGGGCCTGGTGGCGGTCGGTACCAGGACCACCGGTCAGTTCCGCCGGTTCCATCAGGTCCAGGTCGATCAGCGGCTGCGCCAGTTGGGTAGGGAACTCGCCACGCTCCCAGTAATCGGCCAGCAGGGGCTGCGCCTCCCGGTCCAGGAAGCTCCGCAGCCTGCCCAGCACGCGGCGCTCGTCCGCCGTGAGGAGGGACTCGGCGTCGTAATAGTCGCAGACGCCGTAGAGCCGGGTCTTTTCGGCAGAAGGGGTCTGCTCAGCGGTGGTGACGCTCATCTCAGCCGTCCAGTCCGAGCAGGCGCACTGCGTTGTGCTTGAGGATTTTGGGCCGGACCTCGTCCTTGAGCGGCAGGTCCGCGAACGCGGCCAGCCATTTCTGCGGCGTGATGAGCGGGAAGTCGGTGCCGAACAGGACCTTGTCCTGGAGTACTGAATTGGACATGCGCACCAGCGACTCCGGGAAGTACTTGGGCGACCAGCCGGAGAGGTCGATGAACACGTTGGCCTTGTGCGTGGCGATGGAGTTTGCCTCGTCCTGCCATGGCACGGACGGGTGGGCCATGATGATCTGCAGTTCCGGGAAGTCTGCGGCCACGGCGTCCAGCAGGAGCGGGTTGGAGTAGGCCAGCTTGATGCCGTACCCGCCGGGAAGGCCGGCGCCCATGCCGTTCTGGCCGGTGTGGAAGATGGCGGGCAGGCCCAGTTCCTGAAGTGTTTCCCACAACGGGTAGAACTGTTCGTTCGAGGGGTCGAAGCCCTGCAGGCTGGGATGGAACTTGAAGCCGCGGGCGCCCAGGTCCACGGCCTGGCGCTTGGCACCCTGGATGGCCTCGGCCCCGGTGCGCGGATCCACGCTGCCGAACGGGATCAGCACGTCATTGTTCCGGGCGGCGCCAGCGATCAGGTCCTCGATGCTGTTTGGTTCGTGCTTGAGCTGGGTCCGCGCGTCCACGGTGAATACGACGGCGGCCATGTTCAGTTCCCGGTAGACCTCGGCGATGCGGTCCAGCGACGGTGTGCGGTCCTCGGACTTGAAGTACTTTGCCGAGGCCTCGGTGAGTGCCGGCGGGAGCGACTCGTGGCCGTGGCCGTCCACTTCGAGGTGGACGTGCATGTCGATCGCATCCAGCGTGGCGGCGTCGATGCCAAGCTCGTAGCGGATGGCGGCCATGGCTAGCCCACCTTCACGGGCGCTGCGGCAGGCTGCGCCTCCGGCTTCAGGTTGTCGGGCAGCGGCAGGAATTCCTCGCCCACGCTCTGCAGCTTGCCGCCGAAGAGCGGGCCGAAGTTCTCCACGAGGTCCTCGTAACGCCAGCCGCCCTCGCGGTATTCGGTGGCCGCGGCCTCGGGGTGGGTCCAGAGCTGAAGACGGTCGCCGCCCGCACCAATCGCCTGGCCGGTAATGCCGGCCGCCGCATCGGAGGCGAGGAACGCGACCAGCCCGGAGACGTCGTCGGCCGTTCCGAAACCGAGCTCGTGGCGGAAGAAGGCCGGCATGGCCTCCCCGCGTTCGTCCGCCTCCACCGCTTTCTGGAAGTACGGGACAGTCTTGGTCATGGCCGTGGCCGCCACCGGGATGACGGCGTTGGCGGTCACCCCGGCCTTCTTCATTTCCAGCGCCCAGGTGCGGACCATGCCCACGATGCCGGCCTTGGCAGCGGCGTAGTTGGTCTGGCCGAAGTTGCCGCGCTGCCCGGTGGGCGAGCCGATGGTGATGATGCGGCCGGCGATTCCGTTCTCCTTGAAGTACGCGAACGCTTCGCGGACGCAGGTGAAGGTGCCGCGGAGGTGGACGTTGATGACGGCGTCGAAGTCCTCGTCGGTCATCTTCAGCAGGCTCTTGTCCCGAAGGATGCCGGCGTTGGTGACCAGGATGTCGAAGCGGCCGAACTCCGTAACGGCCGCCTGCACCAGCTGCTTGGCAACTTCCGTGCTGCCGACGGGAGCGACGACGGCGGCGGCCTTCCCGCCGTCGGCCTCGATGGTCCGGACCACGTCTGCAGCCACTTCGGCGTCGACGTCATTGATGACGACGGCGGCGCCCTGCCGGGCCAGTTCCCTGGCGTAGGCGAGGCCGAGGCCCCGGCCGCTTCCGGTGACGATTGCTACTTTGCCTGACAGGCTCATGGCTGCTCCTTTGCTAGCTGACCTTGTGCATCCCGGCCATCAACGTGGGATGCTGTTCTGTATCCATGAAATTACGTATAGTTGAAAATGTCAACGATTTGTTTTGAAGATTATTGGAGTGGGACATGACGATCGAGGCACAGGACGGTCAGCGGACCGAGCAGACCCACAAGCTGGTCGCCGCGTCCATCAGCCAGGACCTCGGATTTCTGCTGGCCAAGCTGCACGCCGCAGGGTCCGTTGTGAACAACAGGGCACTGGCCGAATTCGACCTCAAGGAGCGCTCGTACTCCGTCCTGATACTGGCAAACAGCGGACTGGAGCCGACGCAGCGCGAAATGGCCGACTTCCTCAGCCTGGACCCCAGCCAGATTGTGGCCCTGGTGGATGAGCTGGAGAAGCGCGGCCTGGTGGCGAGGGCGCCCGGAAAGCAGGACCGCCGGGCAAAGACCGTGACAGCAACGGCCAAGGGAGGAAAATTGCTCGAGCAGGCCAGCGAAGCTGCACGAAAGGCTGAAGCGGAAGTCCTCGACGGCCTGCCCGCGGCGGAGTCGGCCCAGCTGAAGGCACTGCTCCGCAAAGCGCTGTGGGGTGTCGGAGCATCCGAATAGGCCGGTCCAGTGCGCCGGGCGTCCGCGCGGGGCTAGTGGGCCGGGCGGGCCTAGTGGGCCGGGGCGTCCGGGCGGCGCCTAGTGGGCCGGGGCGTCCGGGCGGCGCCGCCCTTTATGCCCGGCCTCTTTCCGGCGCGCCAGTTCGGCCATGACCACCGGCCGCACGAGGCCGGAGTGGTTGGGGCCCGGAGTGTTGCCGCTGGATGTCAAGAGGCCGGCCAGGGCCTCGAGTTCGTCGGTGGGAACGGACGACAATGAGGAGAAGGACTTGAAGACGCGCCGTTCGGCAATGCCGGCAAAGCGGCCTCTGACGCCGTGGATTTTCGGGCCCATGGGCAATCCTCACGGAAGAATCCGCGGGCTGCCTGCATAACCCGAAGCCAGAATATCGCAGCCGGTCAATCGCGGAAAGGTTCACCCGCGGTCCGGCGGGCGGGCTTGTGGTCTGCGCCGCGCATGCGAACGGCCACCACCACACCGGACACTCCGGTCAGGACGGCCACGACGACGGCTGCCGCAGGGATGCCGTATGCGTCGGCAATGATTCCGGACAGCAGGGCGCCCACGGCAAAGCCGCCGTCGCGCCACAGCCGGTAGATCCCCACCGACCTGGCCCGCCACTCAGGGTGCGCAACGTCGCCAATGGCGGCAAGCAGCGTCGGGTAGACCATGGCCGTGCCCGCCCCCAGCAACACCGCCGCGGCCAGCCAGGTTTCAAAGCCGGCACCAAAGGCGACCATGCCGAGCGCAATCGCCTGCACCAGCATGCCTCCTACGATCAGGGGCTTGCGCCCGATCCGGTCGGACAGCGCCCCCGTCACCAACTGTCCGGCGCCCCACACCGCCGGATACACCGCCGCAAGGATGCCGATGCGTTCAATCGTCAGCCCGGCGGCCGCAAACAGGACGGGGAAAAGACCCCAGGCCAGACCGTCGTTCAGGTTGTTCACCATGCCCGCCTGGCTGACGGAGGACAGGGACTTGTCACGGAAGCTCGTCAGGGTGAAGACCTCGCGGTTGCTCAGCTGCGCGTGGGCCCCCTCATGGACCGAGACATGGTTGGCGGCCTCGGCCCTGGCATGGTGGTGCGTTTCGCGCACAGTGAGGACTGAGAGCCCCAGGCCGACGGCGATAAAGGCGGCACCCAGCAGGAAGGGGCCGGGACGAAGCCCGTAGGTGGAGGCAATGTAGCCGGTGGCCAGGGCGGTCCCGGCGACGCCGAGGTATCCGGCCGCCTCGTTGAGGCCCATCGCCAGGCCACGGCGGGACGGCCCCACCAGGTCCATCTTCATCATGACAGTGGTGGACCAGGTCAGTCCCTGGCTGATGCCGAGGACGATGTTGGCTGCGACGATCCACCCCCAAGTCGGCCCGAAGATCAGCATCAGCGGGACGGGCAGCGCGACCAGCCAGCCTGCCACCAGGACCGGCTTGCGCCCGTAGCGGTCCGACAGCGTTCCGGCGAAGTAGTTCGTGGCTGCCTTGGCCACGCCGAACGCCAGGATGTACGTCAAGGCGCTGGTGTAGAGGTCCAGGTGGAAGACTTCGCCGGCGAGGAGCGGCAGGACGGTCCTCTCCTGGCCCAGCGTCCCGCCGACCAGTGCGTTGACTGCCACCAGGATCATGAACTGGGCGAGATTCTGCCGCAGCCCCAGCGTTATGGCATCCCTCGTGCCGGACCGGGGTTTCGGGGCGGTGATTCCTGGGGTCATGGGTCTGCATTCCTTGCTTGGGCGGGCGCTGCTTTCCACGGGGAGCTGCGCGCGGCTAGTCTGGCATTCCACGAAAACGTGGAATGCTATGATTCCATTATTACATGGAATATTGGAGGTAGGCATGGGTGACCGCGCGAAGAAGGCCGCACTGTTCGAGCAGTTCGCCAAGGTAGGGAAGGCAATGGGCCACGGTAAGCGCCTGGAGCTGATCGACCTCCTGGCCCAGGGCGAACGGAGCGTCGAGTCCCTCGCTGCGGCGGCGGGTCTCGGCCTGAGCACCGCCTCGGCCCACCTGCAGGCCCTGAAGCAGGCGGGCCTGGTGGCCACCAGAAGGGACGGCGCCCGGATCTTCTACGCCCTGGCTGGGCCGGATGTTGCCGCCTTGTACAGCCTGGTGCGCAGCGTCGCCCGCTCGCGCGTGGCCGACGTCGAACAAAAGCGCGCGGACTACCTTGGCCTCACGGGAAACGATGCCCACAGCACCGCGGGGCAGCCTGCGGAAATGACCAGGGAGGACCTTCTGGCTCAGGTCGGGGCCGGAACCGTCACCGTGCTCGACGTCCGCCCCGCGGAGGAGTATCGCGCGGCCCACATCCCCGGCGCGTTGTCGATACCGCTGGAAGAGCTCAGCAGCCGGCTCGGCGAATTGCCGCCCGACAGGGAGATTGTTGCCTACTGCCGCGGAGCCTACTGCGTGCTCGCCTACGAAGCGGTGGACTTTCTGCACTCCACGGGCCGCAGCGCCCTAAGGCTGAACGACGGCATGCTCGAATGGCGCCTGAGCGGACTGCCCGTGGACACGGGGCTGGCTGCCTAAACAGGCGGCCCGGAACAGGCACGCGTCAGAACGCATCCTGCGACCCACGCGAAGACCGCCCGGCGCCCCATCCCACAGCGTGATTACGCCGCGGGGAAGGGCCGACGGCGACTGGGGACAGCCCGGGTCTCAGCGGGCTTTTCGCCGCCGGCCCCATAACAATTTTAGGAGATTACACCCCGCCGCGTGCGAGTGGACGCTACCCGTTTTCCCCTGGTTGGGCTAGGCGGACTTGGTTCCGGCCACGCGGCCGGCTGCACGCGCGGAGCGGTTCCGCCACCAGCGGCGGACGAGGTCCACCGCGGCCAGCAGTCCCGCGAGGGGCGAAAGAACCGCTGCAGTGTAGACGAAAAGCAGCCAGGTGAGTGTGGCAATGGGCGGCTGGTTGGTGCTCAGGAGTGACAGGCCCCCGAAGAAGGCGACCGTCCAAAAAAGGACTACTCCAAAAAGCACCGCCGCAGCAGGGAAATACTCGTTTGTCACTACGGACATCACAGTGTTCAATGCTCTTCCTCCTGACTGGCCGGGCGCAGGACATCACCGCGTCAATCTCAGTATGGGGCCCGGGAAACCAGGATTGCGGCAGGACGCAGAAACCGTGACGAAAATAACCACACCCGGCGCCGGAAGCCGCTCAGCGCGGGGCCTCCTGCGCCTCCAGAACCGCCAGCGCTGCACGCAGCCGGGCATCGGCGTCGTTGGCTACTTCCGCAACGGCGGGACTGTCGCTGAGCTGCACCATGGTCTGCGGATCAATGGCCTGGATGGTTGTCATGCCCGCGTCCCGGCCGCGTCGCACCACCACATTGCAGGGCAGCAGCGCACCGAGGTCCGGCTCGGCGGCAAGCGCGCGGCTGGCCAGGGCGGGGTTGCAGGCGCCCAGAATGACGTAGTCTCCGAGCGCTTCGGCAGCGTCCTGGCCAAGCTTGGCTTCGAAGGTCGCGCGGACATTGATTTCGGACAGAATGCCGAATCCCTGTCCGGCGAGCGCCTCACGAGTACGCTCCACGGCGTCGCTCCAGGATAGCGGGACGGTCACGGTGTGGGTGTACGTCATATTGTCTCCTCGGCTGGGGTCCGGTCAGGCCGGAACGGTTCAGTGCTGGGCGTTAGTGAATTACAGCACGGGTGCGGCTCAGGCCAGGGACAGGAAGAGCTTTTCCAGGTCCTTCGTGTCCATGCTCGCATCCTTGCGGACAAGGCATTGCTCAAGTCCGCTGGCGATGATGGCGAATCCCGCGCGGTCCAGCGCCTTCGACACCGCGGCGAGCTGGGTGACGATGTCCTTGCACTCGCGGCCTTCTTCGAGCATCCGGGTCACCGCGGCCAGCTGCCCCTGAGCCCGCTTGAGCCTGTTGATGACCGGTGCGAGGTCGGTTGAATCGAGTTCCATGATGCCTCCGGATAAAGGGTTGTTATGCACTCCAGAATATACCCCCTGGGGTGTTTTTGACTACCCCTAGGGGTATCTGCAATACTCGGTGGGGTATTCAGCTCTACCTGATCCGTCTCGAAAGGACATCAATGACACGCCCCTCCGCTTCGGCCTCCTCCTCCGCTTCACCGGCCGCCCCCGCAGTCACCGCCCTGGATCCGGAAACGCTGCAGACCTGGTTTCAGGAACACAAGGACCTCGTGGTGATCGACGTACGATCGGCCGCGGAATTCGAATCCCTGCACATCCGCGGTTCGTACAACGTTCCGCTCCCGCTGCTTTCCGAGCACACGGACGAACTGGCCACCCGGCTGGGAAGCCGTGTTGTGCTGGTCTGCCAGTCCGGCGCACGGGCTGAGCAGGCACGGCAGCGCCTCGGCGGCGCAGGCATCGGTACCGCTTACGTCCTGACCGGCGGCGTGCCGGGCTTCGCTGCCGCCGGCGGAAACGTTGTCCGCGGCAAGGCCCGCTGGGACCTGGAGCGCCAGGTCCGGCTGGCAGCCGGCTCCCTGGTGGTGCTTGGCCTGGCCGGAGGCAAATTCGTCTCACCCAAAATCCGCCTGCTCGCAGGAGCTGTCGGCACGGGCCTGACATTCTCCGCAGCGACCAACACCTGCGCCATGGGCCAGGCCCTCTCCGCGATGCCGTGGAACAAGGCGGCTAAGGAACCCACCCGCGAATCCGCCATCCTGCAGCTGCCCGCTGCAGGGGTGCAGACCGACCAGAACCGGGCGCAGGCGGCATGATTTCAGCTCTGGCATTGGGGCTACTCGTCGGGATAGTCCTCGGCGTGGTCGGCGGCGGCGGATCGATCATCGCCGTCCCTGCCCTGGTGTACGGAGTGGGCCTCAGCCCCGCGGAGGCCATCCCCACCTCCCTGCTGGTGGTTGGCCTCTCGTCGCTGGCAGCACTTTTGCCCCGGTTCCGTGAAGGCATCAACTGGCCAGTCGTGCTGCTGGTCGGGGCCGCCGGCATCCCGGCCGCGTGGGGAGGCGCGGCCGTGGGCCGGCTGCTGGATCCCAACATACTGATGCTGGCATTCGCGGGCATCATGGTGGTTGCCGGCGTTCGTATGCTGATGCGCACCAACGAAGTAGAGGGATCTTGCAGCACGGGCCCCACGCGGGCCTTCCGCTCCTGCGCTCCCAAGGCCGTCGGAGTCGGGCTGCTGGTCGGCTTCCTGACGGGCCTGCTGGGAGTTGGCGGCGGATTCCTCATCACGCCGGCCCTCACGCTCTTCCTGGGACTGCGCATGAAGCAGGCCGTCGCTTCCTCCCTGGCCATTATTGTCATCAACTCCGCCGCAGGCTTCGGGGCACACGCCGCCGGCTTCACCATCGAATGGTCCACAGTCCTGGCCTTCACGGTACCGGCCATCCTCGGCTCAATCGCCGCAGCCCGGCTGGCCCGCCTGCTCAAAGACAAGCACGTCCGCATCTCGTTCGCCGTCCTGATCTTCGCCGTCGCCGCCTGGGTTACGGCCAGCACCGTCACAGCCTGACCGGCACCAAGCCGGCGAACCGGTCCGCTAAACATTCACCCACACTCCGGAAAGGAACCCAGTCATGGCAGAAATCACCGTCACCGAAACTGAGCAACGGCGCACCAGCGCACAAATCCTCGATGTCCGCGAAGACTTCGAAGTCGCCGAAGGCATGATCCCCGGCGCCCTGCACATCCCCATGGGGCAGTTGCAGGCCCGCTTGTCCGAGCTGGACCCCGGCGTTCCCGTCATCGTCGTCTGCCGCAGCGGCAACCGTAGCGCCCGCGTGGCAGATGCGCTCAATGGCGCCGGATTCAGCGCCGACACAATGACCGGCGGCATGATCGCCTGGAGCCGCGCAGGACTCCCCGCCACCTAACCGGCCTGCCTCATCCGCAGCCACAACCCCGCCCCCGCCCCACCGGCCACACGTAAGGAATTCAGCCATGGCAACCATCGACATCACGGAAGAATCGCTTGCCCGGACGCTTGAGG
Organism: Arthrobacter sp. SPG23; assembly: GCF_000876655.1. Taxonomy (GTDB): domain Bacteria; phylum Actinomycetota; class Actinomycetes; order Actinomycetales; family Micrococcaceae; genus Arthrobacter. The sequence continues at coordinate 146,377 of NZ_JYCN01000028.1, forward strand.
ACAACGACATTGTCTTCATCGACTTCTGGGCCGGCTGGTGCGGCCCCTGCCGCATGTTCGCCCCCACCTACGACGCAGCGTCCCAGAAGCACCCCGACGTCGTTTTTGCCAAGGTGGACACGGAAGCCGAGCAGGCGTTGGCGGCTGCTGCCGGCATCACGTCCATCCCCACACTGATGGCTTTCCGGGACAAGACCCTCGTCTTCTCCCAGCCAGGCGCGCTCAATGCGGCAGGGCTGGAGCAGGTCATCCAGGGCGTCAAGAACCTCGATATGGCAGCACTGCGCGCGCAGGCAGCGCAGCATCAGTCCTGACGAATATCCACAGAAGCCGATGCGCAGTATTACGCCCGGCGACCTGGCGGCAATCTGGCCCCGCACGGTGGTGGTGGACGTGCGGGGCCAGGACGAGTATGCCGTCGCCCATATCCCGGGCAGCCTGAACGTCCCCCTCGAGGAACTGCCGTTCCGGCAGCAGGACCTGCCGAACAGCACGCTTTACGTCCTGTGCGGTTCAGGCAAGCGCAGCAGCCAGGCCACTGCACTCCTCACTGCCCAGGGCCACGACGCGATCAACATCGCGGGCGGCATCACGGAGTGGTACCGGGAAGGCCATCCGGTGAGCTATGCACCCCCGGCACCGGACGAACCTCCGTCCGGACGCTGGAGATCTGTACTGGAGAAACTGGCGAAGTGGCGCGCCCGAAGCATCGGCTGACGGTTTCAAAACCACAACGCCACGCCATTTGCGATATACCCCCCGGGGTATTATGATTTTGAGTAGACCAACGGGGAGCCACCCAGGAACCCCACAAACTTTTACGAAGGAGAACCCCATGCTTCTCGAGCGCATCTACGATGAAGACCTCGCCCAGGCCAGCTACTTCATCGGCTGCCAGCGGAAGGGTGAGGCAGTTGTTGTCGACGCCCGCCGTGACATCGACACCTACCGCTCCCTCGCAGCAGCCAACGGCATGAAGATTGTGGCCGTTACCGAGACCCACATCCACGCCGACTACCTCTCAGGCACCCGGGAACTCGCGGCCGCCACCGGGGCCAAGATCTATGTCTCCGGCGAAGGCGGCCCCGACTGGCAGTACGGTTTCGACGGCGAGCGCCTGTTCGACGGCAGCAAGATCACCATCGGTAACATCACCGTGCAGGCGCTCCACACCCCGGGGCACACTCCGGAACACCTGTCCTTCCTGATCACGGACGGCGCGTTCAGCAGCGAGGCCGGGTACCTGCTCTCGGGCGACTTTGTCTTCTCCGGCGACCTCGGCCGCCCCGACCTCCTGGACGAAGCCGCCGGCGGCGTGGACACCCGGTTCCTGGGTGCCAAGCAGCTGTTCGCCAGCCTGCGCGACAAGTTCCTGACCCTGCCCGACTTCGTCCAGGTTTACCCGGGACACGGCGCCGGCAGCGCCTGCGGCAAGGCCCTCGGCGCCATCCCGTCCTCCACGGTGGGCTACGAGCGGCTGTACGCCTGGTGGGGCCCGTACCTGGCCGCCAACGACGAGCAGGGATTCATCGACGAACTGCTCGACGGCCAGCCGGACGCACACGCCTACTTCGGCCGCATGAAGCGCGAAAACCGCGAAGGCCCCGCCGTCATGGGCGAACGTGCCCCGCTGCAGGAACTGGACGCGGCCGACGTCGCAAGGAGCCTGGCAGAAGACACCCTGACCTTCATCGACACCCGCTCCAACGGCGAGGTCCACCAGGGCACCGTGGTCCGGTCCCTGAACGTTCCGGCCGGCAAATCCGTTGCCAGCTACGGCGCCTGGGTGGTCAACCCCGAGACGGATAAGAACCCGCTGGTGCTCCTGGCCAAGGACCAGGAACAGGCCCAGGACATGTGGGACCACCTGGTCCGCGTGGGCATCGACAACGTGGCGGGCTACCTGACCGGCATCGACGGGCTGCCCACCTTCACGCCCAAGCTGATCCAGCCCGAGGAGCTCGAGGGCTTCGACGCCGCAATGGTCCTGGATGTCCGCAACAAGACCGAGCACAAGGCCGGGCACGTTCCGGGCTCTTACCAGCTCAGTGGCGGCCGCGTCATGTGGCACCTGGATGAACTGCCCACCGCCGGCACCATCGTGTCCTACTGCCAGTCCGGCGTGCGGAACTCCGTAGCCGCCAGCGCGCTGCGCCGGGCCGGGTACGACGTCGTCGAACTGGACGGCAGCTACGCCGCCTGGGCCGCTATGGAACAGTCGCTGCAGACCGCTTCGACCCGCTAACCCCGCGGCCGGCCGATGCCGGCAGCGGATCCAACAGCACAAGACCCCCGCCCGGACATGTCCGGGCGGGGGTCTTTCGTTCAGCCACGTCGCGCCAACCGAGCCAGATCCTCATCCGCCGAATCGGGCATGTCGGTTCCGGTTCTGACTTTGTCTGCCTCGAGGACGAAGAAGATGAAGGACAGGAACGCTGTCCTCTCGCCGTTGAGGATGCGCGGCGGAAGGAGATCGTGCGGTGTGTCTGGAGATGGCTCTGGTTCGCTCACGGTGGCTACGCGGTATCCCGCCGACGTAAAGGCGCTGATCATCGCGTGAAGTGGTCGGTGCCAGAAGGTCAGGACCGCAGGCTCGCCAGCGAACTCGTAATCCTCCGAGTACTGCCGGATTGCGAAGTAGTCCTCGGCGGGTTGGTTGATCACGCTAACGGTGGGGTGGTTGACCGACAGGATCAGGCGACCGCCCGGCTTCAGTACGCGCCGCAGTTCGGCAAGTGGTGCTGACCAGTCCTCCAGATAGTGCAGGACCAAGGACGAGACAACGTCGTCGAAGGAGCCATCGGCGAAAGGGAGCGGCTTGCTGAGGTCGGCCAGGTGCAGGTCTGCGGTCGGACCCAATCGCTGTCTTGCCAATGCGAGCATCGCAGGACTGGAATCGAAGCCGGTCACGGCGGCGCCCTTCGCGGCCAGCGCGGCGGACAGCGGCCCCGAGCCACAGCCAGCGTCGAGGACCCGGTGACCGGCCACGTCGCCGGCAAGGCCAATCATCGCCGGCCGCTCGTAATAGGCGTTGAGGAGGCTGGACTCATTTTCAGCCGAGTAGTTCCCGGCAAAATCGTCATAATGATTGGACTTCACTGCTCTTCCCCTTCAGGCGAATCCTCACGGGCGGGACAATGGGGCTGATCCTAGCAAGCGAAGAGAATATCGAATGTCCGAGCCTGGGTCTACACTGAAGTATCGAACATATATTCGAATAAAGGTGTGTTGTGGGCATAGTTATCGGTCCCCGCGTGATAGATGCGGGCACATCCCTGCTGTCGGTACTGATCTCTCCTGTACCAGTCGCAGCGGGGTACCCTTCGCCGGCGCAGGACTACTTTGACGGCCGGATCGACCTCAATGAACACCTCATCAAGGACATCACCAGCACATACATCGTGCGGGTGTCCGGAGACTCGATGGAAGGAGCCGGGATCAGCGACGGCGACGAACTGATCGTCAACCGCGCCCTGGACCCCAAGGACGGATCAGTGGTCATAGCGGTCCTGGACGGTGAGCTGACCATCAAGCGGCTCAGGGTCACGGCGTCCGGAGTGGTGCTGCAGGCGGACAACCCCCGCTATCCGGACATCCGGGTCCCGGCGTTGTCGGACCTGGTGATCTGGGGCGTGGCCACCCGCTGCCTGCACCATGTCTGAAGCGCTCGCGATTCCTGAAACCCGGACCCCGGACACCGTCCGGGAGATTGCCCTGGTGGACGTCAACTGCTTCTACGCCTCGGCGGAGCGGGCCTTCGATCCTTCGCTGGAAGGCCGCCCCCTGGTCGTTCTCTCCAACAACGACGGCTGCGCGGTCACCCGGTCCCCTGAAGCCAAAGCTCTTGGCATCCCGGTCGGCGAGCCGTGGTTCAAGATCGCCCCCCGCGCCAAGGAATGGGGGCTGGTGGCCAAATCCAGCAACTACGAGCTGTACGGCGATATCAGCGCCCGTGTTATGGAGCTTCTGGGCCGCTACTCGGCCTGGCTGGAGGTCTACAGCATCGATGAAGCCTTCCTGGGAGTCAAAGGCACCCCGGACGAACTCCTGCATCTCGGGCAGACCATGAAGACAGCTGTTCGCCGCAACATCGGGGTGCCGGTCTGCGTAGGAATTGCCAATACCAAGACCCTCGCGAAGCTGGCCAACAAATGGGCCAAGAACAATCCCGCCCTTAACGGCGTGTGCCGCTGGGACTCCATGCCGGCCACGGCCCGCGAAGCGTTGATGGGCCGGCTGTCCGTCATCGAGCTCTGGGGCGTGGCCGCCCGGCTGACAAAACGCCTGAACAGCATGGGCATCCACTCCATCCTGGACCTTGCCCGCGCCGATCCCGTGTGGATCCGGGACCGCTTCTCGGTGGTGCTGATGCGCACGGTCCTGGAGCTACATGGCACCGCGTGCATCCCCTTGGAAGAGGAGCGCATTGGACGTGACCAGCTCATCTTCAGCCGTTCGTTTTCCACGCCCATCACCGCGGCCGCGGACCTGCGACAGGTCATGAGCGTCTATGGCCAGCAAGCCAGCGCCCGCCTGGCCAAGCACAGCCTGCAGGCCAAGGTGCTCACTGCCTTCGCCGGCACCTCGCACTACAACCCGCTGGACACGTCCTACCCGTCGGTCTGCGTCACGTTGCCCATGCCCACCGCGGATCCGGTGCTGTTGACCAGAGCCGCGCACGCCCTGCTCCCCCGGATCGAGGAAGGCACCAAATACGTCCGAGCCGGCATTATGGTCACCGACCTGCGCCCCACAGGCCAGCAATCGCCGCTGCCGGTGTTTGCGAACCCGCGCGAGGAACGCGGCATCGGCATTCTGCTGGAGGACATCAGCCGCCGCTACGGGCGCGGCTCGGTGGGGCTGGGCCACGCCGGAATCCGGGGCGGCCCGGACTGGTCCATGCAGCGCACCATGCTCTCGCCCAGGTACACCACCCATTGGGACGAGCTCCCCGTGGTCAAGGCAGCCTGAGCACGCGCTGTTACACTCTGCACATGATCGGGCTTCCCTTCGCGGGAGATGGGCTTGCGCATGGCGTTCTGACGGGGCTGGGAATCGTCGCAGCCCTGATGTTTTACGCCTATGAGAAGCGCCGCCGCGGCCTCTCCGATCCCCGGTTGTGGCCCATCGCAGGCTTCGCCGTCGCCTTCGGTGCCATCGGATCCCGCGTGCTCACCTGGGATATCTCCCGGCAGGTCTCCCTGGCGGACTGGTGGGGCAACGGAGACCGCAGCATCCTCGCAGGCCTGGTGGGTGCATGGTTCGGCGTCCACTTGGGCAAGCGGCTGACAGGCTACCGTGAATCCACCGGTGACCTGCTCGCACCCGCCGTCGCACTGGCCATGGTTCTGGGGCGGGTCGGCTGCCTCCTCACCGAACTGCCCGGCACCCCCACCGGCGGCGACTGGGGAATCGTGCTCACCCCCGCGCAGGCAGCACTGATCGGCGGGACCCCCGGGGCCGGGCTCCATCCGTCCTTTGCCTACGAAATCGTCTTCCATGCTGCCGCGTTCGCCGTTATGTGGCGCTTTCGCGATCGCCTCGCACACCCCGGCGACCTCTTCATCTGTTACGTGACCGCTTACGCGCTCTTCAGGTTCGGCGTGGAGTTTGTTCGCGGCAATGAGGTGATCTGGCTGGGAATGAGCCGCCCCCAGTGGTTCCTGCTGGCGGTTCTCCCCCTGTTGGCCTGGCGAATGTGGCGGGTGTTCGGGAAACCGCTCCGCCCGGAGTTGAAAGGAAGAGTTGCATGAGCGAGGACAACCCTGACGTTCCCCGGAACCCGCCGCCGCACCCGGGCGGCACGCCGCAACAGCCAAAGGGGGGTTCGATAGGACTCGGAGTGCTGCTCGGCGCCCTGGCGCTCTATGCCGTCTACCTTGGCGCGACAATCCCCCTCGGCGGGCCCACCATGTGGCCGTCTGGCTTCTTGGGAGGAACGGCCGCGTTCCTGCCGATCATCCTGTACTTGCTGGTATCCGTCCTGCTAGCGCTCAGACGGCGGACATCGCGTTTCGGCGCCGGGCTTCTGATCGGCCTCGGAATGTTCACGTTGCTCGGCGGCGGACTCTGCGTCGGAGCCCTCGCTCAGATGGGAGCCTGACATGAGCCCTTCACCCTTGGCCGCAGGACGGTCGCTTCCGGGCCCCGGCCAGCCGTTGCGCGGCGACCGGATCCACCGCTATGTCACGGCGTTCTGCCCGCGCTGCCATGAGACCAATCCTCCGCTTGCCCAGGTGCGGCGCCTGTCCGGGGTGCTGCTCATCCGCGATGATCGCGTGTGGCTCGAACGCGGCTGCCCCGATCACGGCCTGGTGCGCACGCTGTATGACGAATCGCCCGAAATCCTGCGCTACCTGGAAAAGTGGCAGGCGCCCACCAAGCAGCACATCCCCGACCAGGCGGGCAACTTCCGCCCGATACCCGAGGCCTACGCCTACGGGCTTCCCGCCATGCAGACGCAGCACACGTGCATCCTCCTGCAGGACATCATCGAGCACTGCAATCTGCGCTGCCCCACCTGCTTCACCGCCTCAGGCCCGCAATTGCAGGGAGTGGCGCCGCTCAGCGAGGTACTCGCGAATATCGACACCCGGCTTGCCCGCGAAAACGGGCGGCTGGACGTCCTGATGCTCTCCGGCGGCGAGCCCACGCTCTATCCATACCTGGCCGAACTTCTGGATGAGCTCGTCGCCCGGCCGATCGTCCGGATCATGGTGAACAGCAACGGCATGCTCATGGCCACCGACGACGAACTCCTAGCGCTGCTGGCCAGGCACCGGGACCGCGTGGAGGTGTACCTCCAATACGACGGCCCGTCCAAAGAAGCCTCCATCCACCACCGCGGCGGAGACCTGACCCGGTTCAAGGACCTGGCCATCGAGCGCCTGTCCGAGGCAGGGGTCTTCACCACCCTGACGATGACGGCAACGCTCGGCGTCAACGACGGCGAGGTGGGCGCCGTCGTCATGCGGGCCCTGGAAACCCCGTTCGTCGGCGGGGTCGCGCTGCAGCCGGTATTCGGCTCCGGCCGCGGACACGGCATCGATCCCCTGGACCGGCTCACTCACACGGGAGTGCTCGAAAGGTTGGCCGGGCAAACCAACGGGGTGGTCTCGTGGCATGACCTGACAGCCCTGCCGTGCTCGCATCCGCACTGCGCGTCAGTCGGCTACATGCTGAAGGACGACGCCGGGGTGTGGCGGTCGCTGACATCGCTGATCGGGCACGATCGGCTGCTCGCCTGGCTGGAGCTCAATCCTGACAGCATCGCCAACCGCATCGCCGACAGTGCAATTCCATTGGAGCTGCGCAGCCTGATGAAGTCCTCGCTGCTCGATCTTCTGAGCGAACAGTCATCCTTGTCCCACCCCCGGACAGCGGATCTCTGGAAGAACATCTGCACCCAGTGCGACCTCGGGATAGGCACGCTCACCACGCTGGCGGCCGGCAAACTCCCGGGCCAGCAACAACGGCTGCGCAGGCTCCTGGCCGAACGCGTTACCCGGATCATGGTCAAGCCGTTCATGGACATTTCGACCATGATCGAGGAGAGGCTCACCCAATGCTGCGTGCACGTCGGAACCAAGAGTGACGCCGGCGATCACCAGTGCGCCCCCTTCTGCGCCGTCCAGGCGTGGCCGGCCCTGTCCAGGCAACGGATGAGCACGGCCACGGGTGTCCGGCTGCTCCCGGTGCGCCAACTCTAAGGATGATGATGAGTTCCGATTCCGACGCGAAGCGCATCGCATCCGGCCCCCTGCCGTCGGAACTGCTGCGCGCCCACGCCACCCGTCACGGCGCCCACGGCGGCCAGTCGGACGACGACCCGGATCCGCAGGCCGGCGTTCCCTTCGATCCGCTGCGCCTCTGCATCTTCGCCACGATCGCACTGCTGGGTTGGCTGACCGGCCCGGTTGCCCTGGCCGTGTTCGCGGCCATCGGGTTCGTCGGATACTGGAAAGCCCGCCGGAAGGGGCTGACAAAGTCGAAGTGCTACCTGCGCGACACCCGGCTTGTGCTCGCCTATCTCGGCATCCTCCTGGGCGCCGGGCTCTGGGGGGTGTACGCGCTGCTCGCGCGCCTGGCCGGCCTCTGAACCCCGCTCGTCAGGCTGCCAGCGGGGAGCCGAACATTTCTTCCGCCCGGCGCAACAGGTGCTCCGGTACGTCTGCCTCGCCGCCGCGCTCGGTCCGGCCCAGGAACACGGCCGTGCCCCTGGCCGCATCCGACAGGTCGAGCCCGGCCTCATGAATAAGCTGGGCTGCGCGGATGTTCGGCGGCAGGTTCATGAGGTGGCCTTCGGCGTTCAGGTAGACGTGCCAGTCGCCGCGGCTGACGGATTCCAAATGTCCCCCGACCAGCCGCTGGAGAGTGTCTGTAGTCGCCTCAAGGGCCACTGCTCTCAGGGCGTCACCCAATCGGGCCGGAATGACCAGTGCAGTGCATGTAGTGCTCATTTTTCTTCCTCAGTACTCATAACTGAGATGCCATGCGATCTGTTCCCGGGCGCTGACCGCGCCCACCGGATATAACAGGCCTCGTAACGCTGTTCAGCCGCCCGTAATGCGCACGGCCTGTGACTAGCCAAGAGGGGGCGCCATCCCCCATGCTTGCTCCATGTCCTCAATGTCGAGCCCATACCGGATCATCGCGGTGTGCACCGGAAATATCTGCCGGTCCCCGATGGCCGAGCTGATGCTGGCCGAGGCCTTCGCAGCAGCGGGGCTCGCCGGCGACGTCGTGGTGGATTCAGCCGGAACCACGGCCTATGAGGCCGGGCGCCCCATCGATCCCCGGGCCGCCCGTAAGCTGGCAGCCCACCAACTTGCCTCGGACCGGCACGTTGCGCGGGAATGGCGCCCCGAATGGTTCCGTGACCGCCACCTGATCCTTGCCCTGGACGTGGACCATTACGGCTGGCTGCGGGCCACGGCCCCTGACGGGGAGGCCTTGGCGCGGGTCAGGATGCTGCGCAGCTTCGATCCGGCCGTGTCCGGCCGGGACCTGCTGGACCAGGGCATCGAGGACCCCTGGTACGGCGGCCACGCCGACTTCGACGTCACGTGGGACCTCATCAAGGCCGCTGTGCCCGGGATCGTGGACCATGCGCGGCGGGAAGTGCAGCAACAGAACCCGTCCGGGCAGCAGGTACGCTCTATTTCATGACCCCTGCACCCGTGATCATTGCCATCGACGGCCGGTCCGGCGCAGGAAAGACCACCCTCGCAATCGAGCTTGCCGCGCGGCTGCGGGAGCACCACAAGGTGTCTCTCTTCCATCTTGAGGACATCTATCCCGGCTGGAACGGCCTCGCGGCGGGCATCGAGCGCTATGTCACCACCGTCCTCGCCCCGCTGAGCCGCGGCGAAGCGGCCGAATGGGTCAGCTGGGACTGGGAGAACCACTATGACGGCCCGGCGCGCACAACGCTGCCGGCGGAGATCGTCATCGTTGAGGGTGTGGGTGCCGCGGCCTCCTCGGCCCGCCCGCTGCTGGACGCCGTCGTGTGGGCGGAGTCCTCCGACGGCGACCGCCGCACCCGTGCCCTGGCACGCGACGGCAGCACCTACGAACCGTTCTGGGACCAGTGGGCCGCGCAGGAGGAGGAATGGCTGGCAACGGACGCGGTGCAGGACCATGCAGATATCCAGGTGCTCAACCGGGCCGACGGCACCGCCCCCGATGACGTCCTCCGGGCACTCCAGTACCTCCCCGCCCTGGCTGCCGTGCTGCTGCCAGAGCTCTCGGCCCGCCGCGGGCTGCAACTCCATGCCGAGCGTCTGGACTGCGTTCCCGACGCCGCCCTGCTCTTCGACTCCCTCTACGGCCGTTCGCCCAATGCCGTGTGGCTGGACTCCTCGCTCCGGACGGCGGGAGCGGCAGCCGAGCGCAGCCGCTTCAGCATTCTGGCGGACGACGGCGGCAGTTTCGGCCAGGAGGCCCGGCACCGTTCCGGCGTGACCCGGCTGACCACCGGCACCGCCACGGTGGCCACCGCCGGACCGTTCTTCCGCTGGCTCGACGGCGTCTGGGGCCGCCGGGCGGTCCGCGCACCGGAGGGCTACGCCTGCGAATTCACCCTCGGCTGGCTGGGCTACCTGGGCTACGAACTGAAGCGCGAAACCGGCGGCAGTGACGTTCCGTCCGACATCCCGGACGCCGCCATGATCTTCGCCGGCCGGGCCGTGGTCCTGGACCACCGGGAAGGCAGCGTCTGGCTGCTCGCCCTGGCGGCGCCGGACGCCACGGAATGGTTGGATTTTGCCCGCTCGGCCGTCGCGGCCGCCTCAGTGGCTGCGGCCGCTGACCCCTCGGAACCCGGCGCCAGCGCCGCCGTCGTACCCGGAACACAGCCCGCCCCGGCGTTCACCGGACGTGACACCGAGCAGGCCTACAAGCTCAAGATCGCTGAAGCCCAACATGAAATCGCCGAGGGGAACACCTACGAGGTGTGCCTCACCACGGCGGTCAGCGCGGCTGTGCCGGCCGGCCCGGACGGGGTGGACCCCTGGCGCACCTACCTGGCGCTGCGCCGGAAAAACCCGGCACCGTTTGCCAGCTACCTGCGGTTCGGCGGGCTCACCGTGGCCAGCACGTCGCCGGAGCGTTTCCTGCGGATAGCGGCCGACGGCGGGATGCGCGCCGAGCCGATCAAGGGCACCCGCCCCAGGGCCGCGGAACCGGCGCGGGACCAGGAGCTGCGCGATGACCTGGAATCCTCTCCCAAGGACCGGGCCGAGAACATCATGATCGTGGACCTGCTCCGCAACGACCTCAGCCACTTCGCCGTCGCAGGATCCGTCACTGTCAGCAGGCTCTGCGCGATCGAAAGCTACGCCACGGTCCACCAGATGGTCAGCACCATCGATGCCAAGCTGAAGCCGGGGCTGCCCCGCGCCGAGGCCGTCGCAGCCTGCTTTCCCGCGGGCTCCATGACGGGGGCGCCGAAGATCAGCACCATGGCCATCCTGGACCGCCTGGAAGGGGCGCCGCGCGGGGTCTATTCGGGCGCCATCGGCTATTTCTCCCTGAGCGGGGCGATGGACACCGCGGTGGCCATCCGGACCCTGGTGATCCGCGCAGACGGTGCCGGCGGCACGGAGCTGAGCCTCGGCGTCGGCGGGGCCATCACGGCGGATTCCTCGCCGCAGGAGGAGTACGACGAAATCCGGACCAAGGCGTACGGAGTCCTCTCCGCGCTGGGCGCGGGCTTCCCGGAAAGCTGACCCCCGCCTGCTCCAGCGTAGCCCTAATGCAGGGCCCTACTGCAGGGTGGCCGTGAGCCGCGCGACGTTGTCCACGTACTTGACCGCCATGGGCCGCTCCATCCAGTCCTCGAGCGTCAGCTCGCGGGAGATGCCCCGGTAGGTGTCCTCCACGGCACGCATCTTGGCAACGATGTCGGCGCCAAGGAGCATCACCGAAACCTCCAGGTTGAGCGAGAAGGACCTCATGTCCATGTTGCTGGACCCCAGGACCGCCACTTCGTCGTCGATGGTGAAATGCTTCGCGTGCAGCACGAACGGCGCCTTGTACAGGTAGATCCGCACGCCCGCCTCCAGCAGCGCCTCGTAGTAGGACTGCTGAGCGTGGTGGACCAGGAACTGGTCCCCCTTTTCCGAGACGAAAAGTTCGACGTCGACGCCCCGTTGCGCCGCCGTCGTCACCGCATAGAGCAGCGAATCATCGGGGACGAAGTACGGGCTGCAGATGGAGATCTTGTGCTGGGCGGAGTAGATGAGGGTGTTGAAGAGGCGCAGGTTGTTCTCGGTGATGAAGCCGGGGCCGCTGGGGACGGCCTGGGCGGTCACGGCACCCGGTGCCATCTCGGGCCGGTGGGCAAGCTGGTCCTCCAGGGACTCGTCCGTCTCACTGAGCCAGTCGGTGGCGAAGACCACGTTGAGCGTGGTGACAATCGGCCCGCGCAGGCAGGCCATGAGCTCCACCCACTCCCGTCCCACCTTGCGGTGCCGGGGATTGTTGTAGGAGGGCTCGATCAGGTTCTGCGAGCCCGTAAAGGCGATTTCGCCGTCGATCACCATGATCTTGCGGTGGTTGCGCAGGTCGGGCCGGCGCCACTGGCCGTGGACAGGATTCAGCGGCAGCATGGGCCGCCACTGAATCTTGCTGGCCTTCAGGCGCGCGATGAGCTTGCGGTAGCCCTTGATCCGCAGGGTGCCGAGGTGGTCGAACAGCACACGGACCTGGACGCCGCGCTCCGCGGCCTCTTCCAGGGCGGTGAACAGGTCGTCGGTGATGTGGTCCGTGCTCATGATGTAGAACTCGGCATTGACGAAGTTCTTCGCTCCGCGCACGGCGGCGGCCATGGCCTTGATGGAGTCGGGGTACCCGGGCAGTAGCTCCACGCTGTTGCCGTCCACCATGGGCAGCGAACCGAGGGTCTTGTTCAGTTCCGCTGCTGAAGCCACCCATTCCGGACCGTCGTATTCGCTTTCGACGGCGGCCAGCTGGGAGGTGCCGGCGCGGACCCGCTTGTTCACGGCGTCCTGCTGTGCACGGCGCTTTCGGGAGAGTTTGAAGTTCCCGAAAAGCAGGAACAGGATCAGTCCGAGAGCGGGCACAAAGAAGATTCCCAGCAGCCAGGCCATGGCCGTGGTGGGACGGCGGTTGCCCGGAATGATTCCCAGCGCCAGCACCCGGATGACCAGGTCAACAATGCTCAGCGCCAGCACGAGCCAGTAAGGCGCGGTGCCCACCAGCGGAAACGGCCACAACACAGACAGACTCCAACGGTTACTCGCCCGCCGGACCGGTTCCGGAGAGGCATCCAGCACAGCCTATCCCCCGCAGGGGAAGGAAGCGGCGCCGACGCTAAGCTTGAGGCATGACTCCTGCTGCCCCGGCCACCGTTCTCGTTTTCCTTGACCCCCGGTTCGACGACGGCCGGATCGCCGATGCTTCACAGCCGCAGCTGATGGCCACGGACCAGGGCGCCACCCGCGGCGACGGCGTTTTTGAATCCATGCTGGCTGTTGGCGGAAACCCGCGGAAGCTCGATGCGCACCTGCGGCGGCTGCAGGGTTCGGCCCGCGCACTGGAGCTGGACATCCCCGCGGAGGACACCTGGCGCCGGGCCATCGCGACGGCGGTGGCCGAATACCGTTCCCAGCATCCCGCCGGCACACCGGAGGAAGATGAGACGGTGGTGAAGCTGATCTGCACCCGCGGCGCCGAGGGCGGAGCGCGCCCCACCTGCTGGGTCCAGGCTTCCGCCGTCCCCGCCGCCGGCCGGCGCCAGCGCGAGACCGGAATCGATGTCATCCTCCTGGACCGCGGCTACGACAGTGAAGTGGGCGAACGGGCGCCGTGGCTATTGCTGGGCGCCAAGACGCTCTCCTACGCGGTCAACATGGCGGCCCTGCGCTACGCCCACAACCAGGGGGCGGACGATGTCATCTTCACGTCCTCCGACGGCCGTGTCCTCGAAGGCCCCACGTCCACCGTCCTGCTGGCTCACCTTGACACGGTCGACGACGGCGACGGCGGCACCCGCACGGTGCGCCGCCTCATCACCCCGCAGCTGGACAGCGGCATCCTCCCGGGAACGTCGCAGGGTGCGCTCTTTGCTGCCGCCAAGGCTGCGGGCTGGGAACTCGGCTACGGCCCGCTGGAGCCGAGGGATCTCTTCGACGCCGATGCCGTGTGGCTGATCTCCAGCATCCGGCTGCTGGCTCCGGTGAACCACATCGACGGCAAGGAAATCGGCACGCCCGCGCTCCGGAAACAGCTGACCGACGAACTCAACGAGCTGTTCGCCACGATCGAGTAGCCCCCTCCACCCCGCCGGACGCTCTCTCACCACCTGCCCCCATTTCCCGGACGCTCTCTCACTTGGTCCGCCGCGGCGCGGGCCGCCGCGTCGATCCGCGAGCGGTGGGCGGCCCATTCCTCGGCGGTGCGCGATGTCAGGTTCGGGTCTCCCGGCCGCTGGCCTGCTGATCCGTCGATGAGCTCGCGGAGGATGTCGGCGTGGCCCAGGTGCTGGGCCGTTTCCACGCACATGTGCACCAGGATCTGGTGGAGAGTGACGTGCCTGCGTTCCCCCGGCCACCAGGGCACTTCCCCTGGCGCGTCCAGCGGTAGCGCGTCAATCGTGGCGTCGCTGTGCTCAGCGGAGAACCGATGGAGTTCAACGATCTGCTCCCGAGTCTCCTCCGGGCCAGCCCACATGTCGGCGTCGGGTTCTGCGTCCTCGGCGTCCCACGGCAGGTCCCGCGGACTCGGGCGCCCGAAGACCTCGCCGAAGTATCCAAGCTGCACGCTGGCCACGTGCTTCACCAGGCCAAGCAGGTTGGTGCCGGTCGGCGTCAGGGGCCTCCGGGCGTCGTACTCGTCCAGCCCGTCGAGTTTGGCGAGGAGGTCCGCACGCCGCGTGCGCAGGTAGCGGTGCAGAGTTGCCTTGTCATCCATAGCGGGCACTATACCCACCCCTCGCCCAACGCTCTCTCACCTGGGGTCGGTAAATTCCCAACGCTCTTCCACTTGGTGTGCCGGTTGTCGGCCGCCTGATCACCCGCCGCCCTGATTGAACGGCGAAATGATCCGACAGGCGCACCGTGGAGATATCAGCAGGATGCAGGCCATCGAGTGATCAGCCGGGACTGAGAGAGCGTCCCGGCTCAGGCAGCAACAACCGAGAGAGCGTCTAGTTGGCCGGGCCGGTAGATCCCGACGTGGACGCCTCGCGGTGGGCCGACGTTCGCCAGGCGGCCCAGTCGAGCGGCTGGACCGAGGGGCGGCCCAGGAGGTATCCCTGCCCGTAGGCCATCCCAAGGTCCATGACCGCGGTGAGCTCGGCCTGGGTTTCGATTCCCTCGGCAACCAGGTCCGCGCCAACCTGCCGGGCAAACTCCACCATGGCCGCGCCCAGGGTTTTCTGGCCCGCGGCGTGGTCGATTCCTGCGATGAGGCTGCGGTCGAGCTTAATGATGTCCGGGCTGAGGTGCGTGACCTGGCTCATCGAACCGAAGCCCGCGCCGGCGCCGTCAACAGCAACCCGAAGTCCGCGCGAACGAAGCGGTGCCAGTGCCTCCACCACAGGATCGTATTCGTATTCGGCAAGGCGTTCCGTCAGTTCGACGACGATCCGGTCCACCGCCAGTTGGGACTGCTCCACGAACGCCCGGAGCCGGGGGTCCAGGCACGTGGCCGGTGAGAGGTTCAACGCCACGTAGACGTGCGGCGGCAATTGTTCCGCGGCCACAAGGGCTGCCTGCAGGGCGGCAAATTCAAGGTCCGTCCCGAGGCCGACGGCAGCGGCCTCGTTGAACCAGTGATCCGCGCTGGCGCCGTCGTCGCTGACAAAACGCGTCAAGGCCTCAACGCCGACGACGTTCCTGCCGGCAAGCTCGTGGATGGGCTGGAACGCGGTGAGGAGCATCCTGTCGCCGAGGATCGCCTCGATGCGGCGCCTGCTCCGGCGGGTGAACAGCACCGTGTTGCCGTAGTCCTCGTCGGGAGTCGGCAAATCAGGGCTGGGCAGGTTGGGCTCGGAATCGTCCGACTGCTCATCCGTGATGCTCCGTGTGGCCATGAGGTGCTCCAGGAGGGCGCGCTCGGGATTCCCCGGGTGCGATTCCATCCGGCTGCGCAACTGCTCACGTGCCCACTCGCTCTGCGGAGTGGCGTCATCCAGTACGGACTCGATGATGTCCCACGCCTGTCCACGGATCGTCGGATCACTCACGTCCGAAGGCGGGTTCGGCTGCGGTCCCCGGTACGCAGTCGATTCTCCATCGGTCAATGCTGGAAAAGAATTCTCATCCATTGACATTGGCTATTCCTTTATAAGAGCTGGTCCCGGCTGAGCCCGGGACCCGTCCTTGACTACACCGCATACTTGTTTCGAGGATGCGGGAACCGCGAACGTTTCAAAAGAGTACAACGAGACCGGTCTGTCTGTCTCTAGCCGTATCCGAGTCGTGATGCTAAGCACGCGAGCTAATCCTCCACGAATTCGGCCGCCAGGTGGATATGATTGTCGGCCAGCCATACCGGATTGAAGGCCTTGCTCAGGTAGTTGCTGCCGGCGTCGGGCGCTATCGCCACCACCACGGACCCGTGCGGGGCGGCCCGCGCAACCCTGAGGGCGGCTGCCACCGCAAGCCCGGACGAGGGCCCCAGGGACAGTCCCTCTTCATTCAGCAACCGGTGCTCCGTGGTGTACACCTCGTTGTCTGGAATGCGCAGGAAACGGTCCACGATGGCGCGGTCGAATATTTTGGGCCACTCGGCCTGGGGCCAGGAGTTACCCACGCCGTCAACCAGGATCTTGCCCGGGTGGCCCCCGCTGTACACGGAGCCAACAGGATCCGCGGCGATCACCTCCACATGGCCGCCGGTCTTTTCCTTCAGGTACCGGCCGTTGCCGCTGATGGTGCCGCCGGTGCCGATACCGGCCACGAAATGGGTCACTTTCCCGGACGTCTGCTGCCAGATCTCCGGCGCTGTCCCTTCGTAGTGGGCCAGCGGATTGGCCGGATTGTCGAACTGTTGCGGCCGCCAGGCTCCCGGATTCTCCGCCGTGATCCGGGCCGCGACGGCCCGCGCGTTCTCCGGCGACTCCGACGGCGCGGTCCAGTCCGTCACCACCACCCTGGCGCCATAACGGTGCAGCGCGGCGAGCTTCTCGGATGAGATGGTGTCCCCGGTGACCACCACCACGGGGTGTCCGGTCAGTGCACCGATCAGCGCCAGCCCGATCCCGGTGTTCCCGGAGGTGCTCTCCACGATGGTTGCGCCCGGCCGGAGTTCACCGCTGCGCTCAGCGGCCCGGACCATGCTCAGCGCCGTCCGGTCTTTGATGGATCCGCCCGGATTGTCGGATTCGAGCTTGACGTAGACCGCGCTGCCCAGGCCCCTGCCCAGGACGTCCAGTGGCACCAGCGGGGTGTTCCCCACCTGGGCCAGGACGGCTGCGGCATCCGCCGCAACATCGGCGTCCCGGACCGCGTGCCTGCCTGTCATGGTGCTCATCGTTGCCTTTCCGTGCCGCTGGCGGGCCCGCCGGTGGTGCGGGTTTCCGGGGCGGCGTCCAGGGCACTGTTGAAGCCGTTGCAGAGGAAGGCGTCCAGTTCGGCGCGGGCCTGCTCCACGAGCGCTGCCGCCGGCAGGTGCCGGGCCAGCAGGGGGGAAAGACGCTCGACGACGGCACCCGTCCCCTTTCCCAGCGGCCGCACCGCACGCGACTCAGCTCCGCCCAGCAGGTACGCGGCGGTCAGCGCCTCAATGGCGAGCAGCCTCCCGGCGGCATCCACGGAACGCTCCAGCAGCTGGAGGGCCAGCGGGGCCAGCGTTGAGTGGTCTTCGACATCCGCAGACAGCGTGGGCGCACCAAGGGTGGCCGGCGCCGCCAGGACTTTGAGCTCGGACAACAGGCCTGCCGCCGAGTACCACAGCAGTCCGGGCAGCTCTTCCGGCTCCAGCGGTGCTCCGTTCCTGGCAGCCTCGAGGTGCCGTTGACGGATCCGCCGCTGCGGCGGATAAAGCTTGGCAATCCGGCGTTCGCTGCTGATCCCGAGATGGGCCAGCCCCAGGCGCAGCGCCTCGAATGCGAGCGCCAGCTGCATGGGCTGGAAGTTCCCGCCGGAGACCATCCGCCCGGACCCGATGTCGGTGAGCGGGTTGTCGCCGCGGCCGTTCAGCTCCACCTCCAGGGCATCCTCCAGTGCCGTGATCTGCCACCGGACGGCGCCGTGGGTCTGGGGTGCCGCGCGGAAGGAGAGCGCGTCCTGCACGGATGCCTCCCGGGCCGGATCCTCCAGCCACCCGTCCTCCAGGAGCCGGAGCACATGGGCCGCAGTGACCGACTGCCCGTGGACGGCTTTGGCCGCCTGCACAGCCGGCGAAAACGGGCTGAGGTTGCCGCCGCCGTCGTGCCTTGCCGTCGCCTCAAGCGACAGCGCGAGCGCGGTGTCCGCAAGGTCGGCGAGCCGCAGGAGGCGGTGCAGCACCAGCGCGCCGACGCCGATTGAATAGGAGTTGGAGCTGACCAGGGCCAGGGCTTCGCCGGGCGCGAGTTCCAGGGGCGCCAGCCCGGCGTCGGCCAGTGCCTGCCCGCCGGGCAGCAGCCGCCCGTCCGCCCCAACGGCCTGGCCTTCCCCGATGGCGACGGCGGCCACGGCGGCAAGGTGGGTCAGGTCGGCGGAACCTACGGATCCGTCGCGCGGGATGGCGGGGACCACGCCCCGGTTGAGCATTTCGGCATAGAAGCGGGCTGTCTCCGGCCGGACTCCGGAGCCGCCGCGACTGAAGCCCACCAGCCGCGCCAGGATCACGGCCCGGACTTCATCAGCGCCGAGCAGCTCCCCCACCCCGCTGTTGTGATAACGGACCACCTGCACCTGGTAGGCGAGGATCGACTTCTCGTCCACGGCGGTGTCCCGGCCTGACCCCAGCAGCGTGTTGAGGCCGTAGACGCGGCGGCCGGAGTCGATGGTCCGCTGCACCACCTCCCGCGAGAGCCCGATCAGTTCCAGGGCGTCCACGCTCAGGACGAACTTCACAGCCGGATCAGCCGCGGCCCCGGCGAGGTCCCTTGCCCGCAGGTGCGCCGTGCCGATCAGGAAGTTCCCGCTGCCGCTGCCCATGGCGACTAGAAGTCCAGCAGGTTCCGGCGGAAGCCGCCGTCGCCATAGCTTGTCCGGAGCAGCCCGCGGCGCCGCAGCACCGGGGCCAAGCGGTCCAGCACGCCGTGAACGGTGGCCGGATCAACGAAACCGGAGAACAGGAACCCGTCCCCGCCCACCTGGGCGCCGGTTTCCTCCAGGTAGTCGGCGATCTCGTCGGCCGTGCCGATGATGCTGTCCCCCGCGCCGCCGCTGCGGGCCTGCAGGAGCTGGCGCAGCGTGGACCCGGGCGGGCCCGCCTTGGCGAAATGGTCCAGGGTGCCCTGGTTGCTGTTCGTGGTGAGTTCGGGGAGCGGAGCGTCGAGGTCGAACTGTTTGAAGTCGATCACGGAGAGGTAGGAGATGGAGTTCAACTGGCTGTCGATGTCGCGCTGGGTGAGCTGGCGGCGCTGCTCCCGCAGCTCATCCCCTTCGGCACGGGAGCCCACCACGGTGGGCTTAAGGACATACAGCACCTTGACGTCGTCGGGGTTCCGTCCTGCCGCGGCCGCCTCGGCCCGGATCGAATCGCGGTAGGCCTTCATGCTGTCAGCACCCCTGGCCAGGGCAATTGCGACGTCCGCGTTGCCGCCGGCGAACGCCTTGCCCCGCGGCGACGCTCCGGCCTGCACCAGCACCGGTTCCTCAGGCAGCGGCGCGGTGTTCAGCGGCCCCCGGACTTTAAAGAATTCGCCGTCGTGGTTGATCGGGTGGACCTTCGTATGGTCCGCGAAGACGCCTGCCACCGCGTCCTCCACGATGGCGTCCGGCTCCCAGCTGCGCCAAAGTTTGCGCACCACGTCAACGAACTCCTCCGCCTTCTCGTAGCGGAGGTCATGCTCGATCTGCTGGTCCAGCCCGTAGTTCTGCGCGGCAAGGTCACTGCCGGAGGTCACCACGTTCCAGCCGAGCTGGCCGCTGGAGAAGTGCTGCAGCGTGGCCAGCAGACGCGCAGCGGTGAACGGCGGGTAGAAGGACGCACTGATGGTGGGAACAATGCCGAGGTGGTCCGTGGCGGAGAGCAGGTAGGGCACCAGGGCCAACGGATCGTGCTTGGGCGCGAAGGACGCCTGCGCCAGCGACACTTCGGCGGTCCCCCCGTACGTGTCCGGCACCGTGAGGGAATCCTCGATGATGAACAGGTCCAGCCCGGCGCGTTCGAATTCCCGCACCGCGTGCTGGTACAGGGCGGGTTTTTTCCAGTCGTATCCGATGCCGTACCCGGGCGTGCCCCAGCCCTGGACGCCGAAACCGTGACCCACGAACCAACCGAAGTGCAGCATGGGACTGACTGTATTCCGGTTCGATTCATTCACGGCTGCCTGATTTCATCCGGCGTGACGGCGGTTCATCTCCCGTCATTATCCTCCCGGCGGTGGCATTTGTAACTGCAATCCGGGGTCACGTACCGGGCATGGACGGTGCCCCTATGGCGCCGCGGTGCGGCCGGTCCCGTTACGGAAGATGACGACGACGGCGGTGCGGGCCGCCGTCGTAAGTGTTACGTTTTTGGGGAGTAATGAGAACCGGCGCCAAGCCCTGACTGGCCGGTCGGCAACCCTCCTTCCGCGGCGGGGTGCCTCAGGTGAATACTCGGCATATCGATACTCGAGTTGCAAGCGTGAGAGAAGGAGATCCGTCGTGTCCGACGCACCCGCACCGCTGGCCCCGGCCGCCGAACTGGCCGCCGCCGACCAAAACCCGCCCGTGGC
Source organism: Arthrobacter sp. SPG23 (assembly GCF_000876655.1). GTDB lineage: Bacteria > Actinomycetota > Actinomycetes > Actinomycetales > Micrococcaceae > Arthrobacter. The sequence continues at coordinate 166,718 of NZ_JYCN01000028.1, forward strand.
GCTGCCGCAGGAAAAGCTGTCCTACCGGCTCATCACCGGCCCCGATGACCGTTCGTTCTGCGAGCGCATCTCAGCCGCACTGGCTGATGGTTATGTCCTCCACGGGAGCCCGGCGGCAACCTTCAACGGCACCAGCGTGATCGTGGCCCAGGCCGTGATCCTGCCCGAGGCCGTCGCCAGCTCCGACGCTGCAGTGGCAACCGCAGTGGACGAACTTGAGTTCGACGCCGATCTGTCCGGCGAAGCTTTCGAGGGCCACGCGTGAGCTACGCAGGGGACCTGAGCCCGCAGGACGCCTGGGCCAAACTCGAACAGGGCGCGGTCCTGGTGGATGTGCGCACTGAGGGCGAGTGGGCGCACATCGGCATCCCGGACACCAAGGCCACGGACAACGATCCCCTCTTCATCCAGTGGACCTTCCCCGGCGGCATCCCCAACCCGGATTTTGTCGACCAACTGAAGCAACAGGCACCCGAGGACTCCGGCGTCGAGCTGGTGTTCCTCTGCCGTTCCGGTGTCCGGTCCGTCGCTGCTGCGATTGCCGCCACGCGGGCCGGGTTCACCGCCTACAACGTCCTCGAAGGGTTTGAAGGCGAACCGGACCGATTCGGCGAACGCACCGTCAACGGCTGGAAGAACCGCGGACTGCCCACCAACCTCGGAAAGAACTAAGTGACCTTCAATCCCGACGCCGCCGGCTGGAGCCCCGATACCCAGGCTGTCCGCGGCGGCCTTGACCGCACCAATTTCCAGGAGACCGCCGAGCCGATCTTCCTCAACTCCGGGTTCGTGTACGAATCCGCGGCCGCCGCCGAACGCGCCTTCACCGGCGAGGACGAACGGTTTGTGTACTCCCGCTACGGCAACCCCTCCGTGGCCACGTTCCAGGAGCGGCTCCGGCTGCTCGAGGGCACCGAAGCCTGCTTTGCGACGGCGTCCGGCATGTCCGCCGTCTTCACGGCACTGGGCGCCCTGCTGGCTGCCGGTGACCGGGTGGTGGCCGCCCGCTCGCTGTTCGGCTCCTGCTTTGTCATTTTGAACGAGATCCTGCCCCGGTGGGGCGTGGAAACGGTTTTCGTGGACGGCCCGGACCTGGAGCAGTGGCGCGCCGCCCTTTCGGAGCCCACGACGGCGGTCTTCTTTGAGTCGCCGTCGAACCCGATGCAGGAAATCGTGGACATCGCCGCGGTCAGCGAACTGGCACACGCGGCAGGGGCGACCGTCGTCGTCGACAACGTCTTTGCCACTCCCCTGCTGCAGCGCTGCGGGGAACTCGGCGCGGACGTGATCGTGTACTCCGGCACCAAGCACATCGACGGCCAGGGCCGGGTCCTTGGCGGGGCCATCCTGGGCACCAAGGAGTTCATCGACGGGCCGGTCAAGCAGCTGATGCGCCACACCGGGCCCGCACTATCCGCCTTCAACGCCTGGGTGCTGACGAAGGGCCTGGAAACCATGGCGCTGCGCGTCAACCATTCCTCGGCCTCCGCGCTGCGCCTCGCCGAATGGCTTGAGGGGCAGCCGGCGGTCAGCTGGGTCAAGTACCCGCTGCTGAAATCCCACCCGCAGTATGAGCTGGCGGCCCAGCAGATGAAGGCCGGCGGCACCGTGCTCACGCTGGAGCTTTCACCGTCGGCGGGCCGTACGGCGAAGGAAGCAGCCTTTGCGCTGCTGGACGCGCTGCGGATCATCGACATTTCCAACAACCTTGGCGATGCCAAGACACTCATCACCCACCCGGCCACCACCACCCACCGTGCCATGGGCCCGGAGGGCCGCGCGGCCATCGGGCTGAGCGACGGCGTGGTCCGCCTGTCCGTGGGACTCGAGGATGTGGACGACCTCATCCGCGACCTGGAGCAGGCGCTGAAACAGATCTGACCAGCCTGAACCTGACCAGCGCGAACGGACAGATACGGCCCTGTTTCCCGCGCTGTTGAGGGCCCTAACTGTCCGTTCGCGCTTCACGGCGTCTTGCGGGTCGCCCCTTGCGCCCCGCCCGTCAGCCGTGCGCGAGGATGGTGTCAATCAGCTGGGCGAGCTCGGGCGCGGCGTTCGGGGTCACGTCCGGACCGGCCTTCACCGCCGTGGCAGCCAAGTTCCCCTTGATCCCTGTCATGGTCAGCGCCGTCTGCTTCTCGCCGGTGGAGAGGCTCTGCCTGGCCAGCGCGGCAAAGGACTGGTCGCCTTTCGTCTGGGCGTCTACCGGCTGAACCTCGGTGGTGATCTTCTGTCCCGCCAGTTCAACGGTGAAGTTGCTGCACTCCGCCGAAGCCTTCCTGGACGCATCCAGATGGTCCGTCAGCTCCTTGGCATCCTTGAGGGCAATGACGGTGACGACTATCGCCGTCTTGTCCGCAGCCGAGACGGTGGTTCCTGCCGCATACGTGCTGTCCTCGGGAATCTGGGAGTTGCTGTCGGCAAAGACGTTGCACGCCGGCGGCGTGAACACCGCACTCTTGAGCACTTCCTTGGCCTTGATGATGCCCTGGTCGATCTGCGCCGCGGGAACCACCGTCAGGGGGCGCCCCTGGGAATCCTTCAGGGTGGACAGCAGGCTGCTCAGGTCCGCATCCGTGTAGGTCTTCGCCGGGCTTGGCGTGGCGCTCGAGGCTGGGGGCGACGAGGTGGCGGTTTCCGTACCGGTGGTTGTGGTGCCGGTGTTTGTTCCGCACCCGGTGAGCGCCAGGAACGCCGTCAGGAGGAGGGCTGCTGGTGTGATGCGCCTTTGCATGGACTGATCCCCGTTCGATGAACCGGTCCGCCCCGGGAGATTCGGGGCGCGTTCCGGAACCGGATCCGCCGGGCGGTCAGTGCCTGGCTGATGCGGCGTGCTGCTGCGCGCGCGCAAGTGGTGGACGGGATCGTGTCTGGCGGGCGGCCGGGTTCCGGCAGGTCCGCCGGTGCGTTCGATCCCCCTCGAGCACCGCTGACTGACGCGATAGCGCCAAAGCTACGGCACGGCACCAAGCCCGGAACAGAGTGTCCACTACCTGTTTCCGCCTGGCCCGGGGAACCTCAGGTGTCGAGCTCCCAGTGCAGCCGGATCGCTTCGGCAACCGGGCCCGACGCAACATCCACAGTGAAGGCCACGGGCGCGGTTCCGGTCTCTTCGATGACGGTGTCATGGTAGACGCGGCCGCATGCCGGGCACAGCGTGTAGAGGTCCTCGTCCCCGGGCCACTCGGCCAGTCCGGCAGGCACGGGAGTGTCCTCGCCAAGGTGGACAGGCATTCCTTCGGAGTTGGCCTGGATCAGTCCGTCGTCGCTGACGGTGTTGCCACAGACGCAGGTGATGGTGGTGACATCATGGCCGGCGACTGTTGCGTATTCGGTTTCCATGGCGCGCTCCGGGGTAGTAGGAACCTGATCAGGACTGGCGGACGCGCAACAGCACCGGCGCCTTCTCGCGCGCGGTGATGGCTTCGGTCCGGCGCATGCTGACTTCCACCGCGTGGGCAACAACGGCCGCCAGCCCGGTGGCCGCGTCCGGGGTCGCAGCCAGGCTTTCCTGCATGACGTGGCGCTGCTGCTCCGAACCGGTCCCGCGGTCCAGGATGCGCCGCACGCCTTCGCGGGCCAGTTCCAGCTCGTCCTGTTCCGCCAGGACAGGCGCCACGTAGTCCACCAGCGCCTCCACCACTTCCTCGGCAGGAGAAGGACGGAACGTGCCGAAATCCAGGAGTTCTCCGCGGAGTCCGCAATTGCTGGCCTGCCACGCCGCCATCCGCAGGAGCACCGTCGGTACCGGTGCGGGGTCCACACCGGCCCGCCATTCCCTGCTGGCCGATTCCACCAGGCCGCGCACCAGGACGGCGATCAGGGCGGCGTCCTCGGCCTGCAGGCAGACGTCAGCCACCCTGACTTCCACGGTGGGGTGGTTCCGCGAGAGCCTCGCGTCGAAGTAGATCATGCCTTCGTCCAGCAGCACGCCGCTGTCCAGCAGCCGGGTGACCACGCGGCGGTACATGGAGTGCGTTCCGAAGATCTGGGACGGGCCCGACGTCGGCCAGCGGTTCCAGGCCTGCGTGCGGTAACTTTCAAAGCCGGTCTCCACGCCGTTCCAGTACGGCGAGTTCGCGCTGAGCGCCGTGAGCACCGCCAGTTTGTCCCTGATCCGGTCGATGACCGCCACGCCTTCTTCCGGGGATTCGACGAAAGTGTGCACGTGGAACCCGCAGGTCAGCTGCTCATGGACGGTGAGCCCGAAGCGCTCCTGCATGGTGGCATAGCGGGGGTTCGGCGTGGTGTGCGTGGTGGAGGCAATCGGCGATGTTGCCAGCGCCGCCACCCGTGCATTGTGCTTCTTGGCGGCGGTGTCGGCCAGGACCCGGCCCTGGCGGATCTGCAGGAGCAGCTCCCCATAGTTCAGGCACGGACGGGTCTGGGTCTCGATCTGCTCTAGTTTCAGTTCGGCAGTCAGCCCGGTGTCGCCGTCGTGATGGGTTGGATCGTGGGGGTCCGGGATCCGGGGCTTGTCCGGAGCGTCGTCGGCAGCGAGCTTCCGCCCCGTCAGCAGGGCGTCCGCCAGCGCCAGCGGCTCCCCGGTCACGGGGTCCACAATCAGCAGCTCTTCCTCAACCCCGAAAGTTCGCATGCATACATTGTGCCCCCGTGACGCCCCGTACGACAGGCGCAGCAACGGCGCCGCGGTTCGGTCGGTCCCGGCTGGCAGGTTCGGCCGGGTCAGTCCTGGAAGTACTCGATCTTGGCGCCGATGGTGTTCAGCCGCTCGGCCAGGTCCTCGTACCCGCGCTCGATCACGTAGATGTTGCGAAGCTCGGACACCCCGCGGGCGGCCAGCATGGCCAGCAGGATGCAGGCGGCCGGGCGGAGGGCGGGCGGGCAGCCCACCTCGGCGGCCCGCCACCGGGTTGGGCCGTTGACGTAGATCCGGTGCGGATCCAGCAGCTGGACGCGTGCCCCCAGCTTGTTCAGCTCGGTGAGGTAGATGGCGCGGTTCTCGTAGACCCAGTCGTGGATCATGGTCTGGCCTTCGGCATTGGCCGCAATGACTGCGAAGAACGGCAGGTTGTCGATGTTCAGGCCCGGGAACGGCATGGGGTGGATTTTGTCCGTGGGGGCATGCAGCGCGGAAGGCTTCGTGGTGACGTCCACCAGCCGGGTGCGGCCGTTCCGGGCAAAGTACTCGCCGGAGATCTCCAACTCCTGGCCCATCTGTTCCAGGGTGGCGAGTTCAATCTCCATGAATTCGATGGGAACCCGGCGGATGGTGACCTCGGAATTGGTCACGATGCCGGCGGTGATCAGGCTCATCGCCTCAATCGGGTCCTCGGACGGGAAATATTCAATGTCGACGTCGATGGACGGCAGGCCGGTGATCTTCAGGGTGGTGGTCCCCACGCCCTCGATCACCACGCCCAGGCCCTGCAGGTAGAAGCAGAGGTCCTGGACCATGTAGTTGGGACTGGCGTTGCGGATCACCGTGGTGCCGCGGCGGTGGGCGGCCGCCATGATGGCGTTTTCGGTGACTGTGTCACCGCGTTCGCTCAGCACGAAGGTGCGGTTGTCGCCGTCGGCCGGGGGGGCCTGGACCGAATAGAAACCCGACTTGGCGTCCACTGACAGGCCGAACTGGCGCAGGGCCTGCATGTGCGGTTCCACGGTGCGGGTGCCCAGGTCGCAGCCGCCCGCGTACGGAAGCCGGTATTCGGCGGATTCGTCCAGGAGCGGGCCCAGCAGCATGATCACGCTGCGGGTGCGCCGGGCAGCCTCCACGTCCATGGAATCGAGGTCCAGGACTGCGGGGCGGCGGATCTGCAGGTCGTTGGCGTTGAGCCAGGTGCATTCGACACCGATGCTGGTGAGCACCTCCACGATCCGGTTCACTTCCTCGATCCGGGCCAGCCTGCGCAACGTGGTGGTGCCGCGGTTGATGAGGCTGGCGCAGAGAAGTGCCACGCCGGCGTTCTTGCTGCTGTTGACGTCCACGGAACCGGACAGCGTGCGGCCGCCTTCCACCCGGAGGTGCGTCATCTGCGGGCGGCCCACTTTGACGATGCTGCGGCCTACAATGGCCTCGAGCCGCTGGATCATTTTGAGGCTGAGGTTCTGCTTGCCCTGTTCCATCCGGGCGATGGCGCTCTGGCTGGTGCCCAGCTCGGCTGCCAGCTGCCCCTGGGTCCAGCCCTTCTCGCCGCGGGCATCGCGGAGCAGCAGGCCTACGTGTTCAGCAGTTTCTTGAGTCATACGAAAAAAATATCACGCATGAGTTATTCCAGGCTGCGAAACGCTGGAAACTGCCGTCAAGCTCACAGATTATTCATCCCGTGCGATATATCGGGTGGCGGCCGGGCCTACTGCTGCCCGAGGAACACCATATTCCACGTCCCTGCGCCGACGGCGGCGGACACGGCCGCGGCGGCAATCAGCACTCCGCCGAGGACCACCCAGATGTCCAGGGTGCTGAACGTGGACTCACGTGCCCAGGTCCGCCGCGCACCGCCGAACCCCCGCGCCTCCATGGTGACAGCAAGCCGTGAGGCCCGGCGGACGGCCTGGACCAGGAGCCCGAAGCTCTGCCCCAGCATCGCCCGGAGGCGCTGCCCCGGACTCCCGTGGGAGCCCACCCCGCGGGCGCGCCGGGCCATGCCGATCGTCTGCCATTCTTCGGCCATCAGCCCCACGAGCCGCATGGCGGCCAGGGTGCCCAGCACAAACCGGTGCGGCAGCTTCGCTTTCTGGGCGAGGGCGTCAGCGAGGTCGGTCGGGTCCGTGCAGCTCATCAGCAGCACCGCGGGGAGGGCGATTGCCAGCCCCCGCAGCAGGAATCCGAGCCCCAGCTCCAGCGAACCTTCGCTGATGGACCAGATGCCGACGTCGAGCAGGATCCTTCCGCTGTCCGGGGCCACGATCGAGGTGCTCCAGCCGCCCAGCCCAGCCGCCAGGATCAGCGGCCAGCCACGCTGCCAGAGCAACGCCACGGTCAGTCCGGCCAGCGGGAAGAGCAGCAGCTCAAAGGCCAGCGCAACGGAGGCGGACACCCAGTCGATGGACAGCGCCAGCACCACGGTCATCAGCATGACGACGGCGAACTTGGCCAGCGGATTGGCCCGGGTCAGCAGGGCGTGGTTCGCCTGCAGAGTCAATGCTTCCCTCATGGGGCGGCCACCTCCGGGTTGCGCAGTCCGGGCCGGCCGGGTTCCGGTGCATCAAGTTTCAGCTCGGTGCCGCCGAGGACGTCGCTGAACTCCTGGTCGTGGGTCACCGACACCACAGCGGTGCCGGCGTCGAGGAGTTCGGACAGGAAGGACGCCAGTTCCGCCCAGGTGTTGGCGTCCTGGCCGAACGTGGGTTCGTCGAGGATCAGCACCCGGGGATGGGCGGCCAGCACCGTGGCGACGGACAGCCTGCGCTTCTCCCCGCCCGAGAGTGTGTAGGGGTTCGCCTCCACCAGCTTGGTCAGCCGCAGCCGCTCCAGGAGTTCGTCCACGCGTTCCTCGCCGTGGCCCAGGTGCCGCGGGCCGAACATCAGCTCATCCAGCACCCGGCCGGTGACGAACTGGTGCTCCGGTTCCTGGAAAACGGTGCCGATCCGGGAGATCAGCTGCTCCGCTTTCCACTTGTACGGGTCGATCCCGGCGCCTTCGCTGAGGTCAACGGTGGCGGAAACCCTGCCCTCCACCGGCTGGAGCAACCCGGCGAGGGTGAGGGCAAACGTGGACTTTCCGGAACCGTTGGGCCCGGTGACGGTCAGGGCCTGGCCGGCCCGGACCTGTGCCGTGATGCCGGCCTGCACCGGTACCGGAGGGACAGCCTTGAAGCGCCGCCGGCGGGGACGTTCGCGGGAGACCGCAAGGTTCTCGGCCGCCAACAGGAGGTTCCCGGCCCCGGGCGCCCCCGCCCCGTGCGCCCCCCGGGTCACCGGCACCCGCAGAACCCTGCGCTCCGGTGCCGCCGGACCGCGCCCGGGTGGCGGGAACATACCCGGGAACCCAGACACCGGCGGCAACAAGCATGTCCCGGGCCTGTGCCAGGACCTGGTCCGGGGGCCCGTCCAGCAGCACCGCGGAGTCCGTGGCCGATCCGGGCTGCAGCACCACGATCCGGTCCACGAGGTCTTTCCAGACGCCCACGCGGTGTTCCACCACCACCAGCGTGGCCCCGGTTTTGTCCAGGCACCTGCCCACGGCGTCCCTGACCTCCAGGACCCCCGCAGGGTCCAGGTTGGCGGTGGGCTCGTCGAGGAGCAGCAGCCCCGGTCGCATGGCCAGGATGCCGGCGAGCGCCAGGCGCTGCTTCTGGCCGCCGGAGAGGGCCGACGTCGGGTGGTCCAGCGGCAGGTAAGCCAGCCCGACGTCGTCGAGCGCCTCGCCGACGCGCGTCCAGATGTCCGTGCGCGGCACAGCGAGGTTCTCGGCGCCGAAGGCGACGTCGTCCCCCACGCGGGAAAGGACCACCTGCGTCTCGGGGTCCTGCTGCATCAGGCCGGTCCGCCCCCGCTGGGCGCGGGGCGGAGCGCCGTCGATCAGCAGGGCGCCCGTCTCATCGGAGTCATCCGCATCCGGCGCGCCATCGTGCCGGGCTACGGCGTCGCTGTCGCCGAGCACCCCGGCGAGGGCGTGCAGCAACGTGGATTTTCCCGCGCCGGAGGGACCCAGCAGCAGCACGCGTTCGCCCGGCTGAATGTCCAGGTCCAGGGCGCGGACGGCAGGCAGGGACCGGCCGGCATGCCGCCAGCCCCAGCCGCGTGCCGTGACCGCGGCCGGGCGGACGGTGTCGGAAGGCGTCATGAGCAGTGTGCGTTCATCAGGAGAAGACGGGCTCCGCAGCTGCCTTGCGGGAGGCGAAGGAGCTCAGCACACCGGTCCTGGCGAGGCCGCGGGTGGCGAGCCAGGACAGGCCGCCGGCGATGACGGCGCCCGAGATGGCTGTGAAGATGATGTAGGCCAGCTTGTCGCCGGCAGCGTAGGCGATATTCCAGCCCCAGGGTGCGAACGAGTCGTTCAGGCCGCAGAAGAGGCCTGCGGCGGCACCCGCCAGCAGCGAAACGGGCAGGTTGAACTTCTTGTAGACGAACACCGCGAAGATGATCTCCGCCCCCAGCCCCTGCACGAAGCCGGAGAACAGCACTGACGCTCCGTACTGCGAGCCCATGATCAGTTCACCGGTGGCGGCGACAGTTTCGCAGAACAGGGCGGCTCCGGGCTTGCGGATGATCAGCATGCCCAGGACGGCGGGAATCATCCAGCCGCCGGCGATGAGGCCGGTCAGCGGCGGGTAGACGGCGTTCATGGGCGGCGACACTGCGGCGGCCCCCTGGGACCAGGCCCAGAAGATGACGCCGCCGGCCACTGCGATCAACGCGGCAACCACGATGTCCACCACACGCCAGCTGTACTTGCTGTTGCCAAGCGACTGCTTGGCGGTAATTCCAGTCATTTTCTTCCTCCTGAGGTACAGGAGGGGAGAGTGTTCCCCGGGCGCTCCGCGGCTTCCGCCGCCTGCTGCCGGACACTCTGAGAACTCGACTCCCTTGCGCCGGTACTAACCGGATCAGGTTCGAGGGTCTGCGGCTGTCCGCACTCTCAGCGCCCGCCTCCGGTTCCCTGGACTCTTCCAGTGATGCCCGACGGCGACGCTCCCCTGTCGTATCAATTCGCCCTTATGGGCGTGGATCAGTTTACACCCGCGGGGCCGCGAAATCCCGGGGCGGGTGTCACAATGCGCGGTGATCCGGGCGGGTTGATGCGGTTAGGCTAGGGGAAGCCCTGTTTCCGTCGTTTCCCACCTGTTAGGGGTACTGGAGTGAGTTTTTTCATCAAGCTGCTTGGAACCGGAGTGAGCCTGCTGGCCGGATTCGCCGGCACGAAGGCCGTTGACGTCGTCTGGGAAAAGATCACCGGCCGTAAGCCGCCCAAGGGCGACAAGGACGACGTCCCCACCACCCTGCGCAGCGCCCTGACCTTTGCGCTGATTTCGGCCGCTGTCAGCGCCATCATCCAGGTCCTGGCCAACCGGGGCACGCAGCGTGCCATCACCCGCTTCGCCAAGAGCCAGGACATCGTTTAGTCCCTCATGGGCCGCCGCTAGGCCGGGCCGTCGTCCTCGTCGGCGGCCCGCTTGGCGGCGGCTTTCTTGTCTGCCGCCTTCAGCACCACAGCTTCCAGCTCGTCGGTGGTGAGCAGTTCCTTGTGCAGGTGCTTGGTGCGGTAGCCGGCCCTGCCCACCATGTGCGCGGACACCGGGACGGTGAGCACCTGGAAGATCCACGCCACGAACAGCACGGGCCACACCCACCAGGTCCGCAGCTGCAGGCCCACCGAGGCAAGCAGCAGGAAGAGACCCAGCACCTGCGGCTTGGTGGCGGCGTGCATCCTGCTCATCAGGTCGGGGAAGCGCAACAGGCCGATGGCCGCACCGAGGGACATCAGGGCGCCCACCACCATGAAGACGGCGGACACCGCGTCAACAATGGTGTCCACGGCGGAGGGTTCAGGATTCATTGGGCTGCTCCCGCCTGTCGGCCACGAAGCGCGCCACGGTCACGGACCCGATGAAACCGATGATGGACAGCGCCACGAGCAGCATGAGGTTGTTCAGGTGCCTGTTGACGGCCATGTCTATGCAGAGCGCGGCCCCGATGATGGCCAGCAATACGTCCGAGGCCAGCACCCGGTCCAGCAGGGACGGCCCGATGGCGATCCGGACAATGGCTCCGGCTGCCGCCAGGGACAGGATCACGGCCGTTATGGTCAGGACGATTTCCATCATGCGCCCACTTCCTCTTTCAGAGCGGCCAGTTCCTCGCGGGTGCCCATGATCCTGATCAACGCTGCCTCGGCATCCCGGACCTCCTTGCGCAGGTTCGCAATGTCCTCCCCGCTCCGCACGTTGAGCCCGTGGACGTAGAGCGTCGACGTGGAGCGGTCCACCTCCACCACCAGCGAGCCCGGGATCAGCGAGAGGACATGGCCCGTGGCTGTCACCATCAGGTCCGAGTGGCTCCGCAACTGGACGGCGACGACGGCGTTGGTCACCTTCGGCCCCCGGGCCAGGGCCAGGAAGAGTACCTGGAAGCTGGCGGCCACCACCTTGCCGAGGAAGACGATCGCGAACGGGACGGCCCGCACAATGCTGAACCTGCCGCCCAGTTCCACCGGGGGCAGGTAGAACAGCCGGGCCACCACTACGGCGATGAGCGCACCGAACAGCAGGTTTCCGGGGCTGAAGTCCTGCCAGAGGGCACCCCAGACAAACACCAGCCACACGAGCAGCGGCAGTTCCTGCCGGATGGAAATCCGTCGGCGGTTCATTTCTGTCCCTCCTGCTGCACGGGCTCAGGCTGCGCGGGCTCCGGCTGCGCGATCGTGGGTACGGGGGCGTTTTCACCCAGCACCGCCTGGATGTAGGAGGACCTGTCCAGCATTTCCACCGCGGACTGGTCTGCCACCCGGAACAGCGGGCCGGCGAACACGGTGAGTGCGACGCCGAAAGCCACCAGCCCCAGAGTCGACCCCACCATGGTGCGCGGCAGGAGCGTGACGTTGCGTTTGCCGGCACGGTCGCCGGTGTCGGAGTCCTCCGGGGGCGCCAGCAGCACGGGGTCGGGGTTTTCGGCGTCCTCGGGCTTGCGCCAGAACGCGCGGTTCCACACCCGGGCAATGGCCAGGAGCGTGAGCAGGCTGGTCAGGACGCCGCCGATCACCAGGGCGTAGGCAAGCGGGGTGCCCAGCTGAACACCGGCCTGCAGCAATCCGAGCTTGCCCAGGAAACCCGAGAACGGCGGGATTCCGGCCAGGTTCATGGCGGGAACGAAGAACAGCAGGGCAAGCATCGGGGACAGCTTGGCCAGGCCGGCAACCCGGTCGATCGACGAACTCCCGCCGCGGCGTTCGATCAGGCCGGTGACCAGGAACAGGCTGGTCTGGATGGTGATGTGGTGGGCCACGTAGAACACGGCCGCACCAAGTCCTGCCACGGAGGACATCGCCAGCCCGAACACCATGTAGCCGATGTGGCTCACCAGCGTGAACGAGAGCAGACGCTTGATGTCGCTCTGGGCCAGCGCACCCAGGATGCCCACCACCATGGTCAGCAGGGCCGCCACCATCAGCGGAGTGTTCAGCGAGTCCCCCGGAAAGAGGAGCGTCTCGGTGCGCACCATGGCGTAGACGCCCACCTTGGTCAGCAGGCCGGCGAACACGGCGGTGACGGGGGCGGGTGCGGTGGGGTACGAGTCAGGCAGCCAGAAGGACAGCGGGAACACAGCCGCCTTGATCCCGAAGGCCACCAGCAGCATCACGTGCAGCAGCATCCGCGTCCCGGAGTCCAGGTCCGCGAGCTTGACGGCGAGGTCCGCCATGTTGATGGTTCCGGTGGCGCCGTAGATCATGGCGATGGCGATGAGGAACAGGACGGAGGACACCACGGAGACCACCACATAGGTGACGCCGGCGCGGATGCGTGGGCCGGTTCCACCGAGGGTCATCAGCACATAGCTTGCCGTCAGCAGGATCTCGAACCCCACGTAGAGGTTGAAGAGATCGCCGGACAGGAACGCGTTGGACACTCCCGCCACCAGGATCAGGTAGGTGGGGTGGAAGATGGACAGCGGCGCGTCCTGGTCTCCGTCGGCCATGCCCTGGCCGGTGGCGTACACCAGCACCGCGAGGCTGACAGTGGAAGAGACCACCAGCATCAGGGACGAGAACTGGTCCACCACCATCACGATGCCCCACGGCGGCGGCCAGCCGCCGATGTTGACGGCGGCGGTTCCGCCGTCCCAGACGGAAGCCAGCAGCACGCATTCCAGCAGGAGGGTCAGCGACAGCAGCGTGATGCTGACGGCCCGCTGGGCCCGCGAGTGCCGGATCAGCACGAACGTCAGCGCGGCACCAAGGATGGGAAGTACGACGGCGAGCGGGGCAAAGCTTGCGATGTTCACTTCACGCCTCCTTCCGGGCCGGGGGTCACGTTTTGGGAGCCGGGCTGTTCTTCGGCGGCGGCGTCCTCGGCCTTGATGGTGCGGGCGCCCACCTTCACGGTGGGTTCGCCCGCTTCGGGGCTGTCGCCCCGGCCGCTGCCGTCCGCGCCGCTGCGGCCGGAAAGGTCCGAATCGGTGATGCCCTTGCCGTCCGAACCGATCATGGTCAGCGGAAACTCGGACGTTTCGAGCGGAATCTCGGAATCATCCTCCGCATCGAAGCTGGGGGTTTCGGCCACGCGGATGTCCTCGACGTCGTCTTGGATCTCATCGCGGCGGGCCAGCACCCAGGTTCGGTAGATGATGCCCAGCATGAACGCGGTCACCGCGAAGGAGATCACGATCGATGTCAGGATCAGTGCCTGCGGGAGGGGATCGTTGTAGTCCCCGGGGTCTGTATCCTTGCTGAACATGGGGGCCAGGCCGGCGTAGCCGCCGGTAGCCAGGATCAGCAGATTGGTGGCGTTGGCCAGCAGCATCAGGCCCAGCAGCACCCTGGTGAGGCTGCGTTCCATGATCAGGTAGATGCCGCACGCGTAGAGCGCGCCCATGACAGTCAGCAGTGTCAGGTTGACGCTCACGCCTTCCCCCTCCCGGTGGTTTCGGCCGGAATTCCGTCCGGTTCCTGCCCTTCGGTCTCGCCGTTCGGGTCTTCTTCAAAATGCTCATCGATTTCGGCGCCCAGGCTGCGGAGCACGTCCAGTACCAGCCCCACCACCACGATGTAAACGCCGATGTCGAAAATGGTGGAGGTGACGAACTTGATGTCGCCGAACACCGGCAGCCACAGTTCGATGATGGCGCTCTGGAACACCTGCCCGCCCAGCAGGAGCGGCACCACCCCGGAGGCCGCGGCCGTGGCCAGCCCGATTCCCAGGAGCGTGCCCGCGCCTACCGGGGTGGCCTCCCGCAGTTCGAAGCGGCCGCCGGCCAGGTACCGGATGGTCAGGGCGAGTCCTGCCGTCAGGCCGCCGGCGAAGCCGCCGCCGGGAAGGTTGTGGCCGGCCAGCAGGAGGTAGATGGAGAAGACGATCATCGAGTGGAACACCAGCCGGGTGACCACCTCAAAGATGATGGAGCGGCGCTCGGGGGCCATGGTGCGCCCGGCGACGAGCCAGGCGTCCCTGGTGGAGGCCGCAAATTTACGGCTCAGGGCCAGTGCCGCGCTGTCACGGGAGCTCTGGCCGGCACTGGACCGGCGGCCCACTGTCCCCTCGGCCACGGAGGACGAGGCCCGGATGCCGTCGCCGCGCCCCTTCACGAAGATGAGGCTGGCCACGCCGGTGGCGGCCAATGCCAGCACGGAGATCTCACCGAAGGTGTCCCACGCCCGGATGTCCACGAGGGTGACGTTGACGATGTTCAGTCCCCCGCCGCCTTCGTAGGCAAGCCGTGGGAACTCCAGGGAGACGGGCGTCGCAACCCGGGCCCCCATGGCGTAGATGGCCACGAAGATCATGGTGGCTCCGAACGCCGCCCCGATGATCACACGGATCACCCGGTACTTGCCGCCGGTGCGGTCCCGGAGCTCCGCGGGCAGGCTGCGCATGGCCAGGACGAACGCCACCAGGATGATGGTTTCCACCAGCATCTGGGTCAGGGCGAGGTCCGGTGCGCCCTGAAGGGCGAACATCAGTGCGATGCCGTAGCCGGTCACGGAGACCATCAGCACGGCCAGGAACCGCTTGTTCGCCCGCACAGCCGCCAGAGCCCCGATAACGATGCCGGCGCCGGCCACCAGCTGCAGCGGCGAATTGGGGTCGATGAAGTACAGGCCGTCGGGCAGCGGCTTCCCGGCAATGAGCAGGGCGGTGAGCGGCAGTGCGAACGCCACTGTAAGGATCACGGCGAGGTAGAAGAACAGCGAACCACGCTGCGTGCGTCCCGTGACCCACACGGCGACGTCGTCCAGCGCGCCGATGGTCATTTGGTAGGCACGGTCGCCGTCCACCCACGCCGGCACGGTGCCCTGCGCCCTGGCCACGAGGGTGCGGCCGTAGAACATGGCCAGGCCGAGCACGAAGGTGAGGGCCGTTAGGCCCAGCGCGGGAGTGAGTCCGTGCCACAGCGCCAGGTGGCCCGCGGCTTTGGCCGGATCACCGCCGTCGTGCACGAACTCCGCAGCGTACGGCTGGATCCAGCCGTCCACCGGTGCCGGCCACAGCCCGTAGACGATGGTGAGCAGGCTCAGCACTGCAGGGGCGAACAGGAAGGACGGCTTAATGGCCTTGAACGGGGTGGGCTCGATGCCGGGCTTCGACGCGAAGGCGCCCCACATAAAACGGGCGCTGTAGGCGAAAGTAAGAATGGACCCCAGGACCAGCCCCACGAGCACCACCAGGCCCCAGGGGGCAGCAACGTCAGGGGACGTGCCGTAGTGCACGAAGGCCTCGAACACCGATTCCTTGGCCACGAAGCCCGCCAGCGGTGGGATTCCGGCCATGGACGCGGCACCGATGGCGGCAACCACGGCAAGGGCGCGGGAGGACTTGTAGACGCCGGACAGCTTGCGGAGATCGCGGGTTCCGGACTGGTGGTCGATGATGCCCACCACCAGGAACAGGGTGGCTTTGAAGAGTCCGTGGGCCAGGAGGAGGGCCAGCCCGGCCAGCGCCGCATCCGGCTTGCCCAGGCCCACCACCATGGTGAGGAAGCCCAGCTGGCTGACCGTGCCGTACGCCAGGATGAGCTTGATGTCGGTCTGCCGGAGCGCCCGGTACCCGCCCACCAGCATCGTGGCCAGGCCCAGCCCCAGAACCATGGGCAGCCAGTACGCCGTTTCCGCGAACCCTGGCGCCAGCCGCGCCACAAGGTACACCCCGGCCTTCACCATCGCCGCGGCATGCAGGTACGCACTTACCGGGGTGGGGGCCGCCATCGCCCCAGGCAGCCAAAAGTGGAACGGGATCAGCGCGGACTTGGTGACGGCACCGATGAGGATCAGCACGACGGCGGCGGCCACGGCCCCGGCCGCCGGCCCGGACGCCAGTCCGGGAGCCTGCTCCAGGATGGCCGAGATCCGGTACGTTCCGGCGCTGAAGCCCAGGATGATGAGGCCCACCAGCATGGCCAGACCGCCTGCAGTGGTGACCATCAGTGCCTGCAGGGCCGAACGCCTGGCTGAAAGCCTGGTGCGGGCGTAACCGATCAGCAGATAGGACAGGACCGTGGTGAGCTCCCAGAAGATGAACATCAGGAGCAGGTCGTCGGCCGTGACCAGGCCGAACATGGCCCCGGCGAAGGCCAGGAGCTGGGCGCCGAAGCCGCCGAGGTTACTGTCCTTGTTCTTGAAGTAGCGCGCGCAGTACACCAGCACCAGCGCACCCACCCCGAGCACCAGCAGGGACATGATCCAGGCCAGGGGATCCATCCGGAACGCAAGCTCGATCTTGAGTTCGGGGATCCAGGGAAGTATTTGGGTGACGGCGCTGCCTGTGGGTTCTGGTGCCGCGTCGGCTTGGCCGGCCGCGCCCTGGTACACGGCGTCGCGCTGCAGCAGCAGCCAGACAAACGAGCCCGCGGGAACCGCGGCCAGCGCGTAGAACGAATTCCTGCGGAATTTCCTGAAGAAGAACGGCGCCGCGGCAGCCACCGCGAAATGCACGGCAAGGACTGTGATCACTGGTATCTCCGCAACGTCAGGAATTCGATTGTCAAAAGTTGGAGCAGGCGGTCATTCGTCAGGTTCGGTGCACACAGTTTATCAAGCGGATGCAAACACTTTTCACACGCATCCGGCTGCCGGGGCCCGTATTCCCCGTGACGCCGGGGAGTTTCCACCTTTCGTTCACTCCTTGTTGCGCTGACGGCGGATAGCATTCAGCCTATGAATCCCGTCACCGCCTCCGCGGCTACGCAGCCCCCGTCCAAACTGGAGTCCGGAACCCTGGCCACCAGCAAGGGCAAGGTCCTCGCGTGGGCCGCCTGGGACTGGGGCTCGGCGGCCTTCAACGCCGTGATGACCACGTTCGTGTTCACTGTGTACCTCACCTCCAACGCCTTCGGCGGCGAGGACCAGGCCTCTGCGGTGCTCGGCGGTGCGCTGGCCATTGCAGGGGCGGCCATCGCCCTCCTTGCCCCGGTGACCGGCCAGCGTTCGGACACCGGCGGTCGCCGGAAGCTGTGGCTGGGAGTCAACACGGCCGCCGTCGCGGTCCTGACCGGATTGTGCTTTTTTGTGTTCCCTCGGCCGGAGTTCCTGCTGCTGGGCGTCACGCTCATCGCCTTGGGCAACGTCTTCTTCGAATTCGCCGGGGTGAACTACAACGCCATGCTGGCGCAGGTCTCTACCCCGAAGAACATCGGCAAGATCAGCGGCTTCGGCTGGGGCATGGGCTATCTGGGCGGCATCGTCGCACTCCTGATCGTGCTGCAGCTGTTCGTCCAGCCCAGCTTCGCCTGGTTCGGGGCGTCCACCGAGGACAGCCTCAACATCCGCCTCGTGGCGGTGTTCTCCGCGCTCTGGTTCTTCATTTTTGCCTTGCCCGTCCTGTTCGCCGTACCGGAGCTGCCCAGGCCGCGGCAGGCCGCCAAGCTGGGTTTCCTGGCTTCCTACGGCCTACTGGTGCGCCGCATCAAGGCGATCTACCGGACCAGCCCGCACACCATTTTCTTCCTCCTCGCCAGCGCCATCTTCCGTGACGGCCTGGCCGCCGTCTTTACGTTTGGCGGAATCATCGCTGCGGGAACCTTCGGCTTCGAACTGAAGGAAGTCATCTTCTTTGCCATCTTCGGCAACGTGGTCGCGGCTGTGGGGGCCATGATCGGCGGGTTCCTGGATGACCGGGTCGGGCCGAAAGCGGTCATCATCGGCTCGCTCATCGGACTACTGCTTGCGGGCACCGTCATCCTGGTCCTGGGCAACGGCAGCTACGTCTTCTTCGGCCAGGCCTGGGCAGGCACCACCACCTTCTGGGTGTTCGGGCTCTTCCTGTGCCTCTTCGTTGGACCGGCCCAGTCCTCCTCCCGCGCTTACCTTGCCCGCCTCGCGCCGCACGGTGAATCCGGGGAGCTCTTTGGCCTCTACGCCACCACCGGCCGCGCGGTCAGCTTCCTGGCACCAACACTATTCACGCTCTGCATCGCGGTGGCCTCCCCGCTGGTTGCGCCCGGCGAAGCCCAGCGCTGGGGGATCCTCGGGATCATGGTGGTGCTGCTGGCCGGGCTGCTGGTACTCCTGCCGGTCAAGGCACCCGGAAAAGTGGAAATCGCGGTCGTTCCGGCGGCCTGAAGCTGCGGCCGGTAATTCGCCATTTCGACACTCCAACTCCCCCTGCGCGGACTAGGCTGGTGCCATGAACGTGGATGAGACAGACCTCCCTGGCCTTGGCAGGCGCAAGGATTTCATGACTGCTTCCGGCCGCCGGATCGGCGTGGTGGAATACCGGGAGGGGCAGACGGAGCTGATCGTTTCCACCTGGGACGATCCCGATACGTGCCAGGCGTCCATCCCCCTGACCGCCGAAGAAGCCGCGGCCCTGGGCAACCTGCTGGGCGGGCAGCGCCTGGCGATGCAGCTTTCCGAGGAGCACCGCGAAATTCCCGGGATCGTCACACGCCAGTTCTCCATCGGCGGGGACTCACCATTCCATAACCAGCCCATGGGCAAGGCCTGCATACGCACCCGCAGCGGCGTCTCCATCGTCGCCATCATGCGGGAAGGCGAAGTGGTCCCTTCCCCAGGGCCCGACGTCGTCCTTCACCCCGGCGACCTGCTCGTGGCGGTGGGAACGCAACAAGGTCTCGATACGGCGGCCGATATCCTGCGCAACGGCTGAGCGGCATGGACCCGCTCGCGCTAACCCTCATCGAACTGGGGGCCGTCGTGTTCTGCCTTGGCCTGCTTGCCAGGTTGGCCGGGCGGATCGGGATGTCCCCCATACCCCTGTACCTGGTGGGCGGGCTGTTCTTCGGGGCCGGCGGGCTGGTCAAGCTCGAAGGAATGCACGAATTCGCCCATCTCTCCAGCGAGATCGGCGTGATCCTACTGCTACTTATGCTGGGATTGGAATATACGGCGGCCGAGCTTGTCACCGGCCTTCGCCGGTCCTGGAAAGCCGGCGTCCTGGACCTCGTGCTGAACTTCATTCCCGGAGCGGGGCTGGCTGTCCTGCTGGGATGGGGCCTGGTGGGGGCAATGGTGATGGGCGGCGTCACGTACATCTCCTCCTCCGGCATCGCCGCAAAAGTGATCACGGACCTCGGCCGGATCGGTAACCGCGAAACCCCGGTGGTGCTCTCCATCCTGGTTTTTGAGGACCTGGCCATGGCCGTATACCTGCCCATCCTCACGGCCACCCTCGCCGGGGTCAGCTTCCTGGTGGGACTTCAGACCGTCGGGATTTCCCTCGCAGTGGTCACCGTGGTGCTGGTGGTGGCCCTCCGGCACGGGCACCACGTGTCCAAGGCGGTGCACAGCGAAAATTCAGAAGTATTCCTGCTGAACCTGCTCGGCGCGGCGCTCCTCGTTGCCGGGCTGGCCGCCGCCATGCAGGTCTCGGCGGCAGTGGGGGCGTTCATGCTGGGCATCGCCATCTCCGGCGCCACCGCGCACAGCGCAACCCGCATCCTCGAGCCGCTGCGGGACTTGTTCGCAGCCATCTTCTTCGTGGTCTTTGGCCTCAACACCGACCCTTCGTCCATCCCGCCGGTCCTCGGGTGGGCCCTGATGCTCGCGGTCCTCACGGCCGCCACCAAGATGATCACCGGAATCTGGGCGGCAAAGCGGGCGGGAATTGCCCTGCCCGGTAGGTTCCGCGCGGGAGCCGCGCTGATTGCCCGCGGCGAGTTCTCCATCGTCATCGCCGGCCTGGCGGTGGCCTCCGGCGTGGTGCCGCACGACCTCGCTGCGCTGGCCACGGCCTACGTGCTCATCATGGCCATCATGGGACCGCTGGCGGCACGCTACGTGGAGCCGGCCGTCAAGATGCTGCGCCGCCGTCCGGCAAAACCCCGGCCGGCCGCCCGCCCCATCTGACGCTCTCTCAGATCCGGCTGCCTTTCCGGCGACGCTCTCTCAGATCTCGGTGCGGTGGAAGTTCAGGTAGCTGCGGCTGGCGGTGGGGCCGCGCTGGCCCTGGTAGCGGTTGCCGTACTCGCCGGAACCGTAGGGGAATTCGGCGGCGGAGCTCAGCTTGAAGAAGCACAGCTGGCCGATCTTCATGCCCGGCCACAGCTTGATGGGCAGCGTGGCCATGTTGGACAGTTCCAGCGTGACGTGACCGGAGAACCCGGGATCGATGAACCCTGCGGTGGAGTGTGTCAGCAGCCCCAGCCGGCCCAGTGAGGACTTGCCTTCGAGGCGTGCCGCGATGTCGTCCGGCAAGGTGACGGTTTCATACGTGGAGCCCAGCACGAACTCGCCCGGGTGGAGGATGAATGGCTCTCCGCGGTCCACTTCCACCAGGCGCGTCAGCTCAGGCTGGTCCTCGGCGGGGTCGATGTGCGCGTACTTGTGGTTGTCGAACAACCGGAAGAACCGGTCAATCCGGACGTCCACGGAAGACGGCTGGACCATCACCGGGTCATAGGGATCCAGGACAATCCGTTGGGAATCAATTTCGGCACGAATATCGCGGTCAGAGATCAGCACACTCAAAAATACCGCACCATTGCCGAGCCCGCGGTCCAGCGTTACTGTTGCTGCTGTTAAGGAACGTCATCTCCGTTACAGACTAAGTCTGATGTTGCGGCTGTGACGGTTGCCCGCCCTGCATAAGGAGTCGGCACCGACGGATCTGGGGTTGGCTTGAGGAAGATTTCGGCACGGACACTGGCGCTCATGGTCTGCGCCCTGGCACTGATCCCGCCCGCGGCCGGCCAGCTGGGGGGACCTTCCTCAAGCTCGAATCCCCCTGCGTCCTCAGCTGCGGGCCAGCAGACGCAGAGCGTCACCCTCGGCCCGCCGTCGTTCGCGGACGACGGCGACACGGGCACCGCGGAGGCCGCACCGGGACAGCGGCTCACCCCCGCCGTGGACCCGGACATCACGGAAGGGGACCCAAGCGGCACCGCCTTGGCCGATACCTTCGGGACGGCGGGCACGGTCGACGCCGCCGGCGCCCTCTCCACAGAAGCGCCGCCGGCCCCGCCAGCCGGGGGCTCCCCGCCCGAGCCGGCGTCGATTCCTCCGTTGTCCGCCACAGAGTCCGACCTGGCAGCCCCCACCCAGGGCGGACTGCAGACCCAGCCCGCTCCCGTCGCAGGTACGGAGTCGCTCAAGACCGAATCGCTCACGGCCGAGGCCCTGGTCAGGGACGACGCGTCGTCCCAAATTCTTGCGGTGTTCAACGCCATCAACAGCTACCGGGCTTCGTTTGGCCTGCCCGCCGTGAAGTACCACGCCACGGTAGCCGCGATGGCCCAGGAATGGTCGGACAGCATCGCGTCCCGGGAAGTGATCGAACACCGTTCGAGCTTCTGGACGGACTCGCGGGCCCTCAGCCCCACCAACGGCGCCGGCGAAGTCATCGCCGTCCGCTGGGACCGCGACGCCGCCCAGCTTGTGGAGTGGTGGAAGGGCTCGCCCGCGCACAACGCCATCCTGAAGGACCCCCGGTTCAGTGTGATGGGCATCGGCATTACTTTCACGGATGGCAACTGGCAGACCACCCCCAACCGTTACACCATGTGGGGCGTGGTGGACTTCTTCGGATACGGCACGCTGCCAGCGGGAACCACCAGCAGCCCGGGCGGCAGCACTGCGATGCCCGACCAGCCCGCCAGCATGTGCGATCCGCTGGTGCGGCACATGCCGCCCACGACGGACCTGGCGGCAGCCGCCATCAAGGGTCCCGGAGACCTTGTATCGGTGAACTCGTCCGGTGAACTCGTCAGCCGCCCGTCACTGGGAAACCGGGGGTACGGTGCACAGCAGGTCATCGGGACCGGATTCGGCTCGGCCAAGGAACTCTTTGTCACGGACTGGGAGCGGGACGGCGTCTTTGACGTCCTGGTCCAGTGGACTGACGGACGGGTCACTCTGCACTCAGGCTCGGCGGGCGGCGGATTCCTTCCGGCCGTGGCACTGGGCCAGTCCGGGTGGGCCGGAATGACCCTGGCGGTCGGGGGCTGGTGCGCGAACAACCGGCTCCCGCAGCTGGTGGCACTGGACGGTTCCGGCAACCTCTGGCTGTATCCGAACCGGGGGAAGACCGGCCTGGTGGAGCGGACGCTCATGGCGTCCGGCGTCTCAGCCAACCGGCTCGCCATGGCCGATTACGACGGCGACGGTTTCCAGGACCTGCTGGCCCGCCAATCCGACGGATATGTCCGCCTCTTCCGCGGCTCAGGCGCGCCGGCACCGCGCGTCGAAACCCGTACGGTGGTGGCCAGCGGATGGTCGGACGTTACAGCCATCCGTCCGATGCGGGACGTTACGGGCCTGAACTCGACGGGGCTGGCCCTTCGACGCGCGGGCGACGTGGTGCAGTACTGGGACCTCAGCACCGGAACCCTGGCGTCGCCGTCGTCCGTCACCGGCGCGTGGGCGGGGCAGCGCCTCGCCCAGTAGCCGCTCAAACGTCAGTCAGGGCTCCGCGGGCCGCGTTTCCAGGACTTCCTTAAGTCGTTCCAACTGCGCGACCTCCGCCTTCATGGTCCGTTGGATCATGAAGTCCATCAGTCCGGCCAGTCCTTTGGGCCGTGACTCCAGCGCGAACCTGATCCGGGTCTTTGCTCCCTCGCTGCTCAGGTAGTAGCCGCCGTGCGGGCGGGCCGGGCCGGCAACCACCTGGAACTGGATCTCGGCGCCCGGCCGGAGTTGGGTGATTTGGAAGTCCGCGGCGATGGGGCGGCCGGCCGGGCCCGCCAGGGTCTGCTGATAAACGGCACCGCAGGCGCCCACCGCGCCCGAGCGAAGTTCAATGTTCCGGATCCCTTCCCGCCATAAGGGAAGGTTCAGCCCGTCCTGCAGGAAGTGGTACACGGTCATGGCATCGCGTTCCACGACGACCTCGTACTCTGCAAATGCCACGGGGATCCCTTGATAGTCGGACAGCTTTTATGCGTAGCCCGTTCCCCTGATACTGCAGCTAACCCCAACAGGATAGTCAGCCGGGACAGCGTCGGAGCGGCTGCGGCCGTGCCTTAACCGAAGAGTTATCGAAAGGACCGAAGCGTTATCGAAAGGGCGCCTTCGCCGGACGGACGTGTCCCTGTTCTGGGAGTGCGCACGGCTGGGGTAAAGTAAATCCGGTTGACGCAACCGGGACACAGCCGAGGTAGTGGCTGGTCCCTCTGCGGCTGTAGCTCAATGGTAGAGCGCTAGCTTCCCAAGCTTGATACGCGGGTTCGATTCCCGTCAGCCGCTCCATTCCTTCCCCCTGCTTCTTCCGCCGGGGCATTAGGCGGCTACCTGTATCGTCAGAAGTCAGGAACCCCTTCGGTTCCGCTACAGGAGCAATCATGGCTGACAAGTCCCCGCGTCAAGCAGCATCCGCAAAATCCGGCAAATCCATCAAGGAAAAACGAGCCGACAAGAGGGCCGCGGCAGCGCCGCCCAGCTCCCTCGACAAGGCAACCGCCACCAAGGCAGCGAGCCCCAAAAAGAAGTGACCGGTTCCCAGAACCACCTCAGCCTCGGAGTATTGGCCAGCACCCGCAAGCCTGACGAACGCCGGCTCCCGCTCCATCCCCTGCATTTTGACCGCATAGCACCTGAGCTGCGGCGGAACATCATCCTCGAAGAAGGCTACGGTGAACGGTTCGGCGTTTCGGACCGCCACCTGGCCACCCTCGTGGGACGGATTGCCACCCGGGGCCAGATCATTGCCGACGCCGACGTCGTCCTGCTGCCCAAGCCTCAGCCGGAGGACCTGGCCGAACTCCGCGACGGCCAGGTCCTCTGGGGATGGCCGCACTGTGTCCAGGACCGCGCCGTCACCCAGCTGGCCATCGACAAGAAGCTCACGCTGATCGCCTTTGAGGCCATGAACCACTGGGCGGGCGACGGCGGCTTCGGCCTCCATGTCTTCCACAAGAACAACGAACTGGCCGGATACTGCTCGGTCATCCACGCCCTCGCCCTCACCGGCTCCACGGGCGTCTACGGACGGCGGCTCAGCGCCGTCGTCATCGGTTTCGGGGCAACGGCCCGCGGTGCCGTCACGGCGCTGAACGCCCACGGCATCCACGATGTCCAGGTGCTCACCAACCGGGGCGTGGCCGCCGTCGGCTCGCCCATCCACTCGGTGCGGATCGCCCAGTTCGACCATGACGACAAGGCGCCGTTCCTCAGCCAGGTCATCACCGAACGCGGCAGGGTGCCGCTGGCGCCGTTCCTGGCCGAGAGCGACATTGTGGTGAACTGCACGCTGCAGGACCCCAACGCCCCGCTGACGTACCTGCGTGAAGGGGACCTCAGCGCGTTCCGTCCCGGCAGCCTGATCGTGGACGTTTCCTGCGATGAGGGAATGGGCTTCAGCTGGGCGAAGACCACCACCTTCGCCGAGCCCATGCTCACTGTGGGCGACCATATCGACTATTACGCCGTGGACCATAGTCCGTCGTACTTGTGGAACGCCTCCAGCTGGGAAATCAGCGAGGCACTGCTTCCCTTCCTGGAGACCGTCATCTCCGGCCCCGAGGCCTGGGCCGGAAACGAGACGATCGCCCGCGCCATTGAAATCCGCGGCGGCGAGATCCTCAACAAGGACGTGTTGCAGTTCCAGCAGCGGCAGGCGGAGTACCCGCACGCCCCTCTGGGCGGGTAGGGGCCGGCTGGGGCGCCGTGCGCCCGGCACTCCCGGGCAGGCGGCGCGCCGGCTTCTTCGCCGTCCGGCTGACAATCCGGAGGAGGCGGCGCCGGTCCCTGAGGTCCACCGTGAGGGTCAGCTCACCGCGCCGGGCCAGCACGACGGCGACAGCCACCGCTGCCAGGACCGGCACCCCGCCGGAGACCAGAATGGCGGTGTGCGGATCCAGGTGCTCGGCAATCCAGCCCATCATGGGGCCGCCGATGGCCTGGCCGCCGATCAGCACCATGATGTACAGGCTCATGACTCGTCCCCGGATCCCCATGTTGGAGCTGATCTGCACCAACTGGTTGGCCGCGGTGAGGAACATCAGGCACCAGAAACCGGAGAGCACCATGGCGGCGCCGAACCACACCATGGACGGCGCCAGCGCCGCCAGGCAGAGCATCAGGCCGTACATTCCGGCGCCCAGCACCACCGACCGCAGTCGCAGCTGCCGGCGGCGGGTGGAGGTTATCGCACCGGCGAGCGCACCTAGCGCCACCAGCGCGTTCAGCAGGCCGTAGCCGCCGGCACCGGCGTCGTATACGTGGTCCGCGAACGCGGCCAGCAGCACAGGCAGGCTCATGGCGAAAACGGCGATGAACCCGGCCATCAGCCACGGCCAGTAGATGGTGGGCTTGCTCAGCGCGTACTGCAGCCCCTCCCGGAGCATCCCCTTGCGCTTCGGCGCGGGCGCAGAGATGAACAACTGGTCCTTGCGCAGGAGCAGCAACATGGCCACCGTGGAACAGCAGGCCGCGGCGTTGGCGGCGAAGGCCCAGCCTGCGCCCACCGCAGTGAGCAGGATGCCGGCAAGTGCGGGTCCGATCAGGCCGCCCAGCTGGAACGTCGTGGAGTTCACGCTGATGGCGTTGCGCAGGTACGTGGGGCCCACGAGTTCGTTGACGAAGACCTGCCGGGCCGGCTGGTCCAGCACAGTGACGAGCCCTAGAACGAGAGCGATCGCGTAGACGTGCCACACTTCAATGCGCTGGCTCAGCGCCAGGATGGCAAGGGCGGCGGCAAGCCCTGCGGCAACCGACTGGCAGAGGATGAGGATCTTCCGCTTGGGGAACCTGTCCGCCATCATCCCGCCCCACGGCCCCAGCACCAGCGACGGCATGAACTGCAGCGCCACGGTGATGCCCACCGCCGTGACGGAGCCTGACAGCTGCAGCACCAGCCAGTCCTGCGCGATCCGTTGCATCCAGAGTGCGATCACCGCGATGAAGTGTCCGATGGCGAAGATGCGGAAGTTGGGGACGCGGAGGGAAATGAAGGTGTGGCGCCAAGGCAGCCGTTCACTGACGACGGCGATCGGCTGGGTGACGTCCTGCGGCTGCCGTGACAGCGGCTCCAGTGACGGTGTCCGCGACGCGGACTGCGGTGACGGGGAAACTGCGGAATCGATGACGGGCTGGCTGACGGTTGCCGTGGAAGGCGGAGGGGGTGCCACAGGGAATCCTCAAGGGTGCGGGCGGGCGGGATACGTCCACGCTATGGTGGCCCCAAAGAATTATGAAGCGTATTGTTCCTATAACTAACATTGCGAAACGTAATGCCGCAGAGGGGCTTGCCCGGTTGTGCCGGGCCGCCACCCGGCACGCCGCCCGTTATCCCAGGAGTGCCATGTTTGAACCCGCCCAGCTCCGCTCCTTCCTGGCGGTTGCCGAGACCCTCAGCTTTACCAAGGCGGCGGAGCGGCTCGGCCTGGCCCAGCCGACGGTCAGCCAGCATGTGCGCAAGCTGGAGGCCTCGGCCAAACGGGTTCTGATTGCCCGGGATACCAGGGACGTGCGGCTGACGGATAATGGCGACGCCATGGCAGGTTTTGCGCGGACCATCCTGGCCGCCCACGATGCGGCGTCCCGCTATTTCTCCGGGTCCGCCATGCGCGGCCGGCTGCGATTCGGGACGGCGGACGACCTCGCGATCACTGGGCTCCCGCGCATCCTCCGGGAGTTCCGCCAGATCTACCCCCAGATCAACCTGGAACTCACCGTGGGCCAGAGCGACCAGCTCTACCGGAAACTGAACGCCGGCCAGCTGGACCTCGTGTTCGTGAAATGGGTCGCCGGGGCCAAGGACGGAACCGTGGTCCAGCACGACGCCTTCGCCTGGGTGGGCTTGGAGCAGACCGTGCTGGAGCCCGGGGACCCTGTACCGCTGATCGCCTACCCGTCGCCCAGCCTCAGCCGGAAGCTTGCCATCGACGCCCTCGAATCCCGGGGCCGGACCTGGCGCATTACGTGCACCACCCGGCAGATCAGCGGAGTCCTGGCGGCAGTAAGAGCCGGCATCGGGGTCGCCGTGATGCCGTCCTCGCTGGTCCCGGATGACCTCAAGATCATCACCCGCCGCTTTGACCTGCCACCCGTGGGAGACGTCGACTTCACCCTCATCCGCAACCCGCTGGCCAATGCCGAAGTGATCGAAGCACTCACTCAGGCAATTGTTGGGCGCACGCTCAAGCGCTCCGCATAGCAGTCAGCACTCGCCCGCGTCAGGGCACTGCAACTCATTAAGTAAGTAGGTAGTTGGCCCCGGGCAGGTGGTTATTCCACGTAAGTGATTGAAGATATTACGTGCGTAAATTATGCTGAATTTTGTTAAAGGTTAAGCAGAAGCCAATGACAACGATTCGATGACGAACCGTGTCCGCCGCCGCTGCCTTGGGGGCGCCTGACGGACTAAGTTCGGGATAGGCATGCGATGACGCCAACCACGAACCACCCGCAACTTTCAGTCTCAAATTCAGTCCACTCCCACAAAACGGTACGCCCGCTGACCGTTGGGACACACCGCAACACGCCGGTGCATCACGAAACGAGCCCACACGCCGACCTAGTCAGTCAGCGCGAACCGCACCCCGCCGCCACCCTGGTGGACACTGAGTTTGTAGGCAGCCCCTACTGCGAAAGCTGCGGGACGGATGAATTCATTTACCTGGAGACGTTTGTCCCGGCCACGTTCCGGCACGACGGCACCGTCCGGAAGCCGGGTGAAGTCACGTATTTCTGCACTGGATGCGAAGAATTCTCGGCACACTCGGTCCCGGCCTCGTGGGTGCCGCCCGGTTGGTACCTGGGCTAGCTCCGTCAACCGATATCGCCGCAAATAGACATCGCCGCCGGCAGGCACCCTCGGGTGCCTGCCGGCGGCGATTGCCTTGTGGGAGATAACTCGGTGGCCGCGTCGCGCAGGGCGGGGCGGGCCTGCGCCCCTTAGATCAGGCTGTCCGAGAGGTGGTTGGGCGTGCCGAAGCGATGTGCGGTGATGCTGACTGCCTGCTCGTGCAGGAAGGGCAGCAGTTCCACACGGCCGGCTTCGGTAACCGGGTGGGCGTAGATGGCCAGGTCCGGGCGTCCGCCGGTGGCTTCAGCCAGCGCCGTCGCGTCGCCGCCAAGGAGCCGGATCCGGCCGCCGGACAGCTTTCCGGCGTCCGCGAGCTTCGCGGCGGAGGCCAGCCACGCGGCGTCGTCCTCCACCGTGGCGGTGATGTCCAGGGCGGCGAGCGCCGCCTGCAGCGGAGCGGGGAGTTCGACGGCGGTGGAGACCGTCAGTGCCGAACCCGCCAGGACACCGGCGGCTACCGTCCTGACCAGGGTGGCGACCGGTTCGCCCTCGGAGAGCCGGACCGTTACCGGCAGGGAGCGGTAGCGGAAGATGTTCCGCTCCGCGCTGAGTCCGGAGACATCCTTGGCGGTGCCGAACTCATCGGCCCAGGCAAGGGCGTCGGAGGCCAGGGCCCGCTGCAGGGCTTCGAAGGCGGCAGCATCCAGTGCGTCCTTCGCGGCACCCGCCAGACGACGTACGCCGGCGTGGGTCACAGCCGTCTTGGGGCTTTCACCAGGGCCGCCGGCCGTGCTGGCTTTGCTGACCCAGTCGCCGAGTCCGGCGAGGTAGTTGGGTCCGCCCGCTTTGGTTCCTGCACCGACGGCGGACTTCTTCCAGCCGCCGAACGGCTGGCGCTGCACGATGGCGCCGGTGATGCCGCGGTTCACGTAGAGGTTGCCGGCCTGGACGGTGTCCAGCCATACGCCCACCTCTTCAGTGCTGAGTGAGTGCAGGCCGGCTGTCAGGCCGTACTCCACCTGGTTCTGGATGGCGATGGCGTCTTCCAGGGTGTCCGCGGTCATGACGCCGAGCACTGGTCCGAAGAACTCGGTGAGGTGGAAGTACGATCCGCGGCGCACGCCGTAACGGATACCGGGGCTCCAGAGCCGGCCGGTGTCGTCGAGCTTCCGCGGTTCGACCGCCCAGTTTTCGCCTTCACCAAGGGTGGTGAGTGCGTTGAGGAGCTTGCCGTTGGCGGGTTCGATGATCGGACCCATCTGGCTGGCGGGGTCCTCCGGGTAGCCCACCTTGAGTGAGGTGACGGCGTCGATCAGCTGGTTGTGGAACCGCTTGGAGGTGGCCACGGAGCCCACCAGGATCACCAGTGAGGCGGCGGAGCACTTCTGCCCGGCATGACCGAAGGCGGAGTAGGCCACGTCCTTGGCGGCGAGGTCAAGGTCGGCGCTGGGGGTGACGATGATGGCGTTCTTGCCGCTGGTTTCGGCCAGGAGCGGCAGGTCCTTGCGGAAGGAACGGAACAGTTCGGCGGTCTCATAGCCTCCGGTCAGGATCACACGGTCCACGGACGGGTGGGAGATCAGCTGCTGGCCGAGCTCACGCTCCCCCAGCTGGACCATGGTCAGGACGTCGCGGGGCACGCCTGCTTCCCAGAGCGCCTCGATCATCACGGCACCGCTGCGGCGGGCCTGCTTGGCGGGCTTGATCACGACGGCGGAGCCGGCGGCGAGCGCCGCGAGGGTGGAGCCGGCCGGGATGGCCACCGGGAAGTTCCACGGCGGGGTCACCACGGTGAGCTTCGCGGGCACGAACGTTGCGCCGTCGACGTCGTCGAGCTTGCGGGCGGACTCGGCGTAGTAGTGGGCGAAGTCCACTGCTTCGCTGACCTCGGGATCACCCTGGTCGATGGTCTTGCCGGTTTCGCTGGCCATGACCTCGAGCAGGTCCGCGCGGCGGGCCTCCAGGATGTCGCCGGCGCGGTGCAGGACGGCGGCGCGCTCGGCACCGCTGAGGGCGCCCCAGGCCTTGCCCTTTTCGACGGCGGTGGCGATCACCGTGTTGAGCGTTTCAGCGTCGGTGATGGTGGCAGCTTCCACGGAGGCGTTGCCCAGCGTGGAGAACGGGACGCGGTCCAGGATGGCCCGGCCCCAGTCACGGTTGGCGGGCAGGGAGGGGTCCGTGTCGGGGGTGTTCTCGAAGGAGTCATGCGGCATCGGCTCGGCCGGGAGGCTGCGGTTCTGCCGGCGGTTGGGGCCGGGAACTTCGTCGTCGAGCTCTGCCAGGGAGGCGAGGAAGCGCTGCTTCTCGCGCTCAAAGAGCACCTCGTTTTCGCTGAGCTCGAAGACGGCGGACATGAAGTTGTCTTGGCTGGCGCCTTCTTCGAGGCGGCGGATCAGATAGGCGATGGCCACGTCGAACTCGGCCGGGTGAACCACAGGGGTGTAGAGCAGCAGCGAACCGACGTCCTTCTTGACGGCTTCGGCCTGGCCCTGCGCCATGCCCAGCAGCATCTCGAATTCGATGCTCTGCTGTGCGGTATCCGCGATGCCGCGCTGCTTGGCCAGAAGCCAGGCAAAGGCGATGTCGAAAAGGTTGTGGCCTGCGACGCCGATCCGGATGTTCTTGATCCGGTCCGGGTGCAGTGCGTAGTTGATGACGCGTTTGTAGTTGGTGTCCGAGTCCTGCTTGGTGCCCCAGGTGGCCAGCGGCCAGTCGTGGAGCGAGGACTCGACCTGTTCCATGGGCAGGTTGGCGCCCTTGACCACGCGGACCTTGATGGCGGCTCCGCCGTCGGCGCGGCGGGCGGCGGCCCAGTCCTGGAGCCGGATCATGGCGGCGAGGGCGTCCGGGAGGTAGGCCTGGAGCACGATACCGGCCTCGAGGTTCTTGAATTCGGGCTTGTCCAGGATCCGGGTGAAGACCGCGATGGTCATGTCCAGGTCCTTGTACTCCTCCATGTCCAGGTTGATGAACTTGGCCTTGCCGCCGTTGGCCGCGAAGGACGCGGCGCGGGTGAAGAGCGGGGTGAGCTTCTCCACGACGTGTTCCACGGCCTCGTCAAACGCCCAGGCGGAGTGCGGCGCGACGGTGGAGGAGACCTTGATGGACACGTAGTCCACATCGGGGCGGGCCAGCAGGGTGTGGGTTCCCTCGAGCCGGCGGGAAGCCTCGTGCTCACCCAGCACCGCTTCGCCGAGGAGGTTGACGTTGAGCTTGATGCCGTCCTTGCGGATCTTGGCGATGGCCGGGCCCAGCTTGGCGTCCGTGGCATCGACGATCAGGTGGCCCACCATTTCGCGGAGCACCTTCCGGGCCGCCGGGATGACAACTCGCGGCAGGACGGGGGCCATGGTGCCGCCAAGGCGGACGGCGCTGCGCATGTACCAGGGCAGGAACGCGGGGACCTTCGGGGCAAGGGCTGCCAGGTTGCGGGCGGCGACGTGCAGGTCCTCGGGGCGGACCACGCCGTCGACGAAGCCCACCGTGAAGTCGAGGCCGTTCGGGTCCTTCAGGACACCGGCGAGCTGTTCAGCGGAGGAGTCTACGGGCACCTTGGCGGCTTCCGTCAGCCAGTGGCGCACCAGAGCGATGGCTTCCCCGGCCAAGGCCTGGGCCTCAGGTACGTGTGAACCGCCCTTAGGGGCCGATTCGGTGACCGTCTTTCCGGTGCGGACACCGGGCTCCGTCGAAATGTGGGTCATGGCTAACACTCGTTCTTTCCGTAGGTGAGGACCTTCTTTCCATCAGTATGAGCCTCCCATCACTTAAGATAAAGCGACGTTTTCTGAGCAATACAGGTTAGAAAAGCCAATGATTTGGACCCGGCCCGAACGTTCGGACACCACCCCGATGCCCTCCCACTTACGGCCGGAAACGACGAACCCCCTCCCACCGGAGTGAGAGAGGGTTCGTCGGGAAGGCACCGGACCTGAGAGAGCGTCCGGTTATTTGCCTCAGGAAGTGAGAGTGTCCCTATGTTTTTCGTCAAGCTGCTGCGGGTTGTTTTGCCTGGTAGAGGGTGCCGTCGCGGAGCATGGCGTAGAGGGTATCGCAGCGGCGTCGGGCGAGGGCGATGAGGGCTTGGTTGTGGCGTTTGCCTTCGGCTCGTTTGCGGTCGTAGTAGGCGCGGGAGAGCGGGTCTTTGAGGGCCGCGAACGCGGAAAGGTAGAGAGTGCGTTTGAGGGCTTTGTTGCCTCTTCGGGAGGCGCGGTCGCCGCGGATGGAGGACCCTGAGCGCCATGTCACCGGTGTCAGGCCGGCGTAGGAGGCCAGGTGCCCGGCGGTGGGGAAGTCTTTGTCGGCGACTTCGGTGAGGATCCGTGCTGCGGTCCTGATGCCGACGGCCGGCAAAGACATCAGGACCTGGTGAAGAGGGTGGGCCTCCACGAGGGCTTCGACCTGGGTGTAGACAGTG
>NZ_JYCN01000029.1 GCF_000876655.1 Arthrobacter sp. SPG23
TTGGGCAGGGCCCGGTCCAGCAACTTCTTCCCGGCCCGGTCCAAGGCAACAGCATGGTGCTCACCCTTGCCGACATCCAATCCGATGAACACTTCAACGTTTTCGTGGTTCCTGATCACCTGGCGCACCTCCGGTCCTGGACACTGACTACCGTGCCAGCCTGACCATCGGTGTCAGGGCCCCGCACCCACGTTACGCACGACGTTCCTAAACTGTCCTGCCCCTATTAGCGGTCACCCTGCCACCCGCCCGGACCCGGTGACAACACTCTCAGGATCATCCAACAACAGAGCGTGATAATCATGCCGGACCCGGTCAGGCAAGCACACCCACATCCTGCAACAGAACTGGGCTACGAAAAAGGTAACGAGCGTTGGGTGGCTACGCCAGGGGGCGGTGCATCTCCACGGCCTCTTCGTGCCTGGGGCTGTCCGGATTCATCAGCGAATGCTTGCGGCCGTAGCCGAAGTAGATGATCAGCCCGACCACCAGCCAGACGAAGAAGCGGAGCCAGGTTTCCCAGTGCAGCTGGAACATCAGGAAGGCCGAGGCCAGCACACCGAACGCGGGGATGACCGGCATGAAGGGCAGGCGGAAGGCGCGCGGAGCGTCGGGCTTCTTGTAGCGGAAGACGATCACCGAGAAACAGACCACCACAAACGCGGCCAGGATGCCGATATTCGTCAGGTCTGCGACGGCCTTAATCGGGAAGACTCCTGCCAGCAGGGCCGACGCGACGCCGGCAATCCAGGTCACCCGCTGCGGGGTTCCGTGGTGGTCCGTCTTGGCGAACCAGCCCGGGAGCAGGCCGTCGCGGCTCATGGAGAACCAGACGCGGGTGACACCGAGGAGGAAGGTCAGCATTACGGTGAGGATGGACAGCACCGCAAACACGGAGATGATGGTGGCAATGACGGGCAGGCCGACGCCGCTAAACGCGGAGGCGAAGCCGGCCTTGGGATCGATGTCCTTGTAGTTCTGCATGCCGGTGAGGACCAGGGTGGCTGCCACGTAGAGGAGCATGGCGA
This sequence comes from Arthrobacter sp. SPG23, assembly GCF_000876655.1. Taxonomy (GTDB): domain Bacteria; phylum Actinomycetota; class Actinomycetes; order Actinomycetales; family Micrococcaceae; genus Arthrobacter. The sequence continues at coordinate 1,029 of NZ_JYCN01000029.1, forward strand.
TGATCAGCGACAGGATAATCGCCTTCGGCATGTGCTTCTTGCCGTCGGTGGCTTCCTCGGCCGCGGTACTCATGGCGTCGTACCCGAACACCGCGAAGAACACAGTGGCCGAGCCAGCCAGCACGGGGCCGAACCCGCTTGGCATGAACGGGTTGTAATTGTTCGTGTCGATGTAGAAGATGCCCAGGCCAATAATGAACAGGATCAGGACAACCTTGATGGCCACTGCCACCAGCTCAAACCGGCCGAACGCCCGGGTTCCCCGGGAAAGGATCCAGGTCACGATGAGGCAGACAACAATGGCGGGGATGTTGACGATTCCGCCCTTGCCCTCGTCCGGGGTTGACGTCATCCAGATGGGCATGTGGATGCCGATGCCGGAAAGGAAGGCATCGAAGTAGCCGGAAATACCAATGGCCACCACGGCCACGATTGCGATGTATTCGAGGAGCAGGTCCCAGCCGATGAACCAGCCGATCACTTCGCCAAGGGCCACATAGCCGTAGGTGTAGGCCGAGCCTGCGCGGGGAATCATGCCGGCAAATTCCGCATAAGACAATGCGGCGGCCGCCGAGGCGAGGCCCGCAATCAAGAAGGAAAACAGTACGGCAGGGCCCACGCCCGGCTCGCTCTCGCTGCCGTGGGCGACGAGGCCCGCCAGGGAAAAGATGCCGACGCCGATGATGCCGCCGACGCCGATGGCTGTCAGCTGCCACAGGCCCAGGCTTTTCATCAACCCGCTGTGTTTGTTTTCTTCTTCGATGTCGTCAAACGGCTTACGCCGCATGATCGACTGGGATAAATCTTTTGTTCTCATCAGGGACTCCTGCATAGATGTGGACCCATCAATCCGCCCTGTGATGGGGGTTACTCAGTCTGTTTAGTATGCAAGCCCGGTTGCATTAGATAAAGTGAATTCTCCTAATTAATATTCATTAGATTTAGCGAAGGAACGGCCATGCTTGATGTCAGGCGATTGAGGCTGCTCCGTGAGCTCAAAATCCGTGGAACCCTGGCCGAGGTGGCGGACGCCCTCCAGTACAGCCCATCGTCGGTTTCCCAGCAGCTGGCGCTGCTGGAGAAGGAGGCCGGGGTGCAGCTGCTGCGCAAGACCGGACGGCGGGTCCAGCTCACCCCGCAGGCCGAAGTCCTGGTGGCGCACACCGCTCACCTGCTCGAAACGCTGGAACAGGCCGAGGCCGATCTGGCCGCAAGCCTCACCACCGTGTCCGGGACCGTCCGGATCGCCGTCTTCCAGTCCGCCGCCCTCGCCCTCATGCCGGGCATGCTGACCCGGATGGCGTCCACGTATCCCGAAGTCAGGATCGAGATGGTGCAGCGCGAACCGGAAACGGCGTTGCATGAAACGTGGGCCCGGGACTTTGACCTGGTGATCGCCGAGCAATATCCGGGCCACGCCGCCCCGCGGTACGCGGAACTGGACCGGATCCGGCTGACCGGAGACGCCATCCGGCTGGCCGTCCCCGGACCGGACAAGGGCCTGCAGCCCATCCGGTCACTCGAAGACACGGCGGACCTTGCCTGGGTGATGGAGCCGCGGGGTGCGGCATCCCGCCACTGGGCTGAACAGGCGTGCCGCAGCGCCGGCTTCGAGCCCGACGTCCGGTACGAAACCGCGGACCTGCAGGCGCAGATCCGGCTGATCGAGTCCGGCAACGCCGTCGGCCTGATGCCCGACCTTGTCTGGACCGGCCGCGAAACGTCGGCGCAGCTGCTGCTGCTGCCCGGCAACCCGCACCGGACCGTCTTCACGTCCGTTCGGCGGTCCAGCGCCAAGCGGCCCGCCATCCTCGCCGCCCGCGAGGTGCTGGCAGTTACAGCCGATTCGATTGCCCCCGCGGGCCCGGTCCCGCCGGAGGCAAAATCGGCATAATCCCCAGGAAAACAATCTGGTGGACTCCCCGCGGGATGGTGGGAAGTTCCCTGCGTCACAGCGCGAAAGTGCGCCGGGCGTTAGACTGGGCACGTTATGAATCGCACAATGTTTAAGTCCAAAATCCACCGGGCCACTGTCACGCATGCCGATCTGCACTACGTGGGGTCGGTCACCGTTGACCTGGACCTGCTGGAGGCTGCGGACATTCTTCCCGGAGAGCTCGTGGCGATCGTTGACGTCACCAACGGCGCCCGGCTGGAGACGTACACTATCGCCGGCGAACGCGGTTCGGGCGTTATCGGCATCAACGGCGCGGCTGCGCACCTGATGCACGAAAATGACATCGTCATCCTGATCACCTATGCCGAGATGACCACCGAAGAAGCCAGGGCCTACACGCCCAAGGTGGTCCACGTGGACAAGGACAACAAGATCGTCCAGATCGGCAACGACCCCGCCGAGGGGCACACCCGCGGCCTGATGCGGCCGCCGTTCGCCCTCAACAACTCCGCCCTGAACTAGGCATCTCCTCCGGAACAGCCCCGTCCGGATACCGAGATCCTTCCCACACTCCGGCTGCGGGCTGAATAAATCTGATTAGGCTGGGATGGTGAACGCCAACCCGCTCCCGCCCGGCCTGCCGGGGAACCTGTCAGGGACATCCGGGTGCTAGGCGTTCTCGCGGGCTTCTTCGTAGTGTGGTCCATCATCCTGGTGGGCATGTTCGTGGGCCGCCGGAAGATTCTGGGAGAACACGCCCGGCCCGTGCTCAGCTCGCTGACGTTCTTCGTGGCCAGCCCGGCGCTCCTTTTCGAGACCCTTAGCAAGGCCAAACTCCACGACGTCTTTGCCGCTCCCCTGCTGGTGACCGCCGCCGGCGCGATGGTCACGGCAGCAATCTTCTTTGTGATCGTCCGGTTCCTGCTGAAACGGACCGTCCCGGAATCGCTGATGTCGTCCATGAGCGCGTCCCTGGCGAACTCGGCCAACCTGGGTATTCCCATCGCGGTGTACGTCCTCGGCGACGCCAGTTACGTGGCACCTTTGCTGATCTTCCAGCTGGCGTTCTTCACCCCCCTGTTCCTGATGGCCCTGGATGCCACGACCAGCGCCCACCGGACCACCCCTGCCGGCTTTGCGCTGATGATCCTCAAGAACCCGATGATTGTGGGCTCCGCACTGGGCCTGGTGGTCGCGGGAACGCACTGGCAGGTGCCGGAGCTGGTCATGCAGCCGATCCACCTGATCGGAGGGGCGGCCATCCCGGCCATGCTGATCGCGTTCGGCATGAGCCTGAACGGCTCCCGGCCCTTGCATGCAGCCGCCGGCCGCCGCATCGACACGGTCCTCGCCAGCGCATTCAAACTCGTGGTCCATCCGGCCATCGCCTATCTGGTGGCACGGCTGATCGGCATGGAGGGGCAGGCCCTGTTCGCCGTCGTGGTGACGTCTGCACTGCCCACCGCCCAGAACGTCTTCGTCGCGGCCAGCCGCTACCGTACAGGCATCACCGTAGCCAAGGACACAGTGTTGATCACCACGGTCGTGGCAGTACCGGCCATGATCTGCGTGGCCCTGCTCCTCACCTAGGCTTTCTGGTGCTGATCCAGGATCCGGGCACAGCGGATGAAGCCCAGGTGGGAGTACGCCTGCGGATGGTTTCCCAGGTGCGTTTCGGTACCGGGATCGTACTCTTCGGGCAGCAGGCCGGTGGGGCCGAACAGGTTCACCAGCTGGTCGAACAGGTCCCAGGCCTCCTCGATCCGGCCCACCGCCACATAGGCCTCGATCAGCCAGGTGGTGCAGATGTGGAAGCCGCCCTCCAAACCCGGCAGGCCGTCGTCGTACCTGTACCGGAAGACCGTGGGTCCCACCCGAAGCTCCCGTTCCACGGCCGTGACGGTGTCCAGAAACCGCTGGTCGTTCACGTCCAGCAGCCCGGACAGGCCGATGTGCAGCACGGCGGCGTCGAGGTCGGGACTGTCGTAGGCCACCGTGTAGGACGCGGCGCCCTCATCCCAGCCCTCGCGGAGGACCTCCTCGCGTATTGTTTCGGCGGTGGGCGCCCATGCGGGCTCCGGCGCCCTGCCGTGCCTGGCCGCGGTGCGCAGCGCCCGGTCCAGGGTCACCCAGCACATCACCTTGGTGTAGACGTGGTGCCGGGGTGCGCGGCGCGCTTCCCAGATCCCGTGGTCGGCCTCATGCCAGCGGGCCATCACGGCGGAGGCCATCTGGACCATCAGCTCCCAGTGCGAATCCTCCAGAGCGTCCTCCCGCTCGCTCACTGCGCAGATCAGCTCCGCGATGGGCCCGAAAACGTCCAGCTGCACCTGGTGGTCCGCGGCGTTGCCGATCCTGACGGGGCGTGATCCCGCATAGCCGGGCAGGCTTTCGATGATGGCCTCCGTGGACAGCGGCGCCCCCGTAACCGAGTACAGCGGGTGCAGCCATTCAGGCCCGGGCGCGTTGTCCAGGATGCGGCCCAGCCAGCGCAGGAATCCGTAGGCTTCCGTGGTGGAACCCAGGTCGACGAGCGCGTTGACGGTCATGGAGCCGTCCCGCAGCCAGCAGTAGCGGTAGTCCCAGTTCCGGGTGCCTCCGATTCCTTCGGGCAGCGAGGTGGTGGGGGCTGCCAGGACGGCGCCGGTGGGTTCGTGCACCAGCGCGCGGAGCACCAGCGCCGAGCGGCGCACCAGCGACGGCTTGACGCCCGGCAGGTCCAGGTCCTGGACCCACCGCCGGGAGTGATGCGCGACGGCGGCGCGACGCTCGGTTTCGCCGCCCACCCCGGTGTGGCTGGGCTCGGTGTCACCGCAGCGCAGGTTGAGCACCACGGGTCCGTTCCGCAGGTTAACGTCAGCGGTGGCCGTGGCATGGCGGCCGTCCGAGGTGATGGAGAAGCTGACGCCGGGGGCCAGCAGGATGATCGGATCGGACGTTCCCACCACGTGCAGCTCCTCGCCGCGGGCCTCCATGCTGAACGGGGCGTTGGCGTAGTCCGGCCGGGGTGCGAAGACGATCCGGGCCGCGCCGCTGCCGGACAGCACCCGGACCAGGCTGGTGATCCCGTCCGGGGCAGGCTCGAGGTAGTCCGTCACGGTGACGTCGGCCCAGCGGGTTTCCACGATCATGGTGCTGTCCACATAACGCTGCCCGAGGACCTGGGACGCCTTGACCGGTTCCACCGAGAAGTGGCCCGCGGCGTCGCCGCCCAGGATGTGGGCGAACAGGGACCCGGAGTCCGGCAGCGGGTGGCTCATCCAGCACACCTTGGCCTCGGGGGTGATCAGGGCAGTGGATGAGCCGTTGCCGATCATGGAGTGGCGCTCCAGTCCAACGGCGTCCTCCCCGAAGAGCCAGGCGCGGCGCAGTTCGAACAGGATGGCCAGGACCCGGGCAAAGGATTCCGGATCGCGGAGGCGGTGGGCTGCCCCGGTGGGTCCCTCCCCCACCTTGATGCCCATGTCGGGGCCGCGGAGGGTGGCCATGGCCAGTTCGTCGCTGGAGGCGTCGCCGGCATAGAGGGCGGCGCTTACGCCCAGGCGGGCGCGCAGGTGCTCCAGGGCGTCCGCCTTGGACGGTTCCACCACGGAGAGGTCCAGCACGGAGCCGTCCACGATGTAGAACAGGCCATGGGCGCGGGCCACTTCCTCGGCCTTCTCCAGCACTTTGGCGACGATCGCGGGCGAGGCGGGCCGGGTGTGCACGGACACCGCTACCGGCTTGCGCTCGATGCTGATCCCCTTGTAGGCACCGATCGTTTCGACAAGCGCCTGGCTTGCCTGCTGCAGGACCGATTCGGTGGCAAGGGACAGGCCGTGGGCGAAACCCATGTCGAACTCGGCGCCGTGGGACCCCACCAGGTGCACCTCCGCCGGGAGCCTGGAAACCGCCGCCAGGTCCCGCAGCGACCGGCCGGAGATAACGGCCGCGTGGGTGTTGGGCAGTGCGGCCAGGGCGCGAAGCGCAATTGCGGCGCTGCCCAGAGGCAGGGTTTCGGTGGAGATCCCCTCCGCGTCGCAGAGCGTTCCGCCGTAGTTACAGGCCACCAGCAGCCCGGGCGTGCGGGCCAGGATCTTGAGTTCAGCCAGCAGGTGTGGCGTGAGACCGTCGTCGGCGGCATCGGACTGCACAAAAGCGCGGAGCAGGCCGAGCGGCAGGGAACGGGTCAGGAGGGCAGAATCGGCCACGGACTGATTGAGCGGAGTAGGCACAGGCGACGTCCTTCGGATAATCCCCAATGATGCGTGAGAGAAGTCCGGCGAGGGACATACCCCCAGTCTCCGATGCCGTGGTTACACCAGAATATCCCTGTCATTGCGGGAATGTAACGTGTGCTCCGCCGTCGATTTGGGGACGGGGCGGGGCAGCTATCCCCGTGCCCGTTTCAGCACCACCACAGTGGCGTCGTCGGAAACGTCGCGGCCCGAGGCCAGCTCCAGGACGGCGTCGCAGGCCGCTTGGGCGCTGGCGCTTCCGGAAACGGTGCCGGCCACGACCGCCGTCAGGACCTCGACGTCGGGATAGACATCCAGCAGTCCGTCGCTGACTACAGCGAGGCAGTCGCCCGGCTCCAGCGAAACCCGGTGCGCATCCCACTCCTGGTCAGGCCATGCTCCCACCGGAGGGCCTCCGGTGAGCAGCCGTGAGCAGCTTCCGTCCGCTTTGATGTGCAGCGCAAGGCCGTGGCCGGCGTCCAGGTAGTCCAGGATTCCGGTGGCCGCATCAAGCCGTGCGTGGAAAAGGGTCACGAAGGATGCGGACTGTTCGAGGTCCGCTTCGAGGATCCGGCCGGCCGAGCTGAAGGCCTCACTCAGCGGCGTCCGGTGAGCCACTGAACGCATGACGGCACGGACGGTCGCAGCAATCAGTGCGGCCCCCATGCCTTTGCCCATGGCATCGGCCAGGGTCAGCTGCAGCCCGCCCTCGCTCGGGTACCAATCGAAGAAGTCGCCGCCAACATTGCGGGAAGGCCGGAAGGATCCGGCGATGTCAAAGCCGTCAAGGGACATGCCTTCCGCCGGGAGCAGGCTGCGCTGGACCTCCACGGCGCGGCGCAGTTCGTCCCGGGCTGCGGCTTCATGGACGGCGCTGGCGCGCGGCCTGCGGAACAGTGCGGTGATCCGGGACGCGAGCTCTCGGGGGCTGAAGGGCTTGGTGATGTAGTCGTCCGCACCGGTGTCCAGCCCGGTGAGGCGGTCCAGTTCCTCGCCGCGGGCGGTGATCATCAGGATGTAGGCGTCGGAAAACCGGCGCAGTTCGCGGCAGACCTGAACGCCGTCGATGTCCGGCAGGTTCAGGTCCAGCGTCACCAGTTCCGCGCCGTCGCGCTGCATCAGCTCGACGCCGGCCCGCCCGGATGACACGGCGGACACCTGGAAGCCCTGCTTGGTGAGAATGTGGACGAGGAGGCCGCGGATATCGTCGTCGTCCTCAATGACCAGGGCACGGCGTACGTCCGGCTCATCAGTCATGCCCTTATTAGACTCCGTGCGGGCCGCAGTTGTCACATCGGTACCATCCGGGCCGTCCCGCAACACCAGGGCGGGACGGGTGCCCGGGACATCGGTGATGCCCGGGCACCCCGAGCGGTTACTCCACGCGGGCGCGGACCGCGCTTCCGCCCCCGGGCCCCGGCTTTGCCGAACTGTTCAGCCGAGGCGGGTCCAGATCTGGACCGCCGTCTGCGGATTTGTCGGCCATGACACCGGAAGCCCCGCCGACCGGCTCCGTCCTCGCGTCCGCCCTCGCATGGGAGGGAAGGTGCGAGTGGCGGTATTCGTCGGCACCGATCACACCCGCTGCACGGTCCTGGGATTCCAGCACGCGGGCGTAGGGCAGCGCCAGCCAGAGCGCCAGCACGATGCCGATCACGCCGCCCGCGAGCTTCCCGATAATGAGGGCAAAGACCATGTTCGGCTGGAAGTTGGCGCTGAACGCCAAGTGGTCTCCGAAGGTAAATGCAGCGCAGACTGCGAAGGCGATGGTCAGCACTTTATCCCGGGGCGGCATCAGCGTGATGATGCGAAACAGAGCCAAAATGTTCGCGGCCCCGGCGAGCAGGCCCGTGGCCCCTTCTTCGCTGAAGCCGAGCTTCCCGCCGGCTTTTTCCAGCGGTTTGGCGAGCCAAGTACGGATGGCGTAGACCATGGGGAAGGCTCCGGCGAGCATCACTCCGATATAGCCGGCCACCTCCAGTGCGCGGAACTGATCATCGGCGTCGGCAATAAACGGTGCGAGCGGCCACGGCCCGAAGACGTCGAACACGTTGGTGAAGTACTGCACCACGGACAGCGCCAGGGCCAGCTTGATCAGGATGTCCAGGAACCGGCCGAAGTAGATGAAGCCGGTGACCATGATCCGGGAAGCGAACCGCAGCCCGAGCGCCAGCAGGATCACGAAGACCGTCAGCGGCAACAGGTTAAGAAGGATCTCGCCCAGTGGCAGGTCGAAGGGTGCCGTCGAGGCCGAACTGGTGGAGACGTCCTCGCGCAGAGGGGTATGGGCGGTCTGCAGCAGCAACGTGATGATGAAGACGGCAAAGGGGATGGCCAGGAGGCCCGCCATTACGCCGAGGGCCATGTACTTGTGGTCACGCTTTTGCAGCATGGCCAGGCCCACCGGGATGGAGAAGATGATCGTTGATCCGGCGGTGAAGCTGACCGCGAAGGCCATGATCCAGGCGCTGTGGCTGCCGGCGGTCTCGTGGGCAAGGTGGTAGCCGCCCATATCGCCGGCGATCAGCGTGGTTGCCGCCAGAGAGGGGTCGGCGTGCAGCAACGAGTACAGCGGTGCCACATAGCGGGCAACCAGGTCGCTGAGGATGGGGATGAAGCACATGATGCCCGCCACGGGCAGGAAGATGGGCCCGATAGAGTAAATGCCCTCTTTGAACTCCTTTCCGAAGCCTTTTTCGTCGTTGAAGATGGCACTGACCGCCCCGACGAGCAGGAACGCCATCATGATGTAGATGATTACTTGGCCGATGATTTCCATGGTTGGTCCGGTTCCGATTCGTTGATCAGGCCAGCAGGGCGCGGGTGTGGTCGTTGAGGAAGACGCCGTAAGGATCGAATTCCCGGCGCACGGCCACGAACTCCTCATACCCCGGGTACAGCGCTGCGACCCGTTCGCGGGTCAGGAAGTGGATCTTGCCCCAGTGGGCGCGGGCATCGAAATCCTGGAGCATCTCGTCGACATCGCGCAGGTAGGGCCAGTAGTTGGTGCCGGGGGCTCCGGAGACGGAAAGTACGGTGGTGTTCCTGCCCTGGAAGGGGGAAAGGTAGCCGTCTTCCGCCTTCACCCAACGAACTTCGATGGGGTACTTCTGGTCCGCGTGGCGGGTACGGATCAGGTCCTGCAGCGCCTCCACTGCCTCCCGGCCGCGCTCCATGGGCACGTAGTATTCGAGCTCGTGGAACGGGATCATGAAGCCGCCGGCGTAGATGCGGTATGCGCGGTCGCGCCGGGCCCCTTCAACGCTGGAAAGATCGGTGCTTTCATCGAGGTCCACGGCGTTGTAGCGCTTGGTGTAGCTGCGGTTGATCATGGATTCTCCCGCTGGGGTGGGCAGTTCGTACAGCCCCGCGGACTCCTCACCCTGGCACCAGAGGAAGGAATAGTGGCGGTTGCTGGCAATATCAGTATCCCAATTCGCCACCGTTTCCCCCCATGTGGGGTACGTGATCTGCTCGGCCAGATGGTAGCGCGGAGAGACCGCCAGCTCCACTTCCAGGAGGATTCCGAGCGTGCCCAGGGCCACCTGCGCGGCCTTGAGCTCGCGCAGGTCGTTTTCGCCGATTTCCACTATCTCGCCGTGGCCGTTGATCAGCCGCGCCCAGCGCAGGGCGGAGGAGAAGCTGCCCAGTTCGACGCCGGAGCCATGGGTACCGGTGGACAGCGCCCCTGCGATGGCTTGCTTGTCAATATCCCCCTGGTTGGTCAGGGAGAGTCCGGCGTTCCAGAGCGGCTCGCCGAAGTCGCTGATCGCAGTGCCGGCCCGGGCCCGTGCCCGCAGCCGCTCGGTGTCGGTTCCGGTGATACCCGAAATCCCCGCCAGGTCCAGTAGGATCCCGCCGGTCTGCACCAGCGGGGTGAAGGAATGCCCGGCACCAACGGCGCGTACGGGCAGGCCGGCCTTGATGGCATAGCGGACCACCTCGAGTACTTCCGCGTCGGTGCGGGGGCGGACGGTATAGGCGGGGGTGGCTGACTGGTTGCCGCCCCAGTTGCTCCATTGGCGGTGGATTTCATGCGGGACGGCGGGGAACTCGGTGGTCAGGGTCTTGGTGGGCATGGTGTGTCCTTGGTTTGTCAACGAAAGGTGCGGAGTGCGAAATGCACTGGGAAGGGTGGGGCGTCGAGTGTCTAGGCGCCGTGGTTGGTCATGACGTGCTTGGTCCGGCTGAAGTCGTCCAGGGCGTAGAGCGAGAGATCACGGCCGTAACCCGACCCCTTGAAGCCGCCCCACGGCACCTCGTTGGCGAGTACTAGGTGAGAGTTGACCCAGACAGTGCCAAAATCCAGATTCCGGGGAATCGCAGTGCTGCGTTTGGCATCGCTTGTCCATACGGACGCGGCCAGGCCGTACTCGGTCTCGTTGGCCCGGCGGACGGCTTCTTCATCAGTCGCAAAGGTCTCCACCGTAACCACGGGCCCGAATATCTCGTTGCGAGTGGCCTCGGAGCCCTCGCGGGCATTGGTCAACACGGTGGGAGCGATGAAGTAGCCGGGCCCCGGCAGCGGACGGCCGCCCACCGCTGCGTGCAGCCCTTCGTCAGCGGCGCGTTCCAGGAAACCCTTCACCCGCTCGAAGTGGGCTTCAGACACCATCGGCCCGATCTCGACGTCGGCCCCGGCGCCAGGCTCGCCGACCACCAGGGTTCCGACTTCGCGGACCAGTTCTTTGGTCAGGGCATCGGCGACGCTTTCGTGTACCAGGATCCGGCAGGCTGCGCCGCATTCCTGGCCGGAGTTCCAGAAGCCGGCGGTCCGGATGCCCCGGGCAACCTCGGTGAGGTCCGCATCAGCGAACACCAGGACCGGGGCTTTGCCGCCAAGCTCAAGATGCACCCGCTTGCGCGAGGGTGCAGCCGCGGCGGCGACGGCGGAGCCGCTGCCAACGCTGCCGGTGAGCGCCACGAGTGCGACGTCGGGGTGGGCGGACAGCCGGGATCCCACAGGATCACCGTAGCCGGTGACGATGTTGACGACGCCGGCCGGGACGATATCCGCGATGAGTTCGGCCAGCTTCAGCGTGGTCAACGGTGTTTGTTCCGAGGGCTTGAGCACCACGGTGTTGCCGGCGGCCAGGATGGGAGCGAGCTTCCAGGCCGCCATCAGCAGCGGATAATTCCACGGCGTGATGACACCAACGACGCCGAGCGGCTCGCGCAGGATGACGGAAGTATGCCCTGCGGCGTAGTCACCTGCGGCAAGGGATGTCATTGTCCTGCAGGCCCCCGCCATGAATCGGAAGGTGTCGATGGCGCTGCTGACATCGTCCTCTGCCACCGCCGGGGGCTTTCCGGTGTTGAGGGACTCCAGCCGCATGAGGTCACCGGAGTTCGCCGCCAGCCGGTCCGCGATCAGGTGCAGGATTTCGGATCGCTCGCGCGGGGTCATGGCCCCCCACGCCGGCTGGGCGGCCCGGGCGGCGGCCACGGCGTTGTTTACGTCTTCAGCCGTCCCCGCCGCCACGGCGGTGATGGTCTCTCCGGTAGCGGGGTTGACGACGTCGATGCTGCCGCCGCTGCCGGGGATAAAGCTGCCGTTGATGAAGTGGCCGGCGGGAGCCAGCGCATCATCGCGGTGGCCTGCCCCGCCGGCGCGGCGGATTTCGGGGAGGGTATGGGAAATTATCTGTGTCATCGCGGACTCCGGATTTCTCGGGTGCGTTGTTGCGAGGGGCGCCTGCAGTGTGCGCCGCATCACATTTGGGGAAGATAATTCCATTGAACTTTAGTTTTAAAGGTTTGACAAGGGTGCAGAGGGAAGTTTTTGTCCGCGAGGCGGTTAGCCGACTTTTAGTATTCCCACATGCCAGGGGATTCGCCCGGGCACTGCGGAAGGCACTGGCACGTAATCCTCGAAGAGTGCCGCTAGCGCCGAAGTGTCAGCGGCACTCAGGAGCGTTCCGGTGGAGTGTCGCGCGGTATTGGATGTGACCACGCGTCCACCGTCGTTCAGCAGGACCACTGCGCGGTCCCTCGAGGCCACGGATTTCAAGAAGATCGACGCCAGTACGGGCAGGCAAATATCCGCCCCCAGCGCGCTCGGGCTCCCCTCCGCGGTCTGGAAAGGAACGGCCAGGGTCACGATGTTGAGGTCCGTGCCGCCGCTGTCGATGTAGGGCCCCATGGCCAGGGAGTGCCCGCTTGTGGTTGGCAGCTGAAACCAGCTCATCGCGGAATAGTCGTAGTACCGGATGGAATCAGGGTTGAAAACGTGGGCCGCGAATTCGGGTTCACCGCCGTGCCCCACTCGCCACCATTCCAGCCACGATGCAGCGTCCCGAAGGACATCCTGGCCGAAGGCTATGCCAGCACCGTCTACTAATCCCTCGTGGCGGGCAATGATGGCCTGCAGCTGCGGGCGCAGCGGCTCGAAATCCGCCTTCGCGGGTCGCCGGTCCGGAGCATCTTCGGCGATGCGCACGATATCCGGGAGCAGGCTGTTGAGGTCATCAAAGACTGCATCCAGGCGAGTGCCGATGAGCTCCGCCGTGGTGCGGATGATCCGAGAGAGCTGTTCCGGGCTCATGCTTCCTCCGGGGTCGTGGTAGCCAGTTCGAGGAAGAAGTCCAACAGCGTTTCGGATTCGCGCTCGAAGTGTGCCGCGGAAAGGCGGTCAGCAGCTTCCTCGTCGCGTCGTTCGATGGCGTCGAGTATGGCGTCGTGCTCTTCACTGGCCGTTTTGACGGATCCTGCTGAGGGGCCGGCAATCCACATCAGCGCCGCCAGCTCGCTGTGGACCTGGATAGTGGCGTTGGTCAGCCGGCGTGACTGGGCCGCCACGCCGAGGCTGATATGGAAACGGCTATCGGTCCGCCGCAACTCCTCGGCTGTCGAGGCACGCGCGAAACGGTCCGCCAGTTCGCGGGATCGCCGCAAATCCTGCTCGTCCGCCCGGAGTGCCGCCCGCCGCCCTACACCGGCCGCGACCGTGGCGGCAAGATCGCCCAAGTCACGCAGATCCTCCGGGCTGCGGCGCCTGAACTCGGATAGCAGCTGCTCCGGAGTGGCCAGCGCCTTTCCGCTGATAAAGCTGCCGCCCCCACGGCCGCGGCGCGTTTCGACCAGACCCTTGAGCCGCATCTCCGCGAGGGACTGGCGCAACGTAATCGAAGATACGCCAAGCTGTTCAGCCAGGACATTTTCCGGCGGTAACTTGTCGCCGTCGTTGAGCAGGCCCACCGCAATGGCACTTTCGAGCTGCCGCGAAATCCGGTCAGATAAGCCCGCACCAGAGGCATCGACCCCGCGCAGCTGGGCGATCATGTCAATGGTCCCGACGTGGACCGCCGTGTCGACGTCCGGGCTGTGTGCACTCACGCGGCAACACTAGCACCGCCCCGGTTTGCGGCACTGGCGGGTGCCCCTAGGCGCGGACCAGCCCCGCAGCCTTGGCGAGGAGTTCCACGGACCGCAGCCGGGCCTCGGTTCCGTTGCTTTGGTGGGCAACGATCAGTTCGTCCGCATCGGCGTGGGAGGTGAACTCATCCAGGTAGTCCATCACCACATCCGGGGTCCCGATGGCCGAGTACTTCATCATCTGGGCCACGTGCTGGCCCTGCGGCGAGTCGAGGATCATGTCCGCCTCATCGTCGGTGAACACCCTGCCGTTGCCAAAGAACAGTGACACGCGTGCGCGCTTGGTGGCCTGGAACATCTCCTGGGCCTCGGAAGCGGAATCGGCCGCAATGACGTTCACGCCGGCAATCACGTGCGGGGTGTCCAGCTGGGCCGAGGGCTTGAATTCACGGCGGTAGATGGCTACCGCATCCTGCAAAGCATTGGGAGCGAAGTGCGAGGCGAAGGCATACGGCAGTCCGAGCTGCGCGGCGAGCCGGGCCCCGAAAAGCGAGGACCCCAGGATGTACAGCGGCACGTTGGTTCCCTTGCCCGGCGTCGCTTCAACGCCCTGGATGCGGGTGGGGCCGGTAAGGTAGCCCTGCAGTTCCAGCACGTCCTGCGGGAAGCTGTCTGCGGACATCGGGTCGCGTCGGAGGGCGCGCATGGTGTTCTGGTCGCTGCCGGGCGCACGGCCCAGGCCGAGGTCGATACGGCCCGGATGCAGCGTCTCCAGCGTGCCGAACTGCTCGGCGATGGTCAGAGGCGAGTGGTTGGGGAGCATCACGCCGCCGGCACCCAGCCTGATGCTGCTGGTGTTGGCCGCAATGTGGGCGATCAGCACGCTCGTGGCCGAGGACGCGATGGAGGACATGTTGTGGTGCTCCGCGTACCAGACCCGGCGGTAGCCCAGCTCCTCCGCCCGCTGCGCCATGGCCACACTGCCGGCGAAGCTCTCGGCCGCCGTCTGGCCCTTAGCGATGGTGGCCAGGTCAAGGATGGAAAGCGGAACAGTCACGGAGGAGCCGGCCTTTCGTAGAGCGTTGCGGTCGCCGTTCCGGTAGCGGAACAGGCACACTGGCGACAACGACGGCGGCGGCCGGGATATTTCTGCACGTCGCCGTGGCGCCGGACACGCGGAAGCGGGGCCGCTGTTACCGGCGACCCCGCCCCGTTTTAGCTCGCTTGTGCTATTTGGTTGTTTCCGGCACCTACTTCAGCTTGAAGTTGGCCTCGATGCGGGAGCCGTCAGACGCGACCATCGAGAGCTGGTAGCAGGCGCCTGGCATGTTCGGCGTCTTCCAGTTGTAGATGTACTGGCCACCGGTCGAGTCGTACCGCAGAGACGTGTTGCCGGTGGCCGTGATCTCGATGCTGTCCTGGATTGCCAGCGGGCTGCAGGTGATCTGCCGGACCCCCATCTTCACGATGCTGGTGTCCGTCAGTTCCGTGGAGCCGGCGAACAGTTCGAATTTGGCAGGGACGGTGCTCCCGGCCTTCACCGTGTTGAAGACGCCGCCCATGTCGATGGGCTGATAGAACCCCTTGGTCGCCCAGTTCTTGACCGTGTAGGTCTGGGTGGTTGTGGAGGTGCGGCCCGCAACATCGGTGGCCGTGGCGACCAAGGTGTGGGTGCCGGGCTCGGTAGAGTACTTGCTCACGACGCAGCCGGCAGGACCTGACACTTCATCCGTTGCGGTGCACGTGGGCTCGGCGCCCAGGAAGCCGAAGTACGCATCCGCCAACACCGAATCGAACGTGGCCACAGGGTCCGTCAGGTCCACGTTGAAAGCGGGGCTGGTCTCGGCGTTGGCAGGCGTGGTGTTGTCCGCGTTATCCGTGAAAGCCGGGCTGGCCAGGACCATGTCCGAGCCTTCTCCGTGGGAGACCGAGGTCTTGACGGCGGTCTCCAGACCGGACAGCTCATCCGAACCGGTGAACGTTGCCGTCACCGGGCCGGTGAACCAACCGTTCGCACCCTGGTCCCCGCTAAGGCCGGTGAAGGCAACGGACGGCGCCTTAAGGTCGATCTTGTAGTTCACGGACGCCGCACCGGCCTCCGCAATGTTGCCGGCAACGTCCTCAAAGGCAGGGCTGCCAACGACGACGGCGGCCCCCTCGCCGTCGGATGTTGCGGTCTGTGTCGCTACGGCCGGCCCCGAGACGGCGTCCGTTCCGGTAAACGTCGCCGTGACGGGGGCGTTGTACCAGCCCTTGGCGTTCGGCGCCCGGTCGGCCGCCGTGTACGCCACTGACGGGGCCGTGGCATCGATTTTGAAGCTATGGATGACGGCTCCGAGGGCCGAGGCGTTGCCGGCAGTGTCGCTGAACACCGGGCTGCGGACCTCAATGGCTTCCCCTTCCGCGCCGTCGGCTGTGGTGGCGCTTGCCGTTTGCGACGCCGGACCGGACGTTGCATCAGTGCCGGTGAAGGTTGCTGTGACGGGGCCCCTGTACCAGCCGTCGTTACCGGCCGGGCCGTCGGCTCCCTCGTAGCTGACCTCTGGGGGTGTGGCGTCAAGGCCCACCGGAACGGTTTCCTTGGAGGTAGTGCCGCCCGCGCTGGTTGCGGAGCAGGTGTACGTGATCTTTACCTGGTCCGCCGAAATGATCTGCTGACCGCAGCCTTCAGTAGTCAGTGACGCGGGCGAATCCGTGTCGGTGACCGTCCAGTTGAGGATCAGCGGCACGGTGAACCATTCGCTGAGGCCGTTTGGGGTTCCCGGATCGAGGGTGTAGCTGATCTGCGGGCCGCTGGGGTCCACGATGTCGTAAATGGCGGAGCCGCTGGCCGTCAGGCCGCCGCGGTCCGTGTAGCTGCAGTTCGCTGTCTGCTGTCCGATGCCATCCGCCGCGTAAGGACCAGTGATGGCGCTGAGTGTTGCGGCCACGGACCTGGTCCCGTCTTCGGCGTCCACGATGTTGCAGGAGGCTGCGGGGACGGAGCCCTTGGCATAGGACGCGCCGGTGCTCACTCCGGTGACGGTGATGGACGGCGCGGTGTTGGCCGGCGCAGGGGCCACCACGTTCACAGTGAACGTTGCCGGGGCAAGGTCGAAAGTTCCGCCGCTGTTATTGAACGTTTGGGTGGCGCTGATAGTCGCGGTGCCGGCAGCCACCGGGGTCACGGTCAACTCTTCCGTGTCCCCACAGCTTGTGAACGTCACGGGCGAAGGGCTGACGGTTGCCACGGCCGGGTTGC
This sequence comes from Arthrobacter sp. SPG23, assembly GCF_000876655.1. Classification (GTDB taxonomy): domain Bacteria; phylum Actinomycetota; class Actinomycetes; order Actinomycetales; family Micrococcaceae; genus Arthrobacter. Next base: position 17,698 of record NZ_JYCN01000029.1, read on the forward strand.
TCGAAACCAGGCTAAGCGTCAGGGTGGTGCTGCCGGTCAGATTGCAGCCGTTCTTGCCGTCCTCGTTTGCAGTCCGCAGAGCCAGAGTGGTCTTGCCGACTGGACCGCCAACGTTCAGCGGCATGGTCTCGGCCTCCGCGTCGACGCTCGCATCGATACTGTTGTAGATAGCGTCAGCCTGCGCCACACCGGCTCCGGCGAGGAGCAGTCCGCCCGCCGTCACCGCGGCCAGGAGCTTACGGGCAGCGCTGCCTGCAGACCATGCGGAGCCCTGGACCACTCCCAGCGCTGGTCTTGGTCCCTGCCCGGGACCCCTTCGATCTGATCTGTTCACTGCAGCGCCTCCCTCGCAACAATGCGGCCGTCGTTGGCCGCAAATGTAGTCCTGATGCTAGGGGTGGACGCTTCAAAAAACACCAGTAGGTTCCACTCGACTTGGAGTGCCTCCATACCTGTTTTTTACGTTTAGTACTCAGTTTTCACTCAACCAGACTTCAGGCACCACTGCGCACTCGTGTCACACGAGTTTCGGAACAGCTATTCGCAGGCGTAGTTGTAGTCGAGGCCGTTGGAGACATACTGCGTCACTGCGACCGTGCTGCCGGGCGTGAGCCCTTCCAGGGCGCAGTTGGACTTGGCGCCCTTTAAAGTTCGCGCCCCTGCGAGCCAACTGGGAAGTCCCGCTAAATTGCTGGTGGAGGGGACCGCTCCGGCAATCTTGCCCCACTGGTAGCCGGTGGAATAGATCCCGACGTCGGCGCCGATGCTTTCGAAGTAGGCGGTCATACCTTCCAGGTCTGCCCGGTTGGCTTCGGTGTCCGGCTGCCAGCTGTTTTCGGTCTCCACGTCCAGCCACCAGAAGTAGTCCTCCGGGTCATCGACGCCGCGTAATACGGCGTCGTCGTAGGCTTTCGCATAGCCGTACACATAGGCGCAGGCTTTGTCGTTCTTGCCCCCGCACTTCCCGTAGGGGTTGTCCACCATGGTGCCCATGTAGAAGTTGGATGTGGGCCACCAGGACCCGGCCAAGCCGGGGTTGGCGGTGTTGACGTAAAGGGCGACGCGCGGCTGGCTGGTCGCCTGCGGATACCTGACGCTGGACTCGGCCCAGTCCAGCTGATCCTCAAGGCAGGGATTCGTGGCGTTCGCTAGTCCGTTGTTGACGCCAACAACCGCGAAAGCCAGCCCCTCGGGGAGGGTCTTTCCACATTGCGGCCATGAGACATCGATGCCCACGCGATCGGACGTGCGCGGGGGCGCCGCCGTCGCCGGACCACTGCCCGCCAGGGCCAGTGCTAGCGCCGTGGCAACGGACAAAACCATCTTCAGCATCGATGCGGCCATACCAAAGCTTACGTCGTGGCCCCTTCCGCAGGAATACTCAGCATGCTTAGCGGGTTGCCTCCTTAGGAGCCGGGCCGAACGGGCCGGCAGAACAGGAGCACAACATGGCTAACATCCTGATGGTCGTATCCGCCGCGGATTCCCTCACCATGCGCGACGGCAGCAAGCACCCCACCGGCTACTGGGCCGAGGAGCTCGTGGTCTCGCACCAGACCCTGCTCGACGCCGGACACAGCGTCCGGATCGCGACCCCCGGCGGCGCCAAGCCCACCGTGGACGAGGTCAGCCTCGCCGCCGAGTCCGCCGGCGGCCAGGACCGCGCGGACAGCTTCCGTGAGTACCTCGCCAAGATCGACGCCGAGCTTTCCGCGCCGCTGGTGCTCGCCGACGTCGACCCCTCCGGGTACGACGCCGTGGTGATGCCGGGCGGCCACGGCCCCATGGCGGACCTCTACCAGGACGCCGACCTGGGCCGCATCCTGGCTGAGGCAGACAGGGCCGGCAAGGTCATCGCGCCGTTCTGCCACGGCCCGGCGGGCCTTCTCAGCGCCGTTGACGACGACGGGAAGTTCGCCTTCGCGGGGCGCCGGCTCACCGTATTCTCCGACGACGAGGAACTCAACGGCGGCACCGGACCCAACACGCCGTGGTTCGTGGAGGACGTTCTCAAGGAAAAGGGCGCCATCGTGGAGAACGGCGCAGCCTGGGGCTCCAACGTGGTCCGCGACCGCAACCTGATCACCGGGCAGAACCCGCAGTCCAGCGAGGACGTGGCGAAGGAAGTCATCAAGGCCCTCGCGGAGTAGGCAGGCGCGCCGGAAAGGCGGCGGCCGGACCGTTTCGTCCTGCCGCCGCCGTCGCACTGGCCCAGACGCTGGGCCAGGAATCGCACACCGTTCCCACCGCCTGGGCCGATTGGCTCCTCGGTGTGGAGTCCGGCAGATACGAGGCCGTGCTCTCCAACGTCCCGGACACCGACGAGCGGAAGCTGAAGTTCGACTTCGCCAGCTACCGGACAACAAGCTTGGTTTCTAGGCCAGGAGTGACAGCTCCGTCACCAAGGTGGAGTCCGCGCCGGATGTTGCCGGCAAGCGCGTGATTGTGGGGTCGGGGACCAACCGGGAGTCCATTCTTCTGCGCCGGGATGAGGAGAACAAAGAGAACGGCCTGCCGGCCGTGGAGTTCCAGTATTACGACGACGACTCCGCCTCCTCGCTCGCCCTCCAGTCCGGACGGGCGGACCTGACGTTCGTACCGAACGCGACGGCGGCATTCAAGGCGGCTTCCGACGCCAAGACGAAGTTGGTTGGCCTGGTGGACGGCGGCTGGCCGCTGAAGGCCAGCATCGCGCGGCCACAGGGTTGCCTAAGAAGTAGCCCCTCCCGCAGCTCCCCGTGGCGAACTTCGGCGCCGCGGAGATGTCCCTTACGGCCTAACTGATGCGGTCAAGGACCATGGGCGCCAGAAGCTCGGCGTATTCATGGTTCAGATGATTGGCGTCGTAGTACACATCGACACCGCCTACGACTGTGTAGCACTTCTCAGGTGAGCAGAAGTAATCAGTGAAATCCAACAGAACCACGTTTCCGTTGGCTGCACCCTCGACCCCCGCCACAAGAGGATCTGCCGGCTGCGCCAAGTTCCGCTCAACAGCACAATCCGCTGGGACGCCTGCGTGGAGGAGCGTGCAGTCCGGCGAACGGACTGCTTTGTTCAGGGGAGGATCCGCGAGCACGTAGACATTGGCGCCAGCGTCGGTCCAGTTTTTCCACGTTACCCGCAGCGCTGCCGTGAACTGGTCAAACGGGGGTTTGCCGGAGCCGTCGTCGACAGCCTGTTCACGAGCGAAGGACGAGGTGAACACAGCCGCGGGGCGCTCCGCCACGACCGTATCGGTGATGGACTTGGCCCAGGACATGCACTTCCGGGCGTGTCCCTGATCCCGTCCCGCGCCGTCGAACCCTTGGAAATGGGCCGTAACCAGTGGACAGCCGCCCAGGTATGCGGTCTTAACGATCCATTGGCGTTCCCGTGCAACTTTGAACACAGCCGACTGCCAATGCTGAGCATGGGAATCACCCACGAGCCAAACTACGTCCGCTCCCGCCACCCCGGCTGAAAAATCGCAGTCGCGCCGGCTTTCATCTCCGTCCGGGATAACGCACTCCACGGGTGTCGGCGCGTTGTCTCCGCCAGTCACGGGTGTGACTGAGGGCCCGAATCTGTCCGGACAATCTGCACCAGGCAGGAGGGCCATGGGCCCGTGGCAGGGTTGCAGAGCTGCGGCCGCAGACGCTTGCTTTGCCTCCGCATTCTTGAAATCCGTGGCCTGAATTTGAGTGACGGCCAGAACTGCGATGAGTGCTGTGGCTACTGCCATCGCCGAGAATGTCCGTCGCGGGGAATGGCTCAGGTAGCTGGATGTTTGTCCGCGATCCTCAACGAAGCTCTTTGTAAGGCCAGCCAATATGACGGCCGCGACGACAATCAGGATACGATCAGAATTTTCCAGCGGTCGGGACAATGCGTACGGCGCCATGACAATAAAAGGCCAGTGCCACAAGTACAAAGAATAAGAAATATTCCCAAGGTACTGAATGGGCGGCCAGCTAAGCGTGGTCCTCAACGGCGCGAAGCGGTCGTCGCTGCCGGCGACAAGCACAAGAACCGTGCCGAGTACGGGAACTACCGCGAGCCAACCGGGAAAGGCCGTTTCCTTGCCAAAAAAGAGTGCCGCACCCCAGATCATCGCGAAGCCGCCGAGACTTAGTACCGTGGCGGAAAGGGGTCGCGCTCTCCGCTGCCCCATAGTCAATGAAACAAGCGCTCCCGCCCCGAATTCCCAGGCACGGACCGGCGTTACAAAATATGCCTGTTCGGGGGACAACACGGTGACAACAGCGGATGCCAGAAACCCTAATACCGTTACGGCTGAGACGCCTATCCAGATCATCCGTCGGGAAGACACGTGCAGCCGGGCTGCAAGCGCGAACAACGCTACAAGCAGCAACGGCCACACGAGGTAGAACTGTTCTTCAACGGAAAGGGACCAATAGTGCTGGGCTACCGTGGCCGTGGCCGTCGAAGCCGAGTAATCGATGGATTTCGCAGCGAGTAGCCAATTCTCGGCATAAAGAGTGCTGGCAAGAACCTCTTGTGCCGTCGTCACCCAGCGTGAAAAAGGCAGCCACACCAATGAGCAGATAAGGGAGACTGCCAAGACCAGGAATGCCGCCGGGAGCAGGCGCCGGACCCGCCTGGCGTAGAACGATTTGAGGCGAATGCTGCCGCTGGCATTTAGTTCCTTAAGCAGATGCGACGTGATGAGAAATCCGGAGATCACAAAGAAGACGTCCACTCCAACATAGCCACCGGTCACCTCATCCGGCCACATATGGTTCAGGACCACCAAACCAACTGCTAACGCCCGGAGTGCTTGGATGTCGGCGCGAACAATACGCCGCCTGAGGTGCTGCGGGGCTTGCTTTAGTAGCCGTCCACCAGAGCCAACGGCCGAACGCTCTACGATGCTCATGTTTAGATACCTAGCCTGGACAAGGCAGCATCAATGTTAAACGCCAACGCTTGGGCTCCTCCATCGTTCGGGTGCAGGTGGTCGGCGGCTATGAGAGCGGGATCCCCTAGCCAATTAGCCGACAAGGCGTCAATATAATCCGCGCCGGCAGCCTTAGCTGCGAGCGCTAATTCACGGTTCGCTTCGACAATTCGGGGTTCGGGTTCGCTGTTATCCCACATCGGTCCGATCACCACTAGGCGGGCCCTGGGGTGGTTTGCTTTGAGGCGGCTGAAAACACTATCCGCGGCGGTTCGAACAAGGTGCGGGAAATGCACATCATTGCGGGACCCGGCCACGATGATCACATCAGGATCTCCAGTGACTCTGTCGAGGATTTTTCCGAATCCCCCATTGCCATAACCTTGGCCGCCCACTGCGACATTCTGGATCGGAAACCCCCGTGATTCCGCAACAATGGCCGGCCAAGCCTTGCTGTACCGGTCTGTACTGGAAAATGAGTCGCCGACTACGGCGATGGAATCCACTTGTTTTTTGGTAGAAATAGCCCAGCCTGCCGCAGTCCCCGCAGTAGCGAGCATGCAGCTCGCAAGAATGGCCACTCCTATGCGGCGCCGCGGGCGGCGCACCGCAGCATGACGAGCGTTATTCAAGATGTCCCCCAAGTTGTCACAAGGAACCTATGCTACTCTGCCCCCCGCCCTCAGCTGCGCAGAATGCACTTTGTGGCGGCAGCAGCTGCCAAGAGCGCGACCGTGGCAGGCAGCCTTCCCCGCGCCTCCCCATGGCGAACCCCGGGGCCGCGGCGTACGCTCATGACATGACCCCGCAAGAGCTCGCCAACCTTGCGCACCTGCGCCGCGCGCGGGACCTGATCGATAGGGACTTCGCCCGCGCCCTGGACGTTCCCACCATGGCCCGAAAGGCCCTGATGTCGCCCGCGCACTTTTCGCGGCAGTTCCGGGCCGCCTACGGCGAGACTCGCTACAGCTACCTGATGACCCGGCGGATCGAGCGGGCCATGGCGCTGCTCCGGGGCGGCATGAGCGTCACCGATGCCTGCATGGCTGTGGGCTGTACGTCGCTGGGATCCTTCAGTTCGCGCTTCACGGAACTCGTGGGCGAACCGCCCAGCGCATACCGGCTCCGGGAGCACAGCGCTGTGGAAGCGATGCCCGGCTGCGTGGCGAGGCTCGCAACGCGGCCCAGCCGGCGACGCTCCGGCACCGGCGACGGCCGCCAAGTGAGCAGTATTCGAGAAGCGTCACTGGCTCCCGCCGAATAGCTTGGTTGCATGACTATCTCACTCCAGTACTGCAACATCACCGTCAACGACACCGAAAAGGCCCTCGGCTTCTACCGGGACGCCCTCGGCCTCGAACTACGCAACGACGTGGCCTCCGGAGGATTCCACTGGATCACGCTCGGCAGCGCCACCCAGCCCGGTCTTGAGATCGTGCTCTCCGAACCGCATGCCGGACGGTCCCAGGAGGACGGGGACATGATGCAGGAACTCCTCACCAAGGGTGTCCTGCCCATGCTCGTCTTCCGCACCGACGATCTGGACGCAACGTTCGAGAAGGTCCGGGCGTCCGGCGCCGAAGTGATGCAGGAGCCCATCGACCAGCCCTGGGGGCCGCGGGACTGCGCCTTCCGCGACCCCTCCGGCAATATGGTCCGGATCGCCCAGGCCCCGAAGGACTGACCGCCTGGCATTCAGCAAAGATCTGGGCCCCCGCAGCTAAGCTATCGGCATGGCCATCAAATCCACTGCAGATAAAGTCGCCACCATCCAAAAGGGTTACACCCTGGAAGGCGCCACCATCGAACTGGGAGCTGCTCTCGTCGACGGCAAACTCCACAAGGATGCGCCCGTCCGGCTCCCCCTCGCCATGATGAACCGTCACGGACTGGTGGCCGGCGCAACAGGAACCGGCAAGACCGTCACGCTCCACATGATGGCGGAGCAGCTGTCCACAGCCGGGGTGCCGGTGTTCCTCGCCGACATCAAGGGAGACCTTTCCGGGCTGGCCACTGCCGCCACGGGGAGCGAAAAACTCAAGGTGCGCACTGACAGCATCGGGCAGGCCTGGGCGGGCAAGACATTCCCCGTGGAGTTCCTGGCGCTGGGCGGAGACGGCAACGGCATCCCTGTCAGGGCCACCATCACCTCCTTCGGCCCCATCCTTCTCTCGCGGATTATGGAGCTCAACGACACCCAGGAATCCAGCCTGCAGCTCGTCTTCCACTTTGCGGACAAGAACAACCTGGAACTGATAGACCTCAAGGACCTCCGGGCCGTCATCCAGTTCCTCACGTCGGACGAAGGCAAGGACGAGCTTGAGGCGCTGGGCGGCCTCTCCAAGGCGACGGCCGGCGTCATTCTCCGCGAACTGGTCACCCTTGAGGCCCAGGGCATGGAAGCTTTCTTCGGCGAGCCCGAGTTCGACACCGCCGAACTGCTGCGTACCGCCCCCGACGGCCGCGGCGTCATCACCTGCCTGGAACTGCCCACGCTGCAGACCAAGCCCATGGTGTTCTCCACCTTCCTCATGTGGCTGCTCGCAGACCTCTTCGAGGACCTGCCCGAAGCCGGGGACCTGGACAAGCCCAAACTGGTCTTCTTCCTCGATGAGGCACACCTGCTGTTCAACGACGCCTCCAAGGCGTTTCTGGAGGCCATTACCACCACCGTCCGGCTCATCCGTTCCAAGGGCGTGGGCATCTTTTTTGTCACCCAGACGCCGAAGGACGTTCCAGCCGATGTCCTGGGGCAGCTGGCAAACCGCATCCAGCACGCCCTGCGCGCGTTCACTCCGGAAGACGCCAAGGCACTGAAGGCCACCGTGTCCACGTTCCCGGTCAGCGACTACGACCTTGAGGAAACGCTCACCTCGGCCGGCATCGGTGAAGCCGTCATCACGGTGATGAACGAAAAGGGCGCCCCCACCCCGGTGGCGTTGACCCGGCTGCGAGCCCCGGAATCGGTGATGGGCCCCAGCAGCGAGGAACTGGTCAAGAGCACCGTGGCCGGTTCCGCGCTGCTCGCCAAATACGGCACGGCCGTGGACAACGTCTCCGCGTACGAGAAGATCTCCGGAAAGAGCGCCGCCCCCACCGGAGCGGCAGCACCCGGCCAGCCTCCCACTCCCGCCGCGGACGTTTTTGTTCCCAATAGCCCCGTTCCCGGAACCAGGGACCAGGCCGCAGTGGACGCCGATGCCCGCCGCATCGAGGAAGAAATCCTCGGCCGCCCCAGCAGCAGGCCCGCACCGGCACCGGAACGGCCCCGCAGCGCGGAGCGCCAGGCACCGCAGGGCCGCAAGGAATCAGGTGGCGGCATGGTTGACGACCTCGCCGGAGCCTTGGGCGGCGCGCTGGGCGGCGGCCTCAAAAGCATGGCCCGCTCACTCGGAACCCAACTGGGCCGGGAGCTGCTGCGTGGCGTCTTCGGCACCTCCTCCCGGCGCCGCCGCTAGGCCCGCCGCCGGGGCAACCGGCCTGGCCTGCACGGGGGCCGCCCGGCCGCCGTCGTGCTGTCAGACAGCTGCCGGGTGCCGTCATGCTTAAGGGACCCCGCACCTGCTTTCACGCGCCTTGCAGGTAACGTAAGGTGCGTGCAGATGAGTCAAGCGTTGGTGAGGATCGCGGCCGGGTGGCTGCTGGGCCTGATGCTCGCCATCGCCGGCGCCATCGTCGCTGTGAATCTGGTGAACGCCTCGGTAGCGAGCCCCGAGCAGCCCGTACGTGAGTATTTGGACGCTCTGCAGAAGGGCGAAGGGGAAAAAGCTCTGGGCTTGCTGCGTGCTTCCGTGCCACAGAGTGACGCCGCCATGCTGGACGGAACAGCGCTGCAAACAGCCGCGTCCCGGGTGACCAACGTGAAGTTCGGCGAGACCCAGGAACGCTCCGGAAACCAGGTCATGGTTCCGATGGAATACACCATTGACGGCAGCAGGCTTAGCACCGAGTTCCTGCTGGAGCGGACCGGGACCGAATGGATCTTCTTCAACAAGTGGGCGTTCGTGCCGGGCGCGCTGCCCGTCCTGGAAGTCACAGTGGTCAACTCCAACCAGGCCACCCTCAACGGTGTGCCGGTGAACATGCCCAACGGCCGCAACTCCTTCGCCGTCTTCTATCCCGGCGAGTACGAGGCCAGCCTCAACGGCGAATACTTCTCCGCCCCGGCAAGCCGTGCCACGGTCTCCGGACGTGACGTACCCACGGCTCCGCTGAGCCTCCTGACGGAAGCCACCCCGGCGCTAAAGGACGCCGTGGGCGCCAAGGTCAAGGAATTCCTGGACAGCTGCGCCGCGCAGGCAGTGAAAGAACAGAAGCTCCAGCCCGACTGCCCGTTCTACCACGCCACCTTCAACCGGGTGACGCCGGGAACCATCAACTGGACCATCAGCGAGTACCCCAAGGTATCCATCGAGCCCTTCGGCGGCCGTTGGGTGGTGGCACCCCTGGACGGGAAAGCGCGGTTGCAGGCGCAGCAGACAGACCTGTTCACCGGCGCCGTCAGCGACTTGAACGTGGAGCACGACTTCAGCTTCACCACCCGCCTCGATGTTGACGGCGACACCATCAGGGTCACCCCGCTCCTCAGCTACTAGGCTCCCGGGTACAAAAGGCTGCGGCGCGTGACCAGGGGTCACGCGCCGCAGCCTTTCGTGGTGATTTGAGGTGGACCTCAGTCCATGCCGCGGAGGTCCAGTACCAGCTCAGTGTCGCCGTCGGCCTGCAGCACCACCGGGATGCCCCAGTCCTGCTGGTACAGGTGGCAGGCGGCGTGGTCGGGGATCTCGCCGTCGGCCGTTTCGGGCCCGTCGCAGGCCGCCGCGCGCGCCGTTATGTGCAGCACGCCGTCGGGAACGCCGGAGGAGAGCTCCAGCGTCCGCTGCAGGCCCACCGAGGTTCCGCCGCCGGCAACCAGCAACTCGGGAGGCGTGGAGGAGATCTTCAGCTGTGTGGGGTCACCCCAGCGGTCATCGAGCTTCTGCCCGGTGGGAGCCGTAAAGCGGACGGTCAGTTCCAGCGTTCCGGGGGCGACGGGGCTCTTGGGCCGGTGTGTCTGGACCGCGCCCTCGTCCACCTGCTGCGCTTCCTTGGGGATGGGCACGTAGACCAGCTGGTGCTTGTTGGCTTCCACCACCACCAGCAGCGGCTCGGAACCGGCAACGTGCGTGTGGTCCACAATCACGTCGGACGGCTCGGCCAGCCCTCGGGCCAGGGTGGAGACGGTTCCCGTGGCGGGGTCGTAGCGGCGGACGGCACCGTTGTAGGTGTCGGCGACGGCCACGGAGCCGTCCGGCAGAACAGTGACGCCGAGCGGGTGCTGCAGCCTCGCCTCCGCGGCCGGTCCGTCGCGGAAGCCGAAGTCGAAGAGGCCCTTGCCGACGGCGGACTCCACAATGACCGTCCCGTCGTCGTCAATCACCAGTTTGCGCAGCGCGGACGTCTCGGAGTCGGCCACCCAGATGTTGCCGTCGGCGTCCTCGGCCAGGCCGGACGACTGGGCGAACCAGGCTTCGTGGGCGGCACCGTCCAGGAGGCCCTCCAGCCCGTTTCCGGCAACGATGGAGACCGCTCCGGAAATCGGGTCGAAGCTGAAGATCTGGTGGACGCCGGCCATGGCAACCACCACGGCGTTGAGTTTGGCGGACCAGACAACGTCCCACGGCGAGCTCAGGGCAACGTCCAGGGGATGGTCGCTGAGGCGTCCGGTAAAGCCTGCAGCGTCCTCGTCCACGCGCGCCGGACCTGTCTCGAGCAGTCGCTGCACGCCGTTGCCGGCGAGCGTGCTGACGGTTCCGTCCGCGAGGGACAGCCCGCGCAGGCGGTGGTTGACGGAGTCTGCAATTACGACGTCGTAGCCCGTCCTCGCCGCCACGTCTTCCGGCAGGAGGACAAGGCCCTGCGGTTCGTTGAACTGGGCGGTGGGCTTGACAGAGTCGACGTCGGCGCCGGGGCCGTCGGCGTGGCCCTTGGTTCCGGAGCCGTAGGTGCGCAGCACCGTATGGAAATCCGTGTCCAGCTCCACCAGGCGGTGGTGGCCGGTATCAGTGACGAGCCAGGAGCCCGCGCCGGGAGCGGCGCCGTCGGACGTTCCGCTGGCTGAAGTGCCGGCAGCTGAGGTGCCCCGGCCGGCCGGGAGGAAGAGGGCCTTGCCCGGGAAGCGCAAGGTGCCCGACGTCGGCTCCGGAGCCACGTACGGGCCGTTGCCGCGGTGCAGGGTGCCCTTGGCCTCGTGCTGGGTGATGAGCTCGGGGATCAGCACGGACAGGCCGTCCGCGTGGCCTTCACCGGAAAGGTGGGCCACGATGTAGCCTTCCGGGTCGATGACCACCAGGGTGGGCCAGGCGCGGGCCGTGTAGGCCTTCCAGGTCTCCAGCTCGGGGTCGTCCAGGACCGGGTGGTGGATCTCGTAGCGCTCCACGGCGGCGGCGAGGGCGACGGGGTCGGCCTCGTGCTCGAACTTCGGGGAGTGCACACCCACGGTCACCAGGACGTCGGAGTACTTTTCCTCCAGCGGGCGCAGCTCGTCGAGCACGTGCAGGCAGTTGATGCAGCAGAAGGTCCAGAAATCCAGGAGCACGATCTTGCCGCGCAGGGCTTCCAGGTCCAGGGACTTCCCGCCGGTGTTCAGCCAGTTACGGCCCACCAGTTCGGAGGCGCGGACCCGGTGGTGGGTGCGTACGGTTTCGCTCATCAGCGTCCTTCCAGCTTTGAATTGCGTTCAGCCAGCTTGGCGTCGCGTTCAGCCAACTTGGCAAACATATCGTTGTAAGCAGTGAGATCGGCGTCGTTATTCCTGTCCGCCGCGCGGTCGGTCCTCTTGGACTCCCGCGCATCGGAGCGGGACCACATGACGGCGACGCCGATTGCCACCAGCAGCGTGGGTACTTCGCCGATGCCCCAGGCCACTGCGCCGCCCATCTGCTGGTCGAGCAGCGCGGAGGGTCCCCATGCCCGGCCCAGGTTGCCGAAGTAGTCCGCGGCCAGCAGCCCGGTGCCGCCCATGATGGACACTCCGAAGAAGGCGTGGAAGCCCATGGTGGCCAGGAGCAGCAGCAGCCGCATCGGGTAGGGTGCGCGGCGGGGCAGCGGGTCGGTGCCGATCATGGTCAGGACGAAGATGTAGCCGGTGAGGGCGAAGTGCAGGTTCATGAGTTCGTGGCCCACGTGATCCCGCATGGCGTAGCCGAACGCGTCCGAGTAGTAGAACAGCACGATTGAACCGGCGAAGTTGGCCGCGGCGAAGAGCGGGTGCGTGACCAGTTGGGAGAACCTGGAGTGCACAAACAGCAGAAGCCATTCCCGCAGGCCCCGCGAGCCGTCTCCGCGTGCGGGCAGGGCGCGCAGCGCGAGCGTTACGGGCGCGCCGAGGACCAGGAAGATCGGCGCCACCATGGTGAGGGCCATATGGTCCACCATGTGCGCTGAGAACAGCACGCGGCCGTAGACCGCGGGCGGACCGGAGGTGATGTAGGTGAGGACCAGCAGTCCGATCACCCAGTTGATGCTGCGGAACCAGGACCACGAGTCGCCGCGTCGCAGCACCTTGGCCACGCCGAGGAAGTAGGACACCAGGCCGAAGGCAGCGACAGCGATCCAGAGCCAGTCCAGGCGCCATTCCGTGAGCCAGCGTTCCGGGGTCAGTTCAGGCGGCAGTTCGTAGCCGGACAGGATGAAGGCCGGGGAGGCGTCAGGAGCGAAGGCGGTGGGCTGCGGCGGCGCGGAACGGCCCAGTGCGACGGCGATGCCCGAGGTGGCTCCCATGATCAGCAGTTCGGCAACGACCAGCTGCCACAGGACCCGCCGGGAGGACAGGGCGGCGCCCTTCCGGTTCAGCTGCGGGATGACCCACTGGCGGTGCATCAGGCCAATGCCGCCAAGCATCAGCGTGGCCACGGCCTTGGCGAGCACCATTTGCCCGTAGGCGGACCCAAAGAGATCGTGCCAGCTGGTGATCCGGATGCTTGCGTTGATGACACCGGAGGCAAACACCAGGACAAAGGCAAACCCGGCAAGGGAGGAGAAGCGTCGGAGCGTGGGCTCGGTGATGTCGGTCTTGCCGCCTGCTTTGGCTCCCACATTGGCTCCGGTGAGGATGCCGGACAGTATGGCCAGCATGATGATGCCGCCCACCCAGGCAGACACGCCAACAAGGTGAAGCGCCAGGGAGTTGATGGCGCCTTCGTGGTCGCTGGAGCTTGAGGAGTGCCCGATCAGGGCGATGGGCACCATGCCCATCAGCGACAGCACCAGCGTGATCGCCAGGCCGGTCAAGGACCGCACCCCGAACAGCGCAGTGGTCACCACGGCTGCCACGATGGTCACGGTCAGCCACGCACGGCCGGTCTCGATATCCGTCATGAAGTAGACCAGCGCGCGGGTGAACTCGGCATCCCCGGAAAGGGATTGGCCGGCAACGTCCGAGTAGGTGAGCACGAGCACTGCGATCGCTGACAGCGTCCAGGCCGCGCCCGCTGCTGCCGCCACGGCCAGCGCCCGGGAGAAGGCCGGGTGCTCTGGCGTGGCCGTGTCCTTGGAGCGGGAACCGCTGGCATTGCGCGGCAGGATTCCGACGGCGAAAATGAGGCCGCCGATCACCGTGGCCAGTGAGACGTTGTGAATGGCCTTGCTGATGGGCAATCCCCAGCGGATCAGGGCGCCGGGATCAGACACCTCGCGTGCGGCGGCCGCGCCGGAGAACAGGAGGGCTGCTGCGAGCCCCAGAAAGAGCGCCGCAAGGCCGGCGAACTGCCACGGCCGGGAAATGCCCGCAGCAACGCCGGGTACCCCAGTCTTTCCCGGAGTGGGGGAAGGCTGCGGAAGGTTAGGGCGGGATTTTGCTGCTGAGGGCACCTATCCATTGTCCGCTACGGGTGCCTGCGCCGCGAATCGGCGGGTCCAGAGCAGCCGGGTTCATCGCCGCCGGGTTTCGCCGCAGCCGGGTTAAACGCAGCCGGGTTATACGCAGCCGGGTTAAACGCAAAGGGAGCGGCAACCCTCAGGTTGCCGCTCCCTTTCAAGCGTTGGGACGCCGGATGCTACTTCTTGGAGACAGCAGCCTTCAGCTTGGAGCCCGCGGTCAGCTTGACGCTGTGGCCTGCGGCGATCTGGATGGTCTCGCCGGTCTGCGGGTTGCGGCCCGTACGGGCTGCACGGTCGGTGCGCTCAACTGCGAGCCAGCCCGGGATGGTGATCTTCTCGCCCGCGGCGACAGAGGTCTCGAAAACCTCGAACAGTGCATCGAGCACGGAGTTGACGGCTGCCTGGCTGGTGCCGGCCTTGCCTGCTACCTCTGCAACAAGTTCACTACGGTTCTTAGCCATTTATGTCCTCCTGGACGGTCATGATTTCTGGAGCCTGAACGCGGCATGCGCACAAGCCACTGTTCGAAAACTTACCAGCTTGCCGCGGTCAGGTCCGCAAATTCCGCGTGTTTCCGCCATTTTTTGAGGTAAATCACCGGTTTTGAGGCCTTTTGACCCCGTATTTCGCCATCAGCGGACGGCCGCCGCAGCCCGCGCGGGGAAAGGTGCGCGACGCTCTCTAACCTTGCGCACTCCCCCTTGCGACGGTCTCTCGGTTGTTGCCGGTTTTCCGCGGACGCTCTCTCGGTTGTGGCGGGGTTCGACGGCGGTGGCCGGCCCGGGTGCCCCGGGCCAGGGCCGCGGGGGTGAGAGAGGGTTGCCCTGGAAGGGGCCTTAGGTGGGAGAGGGTGCTGGTGTGGTGTGGTGGTTAAAGTGGGAGAGCCCCAACCGTGTGGTTGGGGCTCTCGACCTGAATGATGTTCCGGCGGTGACCTACTCTCCCACACCCTCCCGGGTGCAGTACCATCGGCGCTGTGGGTCTTAGCTTCCGGGTTCGGAATGGGACCGGGCGTTTCCCCCACGCTATGACCGCCGTAACCCTTGCTCCGCAACCCCTGGTTAGGGGTCGGGAAAATTTGGTGGTTACAACATGCTCTGCCTGTTAGGGCAGTTGTGGTGTTGTTATGTAGTTTTTTGGTTCCTTACAACGTGCCCGTGGTGGCGGGTTTGTTGGTTGGGAACCACATAGTGGACGCAAGCAGTCTTGTTCTCTTTGTACCGCCCCTGGGTGCAAACCCCTTTTGAATGGGTTTGCAAGGGGTGGTGTGTGGTGTAAGTTATCGGCCTATTAGTACCGGTCAGCTTCACGAGTCGTTAGTCCTCGCTTCCACATCCGGCCTATCAACCCAGTGGTCTGGCTGGGGGCCTCTCACACACAAGGTGTATGGAAATCTCATCTCGAAGCGAGCTTCCCGCTTAGATGCTTTCAGCGGTTATCCCATCCGAACGTAGCTAATCAGCGGTGCACTTGGCAGTACAACTGACACACCAGAGGTTCGTCCGTCCCGGTCCTCTCGTACTAAGGACAGCCCTTCTCAAATTTCCTGCGCGCGCAGCGGATAGGGACCGAA
>NZ_JYCN01000003.1 GCF_000876655.1 Arthrobacter sp. SPG23
CGCCCCGCTCCAGCAAGGAGACCGCATGACCGCGGCCTGACCCGAACGTGCCCCCGGACGTGGTGAGAGTGGCGGCAGCACGCAGGAGCTAACTCGAGAGCCCGCTATGAGCAGACGGGGTCAAACCGTCGACGCTCGATCCTAGACACCCGACATGCTCCAGCCGAACAGATCGTCATGCGGTAACCAACCCGCGAATGTCAGCCTGACACTGCAGTCGCAAAGGACTCGCCACCACGGTCACCACAACCGGCCGGCACACGATGAGCGGCCCCCGGGAACCAAAACCCAGAAGCCGCTCATCCCTGCTCTCTTGACAACCAGACCTACATATCAGCGGTCCCGGCGGCGGCGCCGGACCAGCACGATGACCAAAATTCCGGTCACCGCACCCACCACCGTTTCCACCGCACGTTCCGTGATGAGCACGCGCGGGTCCGCCGGGGCGGCCAGCTGCGTCATCAACAGGATCACCGGGGTGAAGGACACCATCGCCAGGCCGTAGTGCCGGGTCATGAACAGTTCGGTGGTGAACTGGAAGACGATGACCAGCACCGCGATCACGGCGGCTTCCGCACCCGGAAAGAACGTCAGCGGCGCCCAGGGGGCCGGAAGAAGTACGACGGCGACGACCACTAGTCCCAGGAAGGTCCCCACCATGCGGTGGAGGCCGCGGTGCACGCTGCTGGGCAGGTCGGCCCCGGCCAGCGGAACCGCTGCGGCGGCCATGGCCCAGTGGGGGTGGCCGCTGCCGCTGAGGACGCCGATGGTGCCGGCAGTTCCTACTGCCAGCACATACCGCGTCGCGTGGATCACTGCCGCGTGCCGCCGCAGTCCGCTCAAGGGTGCCGCGGCCCGGACCGCTCCCGGCTGCCACCTTCGGCCGCGCACCCAGCCGCCAAACCCGATGACGATGGAAAACGCCGCGGAGGCAGCCGCGATGAGGAGCGCCGCGAACCAGGGGACGGTTGTGGGGACGGAAGCGCAGGCGCCCAGTGCAAGGATTCCGAAGAACGGGCCGTTGGGCTTCAGGTTGACCCTGTCGGAGAACACCGAACCGACGCCGGCCAGGACGGCTTCGACACCCACCAGCCACCACGAATGCAAGTGGTTGACGGACAGGAAGATGCCGACCCCAACCCCGCTGAGCAGGACCAGCGCTGCCTGGGCCTGGTGCGTGAGGCGGAGCTGGTGGGGTTCGGACCGCCCGTACATTCCCGTCAGGGCGCCGAACACGCCGTAGATGATCAGGTCCGGTCGTCCCAGGAACAGGAGGGCCAGCGAGGGAACCGCCACGCTCACGGCAACCCGCAGGGCAGACAGGTGATCGTTGTTGGCGGGGCCGAGGCTGTGCAGGGCGCGGAGATGCCGCAGCAGGGCGTGTGCCATGCGAACCTCCGATCTTCCGTCCGTAATCTTCTGCCGCAAAAAGTCTGCCAGACGCGCCGGAGGCCTGCTTTGCACGCTGTCACAAAGGAACATGGTGCAAAGCAGGCCTCATCGGGCGGGGTGCTGGACTACAAGGTCAGGCCTTCGCAGGAACCTTTTCGGTTTCCCGCAGCTCGTCCTCGAACGGCATGTCGTCCAGGTTGATCAGCGGGTTCTCGTCCTGGGTGGCCACGAGCTCATGGGCCTCCGCCTTGGTGTCCACGCTGGGCATGGAGCCCGGCAGGGGACGGTTGGCCGATTCCTTCAGGAAGTAGATGGCCACTGCGCCAATGGCCGAGGTAGCCATCAGGTAGTACGCCGGCATCATGTCGTTGCCGGTCGCCGTGATCAGCGCTGCCACGATGAACGGCGTGGTGCCGCCGAAAATCGCCACGGAGAAGTTGTAGGCGATGCCCATGGCGCTGTAGCGGCTGGACGTGGGGAACTGGGCCGGCAGGGCCGAGGCCAGGTTTGCCACGTAGAACGTCACGGGGAAGGCGATCAGTGCCAGGCCGGCCAGGGTGGACCAGATCTCGCCGACGCCGATCAGCAGGAAGGCGGGAGTTGCCAGCACAATGGTGCTCACGGCGCCGATCCACAGGACCGGGCGGCGTCCGATGCGGTCCGAAAGCTTTCCGGTCAGCGGAATGCACAGGCTCATGACGACCAGCACGGGGATGGTCAGCAGCGTGCCGTGGACGGGATCGTAGCCCTTGGACTCCGTAAGGTAAGTCGGCATGTAGGAGGTCAGTGCGTAACCGGCGGTGTTCGCCGCTGCCACCAGGATCATGGCCACAATGATGGGGCGCCAGTTGGCCTTCACCACGCCCACCGGGCCCTTGGCGGCAAGGTCGGAGGACTTGGCCGCGTCCTTGCTGAGTTCTTCCTGCGCGTCCAGGGTTGCCTGGAACTGCGGGGATTCCTCAATCTTGCTCCGGAAGTACACGGCGATGAGGCCCAGGGGACCTGCGACGAGGAACGGAATGCGCCAGCCCCACTCTTCCATGGCGGCCTGGCCCATGGTCAGCTGGAGGGCTGATACCAGGGCGGCGCCGATGGCGAAGCCAAGGTAGCTTCCAAGGTCCAGGAAGCTGGCGAAGAACCCGCGGCGCTTGTCCGGGGCGTACTCGCTCACGAAGGTGGTGGCTCCGGCGTACTCGCCGCCGGTGGAGAACCCCTGCACGATCTTGAGCAGCACCAGCAAGGCGGCCGCCCACAGTCCGATCTGCGCGTAGCCGGGCAGGAGGCCGATGGCGAACGTGCTAGCAGCCATCAGCATCAGGGTTGCTGCCAGGACCTTCTGGCGGCCCACCTTGTCACCGAACCAGCCGAAGATCACTCCGCCAAGCGGGCGGGCGATGAAGGTGGCGGCAAACGTGCCCAGCAGGAACAGCGTCTGCGTGGACGGATCGGATTCCGGCAGGAACACCGGACCCATGGTGGTGATCAGGTAGCCGAACACGCCGACGTCGTACCACTCCATGGTGTTACCCACGATGGTTCCGCCGAGTGCTTTCTTTAGCATCGGCTTGTTGACGACGTTGACGTCGGAGACTTTGAGTCTGCGGCGAGGCAACAGCCTCGGCTTCTTGGCGCCCTGGGGCGTAACGCCCTCAGGCAAAATATTGTCGGTTCCGCGGGCGTTGTCCACGCCTGCTGAAGAGTCGGTCATGCTTCGGTCTTTGGGCATTTGGGCTTCTCCCATGGAGGTCATTTGCTTGCGACTTGTAGCTGCCCCGCTCCGGGCAGGCTTTCAATTTTACGCGACTTCCATGGAGTTTCCGAGTTTGGTGGCGTATGATCCGGTGTTCCGGGCCTGATAGGGGACCGAAACGGAACTTATTTTGCGCCGTTTCACCGCGCCAGCACTGGAAACCCGGGCGAACTGCGCATCGTTACCAAATATTTTCCGATGAACCGGCCAAAAAAGCCCCAAACGCGCCGGATTCGGCGCTGAGCGCCCACCCGCCCGGCCCTCCGTGCATGCCCTGAATCCCTCCCGGGAGCGGGGGTTCCCAACCGGCCGGATCACTGCCTAAGGTTGACCCATGGGAGGCGTACTTCCGTGTTGATCCCCGGCCGACCCCCGTCCGTCGTGACTTCTCCACCGCGATCTTGCAGCGTGTGCGTCCGCACCTCATCACCGCCACCCGATTCCGCACCACAAGGAGAGCACCGTGAACGATAAAGACAGCACCCAGAGCGCCGAACAGGCAACCGGCCAAAGCACCGAAGCGCAGGCAGCCGGCACGCCGGACGCGGACGCGCAGAACGCCGGCAAGGGCATCAAGTCGCGGCTGACGGACGCCCAGCGCGAAATGCTGGCCAGCAAGTCCCGCGGCGGTGCCGGTTCGCAGAGCGTGTCGCACGGCCACAAGCCAACGCAGGCAAGCGGCAAGCAAGGCCCTGCCCAGAAAAAAGTCCGCTGGTAGCGCCTGCAGACAAGCAGTAACTGCAGTCCTACTATTGGTGGACACTTCATTTCAATGCGGAAAGGAAGAGCACAATGGCTGAGAACAATCCTGAGGGGCAGCTGGAGCCGGAGCTCGCCGGCCACCTGGCGGAATCCATGGACGAGGTACCCGCACCGGAGACCGAGCCGGTCGAAACCCCAGCCTCGGCAAACGGCCCCAAATGGCCGGACGGCAGCGGGAAACACAAGCACCCCAAGGATCGCGGCACCTTGCACGGCCGCGAGCACGAGACTGCGGTGGGCGCCATCCACCGGACCAGCCGGCCGCAGATTCCGCACCACGATTAGTTGCCCGCCGTAGCACCGGCTTCCCGTGCTACGGACCCGCCAATGCCCCCGGTGCCGCCTGCAACAGGCGGGCACCGGGGCATTTCCGTGCCCTCCCGCGGTGACGGATCAGCCGGACTCCGCCACGACGTCGTCGGCGTTCTTGTCCAGGCGCCAGCCGCGCCACACCGGGTGCCGGAGCTTCCCGCCGCCGGTCCATTCCCCGTAAGTCACTTCACCCACCATCCGGGGCGTGACCCAGTGCGCGTCGGAGGCGTCCGCGGCCGGAACTTCGGCGAAAGGGGAGGTCTTCCTGGCGAGTGTGTCCACCTGCAGCCGCAGCTCCTTCAGCTCCCGGTCGCTGAATCCGCTGCCCACGCGTCCCACATAGCGCAGTGTGGCGCCGTCGGGTATGCCCACCAGCAGGGACCCCACCGATCCCTGCCGGGACCCCTTGCCGGGGCGCCAGCCGCCCACCACCACTTCCTGGGTGCGCTCGAACTTGAGCTTCAGCCAGGATCTGGTGCGCTCGCCGCTGACATAGCGGCCGTCAAGGCGCTTGGCCATGATCCCCTCAAGCCCCAGTTCCCGTGCGCTTTCCAGAATGTGCTCCACCTCGTGGTCCAGGACTTCGGACAGGTGCACGGGGCAGCCGTCCGGCCAAACCAGCCGCTCCAAACGCTCCCGGCGCTTGCGGAGCGGCAGCCTGCGGAGGTCCTCGCCGGCGTCGGACAGCAGGTCGAACACCATCAGCCGGACCGGCGTCGCAGCCCGCGCTTTGGCGACGTCGGCCGCTTTGGTCAGCTTCATCCGTGTCTGAAGCAGTCCGAAATCAGGCCTCCCGGAAGGGCCGACGGCGATGATCTCGCCGTCGGCGGTGAAGCTCTGCTCCGGCCAGCAGGCGCGGTCGGTCAGTTCGGGGTAGCTTGCGGACATGTCATTGCCGTTGCGGCTGATGAGGCGGATCCGGTCGGCGTCTCCAATGATCAGGGCACGGATGCCGTCCCATTTCAGTTCGAAGTGCCAGTCCATGCCGCGAAGATCCGCCGGGGTCCCGGCGCTGGCGAGCATTGGCGTGAAGTCAGGCAAGGCAGAAGGCGCCGGCGGCGGCGCCTCAGCAGAGCTGGCGGCTGAGCCGCCGTGGGAGGTGCGGGCGGAAGCGGGCGGCGGCCCCTCCTTTTCCTTTGGCTCTGCCGGGGCGCCGGTTGCTGAAGAGGCACCTGCGGCTGCCGGAGCCCCGTGCCCCCTGCGGTCCATCAGATGGATCAGCCACTGGGCCTGCTCTGGCGACTTTGACGCGTCGCTGTCCCGGCCGGTCCTGATCAGCGCGAACTTCCGGGTACCGCCGAGCCCGCCGCCGTCAGCCCCCGTGAGGGTGGCGATGACTTCCTTGCCCGCGATCCATTTGTCGCATTCGTAGTAGCCGTGGTCCCAGACGGTGACGGTTCCGGCGCCGTACTGGCCTTTTGGGATGGTGCCTTCGAAATCGAGGTAGTCCATGGGGTGGTCCTCGGTCTGGACCGCCAGGTGGTTCTGCCCGCCGGAAGTGGGTACGCCCTTCGGCAGCGCCCAGGAGACCAGGACGCCGTCCCGCTCCAGCCGGAAATCGTAATGCAGCCGGCTGGCGTGGTGCTCCTGGATGACGAACCGCTCCCTGATAGTGCCCGCGCCGGGGTCGGCCCGGTGCCGGTCGGCGCTGAACGGCTCCGGGGTCCCTTCCGGATCCCGCATGGAGCGGTACTTTTCCAGCCTCGGGTCGGTGCTGCCGCCGTCGGCCGTTGCGCTGCCGCGGTGCCCGGACCCGCTATCGGGACTGGCACCGCCGGGACTGCCGCCGTCGGGATGGCCTTCAACGTGGCCGCCGCCACGGGAAACCACCGCGAACGGATCCTTTCCGTCCTTGACCCGCCGCATGACCTCCCGGTAGTCCAGCTGCTTCAGCCTGGGGGAGGCCAGTTCACTCCAGGTCCTTGGCGCGGCCACCGTCGGACGGAGCCGGCCGCGGAGGGAGTACGGGACGATGGTGGTCTTGGCCGCGTTGTTCTGGCTCCAGTCCACCAGAACCTTGCCGGTGCGGAGCGTCTTCTTCATGTCGCTGACGGCAAGGTCCGGGTGGTCGGCTTCCAGGGCGCGGGCAAGTTCGTGGGCGAAATCGGAGATCTGGTCTGAGCTCTGCGTGCCATCGAGGCCGGCATAGAGGTGGATGCCCTTGCTGCCGCTGGTCACCGGAACGGGATCCAGGCCAACGTCCTTCAGGATGGCGCGGGCAAGCCGGGCCACTTCGACGCACTCCGCCAGGCCGGCTCCCTCGCCGGGATCCAGGTCCAGCACCAGGCGGTCGGGGTTCATGGGATTCCCGTGCGGGTCCACGCGCCACTGGGGGACGTGGATTTCAAGCGAACCCATCTGGGCCAGCCAGGTCAGCGTGGCGGCGTCATTGACCAGGGGGTACTGGTTGCTGCGCTCCTTGTGGCGGATGGAGGCACGTGGAATCCAGCCCGGGGTGGATTCCTCCAGATTCTTCTGGAAGAACATCTGGCCCGGCGCCTCCGCGGTTCCCACGCCGTTGACCCAGCGCTTGCGCGTGGCCGGCCGGTTCGCGGCGGCGGGGATCAGCACCGGGGCGACCGCGGCGTAGTACGCCAGGACATCCGCCTTGGTGGTTCCCGTCTCCGGGTACATCACCTTGTCCAGGTTGGTGACCACCAGTTCGCGGCCCTGGACCCGGACACGTTCCCTACTGCCTGCCAAAGGTCTTCACCTCCGGGCAAGTCTGGGGTTCACTTGATCCATGAGAGCCATCTGGAAAGGCGCTATCGCATTTGGGCTGGTCAACGTGCCGGTCAAGGTCTACAGCGCCACCGAGGACCACGACATCGGACTCCACCAGGTCCACAACGCAGACGGCGGGCGGATCCGCTACCAGCGCCGCTGTGAGGTATGCGGCGAGATCGTGGACTACGCGGACATCGACAAGGCCTACGAGGAGGACGGCCGCACGGTGATCCTCACCCGCGACGAACTCAAGTCCATCCCCGCGGAGAGCAGCCACGAGATTGAAGTGGTGCAGTTTGTCCCGTCCGAGCAGCTCGACCCCATCATGTTCGAGAAGAGCTACTACCTCGAACCCGACTCCAAGTCGCCCAAGGCCTATGTGCTGCTCCGCCGTGCACTGGAGGACACTGACCGGGTGGCCGTGGTGCAGTTCGCCCTCCGCGAGAAGACCCGGCTGGGCGCCCTGCGGATCCGGGATGATGTCCTGGTGCTGCAGTCCCTGCTGTGGGCGGACGAAGTGCGGGAAGCGGCGTTCCCCGCCCTGGAAACGTCCGTCCGCATCTCCGCCCAAGAACGCGAGATGTCCGCGGCCCTGGTGGACTCCATGGCCGGGGACTTTGAACCGGGCCAGTTCACGGACGACTACCAGGTGCAGCTCCGCAAACTCATCGACGCCAAGATCGAGCAGGGCGAGTCCCTGGACACGGAACAGACGTTCGGTGCCGAGGCCGTCGAAGCGGGCAGCGGGGAAGTGATCGACCTGATGGAAGCCCTCAAGCGCAGCCTGGAAAAGAAGCGGGGAAGCGGCAGCGGCGACGCGGCCACGGCCGACGACACCGCGGAAGCTCCGGCGAAGGCGACCCGCGCCAAGGCTCCCGCCAAGGCTCCCGCCAAGGCTGCTGAAAAGGCCTCCGCCGGAACGGCACGCAAGGCCTCCGCCGGAACGGCACGCAAGGCGGCCGCCGGAACGGCAGGCAAGGCCGATGCAGCCAAACCCGAAGCCAAAGAACCGGCGAAGAGCCGGCGTAAGGGGGCCTGACCCGCGGTTACCCATTGCTGCCGGTCAGGAGTTTCTGAGCGCTGAGATGAGCTCGCTTTTCTTCTTGGAGGAGTAGCCGGTGAGCCCGATTTCCTTGGCGCGCTCCTTCAGCTGGGCCACCGTCCAGTCTTCGTAGTCGCCGGCCTTGCCGCCCTTGCGGCCCACTGCGGAGCGCCCTTTATTGGCGGCGGCGTTGGAAATCCGGGCTGCCTTCTGCTTGGAGGCGCCGTCTTCACGGAGTTCTTCGTACAGCTCCGGGTCCTTGAGGCTGGGGTTCTTTTTCTCAGGCATGGCCGGCCGGATCCGATGGTTCAGCGTCGTCAATGAAAGGGTCCACCCCTGCCGGGCGCTGCGGCGAAGGGGTCGGTGTGTGCGGCGGCTGCGCGTGGGCTGCGAGTGGGGCGGCCTCGTGCGCGTGGTGCGCAGGTGCGTTCGCCGCGAAGCCGGCCTCTTCCTCGGTTTCCTCGACTTCTCCGTTGTCCACGGCAGAGCGCCAGGCGCCCGTTTCAATACCGCGTGCCTCGATGAACTGCTTGAACCGCTTCAGATCGGCGCTGACCTGGTGGCTGTCGGCGCCCACTGCGGAGCCGGCTTTCTCCACCAGCCCCTCGGGCTCCCATTCCAGCGCTACGGTGACCCGGGTGTGGTCCGGCCCGAGGGGTTCGAAGGAGACCTCCCCGGCGTTGCGCGGCTTGTCCGTGCTGACCCAGGCGATGCGCCGGTCCGGCAGCTGCTCAGTGATCTGGGCGCTGTATTCGCGCCTGACTCCACCGATGTCCGTCCGGAAATGCAGGGACGTCTCGTCGATCTGCTCAACGGACTCCACGCCCCGCATGAACTCCGGAAAGGACTCGAACTGCGTCCATTGGTTGTAGGCGGTGGACACGGGAACATCCACCTCGATGGTTTCCTGCAGAGTAGCCACTTTTCATCCTCTTTCAGCCCGGACGTGCCCCCGATTGCGGGAGTGTTGAGCGGCGTGTCGCCACAATGCCACGCTAATCGGGCCGCCAGGCAAACACAAGGATTTACTAAGGCTGCTTAGTTCAGCCGGCAGGGAGTCAAAAACCGGGAGTTAAAAGCAGCGGCCGGCCCACGCGCCGCGTGCCCGGAAGACGGGACTTATCGTGGCGCAGCGGGCCGGCCGCTGACTGCTGGTACCGGAGGCGGGCTGTACTAGTCCGCCGTGCCGCTACTCGGCGTCGTGATCGGTTTCCAGGATCTGGACCAGGTGGTCCAGGGCGGTGTCGGCGCCGTCGCCCTCGGCGCGGAGGACCACAACGTCGCCGTGCGATGCACCCAGGCTCATGAGGGACAGGATGCTCGCGGCGTCCATGGCCTCGTCGGCCGGTTCGCCCTGGCGGGCAATGGTGATCTCGTGCGGGTATTCGCCGGCTGCCTCGGCAAAGATGGCGGCGGGGCGGGCGTGCAGGCCCACGCGGCTGGCGATGGTGGCGGTGCGTTCGAACATGTGTGCTCCTTGGATATCAGGTCGAGACAGGTGGTTGGGAAGTCTTCCGAACCGGGTCAGACAGTTACTGGAACCGGCTCCACGGTATCAACGGTCTTGCGGACGGCCCAGCGCTTGAGTGCGATCACTGCCAGGGCGGTGACGACGGTGCCGACGAGGATCGAGACAACGAACATCACGAAGTTGTCGATGGCGAAGAAGACGAAGATTCCGCCGTGCGGGGCCTTCGAGCCTACGCCCGCTGCCATGGAGATGGCGCCGGTCACGGCTCCGCCGAGCATGCTGGCCGGGATCACACGGAGCGGGTCGGCCGCGGCGAACGGGATGGCGCCTTCGGAAATGAAGGACGCTCCCAGCAGCCAGGCGGCCTTGCCGTTTTCACGCTCGGCCAGGCTGAAGCGCTTCTTGTCCAGGACGGTGGAGGCGAGGGCCATGGCCAGCGGCGGAACCATGCCCGAGGCCATGACGGCTGCCATGATCTGCCACGGTGCCTGGTTGTCCAGGGTTGCGGCACCCAGGCCGGCGACGGCGAAGGAGTAGGCAACCTTGTTGACCGGGCCGCCGAGGTCGAAGCACATCATGAGGCCCAGGATGACGCCCAGTGCGATGGCGCTGGCACCGGTGAGGCCGGAGAGCCAACCGTTCAGGCCCTTGGTGATGGCAACGATCGGGGCGCCCAGGATCAGGAACATCAGGCCGGAAGCCACCAGGGAAGCCACCAGCGGAATGATCACCACGGGCATCAGGCCGCGCAGCCAGCGGGCCACCTGGATCCTGCCGATGGAATGGGCGATGTAACCGGCCAGGAGGCCGCCCACGATGCCGCCCAGGAAGCCTGCACCCATGAACCCTGCCACGGCGCCTGCCACGAAGCCTGGTGCGATGCCCGGGCGGTCGGCGATGCCGTAGGCGATGTAGCCGGCCAAGGCAGGGACCAGGAAGCCGAGAGACAGGGCACCGATCTTGAAGAGCACGGCACCGAGGTAGGCGCCGAGCGGACCCCAGGCGTTTTCAGGGTATTCGGTGGGCAGGTTGAAGATGCTGTTGTCCACCACGATGGCGTCGGCGAACTGGGTGATCAGGTAACCGCCCATCAGGAAGCCCAGGGCGATCAGGAGACCGCCACCGGCCACAAACGGGATCATGTAGCTGACGCCCGTGAGGAGCGCCTTCTTCAGCTTCTGGCCGATGTGCTCGCCCTTTTCGCTGGCCTCTGCTTCAGCCTGCTCTTCAGCGCCGTAATGCGGGACCCGCCGGGCGTTGGGATTGTCCGCGGCGGCCAATGCCTCCTGGACCATCTTGTCCGGCTCGTCGATGCCGCGCTTGACCGGAGCGTTGATCACCGGCATGCCGGCGAAGCGCTCCTTGCCGCGGACATCCACGTCCACCGCGAAAATCACGGCATCGGCGGCTGCGATCACCGCGGGGTCCAGCGGTTTGGCGCCGGAGGAACCCTGGGTTTCCACCTGCAGGTCCACGCCGACTTCCTTGGCTGCGGCAACGAGGGAATCGGCTGCCATGTAGGTGTGGGCGATGCCCGTGGGGCAGGCCGTCACGGCCACGAGGCGCTTGGGGCCCCTTCCGCCGGCACCAGCAGCGGCACCGGTGGCGGCACCGGCGGACGGTGCTGCTGCTGCGGTCGCTGTTGCGGGTTCTGCGGCGGCCGCAGGCTTGTCGGCCAGGGCGCCCTCCACCAGTTCAACAATGTCGGCCTGCGTGGTGGCTGCGCGGAGCGCCGCAGTGAAGTCCTTCTTGATCAGCGAGCGGGCCAGCTTGGACAGGAGCTTCAGGTGCTCCTGGTCTGCACCTTCGGGGGCTGCGATGAAGAAGATCAGGTCCGCCGGGCCGTCCTTGGCGCCGAAGTCCACAGGCTGTGAGAGCCGGGCCATGGCCAGGGTGGGCACCGTCACCGCGGTGGAGCGGCAGTGCGGAATGGCAATTCCACCAGGAACGCCGGTGGCGGTTTTGGACTCCCGGGCAAAGGCGTCCGTGAAGAGGCCTTCCGCCTCGGTGGCGCGGCCGGTGGCGGCAACCCTGCCGGCCAGATGGCGGATCACGTCCTCGGGCGAATTGCCCAGGTTCTGGTCTAGCTCGACCAGATCAGTAGTAATGAGCTGAGTCACTGTCAGTCCTTCCGGAGGGCCGTGATGGTTACGGCATCAGGGGTGGTTTGGTGGACCGCCGGAACTGTGGAGCCCGGCAGGGAGGCGGCGGCGGCACCGTGTGCCACAGCCTGACGGAGGCAGTCGGCCGGGGCGGCGCCCCGGCTGGAGGCGAGCAGGTAGCCGGCCAGGGAGGAATCTCCCGCACCGACCGTGCTCACGGCTTTGACCGGCGGATGCGTGGCCAGCCACGCGCCGTCGGACGTTACGAGTACTGCACCTTTGGAACCGAGCGTTGCCAGCACGGCACCTACACCGGAACGCACGACGGCGGCGGCGGCTGCCGCGGCAGCCTCCGGATCCGCTTCCAGTTCGTCAGCGGTGGACGCCGTGGCGAAACCGGCTGCGGCAGCCAGTTCAGCCAGTTCTTCGGCGTTGGGCTTGAGGAGGTCCGGCATGCCTGCCGCGTCGCCTGAGACGGCGGCGGCGAGGGGAGCGCCGGACGAGTCGACGGCGATGCGCGGGGCAGTCTGTCCTGTGCCGTTGCCGTCGTGTGTGGAGCGCAGCCGCCGGGTGACGGTGGCGTAGAAATCGGCCGGAACCCCGGGTGGGAGCGAGCCGGCCAGGACAACCCAGCTGGCGCCCCGGGAACGTTCCAGCAGCAGCCCGATCAGGGCTTCCTGCTGGTCTTCGCTCAGCACCGGGCCGGGTTCGTTGATCTTGGTGGTGACGCCATCCGGCTCCGTCAATGCCACGTTGGTACGCAGCGGCTCGTGGATGGGGAGGGCGGCGAAGGGAACGCCGCTGTCACGAAGCCCCGCAAGTACGGGATCGGAGTCGCCGCCCGGGAGGACCGCCACTGTTTCCAGTCCGGAGGCCACCAAAGCGCGGGAGACGTTGACGCCTTTGCCCCCGGATTCCTGGCGGACGGAGATGGCCCGCTGCACTTCCCCGCGCAGCAGGGGCGAGGGGAGGCTGACGGTACGGTCAAGGCTGGGGTTTGCGGTGAGGGTGACAATCATGCGATCACCACGTCCACGCCGGCGTCAGCAAGCGCCGCTGCGAGTTCCGGGCTGGGTTCACTGTCTGTAATCAAGGTGTCCAGATCTTTCAACGAGGCGAACTGGACCAGCGTTTCCGCATCCAGCTTGGACGAATCGGCCAGCACCACAATGCGGCGTGCCGATTGGACGAAGGCAGCCTTGACGGCGGCTTCTTCAGGATCGGGCGTGCTCAGCCCGAAGGCCGAGTGGATTCCGTTGGCGCCGATGAAGGCGATGTCCGGACGAATCTTGTGGGCGGCTTCCACGGTGGACTGACCCACGGCAGCCTGGGTGAGGCCGCGGACCCTGCCGCCCAGGAGGTGGAGTGCGATGCCCGGTTCGCCGGCGAGTTTCGCGGCGATGGGGATCGCATGGGTGATGACCACCAGTTCATTCTCCGAACCGGCGGACGGGGAAGCGGCGGGATCGGCGAGGCGCAGGGCGATCAGGTCCGCCAGGGCCTCCGTGGTTGAGCCCGCGTCCACCAGGATGCTGCCGGCCGGGCTTTGCGGGATGAACGCCAGGGCGGCCTCGGCGATGCGCAGTTTCTCCGGCTGCCGCTGGATGGTCCGCTCAAGGATGCTTTCCTCGGTGGTGCTGATGCGGTCCGGGGCGACGGCGCCGCCATGGACCCGGCGCACGCTTCCGGCTGATTCGAGGGCGGCAAGGTCCCGCCGGACGGTTTCGGTGGTGATGTTGAAGCGCTCGGCAAGGGCGGTGACGCTGGCGCGGCCGCTCTCGGCGACTAGACCTGCGATCAGCTGCTGGCGCTCCTCGGCGAACACTTACCCTCCATTGCGTAAATACTGCGGGTCCTGCAAGGACGAAGCTTCAGTTACTAGCGTCAGTGATTGGCGTCAGTGACTGCCATCACATGATGTTGAATTGTTTGACTTTATCTTTGTTCTTGTTGGTTTGTCAATGAAAACAACACGAACAAAGATGATTGCTTCCGTGAACGCCGGAAGCCGGGCCGGACCGTGGTGGTCTGGCCCGGCTTCCGGGATGTTCAGTTGCGGATTACCGCTGGCCTTCGTCAACGGCGGCCGGAGGGTCATGGCTAGAGGCTGCCGTCCCGGCTCTCGTTGCGGACAATGCGCTCGCCCGTGTTCGGGTCCACCACTGACCTGGTTTCACTCACCCGCCGGGTGCGCCCCGGCGACGCCAGGACCAGCGAGGCGATCAGGCCGATGACGCCAACGGCCATCAGGATGTAGCCGATCAGGGTCTGGTCCACGTTCGGGATCAGGCCCGGGGTGATGGCCCACGCCAGGATGGCACCGAGGGCGATAAGGAAAATGGAGGAACCGATTCTCATGACTTGCTCCTAGCTGTCCGGGGGACTTGCGGGCAAAACTTGATCAGCATGCTGTCTAGCGACACGCTACAGGCCACCCACGGCTGTTTCAATGAAGCGGGCGCCGCGCACCGTGGCCGTGTCCGAGTCGTTATTCTGCGCGGTTCCGGCGGTGCTGCTGCCGGCCCCCGAAGTAACACCCGGCAGCCGGAGGCGTGCCCCGCGTACTGTGGATTGCGCACGCATTCTCCGGTCGGCCGGAGGAGTGCGTCCGCGATGAACGCAGCGTCACCGGATCCGGCGTCAACAAATCCCAGGAGCAGTGTTACCCATGTCTGAACCATTCCCCGCGGTTGTAGTCACCGGCCTGGGAGCAGTGACTCCCGTCGGCTCAACCGCCGGCGAAACGTGGGACTCGCTCCTGGCAGGCCGCTCCGGAATCGTGCCCCTCGACGACGAATGGGTTGCCGGGCTACCTGTGCGCATCGCGGGACGCGTTACCGCGGACGTCCCGTCGCTGCTCTCCACCTTGGAATACAAGAGGATGGACCGTTGCGGCCATCTGGCCCTCATCGCCGCCCGCGAAGCGTGGGCGCACGCCGGCCGGCCGGAAACCGACCCGGAACGGCTCGCCGTGGTGATCGGCTCCGGCTACGGCGGTCTGGACACAACGCTGGAGCAGGCCCGGACCCTGGACGCCAAGGGACCGCGCCGGGTTTCGCCGCACACCCTCACCCGGATCATGGTCAACGGTCCCGCAGCCTGGGTATCCATCGACATGGGAGCCCGCGGCGGGGCACGGACCCCCGTCAGCGCCTGCGCCTCCGGGGCTGAAGCGATCTCGCAGGCTGCCGACCTGATCCGGAGCGGCGCCGCCGACGTCGTCATTGCCGGCGGAGTGGACTCCTGCATCAACGGCCTGACCATCAGCGGGTTCTCGCAAATCCGGGCGCTCTCCACCCGCAACGACAGCCCGCAGGCCGCCTCCCGGCCCTTTGACCGCGACCGCGACGGCTTTGTCATGGCTGAGGGTGCCGGGATCGTGGTCCTTGAACGCGAAGACCATGCCCGTTCCCGCGGGGCCGAGGTGCTCGGGGTCATTGCCGGAACCGCCGTCACTT
This sequence comes from Arthrobacter sp. SPG23, assembly GCF_000876655.1. Lineage (GTDB taxonomy): Bacteria > Actinomycetota > Actinomycetes > Actinomycetales > Micrococcaceae > Arthrobacter. The sequence continues at coordinate 15,017 of NZ_JYCN01000003.1, forward strand.
CCGACGCCGTGGACATCGTGGCGGCCGACCCCGCCATGCAGCGACGCGTCCTGCAGAAGGCCATTGCCGCAGCCGGCCTCACCGGCGGCGACATCGGCTTCGTCCACGCCCACGCCACGTCCACCCCGGTGGGGGACCGGCTTGAAGCGGAAGCCATCGGCGCCGTCGTCGGGCATTCCGTCCCTGTCACGTCCACGAAATCCCTCACCGGGCACCTGCTGGGCGGGGCCGGGGCGCTCGGTGCCATCGTCACCATCCAGGCGCTGCGCGCGGGCGCCGTCCCGGGAACCCTCAACCTCGACAACCCGGACCCGGACATCCACCTCAACATCGTTTCGGAGACAACCCGCGGGCTGGCCGCAAAGGCCGGTATTTCCAATGCGTTCGGCTTCGGCGGACACAGCGCCTCGCTGGTGATCACTGCCGGCTGAGGCCCGCCGCCGAAAGTTAGGCTGATGCGATGGAAACAGTCGTATGGTCCCGGCCGGAGAACCAGCGCGCCGGCACGCCATTGCTCGTGATGATGCACGGCTACGGAACGGACGAGGTGCGGATGTCGGACCTCTTCGGCCAACTGCCGCCCGAGTTCACCTGCGCGGCCCTGCGCGCGCCCAAAGTGATCGGTGACGACTACGGCTGGTTCCTGCTGGATTACTTCCTGACCCATGACTTCGCCGACGTCATCTCCGTCAGCAACGCGGTGTTCGACTGGATCAACTCAGTCAAGGGGCAGCACAGCAGCGTGAGTTTGCTGGGATTCTCGCAGGGCATGGCCATGGCCAGCACGCTGCTGCGGCTGCGGCCGCACGACTTCCGGGCTGTGGTGGGATTGTCCGGATTCGTCCTGGACAACGAACTGCTGGCGATGAGCGAATCCTTCGACAGCAGGCCGCCGTTCTTTTGGGGCCGGGACAAGGCCGACCTGGTGATCAATGAAGCCGCCGTGGAGCACACTGCGGAGTGGTTGGACCGGAATACGCAGCTGACTGCACGGACCTATCCGGGGATGGGCCATACGATTTCCAAGGCCGAGATGGCGGACGTTAGTGCCTTCCTGCGCCACTACGTACTGCGCTGAGCCGCGCAGCTAAGCCACAAAGGCCGGCCCTCAAACAGGACGCTCCCGCCCGTAAGCCCGCCACAATCCGCACTCTTGGGAAAAACTAGTTGCGCGCTAAATTTGTAAGCGCTTACACTCTTCTTCGGCCATGTACCGGGCCCAGGACTTCCGCCGAAGAAAGGGTTGAGCCCGTGTTGCATGGCTAGAGCGCCGCGCGTGACCATCCAGGACGTTGCCGCATTGTCGGGGCTGTCCATCTGTACTGTTTCCCGGGCGCTGCGCGGGCTGCCCAACGTGTCGGAAACGGCCCGTGTGAAAGTGGCTGACGCCGCCACCAAGCTCGGTTACAAAGCGTCCCCGGCAGCATCGCGCCTTGCCGGCGGCACCACCGGGTCCGTGGCCATCATCGCGCCCACGGCCACGTCATGGTTCTTCGCCCAGGCCGTGGAGGCGGCTGAGGAAGTCTTCGCTGACAGCGGCTTCGACACCGTGCTCATCAGCCTGCGCAACACTCCCGGCGTGCAGCGCAAGGTCTTCGGCGACCTCGACGCCCTGGTTCAGCGCGTGGATGGCGTCCTGCTGCTCAACATTGCACTCAGCGTCACTGAAATCGACGCCCTGGCCTCCTCCGGACTGGCCGTTGCGAGCGTAGGCATGCACGACGTTCCCTGGGACAACGTGGGGATCGACAACGAGGACGCGGCATGGAAGGCCACCAGCCACCTGCTCGCCCTGGGGCACTGGGACCTGGCCATCCTCTCCGGACGCGAACCGGGGGAGCGCACCGTGGCCACGGCCACGGACCGGCTCAAAGGTTTCCGGCGGGCCCTTGCGGAGCACGACCTGACCGTGGATCCGGACCTGGTGATGGACGCCGGTTCGAGCATCGAAGGCGGCCGCCGGGCCACGACCGAGCTCATCGAAAACCGCAGGATGCCGTCCGCAATCTTCGCCGGCTGCGACGAAACGGCCTTCGGCGCGCTCATGGCCCTGCGGGAGCTCGGTTTGTCAGCGCCGAAAAACGTGTCCATCATAGGAATAGACGATCATCAGATGAGCTGGTTCCTTGGCCTGAGCACAATCGCCCAGCCAGTGGCCGACCAGGGCGCCTTCGCCGCCAACCTGCTGATCGAAGGACTCCAGCGTCCTGGGCCGTTGAGTGCCCCGGCCAGCCACGTACTGGAAACCAAACTGATCGAACGCAAGAGCACACGGCGGAAACGCTGATGAAAACGGTCAGTGGAAACGCTGAGCGAGAGACGCTGAGCACAAACGCCAGCTCCGGCCGCCGACGCCCGCCTCCACCGGCCCGGCCCTGGGCCCGACTGTTCCGGCCCGCACCAAACCTGCAGTATCCATGCACTTCCCCTGCCGCCGTCTGAAAGGACACCGAGTACCGCATGACTGAGCTTTCCAACAGCACCACCGGCAACAGCACCACCTCAAGCTGGACCGGCGCGTCCGCCATCCTCTTCGACCTCGACGGCGTGCTTACGCCCACGGCGATCGTCCACGAGCGCGCATGGCAGGAGCTCTTCGACGGCTACCTGAAGGACGTTCCCGAAGCAGACGGCTATCGCGAAAGCGACTACTTCGACCATATCGACGGCAAGCCGCGCTTCGACGGCGTCCGGGACTTCCTCGCCTCGCGCAGCATCGTGCTGCCCGAGGGCCCGGCGGACGACGCCCCGGCCAACAATACGGTCCACGGCCTCGGCAACCGCAAGAACAAGGTCTTCAACGACATCGTCGAAGCAGGCGGAGTGGCACCGTACGAAGGCTCCGTGCGCTTCCTGGAAGCCGCACTCACGCTGGGACTCAAGGTCGCCGTCGTCTCTTCCTCCCGGAACGCTCCGGCGGTGCTGAACGCCGCGGGACTGGCGCACCACTTCCCGGTGGTGGTGGACGGCGTCGTCGCCGCGGCCGCGGGCCTGCCCGGAAAGCCCAGCCCGGCCACCTACGAATACGCAGCGCAACTGCTGGACCTCCCCAGCGCCGAATGCGTCGTGGTTGAAGACGCCGTGTCCGGCGTCCAGGCCGGGAACGCCGGCACCTTCCATTCCGTGATCGGAGTGGACCGGGGAGCCGGCCGGCAGACGCTGCTGGACGCCGGCGCCACCCTGGTGGTCGAGGACCTGAACGAACTCCTTTAGACCGCCCCCACGCCCCCAACCTGCACCAACGCCAAAAGGAACCCCAACAGCCATGGCACTCATCACCTCTGACCGTGCTCGTTTCCCCAACGACCCCTGGCAGCTCGTGGAGACCGTCCACCTTCCCGGAAACGCCGGAACCCTGGAAACGCTCTTCAGCCTGGGAAACGGCCATCTCGGCATCCGCGGCGCCCACTGGGCCTCCGCGGACGCCGACCTGCCCGGCAGCTTCATCAACGGCTTCCACGAAACCTGGGACATCAAGCACGCGGAAAACGCCTACGGCTTCGCCCGCACGGGCCAGCGGATCCTCTACATCCCGGACGTCAACAACTTCACGGTGATCATCGACGGCGAGACGCTCACCCTGAGCGAATCAACGGTGCTGGACTACCGGCGCTCCGTTGACTTCGCCACCGGCATCTACGAATGCCGGATCACCTGGCAGTGCCGTTCCGGTGCCACCGTGACCACCACCGAGCGCCGGGCCGTGGGCTACCAGTCCCGCGGCACCCTGGGCATCAGCCTCGAAGTCGCCGCGGACCGGGACGTGTACGCGGATGTGACATCCTCCGTGATCAACCGCCAGGACCAGCCCGTGGAGGACCACTCCACCCACGATCCGCGCCGGGCCGGACGGCACGCCGGCCGCGTCCTGCTGCCGGTACGGCTCGACGGCGGGGACGGCTCGCTGCGCCTTTCCTGGGAAGCAGCCGAGTCCCGGCAGCGTGTGGGCCTGGCTGTGGACCACTGGACCTCTGCCGACGTGCAGCCGTTCGAGACCCTCGTTGACCAGGACGACAGCAGCGTCCGGTACGTCCTCGCCGTGAGCGCGGATCAGCCCTTCCGCCTCGAAAAGAGCGCCAGCTACGCCGTGGCGCGGGCCTTCCGCGAGGGAACCATCGACGGCGGCTCCCCCCAGGACCCTTCCGACGCAGCGGAGAACGCCCTGCAGCCCGTCAGCGCGATCTTCGCCGAAAGCGAGGCGCACTACCGGGACTACTGGGCCACCACGGACATTGTGGTGGGCGGCCAGCCCGAACTGCAGCAGGCCGTCCGCTGGAACCTTTTCCAGCTGGCACAGGCCACCGCCCGCGCGGACGTTGCCGGCATCCCGGCGAAGGGCGTCAGCGGCTCCGGCTACGAGGGACACTACTTCTGGGACCAGGAGGTGTACCTGCTGCCGTACCTGACCTACACCAGCCCGGACAACGCCCGCCAGGTCCTGGAGTTCCGCCACGAGATGCTCCCCGATGCCAAGGTCCGGGCCAAGGAACTGAGCGTGGACGGCGCACTGTTCCCGTGGCGCACCATCAACGGGCTCGAAGCCAGCGCCTACTACGCTGCCGGGACCGCGCAGTTCCACATCGCAGCCGCCGTCGCCTTCGCCACCAACAGGTACATCTGGGCCAGTGGCGATGAGGACTTCAAGCACGGCATGGGCTCGGAACTGCTGATCGAAACCGCCCGGATGTGGGTGTCCCTCGGCTTCTTCGGCAAGGACGGGCTGTTCCACATCCACGGCGTTACGGGCCCGGACGAGTACACGGCCGTGGTGAACGACAACCTCTATACCAACGTCATGGCGCGGTTCAACCTCCGCACCGCGGCAGCCCTGGACCACCCGGAAATCGACGACGCCGAACGCGAACTCTGGGAGCAGGCCGCCGTCCGGATGCAGCTGCCGTACGACGAGGACCTCGAGGTGTATTCGCAGGACAACGACTTCATGACGCTGGAGCCGTGGGACTGGAGCACGCCCCGGTCCAAGTACCCCCTGCTGCTGAACTTCCACCCGCTGGTGATCTACCGCCACCAGGTCCTCAAGCAGGCCGACACCGTGCTGGCGATGTTCCTGCAGTGGCAGGACTTCACGGCTGAGGAGAAGCGGCGCGCGTTCGACTTCTACGATCCGATCACCACCGGCGACTCCACCCTGTCCGCCTGCGTCCAAGGGATCATGGCGGCCGAGGTGGGCTACGGGAAAGCCGCGCTGGACCACTTCACCCACGCGCTGTACATCGACCTTGACGACACCCACGGCAACACGATCGACGGCGTGCACATTGCCTCCACCGGCGGCGTCTGGAGTTCGCTGGTCAGCGGCTTCGCGGGCCTGCGCGACCAGGGCGACGTTCCGTTCTTCGATCCGAGGCTGCCGGTGGAATGGGAGGGCCTGACCTTCCATCTCAAGGTGCAGAGCCGCCTGCTCTTCGTGGAGCTGGACCATGGATCCATCGGCCTGAGCATCCGGGAGGGCGAACCGCTGGAGGTCAACGTCCGCGGCGAGCTGTTCACCGTGGGCAACGAGGTTACCCGGGTGCCGCTGGCCCCCGTCGGCGCGCCCGAGCCCACCATTTTCCCGAGCGGACTCCCGACGGCGTCTATTCCGATTGTGCGCGCCCGCAGCTAAGCGCGCAGCAGTCCCGGCGGGCAGTAGTCCCAACGGGCGGGCGGGATCAACCGAACGGTTGATCCCGCCGTCGTGCTGGCCCGCGGCCGCCGGAAGGCCGGCCTAGGGGCTGTCCGCGGGCTCCCGGTCTGAGGAGCTGCGGTCCAGCGGGTGCGCCAGTTCGTCGGCGGGCATCCGCGCCACCACCATCGCCAGTACGGCCATGACCGGGCAGACGCCGCCGGCCACCAGGAAAATCACCCAGGTGGGCACCACCGCCGCCGCGGGTCCGGCCAGCGCCATGGAGACGGGCATCAGGGCCAGCGACACAAAGAAGTCCAGGCTGGAGACGCGGCCCAGCAGGTGGGCCGGTACGCGCCGTTGCAGGAGCGTCCCCCAAATGACCATTCCGATGCCTCCCGTGGCACCGAAAATGAACAGCGCCGCGGCCACCATCCAGAAGCTGTCCATGACACCTACGGCCGCGATGGGAAGGCTGCCGGCACCCCAGGAAACCATCATCACCGTGAGGTAGCGGCGCGGCAGGGCAAAGGATGCCGTGGTCAGGGACGCTGCCGCTCCGCCCACGCCCATCACCGCCAGCAGGAAGCCGAACATGCGCGAATCGCCGCCCAGCTGGTCGCGGACAACGAACGGCAGGAGCACCTCGATGGGGCCGATCAGGAACAGCACCGAGATGCAGGCCCAGAGCAGCGTCCACAACAGCCACGGCGTCCGGACCGTATAGCTGACGCCTTCGCGGAGGTCGTGGAAGAAGGACGTTTTGGCCCGTTCGCCGGCGGCCCCGCCGTGGGCGCTGTCCCTGCCCCCGCTGCCGTCGGCGTCCTGGGTGCCGGGAGCTTCAAGGGCGTGCTGGCCGAGGAAGTTGAGGATGATGAAGGCGAGGAGGTGGCAGGCCGCCACGCCCGTGACGGCGTGCGAGGGGGACAACGCCGCCACCAGGATGCCGGCCACGGCAGGCCCGGCCGCTTGCTGCAGGATGGGCCGCATGGTTCCCTCCATGCCGTTGGCCGCCAGCAGGTCCTCCGCCGGCAGGATCCTGGGCAGGATGGCTGAATAAGCCGGGAAAAAGAACGCCGCCCCCACACCCAGCACGAAGGCACCCACGGCCAGGTGCCACAGCTGCAGCCAGCCCGCCAGCGCCAGCCCGCTGATGGCGGCGATCACGGCTAGGTTGGTGCCTTCCACTGCGATGATCAGCAGCCGCTGCGGCACCCGGTCCGCAGCGATCCCGCCGGCCAGGACGAACGCCACCAGCCCCACGCTGCCGGCCGTGGCAACGAGGGACAGCTCAAGCGGGCCGCCGCCCAGATGGATCACCTGGTAAACCATGGCCACGGCCCACATCCCGGAGCCGAAAATCGAGACGGCCAGCGCCGCGATCAGCACCCGGTATTCACGGTGCACAAAGGGCCGGAGGGCTCTTGGGGTGGGCATAGGGCTAGTGTAGGCCTGCTCCTCCGGCCGCGCCGCCGCGCCCGCAGGCACCATTTTCGCCACTGCCCCGTTAGGCTCAGCGGATGGGGAACAGTCCGGCAGGCACCTGGCGCCGCAGCATGGCATTCATCGGCAGCAACCCGGGACTTGCACTGCATCCGGTGAACCGTGACGGCGTCCACATCCCCGGCGAACCTGCCAGCTGCTTCGCCTCCTTCTGGATGGCCGAATGGTCCAAATGGGGCGCCGGCAACGCCCTGCTCATCGCAACCCGCCAGGGCTGGCGCAGCTACGGCTCCAACGGCTACTTCGCCGAAACCCTGGCCAAGGAACTGACCTGCTACTTTCCGGAGGCAGCCCGGTTCCCGCTGGTCGACATCACCCACACCCAGGACGAGTTCGACGTCGAACTGGACATCGAGCGCGGCTTCCGGGCCGTCGGGGGCAAGGCGGAGCTGGAGATCAGCGGCGTCCTGGACCGGCGCCAGTTCCTGGCGCCCGACTTCCAGCTCGGCGGAAACAGCGCCGGCCTGAGCAACGTGTACCTGCCGTGCAGCACGGGCCGGCTGTCGGAGTTCGGGGTGGAATGGCCCGGCGCCCCCTCGGTGTATCCCGGACCCCGGGGGCCGTCGTCGTCAGCGTACATAGCGGTGGCCGAATCCTGGGTGATGTAGCAAGGTAGCTTAGTGTTAAGGGTGAGGGGCCGGCCACGCGCTGTCCCCGTCCGGAGTGACCACGGTTGCTCCGGCGGCTTGATCCCGTTCCAGGAAAGGTGACGATGGCCATGCGGAAGAACCCGGCAATGAGAATTGCACAAAAGACCGCGCACAAGGCGGTGTTCGACTCCGAGGGCAAGCCAAAGCCCGGACTGCACAACATGATGCTGCGTGCGGTCGAAATCCAGCGCCCGCTGGTGCTCGCCAACCTCCGGCGCCTCCAGCGGAGGAACCCGCGTGCCACGGCGGCGCAGCTGGCAGAAAAACTGGAGCGCGACTACCTGCTCGCCGTGACCGGCGGCGGAGCACTGGTGGGCGGATCCGCCGTCATCCCCGGGGTCGGCACAGTCGCCGCGCTGGGCCTCTCGGCGGCTGCGACCGTCGGCTTCCTGGAAGCCACCGCACTGTACGCAACGTCCCTGGCCGAACTGCACGGCATCCGCATGGTCGATCCCGAAAAAGCCGGCCTCATGGTCATGGCCATCATGCTGGGCGAGGAAGGGACTGCCCTCCTGGGGAGCCTCAGCGGCCAGGCCGCGGGCCGCAGCAAGGGTCCCACCGACGCCTGGGGTTCCGTGTTCGCCCGCAAGACGTCCTTCCCCGGTTTCGGGTCGGTGCGGGACCGGATCCAGCGCGCGTTCCTCCGCAACCTCCTGCAGCGGCAGGGGACCGCGCTCCTGGGCCGTGCACTGCCGTTCGGCGTCGGAGCCGTGGTGGGCGGCGTGGGCAACCGCGTGATGGGACGCGCCGTCGTCGCAAGCGCCAAGGAGGCGTTTGGCCCCATGCCGGACACAATTCCCGGTGAACTGGCCGCCGGCGCGCCCGCCGCAAACACCCCCGGTGCGGACTCAACCGTGAAAGGCGGACTCATTGGATCTGAACGCTGACCTGGGGGAGTCCTTCGGCTCCTGGACCATGGGGGATGACGCCGCCATGTTCCCGCTCATCACCAGCGCCAGCGTGGCCTGCGGCCTGCACGCCGGTGACCCGGTCACCATGCTGGACACCTGCCGGGCGGCCTATGAGCTGGACGTCCGCGTGGGCGCCCACGTCGGTTATCCGGACCTCCCCGGCTTTGGCCTGCGGTCCATCGACATGACCTTCGACGACCTTTTCGGGGCCGTGCTGTACCAGCTCGGTGCGCTCGACGGCGTGGCGCACGCCGTCGGGGCCTCGGTGGATTTCGTCAAGGCCCACGGCGCGCTGTACGACCGCACGGTACACGATGCCGAGCAGGCCTCCGCCGTGATCGCAGCCGTCCAGGCCTACGATCCCGGGCTGCCCATCCTGGGGCAGCAGGGGTCCGCGCTCCTGTCCGCCGCCGCGGAGGCCGGGCACCCTGTGTTCCACGAGGCCTTCGCTGACCGCGCCTACTTCCCGGACGGTACACTGGTGCCGCGCTCCCAGGACGGTGCCCTGCTGGAGGACGCCGGAGAGATCGCAGAACGTGCCGTCCGCCTTGCCGTGCATGGTGAAGTGGAAGCCGTGGACGGAACCGTGATCAGGCTGCAGCCGCATTCGCTCTGCCTTCACGGCGATACTCCCGGCTCGGTGGAGACGGCCACCGCCGTCCGCAAGGCGCTTGAAGCAGCCGGCGTGGAGATCGAACCCTTCGCCTGACGATCCGCCTTCCCCGCTCCGATGAGCGCGAACGGACACTTGCGGCCCTTCGTGGGAGCTCGGGAGCGGTGCTTAAGTGTCCGTTCGCGCTTCCTAGGGGGAGGGCTAGTGCCGTTCGGCCCTATCGGGGGCTTGAACCTGCCACCTAGCTTGAGGGGATGGCTGCCGGACCCCATGCGGGGTTAGATGGACCCGCATCAGATGCAATGTTGAAGCTGGGCCGTTTCTTCACCAAATGGGACCAGACCGACGACGGCAGGGCGGTGTTCCGGGAGGGCGGACGCAAGGGCGATATCTTCTACCGCGACCGCTGGAGCCACGACAAGGTGGTCCGCTCCACGCACGGGGTGAACTGCACCGGCTCCTGTTCCTGGAAGGTGTACGTCAAGGACGGCATCATCACCTGGGAGTCGCAGCAGACCGACTATCCCTCGGTGGGCCCGGACAGCCCGGAATACGAACCAAGAGGCTGCCCGCGCGGGGCGGCCTTTTCCTGGTACACCTACTCTCCCACCCGGGTCCGGTTCCCCTACGCCCGGGGTGTCCTCGTGGAGATGTACCGTGAGGCGAAGGCCCGGCTGGGCGACCCGGTTCTCGCCTTCGCCGAGATAGCGGCTGACCCGGACAGGCGGCGCCGCTACCAGCAGGCCCGCGGCAAGGGCGGCCTGGTGCGTGTCTCCTGGCAGGAGGCGGTGGAAATCGCGGCCGCCGCGCACGTCAATACCATCAAGACCTACGGCCCGGACCGCTGCGCCGGCTTTTCGCCCATTCCCGCGATGTCCATGGTCTCGCACGCCGTGGGGACCCGCTTCATCCAGCTGATCGGCGGGGTGATGACGTCCTTCTACGACTGGTACGCGGACCTGCCCGTGGCCAGTCCGCAGGTCTTCGGCGACCAGACCGACGTCCCGGAGTCCGGTGACTGGTGGGATGCGCGCTACCTCATGATGTGGGGCTCCAACGTCCCGGTCACGCGGACCCCGGACGCGCACTGGATGGCGGAGGTACGGTACCGCGGCACCAAGGTGGTCACGGTCAGCCCGGACTATGCGGACAACACGAAGTTCGCCGACGAATGGCTCCCCGCCCAGGCCGGAACGGACGCCGCGCTGGCCATGGCCATGGGGCACGTCATGCTCAAGGAGTTCTTCGTGGACCGTGAGGTCCCGTTCTTCACCGATTACGTCCGGCAGTACACGGACCTTCCGTTCCTGGTCCGGCTGGAAAGGAACGACGACGGCGCGCTGACGCCGTCGAAATTCCTCACCGCCAAGGACCTCCCCGCCGAAGCCGGGGCTGAGGACGCCGCGTTCCGCACTGTGCTGTTCGACAAGAAGACCAGCCGGACGGCGGTGCCCAACGGCTCGATGGGGTTCCGTTATTCGGGCAGCGGCGAGGGCAAATGGAACCTTGACCTCGAAGGAATCGAGCCCGCGTTGTCCCTCCGTGAGGTGTCCGGGGAAAGCGCGGAAATCCTGCTGCCGTGCTTCGAGGATGCCGGCGGCGAGGGCAGCGTGCTGCGCCGCGGCGTGCCTGTCCTCGAGGTCGAAGGCCAGCTGGTCACCACGGTGTTCGACCTGATGCTTGCCCAGTACGGCGTGGGCCGCGAAGGGCTTCCGGGGGACTGGGCCGCCGGCTACGACGACGCGGCGACGCCCTACACCCCGGCCTGGCAGGAGGAGATCACGTCCGTTCCGGCGCAGGCCTGCATCCGGGTGGCGCGGGAGTTCGCGCGGAATGCCGAGCAGTCGAAAGGCCGGTCCATGATCATCATGGGCGCCGGGATCTGCCAGTGGTTCCACGGCGACACCACCTACCGGGCCGTGCTGGCCCTGGTGATGCTGACCGGCTGCATGGGCCGCAACGGCGGCGGCTGGGCGCACTACGTGGGGCAGGAAAAGACCCGCCCCGTCACCGGCTGGCTGTCGCTGGCCAACGCGCTGGACTGGTCCCGGCCGCCCCGGACCATGATCGGCACCGGCTACTGGTACATGCACACGGACCAGTGGCGGCAGGACGGCTACTCCGCGGATGCGCTGAAGTCCCCGCTGTCCACGGGAGCCCTGGACGGCATGCACACCGCGGACGCACTGGCCCAGTCCGCCCGGCTCGGCTGGATGCCGTTCTACCCGCAGTTCGACCGCAACCCCCTGGACCTCGCGGACGAGGCCGAAGCCGCCGTCGCCGCAGGAACCGCCCAGGACACCCCCGGCTACATCGCGGACGCCCTCAAGAACCGCACCCTGAACCCCGCGATCGAGGACGTGGACGCTCCGGAAAACTGGCCGCGGACCTTGGTGCTGTGGCGCTCCAACCTCTTCGGCTCCTCGGCCAAGGGCAACGAGTACTTCCTGCGGAACCTGCTGGGCACCCATAACAACGTGCTGGGCAAGGACCACGCCGAAGGGCTCAAGCCCCGGGACGTGAAATGGCACGAGCAGGCGCCGGAAGGGAAGCTGGACCTGCTGGTCTCCGCGGACTTCCGGATGACCTCCACCACCCTGCTGTCCGACGTCGTGTTCCCGGCTGCCACCTGGTACGAGAAGCACGACCTGTCATCCACCGACATGCACCCCTTTGTGCATGCGTTCAGCCCGGCGATCGACCCGCCATGGGAGACCAAGACAGATTTCGACATGTTCCACCTGCTGGCCAGGGAGTTCTCCCGGCAGGCCAGGACCCATCTCGGCGTCCGCCGGGACCTGGTCAGCGTGCCCTTGCAGCACGACACCCCCGGACAGCTCGCCCAGCCCGGCGGGATCGTGCGGGACTGGCGGGAGACGTCCATCCCTGCGGTGCCGGGGCAGAACATGCCCATCTTTTCCGTGGTGGAGCGGGATTACACGGCCATCGCGGACAAGCTGGCCGCCGTCGGGCCGCTCGCGGACAAGCTGGGCTTCACGGTCAAGAACGTCACCTACAAACTCGCCGGGCCGCTGGACCGGCTCAGCCGGTCCAACGGCGTGATGCTCGGCGGCGCCGCGGACGGCCGGCCGGCGATCGATACCGACGCGAAAATGGCCGAAGCGATCCTGGCTTTCTCCGGCACCACCAACGGTGCGCTGTCCGTGCAGGGCTTCAAGGACCTGGAAGTCCGGACCGGCCGGAAGCTGGCCGACCTGTCCGAGGGCTCGGAGGAAAAGTTCATCACCTTCGCCCAGACCCAGGCGGGCCCGGTTCCGGTGATCACCTCCCCGGAATGGTCCGGTTCGGAGACCGGGGGCCGGCGCTACGCCCCGTTCACCATCAACATCGAACGGCTCAAACCCTTCCACACGCTGACGGGGCGGATGCACTTCTTCCTCGACCATGACTGGATGATCGACATCGGCGAGGCGCTGCCGATCTACCGGCCGCCGCTGGACATGCACCGGCTCTTCGGCGAACCCAAACTCGGCAGGGACGGGTCCATGGAAGTGGTGGTCCGCTACCTGACGCCGCACTCGAAGTGGTCCATCCACTCCGAGTACCAGGACAACCTGCTGATGCTCTCGTTGTCCCGCGGCGGCCCCACGGTCTGGATGAGTCCCGCCGACGCCGAGGCGATCCAGGTCAAGGACAACGACTGGGTGGAGTGCCTGAACATCAACGGCGTCCTGGTGGCCCGGGCCATCGTCAGCCACCGGATGCCGGCCGGGGTGGTCTACGTCCACCACGCACAGGAACGCACCATCGACGTGCCGAAGTCCGAGGCCACCGGCAGGCGCGGCGGCATCCACAACTCCGTGACCCGGCTGCTGGTCAAACCCTCGCACCTGATCGGCGGCTACGCCCAGCTGGCCTACGCGTTCAACTACCTTGGCCCCACCGGGAACCAGCGCGACATGGTTGCCACCGTCCGCCGTCGTTCCCAGGAGGTGCAGTACTGATGCGTGTCATGGCTCAAATGGGCATGGTTATGAACCTGGACAAATGCATCGGCTGCCACACGTGTTCCGTGACCTGCAAGCAGGCCTGGACCAACCGTGCGGGCACCGAATACGTCTGGTTCAACAACGTGGAAACCCGCCCCGGCCAGGGGTATCCGCGCCGTTACGAGGACCAGGAGCGGTGGCACGGCGGCTGGGTGCTGAACAAGCGCGGCAAGCTGGTGCTCAAGGCCGGCGGCCGGGTGAAGAAGCTCCTGGGGATCTTCGCCAGCCCCGTCCAGCCCGAGCTCAAGGACTACTACGAGCCGTGGACCTACGATTACAAGACCCTCGTGGACGCGCCGCTCGGCGACGACTTCCCGGTGGCCCGGCCCAAGTCCCTGATCACCGGCAAGGACACGAAGATCACCTGGTCCGCGAACTGGGACGACGACCTTGGCGGGTCTACCGAAAACGGCCATCTGGACCCCATCGTCGAAAAGGTGCGCCGCGAGTCCGAGGACAAGATCAAGTTCGCCTACGAGCAGACCTTCATGTTCTACCTGCCGCGGATCTGCGAGCACTGCCTGAACCCCTCCTGCATGGCATCCTGCCCCTCCGGCGCCATCTACAAGCGGGTGGAGGACGGGATTGTCCTGGTGGACCAGGACAAATGCCGCGGCTGGCGGCAGTGCGTCACCGGCTGCCCGTACAAGAAGATCTACTTCAACCACAAGACCGGCAAGGCCGAGAAGTGCACCTTTTGCTACCCGCGCGTTGAGGTGGGACTCCCGACGGTCTGCTCGGAGACCTGCGTGGGCCGGCTGCGGTACCTGGGGCTGTTCCTGTACGACGCCGACGCCGTCACCGCCGCGGCCGCCGTCACCGACCCGAAGGAACTCTACGACGCCCAGATGGACGTGCTGCTGGACCCGAACGACCCCGCCGTCCAGGCCGAGGCCCGGGCTCAGGGCATTCCGGAGGACTGGATTGACGCCGCCCGGCGCTCGCCGGTGTACGCCCTCGCGAAGGTCTACAAGGTGGCCCTGCCGCTGCACCCGGAATACCGGACCATGCCGATGGTCTGGTACGTGCCGCCGCTCTCACCCGTGGTGGACCTGCTGCGGGACCAGGGGCACGACGGCGAGGATCACGGCAACCTTTTCGGCGCCATCGACGCGCTGCGCATCCCGGTGGAATACCTCGCCGAACTCTTCACCGCCGGGGACGCGGACAGGGTCACGGCGGTCCTGAAGAAGCTCGCCGCCATGCGGTCCTTCATGCGCGGCATCAGCCTGGGCAACGACCCCGACGACTCCATTCCCGAGGCCGTGGGCATGGACGGCCAGACCATGTACGAGATGTACCGGCTGATGGCGATCGCCAAGTACGACGAGCGCTACGTCATCCCCAAGGCCCACGTGGAGCAGGCCCACGACCTGGAGGAGATGGGCTGCTCCTTGGATTTCGACGGCGGCCCCGGCATGCAGGACTCCTCCCCGTTCGGCGAGGCCAGCGGCCGGCCCGTTCCGGTGGCGGTGGAAACCTTCAACGCGCTGAAGGACCGCCAGACGTCCGAGTCCGCGCCGGGTGAAACCACCCTGCGCGGCAGGGTGAACCTGCTCAACTGGGACGGCACCGGGGCGCCGCCGGGGTTGTTCCCGGAAAAAGCGCTCTTTCCGGACAAGCACACGCCCGGGGCTGGCAGCACAGCTGCGGCTGGCACCCCGGCGGCAGGGGACCAGCCGTGAGCCGGCGCCAGCAGGTGGTCTACCTCGCAGCGGCCTGGTGCCTGTCCTACCCGGACGAGGAACTGATCGGCAGGGTGCCGCTCATGCGGGCCGCGCTGGGAGAGTTCCCCGGCGCCGTCGCTGACTTCGCGGCGGTGCTGGAGCTCCTGGAATCCACGCCCCCCATGGAGGTGCAGGCCCACTACGTCCGTGAATTCGACCTCGGCAAGCGCCACGCCCTGCACCTGAGCTACTGGACGGACGGGGACACCCGGCGCCGCGGCGAGGTGCTGGGCAACTTCAAGAAGGCCTACCGGCAAAGCGACATCCTGGTGGACACCCACGGCGAACTGCCGGACTACCTGCCCATGGTCCTGGAATACGCCGCCGTGGTGGAGCTCGCCGCCGGGCGGGAGCTGCTGACCCGTTTCCGCGCGAGCCTGGAGATGCTCCGTTTCGGGCTGCTGCGGGACGGGCTGCCGCACGCCCGGGTCCTGCAGGCCGTGTGCGCCACGCTGCCCGGGAAATCGCCCGCGGATGAGCAGGCCGTGATGCGGATGGCCGGCTACGGGCCGCCCACCGAAGCGGTGGGACTGGACCCCTACGATCCGCGACTCCTGCCCGTGAAGGGGGCCTGACCATGCCGGCATTCGAAGCGGAGCCCGGATCCGCCGTCGAAATTTCCGCACTGGACACGGTCCTCTGGGGCGTCCTGCCGTACCTCATGGTGGTGGTGCTGGTAGGCGGCCTCGTGTGGCGCTACAAGTACGACCAGTTCGGCTGGACCACCAGGTCCTCGCAGCTTTACGAATCCAAGCTGCTCCGGATTGCCTCGCCACTGTTCCACTTCGGGCTGCTGGCCGTGATTGCCGGGCATTTCTTCGGCCTGGTCATCCCGATGGCCTGGACGCAGGCAGTGGGAATGAGCCAGGATTTCTACCACTTCAACGCGCTGTTTGTGGGCGGGATTGCGGGGGTGGTGGACGCTCGGCGGCATCCTCCTGCTGATCTATCGCCGCCGCACCACCGGACCCGTGTTCATGGCCACCACCACGAACGACAAGACCATGTACGTGGTTCTCACCGCCGCCATCGTGTTCGGCCTCTGGACCACCCTGGCCAGCGTTTTCGAGGGCGAGCACGGGCACAATTACCGCGAGACCGTGGCCCCGTGGTTCCGCTCGCTGTTCATCCTCCAGCCGGACATCGCGGCCATGGCGGGGGCGCCGTTCTCCTTCCACCTGCACACGCTGGTGGGCATGGCACTGTTCGTCATCTGGCCGTTCACCCGTCTGGTCCACGCCTTCACGGCGCCGCTGCACTACCTCTTCCGCCCCTACATCGTGTACCGCTCACGGGATGTTGCGGTCCGGCGCGGCTGGTCGCCCGTGGGTACTAAGGACAGGGATACCCGTAACCGCTGAAGTGGCCGGCTGAATCCAAAGCCGGCCGAATCCGAAGGAGTGAACTGTGGCTGGAACAGCACCGTCCCCGACGTCCGCCTCCACGGGCCGGACCCTGAACCTGGTGCTGGCCACCGCGGCGTCCGTGGCAGGCTTCTGGGCCTGGAATTCCGTGGCCACCCTCGGCGCCTTCTACACGCAGAACCTGCAGCTCAACCCGGCCACCACCGGCGTCCTGGTCGCCATGCCGGTGTTCGTCGGCTCGCTGGGGCGGATCGTCGTGGGCGCCCTGACGGACAAGTACGGCGGCCGGGCGATGTTCACCTTCGTGCTGCTCGCCTCCATCCTGCCGATCCTGCTCGTGTCCGCCGGCGGCACCCTGCGCTCCTTCCCGCTGGTGCTGGGCGCCGGCCTGCTGCTCGGCGTCGCCGGAACCGTGTTCGCAGTCGGAATCCCCTTTGTCAGCGCGTGGTACGAACCGTCCCGGCGGGGCTTCGCCACCGGCGTCTTTGGGGCCGGCATGGGCGGAACGGCGCTGGCCGCCTTCCTGAACCCCCGGCTCGTCGCCGGGATCGGGTACGTCCCCACGCACCTGCTGATCGCCGGGGTCCTCGCCGTCATGGCTGTCCTGGTCTGGTTCCTGATGAAGGAATCCCCGGGCTGGACCCGCAGCAACGCCCCCGTGCTGCCCAAGCTCCTGGACGCCGCCAAGACACCGATCACCTGGAAGATGTGCTTCCTCTACGCGGTGGTCTTCGGCGGCTTCGTCTCCTTCGCCACCTACCTGCCCACCTACCTGCGGGACGTGTACAGCTTCGATCCCAGCGGCGCCGGTGCCCGCACGGCAGGGTTCGCCCTGGCGGCCGTCCTGGCACGGCCGGTGGGCGGCGTGCTCGCGGACAAGCTCGGGCCCAAACCGGTGGTGATCACCTCGCTCACCGCCGTCGCAGTCCTCGCGTGGGTGGTGAACCTGCAGCCCGACGGCGAGGTCCCGGCCGGCCTGACCTTCGTCGCCATGGCGGCCGCCCTGGGACTTGGGACGGGCGGGGTGTTCGCCTGGGTGGGCGTGCTGGCTCCGCACGGGAAAGTGGGCAGCATCAGCGGAGTGGTCAGCGCGGCCGGCGGCCTGGGCGGCTACTTTCCGCCGCTGGTAATGGGCGCGACGTACGACGCCGCCAGCCGCAGCTATTCGATCGGGCTGCTCCTGCTGGTGGTCACGGCCATCGTGGCACTGGCCTTCACTGTATTCGCCGTGCAGGGCCGGACCAGGACAAAGGCCGTGCCTGCGTAGCTTCGCGCTGGGGGGGGGGTCAGCCGAAGACCAGGTGCGCCGCCGTGAAGATGGCCAGCCCGGCCAGGGCGCCCACCACGGTGCCGTTGATCCGGATGAACTGCAGGTCCTTGCCCACCTGAAGCTCGATCTTCTGCGAGGTCTCCTCGGCATCCCAGCGCGCCACCGTATCCGTGATCACGCCGGCGATGTCCGAGCGGTACGTCTTCACCAGGTAGCCCGCGGCGTCACCGATCCACGCGTTGACCTTGCCCGCCAGTTCGGGGTCCACCACCAGCCGGGTGCCGAAGTCGTGCACGGCGGCCTTGAATTTGACGGTCAGTTCGCTGTGCGGATCGTCGACGGCGCCGAGCAGCGCCGCTTTGATGGTGCCCCAGGTGCGGGATGCCAGCTCCCGTACCTCGGGGTCGCCCAGGACCTGCGCCTTGATGCCTTCGGCCCGGGCGATCATCACCGGATCGTGCTGCAGGTCCTGCGCGAGCGAGGTGAGGTAGGTGTCGATGGACTGCCGGACCTGGTGCTGCGGGTCGGCCTGCACGGCTTTGGTGAACTTGAGGATTTCCACGTACACCTTGTCGCCCACGAGGCCGTCCACGAACTGCGGAACCCACTGCGGGGACCGGTCCGAGACCAGCCTGCTGACGGTTTCATGGTTGTCCCGGACCCAGTCCACCGTGCGGTCCACCAGCAGGTCCACCAGGGTGTGATGGTGCCCGTCGGCGAAGATCCGCTCGGCGAGCCTGCCCACCGGAGGCCCCCACGGCGGAGTGAGCAGATGCTTGCGGACCATTGACTCGATCACGGCCTGGACGTCGTCGTCGTTCAATACCTTGAACGCGCCGCGGATGACGGCGGCGCCCTCCTTGGCCACGCGCTCGGCGCCGCTGGGTCCGGACAACCACGCACCGGCCTTCCGCGCGATGTCCACCGAGGCAAGCTTCTCCTGGACCACCTGTTCGGACAGGAAATTCGTCTCCACGAACTCGCCCAGCGACGCGCCGATCTGGTCCTTGCGGCGCGGAATGATGGCCGTGTGCGGGATCTTGATCCCCATGGGGTACTTGAACAGCGCCGTCACGGCGAACCAGTCCGCCAGGGCGCCCACCATGCCGCCTTCCGCCGCGGCCCGCACGTACTCCAACCACGGGTACTGCTTCTGCAGGGCGAAGGCAACGACGAAAATCACCGCCATGACAATCAGCAGCGCCAGCGCCAGGAGCTTCATCTTGCGCAGGGCGGCGGCTTTTTCGGCATCACTGCCGGGACGGGGAGGTACGACGGCGGCACCGGTAGCGGGTGGGCCGGCATGCGGCGGGCGGGCTGCCGCTGGACGGGTGGTTTGTTCACTGTTCACCTGCATGTGCCAAGCCTAGCCCCGCATCCGCCACGGGTGTCCGCTAACGTGTCACCATGACTACCGACGAGTCCGCCTCCTCCCGGCCGCTGGTCTACGCCCACCGGGGAGCCAGCGCCGCCTTCGCCGAACACACCCGGGCCGCCTATCTGCAGGCCATCGCCGACGGCGCCGACGGAGTGGAATGCGATGTCCACCTCACCCGGGACCAGAACGTGGTCCTGCTGCATGACGCGAACCTGGACCGCACTTCGGACGGCACCGGCCCCGTGGCCGACCGGACCCTCGATGACCTGAGGCTGCTGGATTTTTCCTCCTGGAAGGGCGCCCGGATCCCCCTCGAGTTCGGCGGGAAGTCAGACCAGCTCCTGACGCTGCCGGAGCTGCTGGACATCCTCCGCGAGGCGGGCCGGGACATCGGGCTGGCCATCGAACTCAAACACCCCAGCCCTTACCTGCTGCAGCTGGAGGACCGGGTGCTGGAGGTGCTGGAATCCGAAGGCTGGGATCCCGCCACCTCGAAGGTGGACAACATCAGCGTCTCCTTCATGAGCTTCAGCCCGGACTCCGTGAAGCACCTGCTCAAGACCGTTCACGCCGAGTTCGTCTGCCAGCTGGTGGATGACGTCAACGCGGAGGAAATCCGCGAGGAACTGGGCCTGGGAGTCATCACGGGCGGGGCGTTGGCGAACGTCATGCGGGCGGCCCAGGTGGAAGGCGAACGGATCCTGAACGACTGCGAAGTGCGGCTGGCAGGACCGGGCATCGAGTACGTCCGCCGCCACGCCCGCACCGTGAAGCGCTGGCTGGATTCCGGCCGGAGGTTCAGGGTGTGGACCGTGGATTCGGATGAGGACGTGGCGCTGTGCCGGGAACTGGGAATCCACGAGATCACTACCAACCGGCCGGCGCAGGTGCTGGCCCGGCTTTCGGACAGCAAACACCCCGTCAGCTGAACGGACTGAGCCTCCGTCCAGGGGCCCCGGCTCTGTTCAGGCGCCTCCGTCAGGCGCCTCCGTCAGGCGCCTCCGTACCTTTCAGGCGGCAAGGTCGCGTCGCCGCCAGCCGGCGAATCCCAGCGCGCCGAGCAGCGCCGCCGCAGCCGTGAGGGCAACAAGCGCCGGGATTCCGTCCGCGTCCACCGGAAGCAGCGGGCTGTGCCGGAACGGCGAGAGATCCATCAGCCATTCCGGAGCGTTCCAGAGCACACCGAATTCACCCAGTGCAATCAGTCCCAGCAGCAGCACCCAGACGGCCCCCGTCATCCGGGGCAGCCACCCGAACACCGCCAGGGCGGCACTGGTCAGCACCCACGCCGCCGGAACCTGGGCCAAAGCCGCCACGGTGGACCGGCCCACCAGGTCTGCGTTGTTGAGGGCCGCTGCGGCCCCAATGCCGATGGAGACGCCGGTCAGCACCTGCAGCAGCCCCACGCCGGCCAGTGCCACGGTGAAGTGGCTGCCGGCCCAGCGGATGCGCGTGGTGGCGGTGCCCAGCAGGGCTTCGGTATGCCCCGCCGATTCCTCGCTGCGGAGATGGTTGGCGGCGGAAATTCCGTAGGCCGCCGCGAGGACGCCCATGATGCTGATCTCTGCGGCGAGGAACGCGTCGGTGAGGGCCTGCCGGCCGCCCAGGGAACGCATCAGGTCCTGGGCACCCGGCGACGCCAGGAAGTCCGCCACATTACCGACCAGCGAGCCGATCACCACACCGAAGAGGGCAAAGGCCACGCACCACGCCACCAGCACGCGGTACTGCAGCCGCACGGCCAGGCCCAGGACGCCGGAGAGCTTGCCGCGTGCGGGGCCGGGCCGCTCGTCGCGCAGCCCGGCGCCGAGGTCGCGCCGGGCCCGCAGGAAGAACGCCACAGGAACAAGGGCAGCGCAAAGGGCCAGCGGCAACGAGAGCACCCACCAGTGGTCCCCGGCATAGGCCCGGATCTGCTGGTTCCACCCGATCGGGGAGAGCCAGGACCACATTGAAGGGCCGGGTTCGGCGAGATCGCCCACCGCCCGCAGCCCGTAGGTGACGGCAATGACCCCGATGCTGAAGCCGGTGGCGGCCCGGGCGCTGGCCGTCACCTGCGCCGCCACAGCCGCCACGGTGCTGTAGGCCATCCCGGTGGCCGCCCAGCCCAGTCCGAAGGCCAGTGATCCGCTGCCCGGCAGGCCTCCAACGGCAAGGGCGGCCGCCGAGAGCAGCCCGGTCAGGATGCTGGTGGCAAAGCTGATGGCCAGCGCGGACACCAGCGGTGCGTCGCGTCCCAGCCGGCCGCCGCCGAGGAGTTCCAACCGCCCGCTTTCCTCGTCCCCCCGTGTATGCCGGATGGTGAGGATGACCATGAGCACGGCCAGGATGGCGGTCATGAAGGCGGTGTACTTGATCAGGGAAAGGGCGCCGAGCGACGCCGGATCGTAGATCCGCCCGAAGAGCGCCACCATGGATGCCGTGGCGTTCAGGGCGGTGGCGGCTGCCACCCGGCTGGGTTCATCCGGGTACAGCTCGGCGCCGGCCACCGCCGTCGAGTAGGCAATCAGGGCGAAGCCCAGGATCCACAGCGGCAACATCCAGCGGTCCCGTCTGAGGGCGAGCCGTACCATGACGCCGGTGCCGGCCAGGGTGCCGGCCATCGCCCGCCCGGTCCTAGCGGGGCTTGTTGTCGCGGTGCCGGTCATTGCCTGGCCGCTTCGAACGATCCGGCCGGCCCGTAGTGGCGCAGGAAAAGATCCTCCAGCGTGGGCGGCTGGCTGGTCAGGGCGTGCAACCCGGCGGCCGTCAGGGCCTGCAGGAACGGGCCCAGCCCCGCGGGGTCCACCTGCGCGCTGACCCGATGGTCCGTCACCACCAGGTCGTGGACGCCCGGCAGGAGATCCAGGCCCACGGGCACCCGTGCGACGTCGGCCGTGACCGACGTGCGGGTCAGGTGCCGCAGCTGCTCGAGCGGGCCGGACTCCACCACCCGTCCGGCGCGGATGATACTGACCCTGTCCGAGAGGGCCTCGGCCTCACTGAGGATGTGGCTGCTCAGCAGGACCGTGCGGCCCTGGTCGCGCAGCTCGCGCACGCACCCGCGGAAGGCTTCCTCCATCAACGGGTCCAGTCCGCTGGTGGGCTCGTCCAGGAGGAAGAGCTCGGCGTCCGTGGCCAGGGCGGCCACCAGGGCGACTTTTTGCCGGTTGCCCTTGGAATACGTGCGCGACTTCTTGGTGGGGTCGAGGTCGAAGGTCTGCAGAAGCCTGTCACGCCGGCCGCGGTCGTGTCCGCCCTGGAGCCGCCCCAGCAGGTCGATCACCTCGCCGCCGGTCAGGTTCGGCCACAGGGCAACGTCCCCGGGCACGTACGCCAGCCGGCGGTGCAGCGTGGCAACATCGTGCCAGGGATCCAGACCCAGCACTCGGATCGAGCCCGAGTTGGCGCGCAGCATGCCCAGCAGAAGCCGCAAGGTAGTGGACTTTCCGGATCCGTTGGGACCCAGGAAGCCATGAACCTCGCCCGCCGCCACCTCGAAGTCGAGGCCGTCGAGGGCTGTAACGGTTCCGAAGCGCTTTACGACGCCGGTCATCTCCACAACGCTGTTCATGGTCAACAAGCTACGCCCGGTTCCGCGTCCTGACACGGGCGGAAAGTCCTGTCCCTGCCGGCTCCGCGCTCCTGTGGATCCGTCCAGTGTCTTCTCCTTTGTCTTTTCCCTTCGGGACCTCCGCGGTTACCGGGGTGTCCGCGGCTGTGGTTGCATGGATCCATGCCATTCACCTGGTCCGCCCGGGCCACCCAGACCCTTTCAGCGGCTGCCTTGAGCGCCCTGCTGCTGGCCAGTGCCATGAAGCACTTCCGCGATCCCGCGTTCTTCCACCAGATGGTTCCCGATTTCCTGTGCCGCGATGATTCCGGCGCCCGGCCCAACGGCCCGTGTGCCGTGATGACCCGCGACGAATGGGTGGCGCTCAGCGGCCTGCTCGAGGCCGGTGCCGCCGTCGGACTCCTCGTCCCGGCCACGCGCAGAGCCTCCGCGTGGGGCGTCACCGCGATGTTCACGGTGTTCGTTGCCGGGCACGTCGACGCACTGCGGCGTGCCTACGGGCCGGATGGCACGGCTGGGCAGCGAAAGGTGCATTCCGTGCGGCTGCCGCTGCAGGTGCCGCTCATCCTCTGGGCCTGGAGCCTGCGGAGACCCGCTCCCGGCCCCGTTGGCCAGTGGGCGTGAAGCTCCTCCAGTCCCCGGCCGTGCGTGTGGGGCTGTCCATCAGCATCGCCACGGGGCTGTACGGGATTTCCTTCGGGGCGCTGGGCGTGACGTCCGGGCTGGACTTCTGGCAGACCATGGCACTGAGCCTGCTGCTGTTCAGCGGCGGATCGCAGTTCGCGTTCATTGGTGTGGTGGCGGGCGGCGGATCGGGCGTGGCCGCCATGGGCGCGGCCACGCTCCTGGGCATGCGCAACGGCATCTATGGCATGCAGCTCAATGCGCTGCTGCAGCCGCGTGGGTGGCGGAAGTTCGCCGCGGCCCACGTCACCATCGACGAATCGACCGCCACCAGCACCGGGCAGACGGACCCGGGGGAGCAGAAGCGCGGATTCTGGACGGCGGGCATCGGCATCTTCGTGCTGTGGAACGTGTTCACGGCCGTTGGTGCGCTGGCGGGCGGCGCACTCGGTGATCCCAAGCAATGGGGACTCGACGGCGCCGCGGTGGCGGCATTCCTGGGCCTGCTCTGGCCCCGGCTCAAGGGCCGCGAGCCGGTGGCCATTGCCGTGGTGTGCGCCCTGGCCACGGTACTGGCGGTGCCGTTCGTGCCCGCGGGAGTTCCAATTCTGATCGCTGCTTTTGTGGCCGCAGCGATCGGCTGGTTCAGCCACGGACGCAGCGACGAAGGCCTGGAGCCTGATGTGGACCCTTATGCCGAAGACCACCACGAGCACCGGGATGAAGGCCCGCACCCCCATGCGGGAGGTGCGGCGAAATGAACCTTTGGCTGTGGCTGTTGCTGGCCTGCCTCTTTGGCTACGCCTGGAAGCTTCTGGGCTATCTGGTCCCTGCCAGCCTGCTGCGCAACCCGCGGATGTCCCGGATCGCCGGCACCATGACCATCGGCCTGCTTGCCTCGCTCACCATTGTGAACGCGGTGGCGTCGGGCCAGGCGCTGGCGTTTGACGCCCGGATGGGCGCCCTCGCGGCGGCCGGGATTGCGCTCTGGTTCCGGGCGCCCTTCCTGGTGGTTGTCCTGGCAGGGGCTGGCGCGGCGGCCGGGCTCAGGATGCTGGGCTGGAGCTAACGACAGCCGTTAGGCCCTAGTAGTGCCCGGCATGCTGTGGCAGGATGCCACCATGAGCGAAGAACAAGCGCCCGCGGTTCCTGCTGCCGAAAGAGACCCTAAATCCAGGCCCTACGTGCCATCGCCGGGATCCGAATCCACCCGCGAAATGCGCGAGATGTCCCGCCGCCGCAGGGACGCCGAGGAGAAACTCCAGCAGCATCTCCAAGAGGCGGACCACCTGCACGAAGAGCACATGAAGGCCCATCAACGGGAGACGCAATCGGCCCATGAGGACGAGGCCCCGGACGGCGGCGAAGCGTCCGCCGCGGCGGAGGCGGCAGCCGAGGAGAGGGACCCGGACAAACAGGAGGAAGACCGCAGGCCGGCCGAATGACGCGGCTGCCGAATGACGCGGCTTAGGCCGCGCCAACCGAATCTGTACCGGTCAAGCCGTTGGCCTGTGGGGAGGCTCCGTTGTTCCTGTTTTCCAGCTCCTCCAGCGCGAGGTCGTACCAGACCTGCGCCCCAAAGACCGGATGGGACGTATCCAGGTCCCTGAACAGGGCATCTGTGAGGGCCTGCAGTTCCGACGTGCTTGCCGCCGAAATTACCAGCAAGGGGTCGGCGTCGCCGTTCATGAGCAAGGCAAGCTGCTGGCGTGTCATTGCTGCACCGGAAGGGGGACTGTACGTAGTGCGTAGACCATGTCGAACTCCAAGAAGAGATACCGTGGCTGACTGCGTAACCTCCATAATTCTATGGTGGTGTGGCGCAAGTCACAATATTTTGGCCTCAGGCCGCACCGGTCACCGGTGCAGGCTGTGGTCAGCGGCCCCGCCGGACGGAAGCTGCCCGGGAGTCCGGAAGTGACCGGGACCCGCCTGGGCCCGTTCCTGGCGGAACGGCTGCAGGACCTGGTTCTTGAAAGCGCCGGTGTGCAGGACTTCCTCCAGGAGCTGTGCGTGTTCTCGGCCGGCTTCATCGGCAAGACCACCGGGTTGCCAGTGCTGTGCACCGTAACCCTGGTCCGTCCCCGCCGTCCCGTGGCGTCAGCCGGCAGCGGACCCGGAACGCGGCTGCCTGCGGAAGTCCAGCAGGCCACCGGCCTCAGCCCGTCGCTGGCGGCCCTCGAATCCGGGGCCACGGTTTCCGTACCCGATGCCCGTGCCGACTCCCGTTGGCCCCGCTACAACCGCGCCGTGCTGAGGGCGGGCCAGCTCAGCGTCCTGGCCCTCCCGCTGCAGCTGGATCCGGATGCCTCCGCTTCCGTATCGTTCTTCGCGCCGGAGGCGGGGGCGTTCGACGACGAGGCAATCGTGATTTGTGAAGCCTTCGCCGCCCGTGCAGGCAAGGCGGTGCGGCTGGCAGCACGCATCGGCGCCTCAAGGGACCTCAACGACGACCTCCTCGAGGCCCTGAAGTCCCGCACCAGCATCAACCTTGCCTCCGGAATCGTCATGGGCCAGAGCCGCTGCTCGCAGGCCGAGGCGTTTGCGATCCTGGGCAAGGTCTCCAGCAACCGCAACGTGAAGCTCCGCGTCGTGGCCGAGGATCTGCTGCGAAAATTCGATACCACCCCGGAGGCCACCCACTTCACGGGCTAGCAAAAGCCGCTGCGGCTGTGCTTCAGGACGACACGGACCGGCCGGAGGACGAATCAGGCCAGGACGACTGAATCGAAAGCCGTGCCCGGCAGCGGCGACTGCGGCGGCAGCGGCCGGCGGGGGCGCTCGGTACGGATGGCATCCTCCACCAGCGCCACGGGGCGCCGCCACGCGTCGGACCCGGGTTCCATGGTGTCCACGACGCCGATCAGCATGGCCAGCAGGCGGATCACGTCCGTCATCGAGATGTCGGTGCGCAGAGTTCCCTGGGCCTGGCCGCGGCCCAACAGGACAGCCACCGACTCGAAGAGGCTGCCGGTGATTCCGGTCAGCAGCCCGCGGCGTCCCGCCACGGCGCCGAGCAGGTTGGCATCCTCGCTTGCGGCTGCCATCAGCGCATCGATCACCCGGAACAGCCCGGCGGCGGCATCAGGGCCGGCCAGGGCGTCGTCAATCACGGGGTCAACCATCAGGCGGAGCTGGCGGTTCAGTGCGGCCAGGACCAGCTGCTCCTTGTCCGCGAAGTTCCGGAACAGGGTGGCGGGTCCGACGCCGGCGGTCACGGCGATGGTCTGGAGCGGCACGTCCGGGCCGTACTCACGGAAGCATTTCCGGGCTGCGGTGATGATCTTGTCCACATTGCGCGCAGCATCCGCACGAAGGGGCTTGCGTTCCACTGCGAGGTTCATTTTTCAAGGTTAGCAACGCTGGCGCTGAGCGCCGGGGTTACTGATTGGTAGCGTCGAATGTACTCCTATATGACGTTTGCGGCTGTGGCAGACTGGGTCCATGTTGCTCGCATTCTCTGTTGCCCCCTCCGGCCAGCCGGCCCGCCTCGCGGGCGATTCCGCCGCTGATTCCGGCGCGGGTGCGGCTTCCGCGGACGCTTCGGTGCACGACGCCGTCGCTGCCGCCGTCAAGATCGTCCGGGACTCCGGCCTGCCCAACCATACGGACTCCATGTTCACCACCATCGAAGGTGAGTGGGATGAGGTGTTCGCCGTGGTCAAGAAAGCCACCGAGGCCGTGGGGCGCTTCGGCAGCCGCGTGTCGCTGGTCATCAAGGCGGACATCCGCCCCGGCTACTCCGGTGAGCTCACCGCCAAAGTGGAACGGCTGGAATCCGCCATCGCCGACGCCGGCTGATTTCCGCTTCCGCTTTCCACTTCCCCCCTTACACTTCCCGTGGGGCAGCGGCAACTGCCAGACTGACCCCATGGTTGAGCACAAGCCCGAGCCCGGCTGGGTGGCCGTAGAGGAGTTCCTGACGCGGGTCGTGGTCCGCCCCGGCGGCCCGCTCATGCGGGCCGTGACGTCCGCCGCCGACGCCGGAATGCCGCCCATCGAGGTGGCGCCGAACGCCGGGAAGCTCCTCAAGCTGCTGGTGCAGCTTTCGGGCGCCCGGCGCGTGCTGGAGATCGGTACGCTGGCGGGTTTCAGCACCATCTGGATGGCCCAGGGGCTGCCCGACGACGGCGAGCTCGTCACGTGCGAATACCTGCCCAAACATGCCCGCGTGGCGCGCGGCAACGTGGACGCCGCGGGGGTGGGAAGCAAGGTTGATATCCGGGTGGGGGCCGCACTGGACACCCTTCCCGGGCTGCAGGATGACGGCCGCGGACCCTTCGATTTTGTTTTTATCGACGCGGACAAGGAAAACAACCCCCGCTACCTGGACTGGGCCATCAGGCTGGGCCGGCCGGGCACGGTGATCGTGATGGACAACGTGGTGTGGGAGGGTGCGCTGCTCGATCCGTCCATGGACGACGTCAACGCGCCGGGAATCATCAGTGCCCTGGAAATGATGGGGGACGACCCTCGGTTGGACGGGACGGTCATGCAGACCGTGGGCTCGAAAGGCTGGGACGGTTTCGCGCTGGCCGTGGTGCGCTGAAGAGCGCGGGCGGGGTCCTGCCGCCACCGCAACGGGCCGGACGTCGCCGAGATGCTAAGTATGCTTAGAATAGGCTCATGCCGGACGACCCCGTCCACCACCGCCTGCACCGGAGGAAGAAATGAAGGCTTCACCGACTCTCGCCAGCAATCTGCAGATGGTCCTCACGGACCTGATCGAACTCCACGTCCAGGGCAAGCAGGCGCACTGGAACATCGTGGGAACCAACTTCCGCGACCTCCACCTGCAGCTCGACGAAATCGTCGCCAGCGTCCGGCTGTTCGCGGACGAAATGGCCGAACGTATGCGCGCCCTGCACGCGCTGCCCGACGGCAGGAGCACAACCGTGTCCGCCGATACCCGGCTGGAACAGTTCCCCGCAGGACTCACGTCCACCAAGGACGCCGTCAAACTCATCACCGCCCGGCTGGAGCGCACTGTGAAGACCATGCGCGACGTCCATGACGAGGTGGACGAGGAAGACCCCACCAGCGCCGACCTGCTGCACGCCGGCATCTCGCGCCTGGAGCAGCTGGCCTGGATGGTCAACGCCGAGACCATGTCGGCGGCCGCCTCCGTCACCGTGCCGGACGAAGACTGAATGCAGCGGCAGGCGGAATGGCGCCCGGCAGGCATGGTTCGGACCAGGCGTTGACGAGCGGAAGCACGCGTCAGCCACGACCGCAGGCGGTGCGGATCAGTTCAACGCATGAGCAGCTTGAAGCGATGGGACCGCTGCTCGAGTCGGTGCGCCTCGCGGCGGGAGACGTGCCGGCACTGCTGGGCCTTGCGCGTGACGTCGGACGGACAGCACCGCGGCCGGCCGAGGGCAGCACCGCGCAGCTGTGGGAACTGCTGGCGTCCGTGACCGCCGTGGACGTGGCAGCCGGCCGGGTGCTTGAACCGCACCTCGACGCCGTCGCCATCCTCGCGCAGGCCGGTTCGACAGACCCGGCCCCGGAGGGGACAACCGAGGGGGCGTGGGGTGTGTTTGCCGCGGAGGGGCCGGGGCTGCGGCTCGAGGCCACGGCGGACGGCACCGGGAAATACGTCCTCAACGGATCCAAGCCCTGGTGCTCGCTCGCGGCCCGGCTGGACGGCGCTGTGCTGACCGCCCACCTTGCAGCCGGCGAAACGGCGGCAGGCACAGACCCCGGAACGCCGTCCGGCGGCCGGGCCGCCTTTGCCGTCGACCTGCACGCGCCCGGGGTTTCCTGCGAGACCCCTGAGTGGACCAGCCGCGGCCTGCGCGAAATCCCCAGCGGCACCGTGCACTTCGAGGGCGTCACCGCCGTACCGGTAGGCGGGCCGGGCTGGTACTTCCAGCGCCCGGGCTTCGCCTGGGGAGGCATGGGCGTGGCGGCCTGCTGGTTCGGCGGAGCCGTTGCCGTGGCGCGCGATTTCAGCTCCGCGCTGGCTGCCGCCGCGGACAAGGGGCGTGAGCCGGACCAGATCGCGCTGGCCCACCTCGGCGAAACGGACCGGATCCTCACCTCGCTGGCCGGCTACCTGGCCCGGACCGCCGAACGGATCGACGCCGGCGAACTGTCCGGCTCCGGCGCGTGGAGCGAGGCGCTGCGTGTCCGCGGCACCGTTGCCGCCGCCGTCGAACGCGTCCAGACGGTGGTGTCACAGAACCTGGGCCCGGGCCCCCTGGCCTTCAACGAAGCGTACGGAAAGCGCATGGCCGACCTGTCGCTGTACATCCGGCAGCACCACGCCATGCGCGACGACGCCCAGCTTGGTGCCCTGACCTTGAAAGGGGACCGCTCATGGTGACCTTCTCGCACGCGGATACCGGCACTGCCGAGTCCGAATGGGAGGCCAGTGGCCTGTCCGTCCTTCCGGAACTTCCCCTGGATCCGGCCGAACTCGCGGTCCTGACCTTCATTGTGCTGGCTGCTCATCCGGATGACGAGACGCTGGGGGCCGGAGGATTCCTGGCCCGGTTGCACGCCGCCGGCGCGGCCGTCGAGGTGCTGCTGTGCACGGCCGGGGAGGCATCGCACCCGGACTCTCCGACCACGACGCCGGACCAGCTGGCCGCCGTCCGGCTCAGCGAGTTCCGGGCGGCTGTGTCCGGGCTGGCCCCCGGAGCGTCCCGGCAGTTCCTGCACTTCCGGGACGGCCACCTTGACGCCGACCGGGACCGCATCGCTGCCGCCGTTCGGGAAACGATCGGAACGTCCGGCCGTCCGGCTAACCAGGTAGTAATCGTGGCGCCGTACCGCTCCGACGGCCATGCGGACCACGACGTCCTGGGCGCCGTGGCCGCCGACGTGGCGGCGCAGGGCGGCCACGGGCTGCTGGAGTACCCCGTCTGGTACTGGCTGTGGGCCTCACCGGCGGACGACGCCTGGCAGTCCTGGGTCCGGGTGCCGCTCACTCCGGACGAGCAGCGGGCCAAGGCTGCGGCCCTCCTGGCCCATGCCTCGCAGACGCAACCTCTTTCCGACCAGCCCGGCGACGAGGCGCTCCTTGCCGGGAGCTTCCTCGATCACTTCTCCCGGCCCTGGGAAACGTTTGCCTGGCACCGGCCCGCCGGCGGAACCAACAGTGCCGGCGACGCCGAGCAGATCTTCGACGCCGTGCACAGCGGCAACGCCGACCCCTGGAGCTATACCACCAGCTGGTACGAACGGCGGAAGCGCGCGCTCACCCTGGCCATCCTGCCGGAAGCTGCCTACGGCTCCGGGGTGGAAATAGGCTGTTCCATCGGCACTCTCAGCGTGGAACTGGCGGCCCGCTGCAACGAAGTCCTGGCGGTTGACGCCAGCAGCGCCGCCCTTGCCCGGGCAGCGGAGCGCCTCTCCGGCCATCCGTCGGCCCGGACCCTCCACCTCACCGTTCCGCAGCACTGGCCGGAAGGCCGCTTCGACCTGGTGGTGGTGTCCGAGACCGGCTACTACCTGAGCATGGAGGAGCTGGCGGAACTCTTCGCGCGGGTCAAAGGCTCGCTGAACCCCGGCGGGACGCTGCTCCTGTGCCATTGGCGCCACCCGGTGTCCGGATGGGAACTGGACGGCGACACCGTCCATGCCGTGGCCCGGCAGCAGCTCCGCTGGCCAACTACGGGACTGTACCGGGACAAGGACTTCGTCCTGGAAGTCCTGGTGTCCCCGGACGGAGCCCAGGCCGGAGCCGTCCCGGAGCCGCCTTCCGCCAGCGGTCCGGAAGCGCACTGAGATGGCCAGTGGTGCGAGATGACCAGTGAGATGACCGAACGGGCCGGTCACAGTCCTGCGGGGGAGGCCAGATCCGGGGAGGGCATCGACCGGGTGGTGGTGGTGATGCCCGCCCACAACGAAGACCAGCACCTGGACCGGGCACTGGCGGCGCTCCGTGCCGCCGCCGACACCCTGCAACGGGCACGTCCGGCGGTGGAGACGGCCATCACGGTGGTGCTCGACACGTGCACCGACCGCTCCGCGGACATCGCCGCCGGCTATGCTGCGGCGGACCCGCGGTTCACGGCCATTCAGGTCCGGCTGGGAAGCACCGGCGGAAGCCGCGCTGCCGGCGTCCTGGCCGCCGGCATCACCACCGGGCCAAGGTCCGGCAGCACCTGGCTGGCGAATACCGACGCCGACTCCGCCGTTCCGCGGAACTGGCTGGTGCGCCAGGTTGAAATGGCCGATGCCGGGGCTGACGCCGTCCTGGGCTCGGTGGAGCCGGACCCTGCCGGAACGGACCCGGCGATCCTGCGCCGGTGGCTGGAGCGGCACCCGTTCCGGGAGGACCACCCGCACATCTACGGCGCCAACTTCGGCGTCCGGGCCTCCGCCTACCTGGCGGCCGGCGGCTTCCCCCGCATGCGCGCCCACGAGGACCGGGTCCTGGTGGAGAACCTGCGCAAGCAGGCCTACTCAGTGCAGGCCACCGACACCAACCGGGTGATTACGTCGGGCCGTACGCACGCCCGCGCCCCGCAGGGGTTCGGGGCGTACCTCCGGGTGCTGGCGCTGGACCTGCCGCAGCTGGACCTGCCTGCGTTGGACCGGGGCAGTGGTGACTTTCGACCCTAGGAGGCTGAACTCCTAGACCCCATGCTCGATCCATGGGGTTCCTCCGCAGGGCCGTAGTCCCGTGTGTCCGGCGCTGCCCGTGAACAGCGGGCTGGAGCCGTGATTCCCCGCGCCGGCGCCGGTGCGTTGCCGCAGGCCGCCGGCCTCAGCTCCGAGGAGGCCGCCTTCCGGCTGCGACAGATCGGACCGAACCGGCTTCCGGAGGGGCACACGGTCCCGCGCTGGCGAAAACTCCTGGCCGAACTGACGCACTTCTTCGCCATCATGCTGTGGGTTGCGGCCGGGCTCGCCTACGTGGCCGGCATGCCGCAGCTGGCCGTGGCAATCGTCGTGGTGATCCTGGTCAACGGACTGTTCGCGTATATCCAGCAGGAACGTGCCCAACGGGCGGCCTCGAAGCTGCGCGAGCTGCTGCCGGCCATGGTTTCAGTACGCCGCGACAACCGCGTTACCAAGATCCACACCACCGAGGTGGTACCCGATGACGTGGTGGTGCTGGTTGCCGGGGACAGGGTCCCGGCTGATCTCCGGCTGGTGCTTGCCGCCGGCTGTTCGGTGGACGAGTCGATGCTCACCGGTGAAAGCGAAGCCGTGGCCAAAGACGTGGACGACGCCGTGCTCGGCGGGACTTTCCTGGTCAACGGCGAGGCGGAGGGGACCGTCACGGGCACCGGCGGCGCCACCCGCCTCGCCGAGATAGCGGCCCTGTCGGGGAAGGTCCAGGCGCCCCCCAGCCCGCTCGCGCGGGAACTGCAACGGATTGTCCGCGTGGTGGCGGCTGTGGCACTGGGGATCGGTGTGCTGTTCTTTGTGCTCTCGCTGCTGGTGGGCATTTCCTGGCGGGACGCGTTCCTCTTCGCAATCGGGGTGGCCGTGGCGCTCGTGCCCGAAGGCCTGCTGCCCACCGTGACACTGTCCCTGGCTGTCGGGGCGCAGCGGATGGCGCAGCGGAACGCGCTGGTCCGGAACCTGGAAGCGGTGGAAACCCTCGGCTCCACCACTTTCATCTGCACGGACAAGACCGGCACGCTCACCCAGAACCGGATGAACGCCGTCGAGGTCTGGACCCCGGCAGGACTGCTCAGCGTCATCGGTGCCGGCTACGGGCCGCAGGCCGAGGTCACCGGTAAGGGAGCCGGGGAGGCCCGGCACCTCAGCACCGCTGCGCTGGCCGCTTCCGCGGGCCGCGCAGTGCTCCGTGAGGGGCAGTGGATCGCCGAGGGTGACCCGATGGAGGCTGCCATTGATGCGCTCGCCACCCGGCTGGCGGGTCCGGGACAAACCGATGATCCCGTGGTGACGCACCGCTTTGCCTTCGATCCCCGCCGGCTAAGGGAGTCGGCGATCGTTGGCACCACGCTCTTCGTCAAGGGTGCACCGGAGTCCGTGATTCCGCTGTGTGGCGGAGACGCCGCGGACCGTGCACTGCAGATGGTCGACCAGATGGCATCCCACGGCCTGCGGGTGCTGGCCGTGGCCGAGCGGAGCCTGCCCGGGCTGCCCGGCGCCAGCTTCAGGCTGGAAGAGGTGGAGCGCGGGCTGACGCTGCTGGGGCTGATCGGCCTGCATGACCCGCCCCGGGCCGAGGTCCGGCTGGCGCTCGAGGCCGCCCGCGAGGCGGGGATCAAGGTGGCCATGGTCACCGGCGACCACGCCTTCACGGCGGCCGCCATAGCCCGTGAAACCGGGCTGATCGGATCACCCGAGCTGGTGCTGGAAGGACACACGCTGCCGGAGGACGACGCCGTCCTCACCGCCCTGCTGGACCGCGACGGCGTGGTGGTCAGCAGGGTCACCCCTGAGCAGAAACTCCGCGTTGCCCGCCTGCTCCAGCGCAAGGGCCACGTGGTGGCGATGACCGGCGACGGCGTCAACGACGGACCGGCACTCCAGCAGGCCGACATCGGCGTGGCCATGGGACTGAGCGGCACGGACGTGGCCCGCGAGGCGGCGGACCTGGTGCTGCTGGATGACGACTTCGCCACCATCATCGCTGCAGTGGAGCAGGGCCGGGCCACCTACGCGAACATCCGCCGGTTCCTGACCTACCACCTGACGGACAACGTCGCCGAACTCACCCCGTTTGTGATCTGGGCACTCTCGGGCGGCCGGTTCCCGCTGGCGCTGAGCGTGCTGCAGATCCTCGCCCTGGACATCGGCACCGACCTGCTGCCGGCGCTGGCGCTGGGCAGCGAAGCCCCCAGCAAGGGCACCCTGAAGCGGCCGCCGGAGCGAAGGCACCTGATGGACCGCGCCCTGATGTTCCGGGTGTTCGGGCTGCTGGGACCGGTCGAGGCGGTCTTCGAAATGACCGCATACACCGCCGTGCTCCTCGGTGCCGGCTGGACCCCCGGGGCTGAACTTCCGGCGTCGGATGTCCTGATGGCCGCCTCCGGCGCGGCGTTCACCACCGTGGTCCTGGCCCAGCTTGCCAACGCCTTCGCCTGCCGCAGCGCGTCCGTGCCGCCGTGGCGGCTGGGCTGGTTCAGTAACCGCCTGCTGCTCTGGGCCGTGCTGGCCGAGCTGGGGCTGCTGGCGGTGTTCCTGTTCCTCGGACCGCTCGCCACCCTGCTCGGCCACGCCCCGCCGTCGCCCGGGGGCCTGGCCGTGGCGCTCGCCGCCATTCCCGCCGTGATCGTGGCGGACTGGCTGTACAAGGTAGCCCGGCACCGCAGGACCGGCAGGTGAGGTCCAAAGCCTCTGACCAGCCGGGGCCACGCAAACGAGGATCAATCCATGGAGAGTAACCGGCGGGAGCAGCCATGACTGAAAGCCATGTGGTGTGGTTCGATGAAATCGGGATGGAGCATGTGCCCCAGGTGGGCGGCAAGAACGCGTCGCTGGGGGAGCTGACCCGCTCGCTGAAGTCCCGCGGAGTGCGGGTGCCTGACGGCTTCGCCACCACGGCCGCCGCCTACCGCACATTCATCGAAGCCAACGGAATCGATGCCGCCATGCGCGCCCGGATCGCGGAGTACCGGGCCGGCGAGATCTCGCTGCGGTCCACGGGCGAGGCCATCCGGGAGCTGTTCCTGGACAGCGAATTCCCCGAGGACATTGCCGAGTCCATCCGCAGCCACTACCGCACCCTTGCTGAAAGGGCGGGGCTGGACCGGCTGTCCGTTGCCGTCCGCAGCAGCGCCACCGCCGAGGACCTTCCTGACGCCAGCTTCGCCGGGCAGCAGGAGACGTTCCTGAACATTTCCGGTGAACGCGAACTGCTGGACGCCTGCCGGCGCTGCTACGCATCGCTGTTCACGGACCGCGCCATCAGCTACCGGGAGGTAAAGGGGTTCGACCACCTGGACGTGGCGCTTTCCATCGGGGTGCAGCGGATGGTGAGGTCCGACGTCGGCGCGTCCGGGGTGATGTTTTCCATCGACACCGATTCGGGCTTTCCCCGCGCGGCCGTGATCAGCGCGGCCTGGGGCCTCGGCGAAACCGTGGTCCAGGGCACCATCAACCCGGACAAATATGTGGTGTTCAAGCCGCTCCTGGCGGACCGGGGCCTGGCGCCGATCATCGAGAAAACCCTAGGCTCCAAGACCCGCAAGATGGTCTACAGCCGCGGCGGCCACGCGCGGACCCGGATGGTGGAAACGTCCGCGGAAGAGCGGGGCTCGTTCGTGCTGGGCGACACCGAAATCCTGGACCTGGCGCGCTGGGCCGTGACGGTGGAGGAGCACTACGGCCGCCCCATGGACATGGAGTGGGCCCGCGACGGGGAAACCGGTGAGCTGTTCATGGTGCAGGCCCGGCCCGAAACCGTACAGGCGCTCAAGAGCGGGACACGCTTCACCATCCACCACCTCCGTGGAACGGGCACCGTCCTGGCGTCCGGGGCAGCGATCGGGGATTCGATCGCGCAGGGCACGGCGTGCGTCATCCGGAGCGCCCGGGACATCGAAACCTTCCGCGACGGCGCCATCCTCGTCACCGAGATGACGGACCCGGACTGGGTCCCCGTGATGAAGCGGGCCTCGGGGATCGTCACGGACCACGGCGGGACAACCAGCCACGCGGCCATCGTGAGCCGGGAACTGGGCGTTCCCGCCGTCGTCGGAACCGGGAACGGCACCAGCGTCCTGGGCGAAGGCCAGGCCGTGACGCTGAGCTGCGCTGAAGGGGACCTGGGCCGGGTGTACGAGGGCACGGTCCCGTTCGACACCGAGGACGTGGACCTGGGCGCCCTTCCCGCCACCCGCACCGCCATGATGGTGAACATCGCCAGCCCGGGGGCCGCGTTCCAGTGGTGGCGGCTGCCCGCGGCGGGGGTTGGCCTGGCCCGGATGGAGTTCATCATCAGCAACCTGATCCGGGTCCACCCGATGGCCCTGGTTCATCCGGAGCGGGTCACGGACGCGGACGAGGCCCGGCAGATCAAGGAGCTGACCAGCGGCTACGCGGACCCCCGGGAGTACTTCGTGGAGGCACTGGCGCTGGGCATCGCAAAGATCGCGGCGCCTTACCATCCGCATCCGGTAATCGTCAGGCTCAGCGACTTCAAGACCAACGAGTACGCGCACCTCATCGGCGGCAGCGCCTTCGAACAGCCTGAAGAGAACCCCATGCTGGGCTTCCGCGGCGCATCCCGCTACTACGACGAGCGCTACCGGGAGGGCTTCGCGCTGGAGTGCGCCGCGCTCAAACGGGTGCGGGAAACCATCGGCTTCAGCAACGTCATTGTGATGATCCCGTTCTGCCGCACCCCGGACGAAGCGGACCGGGTGCTGGCCGTCATGGCTCAGAACGGCCTGGTGCGCGGCGAAAACGGCCTGCAGGTGTACATGATGTGCGAGATCCCCTCCAACGTGGTGCTGGCCGAGAAGTTCGCGCCGAAGTTTGACGGTTTCTCCATCGGATCCAACGACCTCACGCAGCTGATCCTGGGCGTGGACCGGGATTCGGAGCAGTTGGCCGGTCTTTTCGACGAACGCGACGAGGCCGTCACTGCCATGATCAGCGAAGCCATCCGCAAGGCTCACGCAGCGGGAATCAAGATCGGAATCTGCGGCCAGGGGCCCAGCAACCACCCGGACTTCGCGGCCTTCCTGGTGGGCGAAGGCATCGACTCCATCTCGCTCAACCCGGACAGCTACCTCAAGACGGTGCGGGTGATCGCGGACGTGGAGGCTTCCCCCTGAGGCTTGGGCGGTGCCGTGTGCCGGCCCGGGCTCAGTGCCCGCAGCGCATTGAGGATGGTGGCCAGGTCCACCAATTCCTGGGACAGGGCGCCGGCGATGGCCGGCACGTAGCCCGCCGCCGCTGCCACCATAAGCCCCACGCTCAGCACGATGCCGATCCAGATGCTCTGCATCGCCACCCGCACGGTCCGCTGCCCGATCCGCACGGCATGCGCCGCCTTGGACAGGTCGTCAAGGATAATCACGACGTCGGCAGACTCGCCCGCCGCGGTGGAACCGCGCGCGCCCATGGCGATTCCGACGTCGGCCACCGCCAGGACGGGGGCGTCGTTGACGCCGTCGCCCACCATCATGACGGGACGGTGCGGCAGCGACCTCACAGCTTCCACTTTGTCCGGCGGAAGGCACTCGGCGCGGACGTCGGTGAGCCCCACTTCGGCGGCGATGTGCTTGGCGGTGGCCAAGGCGTCGCCGGTCAGCATCACAGTCTCGGTGACCCCCAGCGCGGAGAGCTCAGCCAGGGTCCTGCGGGCCTCGGCGCGCAGCGGATCGCTCATGACCAGGGCCCCGACGTACACTCCTCCGACGCCCACGTAGATGGCCAGCTGGCCGCTTTCCAGCTCAGTCTCCGCCACTCCGGGCGCAAATTCGGCCACGAAGGCGGGCTTGCCCACCACTACTTCCCGCCCGTCGAAGACGGCGCGGACACCGTGCGTGGCATGTTCCAGCGCCTCGCTGGCGGTCTCGAACCGGAGGTCGCGTGAGGTGGCGGCCTCCATCACGGATGCGGCCAGGACGTGGGAGGAATACTGTTCCGCGGAGCCCGCCAGGCGGAGCAGTTCGTCCTGGCCCATGGAGTCGGCCGTCACGATGGCCACCAGCGAGGGCCGGCCGTAGGTGAGTGTTCCGGTCTTGTCGAAGGCGGCGGTGCGCACCTTGCCGAGCTGCTCGAGGACCCCCGCGTATTTGACGATGATGCCGGACTTGGCCGCCTGGCTCATGCCGCCCAGGAACGCCACCGGCGCCGCGATGAGCAGCGGGCAGGGAGTGGCCACCACCAGCACCTCCGCGAACCGGGCGGGGCTTCCGCTGGCGATCCAGGCGATGGCGCCGAGCACGTAGGCGAACGCTGTGAAGGGAATGGCGTAGCGGTCGGCCAGGCGCACCATGGGTGCCCGGCTTTCCGAGGCCTCCTTCACCAGGGCGACGATCCGGCTGTACTGGGAATCCTCCATGACGGCCGTGACCCGCATCCGGATGGCGGCCTCGCCGTTGACCGAACCGCTCATGATCCCCTCGCCGGCGGTGCGTTCCACCGGAAGGCTTTCGCCGGTGAGGGACGACTCGTCGAACGTGCCGGCGTCGGAAAGCAGCACGCCATCCAGCGGCACCACCTCGCCGGGCTTGACCAGCAGGATGTCGCCCACGACGACGTCCGTGGCCGCCACGTCCTCGTGGGCGCCGTTTTCCCCGTTGCCGTTTTGAGGGGTGCCGTTTCCGGCGGCGCTGTTTTCCCCGTTGCCGTTCGGGCTGGTGCCATTTCCGGCGGCGCTGTTCCGCTCCCGGTGGGCTGTCTGCGGAACACGCGCCAACAGGGCACTGAGTTCCCCCTTCGCCCTGCCCGCGGCGTAGTCCTCCAGGGCGGTGCCGCCGGCCATCATGAGCACGATGATCATGGACGCAATGAACTCGCCCACCAGCACCGTGCTGACAATTGCCGTCACTGCCAGGATGTCGATGCCCCAGTGCCCGTTGCGCAACCGCTGAATCATTCCGACAGACAGGTACGCAGCCACCGCGAGGGCATAACCGCTCGCCGCGAACCGGGCGATCAGGGGCTGGCCGGATGCCAGCAGGACGACGACAGCAAGCAACGCCAGCACCGTGCCCGCCACGAGCGGATACCGGAGCACAAGTTTCACAGGTAGATCTCCGCCTTTGTCTGGATAGCACGCACGCCAAGGCATCCCCGGCCGGGGCGCACCCATACGTAACACTCCATTGAACCCGGACTCCGGAGCTAGGGGAATAGGTCCTTGATCCGCCGCGGTGTGATGCTTCCCATGGTGGCGTTGGGTGCGCGCATTCGGCGCCTAAGCCTCTGGGCGCCGATCAGCCGGCTTCGTCCCGAGCGCCACGACGACGGGTGTGGACTTGTTGTCCGACGCGCACCCGGCACAGCAGGCGTCGTCGCTTTCGGCCAGGGCGGCGCTAGTGCCCGGGACGGCGCAGCACGATTCGCCGCGCCAGGCATTGGTGCCCTCCCGGACAGCGATGCCGGCGATGACCAAGGCGGCCCCGGCATCGGCCCACCACCAGCCCAGCGCGCTGTTCAGGACCAGCCCGACCAGCAGGACGGCCGAAAGGTAGGTGCACAG
Organism: Arthrobacter sp. SPG23; assembly: GCF_000876655.1. Classification (GTDB taxonomy): domain Bacteria; phylum Actinomycetota; class Actinomycetes; order Actinomycetales; family Micrococcaceae; genus Arthrobacter. The sequence goes on from NZ_JYCN01000003.1 coordinate 54,342, forward strand.
CAGTGTCTGTTTGGAGTCGGCCACGGCCGTCCGGGAACCGAGTTCGCGGCCGGCCCGGCGCTGCGCCCAGGAAAGCAGGGGCATGATTGCCAGGCTCAGCGCGGCGATCACGATGCCCGGCGTCGAGTGCTGTGCCTCTTCCCCGCCAGTCAGGGCCCGCACTGCATCCACGGTCACGAACGCGGCGAGGGCGAAGAACGAAACGGCGATGATCCGCAGGGTCAGGTGCTCACGCCGTTCCGGGTCCTTGGCGGAAAACTGCCATGACAACGCCAGGGCGGAGCTCACCTCAATGACGGAGTCCAGTCCGAAACCTAGGAGCGCCGCGGAATCAGCCTCTCCGCCGGCCCAGAGCGCCACAACGGCTTCAATGAGGTTGTAGGTGACGGTCGCGGCGGCGAACAGCCGGATCCTGAGGCTCAACACGGCTCGGCGTTCCGGGCTGGGTGCGTTCAGCGGGGCCGTCATGCGAGGCACTCCCCGTCCGGGGCGCAGCAGGCCGGATCAACCGCCAGGACTACGCCGAGCAGGTCCTTGATTGCGTGGCCCAGCCGGGCGTCCGCGAGTTCATACCGGCTTCGCCGACCGTCAGGAACAGCAACCACCAGGCCGCAGCCACGAAGGCAGGTCAGGTGGTTGGACATGCTCTGCCGGGAAACCCCGAGGGAGTCTGCCAGGTCCGAGGGGTAGGACGGGGCGTCCGAGAGTGCCAGCAGGATCCGGGCGCGGGTCGGGTCCGAGACCGCATAGCCGAACCTGGCCAGGACGGGAGCCTGGGTGAGCGTTTCCATGCCCTCAAAGTACATCCTTGGGTGTATTCATGCCACTGTGTACTCAAGAATGGAGCGTCCGCTGGGCCGGGCCGTGAAGGCGCCAGTGCAGGCAGGGAAAAGGCTCCACGCGGTGTCGCGGTGTCGCGGGGCCGTGGCTGCCGGGCCATTCAGCCCTAGGCGCGGCCCTGCCCCGGCTGTCATGGTTGAACATGGTCGGCGAACCGCCCCTCCAACCGCGCCCCCAACCGCGCAACCGCCGCCGCCTGCTGGCGGCGATCCTCGTGGCGGTCGCCGCGGTCGCCGCGGTTGTCCTCGCTGTGATCCTGGCCGGAGCGCCGCGCGGATCGAACCCGCAAACCGGCCCTCCGCCGGAAAGCCGGTCCTCCACTTCGCCGCCGTCGACGCCGGCCGTCCCGGCGTCGCCGGGAAATCAGTCTTCAGGGGCCTCCGAAACCCCGGGCGAAGAGACATCCCCGGCTCCGGTTGCGCCCGGCCCCACACCGCCGCCGGAAACGCTGCCCGTTCCGCAACCCCCTCCGCCGGCTGCACCGTTTCCCCTTGGCCTGGCCGGGAAGGACGTGGAGCTGGTTCCCGGTGCGGGTCCGGTTGTTGCCTTGACGTTCGACGCCGGCGCCAACTCGGCGGGCCTCCCTTCGATCCTGCAGACACTGGCGGGCGCCGGAGTGCGCGGGACGTTTTTCCTGACCGGATCTTGGGCGGCGGCCAATCCGGCCGGAGTGGCCGCCATCGTGGCGGGAGGCCACCGGGTGGGAAACCATTCCCAGACCCATCCGGACTTCACCGGCCTGACGGACGCCGGGATCGGGGACCAGGTCCGCGCGGCGGAGCAGGCGGTGATGGCCGCCGGAGCGGACCCCCGCCCGTTGTTCAGGTTCCCGTTCGGCGCCCGCGACGCGCGTACCATTGCCGCCGTGAACAACCTGGGCTATGTGCCGGTGCGCTGGTCCGTGGACACGCTCGGCTGGAAAGGAACCAGCGGAGGCGTCACTGCACAGTTGGTGGCGGACCGTGCGTTGTCCGCCCTGCAGCCTGGCGAAATCGTGCTGATGCACATCGGGTCCAACCCGGACGACGGCACCACCCTGGACGCCGACGCCCTGCCGCAGATGATCGGGAGGATGCGCCAGGCCGGCTACGGCTTCGTCACGCTGGACAGCCTGCTTTACGGCTTCGTCACGCTGGACAGCCTGCTTGCAGGATAGCCAGCCGGCCAGCCGGCCGGATAACCAGCGGGACCGGGAGCCGGATGGCGGGCAGCAAGACGGGTCCAATGTCTCTGGGCAGGCCGGCACAACGCTGGTAGGACTGAGCCATGACTGAGTCGCCGACCGCTGCCGCCGCGCTCGCCCCGGTTGACGCCGTGGTGTTCGACCTTGACGGTGTGGTCACGGACACCGCGGAGTTGCATGCCGCCGCGTGGAAGGAACTGTTCGATGACGTCCTCCAGGATTCCAGGATCCCGCAGGGCGCCCGGCGCGATCCCTTCACGGACGCGGACTACCTGAGCTACGTGGACGGCCGCAGCAGGGAGGACGGAGTGGCGGCCTTCCTGGACTCGCGCGGGGTGACACTCCCTGCGGGCGGGCCGGCGGACGGTCCGGCGGAATGGACTGCGGCCGGTCTTGGGGCACGCAAGAACGGGATCTTCGAAAAGTTGCTGAGCCTCAGGCCCGTACCCGTTTTCCCTGGCACGCAAGCCCTGCTCGAGCGCCTCAAGGCCGGGAAGGTCCCGGTGGCGCTCGCGACTGCCAGCCGGAACGCCCGGGCCGTGCTGGCAGCCGCCGGCCTCGAAGACGGCTTCGACGTCGTAGTTGACGGAAACACCGCAGCGCAGCTGGGACTGGCAGGCAAACCCGATCCCGCGCTGTTCCTCCACGCCATCAGGGAGCTCGGGGTGGCGCCGGAACGGGCGGTGGTCATCGAGGATGCCGTGGCCGGCGTGGCGGCCGGCCGCCGCGGCGGGTTCGGCCTGGTGGTGGGGATCGACCGGGCAGGGCACCGGGCTGAGCTGGAAGCCGCCGGCGCCGACGTCGTGGTCGAAGACGTCAGTGAACTGGACCTCGGCCTGGTCATCGCAGACCCATGGCAGCTGGTTTACGAGGGATTCGACCCCGCCCACGAGGGCCACCGGGAGGCCCTGACCACCCTGGGTAACGGCTACATGGCTACGCGGGGGGCGGCCCCTGAACACCGCAAGGACGATGTGCACTATCCGGGAACCTACCTGGCCGGCGTCTACAACCGGCTCACCAGCGTGATCGAAGGGCAGGAAACCGAGGACGAGCATATGGTCAATATGCCGGACTGGCTCCCGCTGGACGTCTGCGTGGAGGCCGGCAAATGGTGGTCCGAGGGGGGACTGCGGCTCCGCAGCGAGCGGCGCACCCTGGACCTGAAGCGCGCCCTGCTGACGCGGGAAGCTGTGCTGGAGGACGACGCCGGCCGGCAGCTTGAGGTGGTCCAGCGCCGGATGGTCTCCATGGCGGAGCCGCACCTCGCGGCGCTCGAGACGACATTGACAGCCGTCGGGTGGGACGGGCAGGTGGGCATCCGCAGCGGCTGCGATACGGACATCACCAACTCAAACGTGGCGGTGGAAGCGCTTCTGTCCAACCGGCACCTGACAGGTGTGGCGGTCTCCGGGGCAGATGACGGGCCAGGGGCAGCCACCCAGGTCGTTCTGGTCCGGACCACCCAGAGTAGGGTGGGTGTTGCGGTGGCCATCAGGACGGAGGTCCCGGCCAGCCTGCATTCCGCCAGGCCCGAAGAGCTTGGCGGAATGTTCGTACACCGCTTCGACGCGGAGCTTCGGGACGGCCAACCTGCCATTGTCACCAAGACCGTGGCAGTGGCCACCTCCCGCGACCACGCCATTTCCTCGCCCCGGACCGCCGCCCTGGATGTCCTCAACCGTTCCCGGGGAGGCTTCGACGTGCTGCTGGCCAGCCACGAGGCGGCGTGGAGGGGGCTGCTCACGCCCTTCGTCATCGAGGTGGACGACTCCACCGAGTCGCAGCTGATCCTGAACCTGCATGTCTTCCACCTGCTCCAGACCATTTCGGCGCACACGGCGGAGTTGGACGCCGGTGTCCCCGCCCGCGGCCTGCACGGAGAGGGCTACCGGGGCCATATCTTCTGGGACGAACTGTTCGTCCTGCCCCTTCTGACGTCCCGGCTTCCTGCCGTGACGCGGGCACTCCTTGACTACCGGTGGCGGCGGCTGGGGACAGCACGGGATGCCGCGAGGGCAGCCGGGTTCGCGGGCGCCATGATCCCGTGGCAGAGCGGAAGCGACGGCCGGGAGGAGACACCCAGGCTCCTGTTCAACTCGCGTTCCGGCCGCTGGGTGCCGGACTACTCCCACCTGCAGCGCCACTCGGGCCTGACGGTCGCCTACAACGCCTGGCAGTATTTCGAAGCGACCCAGGACCGCGCCTGGCTGACCCACCACGGCGCGGAGATCATCGTGGAAGTTGCCCGGCTCTTCGCGTCGATGGCGGAGTACGATCCCGCAGAAGACAGGTTCCACATCCGGGGGGTGGTGGGTCCGGACGAGTACCACACCGGCTACCCGGACAACCCCGGCGGCGGCCTGGACGACAACGCCTATACGAATGTCATGGCGGCCTGGGTGTGTGACCAGGCGGTGTGGATCATGAGTTCGGTGCGGGGTTTCGACATGGACGATTTCCGGGAAAGGCTGCAGGTCACGGAAGCCGAAATCGACGGCTGGGCGCGGTTGGGGCGCAGGGTGTTTGTTCCCTTCCACGCCGACGGCATCATCAGCCAGTTCGCCGGGTACGAGGATCTCCCGGAGCTGGACTGGGAGCACTACCGCCGCACCTACCGGAACGTCCAGCGGCTGGACCTCATCCTCGAAGCCGAAGGCAGCAGCACCAACCACTACCGGCTGGCCAAACAGGCGGACGTGCTGATGCTGCTCTACGTCCTCGGTGAAGACCAGCTCACCACCTTCCTGGACCGGCTCGGGTACACCGTGACGGCGGCGCAGATCGCCAGGACCGTCGACTTCTACCTTTCCCGGACGGCGCACGGGTCCACGTTGAGCAGGGTAGCGCATGCCTCCGTGCTGGCGCAGCTTGATCCGGAACGGGCATGGGACACCTTCCGCGAAGCCCTCGATGCGGACCTGGACGACACCCAGGGCGGCACCACCCGCGCGGGCATTCACCTGGGCGCCATGGCCGGCTCCATCGACGTGGTCCAGCGCAGCTTCGCGGGCCTGCGGATTACCAGGGACGCCCTGGATTTCTCGCCCCGCCTTCCCGCCGAACTCGGCAGGGTCACGTTCAATGTGCGCTACCGGGACCAGTTGCTCGCCGTGCACCTGGACAAGGACTGCCTGCTGGTTTCCGCGGCCCCGGGAGATGCTTCCCCGGTGATGGTCCGGCTGGGCACCCAGCACGTGCTGCTGCACGCCGGGCAGGACCACGAATTCCGGCTCGGCCACTAACCCATATGGAGGACCGCCGCTCCGGTAATGCGGTCCGCGGCGAGGTCCTGCAGCGCCCGCGCGGCGTCCTCCAACCGGTAGGGGACGGTGGTGGGGCGAAGCGGAATTTCCGCTGCGACGCGAAGGAATTCCTCGCCGTCGGCCCTGGTATTTGCGGTGACGCTGCGAAGCTGGCGTTCCTGGAACAGCTCCGATCCGTAGTGCAGCGGCGGGATGTCGCTCAGGTGGATGCCGGCCACCGCCAGCGTGCCTCCGCGGTCCAGGGCCCGCAGCGCCTGCGGCACCAGCCAGCCCACCGGTGCAAAAAGGATGGCCGAATCCAGCGGGACGGGCGGTTCGTCGTCGGCGTCCCCGGCGAATGCCGCCCCGAGCTCCAAGGCGAGGCTCCGCGCCTCTTCCGAGCGGGTCATCACGTACACGCTGGCGCCGCGGTGCATGGCCACCTGGGCAGCCAGATGCGCGGAGCCCCCAAAACCGTAGATGCCGAGGCGTCCGCCTTCCGGAACCGCGGCGCGCGCCAGGGCCCGGTAGCCGATGATGCCCGCGCACAGCAGGGGCGCCGCCTGCTCGTCCGGGAAGACCTCCGGTATGCGGTAGGCATAGTCCTCGTTGACCGTCACGAGGTCGGCGTAACCGCCGTCCCGGTCCCAGCCCGTGAAAGTGGGGGCCAGGCACAGGTTCTCCTGGGAACGGAGGCAGAAACGGCAGCGCCCGCAGGTGCCGCCCAGCCAGGCCACACCCACCCGTTCCCCCATCCGGAACCTCGCGGCTCCTTCGCCGAGCTCCACCACTTCGCCCACAACCTCATGGCCGGGAATGATGCCGGTCCGGCGGGGCGGCAGGTCGCCTTCGGCCAGGTGGAGGTCGGTGCGGCACACGCCGCATACCCGCACGGAAAGCAGGACCTCGCCCGGCCCGGGGCGTGGATCGGGTCGTTCGCCGAACACCAAGGGATGCCCTGCCACGGGACCCGGCTTGCCAACCCACCACGCACGCACGGCACACTTCCTGTTCTGTTATTCCGCCGCGGCTCTCACCGCGTGATCAGCACGTTGCACAGAGCACGCTCCAACGCCGAGGAAACAGTGCTGCCCGGATGGCCCTCCCGGTGATGCGCGCCCAGGACCAGGACGTCCGCCTGCGCCGCGGCGGCCAGGAGTTCCTTTGCCACGGGGTGGCTCTCCAGCAGGATGCCCTCCACGGGAACGTCGGGGGCCAGGCCCCTGGCCCGTTCCACGGCCTGGTCCAGCAGCTCCTTGCCGTGGAGCGGCGCGTGACGCCCGTGCGGGGCCTGGGCCTGGTCCCCGGCTACGTGGATCAGCTGCAGCGGGACGTTCAATGCGGCCGCCATCCGGGCCGCCTCCGCCACAACCTTTGCGTGCCGGGGTTTCTCGTCTATTCCGGCCGCTATCGGCTGGCCGGGACGTCCCGGGTAGCGGACCACCATGAGCGGGCACGGTGAGTGGACGGCCAGATCGAGGCAGGCGGACCCCACCAGTTGGCCCAGGAAGCGGCCCATGCCGCGGTGGCCCACGGCGAGGATAGCCGCGTCGTGCGCCGCGGCGCGGAGAACCTGGGCGGGAAGCCCGGGTTCGATGACGCCGTCAATGTCGAGAGTGACCCCCGGCCCGGCCGCAACCGAGACGGCCAGGTCCAGGCCCTCCTGGAGGGTGGCTTCGGCGGCATGCCTGAGCCCGCTCCCTTCAACGCCTTTGACCGGACCCAGATTCTTGGTGAAGACGGGCCATACCCACGCGTGGATGACCTTCAATTTCCGGTTCGTTGCGGCGGCGTGCCCGGCGGCCCAGCGGACGGCCAGCTGTGACGGTTCGGAGCCGTCATAGCCCACCAGGACCGGTCCGTGCGGGTTCCCGGCTGGATCCGGCATGGAACCTCCCCTCGTGGACGGGGGCGGCGCAGTGTCCACCCGGGCGCAATGTCCACCCAGTAGAGACCGGGCATGCCGTTTGTGCTAGGGCCTTTGGTCCTGTTCGCGCTCCCGGCGCTCGCGGTCGTGACGTTCGCGCAGGTCGCGTCCCCGCCGGATATCCTCTTCTTCCCGGACCTGCAGCTTGTCGCTTTGCTTGGTGTCCCGGGGCGGCAGCTGGATGGTTTCCTCAGCTTCGATGCCGGCCTGGAGCTGGCGGCCCCGCTCCATCTCGGCGTCGAACTCGGCGCCGAACAGCAGGGACATGTTCAGGATCCACAGCCAGAGCAGCGCGATGATCACGCCGCCGATAGCGCCGTAGGTCTTGTTGTAGCTGTTGAAATTCGCCACGTAGAAGCCGAACGCCAGGGAAGCCAGAAGGAAGACCACCAGGGCGATGGCGGATCCCATGCTCATCCAGCGGAATTTCGGCTGCTTGACGTTGGGGGTGGCGTAGAAGAGCACGGCAATCGCCGCAATGACCAGTACCAGCATCACCGGCCATTTGGCGATGTTCCAGACGGCCAGGAACGCGTCGCCCAGGCCGATGACGTTCCCGACGGACTCTGCGACGGGCCCGCTGAGCACCAGCATCGCGGCCAGCACGACGACGATCAGCAGATTCACCAGGGTGACGCCCAGCATGGTGCCCCGGAGCTTGAGGAAGGGCCGGCCCTCATCGACCTCGTACACCCGGTTCATGGCCCGGCCGAAGGCGCCCACGTAGCCGGACGCGGACCAGAGCGCGGTGAGGAGTCCAAGGACCAGGGTGAAGCCGGCAGCCGAGGAGCCGGCCAGGTCTTCAACCACAGGGCGGAGTGTGTTGACGGTCTCGCCCGGGGCTATGCCCTGGACGATGTCGAGCAGTGCTGACGTAGTTTTCTGGGCGTCGCCGAAAATACCGAGCAGGGACACCAGTGCCAACAACGCCGGGAAGATTGAGAGGACCGAATAGTAGGTCAGGGCAGCGGCGAGGTCAGGGCACTGGTCCTTGGTGAATTCCCGGAAGGTCTTCTTCGCGATGTACTTCCACGAGGGCTTGCTGACATCGGCGGGACTGTCCGGTTTGCGGGAATCATCCGGTGCGGGAGCGGTACGTGCCTTGGCGGTGCTGCTCTCAGGGGTTTCGGCGTCGTCCATGGAGCCAGTTTCCGCCTTGGTGAAGTTCTTGGCCATTGGAATCTTCTTTCGTGGTTAAGCGCAGCGGCCGGCTGCCCAGCGCGTCAGCGAGGGCAACCGGCCGTCTTTCGGGTCGTGCTACACCTGTTGGACATTGTCCTTGGCGTCTGCGGCGCGGTACTTCACGTCGTCCACTGCGCCCTGGCCTTCGGCTTTGACGTGGTCCGTTGCTTCCATCGCAGTTGCCTTGACGTTTTCCATGGCGTCCTGCGCGGGCGCCTTCAGTCCTGCGGCGACGTCCTTGGCAGCTTCGGTCAGCTCGGTGGTGAGCGGCTCGGCCTTGGTCTTGAGCGCATCCGCAGCTTCACGCTCCTTCTCGCTCGCCGGAATCAGCGAGGAGAACAGCATCCCGGCGCCGAAGGCGATCAGGCCTGCCGCAAGCGGGTTGCCCTGAGTCTTGGCGCGGACCTGGCGGGGGGCGTCCCCGATGGCCGCGCCGGCGTCGGACAGCTGCCCTCCGGCGCCGGAGGTGCCTGAATGCATCCGATCAGTGGCGTGTTCGGCTGTTCCCATGACCTTCTCCTTCACTCCAAACACGGCGTCCTTCACCTTGTCCGTCTGGCGGTGGACGATGTTCGACGGGGTAACTTTGTCCGCCACGGCGTCGACATTGGTGCCGAGCCGCGCGCGGGTTGCTTCGATGTCGGCGCGGATGGCGTCCGGGTTTTCACTCATCGTGTGTACCTCGAGCTCTCTTGTACCTGGGTCTAGTGGCTGGGTTTGAGGGTGGGGGGTATTTCCTGGAGCGTTTCCGCGGTCTGCGGCATGCCCTTGATCGCGTTGAGCTGTTTACGGCCAACGGATGCCAGGACAGCGGCGATGATGCCCCAGATAACGGCGAGGACGACGGCGGACCAGCCGAGTCCCATCACCGTTCCCAGCGCCCACCAGAGTGCCAGGGAGAGGAACAGGAGGACGAAGTGGCCCGCCACTCCGGCCCCGGCCAGCATCCCGCCGCCTTTTCCGGCGCGGGACGCCGACTGCTTCAGTTCGGCCTTGGCAAGTTCCACCTCCTGGCGCATCAGGGTGGAAATGTCCCGGGTGACGTCGCCGAGCAGGTCACCCAGGGAGGTGTTGTCCGCTTTGGCGTGGGCCGCCGTCGGCGGGGTGTCCGAAAATTGGTTGCTCATCGCTGCCCTCCGCGCAGGGGGTCATCCCGGTACGGGTCGTCGGCGGCGAGGGGGTCGGCGGCGAGGGGATCAGCGGCCAGCGGATCTGCGGCCCACTGGTCCTGTTGCGTACCTTCGTCCGCCACCGGGTTGGGCGGGTACGTGTCTGCCGGATAACCTTCGGCTCCGGTCTGGGCGTCGCCATAGGCGTCCGCGCCGGCATAGGCTCCGGTGCCCGCTCCGGCTGCAGACAGGCCCGCAGTGGTGGCGTCGGGGGCCGGCATCTGTACCGGCGGCGGCGGAACCGCTGTCCCCGTGTCGGGAACATAGCCGGGAACGCTGGAAATGGGGGCGCGTGAGGTGCGGCTGCCCAGCGAATCAGTGGAGTCCGGTGCCCCGGCAGTGAGGCTGCGTGTCAGCCGGCCTGCGAGGATTCCCGCTCCGGCGGCCAGCATCAGGAATGTTCCGGGGCGCTGCCGGGCGAACGTCTTTACTTCGTCGAGCAGTGAGCCGGGGTCGCGGCCTTCCAGCCACGACGCCACGGACGCGGACCGGTCCGCAGCCTGGCGGATCAGGTCAGTGGCCACGCCGGGCTGATCGGAGGCGTCAGCCATCGTGCGGAGCTCGCCGGAAATGGAATGGAGGCCCTGGGCCACCTTCTGCTGCTGGGCGCCGGCCTGGTCTGTCAGGTCCGTCTTTGCCTGGTAGAGCAGATCCTTGGCGTTGGCCTTGACCTCACCGGCGACGTTGGCAGCCTCGGCCTTGGCGGTTTCAGCCACGTGCTGGGCGGAGTCCGTTGCCTGGTGGGCCACGTCGCCGGCCTCCTGCTTGGCCGTCTCCGTCTTCGACGGCGTGCCTTGCGATGCCGGGTAGGTGGTGTCATAGGTGGCGGTGTCATAGGCGGCGTCGGCTTCCGGCATCGCCGGGACGGCCGTTTGCTCTGCGACCCCAGGGGTGCCGTAGCTACCGTCCTGTGGCCATCGGTTCTCTGTCATCTTCGCGCTCTCTTTCCAGAAGGTCGGCTGCTGATCAAGAACCAGCAATAACTGGCTACTAAATAGTAAGCATGATTACTATCAAATAGTAAGCACCCTTGGTGTATTAGTTTTTTGAGCCGGGCATTTTCCGGCGCGGCCGGCACGGCCGTTGCGGATCAGCCCTTGCGGATCAGCGCCGCGAGCTTCGCGGGCTCAGCACCGGGCCCAGGCGATGGCGAGGGGGCCGCAGCCGGCGAGGCGCCGGTCAACTAGGGTTGAAGCATGAGCAATGCGGTGGCCGGCTAAATGGCAAAGAAGGGCCGGTCTGCCGGCAGGAACGCTGAACGGTCGACGCCGGGAGTAGTGGAAGTGCCCAGAGGAACCCGCCCCGCCGGGCCGGTTGAGGGCGTGTACTACATCGACACCGGGGACTGCGAGCTGATCGCTGACCAGGACAATTCGACCGGCTGGCTCCTGCGCATCAACGGCGTTATGAGCTCACATATCGACTTGGCGGACCCGCTGTTTCTCGACTTCGAGTACATGCGGTGGATGTCCGCTCTGGTGGAATCGCGGTGGCCCCGGGAGGCCAGGCCCAAGCTGCGCGCCCTGCACCTGGGCGGAGGTGCGTGCTCGCTGGCCCGCTACTTCCACGCCGCCTACCCGGAAGCCCGCCAGGTGGTGGTGGAGCTGGACGGCAAGCTGGCCGAGTATGTCCGCGGCTGGTTCGACCTCCCCAAAGCGCCGCTGCTGAGGCTCCGGGTGGGGGAGGCGCGTGAAGTCACTGAGTCGCTCACGCCCCAGACCCGCGACGTCATCATCCGCGATGTGTTTGCCGGCGCGCTGACACCCCGGCCGCTGACCACCGCCGAATTCAACGGGCATGCCAGGAGCGTGCTGGCTCCCGGCGGGATCTACGTGGTGAACTCCGGCGACGCTCCGGACCTGAAGAACGCCCGCGAAGACGCCGCCACCATCGCGGCCGTTTTCGAGCACACCCTGATCATCGCCGACCCCGCCATGCTCAAGGGCCGGCGGTACGGCAATATGGTGATGGCCGGCAGTGACCAGCCGTTCGACGACGACCCCCAGCTGGCCCGCAGGCTGCTGGGCGGCGGTGTCCCGGCGCACATCTGGGACGACGCCAAGGTGCGCGCCTTTGCCGCCGGCGCGCCCGTCCGCCATGACCCTGCACCGCCGTCGCCCGCACCATAAGCGCAAGGCCGGTGCAACAAAAGCCGCGGTAGACGCAAAGTTGCGTCAAGAATCGGCTATCGCGGTCATTTTTGTCTTTCCGGCCCTGTGCGCGTTGTAAGTTTGTGGAAGCTCTCCGCTTTCCCCCAAGACCGGAGGGCAGGAAGCCTCCGCGCTTGAGTCCCCTGACTCGCGCGGAGGCTTCCTTCATTCCGTCCGGACACCCCCGCCGGGAGTCTCCCCGTCATCCCCTGCCGAGCAGGGCCTCCCGGTGTTCCACCGCCTGGTCCCGCAAGGCCTGCACCACCGCCGCAACTGCGGGCCGCCGCATGGAGTCGGGACGAAGCACCATCCAGTAGGGGAGCCGCTCGGAGAAAGCATCCGGAAGCAGCCGGACCAGGTCGTCGTGCAGGTCACCCATGAAACACGGCAGGAAGCCAATGCCCGCGCCGGCCCGGGTCGCCTCCACATGGACAAACACATTGGTGGAGCTCAGGCCGTCCTTCATGGCCGGGACCAGCCTGCGCGGCGCATCGAGGTCGTCCACCTGAAGCATGGAGTCCACGAAATAGACCAGCGGGTGTTCCGTCAGTTCCTCCACCGTTGCCGGCGTCCCGTTTTCGGCCAGGTAGGCCTTCGAGGCATACATGCCCAGCACGTATTCGCCCAGTTTAAAGGCTTCGGCGCGGTGCACCTGGGGCTCGCCCACCACCACCTCGATGTCCAGCCCGGAGCGCTGCTGCAGGGCCCGCCGGGTCACGGTGACGATCTCCACGCTGAGCCCCGGATGCTTCCGCCGCAGCTTCGCCACTGCAGGTGCGGCGATGTAGGCGCTGAAGCCGTCAGTGGCTGTCATGCGCACAACGCCCGTGATGGGGTCCGGTGCCTGGCCGGGCCGGCCCAGGCTGCGCACGGCCTTTTCCACCTGCTCGGCCACCAGCACCGCCGCGGCGCCGAGTTCCGTCAGTTCCCAGGCGCCGGCCGCACGGGAGAGGACACGGCCGCCGAGCGTTTTCTCCAGGGCCGCTATCCGGCGGGAAACAGTGGTGTGGTTCAGTCCCAGCGCCTGTGCCGCCGTCGTGAATTTTGCTGACCGCGAGACGGCCAGCAGGACCAGAAGGTCATCAGGATTGGCTTCCATATCTGCAATTCTGCACACAAGGAGTGCCGGTTTGGCCATTGAACCGCCGAGTTTCTGCGGCAATACTCATCTGAGCCCATTCAGTGCTGTGGATCACAGCGCGTGTCGACGTGGACACTAAAGGAGAAACAAATATGAGCGTAGAACAACGCTCTGCAACACCGGCCGCTTCCGCCCCAAAGGGCGCCGGCCTCAAGAAGATCGTCGCAGCCTCCATGGTTGGCACCGTAGTGGAATGGTATGAATTCTTCCTCTACGCCACCGCAGCAACCCTGGTGTTCGGAAAGTACTTCTTCCCCGCCACCGGCAATGAGCTGGACGGCATCATCCAGGCCTTCATCACCTATGCGGTCGGCTTCGTGGCCCGCCCGCTCGGCGGCATCGTCTTCGGCCAGATCGGCGACAAGCTCGGCCGCAAGCCCACCCTTCAGCTCACAATCGTGATCATCGGTGTGTCCACCTTCCTGATGGGCTGCCTCCCCGGCTTCGCCGAGATCGGCTACCTGGCACCGGCACTCCTGGTGTTCCTGCGCTTCATCCAGGGCTTCGCGCTGGGCGGCGAATGGGGCGGCGCCGTGCTCCTTGTCGCCGAGCACAGCCCCAACAAGTCCCGCGGATTCTGGTCCAGCTGGCCCCAGTCCGCTGTTCCGGTAGGCAACCTGCTGGCCACCCTGGTTCTGTTCATCATGTCCAACGTCCTCAGCAGCGCGGACTTCCTCGGCTGGGGCTGGCGCGTGGCGTTCTGGCTCTCCGCCGTGATCGTGTTCGTCGGCTACTACATCCGCACCAACGTTTCCGAGTCCCCGATCTTCCTGGAAGCGAAAGCCCAGCTGGAGCAGGAGCAGGCCGTCAGCTACGGCGTCGGCGAAGTCATCCGCAAGTACCCCAAAGGCATCCTGCAGGCCATGGGCCTCCGGTTCGCGGAAAACATCATGTACTACCTCGTGGTCAGCTTCGCGATCGTGTACCTCAAGAGCGTGCACAAGTACGACACGTCCTCGCTCCTGCTGGCGCTGCTGATCGCCCACCTCATCCACTTCCTGGTCATCCCCCAGGTGGGACGGCTCGTGGACAGCTGGGGCCGGAAGCCTGTGTACCTGGTCGGCGCCATCACCGGTGCCACCTGGCCGTTCTTCGCCTTCCCCATGTTCGACACCAAGAACGCCGTGGTCATCGTCCTGGCAGTGACTATCGGCCTGTGCCTGCACGCGTTTATGTACGCGGGCCAGCCCGCCCTCATGGCGGAGCTCTTCCCCACCAGGATGCGCTACGCAGGTGTATCGCTGGGCTCGCAGGTCACCTCGATCTTCGCCGGTTCGCTGGCGCCGCTCCTGGCCACGCAGTGGCTCAAGGACACCGGATCATGGGTCCCCACCGCCATCTACCTGGTGGTGGCGTGCGCCGTCACCACGGTGGCAGTGTTGAGCCTCAAGGAAACCAAGGGCATTGCCCTCGAGGACGTGGACAGGGCCGACGCCGAGCGCGAAGGCCTGGCGGTAGCAGCCACACGCTGAGCTACTGGATTTTGGCCGGCTCCAGCCTTGCTGGAGCCGGCCGGCCCGTTGAAACATTCGAACAGGAAGGCTGGTTATGGAAAACACGCTGAACGGCCGCAAGGCACTGGTCACCGGAGGAGCCGGCGGCATCGGCGCAGCCAGTGTGCGGGCCCTCGCCGCACGCGGCGCCAAAGTGGTGATCGCCGACGTCGACGAGGCCGCCGCGGCAGCGCTCGCCGACGAAGTGGGCGGTACTGTCTGGGCGGTGGACCTGCTGGATGTGGACGCACTGGCAACGGCCAGCCTGGACTGCGACATCCTGGTCAACAACGCCGGAATCCAGCGCATCAGCCCTATCGAGGACTTCGAGCCGGCCGATTTCCGCCGGCTCATCACCCTCATGCTGGAGGCGCCGTTCCTGCTGATCCGGGCGGCGCTGCCACATATGTATGCGAACAACTTCGGCCGGATCATCAACCTTTCGTCCGTGCACGGGATACGGGCCTCACCGTTCAAGAGCGCCTACGTTTCCGCCAAGCACGGCCTGGAAGGGCTCAGCAAGGTGACGGCGCTTGAGGGCGGGGCCCACGGGGTCACGTCCAACTGCATCAACCCCGGGTACGTGCGCACGCCCCTGGTGGAGTCGCAGATCGCCGACCAGGCCAAGGTTCACGGCATCCCCGAGGAAGAGGTGCTCGCCAAGATCATGCTCACCGAGTCCGCCATCAAGCGGCTGGTGGAGCCGGAGGAAGTCGCCTCGCTGGTCGCCTGGCTCGCCTCGAACGACGCCGGCATGGTCACCGGCGCCAGCTACACCATGGACGGCGGCTGGTCGGCGCGCTAGGCCCGGGTCCAGGAAGGTAGGCGGGGAGGCAGCGCTCGGCGCCGGCAGCATTGCCGGTGCCGGCGCCGTTAGGCTGGGACCATGCGCAAGGATTTTAGTCCCGATGTCTTGCCCGCCGGGGACTTCTACCGGCTGCTGACGGCCGTGGTTGTTCCCCGCCCCATTGCCTGGGTGTCCAGCAGGTCAGCCGACGGTGTGGACAACCTCGCCCCGCACTCCTTTTTCACTGTTGCGTCCGTGACGCCGCCCATCGTGCAGTTCACGTCGGTGGGGAGGAAGGACTCGTTGCGGAACATCCTTGACCGGGGCGAGTTCGTGGTCAACCTTGCACCGGCCGACCTCATGGCCGAGGTCAATGCGACGGGCACCAACTTCCCACCCGAGGTGAGTGAGTTCGATGCCGCCGGCCTGACCCGCGAACAGGGCCTCACCGTTGGTGTTCCGCGGGTGGCGGAGTCCCCGGTGGCCCTGGAGTGCCGGCTGCATTCCACCCTGGTAATGGGAGACTGCATCCTGGTCTTCGGGGAGGTCACCCATGCCGCCATTTCCACGGACGTCTTGGAGGGCAGCCACCCCCGGATCGACCTTCTGGAACCGCTGGCGCGGCTCGGCCGGGATGAATGGGGGCACCTGGGTCCGGTTGAGGAACTCGGACGTATCCGCAGGTCCGAATGGCCGGGCCATTTTCGACGGCGGGACGAACCGGACGCCTGACGCCCTCCCGGCCTGGCGCTGACGGGATCCGCATAAGAGACGCGATACCCACAAAAACGGGGCCGGCCATCCGCTACGGATGACCGGCCCCGTTGCCGGTTCTACTTCAAGAACTCGTTCGTGTAGGTGTCTGCGAGCTGGATGTCCTTTTCGCCAACCTCAGGGTTGGCCACGCGCTGGGTTTTCAGCACCGCCTGGACGCCGTCCTCGGTGAAGGCGCCGTCCTTGCTGAGGGTTTTCTTCAGATCCTCGATCACCTTCGCGTACAAGGCTTTGTCCCCGCCCGCGAACTTCTCCGGCATTTTCGCAGCGATCTCTTCGCCCGAATGTCCGTCGATGAATTCAAGGGTGCGCTTAATCGCCTTGGCAAGTTTGCCGGCCGTCTCCTTGTTCTGGTCCAGCCAGTCAGCTTTGGCATAGAGGCTCGCTGACGGCCAGGCGTCGGCGTCGAACACTTCCTTCAGCCCTTCGGCGGTCCGGACGTCTTCCAGCAACACGGGGTCATGTCCGATCCGCTTGGTGAGCACGGAGACGTCGGGTTCGAGCATCACCGCGGCATCCACCTGCCCCTGCTCCATCGCCGCAACGGCGGACGATCCGGCGCCGATGGCGGACACGGAGGCGTCCGTCTGCTGCATGCCGTTCTTGGCGAGCAGGAACTTGATGAACATGTCCGTGGAGGACCCGGGTGCCGTGACGCCCACGTTCTTGCCCTTGAGGTCGGCAATGGTCTTGATCTTGCCTTCGTTCTTCGGCGCCACCAACAAGGCCAGGCCGGAGGACCTGCCCATGTCCACGAAGGCCTTGACCTTCTGGTTTTTTGCCTGCATCTGGATGGTGTGCTCGTAGTACCCACTGGTCACCTGGGTGCTGCCGCCGATCATGGCAGTCAATGCCTTCGACCCGCCCTGCAGGTCCTGAAGCTCTACGTTCACGCCCTCTTCCTGGTAGTAGCCAAGCTCCTGCGCGAGGGTCGTCGGAAGGTACGTCAGGAGCGTCTGGCCTCCGACGCCGACAATCACCTTGGTGCCTCCGGCCGCGCCGTTGGCTGCGCCTCCCGTTCCAGTCTGTCCCGGGGGTGCAGCGGATGGCGTGCCGCAGGCTGAGAGGGCCAGGGTTGCGGCTGCAACGATGGCCAATGGCCGGATGATGCTCCGGCGCCTTTGCCGGTTTTCGTTTCGAATCATCGAGTGTCCCTTCGTGACAGTGATAGTGGTGTGTTGTGAGCGCCTAGGACGACTGAACAGGGCGCCAACGGAGCAGATGCCGCTCCAAGCGATTGACGAGCAGGTCGATAATGAGGACCACGATCATCAGGATGAACATCCCGGCGAAGACGCCCTTGGTGTCGAAGACGCCCTGCGCCTGGGCGATCGCGTACCCCACGCCGGCGGAAGCGCCGAGGTATTCACCAACCACCGCACCGGTGATGGCGAAGCCCACGCTGATGTGCAGGCTGGAGAAAATCCAGGTGAGGGCACTGGGAATGAAGACGTGGCGGAGCAGTTGCTTCTCGGACGCCCCCAGCATCCGGGCATTGTCAACGAGAACGCGGTCAACGCTCTTCACACCCTCAAGGGTGTTGAAAAAGACAATGAAGAAAACCAGGGTGAATCCGAATGCCACCTTTGACCAGATTCCCAGACCGAACCAGAGCAGGAAGATCGGGGCCAGGACAACGCGGGGGAGCGCGTTGAACATTTGCAGGAACGGGTCCAGAAGCCGCTCAAGAAAGCGCACGCGGGCCAGGACGAAGCCGAGGAGGAGCCCTGCGGCAGCCCCCACGATGAAGGCGAGTATGGCCTCCTGCATGGTGACCCACAGGTGGGGGAAGACGAATCCGGACGACACCCAGACCCAGACGGTCTGGAAGATATCCGAGGGAAGCGGAAAGAAGAACTCGTCCACCACACCGGTCCGCACGGAAAGCTCCCACGCGCCAAGGACCGCGAGCGTCAGGAGGAGCTGGGTGCTTCGCATCGCCAGCGGGGACATCTCAGTCCGGGCCGTCCGGCGGCGTGTGCCCGGCTCCAGTGCTGCGGAAAGTCCGTTTTTCTTTGATCCAACGATAGTCATGCGACGTCGCCTTCCTCCGCCATTGCCGTTTCGTAGGTCTTCGAAACTTCGATCTTCAACCTGCCCCAGATCTCACGGTGCAACGCCACGAACTGGGGGTCATCGCGGATATCGAGCAGGTCGCGCGGACGTGGAATATCGATTTCGTAGCTTCCGACCACCGTGCTCCCGGGTCCGGCGCCCAGGATGACCACTTCGTCGGAAAGCGCGATGGCTTCATCCAGGTCATGGGTGATGAAGACCACCGCCTTGCCCGATTCCTGCCACAGCTGAAGCAGTTCGTTCTCCATGATTTGCCGGGTCTGCACATCGAGTGCTGAAAACGGCTCGTCCATGAGCAGGACGTCCGGATTGACGATCCAGGCCTGGGCGATGGCGGTGCGTTTACGCATGCCGCCGCTGAGCTGGTGCGGGTAGCGGTCAGCGAAGTTCTTGAGTCCGACTTTCTCCAGCCAGCGCCGTGCTTCCGCATGGGCTTCCGACTTCGATACCCCGGCCATGGTCAGGCCGAGGCTCACGTTGTCAATCACCGTCTTCCAGGGCAGGAGGGGGTCCTGCTGGAACATGTAGGAAGCGCGTCGGTTGACGCCGTTTACGGGTTCCCCGAAGCTCATCACTTCGCCAGCGCTTGGGTTCAGGAGCCCTGCCGCCATGTTGAGGATGGTGGACTTGCCGGAACCGGTGGGACCCACGATCGAGACAAACCTGCCGGGCTCGACTTTGAGGTTGATGTCCCGGACGGCAAAGTAGGTCTCACCCCCGGGCGTGGGGAACTGCCTGGTGCACCCGGCGAGCTCCACCGCGTACTTGGACTTGTCTGCCTGTGCAGCTGGCATCATTGCACTCTTCCCGGCCCGCGCTGGCCGATTTGTTGTCGCTGCTGATTCTGCGCGGACGAACGTGTTGCGTCGTCCACGTGCCCGCTTCGTCGGCTTTGGCGAGTTGGGCACCTTTTCCACATCGTGGGTTCACCATCAGGATGTGGACCCGATGCTAGCAGTAACCTGCATCACACTCAACGATCCCGCTGAAACTTTCCCGAGGGCCGTCAACCAGGCTCAGCTTGTGGGCGGGGCTCATACACTTTGTCCATGAGCCCCAACGAATCATCGGTCACGCCCTTGCTGGTTCTCCGAAAGATCACCGCCATCCTTGACGCTTTTTCCCTCGCCCAGCCGGAGCTTTCCCTGGCGGGAATCCGGGCGGCCACGGGAATGCCCCACTCCACTGTCCAGCGTCTGGTCGCGAACATGGTCCAGGAGGGGATCCTGGACCGGAGCGGAGACCGGTTCCGCGTCGGGGTTCGGATGGCCCACTGGGCTGCGCCGGCCACCCAGGGCCTGGACTTTCTGGAACTACTGACGCCCGTTCTGCGAAGGCTGCGGGATGAACTCGGTGAAACAGCATGCATCTTCCGGGAATCCCAGGGAAAGCGGGTGTGCATTGCGCTCGCCGAGACCCGGCGGATGCTCAGGCGGGTCGTGCAGGTGGGCGAGATCATGCCGCTCCACGTGGGTGCCGCGGGCCGCGTGCTGCTGGCCTGGAACCCGGACGTTGCCGAGCAGGTCTACCGATCCGGACTGCATTCGCTGACGGACCAGACGATCACGGATGCTACGAGCCTGGAGGCCGCCGTCGCCAAGACCCGGGCTGACGGATTCGCCATCACCACGGGTGAGCGGGTCTCGGGTGCGAGCGGAATCTCGGCTCCGATCTTCGGTCCGCAGGCGGAACTGTACGGCGCGCTGACCGTGATGGGGCCGGCCATGAGGATGCCCTACGATGTGTGCGCCTCGTGGCTTGAGCCCGTCCTCGCGGCGGCGGAAGAGGCCACGAGGGTCATCGGAGGAGCGATCCCGCAGGAGGGGCTACCCACATCGTGGATTTAGGTCCACAATATGAAATAGTCTGGCGCCCGGGAAAAACATCTCACTAGGCTTCCCGCTAACCGAATCCGTGACGGTTGCCGTGGATTTACCGGTGACCGCAGACCACCGGCGCCCGCAGAACAGGAGTCCAAAGATGGTGAAGGTTTCCGAGACGCCCACGCACGACGACACGTCAAGCGCTGTGTCCGTGCCCGATGTCCCGCAGCAGGCCATGCCCCTGGCCGGCGTGCGGGTCCTGGAGCTGGGATCCCTCATTGCTGGTCCGTTCGCGGGACGGCAGCTTGCCGACTTCGGCGCGGAAGTCATCAAGATCGAATCGCCGGACCGTCCGGATCCAATGCGGGAATGGGGCCGGGCGCGCGTGGACGGCCACACGCTGTGGTGGTCCGTGCAGTCCCGCGGCAAGAAGTGCGTGACGCTGGACCTGAAGTCCCCGCGCGGACGCGAGCTGTTCCTTGAGCTGTGCGAGGAGGCGGACGTCATCCTGGAGAACTTCCGCCCCGGCACGCTCGAAAAATTGGGGCTTTCCCCTGAGGAGGTCTGGCGGGTGAACCCTGGTCTTATCATTGCCAGGGTGTCCGGCTACGGCCAGACAGGGCCCGACGCGCACAAGCCGGGCTACGCCTCCGTTGCCGAGGCGCGGGGAGGCTTGCGATACCTCAACGGATATCCTGACCAGGCCCCGCCGCGCACCGGCATCTCGCTGGGGGACAGCCTGGCGTCGCTCTATGCCCTGCAGGGAATTTTGCTGGCCCTGTACTGGAGGGATGCCCGCGGAGGAACAGGCCAGGTAGTGGACGTGTCCCTCGTGGAAGCATGCTTTTCGCTCCTGGAAAGCGCAGTGCCGGATTACGCGGCAACCGGCGTTGTTCCCGGCCCCAGCGGCTCAGGACTGAAAGGGATCGCGCCGTCCAACATCTTCCGTTCCGCCGACGGAAAGTGGGTGGTGATCGCCGCGAACCAGGACTCTGTCTTCGTGCGGTTGGCTGCCGCCATGGGACGCTCCGAACTGGCGTCGGACGCACGCTACAGCAACCATGCGGCGCGGGGCGTGCACCAGGAAGAGCTGGAGTCCCTCATTGCCGAATGGGCCGCCGGCTACAACCATGACGAGCTCACCTCGTTGTTGGACCGGCACTCCGTGCCCAACAGCCCGGTCAGCAGCATCGAGGACATTTTCGCTGATCCACAGCTGCGCGCCAGGGGAATGTTGGTGGACGTCCCGGACGAGCAGCTGGGTACCGTTGTGCAACCCGGGATCATTCCGAAGTTGACGCGCAGCGCCGGGGAGATCGGCTGGAGCGGTCCCCTGACGCCGGGCTTCCACAACCGCGACATTTACGAGGGCCTGTTGGGGCTCTCCGACAAGGACCTGCAGGACGCTCGGGCGGAAGGTGCCATCTGATGAATGACATGCAGGCTTCACGGTCAGTTTCCATCGTGGATGTCAGTCCCCGGGACGGACTCCAGAATGAGAAGGTGCCCGTCAGCGCCGATGACAAGTTGCGCCTCATCCACGAGCTCATCTCCCTGGGCGCGCGCAGGATTGAGGCCGTCAGTTTTGTGAACCCCAGGAAAGTCCCGCAGATGGCGGACGCGGATGCGGTCATGGCCGGGGTGCCCAGGGACACAGGCGCCAGCTTCATCGGGCTGGTCCTGAATACCCGCGGCGCGCTCCGCGCCGTTGACGCCGGCGTGGACGAGATGAATTATGTGCTGCCGGTGACGGACGCCTTTGCTGCTGCCAACCAGAACACCACCGTCGCCGCCGCCCTCGACGCCCTGGAAGAGGTGTCCGCCATTGCCGCAGCGGCGTCGATTCCGCTCACGGTGACGGCGGCCGTGGCATTTGGCTGTCCCTATCAGGGTGACGTGCCCAAGGAACAGACTCTCGCCGTCGTCCGCAGTGCCCTGCAGCGTGGGACGCTGGCCGAGGTCGCCCTCGCGGACACGATCGGCTGCGCCGTCCCGTGGCAGGTCGGCGATGTGTTCGCCGGGCTGCGCTCGGAGACCGATGTGCAGCTGCGGGCGCATTTTCACGAAACGCGCCACACAGCGCTGGCCAACACGTACGCCGCCATGGCCGCGGGCGTCGGAGTATTCGACAGCGCGGTAGGGGGCCTGGGCGGCTGTCCCTTCGCGCCGGGCGCCGCAGGCAACATCTCCACCGAAGACCTGGCATGGATGCTGGAACGCGCGGGGTTCGAGACCTCAATTGATCCGTTGCGGGCAACGGAACTTGGCCGCTGGATCTGCGACAAAGTGGCAACTGCCCCACGCTCCGGGCTGTCCGCCGCGGGGGTGTTTCCGCAGAAGGCCTGAACGCGGCTGTCCTCCTGCAGGCCCATCCCGCAGACGGAGGCTAGTCCGGCATCCGCACCTGGCGGTAGTCGTAGTAGAGCACTTCGGGCACCAGGTCGGGGTGGGCGTCTGCGGCCGTCCGCAGGCCCAGCGATGAGCCGCGGATCACCGCCACCACGCCGAGCCTGCGGCCGTTGAAGGGGTCCTCGCCGAGGACGACGTCCCCCACCTTGTAGGGCACGGCAGCCGTACGCACCTTCTCGGCTGCATCGCTGAGCCAGGAGGCCAATCGGCCCCTGTCCCGGGGGAGGACAGACGGTGAAGCTGGAAGAACCTTCATCAAAACCACTCCTTTGCAGTGCCCGGACCAGCAGGACGTGCAGGCGGTCCCGAAGCTGCAGCAAAGAGTTCAAATGTCCGGTCTGCGCCTGGTGTCTAACCTATGAGCCAAACCCCACGCGTCGCATGCGTAACTCCTACCCCTTCTGTACCGTCCAACACTCGGAATTTTTTCCGGACTACTTGCCCGGCTCAGCGGGTGCTGAGGCCGTCTCGTCCACCAGTTCGGCGCGGATTCGGCCATGGCCCCGGACCCACGCGCGGTAGGCAAGCACCAGCAGGCCCAGCCACACGGCACCCACGTAGAGGGCAACCCGGCTATCCTCGAACGCCCCCAGGATCACGATCACCAGGGCCATGAACGCGATGGTCAGGATAGAAGCTGCAGGCCACCAGGGGGAGGGAAATTCCGACGCCGGCAGCCGCTTGCGGGCGATCTCCCGTTTCATGGCCACATGGGACGCCAGGATCATGACCCACACCCAGACAGTGGCGAAGGTAGCGATTGAGGCGATGAGCAGGAACACATCCTCAGGGATCACGGCGTTGAGCACCACTCCCACCAGCAGGACGACGGTCATCATCACCACGGTCATCCACGGCACCCCGTTGCGGGAAACCTTGCCGAAGCTGGCGGGGGCGTGGCCCTGCCGGGCCAATCCGAAGAGGATGCGGCCGGCGCCGAAAATGTCGCTGTTGATGGCGGACAGGGCTGCGGTGATCACCACGGCGTTCAGGATGTGCGGGGCGGCGGGAATGCCGAGGCCGCTGAAGATCTGGACGAACGGGCTGCCGTTGGTGCCCACCTCGTTCCACGGGAACAGGCTCATCAGTACGGCCAGGGTCAGCACGTAGAACAGCAGCACACGCACGGGCACGGTGTTGACGGCCTTGGGGATGACCTTCTTGGGGTCGGCCGCTTCACCGGCCGTGACGCCGATGGTTTCGATCCCGCCGAAGGCGAACATCACGACGGCGAACGAGGCCAGGAGCCCTTCGAAGCCGTTGGGGAACAGGCCTCCGTGCTCCACAAGGTTGCCGATCCCCGGAGCGACGGTTGCCCCGCCGGCCTGGAAACCGAAGATGATGATCGCGGCACCGCCGGCGATCATGGCGACGATGGCCACGACTTTGATCAGCGAGAACCAGAACTCCAGCTCTCCGAATACCTTGACGCTGAGCAGGTTCAGGGCCGCCAGGAAGAAGATGACGGCCAGGACCCAGATCCACCGCTCCACTTCCGGGAACCAGAACCCCATATAGATGCTGAAGGCCGTGACGTCCGCGATGGCCACGATCGCCATCTCGAAGACGTACGTCCAGCCGGTCACGAAACCGGCCAGCGGGCCGAGGTAGCGGCTGGCATACTGGCCGAAGGATCCGGAAACAGGGTGCCGCACGGCCATTTCGCCCAGCGCACGCATCACCATGAACACGGCGGCGCCGCCGATCATGTAGGCCAGGAGGACCGCCGGACCGGCTTTCTGGATGGCGGAGGCAGAGCCGTAGAACAGGCCCGTGCCGATGGCCGACCCCAGGGCCATGAAGCGGATGTGGCGGACGTTGAGCCCGCGGTTCAGGACGGTGTCGACGGCGGTGCCGGCGGCGGCGCGGACACTGCTTCCGGCGGCTCCTGATGCCGGGGTGGTGTTTGCGGGCGCCGCTTGTCCTGTTGTCTTGGCTGCTGTTGGGGCTTGTTGCATGCGAATACCTTCTCGTCATTGGGAGGGGGATCGCTATCCAGCAGACCATTTTCGCGGCCTACGTGATGAGCCTCACGGGGCTTTGGTGTCTTTCATTTCAGACTGTCCGTTGCTCGTCCGCTTTTCCCCTCCAGCGCGAACGGACAGTTGCGGCCCCCGCTGCCAGGCGCGAACGGGCGGTTATGGCCCCGATGCCTGCCTGGACGCATGGCTGAGGTCGCCCGGATGGAAGCCGGAATGGCCGCCCTGAAAGTGCACCTCGTCGCCGGATACGTTGAAACAGCCGCGGCCATCGCGCCGCCGCCAGCGTTCCGGGAGAACACGAACGGTGCTTTCGAGTCCGGCTTCGGGAGCCAGATGGCGAGGTGGACCAGTCCGTGGGCGATCAGGAACAGCCCGGCAATCCACTGCATGGACGCCTCCCCGCAACTGTCGCTGGCCCTATCGAAGCAGCGGACCGAAGGCGCGGCATAGGGGCAGAAGGCCCAGGACGCCCCTGCCTCGGGAATGTCTGGTATCCCGGACGCCGGTGTGGTTCGATGGCATGCCCGGGCACCCGGGAGTGGAGGACGCTTAAGTACGGGATACCGGACACCTGCAAGTGGCAGGCTGCGAACGATGGAGGACACATGGCGGACAACGAGTCGCCCCCGCAGGCAGCGCCAAAAGCGGCGTCAAAGCCGGAATCAAAGACGGCGGCGAAGGTGACGTCGAAAGTCCCGGCGGCCGAAAACACCCTCCGCATCCTCAAACTGCTGGCCTCCAAGCGCGGCCCCATGGCGGCGTCGAACATTGCCACCGCACTGGGCCTGCCGCGCTCAAGCGTCTACCATCTGCTCGGCGTGATGGAAGCCAACGGCTTCGTGATGCACCTGCACGAGGAGCAGCGGTACGGGCTGGGAATCAGCGCGTTTGAACTCAGCTCTGCCTACTCGAGACAGGAGCCGCTGTCCCGCTTGGGGCGGCCGATGCTTGCTACCCTGGTGGACGTCATCGGCGAAAGCGCGCACCTTGCGGTGCTCCACGGCCGCGACGTGCTGTACATCGTGGAGGAGCGCGCCAAGAACCGGCCGTCCCTGGTGACCGACGTCGGCGTCCGGCTGCCCAGCCACCTCACCGCCAGCGGCCGGGCCATCCTGGCCGCGCTGCCAAAGTCGCAGGTCCGCGCGCTGTACCCCAATGCCGCGGCCTTCACCGCCCGGCACGAGGTGGAGGGCGCCATCATGAAGTATTCGGCGCTGTCCTCGCACCTGGACCAGGTCCGGCAGCGCGGCTATGCCACCGAGCACGGTGAAGTGACCCCCGGATTCGGCTCGATTGCCGCCGCCGTGACGGACCACGTGGGATGGCCGACGGCGGCGGTCGCCGTGACCTTCCTCGAGGACAAGCTCCCGGCGGACCAATGGCCGGCCCTCGCGGCGCGTGTCCGGAAGGTGGCGGACGAACTCTCCGTCCGCATCCACGGCCGCCCCGCCAGCTAGCCCGCCCCGCAGCCCAACTAGCTCGCAGTTAACGTCGTCAAACGCGCTTTTCGCGACGTTAACTGCCAGCCAGTTGGGCCTGGATGGCGCGTCTGGAATCCCGGACAACACCCTTCCGAAAGCTCTGTTTCCGCACCCGCGGACAGGCTTTAGTTGATACAGAACCTCTTCCCCCGAACCACCCGAAACAACGAAGGAGCCCCTCATGGCACCCGCCGATTTCACCACCGGTGCCCGCCCGGTCAAAGCAGCCCGCGGCACCGAGCTCACCGCCAAGAGCTGGCAGACGGAAGCCCCGCTGCGCATGCTCATGAACAACCTGGACCCCGAGGTGGCCGAACGTCCCGATGACCTGGTGGTCTACGGCGGCACCGGCCGCGCCGTCCGCAGCTGGGCCGCGTTCGACGCCATCACCCGCACCCTGGAAACCATGGAAAAGGACGAGACCCTGCTGGTCCAGTCCGGCAAGCCGGTGGGCGTCTTCCGCACCAACGAATGGGCGCCGCGGGTGCTGCTGGCGAACTCCAACCTCGTCGGCGACTGGGCCAACTGGCCCGAATTCCGCCGGCTCGAGGCCGAGGGCCTGATGATGTACGGCCAGATGACCGCCGGGTCCTGGATCTACATCGGCACCCAGGGCATCCTGCAAGGCACCTTCGAGACCTTCGCCGCGATCGCCCGCAAGCTCACCGGCGACGAAAACGGAACCCTCGCCGGTACTCTGACCCTCACCGGTGGCTGCGGCGGCATGGGCGGCGCCCAGCCGCTCGCCGTCACCCTCAACGACGGCGCCTGCCTGATCGTCGACGTCGACGAGACCCGCCTGCGCCGCCGCGCCGGCAAACGCTACCTCGACGAGGTGGAAACCGATCTCGACGCCGCCATCGCCAAAGCGCTCAAGGCCAAGGAAGAGCGCCGCGGCTGGTCCGTGGGCTACGTCGGCAACGCCGCCGAGGTCTTCCCGGAGATCCTCCGCCGCCACAACGCCGGCGAACTCACGGTGGACATCGTCACGGACCAGACCTCCGCGCACGATCCCCTGAGCTACCTCCCCGAGGGCATCTCCGTGGCGGAATGGCACCGCGAAGCCGAGGCCGATCCGGAAGGCTTCACCAAAAAGGCCCAGGCCTCCATGGCCAAGCACGTCCAGGCCATGGTGGAGTTCCAGGACGCCGGCGCCGAAGTGTTCGATTACGGCAACTCCATCCGTGACGAGGCCCGCAAGGGCGGCTACAGCCGCGCCTTTGAATTCCCCGGCTTTGTCCCGGCCTACATCCGCCCGCTGTTCTGTGAGGGACTCGGTCCGTTCCGCTGGGTTGCCCTGTCCGGTGACCCGGAAGACATCCGCGTCACCGATGAGGCCATCAAGGAGCTGTTCCCGGAGAACAAGCACCTGCACCGCTGGATCGACGCCGCCCAGGAACGGGTCGAGTTCGAAGGCCTGCCGGCCCGCATCTGCTGGCTGGGCTACGGTGAACGCGCCAAGGCCGGCCTGCTGTTCAACCAGCTCGTCAAGGAAGGCAAGGTCAAGGCCCCCATCGTGATCGGCCGCGACCATCTCGACTCCGGCTCCGTCGCCTCGCCGTACCGCGAGACCGAAGCGATGGCAGACGGCTCCGACGCCATCGCCGACTGGCCGCTGCTCAACGCCCTGCTCAACACCGCCTCCGGCGCCACCTGGGTCTCCATCCACCACGGCGGCGGCGTGGGCATCGGCCGCTCCATTCACGCCGGCCAGGTCTCCGTGGCCGACGGCACCGACCTCGCCGCGGAAAAGCTCGAACGCCTGCTCACCAACGACCCCGGCATGGGGGTCATCCGCCACGCCGACGCCGGCTACGACCGCGCCGTCGAGGTCGCCAAGGAACGCGGCGTCCGCATCCCGATGTCAGAAACCCGCTAACCAGCTCCCCACCCCACATCGACTGCTCCGTAACTGCCGTTTTGACCCACCAAAAGGGCACTTACGGAGCAATCGGTGAGAATGAAATAGGAACCACAAAGTGACTCTCACGACCCACGAACCGCTCACCGTCACCCTCGGCTCCCGCGGCGTCACCCCCGAGGACGTCGTCGCCGTCGCCCGCCACGACGCCAGGGTGACCATCTCCCAGGAAGCCCTGGACACGGTCGCCAAGGTGCGCGCCCACATCGATGACCTCGCCCACAGCGAGATCCCGGCCTACGGCATCTCCACCGGCTTTGGCGCGCTGGCCAACAGGCACATCCCCAATGAGCTCCGCACCCAGCTGCAGAAGTCGCTGATCCGCAGCCACGCCGCCGGCATGGGGCCGGCCGTGGAACGCGAAGTGGTCCGCTGCATCATGTTCCTGCGCGCCAAGACCCTCGCCTCCGGCCGTACCGGCGTCCGCCCGGTAGTGCTGCAGACCATGGTGGACGTCCTCAACGCCGGCATCACGCCGGTGGTCCGCGAATTCGGCTCGCTCGGCTGCTCCGGCGACCTCGCCCCGCTGTCCCACTGCGCCCTGGTGCTGATGGGCGAAGGCGAAGCGATGGGCCCTGATGGCACGCTGTACGGGGCCAAAGGCGAAAGGCCCGTTGCCGAACTGCTCGCCGAACACGGAATCGAACCCGTCACGCTCGCCGAGAAGGAAGGGCTGGCCCTGGTCAACGGGACCGAGGGCATGCTGGGCATGCTTCTGATGGCCATCGCGGACATCCGCCATCTGCTCACGACGGCGGACATCACCGCGGCGCTCAGCGTCGAGGCGCTGCTCGGCACCGACCAGGTGTTCCTGCCCGAGCTGCACGCGGCCCTCCGCCCGCACCCGGGCCAGGCTGCCTCTGCGGACAACATGCTCCGCGTGCTGTCCAACTCCCCGATCGTGGCCTCGCACCGGATCAACGACACCAAGGTCCAGGACGCTTACTCGCTGCGCTGCGCACCCCAGGTGGCGGGAGCCGTCCGCGACACCGTGGACCATGCTGCGCTGGTCGCTTCCCGCGAACTCGCCGCCGCCATCGACAATCCCGTGGTCCTGCCGGACGGCCGGGTGAGTTCCAATGGCAATTTCCATGGCGCCCCGGTGGCATACGTTTTGGATTTCCTGGCCATTACCGTGGCGGATTTGAGTTCCATTGCCGAACGCCGCACCGACCGCATGCTGGACCCTGCGCGTTCACACGGGCTGCCGGCGTTCCTGGCCGCAGACCCCGGAGTCGATTCCGGCCTGATGATTGCGCAGTACACCCAGGCCGGGCTGGTCTCGGACAACAAGCGGCTGGCCGTCCCGGCGTCGGTGGACTCGATCCCCAGCTCGGCGATGCAGGAGGACCATGTGTCCATGGGCTGGCACGCGGCCCGGAAGCTCCGGAAGGCCGTGGAGAACCTCCGCCGCGTCCTGGCCATCGAGCTGGTCACGTCAGCGCGCGCCATCGACATGCGGACCCAGCTGTCCGGGGGAGAACTGACCCCGGGGCCGGCCGGAACCGCGGTCATTGCGGCGCTCCGCAACGTGGTGGACGGTCCCGGAACGGACAGGTTCCTGTCCCCGGAGCTGGAGGCCGCAGACCGGCTCGTCGCCTCGGGCGAGGTCCGCGCGGCGGCCGAATCCGCCGTCGGAATTCTGGCCTAAAAGTGAATATTGTGCATACGGAATGACAATTTCCCGGCGCCTCCGAAATACTGCGCGACACAACAGGCGGGGGCCCGGGAATTGTAGTAGAACTAAAGATGTAGTGATGAAGCCCACACCAAAGATGTTGTGGCAAAAGAACATATACAAAGGGGTAGAAGTTCAATGAAAGCACGGGGGACGGTTCTGTCCAGGCGGGCGGCATTTGCTGCCACGGTTTCCGACTGGAGAACCCTCAAAGCAGGCGAGCGGGTCGAAATCCTCAAGCATGCGCATGTTGTGGCCGCAGGTGAGGTCGAGGAAATTTCCGTGAGTGGAAACGTGCTTTGGCTGGTGCCTTCGGGCCCGCTGGAAACCCAGCTCTTTATGAAGTCCGACGGCGTCCAGGTCCGCAGGACATAGGGCCAGCCTTAAGCCGCGGAGTTAGGCGGCGATGTCCTCGTAGGTCTCACCGAAGGGGACGGACTCATCCAGGGCCACGGTGAACGCGCCCGGCTCGTGGCGGGTGACTCGGATGCCGCAGTTGCCGTCCTCGACGGCTGCTCCGATGAGTTCCTTGACGGCGCTGTCCAAGCCGTCGTGGACCTCCTCGGCGGTCGAAAAGGTCAGGTGGATGGACCGAATGTCCGTGGTCTGGGATTCCATGGTGGCTGAGCTCATTGCAGGACTTTCTCTAAAATATGTGCCGGTTGGCATCAGTCCATTCTACCGTCAATGTCAAGATACGTAAGATGTCTGGCATATGTCCCTCCGGGTTTCGGGTTTACCGAAGCCCGGGGGGACGGCTGGTTTAAGCCTTTGATGAAGGCCGCAGGGGCATCGCTTCCCGCCGCCTGCCCGCCGGTAACGACGCCGACCGGTGGCCGGGCAGTAAGCCCTGACGGACGGCCATTGAGCACCCGCGCCGCATCGGATATCGTCAAATCCACAGGACCGGCCCGGGGTCAGCTGGGCGCAGTCACCAGCCACCAGAGAGCAGCCTCCCGTGTCTACTGAGCACTCCGCAACTCTGCACTCCGCAACACCGTCCGCGCAGGTGTCCGCCCTGGCGGCATCCGACCAGCGCCCGCCGCTCGAACAGCGCCTCGATCCGCAGATCCGCAAGCTCGCGGTGGGCGTCTGGACGGCGGAGCTGATCGGGGACGAGCTGGCAAACATCAGCTACGGGGGCCGGCCCGTGCTCCGTGCCGTCAAGGCCGTGGTGCGGGACCACGAATGGCGCACCTTTGCGCCGTCGGTGCGGGATGTCGCGGAACTGAAGGACGACGACGGCATCAGCCTCCGGATCCACGTTGACTACGCAGCACCTGATGCAGCACCTGACGCGGAGGCCGCCGGCCCGGACGGCCCCGGCACAGCCGCCGGCCCGGCCTACGAAGCCATGCTGATGCTCCGGATCACCCCGGCCACGGTCGAAGTTTCGTTCTCCGGCCGGGCGAAGACGGCGTTCCGGCGCAACCGGATCGGCCTGGTGGTCCTCCATCCCACCAGCGAAGCCGGACGGGACGTCAACGTGGTGTCCTCGGACGGCACCGCGACCAGTGGCGCCTTTCCCGTGGACATCAGGCCCGACCTGGTCTTCGCGGATATTTCCTCGCTGGAATGGGCCGACGCCGGCACCGCGTTTGACCTTGGCTTCTCCGGCGACATCTTCGAGACCGAGGACCAGCGGAACTGGAGCGATGGTTCCTTCAAGACCTACAGCACCCCCTCCGCGCTGCCCATCCCGGTGGACGTTGCCGCGGGCGACACCGTGAACCAGTCGGTCAGCATCGAGGCCCTCAGCATCGAGACGCCGGACAACCCCTACCGTGAAAGCCACGAACAAGCGGCCTTCACGGTGGGCGAACCGGCGGGAACCGTTCCGGCGCTTGCCGTGTCCGTGGACTCAACTGAAGCGGACTCCACGGAATTGCCAGCCGGCAGCCCCGGGGAACGGCCGCAGCTGCCCGGCCTCGACGCCGTCCTGGTGGAACTGTACGAGCCCCGGGAACAATGGCCCGCCAAGCTTGCGGCCGCGGCCCGTGAGGCGGACCGCCATGGCGCAGCGCTGGACGTGCGGGTGGTCTCCGACTCCGCCGACGGAGTTGCGGAGGCCCTCGGCAGCGCCCTGGGCGGGCAGCTGTCACGGATCGTCCGGCTGGGGTTGTTCCACCCCGGGACGCAGTGCACCGATCCGGCGGCGTTTGGTGCACTGAAGGCTTCGCTAAGCGAGGCAGGCTTCAGCGGGCAGCTCCTGGCCGGCACCCGTTCCCATTTCACCGAACTCAACCGCTGGATTTCCGGCAGCAGTGACGGCAGCCCCGTCCCGCAGGACGCCGACGCGCTGACGTTCAGCCTCGCGCCGCAGGTCCACAGCACGGAGGTTCCCCACATCGTGGAGACCGTGCCCGTCCAGCGGCTCGCCGCGGCCAACGCCCTGAAGCTCGGCGACGGGCGTCCGGTCCACGTGGGCCCAGTTACGCTGAAGCCCAGGCTTCACGCGCCGGACCAGCAGGCCGCCGGCGATGAACTCCAGGACCACAGCTTCACCGCGGCGTGGATGTTGGCCAGCCTCGCAGCCCTCACCATAGACGGCGTCGCCTCCGTGACGTACTTCGAAGCCGCTCCGCCGCGTGGCATCACCGCTGCGGACGGCACACTCAACCCCGCGGGGGAGCTGCTCCAAAAGCTCGCCGCGTGCAAGGGGGACCCGGTGCTGGCCGCGGCACCTGTGGCTCCGCACCGGCCGGACGGAGCGAGCCCCCTGACCGTCTACCCGGTACAGTCGGCTGCCGGGCTGCAGCTGTTCATCGGCAACCTCAGCCCGCGCGAGGCCACAGCCCGCCTCAACCTTCCGGGCGGTTCCGCGCCGGGCGCGGCCGACGTCGCGGTCATCGGGGCCTCCGCGGGGGCCCGCGCCCAGGCGATGCCAGCGGAGGCGTCATCACCGGACGACGGCGCCCTGGCGGTAACGCTGGGACCGTGGGCCACCGCCGTCGTCACCTTCCGGGACTGACGGCAGGCGACTGAACTAGCCCAACAGCGTGTTGACCAGCCGCGCGGCCACCTTGGCCGTGCGCTGGTCGATGTCGAACTTCGGGTTCAGCTCGGCCACGTCCAGGTGCAGCAGCTTCCCGCTGGCAGCCACCTGGCGGCACACGGCACTGATCACGGGCAACGGAACCCCGTACGCGGCGGGCGCGCTGACTCCCGGGGCCACGGCGGCGGGCAGGACGTCCAGGTCGATGGTCAGGTAGAGCACGTCCACGGTGTCCAGGAAGTCGGCCACGAACTGCCGGGTGGCGTCAGCCGTGCAGTCCTCGTCGAGAAGGTACTTCACGCCCAGCCGTTCAGCGGTCTTGAACAGCACGCTGGTGTTGTTGGGTTCGGAGATCCCCACGACGGCGTAGTTCAGTGTGCGTTCGGCGGCTTCCTCGGCCCGGGCCATCTGCAAAAAGGGTGTGCCGGAGGACGGCTCCGGTGCCTCGCGGAGGTCGAAGTGCGCGTCCAGGTTCAGCACGCCCAGCCGCTTCCCGCCGCGCACGGCTTCGGATCCGGCCACGCCCAGGTAGCTGGCGAATGCGGTCTCGTGGCCGCCGCCCAGCAGCACGGTGAGGTTGCCGGCGTCGAGCATTTCCGAAACAGCCAGCCCGGCACGGGCCTGGCCGGCCTCCAGCGCGTTGTCCTTGACGGTCACATCGCCGGCGTCGAACACTTCGCGGGGGAGGTGGAACGCGAGCGGACCCAAGGCAGCCCGGATGGCGGCGGGGGCCGCGGCGGCGCCCACCCGGCCCTTGTTGCGCAGCACTCCCGCATCGCTGCAGAAACCGAGAACGACGGCGGGGCGTCGGCCTGACTCCGGCGTTCCGGTCTGCAGGTGTTCCGGCCGCGGGGCGGCAGTCTCGTGGCGATACGGCGTGACCGCCTGCCACCAGCGGCGGTGCTCGGCGCCGTCGCCGTCGAAACGGCCCCTCCAGGTGAGCGGCGGAATATCGACTGTGAGCGCTGTGTGGGGCATACTCCAAGCTCACCGCAGCGGAGCCCCGAAAACCAGCCCTGCCGCCGTCGGACTGTCCCAAATCCCGGACATCCGATTAAACGCCGCCGAGATGGCACTTCGCGGCAATGTTTTCGAAAAACACTGCCGCGAAGTGCCATCTCGGGCGGGCGGGAGAGAGGAGGCCGGGAGCCCCTAGTGGATGCCGATCGCCTGCTCGATGGGCCCGATGCCGAAGAACAGCAGGAACGCGGCGGCCACGGCCCACATCAGCGGGTGGATGTCCCGCACTCGGCCCTGGAACGTGCGGATCAGCACGTACGCGATGAAGCCGGCACCCAGGCCGTTGGCGATCGAGTAGGTGAACGGCATCAGGGTGAAGGTGAGGAACGCGGGGATGGCGATGCCCCAGTCCTGCCAGTCGATCTTGCCCACCTGCGAAACCATCATGAAGCCCACCACCACCAGGGCCGGAGCCACCGCCTCGAATGGAACCAGGTTGATCAGCGGCGTGAAGAACATGGCCACCAGGAACAGCAGGCCGGTGACGATCGAGGCCACGCCCGTGCGTGCGCCCTCGCCGATGCCCGCGCCGGATTCCACGTAGATCTGGTTGGAGGAGACGGACGCGCCGCCGCCCACGATCGCTCCGAGCGCGTCAACCTGCAGCACGCGGTCCACATCGGGGATGTTGCCGTCCTTGTCCACGGTGCCGGCTTCATTGGCCAGGCCCACCATGGTGCCCATGGCGTCGAAGAAGATGCTCAGCAGGATCACGAAGGCCAGCAGCGTCGCGGCTACGAAGCCGAGGTGTTCGAACGCGCCGATGGGGTTGGCCTTGCCGATCAGTGACAGGTCGGGCGCCGCCCACTCGGTGAACTTGGGTGCCACCAGGGACCAGCCCTGCGGGTTGAAGTTCTTGCCGTCAAAGCTGGGGCCGATGTGCAGGGTGAATTCCAGGATGACGGACAGGATGGTGGAGGCGATGATGCCGATCAGGATGGCGCCCTTGACCTTGCGGACCAGCAGGCCGATGGTCAGGATGAGCCCGAAGACGAACACTGCCGTGGGCCAGCCCAGGAGCTTGCCGTCAAAGCCAAGGCCCACCGGGACCGTGGTGCCCGCGGCGTCCGGGATGCGGCGCACAAACCCTGCGTTGACCAGTCCGATCAGGGCAATGAACAAGCCGATGCCCACCACGATTGCAGTCTTGAGGCCGTCCGGAACAGCCTTGAACACGGCGGTCCGGAATCCTGTGAGGACCAGGATCAGCATGGTGATGCCGGAGAGGACAACCAGGCCCATCATGTCCGGCCAGGTCAGGCCGGGATTCGTTGCCACGGTGACAGCCACGAAAGCGTTCACGCCCAGCCCGGTGGCCATGGCGAACGGGTGCCTGGCCCAGGCGCCCATGAGGATGGTCAGGATGCCTGCGGCAAAAGCGGTGACTGCGGCGACGGCCGGGAAGCCCAGGGTTGCGCCGCTGGAGTCAGGTCCGGAGAGGATCAGGGGATTCAGCACCACGATGTAGCTCATGGCGAAGAACGTGGCAAAGCCTCCGCGGATCTCGCGGGAGAAATTTGACCCCCGCTCGGAAATCTTGAAGTACCGGTCCAGTGCAGAGCCCTGCTTAAGCATTAGTCCTCCGGGGGAGAGTGTTGGGGATTACTTGAATCCTAGTAGGTTGCCGGGTTGCGACCCCGCGATTTCGCCTAGTCTGTAAGGAAGCCAACACACAGGAGTAGCACCGCATGCGTTCCATCCGCCACCTGCTGAGCGCCCTCGTCGGGGCACTGTTTTTCACCGCCGCCGTGCTGTCCGCAGCGGTGCCCGCCTCAGCCCACGACGCCGCAGAGTCCAGCAGCCCGGCCCAGGGAGCCACCGTGGTCACTCCTCCGGAGAAGGTTTCCGTGACCTTCAACAAGGACCCGCTTGCCCTCGGTTCACAGATCCAGGTCAAGGATGCGGCAGGCATCAACTGGGCGGAGGGCCCGGTGGAAATCGTGGACAACGTGGCATCGCAAAAGCTGCGCGCCGGTGCCCCGGCCGGGGAATTCACTGTGGTGTGGCGCGTGGTCAGTTCCGATTCGCACCCGATCGAGGGAACCTTCACATTCACGGCCACGGCCGCTGCGCCGGGTTCCGGGGCTGCTAGCTCAACGCCGGGAGGTTCGACGACGGCGGGACAGGTCCCCACGGCCGGTACCGCGCAGCCCGGCACCACCACCGCGCCAGAGCAGGCGCCCGACGCCTCGGAGCCGTTCCCCTGGAGCCTGGTGCTTTTCGCCGGAACTGCCCTGGGCATCCTCGTGGCGCTGGGCGTGCTGGCGAAGCGCAACCTCAAGTCCGCTGACGGCGACGCCGGCGACGAGCGGTAGGTCCGGACGGTCACCGGACCCGGGCGGGGCGGCAGGGGACGGCGACGGCGTCGGGCGCTAAGCGTGGTCAGTTCAGCAGGGCCGCGGACGGCAGTGCGGCGAAGCTTCCCGTGAGCACGGACGGAACACTGTCCGGATAGACCTTGGTGGAAATCGCCTGCCCTACAACCTTGGCCTGGCGGAGCACTTCCTTAGGCGTAGGAGTGATGAGTTCCCCCACGCCGACGAGGTACATGCCGATGGCCCGCATGGCCGCCGCCAGGTTCTGGCCCAGTGCCAGCCCCAGGTCCGCGAGCATGCGGCGCAACTGGCTGTGCGCGCCCCGGGTCAGGACAATGTGGTGGGCCAGCAGGACGCCGTCCGGCGTGTGGACGGCCCACTGATGCACGGAGGGCTCGGAGAGTCCGGTGCCCACCAGGTTCAGCTGGACGGCGCGGGTGTTGGTGCGGATGTCCAGGTTGTGGCTGCTGGCGTAGTTCCTCAGGTGCCGGAGGATCTCGTTGCGCTCCTGCATGGTGGTGGAATTCGGCGCGTCACAACGCGGCAGGGACACGGTATTGGCGGACTGGATTCCGCCGAGGGTTTCGAGAGCATCCACGGTGATGGAATCCACGCCGCGGCGCCGGAGCTCGCTGGCGATAGCCAGGCCCGGAAGCCCTGAGCCGATGATCACCGTGGTGGTCTGCTCGGTCCCACCATAAATTGGCATGCTCGACACTGCTCGTTCCTCCTCGAATGGTTCACTGTGCAGGCCTCGTACCCCTGCACCTTCCGAAACCCCCAAAGTCCGGCCGCCGCGCGTAAAGCTGTCACTGTGTTCTGAAACACATATCTCAGTTTCGCAACGCCTCGACAATACAGAACTTTTCGAGCTCTGGATAGCCCTTGCCGGACAATGGCTACCCCAACAATCTCACACTTGTAATTCGGCTCATCGGAGGTGGGATCTCTATGTTTCGGGGCGGTTAAAAGTGGGAGCCTGCTTGGATGTCCACAGCCTCTCCGGCAGCCCCTTTAGCACTGGAAGTAGGGCGCTTGCTTACTGTTTGGGAACCGAGAATAGTGGGCTAAAAGAGCGGATTTTCAGCCAAAAGCAGGTCCTGGCTCCGCGTTCACGCGGCGGACGTGCACTTCTGGCAGAATAGCGGCAACATCAGGCAGTATCGCGAGGAGGCGGACCCCATGGGCCGAGATCAGGTGCACCCGTCAAGGGATGACGACGGCGGTTCCCCCGCCCCCGAGGGGATCGTGGTGGGCGTGGACGGTTCCGACCACAGCCAGTGCGCCCTCGTCTGGGCAGCCCGCGAAGCTGAGCGCCGCCACCGTCCGCTGCATATCGTGACCGCATACTCCGTGCCGATCTTTGCTGCGTCCGGCCTGGACGGCGGCTACGCCACCGTTGACGACTCAGTAATCCGTGAGGGCGCCGAGGCCATCCTCAAGCAGGCGCTGGACAAGGTGGCTCCCTACGACATCGACGTTGACGCTTCCGTGGAGAACGGCGATGCCTCGGGCGTACTGCTTGAAATGTCCGAAACCGCCGAACTGCTGGTGTTCGGCACCCGCGGCCGGGGCGGCTTCGTCGGCAGGCTGCTTGGCTCCGTCAGCAGCGCCCTGCCGGCGCACGCAAAGTGCCCCACCGTTACCGTGCCGCTGATCTGCGCGGACCGCCTGGGCGAGACCACGGACGACAGGCACGTCAAGGCCGAGCGGGCCAAGTCCGGCCACCAGCCGGTGGAACACGTGGTGGTAGTGGGCGTTGACGGTTCAGAGCAGGCCCGCATTGCCGTTCTGGAGGCCGCGGACCAGGCCGAACGGCTGGGCGCGCCGCTTCGCGTGGTGTGCGCCGTGCCGCAGTACAGCGGTTCACTGGCGTGGGTCCCTGCCCCCATGGACCGGGAGGCCCTGTTTGCCGACATCCGCGTCCAGCTCGACGCCGGAGTGGCCTGGTTGAAGAGCCACTATCCCAAGCTGACCGTGGAAACCCAGATCGTGGACGGTTCTCCCATCGACGTGCTGGTTGAAGCCAGCCGGCACGTGGAATTGGTGGTTGTGGGAACGCGCGGACGCGGGGGATTCACCGGAATGCTGCTGGGCTCGACGTCGGACGGTATCCTCCACCACGCCAAGGGACCGGTGCTGGTGGTTCCGGACCGGGACGACCCGCGGCTTGCCGACCGTGCCAGCTTCGGGCCCATGCTCGGCGCGGCCTGACCCCGTCCTCACTCTCCAGCACGTCCGCCCGGCGCACGCACCAGGAGGCCATCAGTGAGCCAGACCAGCACCCCGGACGCGTCCGCGGACAGTCTGGTGCTGGGCCTGGAGCAGATCAACGCCGGAATGCTTGTGCGGGTGGGCGGCAAGGCCGCCAACCTGGGTGAAACCACAACAGCCGGGCTGCCTGTTCCGCCGGGCTTCTGCCTGACCACGGACGCCTACCGGCAGGCGGTAGGTTCCGCGGGGCTCGAAGACGTGCACCGCGCGCTGGCCGCCACCGGTGCCCATGAACTGGCGGCCCTCGCCGGGCTGGCGGCCCGGGCGCGCGAACTCATCCTTCGCGTGGACATTCCGCCGGAGATCGCTCGTGCGGTCCGGGACTACTACGCCGCGCTGGGGACGGACGTACCGGTGGCCGTGAGGTCCTCGGCGACGGC
The DNA here is from genome assembly GCF_000876655.1 of Arthrobacter sp. SPG23. Taxonomy (GTDB): domain Bacteria; phylum Actinomycetota; class Actinomycetes; order Actinomycetales; family Micrococcaceae; genus Arthrobacter. The sequence goes on from NZ_JYCN01000003.1 coordinate 92,587, forward strand.
CGAGGACCTGCCCTTCGCCAGCTTCGCCGGGCAGCAGGACACCTACCTGAACGTGGTGGGCGCCGACGCCGTCCTCGAGGCTGTCCGGCGGTGCTGGGCGTCACTGTGGACGGACAGGGCGGTGGCCTACCGGGCCACGCACGGGATCAGCCCCTCAACAGTGGCGCTCGCGGTGGTGGTCCAGCGCATGGTGGATGCCGCCGTGGCGGGGGTCCTGTTCACGGCGAACCCGGTGACGGGACGGCGCCATGAGGCTGTCATCGATGCCAGTCCCGGGCTGGGCGAGGCCGTGGTTTCCGGAGCGGTGAATCCGGACCACTTCGTAGTGGACTCTGCCACCAGGGAGATTCTGGAACGGCGCCCCGGGGACAAGGGAATCGCCATCAGGCCGCTCACCGGGGGCGGCACCGAACGGATCATGCTCGCACCGGATCCGGCCCCTTCACTGAGCGATGCCCGGATCCGTGCCCTTGCGGCGCTGGGCAGCCGGGTGGAGCTCCACTACCGGGCGCCGCAGGACATCGAATGGGCCATCGACGCGGCGGACAAGCTCTGGCTGGTGCAGTCCCGGCCCATCACCACGCTGTACCCCCTGCCGGACCCCCGTCCCGATCTGCCGGCCGCCGAAGGAACACGCGTGTTCCTGTGCTTCAGCCTTGCCCAGGGGCTCACACGCCCCCTCACGCCGATGGGCATGGCCGGTTTCCGGCTGATCGCGTCCTCCGTTGCCCGTGCAGCCGGCTTTGAGGTGCCCGAACCGCGGAATGGTCCTGCGCCCTACCGGCAGGCAGGGCAGCGTATCTTCTTTGACCTCACACCGGTGGTCCGCAGCAACGTGGGCCGCGCCATCGTGCCCCGGGTCTTCGACATCATGGAAGCCAGGTCCGCCACAGTGCTCCGCCGGCTTTTCGCAGACCCGCGGTTCACGGTGACGATCAGGTCCCCGTGGCCACTGCTCCGGCACGTGGTCCCGGTCGCGGCGAAGGCCGGGGTCCCGGAGTCGCTGCTCCGGGCACTGCTCCGGCCGGAGTCGGCACTCCGGCGCGTTGACAGTCTCGGCGAGCGCCTCAGTGCCGCCCTTATGGTTCCTTCCACAGCCACTCCGGCGGAACGGCTCAACCATGCCGAGCGCATTCTCGGTGAGGAACTCTTTCCCATCGTCCCGGCAGTGCTGCCGCTGCCTGCCCTGGGGTTTGCCCTGCTGGCCGTCGCCGGGAAACTTGCCGGGCGGGGCGCGGAGTCAGGCGAGTTGCAGGCTGTTCTTCGCGGGCTCCCCAACAACGTGACCACGGAGATGGACCTGGCGCTCTGGCAGCTCGCCACGGACATCCGCGCCCACCCCGGTGCGGCCGCAGTCTTTGAGGAGTCATCCCCGCCGGAATTGGCGCGGCGGTTCCGCTCAGGCGGGCTTCCCGCCGTCGTGCGGTCCGGGCTGGCGGGTTTCCTGGCACGCTACGGCCACCGGGCCGTCGCGGAAATCGACCTCGGCATGCCCCGCTGGTCAGACGACCCCGCGCACATCCTCGGAGTCCTGGCGAACTACCTCAAACTCGACGATCCGGCCCTGGCCCCGGACCGGCAGTTCGCCAAAGCCGCCGGCGAGGCGGACGTCCAGATCGCGCGGCTGGTGGCAATTGCGGGGAGCAGGGGCGGTCCGGCGGCCAGGCTCCGCGCCCGCATGGTGCGGGGCGCGCTGGAGCGGACCCGGCTGTATGCCGGGCTGCGCGAACTGCCGAAGTACTACCTCGTCGAGGCCTTGGCCTCGGTGCGGGGGCAGCTCACGGCGGTAGGGGCGGAACTTGCGGCGGCCGGCAGCATCGCCGAAGCAGATGACATCTTTTTCCTCGACTTCCCCGAAGCCCGCCGGGGCCTGGCCGGGGCATCGCTGCGGGAGGTCGTGGCCGAACGCCGGGAGGCCTACGACGCCGAATTGGACCGGCGCCGCATTCCCCGGGTACTGCTTTCGGACGGAACGGAACCTGAGGCGCTGCAGGCGGCCGGCACGGGCGCCGCAGCGGGCGTCCTGTCCGGCACACCAGCTTCGGCCGGAACCGTCACGGCCAAGGCCCGCGTCATCCTGGACCCGCAGGGCGCCGCGCTAGAGCCCGGAGAGATCCTGGTGGCCCCGTCAACCGATCCCGGGTGGACGCCCTTGTTCCTCACCGCCGGCGGTCTCGTGATGGAAATGGGCGGCCCTAATTCCCATGGCGCGGTGGTGGCCCGGGAGTACGGAATCCCCGCCGTCGTGGGTGTCCCGGACGCCACCTCCGCCATCAGCACAGGGCAGGTCATTACGCTCGACGGCGGCGCCGGTACCGTCGCGCCGTCGGCAGGCTGACGGGCTCCGGAGCAAACGCGGGACAGCAATGTCCAAAGGGGTGTACCGGGCCAGTCCGAAGCGTACTCTGGAATCAATAAGCTGCAATGTTGGAGCGGAGTTGTCATGACCAGAAAGTGGCTGCGGTGGATGCCCGCCGCCGCCGTGCCCGCCGTTATTGCCGCCGCTGCGCTGGCCGGGTCCGTGCCCGCAAGCGCGGGCGACCCCCTGCCAGCGAAAACGCCGGAAGAAGTCCTGGCGCTGGTGGCGCAGCACGCTGCTCCGTCCCTCTCCGGGACCCTGGAGCAGACGTCCCAACTCGGCCTGCCCGCACTGCCGCAGACCGGGTCGTCCGCCGGAAGCGACGCCGCCTCTGTCCTGGAACTCCTCAGTGGCCCGCACACCGCACGTGTCTTCACGGACGGACCAGACAACATGCGGGTCCAGGTGCTGGACCGCCTCGCTGAACGCAATGCCGTGCGCAGCGGAGACCAGGTGTGGCTCTACAGCTCCAAGGACAACACCGCCACCCACCTGACCCTCCCCGCCGATGCCGGCCGGCACAAGGATTTCAGCCAGTTCAAGCATCCGGGTACCGGCACCGACGGTGTGATGCCGACGCCGGAGGCCCTGGCCGCGCGGCTGCTTGCCGCCGCCGATCCCACAACTGAAATTGCAGTGCTTCCGGAGGTTACCGTTGCGGGCCGGGCGGCCTACAACCTGACGATCACGCCACGGACGGAAGGTACCTTGATCGGTTCGGTGGCCATCGCGGTTGACGGCCAGAGCGGCCTGCCGCTCAGCGTGGAACTGAAGGCCCGCGGCCAGGTAGAACCGGCCTTCAAGCTGGCGTTCACCAGCCTGTCCCTTGAAGCTCCGGACGCCTCGCTGTTCGCCTTCAGCCCGCCGCCTGGTGCCACTGTCAAGGAGATTGACGTGCCCGCCCACGGTACCGAGCCTGATGCGGCGGTGCCCGGCTCCGTTCCTGGACCGATGGATCGCCATGGCGGGCTCCCGAAGCCCACGGTGACCGGTACCGGCTGGGAGAGCGTAGTTGAGTTCCCTGCCAGCCCGGGGTCAACGGAGGCCGGTGCGATGGCATCCAACGATCCGCTGCTTCAGCAGGCCGCTGTTGCGGTGCCGGGCGGACGGCTCTTCAGCACCGCCGTCGTGAACGTGCTGTTGACCGATGACGGGCGCGTCTTCGCCGGGTCTGTTCCCGCGGAGCGCCTGCTGACCGCTGCCGCCGCGAGGTGACACCCGCGGGCCGGCGCGTCGATCTGGCCATAGAGACGCGCGGCCTCAGCAAACGGTTCGGCCATCAATTGGCAGTGGACGGGGTCAACCTCGCCGTCCCGAGTGGTTCCGTCTTCGGTTTCCTGGGACCGAACGGCTCCGGCAAGACCACCACCATCCGCATGATGCTCGGCCTCGCGGCGGCCACGGAAGGCACCGTCAGTGTGCTGGGGCTCGCCATGCCGGACCGCTTCCACGAGGTCCTGCCGCGCGTGGGCGCCCTGGTGGAAGGCCCCGCGTTCTACCCGTTCCTTTCCGGGGCGGCCAATCTCCGGCGCCTCGATGCTGCAGACCCGTATGCCGCAGCCTCGACGCGGAGTGCCCGGGTGGAGGCCGCGCTGGAACGCGTGGGCCTCTCGCACGCCGCCGGAAAGAAGGTCCGCGCGTATTCGCTCGGCATGAAACAGCGCCTGGGAATCGCCAACGCCCTCCTTTCGCCCCGGGAACTGCTGGTGCTCGACGAACCCACCAACGGCCTGGACCCGCAGGGAACCCGCGAAGTGCGCTCCCTGGTGCGCTCCCTCGCGGCCGACGGCGCCACGGTCTTCGTCTCCAGCCACCTGCTGGCCGAAGTGGAGCAGATCTGCACCCACGCGGCCATCATGAGTGCTGGGCGGCTGGTGGCGCAGGGAACGCTTGCCCAACTGCGCGACGCAGGCAAGGCCCGGATCCGCCTGGTAACTCACGACGCCGGACTGGCCGAGGGTGTCTTCGCCAGCTTGGGAATGAGTCCTGCAGGGGGCCGGAGCAACGGGGCGCTGGTTTACGGCGACGGCGGGCAGGACGGCGAGGTGGTGGAACCCGAAGCCGTGGTAGCCGCCCTGGTGGCTGCCGGGGTGCGGGTCCGCGGCTTCGCGGTGGAACAGGGCAGCCTGGAAGACCGGTTTGTGGCGCTGACGGGGGAGGGGTTCGACATTGCCCAGTAACAACATCGCCAGGGCGTCCGGATGGCCGCTGCTGGCCTCCGAACTGAGTGTTCTTTTCCGCCGCCGCCGCACTTGGGCCATGCTGCTGGCGCTCGCCGCCGTACCGGTGCTGATGGCCGTCGCTGTCCGGGTTTCCTCGGCAGTCCCGCCCGGCCGCGGGCCTGCCTTCCTGGACCGGTTTACCCAGAACGGACTGTTTGTGGGCGTGACCGCGCTGCTGGTGTGCGTGCCGCTCTTCCTGCCCCTCACCGTGGGGGTGGTGGCCGGGGACACGATCGCGGGCGAAGCGGGCCTGGGGACTCTGCGTTATCTCCTCGTGGCACCGGCCGGCCGCGTGCGGTTGCTGCTGGTGAAGTACGCGGGCGCTGCGGCGTTCTGCATCGTCGCGCCGCTGGTGGTGGCACTGGCGGGGGCCGGCATTGGAGCGTCGCTGTTTCCGGTAGGGCCGGTAACGCTGCTGTCGGGTGACGTGATCAGTCCCCAGGAAGCCGTGCTGCGCTTGGTGCTCGTGGCCGCGTACCTGACGGTGTCACTGCTGGGGCTGTCCGCCGTCGGGCTCTTCTTGTCCACGCTGACGGACGTACCGGTGGGTGCCATGGCTGCCACCATCGTGGCGTCCGTGGTGTCCCAGGTCATGGGTGAGCTGCCCCAGCTGGACTGGCTGCACCCCTGGCTGTTCAGCTACTACTGGTTCGGTTTTGCGGACCTGCTCAGGCAGCCGATTGCCTGGGATTCCTTTGCCGGCAATGCGCTGCTGCAGGGCGGCTACATTGCCGTCTTCGGGGCGCTCGCCTACGGCAGGTTCGTGACAAAGGACGTTCTGTCCTAGTACCGGGCCACGGTGGGGTGGAGCTGCATTCCGGCCATCCACGCCAGGTCCGTCACCGTGATGCCGTCCTCGGGGTTGAGGGCCTGGACCACGCGGCCGCCGCCGAGGTAGATGCCCACATGGTAGAAATCGGGGGCCGATCCCCAGACCAGGAGGTCACCGGGCTGCGCCTGGGAGAGGGGCACGTGCACGGGCGCTTGGGCGTACTGCTGTGCTGCCGTGCGCGGAAGGTATTTGCCGGCAGCCGCGAAAGCGTTCTGCACCAGCCCTGAACAGTCGAACCCGAGCGGGCCGGTGCCGCCGTACTTGTAGAAATACGGAGAGCCCACTTTGCTGAGTGCCACCGAGATGGCGGTCTGGTTGGAGCCTCCGGGGGACGGGGCAGGGACCGGCGCGGGAGCGGGCGCCGGAACTGCCGGG
>NZ_JYCN01000030.1 GCF_000876655.1 Arthrobacter sp. SPG23
ACAACATCTCAGCCGTGGATCGCTCCGGAGCAACTTTTCTAACTTACCCGATCCCGGACCGCTTTGCAAACCGGCGTTTCCGCCATCCACAAGCACCACAGGAAGGGTCCCCGCCCGGTTTCCGCACGCCATAACAGCGCCGTTTTTCAGGCCATTCAGAAAGGGGGTCGGTCGCTATCTTTCCGCATCAGCGGCGGCGACTCGAATTACTTTACACGCCCACAGCACCCCACACAAATCCACCCCCAAACACACGGAACACACCGAAAAACCCCGCAACGGCGGGGTTTTTCGGCCTGATCCGCCGCTTAGGGACGCTCCGCGGTGCGATACGGCTTTATGTGGACTGAGTCACAGCGAAGACGAACGAGAATTCGGCCTCACGCGGCGCCAGCCGGTAGCCTTCCAGCACTCCTGGACCGCAGGCCGCAGTTCCGACTCCGTGCACTGCGTGATCGAGGTACACGTAGCTGCGGCCGTCCGGAACAAGGTCGGGCCGATGGGTCGCGGCATCCAGTACCGCCAGGCTGTAGGGGCGCACGGTGAGGGCAAAAAGCTCGCCATCGATGGTGAGCCGGCCGGCGTCGAGCTCCAACGCTGCCGAGTACACGCCGGAACGTGCGCCCGATTCCTGAGGCCGGACGTACTCAACGTCCATGTCCTTCAACGGCAGGTCGTACCAGCCAAGCTTCGTGCCCTGTCCCGTATCCGGGTAGCTATGGTGCGGCCCTTGGCCGAACCACTCCACGGACTTGGTGGCCGAGCCCATCACGATTTCCACGCCTATGCGCGCCCACGGCACTGGCCAGCCGGCGTTGACCCACGAGCCGACCGGCTTGACCGTCGTTTGCAGGCTGACGGTGTCGCCGTCACTGGTCCAGACGTATTCGGCGAGTACACCGAACTGCTTACCGGCGGCAGCAACCCGCGTGCGCACCACAAGCTCCTCGCCGCCGCCTTCCGCGGGCCGGGAGGAAATGCCGACAAGCCTCACATGCATGCGGTTAAGCCCGGCGTCCATCCACTGTGTGGCTACGGGGCGGGGATCCGGGCTGCCCCATTCAGCTCCCAGGTCGTTGTCCGTGGGTGCACGCCACAGTAGGAGCCGGAGACCCTCGACGGCAGCGTCGCCCAACCGGACAGGCTGACCCGTCGCCCGGTCGAATACAGCCGGCCCCAGGCGAAGAAGATCACCCTCCACCTCCACACCGGCGCCGGCGGCGCGCTGTGAGGCACCGGCCTCCGGCGCCAAAGCACCAACCGCAGTCGGGGCCAAGGGCAGATTGGCAGATTCCTGGCCCCACGCGACCTCGTGGCCCGCGTCGGCCCAGGCGGTATCTTCCGTGAGGACTGCCGAAACAGTCAGCACCGCCGGCGTCTGCCCCGTGCGTTCCAGCAGTCCTGCCGGCAGCCGCACAGCGGCGGATTCCTGCGGCGCCACAGGCGCAACGTCAACCAGACCGCCGTCGACCGTTTCGCCGTCGGCCTCCACCGTGTACCGGAACTCCAGCCCCGACGTGTCAGCGAAGTCGAAGCGGTTGGTGAGCGTGAACCCTGACCAGTCCGCCGCCACCTCAATGGTCAGTGGCTCGATGACCTTCTTGAAATCGAGGAGTCCCGGGCGCGGCACACGGTTGGCGTCCACCAGTCCGTCAGTGACGAAGTTGCCGTCGTGGACTTCCTCGCCGAAGTCGCCGCCATAGACGAAATATTCCTGCCCGTCAGGGCCTGTTCGGGTAATTCCGTGCTCCAGCCACTCCCACACGAATCCGCCCATCAGCCGCGGGTGGCGGTGAAAAAGCTCCTGGTATTCGGACATGCCGCCCGGGCCGTTGCCCATGGCGTGGACGTACTCGCACAGGACGAACGGCATGGCACGCCGCCGGGCGTCAAGGTCCGCATCATCGAGCGGAGGCTCCACGCCCTGGCCGATCAGCTCCGTTTCCGCCTGGCTTGCGTACATCCGGGAGTACACGTCCACGTAGGCTGAGCTCCAGTCGCCCTCGTAATGGATGGGCCTGGAGGGGTCTCGGAGTTTGGTCCAGCGGGACATTGCGGCCAGGTTTTCGCCCGTGCCCGCCTCGTTGCCCAGGGACCATATGACCACCGACGCGTGATTTTTGTCGCGCTCCACAGTCCGTGACATCCGGTCCACGAGGGCCGCCTGCCACTGCGGATCCGCGCTGGGATTCTGCTTCCAGCCGCCTTGTTCGAAGCCGTGCGTCTCAAGGTCGCATTCAAGGACGACATAGAAGCCAAGCTGGTCCGCCAGCGCCAGGAGGTCAGGGTGCGGCGGGTAGTGCGAGGTCCGGATGGCATTGATGTTGTGCTGCTTCATCAGCCGCAGCTCGCTCTCCATGACCTCCCTCGGCACCGCGCGGCCCAGCTTGGGATGGTGTTCGTGACGGTTGACGCCGCGGAGCAGGATCCGCCGGCCGTTCACCTTGAACTGGGCATCCTCGATGCTGATGCTGCGGAAACCGAGCTGCACCGAGACCGTCTCGCCGGCCGTACTGACTGTGGCGTCGTACAGCCGCGGCAATTCTGCCGACCACGGATCGACGCCCGGGAGCCGATGCTCCTCCCCGGCGGGCAGTTCCAGCCCCAGTTCCGGAACGCGCACGACGGCGGCAGCCGGCTGCCCTTCCCGGCTCGCCTCTACACGGAGGATGCCTTCGCCGCTTCGATGGTCGTAGTCGGCGTGGACGAAGACGTCGTCGAGCCCGTCCGACGGCCGCGCCTGCAGCGTCACGTCCCGGAAGATGCCGGGCAGCCACCACATGTCCTGGTCCTCCACGTAGCTGGCTGCCGAGAATTGCGCCACCTGGACCGCCAGCACGTTCCGGCCGGGCACAAGGACCCCCGTGGCATCGAATTCGTGGGCGAGCCGGCTGCCGCGTGTCGTACCCAGCAAGGTGCCGTTCAGCCACACGGTTCCCGCAGACTCAATGCCGTCGAAGCGGATCAGCGCTGCCGGGAAGTACTCCGGCCCCGCCTCGAACTCGACGAAGAGGTCGCCGACGGGATTGGCGTCCGGAACATGCGGCGGTTCCACAGCAAAGGGGTACTGGACATTGGTGTACCAGGGTGTGCCGTGGCCGTGCATGGGCCAGCTGGACGGTACCGGGAGGTCGCCGAAGTCCGGACGGTCACCACCCGACTGCCAGCCGTCCTGGGGCGCCTGCCGGATGCCCGCGTGAAGCCTGAACTTCCACACGCCGTTGAGCGACAAGCGCGGCGCATCGCTCTCAAGGTAGGACCGTGCCGGCATCGTGCCTTGCGGGGGAGCCACGGAAGCTAACTCCGCGACTTGCTCGGCGGCGATGTCGAGGGGACGCCCGGGGGCGTGCGCCGTCTGGCCGTCCGCGGCCTCGGTCCCGGCATCGGGGCCGGCCTCGGTCTCGGCCTCGGGGCTGGCCTCAAAGCCGGGGCCCGGACCGCTGCCTGCTGCGAAGGTGGGGCTGGCGGTGGTCGGCTCGACGGGCATGATGGTCCTCGGGTTTGGGGGCGGTTCCGGTGAGCGTGCGCGTGCACGACTGCGACGGAATGATTTCGTGAACGTTCACGTTTCATCGATCGTACGCGAATGCAGCGCGCTTGGAAAGAGTGAGTAAGCACCTGAACCAGACTAATTTCCTGTCAGACCGGCGAGCCCCCGGTAGGCTCTGGCGCCACGGTCCCGGCGGTTTCACCGCCGTCGATCAAGAACTCCGAGCCCGTAATGAAAGAGGATTCGTCGGACGCCAGGTACACCACCAGATCGGCCACTTCGCGCGGTTGACCGATCCGGTGTAATGGCACGTGGCCAGTGTCGAACGTCATGCCCGCTGTCATGGGTGTCTCAATGACGCCCGGGTGGACTGAGTTGACGCGGGTTCCGGACCCTCCAAGGTCGAGGGCCGCACTTTTTGTCAGCCCGCGGACGCCCCACTTCGACGCTGTATAACCGGCCAGGCTTTCGTATCCGCGGACACCGGCAATTGAGGAGATATTGATGATCGAGGCGCGTCCGTTCGACGCCAGGGACGGCGCCGCGGCTTTGATGCCGTTGAAGACGCCGGTCAGGTTGACGTCGATGATCCTGGACCATTCTTCATCGGCGTACTCATCAATCCGGCCAAAATTCACGATGCCGGCGTTGTTGACCAGCACGCTAAGGCCGCCGAACTCGGAGACAGCGGCATGCACCGCCTGCTGCCAGTCCGTTGGACTCGTCACGTCGAGGTGGACGAAGCGCGCATTGTCGCCCAGCTCCGCGGCCAGGTCGGCCCCTTCCTGGTCCAGGACATCGCCGACGACCACCTTTGCGCCCTCTTCAAGCATCCGCTGCGCTATGGCGGCTCCGATCCCGCGCGATCCGCCGCTGATGAGGCCTACTTTGCCGTCCAGCCGTCCCATCCCCGCTCCTGTCCCAGACTTGATCTCGAGCCGCCGGTGGGCGGCTCGAGCGGCAGGACTCCGGCAGCCCGGGCAGCTGCACAGTAGCCCCGTCACCAGCTTGCCGTCTGCGGTACGCAGCCAGAAGGGCACTTCGACTCATAATGGCAGTCTCGTTCGCCCTGCTAACCGGAGCAGTGCGGCGTCAGGCTGTTTCCCGGAGGACCAACCGATGCTTCAGGGTCAGGCGCGACGAGGGTGATCCCGGGCTGACGGCCCCCGAGAGCAAACCGTCAAGAAGTTCGACGGCGGCCCTTCCGACCTCGCGCAGGTCCAGTGCCATGGTGCTGAGCTCGGGACTCAAGAGCTCGCCGAGCGGGATACCGTCCATGCCGATGACGGCACAGTCCTCCGGCACCCTGCGCCCCGCAGCGAAGAGTGCCTTCAGGACGCCGGCGGCCATCAGGTCGTTGAAGGCAAGGATCCCGTCCGTCTCCGGATGGTCCCGAAGAAATGCCGCCGCTGCTTCCTTGGCCGCCTCTGCCGTCTCATCCGCAACCACGAGGGACCACGACGTCCCACGCTCGTTCAGCCGTCCAGCGACGGCCTTCCCGCGGACGGTGCGCGGGGCCCGTCCGCCGTTTTCAGAGGCTGACCCGGCCTCCAGATAGGCGATGTGCCGCTGTTTCGTTTCCAGCAGGTGATCCACAGCCAGCATCGCAGCGTGCTGGTAGTCAAAGTTAATGCTGCCGGCCGCACCGACCTCAGCTTCATCGAGGACGATTAGCGGACGGCGGCCCAGGACGGCCTGCGCCTGCTTGGCGTAGCCCCCGAGGTAACCAATGACAGCATCCACTTGGGGAGCCAAATGCTCAACGGCGTCCAAGCCGCTGCGGCCGCCATGACCGTAGTCGTCCACCACCACGTGCCAACCTCGGAGCGTGGCGAGTTCCACGACGCTTGAGGCAAACGCCGGGAAATACGGGTTAGTGAGATCCGGGATTGCCAGGCCCACGGACGTCTTTGCTCCCTGGACGAGCCCTTTAGCGAAACGGCTCGGGGTGTAACCGAGTTCCTGCGCCAACTCTCGCACGCGCTGGCGGGTGGATTCCTTGATCCCCGGCATGCCATTCATTGCCCGGGTGACAGTTTGGCGCGAAACCCCGGCCGCCGCGGCCACGTCAAGGATTGTGGCCGGCTTGGCCGGATATCCGGGCGGAATGTGGCTCATGAAGTGTAAGTCTAGGGGCGGCAGTGAGAGAGCGTTGCCCAAAAGGCTGCAACTAGTGAGAGAGGGTCTGGTGGTGGGTGGTTGCGTCGGAGGGGGAAGGAGACCCACGGCAGGGGCCGGGTGGCCCACCCCTCGCCTTGCGGACGCTCTCTCGGTTGTTGCCGGGTTTTCCGGGACGTTCTCCCGGTTGTGGCGGGGTTCGACGGCGGTGGCCGACCGCAGGGTGCCCCGGGCCAGGGCCGCGGGGTGAGAGAGCATCGCCCGGGACGGGGGCCTTAAGGGAGAGAGGGTTGCCCGGGAAGGGGGCCTTAGGTGGGAGAGGGTGCTGGTGTGGTGTGGTGGTTAAAGTGGGAGAGCCCCAACCGTGTGGTTGGGGCTCTCGACCTGAATGATGTTCCGGCGGTGACCTACTCTCCCACACCCTCCCGGGTGCAGTACCATCGGCGCTGTGGGTCTTAGCTTCCGGGTTCGGAATGGAACCGGGCGTTTCCCCCACGCTATGACCGCCGTAACCCTTGCTCCACAACCCCTGGTTAGGGGTCGGGAAATCTGGTGGTTACAACATGCTCTGCCTGTTAGGGCAGTTGTGGTGTTGTTATGTAATTATCGGTTCTCAAGCAACGGGTTTGTTGGTTGGGAACCACATAGTGGACGCAAGCAGTCTTGTTCTCTTTGTACCGCCCCTGGGTGCAAACCCCTTTTGAATGGGTTTGCAAGGGGTGGTGTGTGGTGTAAGTTATCGGCCTATTAGTACCGGTCAGCTTCACGAGTCGTTAGTCCTCGCTTCCACATCCGGCCTATCAACCCAGTGGTCTGGCTGGG
>NZ_JYCN01000031.1 GCF_000876655.1 Arthrobacter sp. SPG23
AAAGCTTTCCACCCCCCACCATGCGATGAGGAGTCATATCCGGTATTAGACCCAGTTTCCCAGGCTTATCCCAGAGTTAAGGGCAGGTTACTCACGTGTTACTCACCCGTTCGCCACTAATCCCCCAGCAAGCTGGGATCATCGTTCGACTTGCATGTGTTAAGCACGCCGCCAGCGTTCATCCTGAGCCAGGATCAAACTCTCCGTTGAAGTAAAACAAAAACAGACACACCATGCGCCCCCGGGAAAACGGGAAACACACAATGCACAAAATTTGAAACCAGCTGTAAAAACCAGACCACACCACGGGGTGGCGGATCCAGTCAATTCAACCAATCCATAAAATAAATTGGTATCAACAAACTTGGCACACTATTGAGTTCTCAAACAACAGACACACCCGGCACCACCACAACATCTCAGCCGTGGATCGCTCCGGAGCAACTTCCCAAACTTACCTGAACTCAAGACTCAAAGCAAATCAGCGTTTCCGTGATCTGCCGGTCATCGAGGCCATCCCCGCCTTCACACAGCACGCCAAGTGGCGAACCGTTTTTCAGGCTGTTTAGAAGGGGTTTTGGCCGCCTTCGGTAACCAGCTTCTCGCCGGCCCCCTCTCGGCGACTTAGAAAACAATACACCTACTTCGCCCTCACCGCAAACCCTCCCCGCTTGGAGGTCTAACCCCCGTCAATCCGGGCCAAAACGGGCACTGCCGGCACGTTCCGGGGCACCGGCGTCGTGCGCGGATTCTGTGTGCTGCATCACCGCAGCCGACTAGTCGGGCAAGCCCGACTGGAACCCGAACGGTTTAACGCAAGAAGGGTCGGCAACCGTGAGGTTGCCGGCCCTTCTTAGACCACTGGAATCAGCAGCTCTGAGCTAACAGCTGTACTGAATTACCAGGAAGACTTGGTGATGCCCGGAAGCTCACCGCGGTGAGCCATGTCGCGGAAGCGAACACGGGAGATACCGAACTTCTGGAAGGTACCGCGGGGACGGCCATCGATGATGTCGCGGTTACGCAGACGTACCGGGGAGGCGTTGCGGGGCAGCTTCTGCAGGCCGAGGCGTGCAGCTTCGCGTGCTTCGTCGGTTGAGTTGGGGTCAACCAGGGCCTTCTTCAGTTCGAGGCGCTTTGCAGCATAGCGCTCGACGATGACTTTACGCTGTTCGTTCTTAGCGATCATTGACTTCTTAGCCATAGTGCTTAGCGCTCCTCTCGGAATTCGACGTGCTTACGGATGCGGGGGTCGTACTTCTTCAGAACCATGCGGTCCGGGTCGTTACGACGGTTCTTGCGCGTGACGTAGGTGTAACCCGTGCCAGCGGTCGACTTGAGCTTGATGATCGGACGTACGTCCTTGTCCTTAGCCACTAGAGCTTCACTCCTCGTGCCAGGATGGCGGCTACGACAACGTCGATGCCACGCACGTCGATGGTCTTGATGCCACGTGCAGAGACCTGCAGGGTGACATTACGGCGCAGGGACGGAACCCAGTAGCGCTTCTTCTGGATGTTCGGGTCGAACCGGCGCTTGTTGCGGCGGTGCGAGTGCGAAATGCTGTGTCCAAAGCCCGGCTCGGCTCCGGTCACCTGGCAGTGTGCTGCCATGACGACTCTCCTCATGAAATAAATGAAACGGTCCGCAGCGTTCCGCGTCCCGTGCGACAGGCGGCGTCCGCATCCAGCTTTCACACATTCGGCAGTCCGCAGGCGTGGACAGTCGGCGAAAGCCGGCTGTCTTCCGTACTACGGGCGAACATGATTGGCCACGAGTACCGGGCAGAGGAATCCACTGCGAAGTACCGGGATGCTGGGCGAATACAGGAGTGCACGCAACTTGAGCCCCTAACTACCGGCCTTGAGGACTGTCGATGTTGAGGACAGATCCCGCCAACCGGAGCAATTGCACACGCTCCGCGCCACCTAGCGCCTACCAAGTCTACGAGCTTGACTAATTAAAGGCCAATCGGGTAGCCGTCGTTGCCGCTCGGGGGTGTATAAGACCGGCACGCTCACCGTTCCCAAGTCACATCGGCGCCGAAGACTTTTCACAGCAGAATGAAAGGATCCGGCCGCAGTCTTGAAGCATGAACACACAACTCCTGCCGGCCATGGCCGCCAGTTCCCGGGGCACCCGCAAGGGGCCGGGCACTTTTACGGCCCAGCACCGCCGGCGCCTTTTCCGCGCCGACCTGCTGACAACGTCAGCCTGGGCCTCCGTTGCCGCCGCAGTGGCGTTATGGCTGGCCGACGGCGGAGCTACCGGATTCTCTACACCCGCCGGAGCCTTCACCGCGTTGGGCATTGTGGCCGGACTCGCCGGCATGGACTTGGTCCTCCTGATGTTGCTGCTGGCGGCACGGATTCCACTCATCGATCAGACCGTCGGGCACGACCGTGCCCTGGAATTCCACCGGAAGCTCGGCAAACCGTCGCTCTACCTCCTGCTGGCGCATGGAATCCTGGTCGCCATCGGCTACGGAATGGCCGAGGGGCTGGATCCCGTCAGTGAAGCAGTTTCCCTCTGGGTGATGGTCCCGGATATGTGGCTGGCCTATATTTCCATGGCGCTGTTCATCGCCGTCGTGGTCACCTCCCTGGTTGCCGTCCGCAGGCGCTTTCCCTACGAGTTCTGGTACGCGGTGCACTTGCTGACCTATGCCGCCGTCGCTACCTCAATCCCCCACCAGTTCAGTGTGGGCGGGCTATTCGCCGAAGGTACCTGGCAGCGCTGGTACTGGCTGGCCGTGTGTATCGCCACGGGCGCCGCACTCCTTCATTACCGCGTCCTGGAACCCGTCGTTGCCACGTTCCGGCATCAGCTCACGGTAAGCCGGGTGGTGCAGGTGGCACCCGGCGTGGTCAGCATCGAGATGCATGGTCTGCACCTGAACGAGCTGGCCGGAACCGGAGGCAGGTTCTTCATCTGGCGGTTCCTGGCTCCGGGCCTGTGGTGGCACCCCCACCCGTTCAGCCTCTCCGCCGAGCCGCTGCAGTTCGATGCGTCCGGACGCGGCCTGCTGCGGATCACGGTCCGGAACCTTGGGCGGGGTTCGGCGCAGCTTGCCGCAGTGAAACCCGGAACCAAGGTGGCGGTGGAGGGACCCTACGGAATCTTCAGCACCGCCGCCCGGAGCCGGGACAAGGTGGTGATGATCGGTGCCGGGATCGGCATCACGCCTCTCCGGGCCCTCCTTGAATCGACGCCCTTCGCTCCAGGGCAGGCGACCGTCATCCTCAGGGGCCGCAGTGAGCAGGAACTCTACCTGGGCGACGAAATCCTGGAACTTGCCGGAAACCGGGGGGCGACCGTATTCCACCTGACAGGTGGCCGCTCGGGCCGGCACCCGGGCAGCTGGCTCCCGGACAGCACCACTAAAGCGGGCTACCGGCTGGCGGACTATGCCCCCGACGTCGCAACCGCGGATGTCTATGTCTGCGGACCGGCGGCGTGGGCACGGAATGTCCTTGCCGATGCCCGCGCCGCGGGCGTCAAAGAAGACCAACTCCACTACGAAAGGTTCGACTGGTGAGAATACGCTCAGCAATATCAGCAACACTTGCCTCCGCGGGCATCCTTCTTGCGGGGTGGCAATCGGGCATCCACGTGGAAGACACACGGGGCGCCGCGGCCAGCACGCCGGCAGGAACCAGCGGGACCACCGGTGCCACAGGTTCCAGCTCAGGCACCACCGGTTCCACCGGTTCAAGCTCAGGCACCACCGGCACGAGCTCCACTTCAGGCACCACCGCGACAGATTCGGGCGCGGCCGCGGAACCCACAACCGGTGCCGCTGCCAAGGCCGGCGGAACCTACGCCGGCAGCGTGGTGCAGACCCGCTTCGGTGCCGTCCAGGTCCAGATCACGGTCAATGCCGGTTCCATCACCGACGTCACGGCACTTCACCTGACAGACGACGACCGCAAGTCCATCATGATCAGCAACCGGGCGGCGCCCCTCCTTAAAGCCGAAGTCCTCGCTGCACAGTCAGCCGACGTCCAGACCATCGGAGGCGCCACCATAACCAGCGACGCCTACCTGAGCTCACTCCAGGCGGCCATCGATGCAGCGAACCTCTGACTATCCCCCGGCGCCGCCAGCCCTCCGGGCCAGGACCTTCAGCTGCATGGGTACGGTGGTGAGCCTGACCCTGCCCGCAGCATTAGGGGCAGACAAGCTGGCAGCGGCAACCGCCGTCGTCGAACAGCTTTTCGCGGGGCTCGACGAAACGTTCAGCCTCTACCGGCCGGACTCGGAGGCCAGCCGGCTGGCGCGCGCCGAAATCGCGCTCCCGGAGGCGTCCGAGGACATGCGCCGCCTGTACGCCGACGCCGTCGGCTGGCGGCTGCTGACCGAGGGGGCTTTCACCCCTGAGCGGCCCGACGGCGTCCTTGACCTGTCCGGGATCGTCAAGGGGTATGCGATCCAGGAGGCGGGTACGTCCCTGCTGGCGCTGGGCCTTCGCGACTGGTGCCTGAACGCCGGCGGCGACGTGCTGGTCAGCGGATCACCCGTGCTGGTCAGCGGATCACCCGTGCCGGGAAGCCCGGAATCCGCGGGACGCGAGCCGTGGCGGGCCGGGATTGTTGATCCGGAGGACCGCCGAACCTTGATTGCCGGCTACCCGCTGGGCGGCCGTTCCGGCGCGAAACTGGCCCTGGCAACGTCCGGGTCCGCGGAACGGGGAGACCACATCTGGGCCGCCGGTGCAGGCAGCGGCGCCCGTCCCGGATCGGCTGCTCCGGTCTTCCGCCAGGTTTCCGTTGCGGCGGCGGACATCGTGACGGCTGACGTGCTGGCGACGGCGATCGTAGCCGGCGGGCTGCCGATGCTCGACCGCGCCACCGACGGGTGGGATATAGAGGTACTGGCCGTGCGCGCCGGCGGCGAACTGCTCGCGACGCCGGGCTTCCGGCGATGACTTCCGACGTCGGCATCGGCTCACAGTGCCGGCGTGCGGTGGGTCAGAGCCGGGTGAGCTGGCTGTACCGGGGCTGGAGGCCGTCGCCCGAGGACTTCCCCGTGACCCGGCGGACCACCCAGGGTCCCGCGAACTCCCGCACCCAGCGCGCGTTTGCCCTGATGGCGTCAGCCCTGCTCAGCTCAGGCACAGGTGTCATGGGCGGTACATCAATGGAGTGATCGTGTTCGAGGACAGTCAGCACCCTCTTGGCCATGTTCGCGTGCCCGGCGGAGGACATGTGCATCCGGTCCTTGGCCCACATGCCCCAGTCGTAGTACTCGCTGAAACGCCAGTAATCCACCAGCAGGGCGCCGTGGTCGCCCGCAATGCCGCGCACCAGCTCGTTGTAAATGGCGGTGCGGCCGCGCATCGTGCCGAAAACCTTGGAACCGCGGGCGTCGAAGCCCGTAAACATCACCACGGTGGCGCCGGTGGCACTCAGCTTGCGGATGCCGGCGTCGTACTCCGCCAAAAGGTCGTCGATATCGATCTTGGGCCGGAGGATATCGTTGGCCCCCGCGTAAATGGTCACCAGCGTGGGTTTAAGTTCGACGGCGGCGTCCACCTGCTCAGCCATGATCTGCCGGAGCTTCCGGCCACGGATGGCGAGGTTCGCGTACCCAAAGGACGGGTCCGCTGCGCAGAGCTGCTCAGCCACCCGGTCCGCCCAGCCCCGCACGCCGTTCGGGCGGGCCGGATCGTCGTCGCCGACGCCTTCCGTGAACGAATCTCCCAAGGCAACATAGCGGGCGGCAAAGTCCATAGCGACAGTCTGCCACCCGTTGCCGCGAGCAACAAAGCGGCGGCTACTCGCGGATCCGGACGGCTGATTCGCGCAGGTACTGTTCCACCCGCGTGTAAGCATCCCGGGTCAGGGCTTTCCACAGGGCGATGGCAAGCCTCGGATCGGTGGACTCCAGGTCGGAGATCGCCTCGGCGCTGAGCACCATCACCTCCACGGGCCCGTCCGCCCTGACCGTCGTTTCCTGCCGGTTGCCGCTGCCCAGCGCCAGCTCGCCGAAGGTCATGCCGGCGCTGAGGGTGTTGAGCTTGACCCGGTCCGGGCCGGGCCCGGCCGACGTACTGCTGACCTTGCCGGAGGTAATGAAGTAGACCCCGCCGAACCGCAGCCCGATGCGTCGGATGACGTCGCCGTCGTCGAACTTCTTCGCTGTCATCAGGCCCTGCAGGGCCAGCGCGTCCGCCTCCTCGAGCGGCGCCAGCGAAGGCGAGTTCGTGACCGGAACGTGGTCCCGGAGCAGCAGCCGGTCCCCGTACTTGGCCAGCAGCCGGTTTTCACAGAATTCGACGGCGGCACTCCGGGTCGAAAACGAGGGTACCGCCCCGTCCCGTTCGCCAAGGGACTCCGCCACCGCGCCGTCCGCCTCAATCAGCACCAGCTCGCGGCCCGCGTGGGACAGCCCCTCCCGGGACTTTTCCAGCAGGCGCAAGGCGACCTCGCTGACCTGGTCGGTCCGGCGCAAGTCCAGGACCACCAGCTCGACGTCGTCGTCCAGGCTGCTGAGCTCGCGCACCATGGATTCGGTCCCGGCGAAGAGGAGGTCACCGTTGAGTTCGATCACGCGCGCGCGGTGCCCGTGGGCGCGGAGGATGTCCGCCGCTTCGGCGTTGCGCCGGATGCCCGAGGGCGTTTCGGTGACGTCGTACGCGGCAAGTATGGCCGAACGCCCGGTGCGCGCAGCCCGGACGAAATGCAACTCCATGTCCCGTGAGAGCCTCTGGGCCGTGGCCAAACCCCGCACGCTGCTGCCGTGTTCGTCGAGCGGCGGCGAGTAGACCGCCAGCCCCACCTGGCCGGGCAGGACGGCGATAATCCCGCCGGCAACACCGCTTTTTCCGGGCATGCCCACGCTGCTGATCCAGGCGCCGGCATCGTCGTACATGCCGGACGTCATCATCACCGACAACACCCGCTCCACCGGGCCGATGTCCAGTACCTGCCGGTGGGTGAGCGGATTCTTTCCGCCGTTCGCGAGCGTGGCAGCCATGATGGCGAGGTCGAAGCTGTTCACCATGACCGAGCACTGCCGGAAATAGTCCTCCAGGACAGGCGTGGGATCATCCTCGATGATGTCGAAGGACCGGAGCAGATGGGCCAGCGCCGTGTTGCGGTGGCCGTGCTTCAGCTCGGATTCGTAGACCTTTTCGTTGACCGAAAGCTGACGGCCTGCGAATGCCGAGTACGTGCTGAGGATCCGTTTGAAGCTCGACTGGCCGCCGGACCCCCTGATCAGCGACGTAGCGGTGAGTGCACCCGCGTTAATCATGGCGTTCGCCGGGCGGCCCGTCCCCTCGGCCAGCGAAATTTCGTTGAAGGAGTCGCCGGAGGGTTCAACATCCACCTTGGCATCCACGGCCTCGCTGCCGAGATCCTCCAGGGCAAGCCCGTAGGTGAACGGCTTCGAGATGGACTGGATGGTGAATTCCGCACGTGAGTCCCCCACCTCATACACCTGGCCGTCCACTGTGGCCAGCACAATGCCGAAGCTGTCCGGGTCCACGTTGGCCATGGCCGGAATGGTGCTGTACGGCTTGCCGTCCTTCAGCAGGGCGATCTCGGCGTGGATCTGGCGCAGGTAGCTCTGGATGGGCGATTCCATGGAGCCAACACTACGGGCGTGGCGCACCCCTACGCGTCGCTGGCCGGGAGTCGCTGGTCAGGACTCGCGCAGGATCCAGTGATCGGCGTCCAGGCGGCCCACGATCTTCTCGCCAATGCGGGCGAGGTCAGCGACGTCGCGCTCGGACAGGGCATCAAGGAACAGCGTCCGGACCGCTTCCACGTGGCCCGGCGCCAACTCCACAATGGTGGCCATGCCGGCATCCGTCAGGTGGGCGGTGGTCACGCGCGCGTCGCGCGGATGCGGACGGCGTTCCACCCACCCCCTCTTCTGCAGCTTGGTGACCACATGCGACAAACGCGACAGCGAGGCACTGGTCCGGGCCGCGAGTTCGCTCATGGGGAGGAAACGGCCTTCCGCTTCGGAGAGCATGGCGAGTACGTTGTAGTCGAAGAGCGAAAGCTTGCCCGCCGCGTGCAGCTTCGTGTCCAGCGCCGCGGGCAGCAAGGTGTTGATGCTCAGCTGGGCAAGCCATGCACGGCGTTCATCGGTGTTGAGCCAGCGCGGTTCGGTCATGGATACATCCTAGGAGAAAAAATGATTGACAGTTCAAGCCCCGGCTGTCCTGATCAACTGTCCCGGTCACAGGAGCGCCATGACTGACATCACGATCATCGGCACCGGCAACATGGCAGCGGGAATTGCTGCCCGCGCCGCCAGTGCCGGACGGAGCATCCAGATCCTCAGCCGGGACGCCGTGGCTGCTTCCGCGCTGGCTGCCGAAACAAACGCGACCCCCGGGACAACCGGACAGGAAATTGAGGGAAACATCGTTGTCCTTGCCACCCATTTTGAGGTGTCCAAGGAAATCGCCGCCCGGTATGGCGAGGCACTCAACGGCAAGACGATCGTGGACGTCTCCAACCCCGTCAACAACGAAACCCTCGATTCCCTCACTGTGCCCGCCGGGAGCTCCGCAGCCGAGGAGATTCAGGCGCTGGTTCCGGGCGCCAACGTGGTCAAGGGCTTCAACACGGTCTTTGCCTCCACGCTGGCGGACGGAGAGGTGGGCGGGCAGACCCTCGATGTCCTGCTGGCCGGGGATTCCGCCGACGCCAAAGCCGCCGTCGCCGGCTTCATCAATGATTCCGGCCTGCGCGCCATCGACGTGGGGCCGCTGCGCCGGGCGCGGGAACTGGAGGCCTTCCAGCTACTGGTCATTGGGCTGCAGGCGGGTGACGCCCACCCTGACTACAACTGGAATAGCGCACTCAAGCTGCTTCCGTAGCAGGAACCGGTAGGCTGACCGCATGTACGTTGTCTCCCTGACCTACAAGGTTCCCGAAGAGATCGTCGATTTCCATCTCAAAGCACACGTTGACTGGCTGCAGGACGCGTTCGACCAAGGCATTTTCATTGTGGCCGGCCGGAAGATCCCCCGCACCGGCGCGCTGCTGCTGTCCAATGCGGACCGGGCCAGCCTAGACGCGGCGCTAGTCAGGGACCCGTTCTACACCAACGGGGTGGCGGAGTTCGACGTCGAGGAATTCCATGCCGGCAGGGTGGCCCCCGGTTACGAAAACCTGCTGGACAGCTAGTTCTCCCGGGGCGGCCCGTCCGGCGCCGTCTTGAGGAGTTTCTTCAGTCCGCCCTTCCGCGGGACCCTCACCGGTTCCGGCCAGCGCGGGCTGAGCCTGTCCCCCAGGGTGACGCCGCGCAGCTTGCGGCCAAAGAGCGGCAACACCCAGTCGTGCACCCAGCGCCGCTGCCGCTGTTCCCACTCGCGCAGGCTCAATTTGTCCGGCGGCTCCCACTCCAGCGGGCTAATCTTGTGCGGCACACCCAAATGGTCCAATACCTGGGCGGCGAGGTATTTGTGGCCGGCCTTGGACATATGTAACCGGTCCGAATCCCACATCCGCCGGTCATGGAACGCTTCGAAGCACCAGTAATCCACCAGGACCGCGTTGTATTTGGCTGCGATTTCGCGGACCCGGCGGTTGTAGGCGGTGTTGCGTTTCTTCAAGGGCTCCAGGACTGCGGAGACCTTGACGTCGAATCCGGTGAACAGCACCACCGTGGCACCCGTGGCGGCAAGCCGGGCCACGAGCGCCTCGTACTCGGCCATGAGCGCATCCACGTCGGTGCCGAAGTCGAGGATGTCGTTGCCGCCGGCATACAGGGTGACCAGCGTCGGCTCCATCGCGAGCGCCGGCTCCAGCTGTTCGTCGATGATGTGGCGAAGCCTCTTGCTGCGGATGGCCAGGTTTGCGTACTCCCACCCCGGTTCGGCCTTCGCCAGCTTCTCAGCCACCCGGTCCGCCCAGCCGCGGACCCCGTTGGGTAGCCGCTTGCTCCGGTCCCCCACGCCCTCGGTGAACGAATCCCCCAAGGCAACAAACCGCCGTCGCCCGTCCCGGTCCGGAAGCAAAGGAAATGAACCCATCCCGGCACCCTAACCCCTTAACAAAACCAGTAGGGAAAGACGGGTTGAATCTGAGATGACTGACCCGCGAGCCGCAACCGCTGGCTTGCTTAGGAGCGCATCGCCGACCAGAGCGGAGCAAGGCCGTCCGCGGCCGAGCGCAGCGTCGGGAGGTGTCTAAGCGACGGCAAGGTCAGCGGTGGAGGCGGACTAAGCGCGGCCGCATCTAGGCCTAAAGCTCCGCTTTCCCCTGGCGCCAGTAGCCCATGAAGGCCACCTGTTTGCGGTCGATCCCGACGTCGCGCACCAGGTAGCGCCGCATCTCCTTGATGACCCCCGCTTCGCCGGCAATCCACGCGTAGAACGGCATGGCGCCGGCGGGCATTCCGGGGTTCTTCGCGGCCGCGATGGCCGAGGTTTCCATCCGCGCGGGCGTCTCCCAGAGGATCTCCTGGTCCACATCCACGTCCTCCGGTTCCGGACCGGCCCCGCCGGAGGCGGCTTTGATGCCCACCCAGCCCGGTTCGGGAACGGCGGCCCGGACTGCTTGCTGCAGGAGTTCACCGTGCGGGCGTGATCGCCCGATCGACGCGCCACGCGCCAGCCAGGTGATTTCGACGTCGGCGTCCGAGGTCAGGTCCTGGAAGTCGCCGGCTTCGGGGACCTCGAGGAAGGCGTGCCCGCTCATGTAGGCCGGGAGGCTTTCCAGGATGGCGCTGATGGCGGGAACAGCGGTTTCATCGCCGGCAAGCAGCACGCGCTGGGCCAGTCCGGGACGCCATTCGATGCCGGAGTAGGTTTCGGCCGTGACGCAGTGCGCTGCGCGGTTGTTGGGGCCGATAAGGGTGAGCGCGTCCCCGGGTTTGGCGTTCAGGGCCCAGTGTGCGGCCGGCCCGCCGTGGCCGTTGGAGTCGAAGTGCATCACGAAGTCCACGTCGATCTCGGGGTAGACGGCGTCGAGCCGTTCCTGCCGGACGGTGTAGGTGCGCATGGAGCCACGGGTGGCCGGATCCATCGCCAGCCATTCCCGGTACCAGCCGCTCTGCTCCATCCGGAACACGGGCAGCGGCAGCCGGGTGCCGTCCTCGGCAAGGGACGGGATCATCAGCTTCACCCGAAGGTCCAGGGTTCCGCCGTGGACGCCGAAGTCACGCAGCGAGTACCCGCCGAAGGTGATGCGGCGGAAGTTGGGGCTGAGTTCCTGCACGGCGGTGACGGTCACGTCGAATGCGAGGGTCATGGGTTCGGTGGTGGCGATCCCGCGGGTCTTCATGAAACGAACTCCAGTTCAGTTGCAGTGGTGTGGTGCCGGCCGAGCGGAATGATCAGCGGTGTGCCGGACACGGGGTCGGGAAGCACCCGGGAGTCCAGGCCGAAGACGTCCCGGACCAGGTCTTCGGTCACCACGTCGGTGGAGGCGCCCTCCGCCACGATCCGGCCATCCTTCATGGCAATCACGTGGTCCGCGTACCGCGCCGCGAGGTTCAGGTCATGCAGGACGATGGCCACGGTGGTGCCGCGCTTGCGGTTCAGGTCCGTGATCAGGTCCAGCACTTCCACCTGGTGGGCCAGGTCCAGGTAGGTGGTGGGTTCGTCCAGGAGCAGCACGTCGGTCTCCTGGGCCAGTGCCATCGCGATCCAGACGCGCTGGCGCTGGCCGCCGGACAGTGCGTCCACGTTGCGCCCGGCGAGGTCCAGCGTTTCGGTGGCGTCGAGCGCGCGCTGCACCGCGCGGTCATGGTGCGACAGGTCGCCTGTTGACCAGCTGCGGAAGAAGCCCTGGTGCGGGTACCGCCCGCGTCCCACCAGGTCGCGGACCGTGATGCCGTCCGGCGCGGTGGGGTGCTGGGGCAGCAGACCCAGGGTGCGGGCCACATCGCGGGCGGAGCGGGTGTGGATGTCCTTGCCGTCCAGCGTCACGATGCCGGCCGCGGGCTTAAGCAGCCGGGACAGTCCGCGGAGGAGGGTGGACTTGCCGCAGGCGTTGGCGCCCACGATCATGGTCACCTTGCCCTCCGGGATATCCGCGTACAGCCCGTCAACCACCGTCCGCTGGGCATATTTGAGGGTGAGGTCCGTGGCGCGCAGAACAGCCATCTCAGGCATCCTTTCGGTTGGAAGTGACCAGCAGCCACAGCAGGAACGGGGCGCCCAGCGCGCCGGTGACCACGCCGACCGGAAGGACAGTGCCATCCAGCAGCAGGGGCGCGATGTTCGCGGCGAAGTAGTCCGCCGCCAGTACGATCAGCGCCCCGACGAAGGCCGACGCCGGGAGGCTGGCTTTTGCGGTGAAGCGGCGGGCGATGGGACCGGCCAGGAAGGCGACGAACGCCACCGGGCCGGCTGCCGCCGTCGCCACTGCCGCGAGTGCCACGGCGACCACCACTACGGCCAGCCGCGTGAAGCCGACCCTGATTCCGAGCCCGGCAGCGGCGTCGTCGCCGAGTTCGAGGATGCGCAAGGGGCCGGAGAGTGCGGCTGCGGCCGGGATGAGGACAAGCAGCGCAAGGGCAAGGACTCCGGCGCGGTCCCAGCTGGCGGAATTGAGGGAGCCGTTAAGCCACACCAGGGCGTCGGCGGCGGTGCGGATGTCCGCCCGCGTCATGAGGAAGCTGACCACGGCGTGGAGCGCGGCGGCGATGCCCACGCCCGCCAGGATCAGCCGGCTGCCTGCGGCGTTGCCACGGTTTCCGCCGCCGGAACCCAGTGAGCCGCCGCGGGAGATGGCATAGATGAGCGCGGCCACACCCAGCGCGCCGGCGAGGGCGGCGCCGGAGACAACGGCCCCGGACGCGCCGAAAACAACGATGGCCGTGACGGCTGCGGCGCTGGCCCCGTAGCTGATGCCGATGACGTCCGGACTGGCCAGCGGATTGCGGAGCATGGTCTGGAAGAGGGCGCCGGCCAGGCCGAACCCGGCCCCGATCATGGTGCCGATTACCGCGCGGGGAAGCTTGTTTTCCATCACGATGAAGCTTGCGCCGGGGATCTTCTGGCCGCCCGTGAGGTGGGCGAGCAGGATTTTGACGAAGTCGGGGATGGTCACGGTGTAGCTTCCCAGCAGCACACTGACGGCGAACAAGACCACGACGGCGAACGCCAGCACGGCGGTCCGGTTCACGGCGGTGCGGTTCAGCGCGGCGGGGTGCCACGTACCAGCGCCAGGCGCGTTGTCTCCCAGTTCACGCCCAACGTGCGCGAGGTCTGCCTTGCTCACAGTCCGGCCCCCTTCCCGCGGCGGACCAGCCACACGAAGACGGGCGCGCCCACGAGGGCCGTCATGATTCCCGCCGGGACTTCGCCGGGCAGGAGCACCACGCGGCCCAGGATGTCCGCGGACAGCAGGAGCACCGGGGCCAGGACGAGGGAAAAGGGCAGGATCCAGCGGTAGTCGGGCCCGGTGAGGAAGCGTACGGCGTGCGGAATGACGAGTCCCACAAAGCCGATGGGCCCGGCCAGGGCGGTGGCGGACCCGCACAGCAGCACGATGCCCAGGGCGGTGACGCCGCGGACCAGGCCCACCCGCTGACCGAGGCCGCGGGCGATGTCGTCCCCCAGAGCCAGGCTGTTGAGGATCCGGCCGGTAGCCAGCACAATCCCAGCGCCAAGAAGGAGGAACGGCACGCCGGGCAGCACCACGGACCAGTCGCGCCCGGCGATCCCGCCCACCTGCCAGAACCGGAACCGGTCCAGGGTGTCTTGGCTCGAGACCAGGATGACGTTCATCAGCGAGTACAGCCCGGCGCTCAGGGCAGCGCCCGCGAGGGCGAGTTTCACCGGCGTCGCACCGTCCCTGCCCAGCGAGGCGACCAGATAGACGACGGCGGCAGACGCCGCAGCGCCGAGGAACGCGAACCAGATGTAGCCGGTCAGGGACGAGATCCCGAAAACGTAGATGCCGGTGACCACAGCCAGCGCGGCTCCGGCATTGACCCCCATGATGCCGGGGTCGGCCAGCGGGTTGCGGGCCACGCCCTGCATGGCGGCGCCGGCCAGGCCGAGGGCTCCGCCGGCGAGGAGGCCCAGGGCCGTGCGGGGAATACGCGCGTGGACCACGGCGTGGTCGCCGTTGGCAGGATCGAACCGGGTCAGCGCCTGCCACACGGTGTCGAGGGGAAGCCCGCGGGCGCCGACGGCAAGCGACACGGCAGAAACAAGGACAAGTACGACGACGGCGGCCAGCAGCCAGGCGGCTTGCCTACCTGCGGGGCGGCCGGAAGGTGAACTCAACGCATCGGCCGGACGCGCCGTCGTCGTACTGGGTGTCATGGTGAGGTGCCTACTTCACTGCGTCCGCGACTTTATCCGCTGCGCTCACCAGTTGCGGCAGGAACGTGTCCAGCGACCACGGCAGGCTCAGGGGCGACGACGCCGAGATGGACAGCGTGAGCGTGTTGTCCGAGTCGGCAACCAGCGCGCCGTTCTTGATGGCCGGGATCTGGCCCAGCAGGGGGTCGGACTTGATGGAATCGGTGGTGGCGGAGTCCGGAACCCAGGTCACGAAGATGTCCGATTCGAGCTCGTTGGCCTTTTCAGCGGACCAGGGAATGAAGAACTCCTTCGAGCCCTTCGAGTTCTCCTCCACAACGGGGGCCAGCTTCATGCCGATCTCCGAGAGGAAGCGCGGACGGTTGTCGTTCGCGGTGTAGACGTTGACGCCCTCGCTCTTGGCGGGCTCCAGGTTGCCGTAGATAAAGCTCTTGTCAGCGAGCTGTGGGTACTTGGCGACCTTGTCCTCGATGGTGGCTTCGGTGTCCGAGACGAGCTTGGCGGCCTCGGATTCCTTGCCCAGGGCCTTGCCGATGATGGTGGTGGAATCCTGCCAGGAGGTGCCGTAGGCGATCTCGGGGTGGGCCACGACCGGGGCGATCTCGCTGAGCTTCTTGTAGTCCTCTTCCGTCAGGCCGGAGTAGGCGCCCAAAATGACGTCCGGGTTGAGCTTGGCGATCTCGGTGAAGTTGATACCGTCCGCCTCGGAGAACTGGACCGGCGCCTTCTCGGTGCCGAAGCCTGCGCCCAGCTCTTCCAGCTTGGCATCCTTCCACGGCGTGGAGCCCTTGTCGTTGCCGCCCCATTCGTTCTTGGGGACGCCCACTGGAACGACGCCCAGGGCGAGTGCGACGTCGTCGTTGACCCAGGAAACCGTGACAACCCGCTGCGGCTGGGACTCGATGGTGGTCTCGCCGAAGACGTGCTTGATGGTGACGGGGAACTGCGAGCCGGCGGACTGGCTGGCCGCTGCAGTGCCGGTGCCGGACGCCGCCGGACCGGTGGAGCAGGCAGTGAGCGAGAGTGCCGCAGCTGCCAGGACGGCGGTTGCCTTGCCGGCGGTTTTGAGCAGCACGCGGCGGGACGGGCCTGCAAACATGCTGCGGCCGGCGCCCGGGCCGGAGAAGAGGGGGGAAGTCACGGAACTCCTTAGGTCAATGATGCGAACCCAAGTAAGGCTAGCCTATCCTTCCGTGAATTACGGAAGGTTTGCGTAACGTAATTGTCTCGATCGCCACCAAGTCCCGGACGCAGTGCCCCGGGCGCCGGCCTGAAAGTGAGGCTTCACACCCTCTAATTTCTTGATGGCGCGGGGTGAACAATGGTTCACTTGAAGACGAGTAAACGCGCGTTCACCCCTTTGTGGCCGCCTCACGCCCAGAAGGTTCCGCCCTGATGCCCCAATCCCGTAGTAGATCCATGTCCCCCGGCGCCATCACGGCAGTCCTCGCACTGAGCGGCACTGTGGTGGCGCTGATGCAGACCCTGGTGGTGCCGCTCCTTCCGGACTTTCCCGGAATCCTGGGGGTCACGGCGGACGACGCCTCCTGGCTGGTCACCGCCACGCTGCTCTCCAGCGCCGTGGCCACCCCGATCGTGTCCCGCAGCGCGGACATGTACGGCAAACGGAAAATGATGGTGATCTGCCTCGCCATCATGGTTGCCGGCTCCATCGTGGCCGCCGTGGGGGGAAGCTTCCTCTGGCTCATCGTCGGCCGGGCCCTGCAGGGGTTTTCCTCGGCGTTGATTCCCGTGGGTATCAGCATCATGCGCGATGAACTGCCGAAGGAAAAGATGGGGTCCGCCGTCGCCCTGATGAGCGCCACGCTGGGCATCGGCAGCGCGCTGGGTCTCCCGCTGGCCGGCGTCCTCTACGAAAGCATGGGCTGGGAATCCATCTTCTGGGTTTCCGGTGGCGCCGGCACACTGCTGCTCGCCGCCGTCGTCCTGGTGGTCCCCGAATCCAAGGTGCGCACGCCGGGCCGGTTCGACTACCTCGGCGCAGTGATTCTTTCCGGGGCGCTGGCGGCGCTGCTCCTGGCCATCTCCAAGGGCGGCTCGTGGGGCTGGGGTTCCGAGCCGGTACTGCTTCTGTTCCTTGCCGCCGCCATCCTCCTGGCCGCGTGGCTGCCCTACGAGCTGAAGGTCAGCCAGCCGATGGTGGACCTCCGCACCTCAGGACGGCGCCCCGTCCTCCTGACCAACCTGGCCTCCCTGCTGGTGGGCTTCGCCATGTTCGCCAACATGCTCCTGACTACCCAGCAGCTTCAGCTGCCCACCTCCACCGGCTACGGTTTCCAGCTCAGCGTGATCACCGCCGGCCTCTGCATGGTTCCGTCCGGCCTGGCCATGGTGGTCTTCGCCCCCGTTTCCGGCGGCATCATCCGGCGGTTCGGCGGGAAGTCGGCGCTGATCGCGGGCGCGGCAGTCATGGTGGTGGGCTATGTTGGCCGGGTCTTCTTCTGGGATTCCATTGCCTCGGTGATCATCGGCTCCACCGTGGTCAGCGTCGGGACGGCAATCGCCTACGCAGCGATGCCCACCCTGATCATGGGCGCCGTGCCCATCACCGAAACAGCCTCGGCCAACGGCCTCAACAGCCTGGTGCGGTCCATTGGAACCTCGACGTCGAGTGCGGCCGTCGCCGCCGTCCTCACTTCCGTGACCATCACCGTGGGATCCGCCCGGCTGCCGTCCTTCGAAGCATTCAAGGACGTCTTTTGGATGGCAGCACTGGCGTCCGCGGCCTCCATGGTGGCTGCAGTGTTTATCCCGCGGGCAGCGGCCGCCGCCAAGGCAGGGCTGCCGGCACCGGCCGCCACCGAGCTGGTGGTGCAGGGACGCGTCCTGACAGCCGACCGCCGCCCGGTCACCCCCGCCGTCGTCACCGTCCTGCAGACCAGCGGCGAACCGGTGGACTGGAGCCGGGTGGACAGTGACGGCAACTACTCCGTGGCGCTGCCCGGAGCGGGCACCTACCTCATGGTGGCCAACGCTGCAGGCTGGGCACCAATGGCCGAGGTGTTCGACTTCGACGGCCGCACGCTTCAGCAGAACTTCCATCTGGAAGACCGCCTGGAACTGGCCGGAACCGCCACCGTGGGAGGCAAACCCCTCCCGGACGCGGTGGTGACCCTGCTGCAGGCCTCCGGCGAACACGTGGCAACAGTCCGTACCGATGTCGAGGGCCGGTATTCGCTGCCGCTGCCGCTGGCCGGACGCTACATCGTCACGCTGCTGCACCCGGCGACCCACCAGGCCATGGCCCGGAAGCTGGCCGTGGACAACCGCTCGGTGACCGCAGACCTGTCGATGGACACTCCCGCCGGGCAACTGGTGGACGCATGAGCGCGGCCGGGGTGTCCAGCCGCGACGCCGTCCTGGATTCGGCCGGCAGGCTGTTCGGTGAGCGCGGCTACCGGGGCGTGACGGTCCGCGACATCGCCTCCGACGCCAGCGTTTCCGCAGCCCTGGTGATGAAGCTTTACGGCTCCAAGGAAAAACTGTTTGCAGCTGCCAAGCCGGATGAGTCGCTGCTGTCCGAGCTCGACGTCCCGGCCGCCGAGCTGGGTGCGGCGCTGGTGTTCCGCGTGCTGATGCGCCGGGAGCGCGGACTAAAGGAGCCGTGGGCCATGCTCCCCTTCACCATCCAGGACTCCCCGACGCCCGACGCCGCCCGCGCGGAAACGCGCGAACGGTACCTCGCCGCGATGGCCGGGATTCTGAAAGATACGACGCCGGACCGGCGTTACGCCTCCACCGTCGTCGCGCTCATGACCGGTTTCGGCGAGGCGGTAAGGACGCTCGGGATGTTCGACGGCTGGGACTTCGACGACCTGGTGGCCCACTACGGGTCGATCGTCCAGGCCCAGGTCGACGCCTGCGGCGCCGCCCGCCCGTAACGTTCTCTCCCTTTTGGCCCCCTTTCCCCCAACGCTCGTTACCTCCCGCCGGGGCCTGCATTGCCGACGCCTTTCGAATTTGGGAGGATGGCGGAGCGGGCGCTAGCGTCCGGCAATCGGGCGGCTTGGATCGGGCCGCCCGCGGAACGAGGGGAATGAGCATGCCGAAGACCGTCGAGGTCATCGCAGCCGCGGGAAGCGGGGCGGCCGGAATGGCCTGCTTTGCGGCCATAGCGACGTCAGCATTCCCGCACCGGACCCGCCTCTAGCCGTCCGGCAGGTACTTTCCTTCCCTGAGCCTCCGGTGTGCCCGGATTCAGCTGACAAGAGACCGCCAATCCCCTTGCGGGGCCCTACGTTGTCGAAAGCTCATTGTCATGCAAAAAATCACCGCCCAGCAGATCCGTTCATCCTTCATCAACGCCAGCCGCTCAGAGACGGCCAAGCTCACCCTGCCCCGGGAGTTCGACACCCTGGACTGGGACAGCCTGGACTTCTTGGGGTGGCGGGACGCCAAGATGCCGCTCCGCGGCTACCTCGTGGTCCCGGTTCCAAGGGGGTTGACGGGCATCATGCTCCGCGCACCCGAGGGCGGAGCCAAGAAGAGCCGGTCCGTTCTGTGCGAACTGTGCCGCGATGTGTTCTCAAAGGACGACGTACTGTTGTGGGTTGCCAAACGTGCCGGCCAGTCAGGCCGAAACGGCAACACCATAGGGACGCTGATCTGCGCCGACTTCCTGTGCAGCGGGAACGTGCGCGTGGAACCGCCGGCCAATGAGATCAATCCGGACCCTGCCGCCGTCGCTCTTCGGCAAATCGACGGACTGGTGGCGCGGACGGAACTGTTCCTCAACCGGGTCCAAGAACGCTAAACCGGGCGCGACGGGGCAGGCGCGACAAGTCAGCTGTACGAAATGCTCAACAACAGCGCTTTGAGTGCCTGCCCCTCGGCCCCTGCCAGCCAGGACTTGGCCGCCTCATCGCCGGCGAACGGCTTCTCGATGAACCGGACATCGGCCACCAGGACCTCGTCCCCGATGCGGATGATCCCGTCAACCCGGGAGTCCTCCCCGCTCGCGGGCGTCCCGGCCGTCAGGTGCATGCGGTACGCCGGGTTGCCATCCATCCGGTCCACGTAGAAGGAGTAGTGGGCGGCGGGAGCAGGCTGCTGGCTGAGGCCCGGGACGGGTTCAGACTCGAAGACGGTTCGGTTTACCGGGTGGCTCACAGCATCGGCCATCTGGCCGGAATACACCGTGACCTGCTCCGTGCCGCTCGCGTCGAAGACGGTCGCCGTGCGCGACAGCGAAGGCTCCCCCGCCCCGGTGAACAGCTCCACCCTCCAGTCGGCCGGGTACTTAAACGACAGGCGCCCGTCCGGGAACGTATACGTCGCGACGTCGGCAGGGCCGGGAGCGGACGACGACGGGCGGCCGCCGTCCGTCGTCGGGGCAGCCGTGGCGGTGGCTGATGCCGCGCCCGCCGACCCCGACGGCGTTCCGACACTCGACGGAGACGGGCCGCCGGAGGAGGCCGCGGGGGTGCCTGCACCGCAGCCGGCCAGGGTGAGGGCGGCGGCGGTTGCAAGGGCGGCAATGAAGGGGACGCGACGTGCAGAAAGCATGATGGTGCCTTTCACGAGGAGGCCGTCAGCTCGGTGGGCTGGCTTCCGGCACGCCGTGAGGGCAGTGGCTCGCGGTAACCCTGATGGAGCATGTGGCGATGTGTTGTGCTCAACAGAATCGCACGCAGGGGCAGCGCCCTTCCATATCACCCGCGATAAATCCATCGATTTGTTATAATCCGCCACGATCAGGCGGCCGGGGTCAGCGCAGGACGATGTCCACCGGGTTCGCCTCGGACCTCCACTGGCCCTCGGCACCGGGCCTCGGGCCGATCACAGGAGCAGTGAGCACACCGGACCGGTTGGTGCGCTTGTCCCGCAGGATCTCGGTGACCGAACCAAGGTGCCGGGACAGGTCGATCACGTTCTCGGGTGCGGCCAGGAGCAGCTGGAATCCGAATTCATGCAGCGCCTTGATGCCGGCACCCGCGAATTCCTCCGAAGCCAGCACGAAGGCCTCGTCCATCATCACGGTGCCGTACGTGGTGAAGCCCTGCTCCGCGATGCCCAGCTGGTAGCTCAGCGCCGCCGCCATGATGAACGCCGTGAACCGCTGCCGTTCGCCGCCGGACATGGAACCCGTATCCGCGTGCATGAATACGTCGGTCCGCTTGCCCCGGCCCTTTCCGTTCGACGGCGTTCCCGCCACTTCGCGGTGCTCCTTGCACTGGATGAACAGGTGCCCGCGCACATCCAGCACCTCGGCCCGCCAGCGCCGGTCCTCCGGAGTCTGCGACCCCAGCCGCTTCACCAGCGTTTCCAGCGACTTGTAGCGGTTGGTGAGCTCGGCGTCGTCGTCCGCTTCCGAACCGGAAGCCGGTGCACCGGCCGCGCGCGAGGGCCGGACATGCCGGATCCTCAACGCATTCTGGATGGCGTCCTTGAACTGCTTCGCGGTGGGCGGCAGAGTCTGTTTGATGTCGAGTTCCAGGAAGCTGCCCTCATGGAAATTGACCTCGGACAGGATGCCGTTCAGGGGCAGGATGCGGCTGGTGATGGACCGGCGTTCCTCATCCAGCAGGTGCAGCAGGGTGCTGAACGATTCGTGCGTGCGCTGGTTGAAGAACTGCCGGAACTCGGCCTCCTGCGCCGGCAGGCCATCGCTGACAATCGCGTGGTACCGGGCTTCGAACTCCCCGGCGGCGCCGATCGAGGTGCCGTGGTCCGCGGAAATGGCCGTGCCCCATTCGCGGACGAATCCTTCGAAGATTCGGGTGAGGCGCTCCGAGGTGGCCTGCCCGCGGGACTCTGCAGCATGCAGTTCGGCGAGGAGCCGGGTCCGGACCTGGTTGGCCAGGTTGTCCAGCTCATGCATTTCCGTGACGTCGCCAACGCCGCCGAAGTCGGCACAATATTGTTCCAGCGCGGCAACGGTGGCGTCCGACGGCGGAGCCTGGCGCAGGCGGGTGCGCGCCGCTTCCAGCAGCGAATCCGCTGCGGTGAGCTGTTGATCCAGCGCTTTGTATTCGCTCTGCAGGACCGCTGCGGCCTCGGTGCTGGACTGGTGCTTCTGCCGGGCCGCCTCGATGTTGGCGCGCAACGGCTCCAGGTCGGCCTGGGCGGCGAGGGCATCCTTGAGGCGCTGCTCGATTTTGCCGAGCTCGTCCTCCGCCACAGCCGCGGAAACCTGTTCCCAGGGCCGGTGGTCTTCGGCGATCCGGCGCAGGGCCTCCAGCTGGCGGGTCATCCCCTGGTGCGACTCTTCGCGGCTTTGCGCGAGTTCGGCGGCTTTGGCCAGTTCCTGCTGCAGGTCCTCCACCTGGGCGGCAACGAGTTCGAGCTTCGACGCGTTGTCGAAGCCGAGGACGTAGTCCTGCCTGCTAGTGAAGCGGTCGTCTTTTTCTACGGTGTGGCGGTTGCGTTTGACCACGCCGCCCAGGCTCAGGCCCTTGTCCAACGCGGCCAGTTGGTCCGGGTCCTCGACGCACGGGTAGGCGAAGTCGGCAGCGATCCGCTCGCGGATCCACTGCCCGGCATCGGCCGCAGGCCCGGCGGTGAGGATGTCCAGCTTGCTCAGCAGATCGCCGTCGGCCACGTCTTCAACGGCCAGCGCACCGCCGGCGAGCGGCTTGGATACGTCCACCGCACGGAGCGCGCCGCGGACGGAGTTGTCGTTCAGGTAGCGGGTGACGGCGGCGAAGTGTTCGCCGGGGACCAGCAGCGTGGTGGCCAGGTTCCGCAGCGCGCGTTCGGCGGCAGGGCGCCATTGTTCCTGCCCATCGGCGAGGTCGATCAGTTCGCCGCCGAACGGCATCTGCTCCTCCGGCACGCCGGTTGCCGCCGCGATGGCGGCCCGGTTTTCAATGCTCGACGGCGGGAGCAGGGACTTGCGCGTCTTCAGCGAGACGAGTTCCTGCTGGGCCGCCGCCAGCTCACGTTTCTTCGTGGCGTGGCCGTCGAACGCCTCGAAGCGCAGCTCCTTGAGCGCCTCGGAGTCATCCTGCAGTTCGGCGGAGCGGTCGGCGGCGTGGGTGTGCGCCTGCTCCCAGCCTTCGGCCGTCCACTCGAGGTCAAGGCCGGCATCCGCCAGCGCCTGCCGTGCCGCCTGCTCCACCTGCTGGCGGAGCTTGAGTCCCACCCGGGCGTTCTCCAGCGACTGCTCAATCGCCGAGATCGCGTTGCCGCCCTGATTGTTGTAGTCCGCCTCCAGCTGGCGCAGATCCTTGGCCAGGCCGTCCCGGACCGCGCGCTCCGCGGCAAGCTCCCTGGCCTTGGCCTGGGCGAGGTCCTTGTAGCGGGCCAGGGTCTTTTCGTGGACCGCAACCGCGAGCTGCTGCTTGAAGGCATCGAACTCTTCGCCGGCAAGCTCCCGCAGACGGTTCGCGTCCAGCAGGGACTGTGCGTATTCCCTATTGAGGCCCGGCACCGGAGCCAGCTGGTCGCGCTGCTGCCGTACGTCCTCCAGCCGCTGCCGGATGGACATCAGGTTGCTGAATTCCTCGACGACGTCGTCCGCCGCGGCCAGGGTGGCGGGCGCATCAAGCACCTGGTCCCGGAAGAAGGTGTTGACGCTGCCGCCGAGGCCCTTGCCGGCCTGGATGACGCGGAGCAGCGGCAGGGCCTGGTCCGAATTGATGCCCAGCAGGCGTCGGAACCGCTCGGCGAAGGCCTTGTGCACATCGAAGACCTGCGCGTCCGGGAAGATCGTGTCCAGCGCAGCCTTGGTGAAGCGCTTCTCGGCAATGCCCTCGATCGCGGCAAGGTCCAGCGGTTTGTTGTCGATCAGGTAGTACCGGCCGACGCTCGACTCCGTGCCGTTCTTCGGCAGGTCGAAGAGCGCCGACACCGTCACTTTCGTGCCGGCCGCGTTATCGAACGTCAGGGCGACGGCGGACCAGGTAGCACCGGGGCGCTGGAAGGCGCTGGCGGAGCCCTCGCCCACAGCTTTGTCCCCCACCTTGCCGCGCATGTAGGTGAACGTGGTCCTCTTGTCCTCCACGGCACCCGAGCGTTGCGCCGCAGCCTCGTTGGAGCGCGGCCGCGCATCGAACACCCGCAGCATGGCGTCAAACAGCGTGGACTTGCCGACGCCGGAATTGCCGGTCAGCAGGGTGCCGTTGCGGTCCACGTGCATCGTGTGGGCGCCATGGAACGTGCCCCAGTTGACCACCTGGACCAGGGCCAGGCGCATCTGGCCGGGGTTGGTGAGCTCGCCCATGGGCAGCATGGTTGCGATGCTCACTTGCTGTCCTCCGCGTCGTCGTCAGTGTCGTCGTCATCCGTTTCGACAGGCTCAACCACCGGATTAGCGTCAAGCTCAATGAGCGCTTCCGTTCCGGCGGGGTCTGCTGTTGCCGCCACCAGGGCCTCGATATGGGCCGGGATGTCGCCGATGTTTTCGAAGGGGAGGGCCAGCGGCAGGGCGTTGGAGATGGTGTAAACGTCCTCGAGGCCCGTGGTGATGAGGAGCTGGCGGGCCAGGAGCTTGGTGATGGCGCGGTTGACGACGTCGGAGTCGCGCAGGGCGTCCTGCTGGCCGGAGGGCTGGTAGTGGGCCACCAGCTCGGCGATTTCTTCCTTCGTGATGGTGGGATCCGTCTGGGCCGTGACGTGGCGGTCCAGCAGGAGCCGCAGGCGCAGCAGCACGATGGTTTCCACCCGGCTGAGCGCACGCTGCTGGCGCAGGATGCTGGAGCGGGTGCTGCCTCCGATGGCTTCAGGGTCCACCGGGCGCAGCACTGCTACCTTGCGTTCGTGGTCCAGCTGGAGTGTCAGGAACAGCTCGGACAGCCGGCTCCGCAGGATCAGCTGGTTGTCCAGCAGCGTGGTCCATAGTTTCTCGTCCCGGCCGCCATCAACATAGGGGCCTTTCAGCAGCTTCACCAGTGCTTGGCGGACCTTCATCGGGAGGACGCCGGTGTCCCCGGGGAACAGCGCGGCGCCGTCCACGAAAGTGTCCCGCGGAGTCACCGTAAACGGCTCGGCGTGGATGTGTCCGGGGGCGGAGGGTGCCTCCGGGGTCTCGACGGGCTCGACCACCGGTACTTCGGGCTCGACCACCGGCACTTCGGGATCAGCGACGGCGGCGTCCGCCGTCGCTGCACTCGTAGTGCTTGAAAATTCAGTCATCGTCAATCCTTTGTGAGGGTGACCACCGGCAGGAATGCCTTGCGGGTGGTTCCGTCTATTTGTTCGAAGTCGATGGCGTCCCAGCCGGCGCGGTCGAAGCCGGCCCCGTCGTGCAGGGCGTGGGACAGCAGCGCGCGGATGGAGTTGATGTGGCGTTCCTCCGGCGGAAGCTGCTCCCAGGCCTCCGGGAGCGTGGCGGCCCCGGCGAGCGCGGCGCGGATGGCTGCCGGTTTGGCCTTGCCGGTGCGCGGCGAGCGCACCCGGTCCGAGTCGCTGAAGGCGATGGGGTCGGCGAGCTTCGGGGGCGCCGCGAACTCGTCGGGGTCGAAAAGCTTGACCATGGACAAGGACTCGAAGCCTGCGTTGAAGAGCACCGGTCCGGGCACCAGGCCGGGGCGTTCCCGCTCATAAGGCAGCGAGCGGATGGCCTGTTCAGCTTCCCGGAGCACCTTCCGCAGCCGCACGGACTGGCGGAAATCGTCGCTCTGGACATAGGTGTTGAGGCTTTCGCTGAGCTTGCCGTAGATCCGCTGGATCTGGCTATGCTGCGTTCGGAGCTCGGCCACCAGGTTCTTCAGCGTCTCGCGGTCGTCATGGCTGAGGTCGTCCGCGAACTGGCGGCTGAGCACCTCGCCGATCGCCGACCGGAAACGCAGCTGCTGCTGGGGATCCTCCAGGAATGCCGTGAAGGACCGGAATGTCCTGCCTTCAGGACTCTGCCGCAGCCGCTTGTCCGCCTCCAGCACCTGCGCCATGGTGGCACCTTTGCTGAGGGATTCCTCGATGATCTGGTTGCGGAGCTCGCCCACCAGCTCTTCGATCCGGTCACGCATCTTCTTATAATCCGCGGGCAGGCTGGCGGCGAGGTCGAGGATGTTTCCGGCGGCCTCCACTGCTTCGTCGTCGTCCAGCAGCCCGTCGAAGTCGCCGGAGCTGATGTCCTGGATGAGCTGCTGGCGCTCCTCGATCTCGTCCTCGAGCGACTCAAGCCGGGCACTCTGGTCCGGGTTGGTCTCGTTGGCGAGCTTTTCGACGTCACCGAGCAGCGTCCCCAGGCGGGAACCGTTCAGGGTGGAGCGTTCGCTGGAAAGGCTGTCCAGGAAAGCCAGGACGCGGGCCGCGGGTTCGGTGATTTCGTAGACGATCTGCCCCGACTGGTTGCGGCGGGTCAGGAAATTCTTACGGGTCCATTCGTCCCCGAAGGATTTCCCGTTGGCTATCCCGCCCAGTCCGGGGTCCTGGCGGCGGAGCTGTTCAAGGAAGGCGTCGACGTCGGCATGGAACTCTTCCAGCGGAAGCTGCGGACGGGTGCGGGTGAAGGAAGCCTGCAGGACGGCGATGACCCACGGCGCGGACCGCGTGAGCGCCCAGGCCGGCCCTTTGGTGAGGAGTTCGAGGTCCCGGAGCCGGGCGCTGATCGCGTCCGCGGAGGACGGGGCGGATCGGGACACGCACTCTCCTTCAGCTGCCACGGGACTCGTCGGGCAGCGGAAAACCCGAAAACTGCCAACTACAAGGTTAACGCAGTGCCCCGGGCAGCAGCTCCGGCATGGTGTCCGGCCCGCCGGCAGCCCGCGACTCCTGTTACGCGTGTTACTGGTGGGGTTTAAGTGACCGCACCGTGACCTACGCTCCGGTAGCATTTCGATCGCGCATCAACCCCCGCGCCACGGCGTGCTGAGTCTGGCTGACCGCGCCGCCCGCACCCTACGCTCGTGCTACTCGATCCATCAGGCAATGACGCAGGGGGAAACCATGCAGTTCGATCTCAGCGCAGTTGAAACAGGCACTTTCGTGTTCATCGGAACTCTTATGTTCGGGATGCTGATAGTGGGTTTCATGATGACGGCCGGCTTCCTGGCCATGGTGCTCGTGGGAGTGGGCCGGCTCGCCTGGTTCATCGTTGCCGGCACCCTGCTGGGATTGGTCCACGGCATCAACCACCTGTGGGACCGGATGGTGCACCACGCCTCCACAGTGGAACTCCCCGGCGACTTTCAAGGGCAGCCTGCCCCTAGCACGGGAACTTACCCGCGGGTAGCATTGAGGGACAGCTGAAGGGTTCTCCACCCGAGGCGGACCCAGGGCTCGAGCCGGCCACCCCGGTTAGAGGAGATGCCCCGTGAGCTCTGCCACTGACAGTCCAGCCGCCGATGTTCCCGTCGCCCCCGACAAGATCGGACCGGAGGCCACCGAGGCGGATGCCCGGGCCATTACGGAGGCCGCCCGGGAAACCTCCTGGGACCGGCCCAGCTTCGCCAAGGGTCTGTACCTCGGCAGCTTCGATCTCTCGCTGATCCATCCCTGGCCCGAGGCCAGGGCCGAGGACGTGGAACGCGGCGACGAGTTCATGGCCCGCCTCACCGCCTACTGCAGGACCATGTCCGGCCGCCTGATCGAGCGGGACGCCAAAATCCCGGACGAGTACCTCGCCGGCCTGGCCGAGCTGGGCGTCTTCGGCATGAAGATCCCGCGCGAATATGGCGGCCTCGGCCTGTCCCTCGTGTACTACGGCCGCGCGCTGGCCCTGCTGGGCTCGGTGCACCCGAGCCTCGGAGCGCTGCTGTCCGCGCACCAGTCCATCGGCGTCCCTGAGCCTGTCAAGGTGTTCGGCACTGCGGAGCAGAAGCAAGAGTACCTTCCCCGCTGCGCCGCCGGCGCCATCACGGCGTTCCTGCTGACGGAGCCCGACGTCGGGAGCGACCCCGCCCGGATGGGCAGCACCGCAGTTCCCACGGACGACGGCGATGCTTACGTGTTGGACGGCGTGAAACTGTGGACCACCAACGGCGTGATCGCCGAACTGGTGGTGGTCATGGCCCTGGTCCCGGAGCACAGGGATTCCGACGGCACGGTCCACAAGGGCGGCATCAGCGCCTTCGTGGTGGAAATGGACTCCCCCGGCATCACGGTGGAAAACCGCAATGCCTTTATGGGGCTGCGGGGCATCGAAAACGGGGTGACGCGATTCCACCAGGTGCGGGTACCCGCGGCTAACCGGCTCGGGCGGGAGGGCCAGGGCCTGAAGATCGCCCTCACCACCCTCAACACCGGACGGCTGTCCATCCCGGCCCTCTGTGTGGCATCCGGCCGGTGGAGCCTGAAGATCGCCCGCGAATGGTCCAACGCACGCACGCAGTGGGGCCGGCCGGTAGGCAAGCACGAAGCCGTGGGCAAGAAGATCGCTTTCATCGCCGCGAGCGCCTTCGCCCTGGACGCCGTGTTCGAGCTGTCCGCCGAGATGGCCGATGCCGGCCAGAAGGATGTCCGGATCGAGGCCGCCCTGGCCAAGCTCTGGTCCACGGAGATCAGCTGCCGGATAGCTGACGAGCTGGTGCAGATCCGCGGCGGACGCGGCTTCGAGACGGCGGACTCTCTGGAGGCGCGAGGCGAGCGCGCCGTGCCGGCAGAACAACAGCTCCGGGACCTCCGGATCAACCGGATCTTCGAGGGTTCCTCGGAAATCATGAAGCTCCTGATTGCCCGTGAGGCCGTGGATGCGCACCTCGCCGCCGCCGGGGACCTTGCTTCCGCGGATGCCAGCCTGCAGGACAAGGCGCGGGCGGCCGTCGGCGCTTCAGGCTTCTACGCGAGGTGGCTGCCCAAACTGGTGGCGGGCGCGGGGATGGATCCGCGGTCCTACACGGAGTTCGGCCGGCTGGCCAAGCAGTTGCGTTTCGTGGAGCGCTCCTCGCGGCGGCTGGCCCGCCAGACGTTTTACGGAATGGGCCGGTGGCAGGCAAAGCTGGAGCACAAGCAGGCGTTCCTGGGCCGGATCGTGGACATCGGCGCGGAGCTGTTTGCGATGGCGGCATGCTGTTCGCGGGCTGAAGGCATGCTCCACACGTCGCCCGAGCAGGCCGCCACTGCCTATGAACTCGCCGAGGCCTACTGCGAACAAGCGCGGGTCCGGGTGGACGAGTACTTCGACCAGCTGTGGCGGAACACCGACGACGCCGACCGCGAGCTCACCGAAAAGGTACTGGCGGGCGACTACACGTGGCTGGAAGCAGGCGTCCTGGACCAGTCCGAAGGCACCGGGCCATGGATCGCGGACGCGTCCCCGCGGCCGTCCGTGAAGGAGAACCTGCACCGCAAATACCGCTGATTCACGCTGATTTCCGCCCCGCCGGAGATACTAAGCATCCTTGCTACCACCGGCAGGCCGTGGTTAGGTGGTGATAAGAGCACCATGCACGTCTCCGCATAGCGGTGGCCGGCCCAAACAATGGGCCCGGTTCAATCGATGAAAGCGAGAACGCCTGATGAGCAGCACAGCAGGACCCGAAGACAGACAGCCGCGCCGCGCCCGCGTCGACCGTACGGACGGCGTCGACGCGAGCCACGCAGACCGGAACGGGGTGGAAGGCAGGCTGGAGGGCCGCCGCAGCTACGCTGACGCTCCGCGTACCAGCGGCAAGTACGACGCCGGCACGGACCACGACGCCGACACCCGCGCCTACACGGTGCCTCCGACGTCCGAGCCCGTTGTGGCCGCTGACCCCCATGCTGCCACCCGCGAGACTGTGGTTGCCCGCGAGAAGGAACAGTTCGGCGGCATCAAGGTCGGGTCCGCATTCTTTGGCTGGCTGGCCGCGACGGGAACGGCCGTCTTGCTGACGGCCCTCGTTGCAGCGGCGGGAACAGCAGTGGGGCTTGCCACCAGCACGGACGTCAACGAGGCCGTGAACCAGGCCTCCGGCGACCAGACCGTGGGGCTGGTAGGGATCATTGTGCTGCTGGTCATCCTCTTTGTGGCTTACTACTGCGGCGGTTACGTGGCCGGCCGGATGGCGCGCTTCAACGGCGCCAAACAGGGGTTCATGGTGTGGGTCTGGGCCGTGATCTTCGCAATACTTGTTGCGCTGCTGGCCATGATCGCCGGTGGACGCTTCAACATCCTCGCCAACCTGAACAGCTTCCCGCGGATCCCCGTCAATGAAGGGCAGCTGACCACCTCCGGCATTATCGCCGCCGTCGTGGTCGCTGTGGTCGCACTGATTGGGGCCGTGGTGGGCGGCATGGCCGGCATGCGGTTCCACCGCAAGGTGGACCGGGCCGGGTTCACCCCCGTTGAAGCGGACGCTGACCGCTAGGGCGCAACCTCGTCCAGGTAGTACCAACGGCGGTCAACACGCAGGAACCGGCTGGTTTCGTGGTGGACGCCCCGCTCGCCGTCGTGCCGGAAGTGGGCCCTGAACTCGACGGTCCCTTCCGAATCCAGCGGTCCGCCGCGGACCGTGGAAACAACGTCCAGCCGGCGCCATTCGATGGCCGGATCCAGTTTGAGTTCCGCGGGCCGGGTATCCGGATGCCAGGTTCGGAGGAGGTAGGCGGCATCGTGCACCACGAACGCGCTGTACCGGGAGCGCATCAGCTGTTCCGCCGTGGGGGCATCGGCGTCACCGCGGTGGAACCGGCCGCAGCAGTCCGCGTACTGCTCACCGGACAGGCAAGGGCAGTTTCCGGGGTTGGGCACGGCGGTCCTTTCAGGCTGACTGAGGGGCTTCAAATGACTGTCTCCGACTATATGCCCGGACCGGGGCGGAACCGGCCGTGTCATATCCGATAACAGCTTCGACACAACCCCGTCGCGGGCCTCAATGCGGGCGTGTTGCCCCGCAAAAGTCCGTATTGTTAAGGGGTGCTTATCGGCGGGTAGTTGCTGCCCGTACACAGGCGCTGCAGGCCGTGAGGAGAGGTAAATGGAAGATCCCACCACCATTGCCCTGAACCTGACCTTTTTTGGCACGCTCGGTGTGGCCTTCGTCATGTTCATCGGACTCTTCCTGGTCTTTGTTGCCACCTTGCTAATTGCAGGGCTGGGCCGGCTGGTCGGCGTAATGGTGATGGCGCTGTTCGGCCGCCGCGCCGCCGGGCCCGCTGCGGAAACCGCCATCCGTGCGCCCCGCCGTACTTTCAGCCTGAAGGCTCCTCAGTCCGGTCCCCTCAAATCGAAGCTGCGGGGCCCCAAGGAACACCCGGCGCGCACCAGCACGGCCCGCGGCGAGGCTCCCGCCCTGGCCGAGGACTGGGCCGCTGCCGTCGCCCGGGCAGACGCCCGCGCTGCCGCCCGGGTTGAGGCCGCGGCGCCGCCCGAAGTGAAAGTCACCGTGCGTGATCTCCCCAGTCCGGATGCCCCGGTGGAAGACGTCAGGGCGGTTGCACCGCTGGTGGAGTCCGCCACGGACCAGCACGCCACCGTCAAGGCCATCCCGCGCTCCTTCGAGAAACCCCCGGCCCCGGGACGGATGGCCATGCTGGACACTGGTTCGCTGGTCTCGCTTGCCGGCCATCCCGGCGCCCTGAAGGGCACCCTGCCCACTGATCACCGCCGCGCCGGCTAAGTCACAATTCTTCATTGACCCCCGCTGCGTTACCCCGCACTACGCAAGGCTAAGAAGTGCTTCGGCGCCGGCGTCCGACCGGCCAA
Source organism: Arthrobacter sp. SPG23 (assembly GCF_000876655.1). GTDB lineage: Bacteria > Actinomycetota > Actinomycetes > Actinomycetales > Micrococcaceae > Arthrobacter. Next base: position 30,774 of record NZ_JYCN01000031.1, read on the forward strand.
TTTTGTGTAGCCTCGTGACGATCCACAGCAGTCGGCTGTGGGGTCAAACGTGAGGAAACCGGGAATGAGCCTCAACCAGCTACGGGTATTCGGGCGCAGCGGGACATTAATCAGCCCGCTCACCCTGGGCACCATGAACTTCGGCGAGGGCGCAGCCGCGGACCCGTCAGGCGCCGGCGGCAGCGCCCACGGCTACGCACCCACCGGTGCCGATGAAGGCATCCGCATCATCAACGCTGCGTTGGACGCCGGCATCACCGCCGTGGACACTGCGGACGTCTACTCGCAGGGGCAGAGCGAGCACGTGGTGGGCCGTGCCCTGAAAGGCCGCCGCGACGACGTCTTCATCGCCACGAAGTTCCACGGCCAGATGAGCGCCAACCCTGCCCACTCCGGAAACTCGCGGCGCTGGATCATGCAGGCCGTGGAGGGCAGCCTTCGACGCCTGCAGACGGACCGGATCGACCTGTACCAGGCGCATCGTCCGGACTACAACACGGATGTGCTGGAAACCATCACGGCGCTGAACGACCTCATCCGGCAGGGCAAGATCCTCTACTACGGAACGTCCGTGTTCACCCCGGCGCAGCTGGTGGAGGCCCAGTGGCTGGCCACCACCAACCACCTCATTCCGCCCGTTGCCAACCAGGTCCCCTATTCGATGCTGGTCCGGGGCACCGAGCGCGACGTCCTGCCGATCGCCCAGCAGTACGGCCTCGGCGTGCTGGCCTACGGTCCGCTGGCCGGCGGCTGGCTGTCCGGGAGCTTTGTCCTGGACGCCGGGAAGCCGCCCACGCGGGTCCACTCCCTTCCCGGGCGGTACGACATCTCGGGCCCGGCAAGCGAGCGGAAGCTGCACGCAGCAGACGCCCTGGCCCGGCTGGCGGACAAGCTGGAGCTGCCGCTGGTGGACCTGGCAGTCGGCTTCGCGCTGAACCATCCGGCCGTCAGCAGCGTGATCGTCGGCCCGCGGAGCGAGGAGCACCTGCACGCCTACCTGCACGCTGCGGACACGGTGCTGGACGAATCCGTGCTGGATGCCATCGACGAGCTGGTGCCTCCCGGCACCAACTTCGTGGAGCGGGACGCCGGCGCCGTGGTCCCCTCCCTGGAGTACGCGGAGCTTCGGCGAAGGTAGCTGGCGGAAAGCCCTTACCCTGAGCAACCAAGTGGGCTACGGTGAAAACCATGGAATTCAGATACCTCGGCAACAGCGGCTTCAAGATCTCCGAAATCACTTTCGGCAACTGGCTCACGCACGGCTCCCAGGTGGAGAACGATGTGGCCACCCAGTGCGTGCGGGCAGCACTGGACGCGGGAATCAGCACGTTCGACACCGCCGACGTCTACGCCAACACTGCGGCGGAGAAGGTACTGGGCGAGGCGTTGAAGGATGAGCGCCGTGAGTCCCTGGAGATCTTCACCAAGGTGTTCGGCCCCACCGGACCCAAGGGCCACAACGACGTAGGGCTGTCCCGCAAGCACATCATGGAGTCCATCAACGGTTCCCTGACACGCCTCCAGACCGACTACGTGGACCTCTACCAGGCGCACCGCTTTGACTACGAGACGCCGCTGGAAGAAACCATGCAAGCGTTCGCGGACATCGTCCGGCAGGGCAAGGCGCTGTACATCGGGGTCAGCGAATGGACGGCCGGCCAGATCAGGGACGGCCACGCCCTCGCCAAGGACCTGGGCTTCCAGCTGATTTCAAACCAGCCGCAGTACTCCATGCTGTGGCGGGTCATCGAGGCCGAAGTGGTCCCGACATCCGAAGAGCTGGGCCTGTCCCAGATCGTGTGGTCCCCCATGGCCCAGGGTGTGCTGAGCGGCAAGTACCGGCCGGGGAAGCCGGCCCCCGAAGGAAGCCGTGCCACGGACTCCAAGGGCGGCGCCAGGATGATCGAACGCTGGATGTCCGACGAAGTGCTCACCGGCGTCCAGCAGCTCAAGCCGATCGCGGAGGAAGCCGGACTCACCATGGCCCAGCTCAGCATCGCCTGGGTGCTGCAGAACAAGAACGTTGCCTCCGCCATCATGGGCGCGTCCCGTCCGGAGCAGATTGCCGGCAACGTGGCGGCCGCCGGCGTCAAGCTGGACCAGGCCATCCTGGACAAGATCGACGACGCCATCGGGTCACTGGCCGAACGGGACCCGGCCCAGACCAAGTCGCCCGCGTCCCGGGAGGCCTAGCCGTGGCGGACGGGGAGGGTGCCGCCGGCACGGGGACGGGCGGACCAACGGTCGGGGACCTGCCCGGCCTGGCGGTCACCGGATCCACCGGACAGCTCGGCGGACTCGTCGCCAGGATCATCGCTGACGCCGGGCTGCCGCAGCGGCTGCTGGTGCGCGACGCCGCCAGGGCACCTGACCTCCCGGGTGCTGTTCCGGTGGTGTCCACGTACGGGGACCCGGTGCTGGCGAAGTCCTCGCTGGCGGGCGTGAAGACGCTGTTCATGGTGTCCGCTGCCGAGGCCGAGGACAGGCTCCAGACGCATTTCGTGTTTATTGACGCAGCTGCCGCGGCCGGGGTTGAGCATGTGGTGTACACGTCCTTCTTCGGCGCCTCCGCAGACTGCACGTTCACGCTGGGCAGGGACCATTACGCCACCGAGGAGCGGATCAGGGCCTCCGGGATGAAGTACACGTTCCTGCGGGACAACTTCTACCTCGACTTCCTGCCGCTGCTCACCGGGGAGGACGGCGTCATCCGCGGCCCGGCGGGCGACGGCGTCATGGCTGCCGTAACCCGCGGGGACATCGCCCGGTGCGCGGCGGCAGTGCTGGGTGATCCGGCGGTACACGTGGGCAGGACCTACGACCTCACCGGGCCGGAGGACATTTCCCTGCAGCGGGCCGCGGAGCTCCTCACCTCGGGCACAGGACGGACCGTCAGCTTCCACAATGAAACCGTGGAGGAGGCCTATGCCTCCCGGGCATCCTACGGCGCACCGGCCTGGCAGGTGGATGCCTGGGTGAGCACCTACACGGCCATTGCCAACGGCGAACTCGCCGGCCCGACGTCGGACGTTTATGGCCTCACAGGCAGGGAACCCCAGGGGCTCGCGGACTTCCTCAAGGAGGCGCATCACCTCTAGCGCCCACGCACGTTCAGCGTGTTAACAGTGTTGTTTGAGTTCATCAAAGTGGCTGTTGTTATTCTCAAAACCCCAATAACGGATTAGGCTTTGCTCACCCGCCATTCGGTCGGGGCATGTTGCTACAGCACGCACTTTTTGGGGATCCAATGCGCTCTACAACTTCCGCGGTTCTGCGGGCTCTGACTTTACTGACTTTCCTGGTTTCAGGAAGCCTCGTCGCCGTCGCTCCGGCGCAGGCCGTAGACACGCCGCCGTCGCCGCCGCCAGCGCCCGTCGACTTCATCCGATCAGCGCCTTCGGGGGTCACGTCCGGGTCGCTCACCACGGAGTGGCTCCCCCGCGCCGGCAACGTCAAGGTATCGCTTGTCACAATCCAGACCGCGGATAAGACCACCGCTGAGACGGACGCTATCAATATTGACGCCGCCAAGAATTCGATCGGAGCCGCCAGCAGTTACTGGAACGGAATGTCCGGCGGGCGGCTGTCCCTGTCCATCGTTGACGTTGTCAAAGGGTTCAAGACCAGCGCACGCTCGGACTGGAACTTCGACGACATCCTGGAGAGAGTCACCAAGGAACTTGGCTGGATCGAAACAGCCAACACCAGCCTTGTGATTTTCATGCCCCGCAACGACGTGGTGGTTTACGGCCAGGGCGGAAATCTTGGCGCCGGCTGGTCCGGCGGAGCCACCAGCGGGCGCGTCCTGATGCCCTACCCGGGGACGTTCACGAATACGGTGATGACCCACGAGTTCGGCCACGTCTTCGGCCTGGACCACGCCAACAGCATCCAGTGCTCCGACGGAAGTTCGGACTCGACGGCGTCGTTCGGCCGGCTGGACAACGGCAACTGCTGGTCGCGCGCCTACGGCAATGACACGTCCGTCATGGGTCCCACGCGCGCCGCCATCCCCACGATCGACTCGTACCACTACGACCTCGGCTCGTTCGGCAACGGTTATGAGATCCGCGATGCCGGTACCATCCTGGGTGCCAAGAGCTTCAAGGTGACGCCCTGGGCCGGCACCGGTGACTACCGTGCGCTGAAGTTCACCGATCCCATCAGCAACGAGGTCTACTACGTGGAACTTCGCATGCCTGTGGGTTACGACGCTCTCACTGCCGTGTCCGGCAACCAGGGCGTGCAGATCCTGAAGGCCGATCCGTCCGATCCGGCCGCATCAATGATCCTCATGCCCAATACCAAACCCTATGACGGCTGGTACCACCCGAACCTGGCCTGGCAAGGGGGCAGGTTCACCACCGCCGCGGGCACCACGATCACCATAGACTCCATCACGAGCAGCGCGGCCACCATCACCATCCGGGGCAAGAGCCCGTATTCCTCCTACTTCAAGCACGTCGATTCGCCGAGCATTTACGGCAAACGTCCCGACGGGTCCTTCAAATCGCTGACCTGGAGTGAGTACTCGGATCTGGGGTTCCCGGCGTATGCCACCCTTCCGGCAGTCAGCTTCGTCAAGAACAGCTGGAGCACCACCATCTATGCCGTGGACAGCACCAACAAGGGCCGGGCCCTGAGCTACGCCGACTGGACTGCGTACGGGCAGCCCGCCCCGGCGAGTTTCAAGCTCCTGGCCGGAACGTATTTCTTCGGCAAGTTCAATGACTCCGCCTTGTACTACTTCAGCCCGGCCGGGGAAGCCACGGCGTCCCAGTCGCAGTGGACCAGCGCCGGATCCCCCGCCGTCAGCCTGCCCGTGAAATATGTGAAGTACTCCTGGGAGCCCACCATCTTCAAGGTGGAGGCAACGGCAACCGGCCAGGCCGAATACGACGCCAAAGTGTCTGCCCTGAGTTTCTCCGACTGGAGCGCCGCCGGTTACCCGACGCCGATGGCCACCGGCTTCGTCGGCGGCTCCATCGCCAGCAAGTACAGCAACCTGCCCACCATTTTCCTCAAGTCTCCGTCTGGCAACGTCCACGAACTCACCTACGCGGAATGGATGGCCATCCCCGCGGCGAAACGGACATTCACGGATCTCGGAACGGGCCGTTTCGTGAAGAACTCCTGGAGCGGCGCCATCTACCTGGTGGGAAGCACCTATAAGGGCAGCCATCTTAACTTTGCGCAGTGGCAGAGCTACGGGATGCCCACGCCGCAGACCAGCACGCTCATTCCGGGCAGCAGTTTTGTGAAGCTGACCGGCAGCACTTCCCTTTACTACGATTCCCCGGCCGGCCTGCTTACGGCCACAAACGCCGAGTATGTTGCCGCCGGCTCTCCCGCCGTCGTCATCCGCTAGACCAGGTTCGAAGGCAGTAGCTTGTGCCGGGTTCCCCAGTCGGGGTGCCCGGCATTGCTGCGTGGGCCCGCCCTTGACGCACCGGCGGCGTCGGCGTAGACCAGTGCCATGACGAAGCAGATTTCCCGTCGCCGTCAGTCCCTGAAGCCCGCGGCGCACGCAGGAGAACCCACCCACGGCCCGCTCACCGCAGAGGAACTGCAGCTTGCCGTCAGGAACCATTCGATGCCGCTGGAGGCCTTGCGGGAGGACACCACGCCGCCGGGGCTGCACTACGTGCTGACGCATTTCGATATCCCGTTCATCGACGCGGATACCTGGCACCTGCGGATCGGCGGTGCCGTGCAGCGGGCCGTCGAAATCAGCCTCCGGGCGCTCCGGCGGGACCCGACCATCAGCATTCCGGTGACGCTGGAGTGCGCCGGCAACGGCCGTTCGCTGCTGCACCCGCGGCCGCTGAGCCAGCCGTGGCGGCTCGAGGGCGTGGGAACCGCGGAGTGGACCGGTGTTCCGCTGGCGTACCTGCTGGCCCAGGCCGGGGTGGATGATGACGCCGTCGAAGTGGTGTTCACCGGAGCCGACGCCGGCATCCAGGGCGGAATCCGGCAGACGTATGCGCGCAGCCTGCCCATCAAGGAGGCCCTGCGTCCCGACGTCGTTTTGGCCTACGAGATGAACGGGCGCGAGCTGCCGCCGCAGCACGGCTACCCGCTGCGGCTGGTGGTCCCGGGCTGGTACGGCATGGCCAGCGTGAAATGGCTGGAGTCCATCCAGGTGCTGACCCACCCGTTCGAGGGATTCCAGCAGTCGGTGGCGTACCGCTACCAAGAGGACGCGGACGACGCCGGCACCCCGGTCTCCAGGATCAAGGTCCGTTCGCTGATGATTCCGCCGGGCATTCCGGACTTCTTCACCCGCAGCAGGGTCCTCTCCCCCGGGCCGGTGATGCTCCAAGGCAGGGCCTGGTCCGGCGAAGGCTCCGTGGTCCGCGTGGAGGTGGGGATCGACGGGAAATGGGTGCCCGCGCATCTCGGGCATCCAGCCGGACCGTTTGCGTGGTGCGAATGGACGCTGCCGTGGGTGGCGGACCGGGGCGAGCATGAGCTCGCCTGCCGGGCCACCGACGCCACCGGAGCGATGCAGCCGCTGGAGCAGGTCTGGAACTACCAGGGCATGGGCAACAACGTGGTGCAGCGCGTGAAGGTCAACGTCGAATAGCTGCCGCTGACTTGGCGCGTCAGCAGTCTTCGAAGTCGGTCAGGACCTTGACCTTGCCGGCCGAGGCGGAGCCGGGGTCGAAGGTGTAGCCGAGCCACTCCCGGGCAAGCCTGCGGGCAAGCTCCACGCCCACCACGCGCTGGCCCATGGTGAGCACCTGGCAGTCGTTGGAGAGCACCGAGCGTTCCACCGAGAAGGAGTCATGGGCCGTGGCTGCCCTGATTCCTTCCACCTTGTTCGCGGCGATGGCCACGCCGATCCCGGTGCCGCAGAACAGGATGGCCCGGTCCGCGAGGCCGTCCTTGATCATCTCCCCGGCGGCAATCCCCACGTACGGGTACGGAGTGGTGAACTGCTCGGGGGCATCACTGCGGTTGACGCCGATGTCGATGATTTCGCTGACCCGGGGATCGTTCCGCAGGTCCTCCATGATCCGGTCCTTGTAGTCCACGCCGGCTTCGTCGGCGCCCAGGATGAGTCGAATGCCCACGGCCTGTCCTTCCCCGGTCATGAGGGTGTTCCTGCGGGCTGGCGGGTTGCAGCCGGAACTGCAAGGTGCGGGCCCATGACGGAGAAGATCATGGCCAGGGACGTGGCCCCGGGGTCCGCCGTGCCCACGCTCTTTTCGGCGAGCGGCCGGGCCCTGCCTTTGAGCGGACGCAGGGAAGCGGTGGCTTCCGCCGCCGCCGTGGCGGCCGCGGCAGCTTCGGCCCACGCCGCTTGAAGCGACGCCCCGGTGTGCCCGGCACCGTCGGCCACCAGCCGGCTATACGTTTCGGTGAAGGGCAACAGGGCGTCAACCATGGTCTTGTCCCCGACGTCCGCCTTGCCGAGGCCGGTGATCCTTCCCGCGAACGCCGCTACCGCCGCGGCCAGTTCCGAAGGTCCCGGGGCCAGCTGGTTGCCGAGGGCTTCGCCGAAGGACCGCAGACCGGCACCCCACAGCACGCCGGAGGTTCCGCCGGCTTTGTCAGCCCAGGCGTCCCCGGCGGCCGCAAGAACCGCCCCCGCTCCGGCACCGCCGGCGGCGGCGTCCTCGGCTGCGGCCACGGCCGCATCGATCCCGCGGACCATCCCGCGTCCGTGGTCGCCGTCGCCGGCTACCGCATCCATGTCCCCCAACCGGGCTTCGGCACCGTGCAGGGAAGCCCGGGCCGCAGCGAGCGCTGCCAGGCAGTGTGCCGCATAGCCGCGCGAGTCTTCGGTGGCCTCAAAAGCGGCGGGTGCGGCGTCGTCGGACGTTTCCTCCGCCATCCGGTCACCGAGCTGCAGGGCGGCATTGCCCCGCCGGTAGGCCGGCGTTTCAGCCGGAGCGGCCCAGAGCGGCTCAAGGTCGTCGTCCAGCCAGGTGATGGTGAGGGAGACGCCGGACATGTCCAGGCTGGTGACCAGTTCGCCCACCTCCGGCATCACCAGCGTGTAGCCGGCGGCGCGGAGCAGCGGAGCCACGGTGAGCCAGAGGACAAACAGTTCCTCATGCTTGGTGGAACCGAGGCCGTTGAGGATGACGGCGAGGCGGTCGCCCGCGCCGTGCGGCGTCTCGGCCAGCAGCCGGGAAACGAGTTCCTGGCCCAGTTCCTTGGCGGGCGGCAGCTCGGTGTCGAACAGGCCGGGCTCGCCGTGGATACCCAGACCCAGGCCCATCTGACGGTCCTTGAGGGTGAACAGCGGCGCCTCGGCACCGGGAAAGGTGCAGCCGTGGAAAGCGCTGCCGATGGTGCGGGTCAGGCTGTTGGCCTTCCGGCCAAGACGCACGACGTCGGCCAGGCCTGCGCCCGCTTCGGCGGCGGCGCCCATGATCTTGAAGACGGTGAAGTCACCCGCGATGCCGCGGCGTTTCTCCGCTTCCGACGGCGGTGCGCTGGCGACGTCGTCCGTCACCAGGACGTTTTCCACCTGGATCCCCTCCGCAGCGAGCCGTTCACTGGCCATGCCGAAGTTCAGCACGTCCCCGGCGTAGTTGCCGTAGGTGAACACCACACCGGCGCCGGAGTCCGCCGCCTTGGCCACGGCATAGGCCTGCTGCGCGGAAGGGGATGTGAAGATGTTGCCCACCACGGCGCCGTCGGCCAGTCCGGTGCCGATCAGGCCGGCGAAGGCCGGGTAGTGGCCGGAACCGCCGCCCGCGAGGACAGCCACTTTGGGCTTGGCGGGGCGGTGGCGGCGCACGGCCCCGCCGGGAACCTGGCGGACCAGGTCGGCGTGGACGTCGCAGAACCCGGCGAGGGCTTCCTCGGCGAAGTCGGACGGATCGTTGAAAATTCTGGTCATAGTGGGCTCTCCAGGCTGCGCTCGGTCTTCTGAATGGCGAGACTGCTAGTGGATGTGGCTTCCGCCGTTGATGTCGATGGTGGTTCCGGTGAGGTAGGCCGATTCCTCAGAGGACAGGAAGGTGATGACGGCGGCGATTTCCTCGGTGGTGGCGTTGCGGCCCAGTGGGATGCCGGCGTTGATGGCGGCCTCCTGCTCCTCGGTGCTGCCCACCCGGATGTTGGTGTCCACGGCGCCCGGGGTGATGGCGTTGACGGTCACACCTGTGGCGCCGATTTCCCGTGCGAGCGCCTTGGTGAAGCCCAGGATGGCGGCCTTCGCGGCGGAATAGGGGACCTTGCCGAAAACGCCGCCGCCACGCTGGGCGGAGACGGAGGACATGTTCACGATCCGGCCCCAGCCGCTGGCGATCATGTCCGGCAGGAAGGCCTTGGTGACCAGGTAGGTTCCGGTGGCGTTGACGTCCATGACCTTGTGCCACAGTTCCAGCGTGGTTTCCAGGAACGGCACCGGGGAGGTGATGCCGGCAATGTTGGCCAGGGCGCCCACCGGGGGAAGGTTGCCGGCGCTGACTTCTGCTGTGACGGCGGCGTAGGCGGCGTTGACGGAGCCCTCATTGGCGACGTCGATTTCGTGGCCGAAGGCGGCGACATTGAATTCGTTGCCGATTTCGGCGGCGACCTTGGCGGACTTCTCGCCGTCGAGGTCCAGGATCACCACCGCCCAGCCCTGGCTGGCGTAGCGGCGTGCGGTGGTGATGCCGATGCCGCGGTCCGAAGTGGCTCCGGTGAGGACGGCGGTGCGCTGGATGGTGGTAGTCATGATGCTCCTTGTTGCTTGGTGTGTATGTGGCGGTCAGATGAGGTCGGTGATAAAGCTGGCTGCCTTGGCGGCGGCCGCCGGGCGTTCGTCGTGCGTGACGTCCCGGGTTTCCAGTTCCAGCGAGAAGTGGCCGGCGTAGCCGCGGGCCGCGAGTGAGCGCAGTCCAGCGGCAAAGTCCGCCTGGCCGTTTCCGATGCTGAGGTTGATGTTGCCTGGGACAGCGTCCCTGAGGTGGACGTGGGTTATGCGGCCGTCATGGCGTTCGAGGTATTCCAACGGGTCCTCGCCGGCGGCCACGATGTGGCTGAAGTCCATGACGATCCCCACGCGGGAGCCGGCCAGCCGGTGCGCCAGCAGTTCGGCGCGTTCCAGGTTCCAGCAGAACCTCAGGAAGTGCAGGGATTCGGTCCAGAGTTCGACGCCGAATTCAGCCGCCCGCTGCCCGGCATGGATGAGCTGGGCTGCGATGGTGTCCAGGTCCTCGTCAAGGCCCCGGACCGGATCGTGGCCCAGGGCGCCGCACGGCAGGACCAGCGCCTTCGCGCCGGTATTGGCCGTGAGGGTGAGCAGTGCTACCAGGTGCCGTTCGCGGGCGGCCTGCCCGCCGGCGTCGAGCACTGCGTTGAGGTCCCCGATGTCCCCATTGACCGAACGGACCCGCAGCCCGGAGGCGGCAACCTCCGCCGTGACGGAACGGACGGCGCCCATATCCAGTTCATACGGGACGTGGTCGCAGACGCCGGGCAGGGCGCCGAGGTCGATCTCCTCAAAGCCCAAGCCGCCGATAGTCCGCAGGGCCGTGCCCAGGTCCTGGTGCCGGAAGCTGATAGACGAGCAGCCGAGTCGGGAGTTGAACATCTTCGTTGATCCTCTGAACGAGCGGGGTGATGTGAATCACTGTAGGGGCTCCACTGTTAACAGTCAACCTCCAACATTGACTGTTGACATTGATGCATGACCGGGGTCACACTGGCATATCATTTGTTAACAGTCGACAGCGGCGGTGCGGAAGCGTTGCCCGCTCTTCGAAAGGGAACCAGCTATGAGCAATGAGGCTCTGAAAATGCGCGGCCACGTGCACGGCACAAAGGACGCTAAGCGCGTCGCTATCGGCTCCGGCGTCGGCGCCGTTATCGAGACCTATGACTTCATCGGCTTCGGCACTGCCGCTGCCCTGTACTTCGGAACGGCCTTCTTCCCTACCGGCGACCCGGTCACCGGAACGCTGGCAGCCTTCGCCACGCTGGGTGTGGGCTTCGCTGCCCGCCCCATCGGCGGCATCATCGGCGGACACCTCGGCGACAAGGTGGGCCGGAAGCCCGTCCTGGTTGCCTCCCTGATCCTCATGGGCGTTGCCACATTCATGATCGGCCTGCTCCCCACCTACAGCCAGGTGGGCCTGCTGGCGCCTGCACTGCTGGTGTTCGTCCGCGTCGTCCAAGGCCTGGCCTTTGGTGCTGAGTGGGGCGGCGCCATCCTGATGAGTTACGAGCACGCGCCCTGGAAGTCCAAGGGAAAGTACACCGGCATCGTGCAGGCCGGTTTCCCCGTTGGCCTCCTCCTGGCCAACCTCGTCTTCCTGGTCAGCGTGAACCTGGGCGGCGAACTCGCCTGGCGTGTTCCGTTCCTGGCCAGCATCGTGCTGGTGGCCGTCGGCCTGATCATCCGCTCCAAGGTCCCGGAATCGCCGGTCTTCGACGAGGTCAAGGAGAGCGGTTCCATCGTCAAGTCCCCGATCATCGAGATCATCAAGACGGACTGGCGCAGCATCGTCCGGGGCATCGGCCTCCGCATTGCAGAGACTGCAGGCTACGCCGTGTCCATCACCTACATGATTTCCTACCTGCACACCCAGCAGCTGGCTGATAAGACGCAGACCCTTGTTGCCCTCTGCATCGCTTCCGCGATCGGCATCTTTGCCACCATGGCGTGGGCAAGGCTAACGGACAGGATCGGCCGCCGGCCGCTTTACGTCTGGTCCTGCGCCTTCGCCGCACTGTTCGGCATCCCCATGTTCCTCCTGGTGAACACCGGAATGTTCATCTTCATCATCGCCACGATTGTCATCTCCTACGCTGTCTGCCAGAACTCCCTGGCCGGCGCCCAGGGCCCCTGGTTCCCCGAACTGTTCCAGGCCAAGACCCGCTCCTCCGGAGCCTCACTGGCCTATCAGATCTCCGCCATGGTCTCCGGTTTCACCCCGTTCGTCACCACGCTCCTCTTTGTCAGCCTGGGCTGGATGGGCCCCGCCCTCCTCTTCAGCTTCTACGCAGCCATCGGACTCTGGGCCGCCATCGTCACCCGGGAAACCTGGGGCAAGCGCGAACGCCAACTGGCCGATGAGGCCACCAAAAGCACCCCGCAGGCAGTAAACGCCTGATGACCACCACCACAGAGGAAGCTCAGATGACTGCCACCCAGGAAACCATGGCTCCCACCACAGAACGCATCGCCAGCGTCAGCGCCGCGGCCTACCGGATCCGCCACCACGCCCTGAACATGGGCGAGGTCCAGGGCCAGGGCTACGTGGGCCAGGCCCTCGGCGCCGCGGACATGCTGGCCGCGGTCTACGCCGACCAGCTCCGCTACCGCGCCGATAACCCCGAGTGGGAGGGCCGGGACCGGTTCCTGCTCTCCACCGGCCACTACGCGATCGGGCACTACGCCGCTTTAGCCGAAGCCGGAATCGTCCCGGTGGAGGAACTCGAGACCTACGGCTCAGACGACTCCCGGCTGCCGATGTCCGGGATGTCCACCTACACCCCCGGGATGGAGATCTCCGGCGGCTCCCTGGGCCACGGCCTCACCATCGCGGTGGGCATGGCACTGGGCCTGAGGTACCAGGGCTCCGGGGCGAGGGTCTACAACTTCCTCTCCGACGGCGAACTGGACGAAGGCTCTACCTGGGAGGCCGCCATGGGCGCGCACCACCACCAGCTGGGCAACCTCACCGCAATGGTGGACATCAACGCGCTGCAGGCAGACGGGAAAACGGACACCGTGCTCCGCACCGAACCCGTCACCGAGAAGTGGGAATCCTTCGGCTGGTACACCCAGCGGGTGGACGGCAACAACATGGCCGCACTCCTGCAGGCCTTCGACAACGCAGCCGCCCAGGCGGCCGCCGTCGGACGTCCTTCCGTGATCCTGTGCGACACGAAAGTGGGACGCGGAGTACCGCTGCTGGAGGAGCGCGAAAAGGCGCACTTCATGCGCATCGAAGAACACGAATGGCAGCAATGCCGCGAACAACTGACCGCAGGATTCGAAGGGACCACCGGACGATGAGCACAGCAGCCGCCGTAAAGGGCACCGCCCCCAAGCTGAAGACATCGGCCATGATCGCGTCCTTCGCCGATCCCGGCCAGAAGACCGCTTCCGCCCCGTTCGGACATGCACTGGTGAAGGCCGCCCAGGAGAACGACAAGATCGTTGGCCTTACCGCCGACCTGGGCAAATACACGGACATGCACATCTTCGCGCAGGCTTTCCCGGAACGCTTCTTCCAGATGGGCATGGCTGAGCAACTGCTCTTCGGAGCAGCCGCGGGCCTGGCCGAGACGGGGCTGGTGCCGTTCGCGTCCACGTACTCCGTGTTCGCCGCCCGCCGGGCCTACGATTTTCTCTGCCTGGACAGCGCCGAGCCCAACCTGAACGTGAACATCGTGGGCGGTCTGCCCGGGCTGACCACCGGCTACGGTCCCAGCCACCAGGCCACCGAGGACATGGCGATCTTCCGCGGCATGCCCAACCTGACCATCGTGGACCCCTGCGACTCGATTGACATCGAACAGGCCGTTCCCCAGCTTGCCGCCAGCGAGGGACCGACGTACCTCCGGCTGCTCCGCGGCAACGTCCCCACTGTGCTGGATGAATACGGGTACACCTTCGAGCTCGGCAAGGCGAAGGTCCTGCGCGGCGGGAACGACGTCGTCTTCATCTCCAGCGGGCTCATGACCATGCGGGCGCTGCAGGCAGCGAAGGCGCTGGCCGCGCACAACGTGGACGTCGCCGTCGTCCATACCCCCACTATCAAGCCGTTCGACGCGGCGACGGTCCTGGCCGAGATCAACACCGACCGCCTCGCGGTGACGCTGGAAAACCACAGCGTGATCGGCGGACTGTTCGAAACGGTTGCGTCCGCCGTCGTTACCGCCGGCCTGGGCAAGCGCGTGGTTCCGGTGGCGCTGCCGGACGAGTTCCTCGACGCCGGCGCCCTGCCCACCCTGCACGAGCGCTACGGCCTCTCGGTCCAGCGGATCGTGGCGAAAGTGCTCGCGGAGCTGGGCTAACCGCAGCGCGGTTAGAGACCGACGGCGGAAGCGCGGCCCCGGACAGGAGACGGGCCCGCGCTTCTGCCGTACCATCAACAGTTAACACACCGACTGTAAACAGTCGACCACTGACATTGAGGAAGTGCAACGATGGCCGGAGTGACAGCACCACTGCTGGGACTGCAGAAAAAGAGCCTCCGCGAGCAGGCCCTGTCCGCGCTGCGCACCGCCATCACCAGCGGCGAACTGGAACCCGGGCGGCACCTGGTGGAAACCGAGCTCTCGGACATGCTGCAGATCAGCCGCGGAACGCTCCGGGAAGCTCTGCGGCAGCTGGAGCAGGAAGGCCTGCTCTCAGCCGGGCCGCGCGGCCGCCTTTCCGTCCGTCACCTCGATGCCAAGGAAATCCGTGACATCTATTCGGTGCGTGCGGCGCTGGAATCCCTGGCCGCCCGCACCCTGTGTGAGCTCCCGGACCGCCAGCACGTGATCGGCTCGCTGCGGGCTGCCATCGGCGCCATGGATGCGGCAGCCAAGGGCAGCCTCGAGGAGCGGATCGAATCCGACCTCGAGTTCCACCGCACCCTGTGCCGCCTCACCGGCAACGAGACGCTCCTGCACTCTTGGGAATCACTGGAAGGTTCCATCCGGATGTCCATCATGTTTGCCGGACTGGAAAAGGGCGTTTCGAACATGAGCGTGGACCGGCACCATGACATCGTGGCCGCCATCGAAACCGGGGACGCCTCCCTGGCCCGCAAGACCATCCGCGAACACATGGACACCGCCGCGGACAACCTGGTGGCTTAGGGGCCCCGGCCGCGCCTGCTCCAGCGCCTACGCTGGGCACATGACCGAGCACAAGAAAACGTGGCACGCCGAACACAAAGCCGGACTGAGCAAGGGGCAACGGGCAGCCGACGTCCTGCGCAACGGCATGGGCAGCTGGCCGTTCGTGGGAATCTTCATCGCGTCCATGATCGCGTGGGCACTGGTCAATTCGTTTGCTCTTGCCGACAGAGCGTGGGATCCCTACCCCTACATCCTGCTGAACCTGTTCCTGTCCATGCTGGCCGGCCTGCAGGGCGCCATCCTGCTCATCGCCGCGAAGCGGCAGGATGCCATCGCAGCCGCCATGGCCCGGCATGACTACGACACGGATGTGCGGGCGGAGGACGAAATCCAGAAGCTGACCGACATCAACAACCAACAACTGGAGATCCTCCGGGAACTGCGGCAGCTCCTTGCGGAACGCGACCGCGACGGCGGGGCGAGGGCTCAGTAGTCCACGATCGCGCCGCAGGAAATATTCACGGTGGCGTCGGTGATGGCGCCGGCCCGGTCCGAGGCGATGAACACCGCCACGTTGCCCACATCCTCCAGCGTTGCCGTCCGGTTCAGGTGCGCGGTCCGGGTGATTTCCTCCACAATCTCTTCACGCCCCTCAGCCTGCCAGGGAATGGTTTCCACGATCCCGCCCGTCACCAGCGTGACCACCCGGACGCCGCTTTTGCCGAGTTCCAGCGCCCACTGCCGGCGCTGGCCCTCCATGGCGTCCAGCGCAATCTTGAACCCGCCCAGCCCGTGCAGGGTCTGCGGACCCGAGCCGCCGAACATCAGAACCACGCCGGAACGCTGCCTGATCATGTGCCGCGCCGCGGCGCGGGTGGTGAGGAAGTGGGTCCGCGTGGCTGCACTGATGGGCTGGCTGAAGTCATCGGCGGCGATCTCCATCAGCGGCTGCTGGACGTCCCCGTAGGAGATCAGGTTGAAGGAGATGTCGATGCGCCTGGTCTTCTTTGCGGCCTGGTCCACGAAGGCGTCCACCTGGTTTTCGTCCAGGGCATCGACGACGGCGGTATCCGCGCTGCCGCCCGCCTCGCGGATGTCGCGGGCTACCTTGAGGAGGCGGGATTCCGTCCGGCCGGCCAGGAAGACGTCCGCGCCCTCCGCCGCGAAGGCCCGCGCGACGGCCCCTCCGACGGGACCGCCGGCGCCGTACACCAGGGCGGTCCGGCCCTTCAGGAGACCACCGGACCCGGTTGTGTTTTCCTGCGGCATTGCGGGCCTCCTGCCCGGAAGTGGACGATTCCTCCCACTATCTTCCTGTGGGCCGCAGGTGGCAAGGGGCACTGGGGATCAGCCCTCCGAAGGGATCAGCCTTCCGGAGGCTCAGCGCGCGGGGGCGCCGGGGGCGGCTGCGTGCGCGGGCCTGCTGCCGGCGGCGCCGGCGGGCCAGGGGGCACGGCGGACTGCGAGGCTGGCACCGGCGGCGGAAGATAACCGGCCGGCGGTGCGTCGGCCGGGTCTGTCGGCCCCATGTCGAGGCGGAACGGCGGGTACTCGTCCCGCATCAGTGCCACATAGGCAATGACGCGGTGGGTCCAGCGGTTCAGGCCGATCAGCAGGTCGAAAAGCCTCCGGCCGAAGCGGCCCGTAAACAGCAGGCTGAAACCGGCCACGATCACCAGCAGCCCGATCAGCGAGATCCCGCCGCCGCCCTGGTATCCCACCCATGTCCCGTCAGCCCAGGTGCCGTCCACCCATCTGCCGTCCACCCATGTGCGCCGGTTGCCCCATGTGCTTGCCGCGCCTGAGAAGGCGGCGACAATCAGGAGCTGGGGAAGGGCCAGCAGCCACCATTTAACCAAGACCAGGCCCCGGGAGAGGTGCTCGGGATAGTCGACGTCGAAATCCGCCGGGTAGTCCGTCCGGGCCAGGGTGAAGGGCGGGTAGCGGTCCGTTCCGATCGCTGCATAGGCGTAGAAGGCAACCCGCCAGTTCCACCGCAGGACGCCCACGTTGAAGTTGAACAGCGAGCGCGGATAGCGGCCGGTGAACAGGATGGCAAAGCCCGCCACGATGGTGGTCACGCAGAAGGCGAACCAGAGGAAGAACAGCACGATGTAGTGCGGGATGGCCAGGAACCACTTGATCAGCCACATGCCGCGTGAGAGGGCCGGGTCCAGGTAACCATTCAGCCGAACCGGGTACCGGGAAGTGTCCGATGGCTGCGGGTCCGTGGGCAGCGGCGTGCGGCCGCCTCCGGGCGGTATGGCCGCGGCCGCCGTAGGGTAGGGACCTGCGGCCCCCGGAGCTGCGGCGTACGGGGCATGGGCGTCCGGCCCCACTGGCACGGAGCCGGGGCCCATCGGCGCGGCCGCCGGGTAATGCGGCGGCGGGCCATGCCTGCCGAGCCCTGCGGCGCCGGCCACAATAAGCGGCACCCCCACCACCAGCAGGGCGATGCCGCCGATCAGGAGGCCGATGAAGACCGGCAACAACAGATCGGACCGCACGCCTGCCTGCAGGTCCACGGAGACCGGGGCAGCGCCGTCGGCGTTCATAACCACCACGGCCCAGCGGCCGCTGCGCAGGTCCCACTCAATCTGCTGGGTTCCCGTTCCCTGGGCGGAGGTGGACCAGAACGTCTGCGCCCCGGGGGCGGCGGGTACGGCGTCGCCGGGGACCTCACGGTACTGGACGCGGAACGGGTAGGACTTCAACTCAGTGATTTCGGAGTGCCGGACGTTGTCAAGGTACCGGGCAACGTCCTCCTGCGGTCCGATCCCGATGAAGATCTGCTGCCCGGCCGCCGCCGTGCCGCGCAGCAGCAACCGGCCAGCGCTGTCCACCGGCAGGACGTCCGGCAGTTCCTCGTCCACCAGAACGTTCAGGCCGGGCGAGGTGATGGCACGCGTGGCCACGTCGTAGCGCTCGGTGGGCGTGGTCAAATATCCGTTGTCGCGCTGCTGGAAGTTGACCCATCCGACGGCGCCGGCGGCTGTCAGCAGTCCAAGCCCCATCAGGGCGGCGAGGGTGCCGAGCACCAGCATGACTATCCGGCCTGGTTTCATGGCCAGTCCTTTCTTGCCTCTTGCTTGGCCCCCCGGGGTCTTATCCGCCCGCTCTTTTGAGCGGGCGGACGCTTTCACGCCGTGATCACGACTTTGAGGGCCTTGGTTTCGGCGGCGCGGGCGAAGGTGTCGTAGGCGTCCATGAACTGGTCGAACGTGAAGTGGTGGGTGGCGAATTTCTCGGCCGGAACCTTCTTCTGCGCCACCAGCTTGAGGAGCATCGGCGTGGTATTGGCATTGACCAGGCCCATGCTGATGTTGATGTTCTGGATCCAGAGGTTTTCCACATGGAGTTCGACGGACTTGCCGTGCACGCCCACGTTGGCCACGTTGCCGCCGGGGCGCACCACCTCTGTGCACATGCCGAAGGTCGCCGGGATGCCCACCGCCTCGATGGCCACGTCCACACCCTGCCCGTCAGTGAGCGCCAGTACCTGTTCCTTCCAGTCGGCGTCGCCGGAAAGCACGACGTCGGTGGCGCCAAACTCGCGGGACTTTTCCAGCCGGTTCGCGTCAAGGTCGATCGCGATGATGGTTGCCGCGCCGTACAGTCCTGCGGTGGCGATAGCTGCCAACCCGACCGGACCCGCGCCCACAACCGCCACGGTGTCCCCCGGCTTGACCCGCCCGTACTGCACGCCGATCTCGAAGCCGGTGGGCAGGATGTCGGAGAGCATCACGGCCTGGTCGTCACTGACTCCTTCAGGGAGGAGGTGCAGCGAGTTCTCCGCGTACGGGACGCGCACATATTCGGCCTGCGTGCCGTCAATCAGGTGGCCGAAGACCCAGCCGATGCCGGATGCCCCTTCCTCGCCCATGCAGTGCGAGTAAAGCCCGGT
This sequence comes from Arthrobacter sp. SPG23, assembly GCF_000876655.1. Lineage (GTDB taxonomy): Bacteria > Actinomycetota > Actinomycetes > Actinomycetales > Micrococcaceae > Arthrobacter. The sequence continues at coordinate 49,423 of NZ_JYCN01000031.1, forward strand.
CTTGCAGTTGGCGCAGTGGCCGCAGGACTTGATGCAGGAGATGATGACCCGGTCCCCCACCTTCAGGCTGGTAACCGAGGAGCCGACTTCGGTGATGGTCCCTACGCCTTCGTGGCCCAGGATCCGGCCTTTCTGCACTGCGGGCACGTCGCCTTTGAGGATGTGCAGGTCCGTTCCACAGATGGTGGTGGTGTCCACCTTGACGATCACGTCGCTGGGGTTCTGGATGGTGGGATCCGGGACGTCGGTCCATGACTTTTCGCCGGGGCCGCCGTAGACGAGCGCTTTCATGCGTACTCCTTGACTCTGTGGATAAAGCCGGGGTCAACGATTTTCACGCGGCACGGCACCAAGGAGCGGTCCACTCCGGACGCCAGCCGGGACAGGCGGGCGCACTCGTGGAGTTGTTCCAGGACCGTGTCAGTGACCCGGGCGCGGGAGAGGTCGATGGTGATTTCTTTGCCGTGCAACAGCGAGGTGGTTCGCCGCGCGACCACGTACAGGGCGCGGAGGTTGGCCCCCGTCACTACGCCACGGACTTCGATGCTGGCAGCCTCCAGGTCCGCTTCGATGCGGACCACCACTTTCAGCCGATGGTCCGAGTGTTCATAGTGCGTGGTGGATGGGGCTCCATGACGGGAGGGGACGGAGGGTCGAGTACCCAGGACAGTTCGGGCGTGCTGATTCATGAAGCCGGGTCTCCTGCTATGTCCGGGAGGCGCACTGCGCCAGCCCTTCCCCAATGTTGTAGCGAGACCTGGTGCTGATCGGCGAAGCATTTCCCTCCCCAAGGTGCGTGCGTGAGTAACGCAGGCGTGAGATGCCCCACATCAAGGATGGCCGGTCCGGGCCGCGACAGTAAGGGACGAAAGACCCCTATGCCGGGTGCGGGCCGCTCTGGAGAATTGCCCGATGAGGAAGCCACGGAACATACAACATATTTCCAAGCCCGCAGTGTTCGCCTGGCTGGTGGCATCGGCCTTCCTGTTCCGGCGTTTTCAGTTGCGCTGGGGTGCCACGGACGCCGAAGCCGACGGCGGGCTGCCTGGCGACGAATTCCTGTCCACCGCGGATCTGCAGTCCACGCGGGCGATCACCATCAAGGCTCCGGCGGATGAGGTGTGGCCCTGGCTGGCGCAGATGGGGCAGGGCCGCGGCGGACTCTACAGCTACGACTTCCTGGAAAACCTCGCCGGCCTGGACATCCACAGCGCCGACCGCGTCCACCCGGAGTGGCAGGACATCAAGGCAGGCGACCGCTTTCACCTGGCACCCGCTGCTTCCGCCGATCTGGAAGTGGGGCTGGTAGACCAGGGCAACGCCCTCGTGCTGCGCGTTCCTCCCGGATCCCCGCCCGGGCCGTTCGACTTCAGCTGGGCGTTTGTCCTGCAACCGCAGCCCGACGGCACCACCCGGATGGTGGTGCGGGAACGTTACGCCTACCGGCAGTGGTGGGCCCGGTGCTTGGTCGAAGCGGTGGAGGTTGCCAGTTTCATCATGTCCCGGCGGATGCTCCACGGGATCAGGAGCCGCGCAGAGGGAAACTCTTAGTAGCCTGTCCGTATGCCTGCCCCTTTGCCTGAACCCGCTGCGCCCGACCTCGTCCTTGCCTCCGTCCGGCAGCCCGGCGGGACGGACTGCTTGGACATTCACATTGCCCGGGGCGTTGTCACCCGGATAACGGCCGCGGATGGGCAGCGGAGCGGCGCGCGCACCGTTGACTTCGGCGGCCGGTACGCCATCCCGGGCCTCTGGGATGAGCATGTGCACATGACCCAGTGGGCCATGGCCGCCAACCGCATCGACCTGTCGCACGCCGCGTCGGCGAGTGACGCCGTCGACGTCGTCCGTTCCCGTATCGCCGGCAGTGGCCTCCGCGTTGCGGTGCACAACCAGAACGACGGCGGCAGCGGCCCGACGCTGGTGGGCGTCGGCTTCCGTGACGCCGTCTGGGCGGACGTTCCCAGCCTGGCGATGCTCGACGCCGTGACGCAGGGCCGTCCTGCGGCGCTCATCAGCCATGACCTGCACTGCGTCTGGCTGAACAGCGCCGCAGCGAAACTCTACGGGGTGGAAGTGGACGCCGGCGGCCTGCTGCGGGAGGAACCGGCCTTTGCCCTGACCCGGGAGCTCGGCCGGCTGCCTGATCCGGTGGTTGACGCCTGGGTTGGCGAGGCTGCACGGAAGGCTGCCGCCCGCGGGGTGGTGGGGATCGTGGACTTTGAGATGACCTGGAACCGCGACGTGTGGCTTCAGCGGGTCGGCGCAGGCTTCGGTTCCCTGCGGGTGGAGGCGGGGGTCTATCCGGAACACCTGGACCGGGCGCAGCAGCAGGCTATGCGGACCGGGCAGGACATTCCGGGCGGGAACGGCCTGCTCAGGGTTGGGCCGCTCAAAGTGCTGATCGACGGTTCGCTGAACACCCGGACCGCGTACTGCGTGGACCCCTATCCGCACGGCGGGCGGGGCCTGCTCACCGTCAGCGAACCGGAACTGCTGGCGCTGCTCATCCGGGCCAGGGACGCCGGCTTCGTTCCGGCAGTCCACGCGATCGGCGACGCAGCGAACCAGGTGGCGCTGGACGCCTTCGAGGCCGCCGGCGTCCGGGGACGGATCGAACATGCCCAGTTCGTCCGGCAGGAGGACTTCGCCCGCTTTGGCCGGCTGGGCCTGACGGCGAGCGTCCAGCCGGCGCATGCCCTCGACGACCGCGACGCCGCCGACGCCAACTGGGGCGACCGCACCGACCGGGCGTTCCCGCTGCGGTCGCTGCTGGCTGCCGGGGCCACGCTGGCGCTGGGTTCGGACGCTCCGGTGGCGCCCCTGGATCCATGGACCGCGATGTCCGCCGCGACCACGAGGGCCGGCCGGGACGGACGCGGACCGTGGCACCCCGAGCAGGCCATCACCCGGGAGGAAGCCCTGGCGGCGTCCGCCCGCGGACGGAGCCGGATCAAAGTGGGCGACCCGGCGGACATCGCAGTGCTCGACGTCGACCCGCTCGCCGTTTCAGACGAGGTGTTCGCGTCGATGCCGGTGGCGGCGACGCTGGTTGCCGGCAGGTTCACGTACGACGACGACGGGACGGTTGCGTCCTAAACCTGACCAGCGCGAACGGACACTTGAGGCCCCAAGCTCCGCCCGCCGTCGTCGTTCTCCGGCTGCGCCGTCAGCAACTTACGGCGCGAACGCGGCTCATGCCTAGCCCTTGACCCGGGCCTGCACCAGGTTGGCGAACGGCAGGCGGCCGTACGCCTCCCGGAAGTCGGCGTGATACTTGGCCTCAGCCTGGTTAAGCCCGCCGGCGGGCAGCTCTTTCCAGGCGATGAGCAGGGACCTGGCGTTTGCGAGTTGCCAGATGAGCCGCCCGTCCCAGTGCCCGGGCGGCTTGCCGTTGCCAAAGTCGAGGAACTCCTGAATTTGCCGGCGCAGGCCGCGGTTGCCCTTGCTCCCCGGTCCGGCCTTTCCGACGTAGAGGACCTCCGCGCCGTCCACCCATTCGGCAGCGAGCTTTTCCGTGGAGAGCGAAGGGTCCTTTTTCTTGAATACCCCGGCCGTGCTTTTCGCCAGGAACTGCACCTGGAATCCGTCGGGCTGGAGGACGGCGAAGATACCTGGTGCCTGCGGAATCCGGTTGATGTCGACGTCAGCGATGGTCCTGAAACCGGCGAATCCGTCTTCCCGGAGCGCCCGTTTGGTGACCTGCATGGAGGGGTTCCTTGGCTCGTGAACTCGTGGAACGGCGGGGGCCGCCAAAGAAACTCTAGCCGGATGGCGGCATCAAAGTTATAGTAAGTATGCTGATTAGTTGGCGAAACCATCGTGATCGCCAGGCAACGCACAACCCGTCCTAGTCAAAGGAGACACCATGAGCACGAAGGTCGAGAAACGCATTCTGGTCAACGTCCCGGCAAGCACGGCGTACAACCAGTGGACCCAGTTCGAGGAATTTCCACACTTCATGGGTGGCGTGAAGAGCGTGACGCAGCTCAGCGACGACCGTCTTGAATGGGTGGCTGAGATTGCCGGTGTGCGCCGGCAGTGGGAGGCCAAGATCCTGGAGCAGGTCCCGGACCGCAAGGTCGCCTGGGCCGCAACTGAGGGCGCGACAAATGCAGGGGCTGTGACGTTCGAAGATGTGGGCGGCGGCCAGACCTCGGTGCAGTTGTCGCTCGAATACGAGCCGCACGGCGTCGTGGAGACCATCGGAGACAAACTCCATGTCGTCGACCGGCAGGTTGAGGGGGACCTGAAGAGGTTCAAGGACTTCATCGAGGATGAGGGCTACGCGAGCGGCGCCTGGCGGGGAACCGTCAACGAAGGCGCCTCGACAGGGACGCCCGGAGTGGAGGCGGCCGCAGCTTCACGCGGCGATTCCGGCAAGGCCGGCGTCTCCGGAAAGGTCGCAGCCGGAGTCGGAGTCGCCGCGGCAGCGGCGGCAGGCGTGGCCGCGAGCATGCGGGACAAGGACGCGGAGCCCGCGCGCACCACGGCGCCCGTTTCAGGGACCCCCATCACCGCCGTACCGCCCACCAACGCTTCCGGCTATGTGGAACCCGCGGAAGCAGCTGGCACTGCATCCGGCGTCGGTTCCGGTTCCGCGTTGAGTGACGACCGGATTGCGAAGCCGTTCGACCAGACCAACGGCCTGGTCGATTTCGAAGGCGACTCGGATGAGACCGCCGACAGCGACACAAGAAGCGCCGCCGAGCGCAGGGACGAAGAGAACCGCGACGGCGGCCTTCCGCCCGCGGCTGGAAGCCTCGGCCAGCACTAGGAGCGCAAGCAAGGGGCGTCGCCTCGGGTCCCGGGACCTGAGGCGAGGCCCCTTCTCCATGACCACTTAAAATGTCGGTGGTCGCGGGGAAACTTAATGCATGGACGGCGGTCAGGGACCTGAGCGGGTCTCGAATGCAACGGGCGGTGTGTCGGTCAGGGAAATGATCCGCACACTGGCTGACACGCGGCCGGCCGCGGACAGCGCAGGGATGATCGACCAGCTCCGTGAACTTGAGGATCTGAAATCCGCTGCCGCTGCGCGGCAGGCCCGGATCGCGGTCGCGTTCGACCTAAAGCAGCGCAGGGAGCAGGCCAGCGCTGGCGTCCCCACCGAGCAGCTCGGTGCCGGTGTCGCTGCGCAGATCGCTCTCGCCCGGCGGGAATCACCGGCCAAAGGCAGTCGGCTCCTAGGCCTGGCGAGGGCGCTCGTCACCGAGATGCCGCACACCCTGGCCGGCCTGCAGTCGGGCCAGCTCAATGAATGGCGAGCCACACTTCTGCTGCGTGAGACTGCCTGCCTGTCCGCGGCTGACCGCAGTGCCGTCGACGAGGAGTTGGCGTCCGACGTCGGGACGTTCAGCGGGGCGGGCGACCGTGCCGTCATCGCAGCAGCACGGTCCGCCGCCTATCGGCGAGATCCGAGGTCCGTTGCCGACCGCGCCAGCCACGCCGCCGCCGAGCGCCACGTCAGTTTTCGGCCGGCGCCTGACACCATGTGCTACGTGACGGCGTTCCTCCCGGTCGCCGAGGGTGTGGCCGTCCATGCTGCACTCAGCGGGCACGCCGATACCTTCCGATCCGACGGCGATGCACGTTCCCGGGGCCAGCTCATGGCAGATGCCCTGGTTGAACGCGTCACGGGAACGGAAGGTGGAGTCAGCGGCGTCGAGATCCAGCTCGTCATGACCGACCGCACGTTGTTTCAGGGAGACAGTGAACCGGCCCGGCTTGCGGGCTACGGAGTTGTCCCTGGGGGGTGGGCGCGGAAGATCGTTGCCCGGGATCAGGACAAGCCCATGAACCTGTGGCTCCGGCGGCTTTATACCGCACCGCGAACCGGGGAACTCGTGGCGATGGAGTCGAGGGCAAGGCTCTTCCCGCCGGGACTTCGCCGCTTCATCCAAGTGCGGGACCATATCTGCCGTACGCCCTAGTGCGACGCCCCGATCCGGCAGTTGGACCACGTCTTCCCCTGGCATAGCGGCGGAGCGACGAAGCAAGGTAACGGCGCGGGGCTTTGTGAAGCCTGCAACCACGCCAAGGAAGCCCCGGGGTGGAGCGCCCACCCCCGTCCAGGACCCCGGCACACACTCCAACTGACAACACCTACGGGGCACGGCTACCAGTCCACAGCCCCGCCGTTGCCGGGACATGAGCTTCCCGAAAGAGCAGCATCCCGCCACCGCCGTGAACTCCGGCACCGGGCCAAGGCGCTCAAGCGCGTCAGGACAAGGGCCGCGGCCGCTGCGTGAGGGGGCGGCGGGTTATCCGGCTGACGCGCGCGCTAATCAGCGGGCTGACGCGCGCCTGAATCACCGCGCCTGAATCGCAAAAGACCGCCTTAAACAACAAAGACCTGCAGGTACCTTCGCGATCTCGCTATGAGACGGCCCGGACATTCGCATGTCCCGAACGGCCCGCGTTATCTGAACGGTTACCTGCAGGCGCTTTAAGCGTACGCCCGGGCGGCCCTCCTGAAAATAGGTCGGGAGCCTCTTGCCGTGAAGCCCGGATGCGGTGCGGTAACCACCTCCTTTGGAAATCCGCTGAACATCAACCCCGGCCAAAAGCGTAGAGTGGAACCAGACGCCTGATTCTGGACGCCGTGTGCTGAGGGAGAAATCGTGACGATTGACTGGGACGAAAAAAAGGCCCTGCTGCAGGAACCGAACATCGCTGCTGTAACCCAGCTTTGCGACGAACTCATGGAAAAGAAGCCGGGATCCGTAGTCCCGTACATCGACCCCGTCCATGACGAGGACGAATGCAGGATCGTCAGTCTCCATGTCAGCCCGGGCAAAGGCACCGAATCGGGCTTCGTGTCGCATTTCAACGACGATGAAGCAGCCCGGCGGGCCACGTCAATCTACGAGATCGTGGAACTCGACCCCCGGTACGTCATGCCGTGGAACGCCTACCCCTGGGTACGCGATCCCGATCTCCCCTCCGCCCTCAACGTCCAGGAAAAGACGGACGGCCTCCGTCCCTTCCGCCAGTTCCTGAAGATCAACAGGCGCGTCTCGGCCATCATCGCCCATGGCACGGACGCCCAGACCTTCCTGACCCTCTTCGAGAAGACGTACCACCAGTCCCTGAAGAACTCCGGAATCAAAATCTACAAGGCCAGCGCCCTCGGCGGCCGGGCCTTCGCGGTTTCAGCGAACAAGCAGGAAGAACTGCTGAGCAAGAGCGTCGAGATCTACCGGGACGCGATGCAGCGCGCCGGGATCCAGCACCTCTAGTCATTCCTACGCTTCCAGCAGCCTGCGCCGGTGCCTGAGCTCCTTGAGCCACTGCCTGGTGACCATCGACGAAAACGGTGAGGCGCCGTCGTCGTTCGTTCCGGTAAAAGCTGTACCCGCCTCAAGGTCGGCCACCAGCGGACCCGACGCCTTCAATCCCAGCTCCAGCACCTGCACGGCGGCGCGTTCCGCCAGCCCCAGCCCGGCGGCCCATGCCAGGAAATGCTTCCGCGAGATCCCGGTCCGTTTGCCGTCCAAGGTCAGGGCGAGCGTTTTGTCCCCGTAAACCACTGTGGAGGGGATGTCGTAGACCGGCGCGATGGACCACTCCCCCGACGGCTGCTGCACCATCGACACATTCTTGGCGTGGAGATCGCCGTTCCCGCTCAGCCAGGCGAACGCTGCCTGGATGGCCAGGTTCCGCAGGGCCGGCAGCGGCGCCGCGCAGTACTCCGCCAGGGCGCGGCACACCTGCCCGTACGCCACGTTGTACTTGTCCGCGGGATACAGCCCCAGCACCTGCGCACCGTCCTCGACAGCGAGCCGCTGCACCGCGCCGTGTGCACCGCCGGCCAGCGGGATCCGGTCGAACCGCTCCACCAGGAGCCCCGGCCGGCCTTCGACATCCCGGATCAGCCGGACCTTGCTCAGCGGAATCCTCAGTTTGGCGGCATAACGGAACATCACCAGCTCGTTCTCCACCACATGCGGGAACTCCGGCGCATTGAGCTTGAGGATGTAGCGCCTGCCTGCACTGGCCACGGGCATGGAGATCATCCCGGCGGAGAGCTTGTCCTGCACCCCCGCGAGGGCCACGGGGTCGATCAGCCCGGAGTCGCCCAGAAGCGCGTCGAAATCGACCGGCGCCTTGGGGTTCAGCTCGACGGCGTGTTCGTCCGGGTCCAGCGGCTCACCATGGCCAACGATCTGCACATCGCCCACCGGGTTGGCCCCGGCGGCGATCAGGAGCGAGAGTTCGTCATCAACGCTGGTCTTCACCGATCGCCGCAGCGCATTCAGCCGCCTGCCCTCCGGCAGGAGGCCGGTGAAGTACGGCGGCGCGGCCCCCGCCGCGGACAGAACCGGCTCGGTGCCCAGCGGCAGCGAACTGGCGACGGCGGGACCTCCCCCCGCGAGGTACGCCGGCAGGTAGCTGAACCTGGTGCCGCCATCGTGCCGCTCCAGCCGGGCGGCCAGCACGCCTGCCTTGTAAATATCTGCGACGCGGTGCCTCATGACCGGCCCTCGGGCAACCGCTTGACGGCGGCGGATCCGCCCTCAGCGGTGCGCGGGCCGTTATGTGCGCGGGCTCCGTCAATGGCGCGGGCCGCGGGGCGCGCCCGAGTGGTCAGCCGAAGCTCCAGGCCTAGCGTCTCCAGCAGCGCCAGAAGCGAGTCCAGCTGCACGCTGCGCTTCCCCTGTTCCACGAAACGGACGAAGCGCTCCGACACCCCGGCAAGGTGGGCGAGGTCGTACTGCGTCAGCCGCAGGGCTGCGCGCCTGGCTCTGACCTCGCCCGCGAGCCGGTCAGCAAACTCCTCTGTCATGCCCGAACCTTCCGATAGGCACGAACGTACCGTTTCTGCTCTAATTCCAGCATAGGGTCCTCGGCCCGACCCGGTAAAGGGGGAAATCGGAATGAACGTGCCGAATACCCGTGGTGCGGGCCCGCTCGGCCTTGCAGCGGCCCGGCTCACAGTTGACACCCCGTGTGACCCGTGCCATATTTTAAGCGTGAACCTGTCAGACAGCCGGACAGCAGGACAGCCCCTCGCCCGCCTTAGCGCAGCAGAAGCCGTCTTCAACGTCCTCCGCACCGACATCGAGTCCGGCAAGCTCGAAATCGGTGCCAAACTGAGCTCCGAAGCCACGCTCTCCCAGCAATACGGGGTGAGCCGTTCCGTGGTCCGTGAAGCGCTGCGCTCCTGCAACGCCCTGGGCCTCACCACCACCAAAACCGGCCGCGGCACGTTTGTGGTGGCCAACCGGGTAGCCAAGGACCTGGTCCTCGGCCAGTACTCGGCCCTGGACCTCACGGAAGCCCGCCCGCACATCGAAGTCCCGGCCGCCGGCCTGGCCGCCGAGCGCCGGACGGCCGAAGAACTGGAAGGGCTGCGGGATATTGTGGCCGCCATGGCCGCCGAGGACGACCCCGAAGCCTGGGTGGCCCTCGACTCCAGCTTCCACGCAGCCATCGCCCGGGCCAGCCACAACAAGGTGTTCGAAAACGTGGTCTCCGACATCCGCGACGCCCTGGCGCACCAATCCGAAACCCTCAACATGGTGGCCGACCGTCAGCACGCCTCGGACCAGGAACACCAGCGGATCCTGGCCGCCATCGAATCCGGCGATGCCGCCGAGGCCAGCGCCGCAATGCAGGAACACCTGCATGCCGTCGGCGTCGCCCTCGACTCCATCCTCAGCCAATAACCGCAACACCCGACCGACGCCAGTCACCGATCCCAAGGACTCCATGCTCTCCCCTGCCTTGCCCGTCCACGCCCCGGCCCCGGCCCCGGACCTCACAGCCTTGCCGCAGCACGTTCCCCTGGCCGTGCAGACCCGCGACGGGCTCGTGGAAAGCATCCACTACGGCTCGGTGATCGCCACCGCCCCGGACGAATCAGCCGATGGCGGCCTCCGCACGCTGTTCTCCGCGGGCGCCCCGCTGGCACCTTTCTACCCGCGCTCATCGCTCAAGCCGCTGCAGGCCGTGGCGATGGTCCGTGCCGGCCTCAACCTTCCGGCCGACCTCCTGGCCCTTACCGCAGCCAGCCACTCAGGGGCAGCAATGCACCGTGACGGCGCCCTCCGCATCCTCGAAATGCACGGGCTGACACCCGAGGCGCTGGAAAACAGCACCGACCTGCCGTACGGGCCGGACGAACGTGAGGAATGGCTCCGCAACGGCGGCACGGCCACCCAGCTCACCCAGAACTGCTCCGGCAAACACGCCGCCATGGCCGCGACCTGCGTCATCAACGGCTGGACGGTCAGCGGCTACCTGGATCCGGAACACCCGCTGCAGCAACTCGTGGCCGCCACCGTCGGGGAACTCACCGGCGAAGAGCCCGAGCGGACCAGCACCGACGGCTGCGGCACCCCGCTGTTCGCCCTCACCCTCCGCGGCATGGCCCGCGCCTTCGGCCGCCTTGCCGCCGCAGTGCTGACCGATCCCGGAAGTCCGGAAGCCGCCGTCGGCCGCGCCATCATCCAGCACCCCGACATGGTGGCGGGCGAAGGCCGCGATGTCACCGAACTGATGCGCCTGCTCCCCGGCGCGGTGGCCAAGGACGGTTTCGAAGGGGTCCAGCTGGTGGGCCTCCCGGACGGCCGCGCCGTGGCCGTGAAAATTTCCGACGGCGGGGACCGCGCCCGCATGCCGGTCACCGTCCGCGCACTGGGGGCCCTCGACGTCGATACCGCACCGCTGGCGGGCATCGCCACGGCAGCCGTCCTGGGCGGCGGCCGTCCCGTCGGCGAGCTGACTGCAACCGCCTTCCTCCCGGCAACCTAGCCGCCCGCCCCAACCTTCCAACCTCCCCCGCCACGCCCCGCCACGCCTCCCGAGGATACCCATGACCGAAACCGCTTCCCCCGCCGCCTTCCGTTCCGAGCATGATCTCCTGGGTGACCGGGACGTTCCCGCCGCCGCGTACTGGGGCGTGCACACGCTCCGGGCCGTGGAGAACTTCCCCATCACCGGCCAGCCGCTCTCCACCAACATGTACCTGGTCCGCGGCCTCGCCGCCGTGAAACTCGCAGCCGCCCGCACCAACCACGAACTCGGCCTCCTCGACGCCGAACGCGCCCACGCCATCGAAGCCGCCTGCACCGACGTCATGAACGGCAAACTCAACGACCAGTTCGTCGTCGACGTCATCCAGGGCGGCGCCGGCACCTCCTCGAACATGAACGCCAACGAGGTCATCGCCAACCGCGCCCTGGAAATCCTCGGACACCCCAAAGGCCACTACACCCGCCTGCACCCCAACGACCACGTCAACCTCTCCCAGTCCACCAACGACGTCTACCCCACCGCGGTGAAACTCGGCACCATCTTCGCCGCCCGCGAACTCCTCGCCGCCCTCGCCGAACTCCAAGACGCGTTCGCCGCCAAAGCGGTGGAATTCCGCACCGTGGTGAAGATGGGCCGCACCCAGCTCCAGGACGCCGCGCCCATGACCCTCGGCCAGGAATTCGGCTCCTACGCCGTCACCATCGGCGAGGACCGGCTCCGCCTGGCCGAAGCGGACCTGCTGATCCACGAAATCAACCTCGGCGCCACCGCCATCGGCACCGGCCTGAACGCCCCCGCCGGCTACACCGAAGCAGCCTGCCGGCACCTCGCCGAAATCACCGGCCTGCCCCTGGTCACCGCGCCGGACCTCATCGAAGCCACCCAGGACGTCGGCGCCTTCGTCCACCTCTCCGGCGTCCTCAAACGCGTCGCCGTGAAACTCTCCAAAATCTGCAACGACCTCCGGCTGCTCTCCTCCGGCCCCCGCGCCGGACTCGGCGAAA
>NZ_JYCN01000032.1 GCF_000876655.1 Arthrobacter sp. SPG23
TCCACAAGAGCATCTCCCACCTCGAAGCCGCCTGCCGCACCCTCACGGCACGCTGCGTCCGGGGCATCACCGCCAACACCGAACACCTCCGCCTCACCGTGGAACAATCCATCGGCCTCGTCACCGCCCTGAACCCCCACCTCGGCTACACCACCGCAACCGCCATCGCCCAGGAAGCCCTCGCCACCGGCAAAGGCGTCGCCGAACTCGTCCTCGAACACAACCTGCTCACCGCCGAGCAACTCGAAGACCTCCTCAGCCCCCAACGCCTGGCCAACCTGAGCAAATAGTCCCCAACCGAACCGCGAAGGACCCCCATGACACAGCCCCAGCAGGACACTGCCCAAAAGCAGGTCATCACCGACCACACCATCCCGGCGCACGCCCACGCCTCCGAAGCCTCCCTCCACCGCGAGGATGAGGGCTACCACAAGGGACTCAAGCCCCGGCAGGTCCAAATGATCGCCATCGGCGGCGCGATCGGCACCGGTCTCTTCATGGGTGCCGGCGGCCGGCTGGCCACTGCCGGGCCGGCCCTCATCATCAGCTACGCCGTGTGCGGCTTCTTCGCCTTCATGATCCTGCGCGCCCTCGGCGAACTCGTGATGCACCGCCCCTCATCCGGATCGTTCGTCTCCTACGCCCGTGAATTCTTCGGCGAGAAGGCCGCGTTCGTCACCGGCTGGCTGTATTGGCTGAACTGGGCGATGACCGCGATCGTGGACATCACCGCCGTCGCGCTTTACATGAACTTCTTCAAGAAGTACTGGGCACCCATCGCGGACGTTCCCCAGTGGACGTGGGCGCTGACCGCCCTGATCCTGGTCCTCGGCCTGAACCTGATCTCCGTCAAGGTCTTCGGCGAGCTTGAGTTCTGGTTCGCGCTCATCAAGGTCGTTGCCCTGGTCACCTTCCTGGTGGTGGGCATCTACTTCGTCATCTTCGGCACGCCGGTGGACGGCCAGGAAGTGGGCTTCAGCCTGATCGCGGACAACGGCGGATTGTTCCCCAACGGCCTGCTTCCGGCGATTGTGGTCATGCAGGGCGTGGTGTTCGCCTACGCTTCCATCGAACTGATCGGCACCGCGGCCGGCGAAACCGAGAACCCGGAAAAGATTATGCCCCGGGCAATCAACACGGTCATCTTCCGTATCGCGGTGTTCTACGTCGGCTCCCTGGTGCTGCTCTCCCTGCTCCTGCCGTACACCTCGTACAAAGCCGGCGAAAGCCCGTTCGTCACGTTCTTCGGTTCCATCGGGGTTGAGGGTGTGGACGCCATCATGAACCTGGTGGTCCTCACCGCGGCGCTGTCCTCGCTCAACGCCGGGCTGTACTCCACCGGCCGGATCATGCGCTCCATGTCCGTTGCCGGATCCGCGCCCAGGTTCGCGGCCCGCATGAACAAGGCCGGCGTCCCCTACGGCGGCATTGCCCTGACCGCAGCCGTAGCCGTCCTCGGCGTGGTGCTCAACGCCGTCGTTCCCGCCGAAGCCTTCGAAATCGTCCTGAACGTGGCGTCCCTGGGCATCATCAGCACCTGGGCCGTGATTGTGATGTGCCAGATGCAGCTTGCACGGCTCGCCAAGCGCGGCGAGCTCCTCCGGCCGGCGTTCCGGATGCCCGGCGCGCCGGTGACCGGCTGGATCACGCTGGCCTTCCTGCTGGCCGTTCTGGTGCTCATGGCCTTCGACTCACCCGTGGGCACCTGGACCATCGCCTCGCTGGTCATCGTCATCCCGGCACTGATGCTGGGCTGGCGCCTCTGCCGGGAACGCGTCCTGGAGATCGCCGCGGTCCGCGACGGCTTCACCGGCCCGTACCCGCTCGTAGCCAACCGCCCGGGCCCGGGGGCGAAGAACAAGAGCTAAACCCTCCGCCAGCCCCGCGTTCCCACCAGCGCGAACGGACACTTGCGGCCCTGAAATCCTCGGATTGAGGGGCCGCAAGTGTCCGTTCGCGCTTTGGCGCCGTGGCTTAAGCGTCCGTTCGCGCTGATGTGTGGCGGCGGCTAAATCGGTAGCATGAAGCCATTGCGGGCAGTTGCACCATCAGCGCGCGTCCTGGAACTCCGGGGCCGGGAAAGAGGTAGCTCATGTCAGGATCCAAACTTGCCGTGGTGGGCGCCGGGAGCGTGGGCACCTCGCTGGCCTACGCCGCCCTGATCCGCGGTTCGGCCAGCAACATCGCCCTGTTCGACGTCAACGCCCTCAAAGCCGAGGCGGAGGTCCTGGACCTTGCCCACGGCACCCAGTTCGCCGCCGCGGCTGCCACCGTCGCCGGCGGCGGCGACATCGCCGTGACGGAAGGCGCCGACGTCGTGGTGATCACTGCCGGCGCGAAGCAGGCTCCGGGCCAGACGCGCCTGGACCTGGCCGGGACGAACGTCGGCATCCTCGAACAGCTCATGCCGCAACTTCTTCAGCACGCCCCGGACGCGGTCTATGTCCTGGTCACCAACCCCTGCGACGTGCTCACTGTTGCGGCGCAAAAGATCTCCGGGCTGCCCCCGGAGCGCGTCTTCTCCTCCGGCACCGTGCTGGATACCTCGAGGCTGCGCTGGCTGCTGGCCCGCCGCGCCGGCGTCTCGGTAGCCAGCGTCCATGCCAGCATGGTGGGCGAGCACGGCGACACGGAGTTCCCGGTGTGGTCCGGTGCCACCATCGGCCCCGTCCCCATCCTCGACTGGGAGGCCGACGGCGAACGCATCTTCACCCCGGAATACCTGGCCGAAACTGCCCGCGAGGTGACGCAGGCGGCCTACAAGGTCATCGCCGGCAAGGGTGCCACCAACTACGCCATCGGTCTCTCCGGCGCGCGGATCGTGGAAGCCCTGCTCCGGGACGAGAACGCCGTGCTGCCCGTGTCCACCGTGCTGGACGGCCCTTACGGAATCTCCGGCGTGGCGTTGTCCCTTCCCAGCGTCGTGGGGCGCGGCGGTGTGCATCGCGTCCTTCACACGCCCATGGACGACGGCGAACTGGCGGCCTTGCAGCATTCGGCGGACACGCTGCGGAACACAATGGGTACGCTGGGAATCTAAGAGCCGCACCCTTCGTTGAACGGTGTGGACTCTACAGCCACTGCGCACGGAACAAGGGAAGGGAGAACGCTGTGCCTCACATTGCCGGCTCCCTATCGTTCCCTGTGAGTCGCCTGCTTCGGACCGCACTGTTTCTGGGCGTCCTTGCAATCCTGGCCGGATTCATCGGCATGCACGTCTTAGCGTCCTCGCACACCCAGCACGGCGCGGGCGCCTTGGCGGCCGTTCCCGCCGGCACCCACGCAAGCCACGCCGCGGCGCCGAGTGCAGCGGCACCTACCGCGCCGCATGCCATGGCGGACGGCACAGTGCACGCCGCAGCCCTGGACCCGGCATCGGCCCGGCCCATGGGCAGCAGCGCACCGGAACCGCCGCCGTCGTGCGTCTCCACCGGCGAAACCGGTGAGATGTCGGCCCCGCACGCAAGCTGCATTCCTGCACCGGCCACCGCAGGCCTGTCCGCCCCGCCCCCGGGCTCCGCATCGTTCGCCGGCCCCGAACCGGCCGCGGATACCGGCCGGGTGCTGTACGCCTCCACACACGTGCCCGGCAGTCCAACGCCCGGCGAACTCTCCATTAGCCGGACGTAAAACCGGGAGCTGCACCGTGACGCTTCCGGTGCTTCCGCCTGACCCTGGATGCCGGCTCCCCGCGTTGACCCCCGCGCCCCGAAGCCCGGCAGCCGCCCCTCCCGGCGCCCCATGCCGGATTCCCGAAGGACACCATTCACATGAAGAAACCACTCACCCTTTCAGCCGCTGCCCTGGCCGCCATCATCACGCTCGCCGGTTGCGGCTCGAACGCCACCACCGGCTCCTCAACTATGCCCGCGGACCACGGGGCAATGAGCTCCAGTTCCGCGCCGGCGGGCGGCCCCGACGCCATGGGCCACAACTCCGCGGACACGTTGTTCACCCAGTCCATGATTCCGCACCACGCACAGGCCGTGGAGATGAGCGACATGATGCTCGGCAAGCAGGGCGTCAACCCGGCCGTCACCCAACTGGCCACCAAAATAAAGGCCGCACAGGGCCCGGAAATCGAGCAGATGAACGGCTGGCTCAAGGGCTGGAATGAACCCACTGCCATGGCCGGGCACGGCGAAGCAGGCCACAGCATGTCCGGCATGATGAGCGACGACGACCTCAAGGCACTCGACGCCGCACAGGGCAAGGAAGCTGACAAGCTGTACCTCACCCAGATGATTGCGCACCACGAGGGCGCCGTGCAGATGGCAAAGGCCGAAATAGCCGACGGGCAGAACAGCGACGCCGTGAAGCTCGCCCAGGAAATCGTTGCCGCCCAGGAGGCCGAAATCAAGCAGATGCAGGACCTGCTGGCGACGCTTTAGCCCGCCGGTCCCCGGCGCCGGACCGGGCCGCACCTGGTCCGGCGCCACCTCCCTTTCCCGCCTCAAGCTGCCGGAGCCCCCGCCATGACCTTTGCCCATGCCGCCCGCCGCACCGGCCTCACCGCCGTCGCAACGGGCCTCCTCCTGGTGCTGGCCGGCTGCTCAGCCGGCCAGCAGCCCAATACCGGGAAAACCAGTCAGCAGGCGCCCCAGCGAGGCCTGCCCAACAGCCACGTCCACGGCCTGACCGTCAACGAGGCCACCGGTAAACCTCTCCTCGCCACACACGACGGCCTGTTCGACCTCTCGGCAAACCCCGCGGTCCGGATCGGGTCCGGCCACGACCTCATGGGGTTCACTGCCGGGCCAGACCACGGCACGTTGTACGCTTCAGGCCACCCGGAGAAGGGCTCAACGCTCCCGGACCCGCTGGGCTTGATGCGTTCCACCGACAACGGCGCCACCTGGGAGCCCCTCTCCAGGCAGGGGGAATCAGACTTCCACGCCCTGACCACCACCAGATCCAGGATCGTTGCGTTCGACGGCGCCCTTCGCCTCAGTGCCGATGGAAAGTCATGGCAAAAGGTGCCGGTCTCCTTCGTTCCTGCCGCGCTGGCTGGCAGCCCGGGCGGCGAAGTAGTCCTCGCCACCACCGCGGAGGGGCTGCAGCGCTCCGCTGACGGCGGCAGCACGTGGACGCTGAACCGGGCGGCCCCGGTCCTCCGGTTTGTGGCCTTCGTCGGCAACAACGACGTTGTAGGGGTGGAGCCGGGCGGTGCCGTCCACCAGTCCAGCGACGGTGGTGGCAGCTGGGTTCGGCGGGGAACCCTCCAAGGCGAGGTGTACGCCATTGCCGCGTCGGCCGGCACCGGCGGCGCCGTCCGGGTGTGGGCTGCCACGTCCGCCGGGCTCCTGGAGTCTGCCGACGGCGGGGTCACCTTCCGGTCCTACAGCCCGTCCTAGCGGCCGCCCGGCGGCGTAATGCAACGCCGCCGCAACCCCGGGCGGGGGCAGGTTCGCATATGCTCAGCTGAGAAGTTCACGCTGGCTCAACGACGAACCACCACAGGAGAAACGCTCATGACCACCTGGCGGATCAGGGATTTCCATTCGGCCGACCTTGACGGCATCCTGCACCTCTGGGAGTCGCTCAAGGCCACCAACGTGGAGCCCGTCTACGCGCTCTCCGAGGTCCTGGCCTCGTGCGAAAAGGACCACGCCGTGGTGGCGGTGCAGGGCGATATGGTGGTGGGCGCCGCCGTCGGACGCGCCGCGCACGACCAGGGCTGGATCGTCTTCCTGGCCACGCTCCCCGAATACCGCGGCCGCGGGATCGGCACCTCGCTGCTGGCCGCCGTCGAAAACCGGATGGCCCCGCACGGGCTGAACAAGCTGTCCGCCCTGATGCCCGAGTCCGAAACCCGGGTGGAGGCGTTCCTCAGCCGCGGCTTCGTGCTCAAGAAAAACCTGCGGTACTTCGAACGCACCATCCCCGTCCAGCGCCAGGAACTCGAACCCCTGGGCCTCCTCGGCGGCCGCATCCTGGCCCGCGACCTCTGGGAGAACGTGGCGGGCATGCGCAACGAAAAGGAACTGCTGGAACGCCGGCTGGTGCTGCCCCTGGCCGAGGCGGACCTGGCGGACGAATTCGGCGTGGTGCCGCCGCGCGCCGTCGTCCTCTTTGGCCCTCCCGGCACCGGCAAAACAACGTTCGCGAAGGCCATCGCGTCCCGCCTCGAATGGCCGTTCGTGGAAGTATTCCCCTCCCGGCTCGCCGCTGATCCCAAGGGCCTGGCCGGCGCCCTCCGCGAAACTTTCCTGGAGATCGCCGAACTGGAACATGCCGTGGTGTTCATAGACGAGGTGGAAGAGATCGCCTCCCAGCGCTCCGGTGAACCGCCGTCCCCGCTGCAGGGCGTCACCAACGAACTGCTGAAGATCATCCCGGCCTTCCGCGAACAGCCCGGCCGCCTGCTGGTGTGCGCAACCAACTTCATCCGCGCCCTGGACACCGCCTTCCTGCGCCACGGCCGGTTCGACTACGTGATCCCCATCGGCCTTCCCGACCGCCAGGCGCGCGAAGCCATGTGGCAGCGCTTCATCCCGGCCACCGTGGTGGACGACGTGGACATTGAGCTGCTGGTGGACCGCACCGAGGGCTTCTCCCCCGCGGACATTGAGTACGCGGCCCGCAGCGCCTCCCAGCGTGCGCTGGAAAAGGCAGTGTACGACGACGGCGGACTGGCTTCCGGGGGCGACGTTTCCGTCCGCGCAGCGGTCCGGAAGGGCCCCGCCACCCAGGACTACCTCGACGCAATCGCTGACACCCGGACCACGGTAAGCAAGGAGGTCCACCAGGACTTCCTCGAGGACATCGACTCGCTGGGCCGGGTGTAGCAGGCCGATCTTCACAGTGGGGCGCTCTGGAGCGGCCGCCGCTCCCGGCGGTACCCTTTGAGCCATGTCCAACAATCCCCTCCGGCATGCCATGGCCCGCATGGGCGGCCGCGACCCGCATGAGCAGCACCGGGCAGCCACCCCGCTGGAGCTGTTTTTCGACCTCACCTTCGTGATTGCGTTCGGAGTGGCCGGAAGCCAGTTCGCCCATGAGATCGCCGAGGCCCACTTCGGTGCCGGGCTGCTGGGGTTCTCCTTCACGATGTTTGCCGTGATCTGGGCCTGGATCAACTTCACCTGGTTCGCCAGCGCGTACGACACGGACGACTGGGTCTTCCGCGTGGTCACCATGATCCAGCTGCTGGGCGTCCTCATTCTGGCCATGGGGATCGAGCCGCTGTTCCACTCGCTGGTGGAGGGCGATCATGTGGACAACGCCGTGATCGTGGGCGGCTACGTGATCATGCGCCTGGCCCTGGTGTTCCAGTGGCTGCGTGCGGCGCGGCAGGACCCGGGCCGCCGCCAGACCTGCCTGCGCTACGCAACCTACCTTGGCGTGGTGCAGCTCGGCTGGATCGCAGTGCTGATCATCCAGGCGGACCTGCTGACCACCATCCTGATGACCGTGCCCCTGTACGTCCTGGAAATGGCGACGCCGTACGTGGCCGAACGTTCCATGCGGACCCCGTGGCATGCGCACCACATCGCAGAACGCTACGGACTGCTGGCCATCATCGCCCTCGGCGAATGCCTCATCGGTGCCATCGAAACGCTCCGGGCCATCGTGGCGAACCATGGCTGGAGCGTGGACGCTGCACTCGTGGGCTTCGGCGGCACCGCACTGGCCTTCGCCATGTGGTGGATCTACTTCATCCTGCCCGCAGGCCGGGCCCTGCACCTCCAGCGGCACCGATCATTCTTCTTCGGCTACGGCCACATCCCCATCTTCGCCGCCATCGCCGCAACAGGTGCCGGGCTGCACGTTGCGGCCTACTACATCGACCACGAGGCCCATATCAGCGCCGCCGTGGCCGTGGCCAGCATCGCGGTGCCCGTGGCCCTGTTCAAACTCTCCCTGACGTGGCTGTACAGCGTGATGATCTGTGTGGACCGCACCGTCATCGCCGTGGCCGCCGGCGTCCTCGCCGCGCTTGCAGGCAGCGTGGGGCTGGCCGCCGCCGGAGCCTCGGTGCCCGTCTGCCTGCTCGTTATCGTGGTGGTTCTCGGTGCTTCCATCGTCATTGACGAGAAGCGCGGCACCGGCAAAATGAGCGCAGCATTGGAGCGCATGGAGCGGGAAGTCTCGACGGGCTCGACCACCAAGGGGTGACCTTCGGCCCTTCAACCGCACCGCTTCGTCCTGCCAGAGTGGAGGCAAACCCCGGAAATCCCAGGCCGTGGAGGTGCCACGCATGGACACTGTCGTCAACACCACGCATGGCCAGTTGCGCGGCAGCATGGCCGGCGGCGTGCACCGTTTCCTGGGCATCCCCTACGCCGCGCCGGCGTCGGGTGCGCACCGCCTGCGCCCGCCGCAGCCGGTGCAGCCCTGGAGCGGAGTGCGCGACGCCACTCAGTACGGCGCAGCCCCCTTCCAGCTGGCTCCCCCGGAAAGTGCGGGCACGGAGTGGGACACCGCGCTGGCCGGCGAGGACTGCCTGAACCTCAATGTCTGGACGCCGGACCCCGGCCGCGCGGGGCTGCCGGTAATGGTCTGGATTCAGGGCGGCGCGTTCGAAATCGGCTCGACGGCGGCGTATGACGGCCGGAACTTCGCCCGGGACGGCGTCGTTTGTGTGGTGATCAACTGGCGGGTGGGCGCCGACGGGTTCCTGGACCTGGGCGACGGTCAGGCCAACGTCGGTCTCCTCGACCAGGTCGCGGCCCTGCGCTGGGTCCGCGAAAACATCACAGCCTTCGGCGGCGATCCCGGTAACGTTACCGTCTTTGGGCAGTCCGCGGGCGCCATGAGCATTGGCGTTCTCCTGTCGATGCCCCGCGCGGAGGGGCTGTTCCGGCGCGCCATCCTGCAGAGCGGCGCTGCCCACCACGTCCTCCCCGCCCAGAGCGCCCATCGTATCGGCCGGTCCCTTGCCGAGAAGCTTGGGGTGCCGCAAACCCGGGAGGCAATGGCGGCAGTACCCGCCCAGCGGTTCCTCGCGGCGCAAGCGGAGCTGAAGGCGGATCTCCTTGCCCGCCCGGACCCGGCGCACTGGGGACATGAGGTGTTGGCCAGCTCGATGCTCTGGCAGCCGTCGATCGACGGTGATGTCATTCCCCGGCGCCCCATTGACCGGATTCGTGCCGGCGCCAGCGCGGCAGTGGACCTCATGGTGGGCACCAATACCGAGGACTGGAAGCTGTTCCTTGCCATCACAGGCGTGATCGCGAGGGTCACGGAGCAGGACCTGGCGGAGTCGAAGAGCGTGGACGGCTTCCCGCCGATTGGCGTGTACGGGCTCCCCGCCGGCACTGCCCAGCGCGATTATCGGTCCCATTATCCGGGCAGCTCCCCCGGCGAATTGCTTGCCGCTGTGGAAACCGACTGGTGGGTGAGGATTCCGGCGATCCGCCTCGCGGATGCCCATGCGAAGGAGGCGTCTCTGACCTCGGCACGAACGTACATGTACGAGTTCGCCTGGCCCGCCCCTGGCCTCGGCGCAGTCCACGCCGTGGACGTGCCGTTCGTTTTCGACACGCTGGACAAGGACTCCAGATTGTTCGGACCGCTGCTCGGGCCGAACCCGCCGCAGGAGCTGGCTGATGCCATGCACGCCGCGTGGATCTCCTTCGCTTCTACAGGCGACCCGGGATGGCCGGGCTACGATCTCGAGCGCAGGACCACCATGCTGTTCAACACCGAGTCACACGTCGTCTACGACCCCCGGGCGTGGGAACGGGGCCTCTGGGAGGGCGTCCGCTAGGACTCGTAGGACAGGTTCTCGTAATCGGTGTCGTCCGCCTCGTCCAGGCGGTCGTCCAGTTCCTCGAGCAGCCACGGGTTCACCCGGGCCAGGATCATCCGGACCTCTTCCACCGGAACAGCGTTGTAAAGCACGGGCCGGGCCTCGTCGTAGCGGGTGACGGGCGGCTTGTCCGGCCACTTTTCCGCCAGGGCCTTGACGCGCTCGGGCAGCGAGTTGTGGGCATTGTCAGCGATTTTGACCAAGGTGGCGTCGTGGTCCTCGGCGATGAACCGGATGCCGGCCTGGTAATCGTCGGGGTTGTCATGCAGGCGCTTGGTGACCCGTTCGATAATGCCGACCGCGCGTTCGGAAACTCCCATCTCCAGCAGGGCCTGCCGCGTGATGGGGGTGTCCTCGGCAATGTCGTGGAGGTAGCCGGCAATCCGGATGTCGTCGTCGAAGTCCGCCAGGGCATCACCCACGGCAAGGACGTGTTCTCGGTACGGCCGCTTGAGTTTGTCCTTCTGGCGGTTGTGGGCAACTTCGGCGAGGACCTTGGCCGTCTCAACAGTGAATCGTGGCTGGGGGACGCTAGCGTCCGTGGTTCCTGTTTCTGGCATGGTTCCAGCCTACGCGCCTGCGTCCGGCACGCCGGGCCACACCCACGGCTCCCTCGGCAGCGCTGCGGGGTCAAACGACGCAAGGGCACGGGCCAGCGGTCCGGCCGGGAGCCCGAGCGATTCAAGGATGATGTCCCGGACGCGGCCGGCATCGAGCCCGGCAGATGCTAAATCCGCCAGCGTCACGGCGCCGTCGCGCTTGGCCAGCCGGGCGCCGTCGGAATTCACCACCAGCGGCACGTGTACATATTCCGGTAACGGAATATTCAGCAGGGAAGCCAGGTATGCCTGCCGCGGGGTGGACGGGAGCAGGTCGTCCCCGCGGACCACCTGGTCAATCCCCTGGGCGGCGTCGTCCACCACCACCGCGAGGTTGTAGGCGGTCACCCCGTCATTGCGGCGGAGCACAAAGTCATCCACGACGCCTGTGTACGTGCCGTGCAAACGGTCCTGCACGGTCCAGTCGGCCACTGCCGAGCGCAGCCTGATCGCCGCGGGACGGATGGTTCTTTTGAATTCACGCTCGGCCGGGTCGAGGTTCCGGCACGTCCCCGGGTACGCACCCTGCGGTGCATGCGGAGCTGAGGGCGCTTCCTGGATTTCGCGCCGCGTGCAGAAGCACTCGTACGTCATGCCCGCGGCAGCGAGGCCACGGATCGCTTCCGCGTACAGCGGCCCGCGTTCCGTCTGGCGTACGACGCCGCCGTCCCAGGTCAGGCCGATGGCCGCCAGATCGCGGAGCTGCTCCGCCTCAGCGCCGGCGCGGGCACGGTCCAGGTCCTCCACGCGCATCAGGAACCGCCGGCCGGTGGAGCGGGCGAACAGCCAGGCCAGCATGGCTGTCCTGAGGTTTCCCACGTGGAGTTCGCCGGAGGGGCTTGGAGCGAAACGGCCGGCTGAAGTCATGGCACCAGCCTAATCCGGACAACACAAGAGCCCCTCAGCTACCGAACACTCCGGTGGTCCGGCGTCGGTGGCTCAGGGGCTCTTGCCGTGCCGGGACCGGAAGCGGAGCTCCGGACCCATTGCACTGCTTTGCGATGAGCGATTGCGGAATGACGATGCGTGAACAAGAGTCAATCAGCGGCAGCGTCCTTGCGGGAAGCCTGTTCCAGGGACCGGGTGGTGTGCCGGGGCTCCTGTAGCCTGCGGGATCCGGCGGTAGCCTTCATCCTTTGTTGCCATCATTTCAACAGAAGCCCTACAGTAGGCGCAACGAGCTGGCGCTTCATTGATCAGACTGATCAATGAACGAGCGACAGTCAGGCAGGAAGTGGTCAGATTGCAGGAACTCGATCCGACGGACCGGCGGATCCTCGCCGCACTGGACGACGACCCCCGGGTGCCCATCATGGTGCTGGCGCAGAAGCTGGGCCTGGCGCGCGGAACGGTACAGTCGCGCCTGGAACGGATGACGGCGTCCGGCGCCCTCCGCCCCAACAGCAGCCGTGTGCTGCCCTCCGCGCTGGGCCGCGGCGTGGCCGCGGCAGTGAGCGCCGAACTGGACCAGAGCCACCTGAACGAGGCCATCGCCGCGCTGCGCAAGATCCCCGAAGTACTGGAATGCCACGCGCCCGCCGGTGACACCGACCTCCTCATCCGTGTGGTGGCCAAAAGCCCGGACGACCTCTACCGCGTATCCGAGGAAATCCGGCTGTGCCCCGGCATTGTCCGCACGTCCACGAGCATGTTCCTGCGGGAGGTCATTCCGTACCGAACCACCGGGCTGCTGGGCGCCTGACTCCGGGGATGCTGGGGGAGTCCTCCCCATCGCCGTCTGTCCGCCAAAGCCGTTAGGCTGGCCGTGGACTTCAACAGGGGGAAACATGGCGGGGAACTTCTACGGCGCTGACGTCGCGCAGCTGCGCCAGCTCGCCAAGGACCTGGCGAAAGGTGCCAGTCGCCTGGAACAACTGGGGCAACAGTTGGGCGGCTCCATCACCTCCAGCCCCTGGAAGGGCAACGACGGCGAGCGCTTCCGCAGTGACTGGAACGGCTCCCACGCGAAGGCGCTCAGGGCTGCGGCGGCCGGCATCCACAGCGCGTCCAACGCGCTGCTGCAGAACGCCGACCAGCAGGACCGGGCCAGCACCGGTTCGACCGGCGGCTATACGGGCGGGGCAGGCAGCGGAAGCGGCGGCAACCCGACGGACGGCGCCGCACAGGAACTGACCGACAAGCTCAACGGCAGGACGCCGGACGAACGTGATGCCTACCTGAAGTCCGAGGAATTCCAGCAGTGGGTCCGGCAGAGCCAGGGCAACGCAGATGCCGCAAAGGGCGTCCTTGACGGCCTCGTGGACTCGGGCGCCATGGCCCCACTGGACGTTCATGGGAACAAGAACGGCTACGGGCAGTTCCTGCAGCAGTACTGGGCCGAGTCCGCAATGCGCGAGGCGGGGATCGACCCCAACCGCTGGAATCCGTCTAAGGGCGTTGACTACAACCGGGCCGACATCTACAAGGTTTACGCCTTCTACGCTGAGCTGTACAAGAACGATCCGCGAATGGAGTGGATCGGTATGGCCAACCAGGTGGGCCCGACCTTCATCGCCGGTTTTGAGGACCTGGCTGTTCTCCGGAAGGCAGCCGCGGCGGGCGAGGACTTGTCAGAACAGCTGGATGGCACAGACCCGGCGCAACGGAGCTGGATCACGCTGCTGGCTTCCCTGGGTGAGTCCGACCTCGCCTTCTACGAGACGACGTTCCTCGAAATGCAGAAGGAGATCTTCTCGGATATCGGATCGCAGCACTTCGCCTATCAGCAGGGCGGCATGGAAGAGATCAAGAGGATGAAAGACTCCGGCGTGGTATCTCCGCGCATGAATACTGCCTGGACCAGCTTGGATTCCGTCCCGCGGTACCCGGGTCCGGAGGGGTACCACCAGCTGAGCCCCGCCCAGCAGGCAGCCCTTCACAAGGCGTCGTACAGCATGGCAGACCAGGAACAGAACCACGTCATCGCGGATGACTACGACAACATCCGGAGCCGCCCGACCGGAGAAGCCTTCACAGCGGCTATGACATGGGTGGGAGATCCCAGCATCGTTGGAGCAAAGTCCTACTATGAGCAGTTCCCGGCCGCGGAGCCGTACTTCGACATAAGCCGGTTTCCGCCGACCGGCATCGACATCCACCTAGGCAACATCTCAAACCGCGACGACCGGTGGGCCCTCATTGATCAGGACACCCTGAAGGCTTACGAGGATTGGCTGCACGCAGAAAAAAACCCGTACGGTGAGATGGTAGAACCCATGCCCCAACGAGTCGAAGAGTACCGGAAGGTGCCAGTTGCTGTTCGAGCCGTAGTGGGTGCGTTGTGAGGTGTCGTTCGATAGTTGCACTCTTGTGCAGCGCGCTCCTGTTGTCTGGCTGCGCATTTACACCCTCCCAAGAGAAGGAGCCCATCGTGGCCAGCGGAAACTCCCAATTCACCAAGAACGGTATCGAGGCGATGAAAGAGAGCCAAAAGGTGAGCTTCGATTTCACGGCACTGCCACTGGACATGGCGGCGCTGGGCCTGGACGAGGATTCCGATGGAGCCATGGTCGCGACCGATACCGACCGGCGGATGAAGGTCGCAATGACGACGCCCAACGGAGTGGTTGAGATGGAGACGGATACCATCCGCGTTCGAGGTGGAGGTGTTGAGAACAAAGTAGACAGCGTCGACATCTTCATCAACTACCCGGACGCCCAGGATGCCAATTCCGAGATCGAACGGGCCGCCAACGAGCTCGGGATTATCCCCTTGAAAAATGCCCCGACCATTGGCCCGGAGTTCAAGGACGGCTCCGGCAAGGAAACATGGAACCCCGGGTACGGCAACGCCACCGGCACCGTCTTCGCGCTGTCAATTATGTCCAACCACACCACCGGGCGGATGACCTTCATCTACACCGTTTTCCTGTCAGAGGAGTTCTACACCCCTGAAGCCAAGGCACAAATCGCGGAGACCGGCAGGTACTGAACCCGGACCCACGGACTGAGACGGCCCCGGCCTAAACCGGCGGCCCGGCGTTCGACTTCAGGTTCTTCATCACCAGTGTTGACGTCAGCCGTTCCACGCCGGGCAGCGAGGTGAGCTCGGCGTCGTAGAAGCGCTGGTACGCCGGCAGGTCCTCCGCGATGACTTTCAGCAGGTAGTCCGGCGAGCCGAACAGCCGCTGCGCCTCCACAATGTTGGGATTGTCCGCCACCCGGTTCTCGAAGATCTCCATGGTGGGCCGGTCCACCTGCCTCAGGGTCACGAAAACGATCGCTTCGAAGCCGAGCCCCACGGCGGACGGGTCGATGTCCGCGCGGTACCCCCGGATCACGCCCGATGCCTCAAGATCGCGGAGCCTCCGATGGCACGGTGCCACCGTCAATCCCACCTTTGCGGCCAGTGCAGTCGCCGTCATCCGCCCATCCTCTTTGAGGTGGCGCAAGATATTTCTGTCAACGTGGTCAATCACGCAATTATCTTACCGTTGAGGCGCATTTCCTGAGTAAATCAGGGAACACTTCTGCCGACGATTTGCCTAGAGTTTCTCTTATCAGCACGTCGTAGGAGGCCGCCCGTGAATTCCCAGTTGTTCCTTGCATTCCTGGTGGTGGCCGGCGCCCTCGCCTGCACGCCCGGCGTGGACTGGGCCTACTCCATCGCGGCCGGCCTGAAAGAGCGCAGTTTCGTCCCGGCGGTAGCGGGTCTTTGCGGGGGCTACGTCCTGCACACGGTGCTGATGGTTGCCGGCCTGGCCGCCCTGCTCGCCGGACTTCCCGGCGTGCTCGGCTGGCTGACCGTTGCCGGCGCCGCCTACCTGCTGTGGCTGGGCTTCGGGACCATCCGGTCATGGCGCGGAGCCACCTTCGGCACCGGAGTCGCGTCCCCGGAAAGTGCAACGGCGGGAGGCCCGGCGGGCACCGCCGCCGCGCCGGCGGAGTCCAACCAGTTCCGCACCTTCCTCCAGGGCGTGGGCACCAGCGGGATCAATCCCAAAGGCCTGCTGTTCTTCGTGGCCCTGGTTCCGCAGTTCGTCAGCCCCGAGGCGTCCCTGCCGGTTCCGATGCAGTCCGCGCTGCTGGGCCTGACATTCGTCCTTCTGGTGGCCGTCGTGTACACCTGCGTGGCGTTGCTGGCCAGGAAGCTGCTGCACTCACGCCCCGGAGCTGCCCGGCGGGTGACCCTTGCCAGCGGAATCATCATGGTGGCACTCGGAACAGTACTGCTGTCCGAACAGCTGATTCCCATGGCGACCGGGATCGCCTGGCAGTAGTACCTGCAACACCCGCCTAGATCTTGCGTTCCATGAACCATTCAGTAAAGGCCGCGGCACGCCCGTCCGGTCCGAGCCGGACCACCCAGAGGTTCTCGTAGCTGGGGCGGTCCCCCAGATAAGTGGTGCGCCCCTGGACGAAATGCAGGTCACCGTCCGAGCCGAGGGGCGACCACTCGAAGGTCCATTCGTCGGGCTCATCCGCAGCGGTCAGCCAGCGTTCCACGATCTGCTCGTGTCCGCGCCAGGCGTCCGGGTCGTATGGCCGGGTGGCGTACACGGCATCCTCGGTGAAGAGCGCCCGGATGTCCTCCGGCTTATTCGTGGTCCATGCCGTGATGTACTTTTCCATCCACTGCCTGATTGCATCGCTCATTGGTCCGTTGTACCGCGGCCCGGCACCACCCACAAGGGCCCGGCTGCCAGGAGCCCGGCTGCCGGGGGCCCGGGGCCGGATCAGTCCTGTCCGCTCATTCCCGGTCCAGCTGTTTCCATTCCTGCTCCCAGAGCCTGCGCTC
Source organism: Arthrobacter sp. SPG23 (assembly GCF_000876655.1). Taxonomy (GTDB): domain Bacteria; phylum Actinomycetota; class Actinomycetes; order Actinomycetales; family Micrococcaceae; genus Arthrobacter. The sequence continues at coordinate 16,091 of NZ_JYCN01000032.1, forward strand.
CTCAACGTCCTTGCGGATGACCTCGAAAGTCTCGAGTTCGGCGGGCCGGCCCCGCAGCCAGTCCCGCGGGTTCAAGGACTTGCGGCCGTTGTCCAGCAGCAGCAGGGTGCGGTCCGTGAGGGCATCGTTGCGTAGCGCAAGATGGGTCTTCCGGCGCCGCAGCACCTCCTTCAGGGCCGACTGGGCCGAAGTGTTGGCTCCCAGCCGCCGGAGGGAACGGGCGCGGACCAGCAGCAGCGCTGCCGCGAGGTCATCGGAATTGAGCAGACCCTCGGTCCAGACCACCACCTCCTTGTCCCGTCCCAGGGAGTGCGCCAGCGAGCAGCGGGCCAACGCTGCAGGAAGCGACGGCGGCAGCGCGGCCACCGTTTGCAGCGCGGCCTCAAGGTGGCCCGTTTCCCGCAATGAGTGGGAAAGCGCCAGGAACACGGCCTCCTCGCTGAACAGCACCGGAACGTCCATGCGTTCGGCAACTTCAACCCGGGTGACCACGCGCGTCAGGTAGCCGGACGCGAACTGGTTGGCGTCGTCGTCGTTCCTGGTGGTGAGGCCCCGCTGCAGGAGCTCCGAGGCACGCAGGTAGCCGCCCTGCTTGTACGCGAGCAGACCGGCCATGACGTAGCAGAGCCCGGCCCAGCCGGGATAGGCACGACCTGCGGCAATCAGCCGGTTGGGGTCGGCGTTGTGGAAGATCGCGTCATAGACGGCCTTGGCAGCCTTCCCCGGGAGCCGCTTGAGCCTGGGGACCGGGCCGTCCACGCTGAGGAGTGCACCGTTCCGGCCGCCCAGGGCGCTCTGCAGGATCCCGCCCACGCCGTCGGCGATGTCACGCACCGGCGTCCGGACCTGGGCGTCGCCGAACGGGGTGAGGTCGCGGTTGTCGCGATAGATCGGTCCTGAGGTCTGTCCGGCGCTCATTCTTCCATGCTAGTGGTGCACGCTTGGCGGCCGCTGGGAGGACTAACTGACCGCGGCCACCCAGACGCCGATCACCCAGGTGCTCGCGGCAAGACAGGCCAGGCCGAACTCCACCAGCATGCCCACGCCTGTGGCTTTCAAGGCTGCCCAGCTGGTGGTCATGGCGGTCCGGAAATCGCGGGTGCGGTGGGACTCACTGAGCAGCAGGCCGGCGGCGAACCCCACGAAAAGGCCCACCACCGGAATGAGGAACATTCCCACAACGCCAAAGACGAGCCCCACCGCCACGCTGCGGCTGGGGATGCGGTGTTCCCTGAGCTTCCGTCCCGTGAGCACGGCGCTGGCCGCCATTCCCGCCAGCACGAAGGCCAGGCCCACGCCGAACACCACCCAGCCGGCCGTTCCGGCGCCGCCCCAGATGGCCCAGGCCAGCAGGCTGAGTCCGATGAGGATGCTGCCCGGCAGCACGGGGATAACAGTGCCGGCGACGCCCACCAGGATGGCAAGGCCGCAGAGGACAGTCACGAGGATTTCGGGGTTCATGCCCCCAGTCTAGGGTTGCCCGGAGAGGGCACCGGGACAACGCCTGCTTTCACAAACGACGACGGCGGTGCCTCCCCAGCACGGGAGGCACCGCCGTCGAACTTCGTGGCGGAGGATACTCCGCGGTTACTCCGCTTCGACCGCTGCTGCCACGGCGGCGGACACGGCCGGAGCGACGCGCGGATCCAGCGGGCTGGGCACGATGTAGTCGGCGGACAGCTCGGGTTCGGCCAGCTCAGCGATGGCGCGGGCGGCGGCAAGCTTCATGGCGGGCGTGATCCGGCGGGCACCGGCGTCCAGCGCCCCGCGGAAGATTCCCGGGAAGGCCAGCACGTTGTTGATCTGGTTGGGGAAGTCGCTGCGTCCCGTGGCCACAACGGCTGCGTAGCGCGAGGCGACCTCCGGGAGGACTTCGGGGTCCGGGTTGGAGAGCGCGAACACGATGGAGCTGTGGTTCATGAGCTTCAGGTGCTCCTCATCCAGCTTCGAGGAGGAGACGCCGATGAACACGTCGGCGCCGAGCAGCGCTTCGCCGGGGCCGCCGGTGATGCCGCGCGGGTTGCTGCGCTGCGCCATCTGCGCCTTCTTGCTGGCGGGATCGGCGGCAATGTCCGTGCGGTCCTTGTTGATGACGCCCCGCGAGTCAAGCAGGACGACGTCCCGGATGCCGGCGGTGAGCAGGATTTCGGCGACGGCGATGCCGGCGGCCCCTGCACCGGAAACCACCACGCGGAGTCCTTCGAGTTCGCGGCCGGTCACCTTCGCGGCGCCGGTCAGCGCTGCGAGGGCCACGACGGCCGTGCCGTGCTGGTCATCGTGCATGACCGGGCAGTCCAGGGCCTCGATGAGCTTTTCCTCAAGCTCGAAGCAGCGCGGAGCGGAGATGTCCTCAAGGTTCACGGCGCCGAAGCTGGGGCGCAGGCGGACGAGGGTCTCCACGATTTCGTCCACGTCGGTGGTGTTGAGGACCAGCGGGATGGAGTCCAGGTCGCCGAAAGCCTTGAACAGTGCGGACTTGCCTTCCATGACAGGCAGGGAGGCGCTGGGGCCGATGTTGCCGAGGCCTAGCACGGCGGTGCCGTCGCTGACCACAACGACCAGGCGCTGCGCCCAGGTGAGGGTCTTGGCGAGTTCCGGCTCGGCGTGGATGGCACGGCTGACCTGGGCCACACCCGGAGTGTAGGCAATGGAGAGATCGCGCTTGCTCGCGAGCGGGACCGTGCTGGAGATGGACAGCTTGCCGCCCTGGTGGGCTTCGAAGATCTCCTGGTCGGTGAGCACGGTGGACTCGTCGGCGGAGGCGGTTCCGGCGGAAACGCCGTCGGCGGAAGAGATGGTTTCAGTGGACACGTCGTTGTCTCCTGGGGCTAGCCGTGGGCGCACGGCACAAAAAGGCTCAAGCACATAGGAGGCTCAAGATGGGCGTGCTGGAAATTCTGCGGCCCAAGGGATGGTAAGGCCGCGGTGAAGCTCCTGCGAGGTACGGGCTGCTACCCACTCCGGTCCTGCAATGGTAAAGCGATGCGCGGGAGGGGAATGGACACTGGGCCGACCACCGGACGTGATAAAACGTTTTATCATGTCTGCGAGTGACTCTCGTCACTTAAATTTGCTGCAGAACGGCCCCTAGTGGTCTAGACCAGTTACGGAGTACTGCTAGCACCGGGTGAGCAGTGAACAGGCTTTCTTCAGGTCTTCCTCCGCCTCGAACAGCGACAGCCGGCGGCAGCGCACGGCCTGCACCAGGCCGGAAACGGTCAGCAGCAGCACACGTGACTTGGCGGCGTCGCCACTTGCCACGGTAACCGCCTGCTCGGCAATGGCGTCGATCTCCCGCAGGAGGACCGTGGTGTCCTTGTCCTTCGCGTAGACGCCCTGGCTTAGGCACTGCTCCACGGCCGGCTGCATCAGCCGCATGTGGAAGATCTCCATCATGACGCCCGTCAGGGAACGGACGCCGGATTCGGGCCAGCTTCCCACCTGCAGCTCGCCCAGCTGCTTCCGGTAGAGGCCCAGCATCAGATGGGTGGGGGAAGGAAAATAACGGTACAGGGTTCCCAGCGGGACATTGGCCTTGGCGGCCACCTCGGACAGGCTCACGGAATCCAGCCCTTTACGGGCGAATCCTGCAGCGGCATCCAGGATCCGGGCGTAGCGGATCTGCTGTCTGGGCAGGGTCGGCGGCAAGGCCATGGGGGGAAGATCTGGATTGAGTTCAAGCATCAGCAGCGTTCCGGGAGTGGGTTTCGTTCAGCGGTCAGGCGATCCCCATCAGAGCACTGCCGCAGCAATTCGAGTCCACTATACGGCACCGGTCTTGGGGCCAACCTGTGCGCCGATTACCCAAAACGGTGTGGCCCCGGACCGTCGCAATGCGCCTGGTTTTAGTCCACGCCCTTAATCTTCACCACGAACACCGCGCCCAGCAGTCCGATCACGGCGGCGGCGGAAAACAGCGTGACGTATCCCCCAAAGTACTGGATGGACAGGAAAGCGATCGCCGGCGCGAACACCTGCGGTAGGGAGCTGGCCACATTGATGACCCCCATGTCCTTGCCCCGGTCCGCTGCCTGCGGGAGCACCTGGGTCAGCAGCGCAAAGTCCACCGCCAAGTACGCCCCGAATCCAATACCCAGAACCGCGGCCCCGGCCAGGGCACCCGGCCAGACCGGAAAAAAGGCCATGATCAGTGCCGCCATGGCGATGGTCACGGAAGAGACGATCACGAACGGTTTGCGCTTGCCCACGCGGTCGCTCCACGGACCTGCCAGCACGGCCGTGATCATTACCATGACCGCATAGATTCCGGTGAGGATCAGCACTCCCAGCGCCGGTTCCTCATGCCCGATGATGTCCCGGAGGAAGAAAAGAAGGTACACGATGGTCAGCTGGTTTCCGACGTTCATCAGGAAGCGCGTGAGCCAGGCCCACGCAAAATCAGGATGCCGAGCAGGGCTGATCCAGAAGCCCTTGGCGAAGGTCTTCCAGTGGAACGGCGGGCGGGCGGACAGCGGCAACACGGGATCATTCCGGTGAAACAGATAGGGCAGGATGGACAGCAGGAGCGCTGCGGCGCAAAGCCAGTACCCCACCATGTAGTTTCCTGAGACGACGGCACCGAAAACGGCGCCGATGAGTATGCCCACGGTCTGGCCCATGGCCGCAAGGCCGCCCACGGTGGCCCGCTGCGGCACCGGCACTCGGTCCGGGACCGCCGCCGTAATGGCTGCGTAGGCTGCGTTGGCTCCGAGTTGGACCAGGCACCAGAAGAGGACCATCAGTGCGACGGCAGTCGCACCGGACATGGCCAGAAGTGCAGCGGTAGCCAGGATCGCCCCCGCCAGCACCCAAGGGGCGCGCCGGCCGAAACCAGAGACCGTGCGGTCGGACAGCGCCCCGAAGAGCGGATTCGCTACCAACGAAACAGCAGCGCCACAGCCGGTCACGAGGGACAGGATGGCTTCCTTGCTGGGCGCGTCGATGCTGATGGCCTGCTGGCCGATGAACACGTTGATGGGGCCGAAGAAGGCGGCGTTGATCCCAACATTGACGAGCACCAATCCGGTCACCCAGCGCGCGGTGACCTTCCGCTCCGGTTCGGCGAGCGCAGCCGTTGAACCTCCGCCGGGCAACGCGGCAGTGCCGGAAGGATCCGGGACGTGCCCCGGCAGATCGGACAGACTCATTGCGGCTCCCCCAGGAACTGATGATTGGTGTCCGATCAGACTATCGTGGGCATCACAGCCCGCGCGCGGGTTGTGATGCCCACCCCGATAAGCTGAGCCCAAGGAGGACCCGTGACCGCTTCCGCAGACACCCCAGAGACCGACAACTCAGGCATCCCCGATAGCCGCAGTATCAACACCGCCGACCTTTACGACGAACGGGGCGAGGAACTCGATTCCATCGCGCTTCAGTTCCAGTCGCTGGGGGGCCTCTCGCACTTTAGCGGGCCGGCCCGCACCATCCGGTGCCTTGAGGACAACGCCCTGGTCAAGTCCACTCTTGGAACTCCGGGCGACGGCGCAGTGCTGGTGGTGGACGGAGCCGGTTCCCTGCGGACGGCCCTGATGGGGGACATGATCGCCGCGAGCGCCGTCGCAAACGGCTGGGCCGGCGTCGTAATCAACGGGGCCATCCGGGACCGCGAGGTCCTGGCCGACCTGCCGCTCGGCGTCAAGGCGCTCGGCAGCAATCCGCGCAAAAGCGCCAAAACCGGTGCAGGCGAAACGGACGTGGAACTGGACATCGACGGCGTCAAGGTGCGTCCGGGCGCCATGATCTGGTGCGATCCGGACGGGATCCTGGTGGAACGCTGAGGTAAATTCCTCATTTCGCAGGGGCTTCGCAGGGCCAAGGGAACAAATCTCACCGTAAGATAGTTACTGAAAGCAACTATCAAGCTTGATCCCCTTTTCTTTGTAATGGAGCAGTCATGTCCAAAACCGCCGCCGGGCCCGTAGCCGGGGACGTCCTGACGAAGCGTCAGACCATCACAGTGATGGTGGGTCTCATGCTCGGCATGTTCCTTTCCTCGCTGGACCAGACCATCGTGTCCACGTCGATCTACACCATCGCCAACGACCTCGACGGGCTCTCCCTGCAGGCCTGGGCCACCACCGCGTACCTGATCACGTCCACGGTGAGCACGCCCCTGTACGGCAAGCTCAGCGACATCTTCGGGCGCCGGCCGCTTTACCTGGCCGCGATCGTGATCTTCCTGGCGGGGTCCCTGTACGCCGGCTCGGTGCATTCCATGACCGAACTCGCCATCGCCCGCGGCATCCAGGGTATGGGCGCCGGCGGCCTGCTGGCCCTCGCGCTGACCATCATCGGCGACATTGTTGCCCTGAAGGACCGGGCCAAGTTCCAGGGCTACTTCATGTCCGTCTTCGGCATCTCCTCCGTCCTTGGCCCCGTGGTGGGCGGCGCCTTCGCCGGGTCGGCGAACATCCTGGGCTTCGACGGCTGGCGCTGGGTGTTCTTCATCAACCTGCCCATCGGCCTGGCCGCACTGGCTGTGGTTTTCCTCTACCTGCACCTGCCCGCCAAGCACGTCAAGCAGAAGATCGACTACTGGGGCGCCGCGGCCATCACGCTGGCCATCGTTCCGCTGCTGCTGGTGGCCGAACAGGGCCGCAGCTGGGGCTGGACCTCGGCGGCATCCCTCCTGTGCATCGGACTGGGCGTGGTGGGCATCGTCGCGTTCCTGCTGGCCGAGAAGCGCGCCGGTGACTACGCCCTGATACCCCTGCGGCTCTTCCGGAACCTCACCTTCGGCCTCTCTTCATTGCTGAACTTCATCATCGGCATCGGCATGTTCGGCGCAATCGCGATGCTCCCGATGTACCTCCAGCTGGTCAAGGGCCTCACCCCCACCGAAGCCGGCCTGATGATGATCACCTTCACCGTGGGCATCCTGACCGGTTCCATCACCGCCGGACGGACCATCTCGGCGTCGGGCACCTACCGGATCTTCCCCATCCTGGGCACCGCCGTGCTGACCGCTGCGGCCCTCGTGATGGGCTTCTCGCTGGGCGTGGACACCGGGCTCTGGGTTCCGGGCGTCATCGCGGTGTTCTTCGGCCTCGGCCTGGGATTCTGCATGCAGCCCCTCACGCTGGCCATGCAGGTTTCCGTCCCGCCGAAGGACATGGGCGTGGGCACGTCCTCCGCGGCGTTCTTCCGGTCCATGGGCGGCGCCGTCGGTACAGCGGTCTTCATCTCCATGCTGTTCAGCCTGGCCGCGGACCGCATCGCCACGGGCATGAAGGACGCCATGCAGAACGCCGACTACCTCAAGGTCCTGAAGGACCCCGCCGTGGCCGCCGATCCCGCCAATGCCAAGCTCTATGAGTTCTTCCAGAACGGTGCCACCAACGACTCCCTCAACGACACCAGCTGGCTGCACACGGCCAACCCCGTGCTCACCCGCCCCATCACCGAGGGCTTCGCGCAGTCGATCGACGCCGTGATGCTCACCGCGGCAGTGCTCACCGGGATCGCCTTCCTGATCAGCTTCGCGCTGCCGAAGAAGAAGCTGACGGACCCGAAGGCAGCTTCGCACGAAGCAGGATCTGAGTCCGTCCCGGCCCACTAGGCCCTTACCGCGCATGCACGTCACGGCAGGCAGCCTCTCGGGCTGCCTGCCGTTGTGGTGTCCCCCGTGTTTTCCGACGACGGCGGCAGCGCCCCGCCGTCGCCGGCCCGCGCCCCTAAGTGGAACCGCAGAGCGTGAAGTGGCACACTGTTTAGCGCGTGTGCGCCGGCCAGCAGGGCCGGTTCCGTGGTCAACGATGTCCGCACAGCTAAAAACCCAACGCATCAAAAGCCCAAGGGAGATCCATGTCCACATCCAGCACCGAAGGCCGCCCTGGCGTTCCCCGCAAGGTGATCGGCCTCGCAATCGCGGGAGCGGTGGGCGGGTTCCTCTTCGGCTTTGACTCCTCCGTCGTTAACGGCGCAGTGGACGCGATCAAGGATGAATTCGCCCTCAGCGAGGCCGTCACCGGCTTCGCCGTGGCAGTAGCACTCCTGGGCTGCGCCGCCGGCGCCTTCCTGGCGGGCAAGGTGGCCGACAAGTACGGCCGCATCCCTGCCATGAAACTCGGCGCCATCCTGTTCCTGGTGAGCGCCGCCGGCACCGGCTTTGCGTTCGGCGTCTGGGACCTGATCTTCTGGCGCCTGGTGGGCGGGCTCGGCATCGGCCTGGCGTCCGTCATTGCCCCGGCATACATTTCGGAGATCTCGCCGCGGCACGTGCGCGGCCGGCTCGCGTCGCTGCAGCAGCTTGCCATCACCACGGGTATTTTCGCCGCCCTCCTCTCGGACGCCCTGTTCGCCAACTCGGCAGGCGGCGCGGACCAGCCGCTCTGGCTCGGCCTCGAGGCCTGGCGGTGGATGTTCCTCGCCGGCGCCGTGCCCGCCGTCGTCTACGGCTGGATCGCTTTCACGCTGCCCGAATCCCCGCGCTTCCTGGTCTTCAAGGGCAAGGAGGACGAGGCACGCAAGGTGTTCGAAACCATCGCCCCGGCAGAGGACACCGACCGCCACATCCGCGAAATCCAGTCCGCCATCGAGGAAGACAAGCTCGCCGGCCAGAAGGGCTCGCTCCGCGGGAAGGTCTTCGGCCTGCAGGCCGTGGTGTGGATCGGCATCACGCTGTCCGTGCTGCAGCAGTTCGTGGGCATCAACGTGATCTTCTACTACTCCACCACCCTGTGGAAGGCCGTGGGCTTCCAGGAGAAGGACTCGCTCACCATTTCGGTGGCCACGTCCGTCACCAACATCCTGGTCACCCTCGTAGCCATCGCGCTGGTGGACCGCATCGGCCGGCGCCCCATCCTGCTGGCCGGCTCCGTGGGCATGGCTGTTTCGCTGGGGGCCATGGCCCTGGCGTTCGCCTCGGCCACGGGATCCGGTGAACAGATCTCGCTTCCCGGCGCCTGGGGCCCGGTTGCCCTCGTGGCCGCAAACGTCTTCGTGGTCAGCTTCGGCGCCTCGTGGGGCCCGCTGGTGTGGGTGCTGCTGGGCGAGATCTTCCCGTCCCGGATCCGGGCCCGTGCCCTGGGCCTCGCCGCGGCTGCCCAGTGGATCGCCAACTTCGCCATCACCCTGAGTTTCCCCGTGATGGCGGCAGGTTCGCTGCCGCTGACGTACGCCATGTACGCACTGTTCGCGGCGGCGTCGTTCTTCTTCGTGATGTTCAAGGTGCCGGAGACCAACGGCATGTCCCTGGAGCAGGCGGAAACGCTGTTCGTGCCGAAGGGAACCGTCAAGGTCTAGGCCTGCTCCAAAGAGCGCGAACGTACGCTTGAGGCCCCCGTTTACGTGGAAACAGGGGCCTCAAGTGTACGTTCGCGCTCTCGGGTCCGCCTTAGACCACATGGGGTTCGTGGGCCGCCAGGTAGCGGCGTCCGCCGAAGGCAATCGCGATGGCCACCACCATGGCCAGCGCCCCGGCGAAGAACGGAACCTGCGGACCGAAGTGCTCACCCAGCTGGGCGGCAGCGAAGGGCGCCAGGGCACCGCCCATCCAGCGCACGAAGTTGTAGCCGGCGGACGCTACCGGCCGCGGCGAGGCCGAAACGCCCATGGCCAGTTCCGTGTACACCGTGTTGTTGATGCCCAGCAGCGCCCCGGAGACGACCACCAGTACGACGACGGCGGGAACCGAGTGCCCGGCGGCCAGTCCCAGCCCGGCCAGGTCCAGCATCAGGACGGCCAGGGTGCCGGTGAGCACCTTGGTGGCGCCGAACCGGTTCTGCAGGACGGGCGCCACAAAGACCGAAAAGACCGCGACGGCCACGCCCCAGCCGAAGAACACCCCGCCGATGCCGTAGGCGTCCATGCCGAGGATGAACGGCGTGAAAGCCAGGATGGTGAAGAAGCCGTAGTTGTAGAACAGGCCGCTGGCCGCCGTCGTGCGCAGTCCCTTGTGGCCCAAGGCGAGCAGCGGATCGCGGAGCCGGACCTTCCGCTCGGGCAAGGGCGTTTTCGGGAGCAGCGCGATCAGGGCGATAAAGGCTGCTGCCATGAGCACGGCGGTGCCGAAGAACGGCGCCCGCCACTGCCAGCCGCCCAGCAGGGCGCCCAGGAGCGGGCCGAGGGAGATGCCAAGGCCCAGTGCCGCTTCGTAGAGGATAATCGCCGTCCCGGCCCCGCCACTGGCCACGCCCACAATGACGGCGAGGGCGGTGGCCACAAAGAGCGCGTTGCCCAGGCCCCAGCCGGCGCGGAAGCCGACCAGCTCACCCACACTGCCTGACATTCCGGACAGGGAGGCGAAAACTACGATCACCGCCAGGCCGATGAGCAGGGTCTTCTTGCCACCGATCCGGGACGACACAAAGCCGGTGATCAGCATGGCCACCGCGGTGACCATGAAATAACTGGTGAACAGCAGCGACACCTGGCTGGGAGTGGCATCCAGGTTCTTGGCGATCGCCGGGAGGATCGGATCCACCAGGCCGATGCCCATGAACGCGAACACCGCGGCGAGGGCCGTGGCCCAGACCGCCTTTGGCTGCTTGAGCAAGGAGGCCTTCTCGGCTTCCAGGGTTTCTTCTACTGCTGGCCGCGTGGCGGCGAGCTGGCCTTCCATGAAGGGCACTCCTAAATCTTGGGTGTTAGTTGTGAAGTGTTCCGTTGATCTTTTCGATCACCGGCAGCGCGGCGGCGAGGGCCCGCCGGTCATCGTCGGTGAGCGTTTCGAGGATTCCCGCCATGACGGCATTGCGCCGTTCATTGGCGGAGTCGACGGCGGCACGGCCTTCCGCCGTCAGCACAACCCGCACGGCGCGCGAATCGTCCGGGTCGGGGTCGCGGCGGACGAGGCCGGCCTTCTCGAGCTTGATGATCTGCTCGGTGGCGCTGGGCACCCGGACGCCGAGGTTCCTGGCAATTTCGCCGACCCGGACGCCGTCGCCGAGGAGCATTTTGAGTGTGCTGAGCTGTGCGGCGCTGAGTTCGCCCTCCGCGTCAAGGCGGCGGACGAGGTAGACGCTGTGGCGGAGGGCTTCCCGGAAGTCCTGGGCGAGGGTCTGCAGCGCGGCAGGCGCGGGCTCAAGCGTGTTCATAGTTAGGTAGCCTAACAGTTAGGGTACCTAAAAACCAACCGGACACTCTCACTTCCTGCGCCAAAACCACAAAGGCCCTCCCACCCGGCGAACCGGGGCGAGAGCGTTTACGGAAAACCGACAGGATCTGAGAGAAGGTCGCCGAAAAGGCGGCAGGAAGTCAGAGAGCGTCGGCAGGGGGATGGCGCTAAGCCTTGACCTCCGCTTTGACCTCTTCCACCAGCGCCTCGACGGCCGCGAAGAGCGGATGCCCTGGCGTCAGGCCGGTCACCTTCTCCGTGGCCTCTGCAGCCGAGGACGATGCCACGATCTGTGCCAGCTCAGCCGCCTCCGCGTCGGCGGGATCGTTGAAGCGCAGGGCAGCGGCAATGGCTCCCAGCAGGGCCTCGGGCACGATTCCGCGTTCGGCGAGTTCCGCGGCCGGGCCGATGAAGCGCTCGTGCCGGCTGAGCTTGCGCAGCGGCGCCCTGCCCACCCGGTTCACGGTATCGGGCAGGTGCGGGTTGGTGAAGCGGCCCAGGATCTTCTCGACGTAGGCTTCCTGCTCCTCGCGGTTGAAGCCGTGCTTGTGGATCAGCAGCTCCTTGGTCTCATCCAGGACGGCGCGTACATCCGCGGCGACATCCTGGTCGGCCATGGCCTCGGAGATCTTGCCAAGCCCTGCTTCGAACCCGAAGTACGCAGCCGAGGCGTGTCCGGTGTTCACGGTGAACAGCTTCCGCTCAATGTACGGCTCCAGGTTGTCCACAAACGTGGCACCCGGGATGACCGGCACATTGTCCCCGAAGGGGGTGCGGTCGATGACCCACTCGTAGAACGTCTCCACCGTGACATCCAGGCCCTTGCCCGGCTCCTGGTTGGGGACAATCCGGTCAACCGCCGTGTTGGCGAACACGGCCGCGGCCTCGAGCGGGCCGGCCGCCGGATCCCACTGCGCCGCCACTTCGTCCCGCAGGATGTCCGTGGCGTTGATGGCGTTCTCGCACGCCATCACCTGCAGCGGAGCCAGCCCGGCGGCCCTCGCAGCAATCCCCTTGGCAATCACGGGCGCCACGAACTTCAGGATGTGCGGCCCCACCGCGGTGGTGACGACGTCCGCCGTCGCGATTTCCGCCACGACGTCCGCCTCCTGGGTTCCGGAGTTCAGCGCCCGGAAGTTGTCCACGGTCCGGACCGTGGGGTTGTCCCCCACCTCGTGGACGTCGTAGCTGTCCGCGGCGGCGAGCTGCGAGATCAGCTCATCCGCGACGTCGGCAAACACGAGCTCATAGCCTGCCTGGTGCAGCAGCAGGCCCACGAAGCCCCGGCCGATGTTCCCGGCCCCAAAATGGACAGCCTTCACTATGCGTTGACCTTTCCGAACAGTTCCAGCACTTCGTCCACCGTGGTGGCCGCCTCGAGCTGGGCCACCTGGGCCTTGTTGGTGAAGACCTTGGCGATGGAGGACAGGATCTGCAGGTGCTCATTGTTGATTCCGGCCACGCCCACGACGAACTTGACCTCCTTGCCGTTCCAGTCGATGCCGTTCGGATAACGGATCACGGACACGGCGGACTTCAGGATGTGGTCCTTGGCGGCATTGGTGCCGTGCGGAATGGCCAGGAAGCTGCCCATGTACGTGGACACGGATTCCTCGCGTTCGTGCATGGCATCGAGGTAGCCGCTGTCCACGGCGCCGCGGTCCAGCAGCAGCCGGCCCGCTTCGTCGATTGCGGCATCACGGGTGGTGGCGGTGCCGTTGAGCACAACGCTGTCAGCCACCAGGATGTCCGACGGCGGTGCGGCTTCAGCAGTTGCCGCCGCGGCGGTTGCCACTGGCGCCGCGGCGGCAGCGGGAGCCGCTGCGCCACCCGCTCCTTCGGTGTTGCTGCTCTTGACCAGCTCCACGATCTCGTCGTAGCGCGGGCTGTTCATGAAGTTGTCCACGGACACGTGCACGGCACTGGCTGTAGCGGGCTTGGCCCGCTCGGTCAGGTCCTGGTGGGTGATCACAACATCGTAGGTGTCGCTCAGGTTGGCGATGGCGGAGTTGGTGACCTTGACGTCGGGGAAGCCGGCCGCCTTGATCTTGTTCCGCAGCACCGAGGCACCCATGGCGCTGGAGCCCATGCCGGCGTCGCAGGCGAACACGATGTTCTTGATGGGACCTGCCATGACGGCGGTGGTTGCCCCGGCACCGGTCAGGGTGGAGGAGATGGAGCTCTTCTTGCCCTTCATGGATTCCATCCGGGAAGTGGCGGCGCTCAGGCTGTCCTCCTCGGTTTCACCCACGGGGGTCTTGCTGGACTTCAGGATTACCGAAGCGATGAGGAAGGACACCGTGGCGGCGAGCAGCACGGACAGTGCCACCCCGAAGTAGCTGTCGCTGGCTGTCGCGGCGAAGACGGCGATGATGCTGCCCGGGGCCGCCGGGGAGCGGAGGCCGGCGCCGGTGAGCACCAGCGTGAAGATGCCGGTCATGCCGCCGCCGATTGCGGCCAGGATGATGATGGGCTTCATCAGCACGAACGGGAAGTAGATTTCGTGGATGCCGCCGACAAACTGGATCAGCGCGGCGCCGGGGGCTGACGCCTTGGCCAGGCCCTTGCCGAAGATCATGTAGGCGAGCAGGATGCCCACGCCGGGGCCCGGGTTGGCTTCGAGCAGGAACAGGATGGACTTGCCGTTTTGCAGTGCCTGTTCCGTTCCCAGCGGCGTCAGGATGCCGTGGTTGACGGCGTTGTTCAGGAACAGGACCTTGGCAGGTTCGATGAAGATGCTGGTGAACGGCAGCAGGCCGTTGTTGACCAGGAATTCGACGACGGAGCTGGCCCCGTTGCTGAAGGCCTTCACCACCGGGCCGATTACCAGCATGCCCACGATGGCCATGGCCGCGGCCACGATGCCCGCAGTGAAGTTGTCGATCAGCATCTCGAAGCCCGGCTTGACCCGGCCTTCCCAGATCTTGTCCAGCTTCTTCATGATCCAGGCGGTCAGCGGGCCCATGATCATGGCGCCGATGAACATGGGGATGTCCGTACCGACGATCACACCCATGGTTGCGGCCGCGCCAACAACACCGCCGCGGACGCCGTGGACCATGCGGCCGCCGGTGTAGCCGATCAATAGCGGAAGCAGGAAGGTGATCATGGGGCCGACGAGCTTGGCCAGTTCCTCATTGGGAGTGAAGCCAGCCGGAATGAAGAAGGCCGTGATGATGCCCCAGGCGATGAAGGCGCCGATGTTGGGCATGATCATTCCGGACAGGAACGTCCCGAATTTCTGGACGCCAACCCGCAGGCTGGTGCGGGGTTTTGCAACTGTCTCTGTTGCCATGTGATTTCCTAACCGTGATTCCTGCTGCACCGCAGGATGGTCCGATATTTCCGACGACTAGCTGGTGGAACTGGTGGAGATCCGGTGGAGCCATTCGAGAAAGAGCTTGAGTTCCGAGCTGGAGAGCTGATCCGAGTGCGATGCCTGGAGCGCGGCGTTCAAGGCGATTGCTGCGACTACTACCGACGATTTCCCGGACGTATCGGGTCCGGCGCCATTTGCCTGCTCCGCGGACACCGCGAAAATCATGGCGTCGCGGGTCATGGTGGATAGTTCAAGGTTGCGTTCCGCGGCGGGCTCCGCAATCAGCATGAGCGTCACCCCCACGTTCGCCGCAAGGATGCTCCTGGCCGCCTCGCGCGGTTGGACGTTCAGCTGCCCCGCCACGGCAGCTTTGTTCAGCATTTCCTCCATGAGGGCCTCGGCATCGGCAACGATGGCCGGGCGGCTCTCAGGACGAATGTTGCCAAACATGACCAAATACAATTCCGGCTGGTTCAGCCCGAACTGGACATGGTTGTCCCACATCCGCCGGATGTCTTCCAGCGGATGTCCGGACGGCGCGAAGTCGCGTTCGCCGGCCACATATTCTTCGAAACCCGCCGCGACGACGGCGTCGAACAGCCCTTCCTTGTCACCGAAGTGGTGATACAGAGTGGGAGCGGAGACCCCTGCCAGCTGGGTGATCTGGCGAGTGGAAACAGGCGCGCCCCCGGAGTTGGCCAGCAACTCGGCTGCCGCACGCAACAACCTCATTTTGGGCGGTAGCTGGCCATCGAAACTCATAACCGCTACCCTATCACCTATAGCACCGCTATATGAACTGCATCACATACAATTTTTTCAGGCACCGCAAAAGCCGTCGGACGTAGCCGTCGCGACGGTCCGGGCAATCGCCCGGGCAACGAATGGCGGGGCCTGCTTACGGCAGAGAACGAGGACCTTCAGTGCAGAACTTCCAAGGAGTAGGCGTCAGCCCCGGCCGGATCATCGGCACCATCCGCCAGATGCCCAAGCCCATCAGTGAGCCGCCGGCAGGCGAACAGCTGCCCGCCGGCGTCACGGCCGAGGACGCGACAGCCGCCCTCAAGGCGGCCTCCCAGGCCGTGCACGACGAACTGAAGGCCCGGGCCGCCCACGCCACGGGTGACGGCAAGGCCGTCCTGGAAGCCACGGCACTGATGGCCAAGGACACCATGCTCATCAAGGGCGCGGCCAAGCTCGTTGCCCGCGGCGTCTCGAGCGAGCGCGCCATCTGGGAGTCCGGCTCCTCCGTTTCTGAAATGCTGCACAATCTGGGCGGCTACATGGCCGAGCGCGCCACGGACGTCCTGGATGTGCGCGCACGCATCGTGGCCGAGCTGCGGGGCGTTCCCGCGCCGGGTATCCCCGCTTCCAGCACACCGTTCGTCCTGGTGGCCGAGGACCTGGCGCCCGCCGACACCGCAACCCTGGACCCGAACAAGGTCCTGGCACTCATCACGGCCGGCGGCGGCCCCCAGTCCCACACCGCGATCATTGCCCGCTCCCTTGGCCTGCCGGCCGTGGTGGCGGCAGTCGGAGTGGACGAACTCCCGGACGGCACCGAGGTCTATGTGGACGGCGCGGCCGGCACCATCACGGCCGAACCCGACGAATCACTGCGTGCCGCAGCGGAAGCATGGGCAGCCACTGCTTCCCTGCTGGCCGAGTTCAGCGGAACGGGCGCGACGGCGGACGGCCACCTCGTGCCCCTCCTCGCCAACGTTGGCGGGGGCAAGGATGCCGAGGCGGCTGCCAAACTGGGCGCCCAGGGCGTGGGACTGTTCCGCACCGAATTCTGCTTCCTGGAACGGGACACCGAGCCCACCGTGGAAGAGCAGGCAGCGGCCTACAAGAGCGTCTTCGATGCCTTCCCCGGCAAGAAAGTGGTGCTGCGGACGCTCGACGCCGGCGCCGACAAACCCCTCCCCTTCCTGACCGACTCCACCGAACCCAACCCGGCCCTGGGGGTCCGCGGCTACCGCACGGACTTCACCACCCCGGGCGTCCTGGACCGCCAGCTGGAAGCGATCGCCCAGGCCGAGAAGCAGTCCGAAGCGGACGTGTGGGTCATGGCCCCGATGATTTCCACGGCGGAAGAGGCCGCCCGTTTTGCCTCCATGTGCGCCGACGCCGGGATCAAGACCCCCGGCGTGATGGTGGAAGTCCCCTCTGCCGCGCTGACGGCCGAGGCGATCCTGCGCGAGGTGGGCTTCGCCAGCCTCGGCACGAACGACCTCACGCAGTACGCCATGGCGGCGGACCGGCAGCTCGGCCCGCTGGCCGCACTGAACACCCCCTGGCAGCCCGCTGTGCTGCGCCTCGTCGGGCTCACTGTTGAAGGCTCGCGCGCAGAGGGCCACAACAAACCCGTGGGCGTCTGCGGCGAAGCGGCGGCGGACCCTGCCCTCGCCGTCGTACTGACCGGGCTGGGCGTTTCCACGCTGTCCATGACCGCACGGTCCCTGGCGGCCGTGGCTGCGGTGCTCAAGACTGTCACGCTGGCCGAAGCGCAGGACCTGGCCAAACTGGCGTTGTCCGCACCGAGTGCCACCGAAGCCCGGGCATGGGTCCGCGAGAAGCTGCCCGTACTCGCCGAACTCGGCCTCTAACAGCCGCCCACCGACAATCCATCAGGAGAAGCAATGCCAGAACGTACCGCAACCATCGCCAGCCGCTCCGGCCTCCACGCCCGCCCTGCCGCGCTGTTCGCCGAAGCGGCCGGCAATGCCGGCGTTGACGTCACCATTTCCATGCAGGGCGAGCCGGCGGAGGAAGCCCTCGACGCCGCCAGCATCCTTTCGCTGATGACGCTGGGGGCGGCCAAGGGCGACGTCGTGGTGCTGCGGGCCGACGGCGACGGCGCAGACCAGGCACTGGATTCTTTGGTCGCGCTCCTGGAGACGGACCTCGACGCCGAATAGCGGCATCGGTACCGGACCATCGATACCGGCCGGCTCACGCCGGGGGCGCTAGGATTTCCGCATGGCACTGATTGCTCCCCGCGTGACGGCCGGGCTCCCCGGCGACGAAGCCCTGAAACTGCAGCATGCCCTGAACGGCAGCCACGACATCACCGTGTTTGTGGACGGCACGGTCCACCGGCTGCCGCCCCAGGCGCGGGACGCCGTCGTGGACCTCCTGAGCCGCTTCAGCCGTGGCGAGGCAGTGACGGTCAGCAGCGTTGAAGAAATGCTGACCACGTCCCAGGCCGCGGAACTCGCCGGAATTTCGCACACGTACCTTCGCAATATGACGGACCGCGGGGAAATTCCGGTGGAGTACCGCGGCACGCACCGGAGGATCCGGCTGGCGGCCATCATGGAATGGCTGGAGTCGCAGAAGAAGGCCAAGGCACCCGGAAGCGGGGACCAGCCGGTTTGATGTAGCCCGGGATGCAATTTGTGAAGCAGTGATAAGGATCAAGCAACGATCCCCGCTTACCGCCGGAACGCCGCAAAGGCCGGGGTTACCCTTTATTCGTGGGTAAGTTCAGAGGGTGGCACATTGTGGCGGGGTTCGCCGCCATGCTGCTGACGGCCGCCCTTGGAACGGCCATGGGGCTGAATAATACGGCCGCATTCATGGCCAGCTGCGTGGCTTTCGTTGCCGTCTCGAAGGGCCTGGAAAGCCACCTCGCCCGCCGCCGTCGCGAAGCCGCTGTCCGCCTCCTCGAGCAAAGCCAGTCGCGAACCTCAGTGGAAGACCGCTGACGCATCTGAACCATGGATGGCCATTGACACGGAGCGGAACCGCTCACAGACTTGTTAGCGATAACAATCAGCCGATGCCCCCGGTGGTCCGGCGCGAAAGGGATGCAATGCGCACTGAGGTCAGCGAACTGCCCGGGCAAAGCGGAAGCGCCGGAGCCGGCAACTCCGCTCCGGAACTGAACTGGGCCGGAAATTACAGGTACACGGCCGCCTCGATTCGTCGCCCCCGGACCCTCGAGGAAGTCCAGGAGGTGGTGGCTGGCGCCTCGAAAATCCGCGCCCTGGGCTCCCGGCACTCGTTCAACGCCATCGCCGACTCCCCCGGATCGCTGGTCTCGCTCGAAGACCTGGACCCCGGCATCCGCATCGACGCCGCAGCTGGCACCGTCACGGTCTCCGGCGGAACCCGCTACGGAACCTTGGCGGAGACGCTGGAGGACAACGGATTTGCACTGCCCAACCTCGCCTCCCTCCCGCACATTTCCGTCGCCGGAGCCGTCGCCACCGCAACCCACGGCTCCGGCGACGCCAACGGCAACCTGGCAACGTCCGTAGCAGCACTGGAAATCGTGGCAGCGGACGGCACAGTCCACCACCTCAGCCGCGGCGGCTCGCCCGACTTTGACGGCGCCGTCGTCGGCCTCGGAGCCCTGGGCGTCGTCACCAAGGTGACGCTGGACATCGAACCCACCTTCACCGTGCGGCAGGACGTCTTTGAAGCCCTGCCCTGGGAGACGGTTCTGGGAAATTTCGACGCCGCCACCTCCAGCGCGTACAGCGTCAGCCTGTTTACGGACTGGAGCGGGGACGCCGTCGCGCAGGCCTGGCTCAAGAGCCGCGTTTCCGGCCCGGCAGCCGGTGGCGCCGCCGGCACAGCCCGCGCTGATTCAGCGTTCGCCCGCGGGGCCTTCGCCGGCGCCACGTTCTTCGGCGGGACGCGGGCCGCCGCCGCCCGGCACCCGCTGCCCGGGGTCTCGGCCGAAAACTGCACGGAACAGCTCGGGGTCCCGGGGCCCTGGTCAGAGCGGCTGGCGCACTTCCGCATGGCCTTCACGCCCAGCAGCGGCCAGGAACTGCAAAGCGAATTCTTCGTCCGCCGCGAACACGCTGTGGCCGCCATCGGGGAGCTCCGCGCCCTTTCGGACCGCATCACCCCGCTGCTGCTCGTCTCGGAGATCCGCACCGTGGCGGCGGACAAGCTCTGGCTCAGCACCGCGTACGGCCAGGATTCAGTGGGGTTCCATTTCACCTGGAAGCAGCGGCAGGACCAGGTGGAGAAGGTGCTCCCCGTGATGGAGGAGGCACTGGCGCCGTTCCACGCCCGGCCGCACTGGGGCAAGCTGTTCCATGCGGGAGCCGACGCCGTGGCCGTGCTTTACCCGCGCTTTGCCGACTTCAAGGACCTTGCCGAACGGATGGACCCGGAGCACAAATTCCGCAACGAATTCCTGGCCCGGAAGGTCTTTGGGGATTAAGAGCGCGCGCTAGATCCTCGGCCGCCCGGACCAGCGGCGGGCTTTGAGCGCAGCGTGGAGTTCCAGCCGGACCATGCCCTTCAGCGGGTCCACGCCGAGGACCTGCCTGATGCGGCCCAGCCGGTTGTAGATGCTGCTCCGGTGCAGATGCAGCCTGGTGGCAACATCCTGCACGGAACCGTCATTGTCGTACAGGAGCTCCAGGACGGGCAGGAGCTCACCGTTCCGGTCATGGTCTTCCAGCATGCGCCAGTAGACGGACCCCGCGTCGGCCCAGGCACCGGCACCGCCGCCGGCGGACGCCAGCAGCTGATAGACGCCCGTGGCACGGCAGTCCACCAGTTCGCCCAGCTGGGGATCCACTGCGGCTGCCTGCGCGGCCTGTTTGGACTGCAGGTAGGCGTCCGCCAGTTCACGGGGCTTCGCGAAGCCCTCGCTTGTTCCGAGGATGATCCGGTGCACCGGCCGCCCGGACCGCTTGGCGAGTTCCAGCTGGTAGTGGACCAGGACCTGCGCGTGGGCTGCACGGCCGGTGGATTCCCGGAACAGGATCACGGCGTGGGTTTCCGTTCCGGCGCTGAAAAGCGCAGCGTCCACCCCGATCGTGGCCTGCAGCGCCGAGGACCGGTGGATCAGCGTTGAAGCAATGGGGTCGGAGCCCTCGGCCCAGCCGTCGGCGTCGAGCACCGTGACGAGCTGCCAGGGGCCGCGCCCCTGGACTTCTTTCCAGCCGGCCACCGCGGCCACCGCATTGGCCTCGCCGCGGCAGGCGCTCAGGAACTCCTGTTCCCTGCGGCGCCGGAACTCGGATTCGGCAGTGTTCGACTCGAGCAGCAGCCCGGACAGCAGCTCCAGCTCGTCCCGGACGCCGGGCAGCTGGGTGAGGATCGCCGTCGCGCTCTGGTCTTCAATGTCCTGTTGCACCCAGAGGTATCCGACGCGGAAACCGCGGACCAGCAGCGGGACGCAGACGCGTCCCAGCATGCCCAGCTCCTCGTTGGCAGGAACGACGACGGGACGCACCGCCGTCGCGATGCCGTGCGAGAGCTGCCAGGCCTTCACGTCAGCCGGGACGCGCTTGCTGAGCAGGAAATTCACCCGGACCCTGTCCGCGTGGGACTGGTTGGAGCTGTAGGCGAGCAGGACGCCGTCGAGGTCCTCGAGCGACAGCCCCCGTCCGAGCTTCAGGGCTACCTGCTCCACGAGCTGTTCCACATCCTGCTGGTGCATGGTTGCCACCTTACTGCCCGTCGCCGCCGGAACGTGAACGGACACCAGGCGACACCTGACGCTTGGCGGCTCGACAGATGTCTAGGCGGGAATTCCAAAAACCCCGGAAACACGCGGAGGCCCGCCTGCCAGCCCTGGGGCATCCTGTCGGCTACCTCACACCCGGATTTATTCTGGAAGTACCAGTTCCCCCGCACATTCGGCCCACAAAGGCCACCAACAATGGAGCCCAAGAAATGATCATCGGCGTCCCCAAAGAGATCAAGAACAACGAATTCCGCGTAGCCATCACCGCTGCTGGCGTGCACGAATTCCGCACCCACGGCCACACCGTCCTGGTGGAGCGCGGCGCAGGCCTGGGCTCAGGAATCACGGACGAGGAGTACGCCATCGCGGGCGCAGAGATCGTCACCGAAGCCGATGACGTCTGGTCCCGCGCCGACATGGTCATGAAGGTCAAGGAACCCATCGCCGCGGAATACCACCGCTTCCGCAAGGGCCTGATCCTCTTCACCTACCTGCACCTCGCCGCCGAGCCCGAACTCACCCGGGAGCTCATCAACTCCGGCGTCACCGCGATCGCCTACGAGACCGTCCAGGAAGGCCGCACCCTTCCCCTCCTGGCCCCGATGTCCGAGGTCGCAGGCCGCCTGTCCGTCCAGGTGGGCGCCACCTCGCTGATGGCCCCCGCCGGCGGCAAGGGCGTCCTGCTCGGCGGCGTCCCGGGCGTGCGCCCGGCCAAGGTTGTTGTCCTCGGCGCCGGCGTAGCCGGCACCAACGCCGCAGCGATGGCCCTGGGGCTCGGCGCGGACGTCACCATCCTGGACATCAACATCAACCGCCTGCGTGAACTCGACGCCCAGTACCAGGGCCGCCTGAAGACCGTTGCCTCCAACAAGTACGAGATCGAAAAGTCCGTCGTTGACGCGGACCTGGTGATCGGCTCCGTCCTGATCCCGGGCGCCAAGGCCCCGAAGCTGGTCACCAACGAGCTCGTTGCCCGGATGAAGCCCGGCTCCGTCCTCGTGGACATCGCCGTGGACCAGGGCGGCTGCTTCGAGGACACCCGCCCCACCACGCACCAGGAACCCACGTACAAGGTCCACAACACGATCTTCTACTGCGTGGCCAACATGCCCGGCGCGGTCCCGAACACCTCCACCTACGCACTCACCAACGTGACCCTGCGCTACGGCGTGGCCCTCGCCAACCTGGGCGTCAAGGCAGCGTTCGAGAAGGACCCGGCACTGGCTTCCGGCCTCAACATCGCCGCCGGCCACGTGGCGCACCACTCGGTCTCCGAAGCGCACAACCTGCCGCTCGTAGCCGACTGGCACGAACTGGTCTCCGCGTAGTCCTTTAGTTCGTCCTGCTGCGCTGGACGACACACATCCTCGGCGTGCTCGCTCCTTCGTCGCTTGGACGCACGCTGCCGGATGTCTGTCGTTCAGCGCAGTCTTGGTTAAGCCCTGCGCGTCGCCAGTTCCCGTGCTTGTTCGATGAGTTTGAGGACTTCGATCGGGCCTGCCGGATCTACTGGTAGCGGCAGGGACGAGGTGGCGCCGCCGTCGTGGATTTTGTCGGCAAGGATCCGGTAGAACTCCGGGTACGCTCCCCGCTCGGTGGACAGCCGGTCCAGATGTCCGTCGCGCCCCAGCGATCCGGCCCATTCGGCGTCCTCCACACCGTATTCCTCGTCCAGAGGCCCTCCCCCGGCCACAATGTACGGCTCCTGCGGGTCGACGCCGTGTTTGGTAAAGCCGCCTTCCGACCCCAGAAGCCGGTAGCGGGGTCCCTGCTGGGCGCACAGCATGTTCATCCAGAGATGGCTGATCACGCCGGATTCGTGCTGCAGTGCCACGAAGACGTCGTCGTCGGTCTTTTCTCCCTGCCGCCGGGCACGGAGTTCCGCGTACGTCACCGTGGCGGGTCCGAACAACTGCAGGGCCTGGTCCAGGAGGTGGGATCCGAGGTCAAAAAGCACCCCGCCGCCGTCGTCCGCGGTGGCGTCCGCTTTCCACGCCTTGGAGACTTCCGGGGACCAACGCTCAAACCGGGACTCGAACCGGGTCACGTTGCCTAGGGCGCCGCCGTCCACCAGCCCCTTCACGGTGAGGTAGTCGCCGTCCCAGCGGCGGTTCTGGAACACAGTCAGCACCCGTCCCAGTCGCGCGGCAAGCTCCAGAAGTTCCTGCCCCTCGGCGCCGCGCACCGCAAAAGGCTTGTCAACGACGACGTCGAGCCCAGCCTCCAGCGCGGCCTTCGCCAGCGGGCAATGCGTGGCCGGCGGTGTCCCGAGGACCAGCAGGTCAAGGTCGCCGGCCAGCTCCAGGATGTCGGCCGGAGTGCTCACGAGCCGCGCGGCCGGATAGCTGCCGGAGGCGTCGGACTGCCTGCCGGCGTCGGACGTTGCAATGACGTCCAAAGAGTATGCCGGATTGGCGGCAATCAGCGGGGCGTGGAACACGCGGCCGGACAACCCGAAACCGGCCACCGCCGTCCGGATTGCGGGCTTGCCTTGGCCGGTACCGGGAGCTGCTTCTGTGGTCATGGAACCAACGCTACCCCCCGGACGCTCTCCCACTTCCGGCGCTGAACAGGCAGGAAATGAGAGAGCGTCCCAGGGGAGGAGCAGGGACGGCGAAGGCCGGCACCCGCGTGAACAGATCAAGTGAAGAGATCACGGGATGCCGGCCCTGGCGGTGCTTCGCCCGCCGGATTACTGGACTGCTGTTACTTCTTTTCCCAGCCGATGGTGGTCCAGTCCGGAACCTGGGACAGGCTCTTGAACAGGGACGGTCCGTAGTTGGCCAGGCCTGTGCGGACGAACGAGATCTGCGGTCCGTTCATCACCACGCCCATGGAGAAGTACTTGGCCATGTGCTTCTTTTCAACTTCCATGGCTGCCTTGTTGCGCTCGGCATTGTCCTCGATGCTGCTGAGCTTCTTGATCTCGGCATCCAGTTCGGCGTCGCCCAGTTCGTTTTCGTTGGTCTTGGAGTCGTAGAACTGCTTGACGGCGTCCGTTGCGTCAGCACCCACGGTGTAGCCGGAGACGCTCAGGAAGAAGTCACGGCTGCCCAGCACCTTGCCGAAGTCGGCGGAGGCACGCTGGTCAATGCCTACGTCCATGCCGCCGGCCTGGAGCTGCTTCTGCAGGGTCTGTACGAATGCCAGGGTGGTGGGATCGTCACCGAAGTTGCTGATCTTGAAGGCGGCCGGTACGCCGTCCTTCTCCATGATGCCCGCCGCGTTGGGCTTGTAGCCGGCATCGGTCAGTACCTTCTTGGCTGCATCGGCACCGGATTCCGTGGCCGGATAGTTGTCCTGGTAGTACTTGGAGAACGGCAGCAGCATCATCGAGCCGGAGCTGGTTTCTTCCCAGTTCAGCCCGTTGAAGCGGACCTTGCGCAGGGCTTCGCGGTCCACGGCGGTGAAGATGGCCTTGCGGATGGCGACGTCCGTCATCGGGGCCTTCTGGGCGTTGAGGTTCAGGCCGCCGGCGAAGAGGCGCTGGCCGCGGCGGATCTCGGAATCCTTGGTGCCGTCCAGCTGCTTGTACGGGGTGATGGTGTTCGCGGAAACGCCGTCAATTTCACCGTTCTTGAAGGCTGCGATCGCGGCGCTGCTCTCCAGTTGGCGGAACACAACCTTGTCCAGGACCGGCTTGGTGCCCCACCACTTGTCGTTCTGCGCCAGGGTCACTGTCTTGGCGGCGCTGTCGTACTTGTCCAGCTTGAAGGGTCCGGCCATCCATTCCGGGTGCATGTCGCCGGTGAAGCCGGTGTTGAAGATCTCCGGCGTGTTCACGGCCGGGTGGATGAGGCCGGTGAAGAGGGCATCCAGCGGGTAGACAGGCTGGGTGGTGGTCACCACCACTTCCTTGTCATTGGAACCGGCCTTCACGGAATCAACGAACTCGTACGCGCCGGAGCTGACGATGTCGATGTCCTTGTTTTCGCCCTTGAGCATGTTCCAGGTGTTCTGGAAGGCCTTGACGTCGATCGGTGTGCCGTCGTTGTAGGAGGCTTTCTCGTTCACCTTGATGGTGATGGTCTGCTTGCCGTCCTTGACTTCGCTCTTGACGTCTTCGCAGAAGTCCTTGTTCGGCGTCGCCGTGCCGTCGAAGTCGAAGTTCCAGCAGCCCCAGGTGCCGGCCTGGTCGATCGGGCGGTGCAGGGCGGTGTTGTCCGCGCTGTTGCCGTTGTTGGAAAAGCCGTTGAAGTCCGGACCGATGTTGCCCAGCGGAAGCGTCACGGTGCCGCCCGGTTCCAGGCCCTTGGCATCCTTGGCGTTGATGCTGATCAGCTTGGTGAGGTCGCTGCCGGCTTCCTGGCCCTTGCCTGCCTCGGGGCCCGAGGAGGTCCCGCCTCCGCCACAGCCGGTAAGCGCGAGCGCTGCCGTTACGGCGGCCACCCCGCCAATCTTGGTCAGATTCTTCATGGTTTTCCCTTCATTTTTTGGTGCGAGAGTTGGTGCTTTGGAGATCGGGCAAGTCATGGGTTTTCGTGGACAACAAGCATGTCCGCGTCGAGTTCGCCGTCCGGGAAGAAGCAGGCGAACTGCTGGTCGGCGTCTTGGCCTGACTCCCGGACCGCTTGCGGAGCGGCGGCAGTTTCCAAGGGAGGCTCAAGAGTGCGGCATTTCTCCTGCTTTGCGGCAGGGAGCGCCGCGAACACCGGGCAGCGGGTGGCGAAGTTGCAGCCCTTGGGCGCATCCAGCGGTGACGGGAGGTCCCCTTGCAGGATGATGCGTTCGCGGGTCCGTTCCAGCTGCGGGTCCGGTACCGGGATCGCGGACAGGAGTGCCCGGGTGTAGGGGTGGCGCGGGTTGTCGAAGACGCTGTCCACGTCCCCGATTTCCACGATCTTGCCCAGGTACATCACGGCCACGCGGTTAGAGATGTGGCGCACCACGGAGAGATCGTGCGCCACCATGAGGTAGCTCAGGCCGAGTTCCGCACGCAGCTTGTCCAGGAGGTTGATCACGCCGGCCTGCACGGACACGTCCAGCGCGGACACGGGCTCGTCAAGGACCACCAGCTTGGGATTTACGGCGAGCGCGCGGGCAATGCCGATGCGCTGCCGCTGGCCGCCGGAGAACTGGTTGGGGAACCGGTTGACGTGGTCAGGCTGGAGGCCCACCAGCTCCATCAGCTCCATGATGCGTTTCCGGATCGCGGGCTTGGCCATGCCGGCGTTTTCCAGCGGCTCGGAGAGGACCTCGAAGACCGTGAAGCGCGGGTCCAGGGCACCGGTGGGATCCTGGAACACCATCTGGAGTTCCTTGCGCATGGCGGCCTTGGTCCGGGCATCGGAGTCCGCCTTGTTGCTGAGCCCGCCGATGGTCACCTCGCCGTCCTGGTCCTTGTGGAATTCCATGATTTCCAGCAGGGTGGTGGTTTTCCCGCAGCCGGACTCGCCCACGATCGAGAAGCACTCGCCCTCGCGGATATCGAAGCTCAGCCCGTCCACGGCCTTCACCGTGCCGATCCGCCGCTTGATGAGCGAACCTTTCAGCAGCGGGAAGTGCTTCCGGACATCCCTCAGTTCCAGGACGGTCCTGCGCTCAAGCCGAGGAACAGCATCGAACCGGGAGATCGGAACGGCCGGGGCCTGGAAGATCTCATGGACATCCACTTCGGCGCCAAGCGAATCGGTCTTGATGCAGGCCGCCTTGTGGGCCCCGCTGCCGGCCACGCCGTTCCCGGTTGCCAGGGGGCCGCTGACCGGCCACAGCTCCGGTTCCCCCTGCAGGCAGGCGTCGCTCACGAGGGGGCACCGCGGGGCGAAAGAACAGCCTGTGGGGGTGTGGATCAGGTTCGGCGGAATGCCCTCGATGGGCACCAGCGAGGACTTTTCCGCAACGTCCACGCGGGGCACAGCGCCCAGCAGGCCCATGGTGTAGGGCATCCGCGGGCTGTAGTAGATGTCGTCCACGCTGCCGGTCTCCACCGGCTTTCCCGCATACATCACCATGATGTCGTCCGCCATGCCGGCCACCACGCCCAGATCGTGGGTGATCATGACGACGGCGGCGCCGGTCTCCTCCTGCGCTGTGTGCAGCACCTCCAGGACCTGCGCCTGGATGGTGACGTCCAGGGCCGTCGTCGGCTCATCCGCGATGAGTACCCGCGGGTTGTTGGCGATCGCGATGGCGATCATGACGCGCTGGCGCATGCCGCCGGAAAATTCGTGCGGGAACGCCTTCAGGCGGTCCTTCGGGCTGGGAATGCCCACCATGCCGAGAAGTTCGACGGCGCGCGCCTCCTTGGCCTGCTTGCTCATCTTCGGGTGGTGGACCGTCAGTGCCTCGATGATCTGGTGCCCCACCGTGTACACGGGGGTCAGGGAGGAGAGCGGGTCCTGGAAGACCATGGCGATGTCGTTGCCGCGGTACCGGCACATGGCCTTGTCGCTGAGGCCCAGCAGTTCCGTGCCGTTCAACCGCACCGAGCCGGTGACCTCGGCCGTTGCCGGGAGCAGGCCCATGATGGCCAGCGAGGTCACGGACTTGCCCGAGCCGGACTCTCCCACGATGCCGAGCGTCTTGCCGGGCAGGAGATCGAAGTCGACGCCGCGGACCGCGTGGACCACGCCGTTCTCCGAGTTGAACCGGACGTTCAGGTCACGGACGGACAGGACGGCATCCGCCGGGGCATCACCCGGTGCGTGCAGCCCCGCCACGTGCAGGCGCTCCGCGATCATGTCCGTGCGGGCGGTGGTTTCGCTGCTCATTTGCCCTTCTTCCCTGCAGTCTTTTTGGCGCTGCCAACGGAGCTGGAGCTGGGGTCGAACGCGTCCCGCAGGCCGTCATTCATCATGGCCAGCGAACCCGTCAGCAGGAACATCACCACGAGCGGAACCCAGAACATCCACGGGAACGTCTGGACCTGGGAGGTTGCCTGGTTGATGAGGACACCCAGGCTCACATCCGGGACCTTGATGCCGATGCCGATGAACGAGAACGCCACCTCGGCCAGGATGGCGCCGGTAACGCCGCGGGTGACGTCCAGGACCAGCAGCGATCCGATGTTGGGCACCAGGTGCCGCCAGACGATCCGGCGGGCCGGGATGCCCATGTACTGGGCGGCCTTGACGAAGTCCCGCTGCATCAGCGACATCGAGAGCGATCGGATCAGGCGGGCGGTGCCCATCCAGCTGAAGACCAGGAGCACGATGATCAGCAGCAGCCAGCTGGGAAGGTTCTCGCGGAGGCCGTTGCCGCCGCCGCTCGTGGCCACCGCAACCACCAGCAGGGCCGGCATCATGATGAGGGCCTCGAGGACAAAGAGCATGACCTTGTCCACCTTGCCGCCGAAGTACGCCATGGTGCAGCCGTAGACGGCAGCGATCAGCACCGAGACCAGCCCCACCACCAGTCCGATGAGGATGGAGATCCGGGTGCCTTCCACCATCAGGGCGTAGAGGTCGATGCCCGCCTGGGACGTGCCCAGCAGGTGCTCCGCGGACGGCGGCATGCCGATATTGAAGGGGTCGATGGTTTCCTTGTCCCAGGGGGAGAAGAAACCTCCCACGAAGGAGAAGACCGTAAGGGCGATGAAGATGACCAGGCCGGCAACAGCTGTCTTGTTCCGCAGGAAGCGCCGCAGGATGATCGCGGACTTGGCGATCACGACGTCGTCGTTTTCGATCCGGGCTTCCTCGGCAACGGCGGCGGGGTCGATGGCGTTCAGGTTGGTCATGGTTACTGCACCCGCACTCTCGGGTCGACAAGCGTGGTGGCGAAGTCCGCGAGGATGGCCCCGATCGCGAAGATTAGTGAGCCGTAAGCCAGGGTGGCGGTGGCCGCGTTGACGTCCTGCAGCGCGATGGCGTCGATGCTCCACGATCCGACGCCCGGCCAGGCGAAGATCTTCTCGGCAAAGAACCCGCCGGCGAAGATGGCCGGAATAGTGAACGCGATGCTTTGCGCCACCGGGATGAACGAGACGCGCAGGGCGTGGCGGGTGATGGCCTGGTTCCGGGTCAGCCCCTTGGCGCGGGCCGTGCGGACGAAGTCCGCGTTGACGTTGTCCAGCAGGTACTGCCGCTGCGCGATCTGGTAGGTGCCCCAGCCCACCAGGGTGATGGCAAGCGTTGGCACCGCGTAGTGGGCCACCATGTCGACGAACTGGACCCAGCCGTTGCCTTCCAGCCCCGGAGTGGAGATGCCGGTGACGAAGAAGATCCGTTCGCCGATGGATTCGTTGATGTTGATGGCACCGAGCTGCACCAGGAAGTAGGCGATCGGAGCGGGCACGATGTACACGAGGTAGCTGTAGGACGTAATCACCCGGTCCTGGAACTTGTACTGCCGGGCGGCGGTGTACACGCCCAGTGCCACGCCGATGATCAGGGTGAGGACGATCGAGGCCAGGAACAGCCGGGTGGAGATCCATACGCGGTCCCCGAACTCGGCGTTGATGAAAGCGCCGTTGGGGCTTCGGCCCCAGTCCCAGCGCGTGACCACCGCCGTAAGCCAGTCAACGTAGCGCTCCCACGGGCTGAGCGTCGGGTCCAGGCCCTTGAGACGAAAGGAGTTTGCCACCTGCTCGGGCGTCGGCCGCGGGATCCGTTCCTGTTCCAGCAACGCGGGCTGCAGCGTGCTGACGGCGAGGAAGTACCCCGCCGACGTGGTCAGGAAGATCATGAGCAGGTAGGTGGCTGCCCTTTTGGCGAGGTAACGGAACATGTCTGCCTAGCTCAGGATCGCCGGTGCCAGTTCCACGCCGTGGAGTGACGGCGGCGCTTCGGAGGCGCCGTCCCGGGCGGGTGTCATATCAGCAATCACAGCAGTCGATCCTTCCGTCATCCCCCGAGCCGGCAGGGGGTCCGCCGCCGATCCGGGATCATGGCCAGCGGGTGTCTGGCCGCCCGCGAGCCCCTGGGGGCCGTGTCCTTGTGGACTATGTTGCGGGTCACATTCCAGAGGAAACTACCACATATGCAGAGGCCGCCAAGGTGCGTCAAAGCGGAACACGGGCGGCCTGTATCAGATCGTTATGAATAAATCACGATGATTGATTTGAGCGGCCCGGATGCGGTCCGCGGATTACCGGTCGCCCGCGGAAGTATGGGCCATCGGGTCAGCAACGCCGCCGGGACAGCTCACCACGCGGGTGACCAGTTCGCGCCAGGACTCGGCGAGCCGCTCGGGTGCTACGTGGTGCACCCGCACCGCGTAGAGCAGCCGCTCCGGATCCAGGGTGGAGCTCAGGGACATCGCCATCAGCCAGGGGTCTGCGGTCACGCCGGCCGCCCGCAGGAGCATTTCGATATGCCGGTGCCAGAGCACGGCCGCCGGCACGTCGAAACGGTTGTAGGCGGAGGAGTCCGCAGCCCGGGCCAGCTCGCCGTATTCCAGGACATAGGAAATCCGCTCGGCACCGAACGCCACGAGCCGGTCCCGCGGCGGCGCGCCCGGGCCCAGCGGCGGCGGCCCGAACATGAACCGGCCCTGAAACTCGGCCTCCGAATCGCTGAGCAGCGTCATCATGAGCCCTGCCCGGGAGCCGAACCGCCGGAAGACGGTGCCTTTGCCGACGCCTGCCCGCTCGGCCAGGCGGTCCATGGTGAGGCCGTCCGCCCCGCACTCCTCAATGAGTTCGCGGGCAGCCTTGAGAAGCAGCTCCCGGTTACGGGCGGCGTCGCTGCGTTCCGATTCCCCGGCCAACGGCGATCCGGAGCGGATTGGGATGAGACTCACAGAAATTATTCTAGTCCGGGGAATAAGATGCGGACCGTAGTCCGTTTAGCATGAGTGAAGGCATTCACCAGCCTCCATGATCAACCAGCCTGCGGACCCTCCCGCGGCCAGAAACTAGGAGTTCACATGTCCAAGAGCACCGTACTCACCCTGGTCGGCAGCCTGCGCGCCGAATCCACCAACCACAAGCTCGCCGAGGCCATCCAGCTGAACGCGCCGGACCAGGTTGAAGTTGTTATCCACGAAAGCCTGGGCAACATCCCGTTCTACAACGAGGACATCGACGTCGAGGGCCAGGTTCCGGCCGCCGCCGCAGCCCTGCGCGCCGCCGCCAACGAGGCCGACGTCCTGCTGCTGGTCACGCCGGAGCACAACGGAACCGTGCCGGCGTCGCTGAAGAACGCGATTGACTGGCTGTCCCGTCCGTTTGGTGCCGGTGCCCTTGCCGGCAAGCCCACCGCCGTCGTCGGGACCGCTTTCGGCCAGTACGGCGGAGTCTGGGCGCAGGATGAAGCCCGCAAGGCTGTCGGCATCGCCGGCGCCCGGGTGCTCGAGGACGCCAAGCTGGCCGTTCCCGGCTCCATGGTCCGCTTCGCCGAAGTCCACCCCAAGGACGACGCCGAAGTTGTGGAGCAGATCAAGGGCGTCTTCGAGGCCCTGGCAAATGCCGGAACAGCCGCCAAAGCAGCCTGATTCACCGCATTTAGCGCACCCAACGCCCCCGGCATCTGCCGGGGGCGTTTGCGCGTCACCATTCCGTGATCGAGCTGACGCAGAACCGTCACTCGGCATATATTCCGTGCACAGGCGCACCGCCGTAACGTGGAGACGGGGACGTGCGAGAGCTGAAAGAGCGGTGCGTTCATGAAGTTCACGCCTGGGGTCCGGGCATGTGCGGCGGCGGCCGCGTTGATTCTTCCACTGTGGCTCGGCTCGTGCTCGACGTCTGGGCCGGCACCGGAGAATCCGGCAGTTAGGCCAGGCCTCATGCCGGAACCACAACCCCTTCCGGCGCCATTTCCCGCGACCACCAGCGCCGACGCCCCACCCCCGGCGGCGTCCCCCTCCGGGCCGGCCCCTGCCGCTTCCAGCATGGCGGCTAAACCCAGGACGGGCGGCAGCATCACCGCGCAGGCAGGCTCCAAAGCCGCCGCGGCCACTGACGATTCCACTGCGGTAGGCGCCCCCGGCAGTACGGCGTCGGGCACTCCAGCGGCAGGCGGCTCGGGCAACTCCGGCTCCGGGAGCCTGGCCGCGCCGGAGGAACCGGTCGCGGAGGGCAAGGCACTGCTGCGCGGCAAGCTCCCCGGCGGGACGCCGGTGTACTTCGTGGCAGTGGACGACGGCGGCAGCACCGGCGTGCGGTTCGGCTGCAACGACAGCCTGGTGGCCGTTTTCCACAGCACCACGGCGGCGGAGGAACCGCTTCAGTCGGCCCTCGGAATCCTGTTGGGCGGCGGCGATCCCCCGGACGGACTCTACAACTCCCTGGATGACTCCACACTCAGTTACGTGTCCGCCTACTTCGACGGGACCACTGTGGTGGTAAACCTGACCGGAACGGTCCGGCCCGGGGGCACCTGCGACATCCCCCGCCTGGAAGCGCAGCTTACGCACACGGCCGTGTCTGCCGTCGGCGCAGCGCGGGCGGAGATCTACGTGGACGGGCGGCGGCTGGCGGAGGCCCTGAGCCTCCGCTAGGCATCACCCCCCCGGCGCGAGGGCGCGCCGGACGGACGGCGACTCTGATGGTCAGCTGCGCCGGAACAATTCATCCATGGCCTCGTGGCTGCGGGCGCCGGCCAGTTCGGACCAGTTGCCGTCCCCGAGCACGTCTTCGGCCACCCTGGAGACGGTGGCATACGCAGCCTTGGCAGTGTTGCCACCGATGCTGACCCGGCGGACGCCGGCGTCGTGCAGTTCCCCCACGGAGGGCGAACCCACGCCGGCGAGCGCATTCAAGGGCGCACCAACCCGCCGGGACAGGTCATGGAGCACGTGCAGGTCCTGCACCCCGGGCACGAATATTCCGTTGGCCCCGGCGGCCAGGTACGCCTCCGCACGTCGGATCGTTTCCGTGAAGGCGGTGTCCGCAAAACGGCCGGACAGGTAGGTGTCGGTGCGCGCGTTGATAAACAGGTCAACGCCCTCTTCTTCCGCCACATGGCGGACGACGGCGATGCGGCGCGCCTGTTCTGCTACGTCAGTCAGCGGTTCGTCGCCGGAGTCCTCGAAGTTCACGCCGACCGCCCCGGCAGCCAGGACGCTGCGGATGGTTTCCCGAAGCTCACCGTCGTCGAAGGTGCCGCCGGGGCTGGCATAACCGGTCTCGATGTCCGCGGTGACGGGGAGCGCAGTGGAGGCAGCGATCCGACGGAGGGCCGCCATGGCCAGTTCGCGCGGCAGGTGGTTGCCGTCCGGAAAGCCAAGGCTCCATGAGAGGGCCGAGCTGGAGGTGGCCAGCGCCGCTGCCCCGGCCTCCTCCACCAGCCGGGCAGACGCCACATCCCAGATATTCACCAGGACCAGTGGCGCAGCGCCTTGGTGCAGAGCGTGGAAGGCGGCGGTCAGGGGTCCCAGGCGGCTGTGCGAAGTCATGGGTCTATTCCATGCCCTGCGCCGCCCAAGGTAAAGGAGCTTCGGGCGTGCACCCGGAAAGGTTCGCAACTACTTATCAACAAACGTTGCCTCATTGGCAACATATGGCTGTATCCTGTGAATGTGACCCACGAAACACTTGATGCCGCCGCCGATGTCCTGCCGGCCGAAGCAATTGACGCAATCGAACGCGCGGCTACGTCCGCCCACCGCCACGACGAACTTTTCTCGGAGCGCGCAGCCAATATCAAGCAGTCCGCCGTCCGCGACGTCTTTGACATCTCGCTCCGCCCGGGCCTGGTGTCGCTGGCCGGCGGCAGCCCCTACCTGCAGTCCCTGCCGCTCGAGCGGCTGGGCCAGACGGCAGCGAAGATCATCGCCGAACAGGGCTTGACCGCACTCCAGTACGGCAACGGCCAGGGGACCGAAGAGCTCCGCACCCAGATCTGCGAGGTGATGGCAGCAGAGGGCATCCTCGATGCGGACCCCCGGAACGTAGTGATCACTGCGGGTTCCCAATCAGCCCAGGACGTCGCCACGAAGGTGTTCTGCAACCCCGGTGACGTAGTGCTGGTGGAAGACCCCACCTATGTGGGCGCCCTGAATACCTTCGAGGCGTACCAGGTTGAGGTGGCCACGGTTCCCATGGATCAGCACGGCCTGGTCCCCGATCTCCTGGAAGCCCGGATTGCCGCCCTCCAGACCGCCGGCAAGAACATCAAGTTCCTCTACACGATTCCCAACTTCAACAACCCGTCCGGCATCACGCTCGCTGAGGAACGCCGGCAGCAAATCGTCGATATATGCCGCAAGGCGAATATCCTGGTCCTCGAAGACAATCCGTACGGCCTGCTCCGCTTCGACGGCAAGCCGCTGGCTCCCCTGCGGGCCGGCAATCCCGACGATGTCATCTATATGGGCTCGTTCTCCAAAATTTTCGCCCCCGGGCTGCGGATTGGCTGGGCCCTGGTGCCGGCGCACCTCCAGCGCCGCTATTACCTGGCGTCCGAAGCCGTGACGCTCTGCCCGTCGACGCTGAACCAGATGCTGGTCTCGGCCTACCTGCGTGACTACGACTGGAAAGCGCAGATCGAAACCTACCGCGGGCTCTACGCCGAGCGCTGCGAGGCCATGCTCGCCGCCCTGGAAGAGTACATGCCGGAGGGGCTCAGCTGGACCCGGCCCGAGGGCGGCTTCTTCGTCTGGGTAACGCTGCCCGAGGGCGTGGACACGTACCCGCTGCTGCGCAAGGCAATCGACGCCGGCGTCGTGTTCATCCCGGGAGCGGCCTTCACGCATTCGGACGAACCGTCCAACAAGCTGCGCCTCGCTTTTAGTGCCGTTCCTCCCGAGATCATTGCCGAAGGCGTGCGGCGGCTTGCGCCGGTCCTGCGGGACGCCATCGCGGCGCTGTAGCCTGAATCATTACCGCACGCAGCCGGGCACTTCCCATTAGGCTGACCGATCCCTTAGGAGCAGGACTATGACCGGAATTATTGTTGTCGGCGTTGACGGCAGTGAGACTGCCATGCGGGCCGCGGAAACAGCACAAGGGCTTGCCGCGTCCCTGGAGGCTACCCTTCACGTGGTGACGGCGTTCGACAGCGACCGCACCGAGGTTTACGGCAGCGGCAGTGACCGGTTCATTGTCTCTGATGCCGGCGAGGCCGAGAAAGTAGCCAAGGACGTTGCGGGACGGCTGAGCACGGAAGGCCTCAAGGTCACCTACTCAGCGGCCCGGGGCAAGCCGGCGGAAGCCCTGATCAAGGAAGCCGAGCGCTTCGACGCCCGCATGATCGTGGTGGGCAACCGCCGGATGCGCGGGCTCGGCCGGGTCCTGGGCAGCGTCGCCAATAGCGTGGCGCACAACGCACCGTGCGACGTCTACATCGCGAAGACGGACGTGGCCGACTAGCGCCTTCCTAGGCCGACTGGGCCGCCTTGAGCATCCTGCGCAGGATCTTGCCGGAGGCGGACTTGGGCACAGCCTCGATGAATTCCACCCGGCGGACCTTCTTGAAGGGCGCCACCCTGGCGGCCACGAAGTCGATGACGCCGGCTTCGTCGAGCGTGTCCCCTTCCCTGCCCGGCTGGCGCACGATGAAAGCCATCGGAACTTCCTGGCCGTCGGCGTCGGGCGTCCCGATCACGGCGGCGTCCGCGATGCCCGGGTGCGACAGCAGCAGCGCCTCAAGTTCCGCCGGGGCGATCTGGTAGCCCTTGTATTTGATGAGTTCCTTCAGCCGGTCGACAATGGTCACCACTCCGTCAGCGCGGACCGTGGCGATGTCGCCGGTGCGGAGGAAACCGTCCGCGTCCAGGGTGTCCGCCGTTTCATCCGGGCGGTTGAGGTATCCCAGCATGACATTCGGTCCGCGGCACAGCAGATGGCCCGGAGCGCTGGTTCCCTCTGCCGGGATCTCGATGTCCTCGCCGGTGGCGGGGTCCACCAGCCGGCATTCCATGTTGGGTACCGTGAACCCCACCGAGCTCACCGGAACGTCCAGGGCATCCGCCGGGATCAGGTGCGACACAGGACTCATCTCGGTCATCCCGTAGCCCTGCAGCACGCGGCACTGGAGACGTTCGGCAAGCGTCGCGCCGAGTTCACCGTCCAGCGGCGCAGCGCCCGACAGCGTGGTGTGGACGGAGCTGAGATCGTACTCGGCAACCAGCGGATGCTTGGACAGGGCCACGGCCACGGGCGGGGCGATGAACAAGTACGTGCATCGGTGGTCCTGGATGATGCGCAGGAACTCGGCGAGCTCGAAGCGGGGCATGGTGACCAGGCATGCCCGTTCCCGCAGGGCGAGGTTCAGCAGGACAGTCAGGCCGTAAATGTGGAAAAAGGGCAGCAGGGCGAGCAGCCTGTCCTGCGGACCCACCTTGAGCAGCCCGCGGGACTGTTCCACGTTGGCCACGAGGTTCCGGTGGCTGAGCTTCACGCCCTTGGGCCGCCCCGTGGTTCCGGACGAGTACGGCAGCACCGCTACGTGCGTCGCCGGGTCGAAGGAAACCGCGGGAGCCCGCACTCCGGCGGTGAGCAGGTCCTTCAGCGACGGGTGGCCGGCGGCGCCGTCGAGCACTACGAGCCGCTCCGCCGGGATCCCGGCGCGTTCAGCGGCTTCCTCGGCCCCCGGAAGCAGCGCGGATACCGTAAACAGCCAGCTGGCCCCGGCGTCCTGCAGCTGATGGGTGATTTCATCGGCGGTGTACAGCGAGTTGATGGTGGTGATGGTGGCACCGGCACGGAGCAGCCCGTGGAAAACGGCAGCGAACGCCGGGACGTTGGGGCAGAGGATCGCGGCAACCCCATTCGGCCCCAGTCCCAGGGCGGAGACGGCGCCCGCCACAGCGTCGATCTGTTCGAGCAGCTCGCGGTAGGTGGTTTGCGCACCGCTGCTGCCGTCCACGACGGCGGTCCGGTCCAGGTCCGCTTCTGCGAGGTCCCCGAAGAGGTACTCGTAAATGCTTTGGTCCGGGATGACCACATCCGAAAAAGGGCTTGAGAACACGCAACATCTCCTTTGATCCGCTCGGGCAGCTTCCGCTAAGTGACGGTAGCTGGTGCCACTCTAGTTCGGCGTGTCAAGGATGCAGCGCCCCTGGCTTGACCGGCGTCACTGCCCCTGGTGGGCAGCCTCACCCGTTTTTCGGC
Organism: Arthrobacter sp. SPG23; assembly: GCF_000876655.1. GTDB lineage: Bacteria > Actinomycetota > Actinomycetes > Actinomycetales > Micrococcaceae > Arthrobacter. The sequence continues at coordinate 52,848 of NZ_JYCN01000032.1, forward strand.
GGAATCACGCGGTTTACGGCGATAAAATTAGAAGGTGCTCGATGGTGCGGACATCCGAGTACCGACGACCCCAGGGGAACATCATTCTTACTCTTCAACGCCGCCAGCTGGTAGGCCACGACATCCTTCTTGCCCGCCACGGGAACCACATCAGCACCATGCGGGTGGACCGCGCCAATGACCGGGTGATCGCGTTCCTCGACGACGGTTCGACGGACACTGCCCCTAATCTGATCGCGCCCGGCCTGGATCTTCCGGAGACTATCCGAAGCGTCATGCGCGATGACTGGAAGTTCTTCGCGGTAGTGACGGCGTGCGTCACCGGCTTTTCCGGCATGATGATCGCAGCGGCGGTCGCCCTGAGCGGGATGACCTCCGATCCGGCCCTGGCCCAGATGCTCTCGAACTACCCCGCCTACTAAGCCACCGCTGACTCCGCCACTTGGCACAAAGGAACCCCGCCGCTGGAATTTCAGCGGCGGGGTTCCTTTTTTGACGCCTGACGTCCTAATCGAGCAGGAGCGCCGGCTCCTCAAGGATCGCCGCGACGTCGGCCATGAAGCGCGCCGAGAGGTCGCCGTCCACCACGCGGTGGTCGAAGGACCCGCCCAGGGTGGTGATCCATCGCGGAATGACTTCGCCGTCGAGGACCCACGGCTTCTGCTTGATTGTGCCGAACGCCACGATAGCCACCTCGCCGGGGTTGATGATCGGGGTGCCGGTGTCGATGCCGAGGGCGCCGATGTTGGTGACGGTCAGGGTGCCGCCCTGCATCTGGGCAGGCTGGGTCTTGCCGGCGCGGGCGGTGGTGGCCAGTTCGTTGAGCGCCAGGGCCAGTTCCTTGAGCGAGAGGTCCTGGGCGTTCTTGATGTTCGGCACCATCAGGCCGCGCGGGGTTGCCGCTGCGATGCCCAGGTTCATGAAGTGCTTGACGTGGATCTCGGCTGTGTCGCTCCCGTCGGCGCTGTCCACCCACGTGGCGTTGACGCTGGGGTTGCGGGCGGCCGCCCAGATCACAGCTTTGGCCAGGATCAGCAGCGGGGAGACCTTGATGCCTTCGAAGTCACGCGACACCTTGAGCCGCTTGACGAACTCCATGGTGCGGCTGGCGTCGACGTCCACGAAGATGCTCACGTGCGGGGCGGCGAACGCGGACTCCACCATGGCCTTGGCAGTGGCCTTGCGGACACCCTTGACCGGAATCCGCTCGATGCGCTGGTCCTGGGGCCGGCCGGACTTGCCCCAGAAGGTGTCCGCCTTGTCCACTTCGGCGTCGCGCTGGGCTTGGTAGCTCACCAGGTCCTCGCGGGTGACCTCGCCGCGGGCGCCGGTGGCGACGACGTCCGCGAGGTCGATTCCGAGGTCGCGGGCGATCTTGCGCACCGGCGGCTTGGCCAGGACCCGGTTCACCAGGCCGCTGATGGTACCGCCCAGGGTGGGGCGTGCGGATCCTTCTGCGGACGCAGCCCCGGTGTCGGCGGCGTCGGCGGTGGACGGTGCGGAGGCGTTGATCCAGATGCCCTGGGTCTCGACGGGCTCCGCCAGAGGGGCGGGCTCCGCCACCGGCGAGGTAGCGGCGGCGAGTGCGGGCGCGGCGGCCGAGGCTGGCCGTACCGCGGCGGCAGGCGTGGCCTTGCGCGGGCGCCGTTTGACGGCGTCGGCCTTGGGGCCCGAGCCCACCAGGGGGCCCACGGCTTTCCCTGCCTCGGGTGCGCCCTGCTCACCCGGCGACCCGCCCTCGTCCCCGTCCTCGGACAATTTCCCGTACATCGGGGCGCCAGCGGCGGGAGCGGCTGGCGCCGGCGGGGCTGCAGGGGCAGCCGGAACAGGCGCATCCGCGGGCGTGGGGTCGCCGCTCACGGCGTCGGTCACGCTGATGATCGGAGTTCCGACGTCGACCGTTACCCCCACGGGGACGAGCAGTTCGGTGACCGTGCCTGCAAAGGGCGAGGGCAGTTCCACGAGGGACTTGGCCGTTTCGATTTCGCACAGGATGTCATTGATCGCGACGCTGTCACCGGGCTTGACGTTCCACGAAACGATCTCGGCCTCGGTGAGTCCTTCGCCCACATCGGGGAGGTTGAACTTGTTTACAGTCATGGGGTCCTCGGTTTGGAAGGCGTCGTCAGCAGGCAGTCGTCAGTACGCAGTTGTCAGTAGGCAAGGGCGCGGTCCAGCGCCTCGAGGATGCGGTCGATGTCCGGCAGGTAGTCCTCTTCCACCTTGGCCACCGGGTAGGGCATGTGGAAGCCGCCCACGCGGATCACCGGGGCTTCGAGGGACAGGAACGCACGCTCGCTCACACGCGCCGCGATTTCGCCGCCGATGCCGCCGAACGTCGGCGCCTCATGGGCCACGATGAGGCGGCCCGTCTTCTTGACGGAGTCGGTGACGGTGTCGAAGTCGATCGGCGAGATGGAGCGCAGGTCAATCACTTCGACGCTGTGGCCGTCCTCGGCGGCGGCGTTGGCCGCGGCGAGGGCCACCGGAACCAGCGGACCGTAGGCGACGACGGTGGCATCGGTGCCTTCGCGCAGCACGTGGGCCTTGAACGGGTCCGCCGAAGCGCCGGGCGTCTCGGTGTCGACGTCGCCCTTGAGCCAGTAGCGCCGTTTCGGTTCGAAAACGATCACCGGGTCCTGGCAGTCGACGGCCTGCTGGATCATCCAGTAGGCGTCATGGGGGTTGGAGGGGGTGATGATGCGCAGGCCGGCGGTGTGGGCGAACAGAGCTTCCGGAGACTCCGAGTGGTGTTCGATCGAGCCGATGCCGCCGCCGTAAGGAATGCGGATGACGACCGGCACGGTGAGGTTTCCGTTGCTGCGTGCGTGCATCTTGGCCAGCTGGGTGGTGATCTGGTTGAAGCCCGGAAAAACGAAGCCGTCGAACTGGATCTCGCAGACCGGCAGGTAGCCGCTGAGGGCAAGTCCGATCGCGGTTCCGATGATCCCGGACTCGGCCAGCGGGGTGTCCACGACGCGGTCGGCGCCGAATTCACCGAACAATCCGTCGGTCACCCGGTAGACGCCGCCAAGCGGGCCGATGTCCTCGCCCATGAGCAGGGTGCGGGGGTTGTTGCTCAGCGTCGCGCGCAGACCCTCATTGATGGCCTTGGCGATGGTCATGGTGGTCATCGGTTGGCTACCCCGTCTGTATCGGCCTCGTCGGCGTGCGCCTCATCAGCGAATCCTGCACTGTACTCCTCGAACCAGGCCAGCTCTTCGGCCACCAGCGGGTGGGCCTCAGCGTAAGTGTTCGCGAATGCCGTCCGGATATCCGGGGTTTCGAGGTCGTGGGTGGTCTTGCGCACGTAGGCGGCGAGTTCGTCGCCGTCGGCCTTGACCTTGGCGAAGAAGGCGTCGTCAGCCAGGCCCTCGACACGGAGGTACTTCTCCAGCCGTTCCAGGGGGTCCTTTGCCCGCCACAAGGCTTCCTCATCGGAGCCGCGGTATTTGGTGGGGTCGTCCGCCGTGGTGTGGGCGCCGACCCGGTACGTGAAGGCCTCGATCAGCACCGGGCTCTTTCCTTCACGGGCGCGCTCCAAAGCCCACTCCGTGACGGCATGCACGGCGATGACGTCGTTGCCGTCCACCCGGATGCCGGGGAAACCGTAGCCTTTGGCGCGGTCGGCGAGAGGGACGCGGGTTTGCACGGTGCTAGGCACCGAGATGGCCCAATGGTTGTTCTGGCAGAAAAAGACCACGGGGGCGTTGTACGACGAGGCGAAGACCATGGATTCGTGCACGTCGCCCTCGGAGCTGGCGCCGTCGCCGAAGTAGACCATAACCGCCGCCTTCGGCTCCTGCGGCTGTCCGGGAGTGGCGTTGGCGGCTGCAAGCTTCTGGTCCCGCTGGATGCCCATGGCATAGCCCACGGCATGCGGAGTCTGGGCTGCGAGGACCAGGGTGTAAAGGTGGAAGTTGGTCTCCTTGGGATTCCAGCCTCCGTTGGACACCCCGCGGAACTGGCGCAGCAGCTCGGCCAGGTCAACGTTGCGGGTCAGGGCCACGCCGTGTTCGCGGTACGTGGGGAAAATGTAATCCTGCGGCTGGCTTGCCCGTCCCGAACCGATCTGGGCAGCTTCCTGGCCGGTCAGCGGTACCCAGAGGGCCAGCTGGCCCTGCCGCTGGAGCGCGGTTGCCTCTTGGTCGAACCGCCGGATGGCCGCCATGTCCGCGTAGAAACCGCGGAGCTTGTCAGCATCGAGGCGCCTGGCGTAGGCGGAGAAGACCGGGTCCTCGCCGAGGGTGCCGTCCGGCCCCAGGAGCTGGACCATCCGGGTGGGAGGTTCCCCCAGCACGGCCTCGGCTTCCGCCTCGAGCTGGTCGTCTACCCCGGTTCCGTCGAACTCGGTAGCGGGCAGATGTGTGGCGCCCATACCGTCTCCTTGCTTGCCGCTCATCTGAGCGTCGCAATCTCGCTGGGATATATGCCGAATCTGGAATACATTCCAGATTCGGCATATATTTTGGCTTACTGTCCCTTACTTTATCCGCAGTAGGCGGACGGCGGTGGTTATGTTAAGCGCTAGGAACGCCGTGGCGGCTTTGTATAGTCCGCACAGAGTTCGAGGAAACGGGTGTTCGCTTCCTCCTCGCCGATACTCACCCGGACGCCTTCGTTGCCGAACGCACGCACGGAGAGGGCACGTTCTCCCGCCAGCGCTGCGAAGTCCGCACTGTTTTCGCCCAGATCGAGCCAGACGAAGTTGCCCTGGGCGTCCGGCACAACCCAGCCGAGTTCACGCAGCCCGGCCGTGACACGGTCACGCTCATCCACCAGGCTTTGTACCCTTTCTACAACCTGGCTGAAGTTTCGCAGGGACGTGACGGCTGCCCGCTCCGCGATCTGCGATACGGCGAAAGGCGTGGCGGCGACACGCAGGTGCTGGGTGAGGTCCGGGTTGGAGACGCTGTAGCCCACGCGAAGGCCCGCCAGCCCGTGGGCCTTGGAGAAGGTCCGCAGGACCACCACATTCGGGTACTTGCGGTACATCTCGATCCCGTCCACGGCGTGCTCCGCGCGAACAAACTCCTGGTAGGCCTCGTCGATGACGATGACCACGTCCGACGGGACTGAGCGGATGAACCGTTCGGTTTCTTCGGCTTCAAGGATGGGGCCGGTGGGGTTGTTGTGGGGTGCACAGCAGGATGACTTTGGTGCGCGCGGTCACGGCTGCCGCCATGGCATCAAGATCGTGGCGCCCGTCGGGCGTCAGCGGGATCCGCACGCTCTCAGCCCCGGCGAGCCCGACGCAGATGGGGTAGGCCTCAAAGGACCGCCAGGCGTAGATGACTTCATCGGCCTTGCCGTCGTCGTTCTGTCCGGCGAAGGTCACCAGGAGCTGGTTCAGCGCGCCCAGGCTTCCCGCCCCTGTGACGATGTCTTCGGCCGGGACCTGCAGGAAGTCAGAGAGCGCCGCCCGGAGCTTGGTACTGAGGGGATCCGGGTAGCGGTTGAAATCGGTCTGGTCCGCGATGGCCTGCAACACCGCAGGGATGGGCGGAAGCGGATTCTCGTTGGAAGACAGCTTGTAGCTGGCAAGGCCCGCGACGACGGCGGGAGGCTTGCCGGCGGCATAGCGGGGAAGCCTGTCCACCACCGGACGCGGCCTGATTCCCCCGGCGGGATTCTCTGGTGAAGTCATGCCAACTAGCCTACTTCTCCGCTCCTGCCCCTTTCCTCCGCCATGTGACAGCATGGGGCCATGTTTTCTTTCATCGTGCGGGTTCTCATCAACGGCCTGGCTCTCTGGATTGCGAGCTGGATCCTGCCCGGTCTGGACATCTCCACCACCGCAACGACGGAAGCCGTTGCCCAAGGCGGCGTCACGCAGGGAACGGATCCGCTTGGCGTAGCCCTTGCCTACCTGTTCATTGGCCTGATCTTCGGCCTGGTCAACGCGCTGGTGCGGCCGATCGTCAGCCTGTTGTCCCTGCCGATCACCATCCTGACGCTGGGCCTCTTCACGATCGTCATCAACGCCGCCATGCTGTTCCTGACGTCCTGGCTGAGCAGCTACACCCCCGTCCACTTCACCATTGACTCCTTCTTCTGGACTGCTGTGCTGGCGGCCATCATCATCACGGTGGTCTCCCTCGTAGCGGGCAGGATCACCGGCGTCCGGCGCTAAGGTGTGCGCTGCGAACCAGCACGTGCCCGCCTAGCGCCCGACCCATCTTGCGGCGCCTTGGGGCAGCCTGTCCTCTTGGCGTGACGGCGGGGCCTTCGGTTCCCGGTTGACGGCAAAGCGGGTGGCTGTCCCTGCCCCTCCCGCGCCAACAACGCCGGCGAGGACCGCCGTGTTCGCGGCCAGGGACGGGTTTTCGCTTGCGGAAACCCTTCTGGCCGCTGCCTCGTAGTTTTCAAGGTTGTGGCCGGGCCCGAGCCCGGGTTCCCTGCCTTCCGGGGTGGCCACCCTGTCCGTCAGCGTGACAGTGACCCTGTCCCTCGTGTCCGGGTTAGGGGTTCCGTCGCTGCCGGGAACCCAGTCCTGGCGGTGTTCGAGGTGGAGGGACGTGATTCCGGGCGCCGGGGTAACACCGCCCACCGGTGAACCGGCCGTCAGGACATACTTCAGGTCGAATTCGGCGAGGAACGCGCTGTCGCTGCTGAGGTTCATGGCATGCGCCCCGCCCTGGCTGTAGCCAACGGCCACCACCTGGTCCCCCTTGACTGCGCCGGCCTGGTGCAACGCCGACAGAACGGCGGCATTCAGGTATTCGGAGCCATAGCCCAGGGCCTCCGCAATCCCGGCCTCATCCAGCGGGTTCGCTCCCCCGGGCGGATCCGTGGGCTGCGTGCCGGGTACGATGACGATGAATGCCTTGCGCCCGCCATTCTCGACCTGGACCACCTCTATTGTGCCGTGCCCGTCCGCGTCCAGCTGGCGGAGCCGGGCGAGCAGGCCGGCAGGGGAGGTGTCAACGTCGACGTCCCGCGTCAGTTCCTCCACCGCGGTGACCGGGCGGGGTTTCAACTGCGGGAAATAGTTTTCCACCAACCTGCGAACGGAAGGGCCTACGGCTGAGATGTACCGGCCGGCGGCCAGCTCTGCAGCCAATGCCCGAACGAGGTCCTCTTTCGGTGCAATGGTGGCCAGCAGCCCGAGGGACAACGGCAGCGCAAGGGCCTCGGCGGCGTCACGGCTCGGGTAGTTGGTTTGAGTCAGATCCACGAACAACAAAGGCAGGAAGCCCCAGCCGTCGTCCGGGGTGCGGATCCCGGCCGCGGCCCATGACTCTGCCGTTTCGTAGTCGCGGTGACTCGCCCGGACCTGACTGCTGAGGTGCTGGAGTTCTTCCCTGACGGCGCGAACCGCCTGGCACCCTTCGCCCACCGCAATCAGCGCGGCCGTGCCGCTGGCACGGGGATCGTTCTCGTAGGGACACAGCTCCTCCCAGACCCGCCGGACCCCGACCTCAATCGCGGCGAGTTCGTCAGCCATGCCCTCAAGTTCAGCCACACCGGCCATCAGCTCTTCCAGTTGAAAGCTGATTCCGCCGACTCCGCCGCGGATCCGCATGCTGCCCTCCGTTGCCGTTTCCAGCGGTCCCAGCCGGCCTCCGCTTCCTGAAGGTGTGGCCTCCGCCATCAGTACCCTCCCCCGGGCGTCCGCTGCGAGGAGACCGAAACCTGCTGCGCGTGGCGGCGCACCGCTTCAGAGGCCGCCATCAGCCGGTCACGCGCGCGGCCCAGCGCGGCTGCCTGCAACGAGACGGCGGTGCGGTACGCCTGTCCGGCCGGCGACTGCCACTCCGACAGCTGAACCCGGCGGAACGCGAGCATCGAGGTATCGAGGCTGTGCGCAAAGCCCGCCACCCGCCAGGCCAGCTGCTGCACCTCAAAGCTTCGCGAACCGCAGGTGTCGCCATCTGCTGCAGTGATGCTACCGCTCATTCCTGTCCCCCTGACTTTTGTTGTTCCGCATGGTCGATAACGACGACGCTACGGACCGGTGGAGCGGCGCGGAACTGCCGTCCTCGGCTATGTGGGAAACAGCGGACAACCGGGAACCTGGGGCCCGGCGGGCAGATGTCACACGGACGCCGGGCTTAAGGGCCGGTGCGACTTCGTGAAAGAATCAGCACATGCCTGAAACTGCCGCCACAGCTGAGACCCGTACGCCTTCCGGACGCCTGGCCCTCGCCGCCTCGCCGGAAAAGATTGCCCTAGGCCCGCTGGACGGCCGGTACCAGTCCGCCGTCGCGCCCCTGGTGGATTACCTGTCCGAGGCGGCCCTCAACCGGGACCGCGTGGCCGTGGAAGTTGAGTGGCTCATCCATCTGACCAGCAACAACGTCCTTCCGGGCGCCGGTCCGCTGACTCCCGAACAGCAGGAGCAGCTCCGCGCGATCGTCACGGAATTCGACTCCGCGTCGGTTGCTGAGCTGGCCGACATCGAGGCCGTCACGGTGCATGACGTCAAGGCTGTGGAGTACTACATCGGCCGCAGGCTGCCGGCCATCGGCATTGAACGGCTGACCGCCATGGTGCACTTCGGCTGCACCTCGGAAGACATCAACAACCTCTCCTACGCCCTGGGCGTCAAGGGGGCTGTGGAGGACGTGTGGCTGCCCGCCGCCAGGGCGCTGGTAGCCCAGATCAGCAAGATGGCGGACGACAACCGCAGCGTGCCCATGCTTTCCCGCACGCACGGCCAACCGGCCACGCCCACCACGCTGGGCAAGGAACTGGCCGTCATCGCCCACCGCCTGACCCGCCAGCTGGACCGGATCGCCAAGACGGAATACCTGGGCAAGATCAACGGGGCCACCGGCACCTACGCCGCCCACGTGGCTTCGGTCCCGGGCGCGGACTGGCAGGACGTTGCAAAGTCGTTTGTCGAGGGCCTGGGCCTGACCTGGAACCCCCTGACCACCCAGATCGAAAGCCACGACTGGCAGGCTGAGCTGTACGCCGACGTCGCGCGGTTCAACCGGATCCTGCACAACGTGTGCACGGACATCTGGAGCTACATCTCCATCGGCTATTTCGCGCAGATCCCGGTGGCAGGCGCCACGGGGTCCTCCACCATGCCGCACAAGGTCAACCCGATCCGCTTTGAGAACGCCGAAGCCAACCTGGAGATCTCCTCCGGCCTGCTGGACGTGCTGGGCTCCACCCTGGTCACCTCGCGGTGGCAGCGCGATCTCACCGACTCGTCCAGCCAGCGCAACATCGGCGTGGCCTTCGGGCACTCCCTTCTGGCCATTTCAAACGTGGTCAAGGGCCTGGAGCGCCTGGACGTGGCCGAGGACGTCCTGGCGGGCGACCTCGACACCAACTGGGAAGTGCTTGGCGAGGCCATCCAGATGGTGATGCGCGCCGAAGCGATTGCCGGCGTCGAAGGGATGGAAAACCCCTACGAACGGCTCAAGGACCTGACCCGCGGCCAGCGTGTTGATGCCGCCCGGATGCAGGAATTCGTGCAGGGACTAGGCCTTTCCGCGGACGCCGAGGCACGGCTGCTGGCCCTGACTCCGGGCAAGTACACGGGCATCGCGGAGAAGCTGGTGGATCACCTCAAATGAGGCTCCTGCTCATCCGCCACGGCCAGACCCCCGGCAACGTCCTGGGCCAGCTGGACACCGCGCACCCTGGACCGGGGCTGACTGAACTCGGCGAACGCCAGGCCGAAGCGTTGTCCCGCGCCCTGGCGAATGAACGGATCCACGCCCTCTACGCCTCCACCCTGGTCCGGACCCAGATCACGGCGGCGCCTCTTGCGCGGCTGCACGGGCTGGATACCGAGGTGATCCACGGCATCCACGAGATCGAGGCCGGGGCGCTGGAAAAGCTAACGGACGAGGAATCGCACAAGCGGTACCTGGGAACCATTTTTTCCTGGGCCGACGGCGACCTGGACCGCCGGATGCCTGCAGGTCCCAGCGGCCGGGACTTCTTCGACCGCTATGACGCCGCCATTGCCGCGGTGGCGGAGCGGGCAAACGGAATTGGCGATTCCGGGAGCGTAGCCGTGGTCAGCCACGGGGCAGCCATCCGGGTGTGGGCAGGCCTGCGCGCCGGCAACATCGAACCGGACTTTGCCGCAAAGCACGTGCTGAACAACACCGGCATCGTGGCGCTGGAAGGGGATCCCGATGGCGGCTGGAAGCTCATCCACTGGGACGACAGCCCTGTGGGGGGCCTGGCCCTGGCCGATCCGACCGCGGAAGACCCCGCCGGGAAGCCGGCCTAGCAGTAGCTCCCCGAGCGCGCCTCCACCCGGCGGCGCAGGGGGTGCGGCCGCTGCAGGAGCATTGCGGCCTCAGCCGTGGCTTCCAGCGCTGTGGGGCGGTCCGCCGCGTTCGTGGCTGTCATCGATCCCAGCAGCGATTTCCATGGGGAACCGACGTGCCGCGGTATCTCGGGGCTCCTCAGCGTCCTTGCGACCAGGGACTCGACGGCGGTCCCGGGGAACGCTTTGACTCCGGTCAGGCATTCGAGAAGGACCAGCCCCAGGGCATAGATGTCGTCAGCCGGACGCACTATCTCGCCGTTGGCCTGCTCGGGACTCATGTAATGGACGGTGCCGGAAGACGTCCCTGGCTCATGCTCGGTTCCCGCAGGTGCAGCGATGCCGAAATCGATAATCCGGACAGGGCATGTGCGCAGGCGGCTAAGCAGCAGGTTCGCCGGCTTGATGTCGCGGTGCACAATCCCGCGCGCGTGCAGGTGTCGCAACCCGGACAGGAGACCCACCGCCCACGGAGCCACTTCACTCCCGGGCGCCGGTCCTGAACGGATCCTGTCGGCAAGACTGCTGCCGTACACAAGTTCCTGGACGAGGAAGGGCCTGCCTGCCCAGCGGCAATCCGCTGCCCCGGTCCCATGGTCAACAAACTTTACGAGTGCCGGATGCTGCAAGCCCTCCATCAATGCGGCTTCGGCGACTATGCGTTCCCGGTTCCGGTCATCCGCCAGCGCCGCCACCTTGATGGCGACCGGACGGCCATCACGACGGTCCGTACCGCGGAACACCTGGGCTGTGGCGCCGATGCCCACTCGTTCATGCAGGACGTAGCGCGCGTCCGAACGGGCATCCCATATCTCGGGAGGCTGCGAGCCGCCGTCCCCCGTCATGACCGGCTGATATCGGCCAGCAGGTCAGCGGCGGGCGCCACGTTTACCCAGGAGTCGAGTTGGAAGCCGCATCGGCACCGCCACAATTCGGGCAGGTCGGCCAGGGCTTCGCCGGCATCGTACGAGTACGCGGACATGGCCCGCGGCGCCGGCTTGGACCATTCCATGGCGACGCCGCAGTGCTTGGGCGGATACCCCGCCGTGTCCGCCCTATCGGAGACTCGGAACGTTTCAGGCTTGGTGCCCTCTGGGAGCGCCGGCAGTTCGGTCCGCTGGTCCCGTCCGTCAAATCGTGTGAACGTCACCAAGCGAATCCAACTCCCTATGCCAAACGCCAAACTACCAACGGTCAATCCCCCATTAATAGTAAGCATACATATAAGTAGTTGATATAACTAGCTTGTCTAACTATCTAAATCAGGCTTGACATGGTTTTCGGGATCGATCGCCTCGCGCATGCGCTGGAGAAAAGCAATTACGACGCCGGCTTCCTCCGCCGTCAACTCCTCCGCCACCGCCATCATCCGACGGTGCATCGCCCCGAGCGTAGCCCGGACTTCCGTATCGGATTCAGTGGTCGGGACAACGATCAGCGACCGCCTGTCCGTGGGATGGGGTTCGCGCCGCACATGCCCGCTCCCCACCAGGCGGTCAATCAGAGAGGTGGTGGATGCGCTGGTGATGCCCAGGAAGTTACTGAGGTCCTTGGGGACGACAGCCTTGTTCGAAGCGCGCGCGCGGAGGAGGTAGCGCAGCGCGAGGATGTCCGTCTCCCCCATGCCCATCGAATCCCTGGTGGACCGACGGGTCGCCACTTCGGCGTTGCGGTAGTCACGCAGGGACTGCAACACGGCCGCGCTATGGTCGAACTGCCCGTCGGCGCCGTACCAATAACCGGACCCGGTACTGCTGTTCAAAGCCATTGAGTAATACTAGCTGATCTGATAACTAGGCGGGCTTGCTAGTTGATTGAGGCGCCAGCTACATGTTCTCCGGACGCTTACGCGGAGGAAACACCGCGGAAACGGCCGCCTCCTAGGCTTATTTTGCATAACCCTTCGGCGAATCGAGGCAGTGATGCAGACCAACCCCCGTCTCAACATCAGGCAGGTCACTTGGGCCAACCCCGTAGGCGCCGACCTGCGTGCAGCGCAGCAGGCGGAACTGGACGCCCGCTTCGGCACGAAGGACCACGAACCCGGGCCGCCGCCGTCGGAAGTGGACACCGCGGTTTTCCTCGTGGCCTATGAGAAGAGTTCAGGCCAGCCGGTCGGCTGCGGCGGGCTGAGGATGCTGGACTCCACGACAGCGGAGATAAAGCGGCTTTACGTGTTGCCGTACACCCGCGGCTCGGGAGTTGCGAGTTCCATCCTGGCGGCGCTGGAAGCGCACGCCTACGGTATGGGCGTCACATCGATCACCGCCGAGGCGGGTTCGGCCCAGCCGGACGGCAGGAACTTCTACCAAAGCTGCGGCTTTGACGAAGTGCCGAACTTCGGCCCCTATATCGGGGTGGAACACTCCTATTGCTACGCCAAGAAGATCGACTCCCACAGCGCCGCCCACACTGCGATGGCCTGACGGCATCAGGCCCGTGCGCCGTCGTCACCTGGCGGTCCGTCACACTGCTGCAGGCGGGCTGCCGTCGGCTAATCTCGCCTTATGGAACCGGCAGACATTACTTTCCGCACGCGCAAATGGGTGCGGCCTGAAGACCTCAACGCGAACGGCACCCTGTTCGGCGGGAGCCTGCTGAAATGGATCGACGAGGAAGCGGCCATCTACGCCATCCTGCAACTTGGAAACGGCCGGGCTGTCACCAAGTACATTTCCGAAATCAACTTCGTCAGCTCCGCCGTGCAGGGCGACCTGATTGAGATGGGGCTGACTGCCACGCGGTTTGGCCGGACATCGCTGACCATGCGCGCCGAAGTGCGGAACATGATCACCCGGCAGAGCATCCTCACCATTGAGGAGATCGTGTTCGTGAACCTCAACCCGCACGGCAAGCCCGAGCCCCACGGTTATACCGAGATCACCTACGACCGTGACCGCATTCCCACGCACCATCTGACAGAGACCCTCGAGCAGGACTGACTCCCTCCGGGGCCCCCGGAAGTTCATGATGCGTTAAAGCCAGGGGCGCGCGCTGTTGGGGTGCCTGGACAAGACTCGAACGCCGAGGCCGGGTAGTTTATCGAATCGATAGCTATAAACGGCCCTAATCGGCATGAGCCGCTATAGGCTTGCCGGACAATGCTCCGGTTCCAGTTCAGAAATGGGTCTCAATCGTGCACAAACTCAAGACAATGGTTGGCGCCGTAGTCGCCGTCACCCTCCTCGCCGGCTGCGGCGCCGGCGCCGCCTCGCCACAACCGTCCGGAAGTTCCTCCGCCGCCGGGGCATCCGGCGACACGCTGGTTGTGTACACCAACTCCAACGGGGAGGGCCGCGGCGAGTGGCTCACCAAGAAGGCAGCGGACGCCGGCTTCAAGATTGAAATTGTGGGTGCCGGCGGTGCCGACGCGACGAACAAGCTGATCGCCGAGAAGAACAACCCCATTGCGGATGTCGCCTTCGGCCTCAACAACATGTACTTCGCCCAGGTCAAAGCAGCAGGTGCCATCGAGGCCTATGAGCCGGCGTGGGCCGGCGAAGTGGACGCCTCGCTCGCCGACAGCGACGAGGACAAGGCCTACTGGCCGCTGGTGAAGCAGGCAATCCTCCTCGGCTACAACTCGGACAAGATCACCCCGGAGCAGGCGCCCAAGGACTGGACGGACCTGTGGTCCAAGGACGAGTTCAAGACTCGCTACGAGCGGGTGACGGGGCTCGGTACCGCGACGGCGCAGCTGGTGTTCGCCGGCATCCTCTCCCGCTACAAGGACAATTCCGGCGATCTTGGTATCTCGGATGAAGGCTGGAAGCAGGTGGAGCAGTATTTCCAGAACGGCAGCCCCGCCGTAGCCAAAACCGACCTCTTCGCCCGCATCGCTTCAGGTGAAGTGGACATGGGCCAGATGCCGTCGTCGATCGTGGCGGAACGCGAGAAGTCATTCAAGGTGAACGTGGAAACAGTGGTGCCGTCCGTCGGCGTCCCCCTCGCTGTGGAACAGGTTGCCCTGGTGAAGGGCACCGACAAGAAGGAACAGGCGCAAAAGTTCATCGACTGGTTCGGCAGTGCTGACGTCCAGGGTGAATGGGCCCAGCAGTTCAACTCCATGCCGGTGAACAAGTCCGCCGCCGCCAAGGCCAAGCCGGAGGTGGTGAAGTTCTTCGACGGGCTCAAGCAGCAGGACATCGACTGGAACTTCGTCCAGGAAAACATGGGCTCGTGGGTGGAGAAGATCGAGCTTGAATACATGACGTAACCCCTGCCCGCCCCGCTTCCGCAGTCCCACCAGACAGGTTTCCCATGATCCGCTTGGACAACATCGAAGTTTCCTTCGGCGATTTTATTGCCATCCCGCACCTGGACCTCCACGTCCGGCCCGGTGAATTCTTCACGCTGCTGGGCCCGTCAGGCTGCGGCAAAACGACGGCGCTCCGGACGCTGGCAGGCTTCATCGAGCCGTCCGCGGGAACCGTCCATGTGGATGGCAAGAACGTCACGCGCCTGCCCAGCGACAAGCGCCAAGTGGGCATGGTTTTCCAGAATTATGCTCTTTTCCCGAGCATGAGCGTGTGGGAAAACATCGCATTCGGCCTGCGGGTCCGAAAGGAAAAGTCCGCCGAGAGTGACCGCCTGGTGCGCGACATCGCGCGCCGGGTGGAGCTCAGCGATGAGCAGCTGGACAAGAACGTGGCGGAGCTTTCGGGTGGCCAGCAGCAGCGGGTGGCCGTTGCCCGCGCGCTGGTGCTTCGGCCGAAGATCCTGCTTCTCGATGAGCCGCTGTCCAACCTCGATGCCAAGCTGCGGCACCAGCTTCGGCAGCAGCTCAAGGACCTGCAGAGCGAGTTCGGCATCACCACCGTTTACGTGACACACGACCAGGACGAAGCCCTTGCCATGAGCGACCGCGTGGCTGTCTTCAACAAGGGCGTGGTGGAGCAGGTGGGCACTCCGCAGGAGATTTACGACCAGGCAGCCACCGAGTTTGTCTGCAATTTCATCGGTGACAGTTCCACCCTGACCGCGGAGTTCGTCGCTGAACTGAACCGGCTCTCGGGCGCCGGACTCAGCCCGGCGGCAAATTCCTACCTGCGGGTGGAAAAAGCGTCGCTGACGCCGCCCGCAACCGGCGGTTCAGCAGCCGGCGGAACCGCCGTCGGGCTTTCCGGGGAGGTGGTGTCCCGCACCTATCACGGCCTCCACAGCCGCTACGTGGTGCGGAGCCACGGCGCCGACATCCGGCTGCTGGTGAAGGAGGATGGCGGCGTCCACCCCGAGGCAGGGGCGCAGACCACTATCTACGTGCAACCAGGCCACGTGCTGCAGTACCATTCCGGCACCGGGGCGGCGCTGGCCACGCAGGATCCGGCCGGGCAAGATCAGGCCGAGCAGGACCAGGCAGCGTCCCTCCGATGAGCGGTACCCCGGCCAAGAGCATGCTCCGTTCCCCGTTCATCATCATTGTGGGAACGGTCCTGACATGGTTCATCGCGGCTTTCCTCGTCTGGCCCAACGCGAACGTGCTGATCGAAACCTTCTTCCCCGACGGAAACTTCTCCGGCCGCGCCGCCGAGAAGCTCTTTTCCTCCCAGCGGGCCATGAAATCCCTGGGGAACAGCTTCCTGCTGGCCGTGGCACTCTCCATCACGGTGAACGTCGTGGGAATCTTCATCGTGCTGGTCACCCACTACTTCAGGATCCGCGGTTCCAAGATCCTGTTCCTGGGTTACGCCACCACGTTCATCTACGGCGGCATCGTGCTGGCGGCCGGCTACAAGTTCATCTACGGCGACAAGGGAATCGTCACGGCATTCCTGCTGAACGTCTTTCCGGGGATGGATCCGGGCTGGTTTTCGGGATTCTTTGCCGTTTTGGCGGTGATGACCTTCGCCACCACCACCAACCACATGCTCTTTGTGGCGAACGCCCTCAAAGGAGTCGACTACCAGACCATCGAAGCGGCCAGGAACCTGGGCGCTTCCACCTGGACCATCCTTCGCCGCATCGTGCTGCCGATGCTGAAGCCCACGCTTTTTGCCGTCACCATCCTGTCCTTCCTGACCGGGCTGGGGGCGCTCAGCGCGCCGCAGGTCCTCGGCGGGCGCGACTTCCAGACCATCACCCCGATGATCCTCACGTTCACGAACAGCCCCACGTCCCGCGACCTGGCGGCGCTGCTCGCCGTCATCCTCGGTGTGGCCACCATCCTGATGCTCGCGGTAATGTCGCGCTTGGAAAAGGGCGGCACCTACTTTTCGGTGTCCAAGGTTTCCTCCGCGCTGCAGAAGCAGAAAATCACCAACCCCGCAGCCAACATTGCCGTCCACGCGGCCGCCTACCTGCTGTTTGCGGTGTACACCCTGCCCGTGGTCCTGATTGTGCTGTTCTCCTTCGCCGACGGCGCCGCCATCCAGACCGGACAGATCTCGCCGGGCAGCCTTACCTTCGACAATTACGTGCGTGTACTGACCCAGCCTTCAGGCCTGCGGCCTTTTGCCATCAGCGTTGCCTACAGCGCGCTTGCCGCAGTCATCGCCGTGGGCGGCCTCCTCTTTGTGGCGCGGATCCTGCAGAAACACAAGAACTGGGTGACTGCCATGTTCGAGTACCTGCTGCACATCCCCTGGATCCTGCCGTCGGCCCTGCTGGCCCTGGGGTTGATCATCAGCTACGACCACCCCAACCCGCTGGTGGGCGGCGCCGTCCTCACCGGGACCACAGTCATCCTCCTGATCGCCTTCGTCACAGTGAAAATCCCCTTCACGCTCAGGATGCTCAAGGCATCGTTTGCGTCGGTGAATTCTTCCCTGGAGGAGGCGGCCACCATCATGGGCGCCAAGACCCTCTATGTGTTCCGGCGCATCCTGCTGCCGCTGGTCCTTCCGGCCGCTGCGGCCATTGCCGCCCTCAACTTCAACAGCATGCTGGACGACTACGACACCGCCATCTTCCTGGCGCATCCGCTGGTCCAGCCGCTGGGCCTGGTCATCAAGGCCAACACGGACGGCGCCGAAGGCGTGGACGGCGTGTCCAACACCTTTGTCTATACGGTGCTGCTGATGGTCATCACCGGGCTGACGATGTACCTCGTCTACGGGCGTTCGGGCGCACGGCCCGGCAGGCGCCGGGGACCGAAGGGCGGGAAGCGCGGCGGACCTGCCGCTGAAAGCAGGGCTGTCCCCGCCACTTCCCCGGCGGTGGTAGCGGATACCAAGGCGTCCGCACCCAGTCCCGTGCCTTAGGCCGGGGCCCGGGAACCGCGTCCGACGGCGGCGCGCGCTAGGCAGACCGGCGGAGCCGCCCGGCCATGCTGAGGATCCTGTCCCGGAGGGGCTGGGCGGACTCGGCAAGCACCAGCCGGGTCATGGCGGACGACGCCGCCCGTAGGGCCTGGCTGCGCAATACGCGGCGTTTGTTGTACGCCTTGAGCGCCTCCGGAAGCGGCCGCGAGTTGAGCAGCCCCGCGAGGGTAACGGAATCAACCAGGGCTTCGCAGGCACCGCGCCCAAGGTTCGGTGTCATGCCGTGCGCAGCGTCTCCCACCAGTACGGTGCCGTCCCGCGTGTAGCGCCGGAGGGCCGGCACGGTCCAGATCCGCTGGGCGAGCGTCCCTTCGGGGGCGGCCCCGGCAAGAACGCGGTCGATTCCCTGCGCCTTTCCTGAAAAGCGCCGGCGGGTGAGATCCAGGGCCGCCTCGATATCAATGCCGCCGGGCCCCAGGGCCGACCGGTAGGAGGCATACCAGTAGGTCCGCTCCCGGGAGGCCGGGGCGATGCCGAACAACTCGCCGCGACCCCAGTATTCGCCGCCCGCATCCGCAGGGACAGGTTCATCAACGATCCCGCGCAAAGCGAGATAGGGACTGAGCCGCTCAGCGGACCGCGGACCCCACCGCTGCCGGCGGACCACGCTATGGACGCCGTCGGCTCCCACCAGCAGCCCAGCATCGGGGAGCGAGGTCACCGCCCCGGGGACCCGGCTAACAGAGTCCGGCACAACAAAGTCCAGAAGCCGTAGCAGGTCCGCGCGTGAAACGCCGATCACGCCAGCAGCCTCGGCCCTGAACCACGCCTTCCCGGCCACGTCCCGCAGAGCCATGGCGGAAAAGGCGGAGCCTGCCGCCTGGATCTCCGGCAGGATCCCCACGGCGTCGAGTGCCTGTTGGGCCTCCGGCCACATGGCCAGGGACGTTTCCACCGTTGGCAGCGTGTTCCGCTGCTCGTGCACAGTGACGTGGAAGCGATCCGCGTCCAGCGCCGCGGCAAGGGCCAAACCTGCGATGCCCCCGCCGACGATTGTTATGCCGTACATTCCCCGAGTCTACGGCCGGAACTGGTGTCCCCCGGCCTGCCTAGTGGGCTCCGGGCCAGCCGGTGTAGGCTTCGGCCAGGTAGGCCCTGCCGTGGCGGGAGGAGACCACCGAGTTGAGCTCACCCAGTTGGCGGGCCCGGGAGAAGTCGTCAGCATCCACCGGCGTGTGGAGCATCGAGGTCATCCAGTAGGAGAACTGCTGCGCCTTCCAGACACGTTCCAGTGCGCGGTCGCTGTAGGCGTCCAGCAGCACCGTGGAACCGCCCTTGTAGTAGCTGTCCAGCCCTTCGAACAGGACCTTGACGTCGTGGATGGCCAGGTTCAGGCCCTTGGCTCCGGTGGGCGGGACCGTGTGGGCGGCATCGCCGGCCAGGAAGAGCTTTCCATGGCGCATGGGGGCGTGGACGAAGCTGCGGAACTTCAGCACCATCTTGTCGATGACCGGTCCCTCCTTGAGCTCGAAGCCGTTGCCGTTGACCCGGCTGCGGAAGGCGTCCCAGATGCGGTCCTCGCTCCAGTTGTTCACGTCTTCATCGGGATCGCACTGGAAGTACATGCGCTGGACGGTTTCGGTCCGCTGGCTGATCAGAGCAAAGCCGTTGTCCGAGTTGGCGTAGATCAGCTCATCGGAACTCCGGGGCGCCTCGGCCAGGATGCCGAACCACGCGAAAGGGTACTCGTGGAAGTACCACTTGCGGTCCGCCTCCGGGATCTGGAAGCGGCAGTGGCTCCGGGACCCGTCCGCGCCGGTGATGAAATCGGCCTGCAGCTCGTATTCCACGCCGTCGGCGTCCGTGAACCAGACCTTCGGGGATCCTTCGATGTCGTGGATGGTGGTGTCCGTCACGCTGTAGCGGACGTCCCCGCCGTCGGCCTCGCGGCGTGCGGCAAGGTCCATGAACACGTCAGTCTGCGGGTAGAGCCACACCGACTCCCCCACCAGGTCCTGAAAATCGATCCGGTGGCTTTCGCCGTTGAAGCGCAGTTCGATGCCGTCGTGCCGGTCGCCGTCCCGCAGCACCCGGTCCGAGACGCCACTGTCCACCAGCATGTTCACGGTGCCGTGCTCCAGGATGCCGGCGCGGACCGTCTCCTGGATTTCCTGGCGGCTGCGGATTTCGATGACGGTGGATTCGATGCCGGACTTCGCGAGCAGATGCGAGAGCATCAGGCCTGCCGGACCGGCGCCCAGGATGGCCACCTGGGTGGTGATGACTTTGCGGACTGCCATGGTGTTTCCTCGCTTCGTTGCGGGGCCCGGCGGAAGTGTCCGGGGCCTGTTGGATCGTCTGGCTAACAGTGTGCGCCCCGATGCGTGATCCGCGTTACAGCGATTCCGTTGAATGGAATCTGTGGCTAATCCCGCTACTCGGCGGGGCTTTGCGATTCAGCCAGGCGGCGACCGATACCCCGTGCTGCCGTCTGCAGGGCCGGAACCAGCGCCTGCAGGCGCACCTCGCGCAAGGGAACCACGACGCCGATCGCGGCAACCGTCCGCTTCTTGCGGTTCATCACCGGAACGGCAATGCCCCAGGTGTCCGGATCCACCACGCCGGCGAGCTGGGCGTATCCCTGGTGCGCGGCTTCGCCTAACTGGATGCGCAGCTCTTCCACCGTCAGCCTGCCGGCGGGATCGGTGAAACCCGCCAGGTATTCCGCCTGGACGGCGTGCGGCTGGTTGGCCATCAGGACCAACCCGGCAGAGGACACGTGCACGGGCATGCGGCCGGCCACCTGCGCCCGGTTGGCCACTGAGCCGCGCCGCGAAAGCCGCTCGACGAAAAGTGCCTCCCAGCCGTCCAGCACGGCAAGGTTCACGTTCTGGTTGAGCACCTGCTGGATGTCCTCCATGAACGGCATGGCAGCCTGGCGCAGCTCAAGGGTGGGCGAATTGCGGTTGACCAGCTCCCAGAGCCGCAGCCCCAGCTGCACCGAACCGCCTGCCCCGACGTCCAGGAGCCCGTGGCCGGCCAGCTGCCGCACCAGCCGGTGGGCCGTGGTGAGCGGCAACCCGGCCCGGTCGGCGAGGTCCGAGAGGGCCAGGACGTTGACTCCCTCCGGAAAGGCGGCAATGACGCGGACCACGCGGTCCACCACTGAGTCTCCGGAGCCCGAGTTGGCCACAGCTCTCCTTCCATTGAATGGTTTGAAGTGTCCCACACAACACGGCCCAGTGGTACAAATCTCAGGACAGGGATCGTCTGGTTCCGGCCGGTTTCGCACGGACGCAGACCCGCAAAAAAATCAACTTCGAGGTAGCAATGTCAACGACGCCGTTGGAAAACAAATCACGCTGGCCGGTCTGGCTCTGCTGGCTGGCCATGGTCCTGGACGGCTTCGACCTGGTGGTGCTCGGCACCGTCATCCCCACCCTCATCAAGACCCACGACCTTGGCTTCGACGCTGTCGGTGCAACCTTCGCTGCGACCATCTCGCTGGTGGGCGTTGGCCTGGGGGCGCTTTTCATTGCGCCGCTATCGGACCGCTTCGGCCGGCGGAACCTGCTGGTGGCCTGCGTTACCTGGTTCTCCATCTTCACCATTGCCGTGGTCTTTGCCCCCAATGTGGCTATCTTCAGCACCTTCAGGCTGCTGGCCGGCCTGGGGTTGGGCGCCTGCCTGCCGGCCGCCCTGGCCTACATGAACGATTACGCCCCCGCAGGGTCGGCCGGGAAGTCCACCACCCGGACCATGACCGGCTACCACGCAGGCGCGGTGGCCACGGCCTTCCTGGCGCTGATGGTCATCCCGGACTGGCGCACCATGTTCGTGGTTGGCGGTGTGGCCGGCTTCGCGCTGGTTCCGTTCCTCTGGTTCAAGCTGCCGGAGACGCTGCCCGCCGTCATTTCCCTTCCGGCGCCCGGTAAGGCCGCCCCGAGGGAAGCCGCGCCGGCTGTCGAAGAACGCGCCAGCTTCCGCGACCTCGGCCGGAATCCGTATCCCCTTGTTGCCGCCGGCGTCGCGGTCGCCTCGTTCATGGGACTGCTGCTGGTGTACGGGCTGAACACGTGGCTGCCGCAGCTCATGTCGTCCGCCGGCTACACACTGAACGCGGGACTCTCCCTCCTGCTGGTCCTGAACGTGGGCGCCGTGGCGGGCCTGGTGGTGGCCGGGATCCTGGCGGACAAGCACGGAACCAAGAAGATCGTGCTTCTCTGGTTCGGGCTCTCCGCTGTGTTCCTGGCGATACTCAGCGTGAAGATCCAGAACGAACTGCTCCTGAACGCGGCCGTCTTCGTGACCGGCGTCTTCGTCTTCAGCTCGCAGGTGCTGGTGTACGCCTGGGTCAGCCAGTTGTTCCCGGCCCGGCTGCGCGGTACCGCCCTGGGCTTCGCGGCAGGGGTCGGACGGCTTGGCGCCATCCTCGGTCCCGCCGTGACCGGCGCCCTGGTGGCCGCCGGAATCGCCTATCCGTGGGGCTTCTACGTCTTTGCCGGCGCGGCCGTCCTCGCTGTGGCAGCCCTCGTCCTGGTCCCGCAGGCAGTCACCGCAGCGGCCGGCACGCGGACCGCCGTCGGGCCTTCCTGATCCCGGCGCCGGACCCCTACGCCGGGAGGCGCTGCGCGCCGCTCCGGGCTCGCATCCGCCGCCATGCTGCGGGAGCAACCACCACGGCAATGCCGACGGCGGCGCCGATGACGGTCTCCACGATCCTGTCCCTCAGCAGCACCTGCGGGGCAGTGGGCGCAGCCAACAATGTGGCACTCAGGGCCAGCGGCGTAACGAAAATCTGCGCCAGGACGTACTGGCGTGCAATGAACATCTCGGCGCCGAACTGGCACGCGGCGATCACCAGGACCATCTGCCAGGGCGCGGGATCCAGCAGGAGCACACCGGCAAGCACGATCAGGCCCAGCACGGTGCCAATGATTCTCTGGACGCCCCTCGCCACCCGGTGGCGCGTGGTGCGGCCCACCAACGGAACAACGGCAGCCACCATGGCCCAATAGTTGTGGCCGAAGCCCAACCGCTGGCCCACAATGGTGGCCAGCGTGCCGGCCAGACCCGCAGCCACGATGTAGCCCAGGGCTTCGAGCCAGGCGGCGCGCTTTTCATCGGGCGTCAACCGGGCAGGTTCGGGCATGGCCCACGGCGTCCGCCGGCTCCGCACGAGCCGGGAGGATATGCCGATCAGCAGGCAGAATACGGTGGTGAGGATGGCGACGAGCATGCATTGCCAGAGCGGCGGCTGGTTGGGAATCGACGCGATGGCCGCAAAGGCGAAAATGTGGAACAACGAGCCCGCCGGCCGGTGCCGCCACAGGGCAATCACCAGCGAACACGCCCCGGCCACCACCGTGGTGGCAGCCACCTGCGTCCAGGTGCTCGCGGCGTCCGAGAGCCCCAAGGCCTGGCCGGCGCGGGCTGACAGGGTTGCCAGCAGCATGACGAGGAGCATGAGCGAACCGGCGCGCATCTGGATGAAGAGCCGCTTCCGGTGCATCTCCCCGCGACCGTAGATTCCGGTGAAGGCACCAAAGGACGCAAAAATCGCCAGGTCGCTCCGGCCGATCAGGACGAGGATGATCAGCGGAACAAAGACACCCACTGCGCAACGGATCGCGACCTGATGGTCCTTGTTGCCGGGAGCAATCGTGAACATCTCGGCGAACAGCTTCACGGGGGTCACGCCTTTCCATACGGTGCCAGTCTGATGGCGGCAGCGTTGGCGTCCACTCCAAATCTACGCCCGGGCCGGCGCCACCAGCCCGCCGACGAGCCCGGGTTCCCGCTCCCCGGGGCTACCCGCCCGCGGTCATAGGGGCCGTCTGACGGGCGGGGACTGGTATTGTCAATCGGTTAAATTACTGACTGAACCGAATACCGGAGGACCCATGCTCAAAGGATTCAAGGATTTCATCCTTCGTGGCAACGTGATCGAACTGTCCATCGCCGTCGTCGTCGGCACGGCTTTCACGGCGCTGGTCACCGCTTTCACCACCAACATCGTGAACCCGATCATTGCAGCTGCCGGCGGGGTCCAGACTGAAGGGCTGGGCTTCCACATCTGGCCCGGCAATAACAAAACCTTCGTCAATATCGGCGGAGTCATCACCGCTTTCGTGACCTTCCTCATCACCGCCGCTGTGGTGTATTTCATCTTCGTGGCGCCCATGAACAAGATCAACTCGCTCGTGAAGAGCCGGCTGGCCACGGCAGAACCCGAGGAAGAGCCCATCCCGGCGGACACAGCGCTGCTGGCCGAGATCCGGGACCTGCTGACCCAGCTCGCGGGCAACGACAGGGAGCTCACCAGCGCCGGAACGTCGTCGAAGGAATCCGAAAGCTCACGCTGACCCAGGGGGCAGTCAGGCGCTGGCGGCGTCCGCCCGCCGGAACCCGCCGTTCCATTTGCCCCGCCGCACGGTGGCGGGGATCCCTGCGGCAGCGAGCCGGACGGAGCGGAGCACCCGCGACTGCTCGCCGGGAGTCAGCTCGTGGTAGACCGGCAGGACCACCAGCCTGTCCGCCAGCCGTTCGGTGACTGAGAGGTCCGCCTCGCCGGTGTCCCTGTTCCGGTAGGGAGGCTGCCGGTGTACCGCCGCGATCCCGGTGCCGGCTGTTATGCCGTCGCGCGACAACCGCTCCAGAAGCTCGTTGCGGGCCACGGCGAAGGACGGCAGCACTTCAAGCCAGAAGGATTGGAAATTGCTGGTGCCGTAGTCGGGATCCTTGATGAACCGCAGCCCGCCGATCCGCCCGAGTGCCAGCTGGTAGCTGGCCACGATTTCCCGGCGATGGGCAACAGCTTCCTGCAGCCGCCCGAGCTGGACCAGGCCGATGGCAGCCTGCAGGTCGGTCATGCGGTGATCGGTTCCCGCGTCGCTCCCGGCGTTATCACGAAGGTGACGGGCTGCGCTTGCCCACCCCTCGTTCCGTGTGGTCAGCATTCCGCCCTCGCCGGTGGTCAGGACCTCACACGAATCGAAGGACCACACTGCCAGTTCCGCGCCGGCCCCCACGGGCTCTCCCTGGTAGGTGGAGCCCACGCCGCAGGAGGCGTCCTCGATGACCGTGACACCGAGGGGGTCACACAGGTCCCGGATAGGTTTCAGGTCAACAGGCACGCCACCCTGGTCCGCCACGATCACCGCCCGGGTGGCCGGCGTCAGGGCCGCCTCGAGGGTGCCACGGGACACATTGCCGGTTCCCGCCTCGACATCCGCAAAGACCGTCCGGGCGCCGAGGCGACTGACGGCGTCGGCGTTCGATGCCGGGCCGAACGAGGGCAGCACGACGTCGTCCTGAGGTTGAACCCCGGCCACGCTGAGCGCCAACTGGAGTGCCGCGGTGCCGGTGGAAACCGCGACGGCGTGCGGCGCCCGTTGCGTAGACGCGAACGCGTCTTCGAACTGCCCCACGCGGGGCCCTTGGACCATGCGGCCTGATGAAAGCACTTGCACGACGGCGTCCGCCTCCTCCGGCCCGAGCCACGGCCTCATAACACCGATGTGGCTAACCGCGCGGTCTTCGCTGATGGTCACCGGGTCCTCCCGATCGTCAAAAAGAAATGGGTACGCCCTTCCATTCAACGCGCCACCACTCAGTGCGGTCACGAGAGTCACGTACGCGCATTTTCCCGCGGGACACCGCTGTTGCAGCGCGGAATACCCGCTTGGGAACCGCCGTACGGCTCGCGGAGCCGGGCGGTACTTGGTTTACTTGCCGCCGGACACCCCGGGGTTACCTGCCGGGGTTACCTGCCCAGAGCCCCTGGGCGCGTCCCTGCCGGGGCACGGCTGCTGTCGTCCCGTTCCCAGCCGCCGGGGCCCGGGCCCGTTGCCCCCTGCCGGCCTGCAATCGCGAATCCCAAATAGACCACGGCATGGGCGGCAGAGAGGGGGCCGCGAACGGAGCGCAGCACCTCCGCGAGGGTCTGCCGGGCGGTGCTGTGCTGGCCGGCGTCGCCGTTCTGTTCGGCATTGCCCCGGTAAACGCGGTGCAGGACTGCCACCTGGTCCCTCGGTGTCCGGGGCGGACGGATTACTACGGGATCGACATCCAGGACAGTCTTCTCCGACGGGTCGAAAAGCCGGTCGACGAAGAGATCGTCCGCTGTCAGGTCCGGGAATTCCTCGAAGCGCCTGCGCCCCTGCTCCGAGAGACCATAGACCCCTCCGGCCCACAGACGGTTCCGCGCAGAGGGCAGGCGCAGCCGCGTGCGGTAGTAGGAGTGGATCAGCGGATGGGCATCCTCCAGGTCGAATCGCACGGCCGGGCGGGCGGCCAGCGGCCCGCCGGAGCCCAGCGCCGTCAACACATCGCGCACGGCATGCTGGCTGATCTGCACATCAGCATCGAGATAAAGCCGGGGCCACTGTGTGGCGGCCGCATCTCCGGCGTTGAGGGCGGCCGACTTGGAGGGCCGGCCGATGTCCAGCACGGTCACGCCTTCGAAGCCGCGGGCGATCGCGGCGGTGTCATCCGAGCAGCCGTTGCACACCACGATGACTTCGATCTGCCCGGCAGCCGCCAGCGGGGCAAGCGGGGCGAGCGTCCGGGCGATCACGCCGGCCTCGTTGTGCGCCGGGATGATCACCGAACCGCGTGGAAAGCATGCGGGGTCGGGGTCCTTGGTGGCGCCCGGCAGGCCCGTCCAGCTGGCTTCATCCAGAACTGTGCGCAGCACTCCCCGGCGGTCCGGCTTCCAGCACCTGAGCAGCTCGGAAAATACCACCGCGCCGTGGAACACCTTGGCGTAAGCCGATGAATGGTACTTGCGGATGTACCGCACGCGGTTGACGGCCAGCAGTGCGTTTAGCCTTGGTGACGCGCCCGATCCGGCACCGGCATGGGTCATAACGGCTGCCGGCTCGTACCAGACGGTTTCACCCATCGTGCGCAGCCCGCGGAAGAAATCGACTTCCTCCGAATAAAGGAAGTAGGACTCGTCCCACGGCAAAGAGTCGGCGAGGCTGCGGCGGACCATCAGCGCAGCTCCGGTGGCCCAATGCACGGTGTGCGGATGGGCGTAGCTCTCCGGGTTGTAGTCGGTGCCGGCAAGCCAGCCCGGCCGGTCCGGGAACCGCCGTCCCATCAGTGCGTCTCCCACCGCGTTGGACAGGCTCGGCTCGCGGTAAAGCGAGGGGCTCGTGGCGCCGGTTTCGTCCAGGAGGCGCGGGACGACGGCCCCGGCGCGGGAGGAACGCAACCGGCGCATCATGGTTTTCAGGCTTCCGCGTTCCACGGTGACGTCAGGGTTGAGGACCACCACGGTGGCGCTGTCGCCGGCGCGTCGCATGGCGGCATTGATGCCGCCGGAATATCCCAGGTTGCCTCCGGTGGCGAAGGCGATGACGTCCGGATGCTCGCCGCGCACCAGTGCCAGGGTGCCGTCGCTGGATGAATTGTCAGCCACCAGGACGCGCAGCGTGAGATCCGCCGTCTCCTCCCGCAGGCTCTCCAGCAGCGGCCCAACACCGTTGGCGCTGTTGTAGGTCACAACGACGACGACGGCATCAGCCGCGCCGGCGGGTCCGGTGAAGCGGCCGGGGGTCCGCGGAGCGGGAGCAGCCGACGTCACTGGCTCCGGCCGGTGGTGGGGCACTGTGCACGATGCGGTCCGCAGCTTGAGGTAGGCCGGCGGCCCGTCGACCAGGTAGCGGCTTGCGAGCCGTTTGGGTTCGAGGGCCAGCCGATAGCCCCATTCCAGCCCGTGGTCGCTGGCCCATTGGGGCGCGCGCTGCACCCTTCCGGCGAGGAAGTCCACCGCTGCGCCGAAGGCCAGCAGCACGGCGGCGCCGGTCAGGGCGGCGTAGTGGTCGATCCAGAGCTCCTGCCGTGGCTTGCCCAGGCCAACGTAGAGGATCTGGGTGCCCGCGGCTGCAATATCTGCCGCGATCCGCTCCGAGTCGCACGCAGAGGCCAGTTCTTCCCGGCCGGGGGACCACATTCCCGCGATCTGGAGGCCTGGATGCTCCTCGGCGATCTTTTGGGCCAGAAGCTGCTGGTTCTCCCTGGAACCGCCGAGGAAGCCAACCCGCAGTCCCAGGTGCTCGGCCCGTTCCAGCAACGGCGACGCGAGGTCGCTTCCTGCCAGCCGCGGCCAGCGATGCCCGGTGAGCCGTTGGGATTGCGACACCAGCGGTGCGCCGTCGAGGAGGTAGAGCCAGTCGACTGTGCTGGCCGGATCGGCGTGCAGCGTCCCCTCCCAGCGTCCGCCGGCACCGAAGTGGTGCAGGTGGTCCAGGTTGACGGAGGCAACACCGAGGGGCGGCAGCCCCCGCTGACCGGCGCGGGCCAGGATGAGTTCCAGGGCAGGTTCAGGATCCATCAGATCAACGGGAGTGCCACCCAGGATGACTTTGTCGGCGTCCAAGTTTTCCACGTCGCCTCCTTAATACTTGTCGGCGGGCACGAGCTGCCCTTTGGTTTCGAGATAGCGGCGCCCGGTGACGGGGCAGAGCCAACCGCCGCCGTCGTCCTGCTTGAGCGGATGGCCCGCCTCTCCCACCCAGCCCATTTGCCGCGCCGGTACCCCGGCTACCACCGCATAGGCCGGAACATCCCGGGTTACGACGGCGCCGGCCGCGACAGTGGCCCACTCACCGATCGTGAGGGGGGCGATGCAGACGGCCCGTGCACCGACGGAGGCGCCCTTGCCGACGGTCACACCCACGGCGACCCAGTCCTCGGATCCCTTGAGTGTTCCCTCAGGTGTAATGGCTCGCGGGTGCAGGTCATTGGTGAGCACGGCCGCAGGGCCGATGAAGACGCCGTCGGACAGCCGCGCCGGTTCGTAGACCAGTGCGTAGTTCTGGACTTTGCAGTTGTCGCCCAACCGGACGGCCGGCCCCACGTAGGCTCCCCGGCCGATGTTGCAATTGGTTCCCAGCACGGCGTCCTCCCTGATCTGGGCCAAATGCCAGATCCGGGAGCCGTCTCCGATGCTGGCGGATTCTCCTACGTCAGCCGTGGCGGCGATGGTGATCATGTCGTTCCTCCCGGGGACAGTGGTGGCGGAGATCGGCGCTAGTAGGGGTGCCCCGTGCCGGCGTCGAGCCCACAGGACTGCGAGCGCACCGAGCGAGGCGCCCAGCGTGTTGCTGGCGACGTCGCGGAGGCTTGCCTGCCGCTGGTCGAGGGCGAGGAACTGGACGGCCTCAATGGCTCCGGATCCCAGCAGTCCCGCCGTAGCAGCAAGCCACCAGCGGCGGGCCGGCAGCAGACTGGCAAGCAGCAGCCCGAGCGGCACGAACAGCAATACATTGGCGGCCACCTCCACGTGTCCGGCCCGGATTCCGGCGGTAAGCGGCTGCTCCTGCAGGGTCCTCATGAAACCCCGGAGGAGGCCGGAGACCGGGCGTTCCACTGGTGTGGGCCAAAACCCGATGCTCGCCAAGGCGGCCAGGTACAGCACGAGCAGCAACACAACGTTTCTGCGCCGCGCGGTCATGGCAGGCTCCGCAAGGGGCTGCTGCCGTCCATCCAGGCGATAGGGCCGCCGGTGCTCATGCGGCACCTCCGGTGGAGAATGAATGGACCGGCGGACCCGCTGCCACGGGCCGGGCGTTGAAATCATCAGCAGTGTCGCGGCCGGTCAGGCGCGCCTGCAGCCGGCGGCGCTTGTAGCGAAGGAATTGGGCGGCCGCCTCGGCTTCGCGTAGGTAGGCTGTTCGTCCGGAGGATGCCGTCTTCAGGGCTGCCGCATATGTGTCCAGCTGGACGTCTGCAGCATGTTCCAACGAATACCGGTGCTCCACAACGCGCCTGCCGAAAGCTCCGAGCTCGGCGCGGCGCGGCTCGGCCGGCAGGATCTCGAACAGTATCTGGCGCAGGGCGGAGGCGCCGCCGGCCTGCCCGCTGCCCACTCCGTACCATCCCTGCCACAGGAAGGTCTCGAGTGAGGACGGCGTCAGGAGCTCCCAGAAACCGGCTTCACCCTGGACCACCAGCGGTTTGCCGAACGCCAGCGCCCGCAGCGCCGATCCGCCCATGCCAAGGCAGACGTCGGCCAGATCATAAGCCGCCCGGGGATCGGCAAGTTCGCCGGCCAGGACAACAGTCTGCCGGCCGGTCCGCAGGTTGACCTGTGCCGCCCGCATGGAGACTTCCGCGTGCGCCGGGCCGTCACCGGCAATGAGCAGGCAAACCCGCATTCCGGCGGGGAGGGACGCCACCGCATCCATGGCGGTGAGGATGCCCTCCAGCTTGAGCTCCCGGGCAAGGCGGGACACAACCGCCACAACATACCCGCCGTCCGCGATACCCCACCTCCTCCTGAGCTCTCCCTGGGCAAGCTCAAGGCCGGGACGGTTCGCCTCAACGTCAACGGGGGGCTCCAGCACAGTCACACCCGAGCGGCCGACGCCGGACTCGACTTCCGCGATCTGGTGTGTTCCGACCGTCAGCGGGACGTGCTTGGGGATGAACGGTGCGACGGCCATGGACATGACCGTGGAAACCGCAGCCACACCGGGCAGCCGCCGTGCAGCCAGGTAGCATTCCAGCGAGGGCGGCCACTCGTAGCCGTGCAGGATATCGATGCGCCGCCGCTCAACAAGCCCGGCCAGCGCCCGGGTTACGGTTCCCGAAGGCCGCCGGCCCATCTCGGGGGCGGCCACGAATTCCAGCCCCAGCCCGCGGATTTTTTCAACGAGCGGTCCGGGCCTCCCGAACACGATGGTTTCGTGGCCCAGCCGATGGACGGCACCGGCGAGCTCAATGGCGTTGATCTGGCTTCCGCCGATGCCAAGGTCGTGTGGATAGACAAGGATCTTCATCGGACCAGCTCCCCAACTTCCGGCCGCGCCCGGCCCACGTTCCTCAGCAGCCTGACGTCGTTCCTGCGCCAGTACAGCAACGCGGCGGCTGTGGACGCAGCAAGGGCTGCCCCCACAGGGAGTTCAAGCCAGGGCGCCGGCAGCCAGCCGGCAAGTCCCAGCGATAACGCGCCGACCGCAAGGGAAACCAGGGCGGGGACCCACACCACGGCAGTGATATCCCGCACGGAGACGCCTTTGCGGGAGAGCTGCCACAGGCACAGGGGCAACAGCACGCAGCCGGAAACGAGGGCCTGCGCAAGTGCCAGGCCCGGCAGCCCGTTCAGTGCCGCACCGGCGGCCAGTGCGGGCACCAGCACTACCAAGCTGCCGGCTTGGACGACGAAGACTGTGCCGGACCTGCCCTGGACCACCATGAAGTCGTAGGCCAGGTCCGAGAAGATCCTGCTGACAGCGGCAACCACCAGCCAGGAGAGTGCCGCGGCCGCCGGCAGCCATTCCTTGCCGTAGACAAGATCCACCAGCGGCACCGCGCTCCCGGCCAGGAACATGACGGGCGGCAGCGTCGCCGCGGCAAGGACCGCCACAACCGAGACTAGCGCGGAGTTCAGTGCTGCCTTGTCCTGCTGGAGCGTGGAAAACGCGGCCGGCGCCACCCTGCGGAGCGGCTGGGCCAGGATACTGACCGGCCAGTTGGAAAGGTTGAACGCTAGGACGTAGAACGCGAGTGCCGCCGGACCCAGCATGCTTCCGGCCGTCAGCTGGTCGGCGTAGCCAATCGCGAAGAAGATAATGCTGGTCCCGGCCAGCGGCAGCCCGAACCTGAGCAGGGGTCCTAGTTGCTTGCGGTCCAGTCCGAAACGATATGGCATTGGCGAGGCCGCGAGGAACATGGCCCCGGAAACGAGGCTTCCGGCCACCCTGCCCACCGCCAGCGCCATGGCGCCCATTCCCGCGAGCGCCAGGACAACCGACAGGACAGCGCCGGTCCAGACGTTGACCTGGTCGATCCCCAGCCGGGTCTTCTCCTTGAAGTCGCGCTGGAGAAGGGCCGCCGGAGATGCCACCACACCGTTGATGAAAACGCTGAAAATGAGG
The DNA here is from genome assembly GCF_000876655.1 of Arthrobacter sp. SPG23. Taxonomy (GTDB): domain Bacteria; phylum Actinomycetota; class Actinomycetes; order Actinomycetales; family Micrococcaceae; genus Arthrobacter. Next base: position 84,176 of record NZ_JYCN01000032.1, read on the forward strand.
ACCCGAACCACATCAGTGGCATCGGGGTCCCCCATCGCCGCCGTAAACGCGGGAGCCGCAAGGACGGCACCCGTACAGAAGATGGCGCTGCCCGCCACGGAAATGGTGTTGACGGTGGGCACTATCTTGGCCGGGTCCCCTGGCCACCGGACGATCGCAAGCGAAACGCCAAGTTCGTTGAAGCTGAGCACTGCCATCAGTGCCACCAGTGCCACCGCAAAGGTGCCGAAGGACTCAGGGCCTAACACCCTCGCCAGGACTATTCCAATCCCGAGGGTGCCAACCCTGGACACCAAGGTGTTCAGCAGGCTCCACGCGAAGGCGTTCGAAGCGCCGGGTCCGCTTTTTCCTCGCGTCATGACCGTTCCATGGCCCCGAGCAATTGGCCGACGACGTACTCCTGCTGGCGTGCGGTGATATGCGGGTAGATCGGCAGGGAGAGCATGGTTGCCGCGGCTTCCTCGGCGACGGGGAATGACCCGCGGCAGAACCCCAGATGCCTGTATGCGCGGCTGAGGTGCATAGGAACCGGGTAGTGGATGCCGGCGCCGATTCCTGCCCCGTTCAGCGCAGCAAGCACGCGGTCCCGTTCCAGGATCCGGATGACGTAGAGGTGCCAGACGTCCACGTTGCCGTCTGCCGTTTGTGGCAGCACAATGCCGGGGACGTCCCGGAGCATCTCCGAATAGCGGGCGGCGGCCTCCCGCCGTCGTTCGTTCCAGGCCGCAAGTCGCCGCAGTTTGGAGTTCAGCACCACTGCCTGGATAGTGTCCAGGCGGGAGTTCATCCCGATCGCGTCGTGCTCGTACTTGACGGAGCTGCCGTGGGCGCCCAGGAGGCGGACCCGGGCAGCTATCGCGTCATCGTTGGTCAGGACGGCCCCTGCGTCACCGGCCGCCCCGAGGTTCTTGCCCGGATAGAAGCTCGTGCCGGCAACGCTTCCCAGGGTGCCGGCGAACCGTCCGTGCCGGGATGCGCCCTGGGCCTGGGCGGCGTCTTCGACAATGACGGCGCCGCACCCGAATGCGGCGGCCTGCAGCTTTTCGACGAACGCTGTCTGCCCGAACAGGTGGACGGCGACGATCGCCTGGGTCGCCCCGGTCACTGCCTCGCTGACCCTGGCCGGATCAATAAGCAGGTAGTCCGGGTCCACGTCCACCGGTACCGGGACCGCTCCGATCCGGCTAACGGCCTCGGCGGTGGCAATGAAGGTGTTGGCGGGCAGGATGACCTCCCCGCCGGGACTGACACCCGCCGCGCGGAGCCCTAGTTCCAGCGCGTCCGTGCCATTGGCCACGCCGACGCAATGCCGGGCCCCGAGGAAACCGGCGTAGGACTGCTCGAACTCCGCAACCTCCGGCCCCCCGATGAAAGAGGTCCGTGCGAAGACCTCCCTGATGCCGCTTTCCACTTCCTCGGCGATTTCGTGCTGTTGCGCACCAAGGTCAACGAGCGGTACGGACAAAGGGAAGGTGGGTGAAAGAGTCATCGTTCGCCTCCTGAAAGAGCAACGGTGTGCATAACGCTTTTGATGGCCCGTGCCGGAACGCCGGCCCAGGTTTCTCCGGCCGGAACGTCGGACAGGACGACGGCCCCCATCCCCACGGTGGCGCCGGCGCCGATGGCCGTCCGTTCCCGCACGCAGGAGTTCATGCCCAGGTAGGCGGCCTGTCCCACCCTGACGCCGCCGCCCAGCGAAACGCCGGCTGCGAACGTGGCAAAATCCTCCACCGCGTCGTCGTGGGTGAGGGTGACCCCGGGCATCACCACCACATGGTTGCCGATAGTCACGTCGGCGGTCAGGGTGACATGGCCCAGCAGGATGTTGCCATGGCCGATCCGGCACCCTTCCGGGAGGCGCACCGAGGCATCAACGACGGTGGCATAGCGCCGGTCCGGTAAGCCGAGTGCTGCAAGCCTGGACACAATCCCGGCCCGTGCACTGCCTGCGCCCACGCAGACCACCACCTTCGCGTCCGGATAGTTGAGCGCGTGGCTGACCGGTCCCAGGATGTGCGATCCATCCATCGTGGTGCCGGCCCTGCCAGCGTCGTCGTCGAGGATGCCCACCACGTCGAACTGCCCGCTGTCGCGCACTGTGGCGAGCACTTCGCGGGCGAGCCCGCTGGCAGCGATGAGAATAAGGTCAGCCACGGGTTCCCACCCCGCCCGCCAGCCGGATGGACCGCAGGACCCGGGACTGCTCGCCTGGCGTCAGCTGGTGGTAAACCGGCAGGATCAGGGTGTTGTCCGTCAGCCGTTCGGTAACGGACAAGTCCGCCGTGCCGGAATCACGTCCGGCGTAGGCGGGCTGCCGGTGCGCGGCCATGATCCCGCGGCGCCCCGAGATGCCGTCACGTGCCAGGCGCTCCAGGAGCTCCTCACGGCTCAGCGGGAAGGACGGCAGGACCTCCACCCAGAAGGACTGGAAATTGCTGGTGCCGTAGGCCGGATCGGCCACAAGCCGCAGGCCCTCGACGCGGTCCAGGCCCGACTGGTAGCCGGCCACGATTTCGCGGCGTCGGGCCACGGCCTCCGCCAGCCGGCCCAGCTGGACCAGCCCCACTGCCGCCTGCATGTCAGTCATCCGGAAGTTGAACCCGGCTTCCAGGTACTCTTCTGCCGGTGCCAGGAGGGCTGCATGGCGGTCGTTGGCCGAAACACTCATGGCGTGTTCACGCAGCCGCCGGGCCCTGCCGGCCCACTCGGGATTGCGAGTAGTCAGCATGCCGCCTTCCCCGGTGGTCAAAATCTTGCGCGGGTGGAAGGACCATGCGGCCAACTCTGCGCCGGCGCCGACGGGCCGGCCCCGGTAGGTGGATCCCGCCCCGCAGGCCGAATCCTCGACCACCGTGATGCCCAGGGGGTCGCACAGCTCCCGGATGGGATCCAGGTCCACCGGCATTCCGCCCTGATCCACCACGATCACAGCCTTTGTGGCCGGGGTCAGGGCAGCGGCAATGGTTTCCGCGGAGACGTTTCCGGTCTCCTCTTCCACGTCGCAAAACACGGTCTTCGCTCCCACATAGCCGGCAGCGTTGGCTGTTGCAATAAAGGAGAAGGAAGGCGCCACCACGTCGTCGCCAGGCCCGATGCCTGCCACTTTGAGCGCCAGGTGCAGGGCGGTGGTGCAGTTGGAAACCGCGACGGCGAACATCGCCTCCTGGGCAGCGGCGAAGGCTTCCTCGAACTGCGCCACGCGGGGACCCTGGGCCACCCAACCGGACGCAATCACCTCGGCGACGGCCTCCGCTTCCTCGACTCCAAGCCACGGCTTCATGACATTGATCCGGCTCAGCGCCTGATCCTGGCTAATGGTCACCGCACGCCTCCGACACGGGCAGCGGCTATTTCACCGCGGAGCGGACGCCACCAGTCCACGAGTTCGCGGAGCCCGTCCTCCAGTCCGGTTTCAGCCGTGAAGCCAAGGTCCAGGCGGGCAGCGGAGGTATCCGCGAGGCGTCGGACGACGCCATTGATCGCGCGGTCGGGACCGTGCTCCACCTGCAGTTCGGAATCCATGGCCCGCAACAGCGCCTCGGCGAGTTCCAGGAGGCTGGTCTCTTCCCCGCTGGCCACGTTGTAGACACCCTCGCAGGCGCCGCTTCCCGCGGCCAGGATGTTGGCGCGGGCAACGTCCCGGGTATGGATGAAGTCCATGGTCTGCCGTCCGTCACCAAAGATCAGCGGCGGCTGCCCGTCCGCGATGCGCTCCATCCAGCGGACCAGCACCTCCGTGTAGAGGCCGTGCACGTCCATCCGGGGTCCGTAGACATTGAAATAGCGCAGCAGGACGTAGTCCAGGCCGGTCGTTGCGCGGAAGCTGCGGGCCATGCCCTCGTTGAAGGACTTCGCCGCACCGTAAAACGTATCGTTGTTGTGGTGGTGGTGCCGTTCAGTGGTGGGGAATTCCTCCGCCATCCCGTAAATCGACGCACTGGATGCCGCCACCAGCTTGCCCACACCGTGCCCGGCGGCTGCCTCGAACACGTTGAACGTGCCGTCCACCAGCACTTCGAGGGCGAGCCGCGGTTCCTCCGCGCACTGGGTGATCCTGATGGCCGCCTGATGGAAGACGATGTCCTTGCCGCGGGTGAGGTCGTGGACCAGGTCCCGGTCGCGCAGGTCCCCTTCAACAAACTCCACCCTGCCGGTGGCCACCGCGTCATCGAGGTTGGCGCGGCGGCCGCGGACCAGGTTGTCCAGGACGGTTATCCGCTCAACGCCGGCAGTGATCAGATGGTCGACAATCGTGGATCCGATGGTTCCGGCTCCGCCGGTGACCAGGACCCGCGCACCTTGCAGCGTACTCATCGCCGTCCCTCCAATTGGGTTTCGTTGCCCGTGACGGCGACCGATTCCCCGTCACCGCTGAGGCTGCGGCTGACAGCTTCCAGAACGGAAAGCACCCTCAAGCCCGAGGCCCCGCTGGTCCGCGCGGGCCGGTGATGCCAGATGCTGCTCGCAAACTCCGCCACCATCTGGCCGAGGGCCTCGTGTTCCGGCAGCGCGGGTGACCACGTGTCGCCCAGCCGGTACGAAATCGCGAAGGCCTTCTTCTCCGCGGGCGAACGGTATTTCCTGTCCAGGCTGACCCCGCGGTCGTACACGCTCAGCCGTTGCTGAGGATTCAGGTCGTCCCAGACGAGGGTCCGCTGGGAACCGCCCACCACCATCTGGCGGATCTTGGTGGGGCTGAGCCAGTTCACATGCACGTGCGCCATGGCGTCGTTCGGCAGCGCAAACGTCAGGTGCCCCACGCAGTCCCTCCCGGTGCCCAGCGGATCCGCGCCGTGGGCCGCCACTTCGGCGGGACGGAGGCCGCCGGGAAGGATGAAATCGATGATGGCCAGATCGTGCGGAGCGAGGTCCCAAAAAACGTCAACATCCGGCTGGACGAGCCCCAGGTTGATCCGCACCGAGTCGATGAACAGGATCTCGCCCAAAGAACCATCGGCAATCAGTTCGCGAATCTTCAGGACGGCGGGGGTGTAACAGTAGGTATGGTCGGCCATCAGGACCAGCCCGCGGTTCTCTGCTTCTTCAACCATCTCCACGCCTTTGGCCCTGCTGTCGGCCAGGGGCTTTTCCACGAGCACGTGCTTTCCCGCGCGCAGCGCCGTCAGGGCGATTCCGTGGTGGGTGTGCGCCGGAGTGGCAATGGCCACTGCATCGACATCCACCGTGTCCAGCAGCTCGTCAATGGACTCGCAGACGGGTACACCGCCGTGGGCTGCGGCGAGCTTGGCGGCGCGGTCGCGGTCCATGTCCACGATCGCGGCAAGTTGCCAGTCCGGGCTGGCCTTGAAGTTCCGGGCCAGGTTCGGCCCCCAGTAGCCGGCACCGATAACGGCGGCCCGCAGCGGTGCCGCGGATGCCATAAGTTCAAGGTCCCGGCGGTAGGACTCCTGTGACGATTCCATATCTGTCCCCTCCACTTAATACGCGCCCGCAGGCATGCACATTGCTTTGAAGGTCCGCCACATGATGATGACGTCCCCCATGATCGACCAGTTTTCGACGTAGTAGAGATCGAGGCGTACGGCCTCATCCCAAGGCAGGTCCGAGCGGCCGTTGACCTGCCAGAGCCCGGTGATTCCGGGTTTGATGAGCAGCCTCCGGTGGGTATGCCGTTCGTAGGCCTCCACTTCGCGCTGCAGCGGCGGCCGGGGGCCCACCAGGCTCATTTCGCCGGTGAGGACATTCCAGAACTGCGGCAGTTCATCGAGCGAATACCGGCGCATCCAGCGCCCGCAGCGGGTCACCCGCGGGTCGTTCTGCATTTTGAACAGCACGCCTGCCCCCTCGTTGCTGGCCATCAGTGCCGCGAGTGACGCTTCTGCGTCGGTGACCATGGAGCGGAATTTGATCATCCTGAACGGCCGGCCCGCTTTGCCGACGCGCTCCTGCTTGAAGAACACCGGTCCCGGGCCGTTCCGCTTGACGATGACCGCCAGGACAAGGAACAGCGGCGACAACAGGACGAGGGCCACGGAGGCGACCACAATATCCAGCAGCCGCTTGAGCACATGCTTGCCGCCGCTGTACTGCGGGACGTCCACGTGCATCAGCGGCAGTCCCTCCACCGGCCGCCAGTGGATCCGCGGCCCGGCGACATTCGTGAGCGTCGAAGCAAGGACCAGTTCGGCGGAATGCTCTTCGAGCCGCCATCCCAGCTCACGGATGTACTGGTTGCCTCCTGGCACCGGGCCCGCCACGATGACGGCCTCGGCACCGTACTTTCCCACGGTCCGCACAACGTCGTCGGTGGAAGACAGCACGGGCACGCGGCGGCCGTCGACGTCGAGCGTCATTCCCCGGCGGGCCCCAGGGAGCGACACCCCCAGGATTTCGTAGGCCGCACCCGTCTTCTTGGCAATCCGGCCGAGTACGTAGCGGACGTCTTCGGGCTGGCCGATGACTATCGCCTTCACCAGGAACTGGCCGTCGGCCTGCTTGCGGTTGTACCAGCGGCGGGCGAACCAGCGGTTCCCCACCAGCGCCAGCAGCCCCAGCGGAAACGACGCGACGTAGAAAGCCCAGGCCGGTTCCAGCCGGAACACGACCAGGAACACGGCCAGCAGGCCGAAGACCCGGGTGGTGGCAACGGCAACGCGCTTGTATTCGCTGGAACCGACGCCGAGCACCTTGGGATCCCGCGTCCGGTAAAAATGGAGGGCGCCAGTCCATGACACCACGAGGCCTGCGGCCAGGACGGCGCCCAGCGCGTTGTCGCGGCTTTCCGCAAAGGAGTGCCCGCCGTCGAACCGGATCACGTACCCGACCAGCACCGAAAAGACCACCAGCCCGGTGTCGGTCAGACGAAGGAATCGGGCCAGGAAACGTGCCCATTCGCGGCCGGAGAGCCTGCGCCGGGGCGGTTGCCCTTCCGCGCTTCCACTGGGACGCCCGACGGCGGCAGAAACGGCGCCGACAGCGGAGCCGGCGGGGGCTCCAACCGCGGGACGCGGCGGGCTGGTGACCGTTCCGGAGGCCGTTCCCGGACCCAGGAACTTCAGCACGAACGGGCTTGTCTTACCCAGTTGGCTCATTTCGGCCCCCGCATTCTGAGGGAAGACCAAGGCGATATGCCTGCAGACGAGGTCGCCATTTGCGTATCCCCCCGACCGTTGGTAGGCGGCACCGGTTGATGCCTTCCCCAATAGAAGCCGTGGGCCCCCGCCGCCGTCACGAGGGCCACCTACCCGGCTTTCTATTCAGGGGTCCGGTGCTTTATGCGCGTACTACTCGGTCGCCTGCCGGGCCGTTAAGTGGGCGAGCGGAAATTACGTGGATGCGTGACGACCCGGGACACCCGGGCCTACCTGATCGGGCCTCTGCAACGGGCCGTGGCCGGGCCCTTCCGGTCCGAGCGCCCGGGCGGAGCAGGTAGTCCAAAAATCCCCGCCATTTCAACGATGTTGGCGTTCGTGACGCGGCCGCAATGCCGTTGAAACAGGGCCCGGACATGATGTGAGTATGACGCGCAAGGCACAGTCCCCCGAACCGGCCGACCTGAGCTGCGAAGTTTGCGGCCAGATGCCGGAACCCACCAAAGCACGGCTGACCCTGGCGAATATCGCCGTCATGCTGCCCATCGAGCTCCTGGTGCACGCGGCCGTGGTGGAGACCCACCTCCCCTACGTGGCCAAAGTCCTGGTCCTGACCCTGACGGCCACGGTGCTGGTGATCTGGGTGGCTGAGCCGTCCGCGTCCCGGATGCTGCGGAGTTGGCTGCACGGGCCCGCCCTCAGGCACCGCAAGCGGCTGAATACCGCACCGGCCCTCTGGCGGGCACGCACGGTGCTGCGCGACCAGCCAGGGTCGCTTCAGAAAATCACGCAGGCGCTGGCCCGGCTGGACACCAACATCCTCAGCATCCACATCCATCCGGTGGCGGGCGGGGTACTCGACGAATTCGTTCTCTCCGCGCCGGGCAATGTCGGCGAACGTGAACTGCTGGAGGCCCTGCGCGACGGCGGTGGCAGGCATCCGCACGTTTGGCCCACCACGGCCCTGGCTATGGCGGACGGCCAGACCAAGGCACTCAGCCTCGCCGCCCGGATTGCGGGTAACCCGGATGAGCTTCCGCTGGCCGTCGCCGAGCTGCTTTCCGCTCGGATCGTCCCGGTCACCGCGGAGGGCCGGCAGGAGCTTGCGGCCTCTGCCGACGCCGGGACGGTACTGAAGATCCCGACTGCCTGGCACGGACCCGTCACTTTCTACCGGCCCGGCGAACCGTTCACCCCCGCGGAATCAGCCCGGGCCCACCGGCTGGCGGAACTCGCGGAGATGCTGGCGTACAGCGACAACCGGTAACCGGTAACCGGCCTGACGACGGGGCGCGTCCACCCCGACGTGCCGGTCAGCTGCGCCCTCCCCGGCAAGCCCCGGCCCAGCGGCCGGCAGTCACAATCGGTAAACAGGCTGCCCGGCAGGCACCGGGCGAAAAACCCTTGACAGTGGCATGGCCCACTTCTATCTTTGATTTTGGGATCCCAAAACGGGATCCCAAAAGTGACCACCATCCCGGGCCTGGCGCCATGAACGGCGTACCCATTGCCAGCCCGGGACAGTTAGGCCTCCGCCCGATCCGGCCGCGGCCAGCCACAGCACCCGAATCTTTCCCCCGCCCGCAATCTTCCCCGTGAAGGAGAAGCTGTGTCTCTCCCCAGTACCGAAACATCAAACTCCGCAACCGAACCAGCAGCAGCCCAGCCCCCAGAGGGCCAAACCGGCAAGGACGGCGTGCAACGGCGCACCAACGTCCGCTGGAAGCTCTTCCTGCTGCTCCTCGTCCTGGTGGCCGTCAATTACATCGACCGCGGCTCCATCTCGGTGGCGCTCCCCATCATCCAGAAGGAATTCAACCTCGCCCCCGAACTCGTGGGCCTGCTGCTCTCCGCCTTCTTCTGGACTTACGCCCTGATGCAGATCCCGGTCGGCCTGCTCATCGACAAGTTCGGACCGCGAAAGGTCATGACCGCCTCCTGCGTGGGCTGGGGCGCCGCAACGGCAGCGTCCGGCATGGCCGGCGGCTTCCTGAGCATGTTCATTGCCCGGCTCGGCATCGGCGTCACCGAAGCCGGCGTCATGCCGGCCGGCGGCAAGCTCAACGCCATCTGGATGCACAAGTCGGAGCGCGGCCGCGGCGCCACCATCCTGGACGCCGGCGCACCCCTCGGCGCCGGTCTGGGCGGCATCCTCATTGCCGGCCTCATCGCCGCCACCGGCAGCTGGCGCAGTTCCTTCGTCATCGCCGGCGCTGCCACCGTCCTGATGGGCCTTGCCGTCTGGTGGTACGTCCGGGACAACCCGCGCCAGCACCGCGGAGTCAACGCAGCCGAGGCCGAATACATTGAAGCCTCCCACGCGGCCGAGGACGCGGAGGCCGAGCTGGACGGCAGCAAGGGCAAGCGCGCCCTTCTCCCCTACCTGAAGTTCCGTTCCTTCTGGGCCATGTGCTTCGGCTGGCTGGGCTTCAACGGCGTGTTCTACGGCCTGCTAACCTGGGGCCCGCTGTACCTCGCCCAGGCCAAGGGCTTCGACCTGAAGACCATCGGCTGGTCCACGTTCGTGATCTTCGGAGCAGGCTTCGTCGGTGAGATCCTGGGCGGCACCATTGCCGACAAGTGGCGGGCAGCCGGCGCCTCGGCGAACCGCGTCATGCGGACATTGCTGGGCATCTCCAGCGTCGTGGTGGTGGGCGGCCTCGTCGGGGTGACGGTCGTGGAAGACCCGACCACCGCCGTCGTACTCCTCTCCGTGGTGATGTTCTTCCTCCGCTGGGTCGGGCTTTTCTGGAGCATTCCGTCCATCCTGGGCGGCCGGACCAACGCCGGCGTGCTGGGCGGGGCAATGAACTTCAGCGGCAACATCTCCGGCTTCGTCACGCCCATCGCGGTCGGCCTGATCGTGGGCGCCACCGGCTCCTACACCTGGGCGCTGCTGTACTTCGTCGGCTCCGCGATCATCATGGGCGTGTCCGTCCTGGTGCTTGACTACAACAAGCGCCTGCCCGTCTAGGCGCCGCCCAGGCGGCCGGCCCTAAGCTAGGCACCGCAGCACCTCCTCCCGGCGCCGGGAGCGCACCACCCCTCAAGAAACCCGAATGGAGCACCATGCTTACCGCAGAAGAAACCCAGGACAAGGAACGCCCCCTCCGCGAGACCGTCCGGGACACGCTCCGCACCAGGATCTTTGAAGGGCACTACGCTCCCGGCACCCGGCTGGTGGAACGCGACCTGGCAGCGGAGTTCAACGTCTCCCGGCTGCCTGTCCGGGAGGCGCTGCGGATGCTGCGCCAGGAAGGACTCCTGAGCGACCGGGGCGCCCGCGGCGCCGAGGTCAGCTCACTCAGCCCCAAGGACGTGGAGGACCTCTTCGATGTCCGCCAGTCGCTGGAGGTGCTGGCCTGCCGGCTCGCCGCGGTCCGCGCCACCGGCGAGGACCTCGAGTACCTTGCCGGACTGCTGGACGAGGCCGAAAGCTGCCTCGCCAAAGGCGCCGTCGTGGAGGCCCACCGGGCCAACAGCGAATTCCACGACGCCATCACCCGGATCGCGGACAACGGCTTCCTCAGGTCCGCCCTGGAGCCGCTGCAGGGCCGCATGCACTGGCTGTTCCGGCACGTGAGCGACCTGCCCGAACTGATCCGGGAGCACCGGGATCTCTACGCCGCCATCGCCAGCGGTGACCCGGACCGCGCCGCGGCCCAGTCGGCATCGCACATCGGCAAATACCGCGAACAGTTCCCCGACGACTTCCAGAAAACAGAACCCGATCTTCACCGGAAGAAAAAATGAAACTTCTCGTCATCAACCCCAATATCAGCGACGACGTGACGGCGCTGATCGAAGCGGAGGCCCTGCGCTCCGCCTCGCCGGAAACCGAACTGGTGGTCCGCACCGCCGCGCACGGCGTCGAATACATCGAAACCCGATTCGAGTCCCTGATCGCCGCCGGAGCAGTGGCCGAGGTGATCGCCGAATACGCCGCTGTAACTGCCGAAGGCGGCCCGGCCGGAGGCGGCGCCGGGCACCACGACCGCATCGACCCGGACCGCATCGACGGCGTCGTTGTGGCAGCCTTCGGTGATCCGGGCATGCCCGCCCTGAAGGAGCTCACGGACGTCCCCGTCATCGGCATCACCGAGGCCGCACTGTGCGCCGCCGCCCTGCAGGGCCACCGGTTCTCCATCATCGCCATCTCCGACCGGATCCGGCCCTGGTACCTGGACTGCGTGGAGCGCTTCGGCCTCGGCGGGCGGCTGGCCTCCATCCGCTCCATCAACGAGGCGCTCAACGGCATCAGCTCCGTGCAGCAGGACTTCAAGGAAACGCTGCTGGCGCTCAGCCGGCAGGCCGTGGCGGAGGACGGGGCCGACGTCGTCATCCTCGCCGGTGCGCCCCTCGCCGGGCTCGCCCGCGAACTTCGTGGCCAGATCCCGGTTCCGGTGGTTGACGGCATCTCCGCCGGTATCCGCATGGCGGAGGCCGTCGTCGGGCTTCAGTCCGGCCCGCACCGCGCCGGAGCGTTTGCACCGCCACCCGTCAAGGCCCGCAAGGGACTCTCCAAAAACCTCGACGCCGCCCTGGCCGCCGCACAGAAGGCGGCCCTCCCTGCCGCCGCGGCCCCCGCCCGCTAATCCGACCAGCCGCCGGCTTCCCCTCCGGCGCCGTCCCCAAGGAGGACAAAGATGTCCCGCATTCCCGACCTTGTCATCGCCCACGGCACCGTGGTCAACAGCTTCGGCCGCCGGTCCGCCCACGTGGTGGTCCGCGACGGCCGCGTGGAACAGCTCATCGATGCCGCGGAACCCGTCCCGGCCGCTGCCCGCACAATCGACGCCACCGGCCGGCTGGTGATTCCCGGCGGCGTGGACGGCCACTGCCACGTGGCCCAGGTGACCGGCCGCTTCCGTACCCTTGACGATTACCGCACCACCTCCACCGCGGCCCTATGGGGCGGCACCACCACCATCATCGACTTCGGCATTCCCCGCGACACGCAGGAAACTCCGCTGGCTGCCGTCCTGCACAAGAAGGAACTCGCGTTGGAGTCCCGCTGCGACGTCGCCCTCCACGGCTCCGTGGTCAGCTGGGACGAGACCGTGCCCTGGCAGCTGGAGCAACTCGCCGCCGAGGGCGTGCGCTCGGTGAAGATGTACACCACCAACCGCGGCAGCACCATGGCGGACGGGGACACCATCCTGAAGGTGATGCGCGAAATGGTCCGGCTGGACGGCCTCACCTACATCCACGCCGAACACGACCCCATCATCAGCGACTGCACGCAGCAGCACGCCGACGACGGCAGGATCGGCATAGAACACCTGCACCGGACCCGCCCTGAGCTGGCCGAGGAAATCTCGGTCAAGGAAACCCTGGCCATGGCCGAGTACACCAAGGCCCCGGTGTACTTCGTGCACCAGTCCACGCCAGGTGCCGTCGACCTGGTCACCGAAGCCCGGGCCCGCGGCCAGGAGGCCTACTCCGAGACCTGCCCGCATTACCTCACCCTCGATGACACGGTGTACGGTTCCAGGTTCCCCGAGTGGTACGCCTGCTGCCCGCCCATGCGCAGCCCCGAAACCGTCGCCGCCCTCAAGGAACGGCTGGCCGACGGCGCCATCCACACCGTTTCCTCGGACCACTCCTGCTACGACCTGTCGCAGAAGCGCGAACGCACGGACGACGTCCGCGCCATGCCGCACGGCCTGCCCGGCGTGGAAACCCGGATGCCCGTCACGTTCACGGTCATGGCGTCCGAGGGCAGTTCGGTGGAGGACTTCGTGGAGGTATTCTCCACCGGCCCGGCCCGCATCAACGCGGTTCCCGGCAAGGGAACCATTGCCGAGGGCTTCGACGCCGACCTGGTGATCTTCGATCCCGCCGAGGAACGGGTGGTGGACGGCGGCGCGCTTCACATGGGCACTGATTTCTCGCCGTTCGACGGCCGGGCGCTCACCGGCTGGCCCGCCGTCGTGGTGTTCGCCGGGCGGGTGGTGCTCGACGGCGCCGGCTTCCACGACCCCGGCGCCGTGGGGCGTTTCGTGGCCCGGAACGGCTTCCGCGAGCACCTCTCGTCCGCTGCGGCGTCCGCCACCGTAACCACCACTGCAACCCTCTCCGCAGCAAAGTAGGAGCAGCCATGCCTTCAGAAGTACGCAAAACCCGCATCGGCATGATCGTGCCGTCCTCCAACACCTGCCTGGAGCCGCAGAGCTACCGCATCCTGGCCGACCGGGACGACGTCACCATCCACTTCACCCGGATCCCGGTCACCCGGATCGCCCTGGATGATTCCTCGGACAAGCAGTTTGATCCCGCCGTCATGCGCGCCGCTGCCGAGCTGCTGGCGACGGCGGACGTGGACGTCATCGCCTGGAACGGGACGTCGGGCTCCTGGCTCGGCGCCGACCACGACCGCGAACTGGTCGGCGAGATCGTCGATTCGACGGGCATCCCGGCCACCACGTCCACGCTGGCTTACCTGGCGGCTTTCGAGTCCTTCGGGACGGAACGGATCGGGCTTTTCACGCCCTACACGGCAGACGTCAACCACTCGATCATGGCCTCCTACGAGCGGGACGGCATCAAGACCATCGCCCACCGGGCCCTGGGGCTGAGCGACAACGAGTCCTTCGCCCGGGTCACGGACGACGAGATGCGGCCGGGGTCACTGGAGCTCGCGGCAGCACGGCCGGACGCCCTGGTCTATCTCTGCACCAACCTGTACGGCGCCAACATCGCAGCGGAAATGGAGGCAGAAACCGGCGTTCCGGTGCTGGACTCCGTGGCCGTGACCCTGTGGCACTGCCTCAGACTTGCCGGGTCCCCCTTGCTCGCCCCGAGATGGGGCAGGCTGCTGGCCGGCTAAGTGCCAGCCGGTGCGTTCATCCGGACGGTCAGCGCACCGGGAAGCATGGTCATCCGAACATGCTTGCTGTCGCCCTCATGGTCACCGTCCAGCTGGTAGTCGTCCGCATGTTCAAGGGTGATCTCAACGGTCTTGCCCTGGAAGTACTCCACCGACGTGTCCTTACCTTTGCCCTTGCCGATCATGCCGGCCACCACGGAGAACCAGCCGAGCTTGCCCCGGGGTGCCAGGACCACGACGTCCAGGAGTCCGTCATCCACCTTCGCGTCAGGGAAGATCTCCAGGCCGCCCTGGACCTTGCCGCAGTTTCCCACCATGACGCTTCGGACCCGGCGGTGGACCACCGACTTGCCGTCGATGACGATGCTTGCCTTCACCGGTTTACCAGGGAGGTTCCTGATGCCCGCGTCAACGTAGGCCAGCCAGCCCACCTTGTCCTTCAGGTCCTCGTTGGTGTCCGCCATGATGGTGGCGTCGTACCCCACGCCGGCCATCACCAGGAAGTGCTGCTCCTTGTCCGGATCGCTCCGGACCGCGCGGACGACGTCGACCTTGCGGTCCTCGCCCGTCAAGGCGCCCGCCATCGCACCTTCAATATCGGTGACATCCATGCCGAGGTTGCGGGCCAGCAGGTTTCCCGTGCCCAGCGGCAGGAGCCCCATGGGCGTGGACGTGCCGGAAAGCACCTCAGCCACGCACCGGACAGTGCCGTCGCCGCCAGCGGCAATGACGATGTCGGCGCCCCGCTCCAGCGCTTCCTTCGCCTGGCCTACGCCGGGGTCGTCCTTGCTGGTTTCGATCCACATGGGCTCATCCCAGCCCGCATCTGCGCAGTGCTTGGCCATCAGGCCGCGAACATCAAAGTCCACGGGCTTGGCCGGGTTGATGATGACGGCGGCGCGCTTGGGGCTGGTGCCGGCCTGCGCCGCGGTGCTGCCTTCCGGAGCGTTCGTGTTCTCCGGCTCATTGTTGTGCTGGGTCATGGCATCCTTCACGGGCAAATGGTCGGGGGTTCTCACTAAAGTGAAGCGTAACTGAAAACAGGGTCTTACTGCCTTGCCGCAACGCAGACCGGACGCCTAGGCTCAGCACCATGAACACCTCTGGGCCGGGGCCGGAAATAACAGAACTCACCGTCCGTGAATGCTGGCGGCACCTTCGCTCCGCCTCCGTGGGACGGCTTGCGGTCATCAGCCATGCCGCGCCGGAAATCTTTCCGGTGAACTACCTGCCGGATGAAGGCACGGTGATTTTCCGGACCGGCCCGGGGACCAAGCTGGACGCGGTGCTCTCCGGGGAGCCGGTAGTCCTTGAAGCCGACGGGCTGAACGTCTACGGGACCATCGCGTGGAGTGTGGTGGTCAAGGGGGTAGCCCAGGCTGTGCAGCCGGGCGAGGACGCCCCTGCCGAGGCTCCGTCGCCGTGGCAGGAGGGCGCCAAGGACATCCTGGTCCGCATCACGCCCAGCGAACTGACCGGGCGCCGGTTTGTCATCGGTCCGCCCACCAAATGGTGGCCGCCCGTGGAGCCGATCACTCCCGGGCAGAAGGAATGACCAGGACGGCCTAGTGCTTGGCTGAAAGGTCCGCGGAAATCAGCCGGGCCGTCTCCACGGTTTCCTTCCGCACCATCTCCAGGTAGGCCCCGGGATCCGGTTTGGCGGCCACCGACTGGGCCTGCAGCGACACGTTGATGGCCGCCACCACCTTCGTGGGGCCGTGGTACACCGGCGCCGCGACGGACATCAGGCCAAGTTCGAGTTCCTGGTCCAGCAGGCACCAGCCCTGCGCGCGGACCGTGTCCAGCGCAGCCGCAAGGTCCTTTCTGGTGCCGATGGCCCGGGGCGTGAGCGGCCTGATCTCAGCGTCCGCAAGGTACTGCTGCAGTGCGGCCGGCGGCAGGGCCGCGAGCAGCACGCGGCCCATGGAGGTGGCGTAGGCGGGGAAGCGGGTCCCCACCGTGATGCCCACGTTCATGATCCGGCGGGTGGTGACGCGGGCGATGTAGGCGATGTCCTTCCCGTCCAGGACAGCGGCCGACGTCGACTCCCCCAGCCGCAGCGAAAGCTCCTCGAGGTGCGGCTGGGCGAGCTGGGGCAGGGACAGCCCGGACAGGTAGGCGTAGCCGAGCTGCAGCACCTGCGCGGTGAGGGCGAAGGTCTTCCCGTCCGTGCGGACATAGCCCAGCTCCACCAGGGTGTGCAGGAAGCGGCGCGCGGTGGCGCGGGTCAGGTCCGTCCGCGCGGCAACTTCGGTGAGGGTCATCACCGGGTGGTCGGTATCGAAGGCGCGGATCACGGCCAGCCCCCGGGCGAGGGACTGGACGTACTGGTCACTGGCCTGGGGCGCAGAGGAAGGCCTGGGCGCGGTCTCGGCTGCTGCGTCGGTCATGGTTACCAATCCTATTAGCCCGCAACTACTACCCGTGCCGGCGGTTAGCGCTCGACGGCGGGTGCTGCGGTGAGGGGGACGGGCACCAGGGCCTGCAGCTCCTCGAGGGTGCAGCCGAACGTCTCGCGCACCTGGACGCCGTCCGGGCCCGTGAGGAACACGGCCTTGTCGGTGTACACGCGGGTCACGCAGCCGATGCCGGTGAGCGGGTAGGTGCAGGCCTCCACGATCTTGGATGCGCCGTCGCGGGTCAGGAGCGTCATCATCACAAAGACGTCCTTGGCCCCGGTGGCAAGGTCCATGGCGCCGCCCACGGCCGGGATGGCGTCGGGCGCGCCGGTGTGCCAGTTGGCGAGATCACCTGTGGCCGAGACCTGGAATGCGCCGAGGACGCAGATGTCCAGGTGCCCGCCGCGCATGATCGCGAACGAGTCGGCGTGGTGGAAGTAGGACGCCCCCGGCAGTTCCGTCACGGGGATCTTGCCGGCGTTGATGAGGTCGCCATCGATCTGGTCGCCGGTGGCCTCCGGGCCCATGCCCAGCATGCCGTTCTCGGTGTGGAGCGTGATGTTCTGCTCCGGCTGCAGGTAGTTGGACACCAGGGTGGGCTGGCCGATGCCCAGGTTCACGAAGGAGCCGGGCTTGATGTCCTTTGCCACCAGGCGGGCGAGGTCGTCGCGGCCCAGCGGCTTGTCGGACGTCTGAATGCCGGCCCGGCTGTTGGATTGGACGCTCATCTCAGGCCACCTTCACAATGCTGTTGACGTAGATTCCGGGAGTCACGATGATCTCCGGGTCGAGGTCTCCGGTCGGGACGATTTCGGAGACCTGGACCACCGTGTGCTTGGCTGCGGCGGCCATGATCGGGCCGAAGTTGCGGGCGGTCTTGCGGTAGACGAGGTTGCCCTTGCCGTCGGCCTTAAGCGCCTTGATGAGCGCGACGTCGGCGTGGATGGGAGTCTCGAAGACCTGGCCGCGGCCGTCAAGGATGCGGGTTTCCTTGCCTTCGGCCAGCATGGTGCCGTAGCCGGTGGGCGTGAAGAAGCCGCCGATGCCGGCTCCCGCGGCCCTGATGCGCTCGGCCAGGTTGCCCTGCGGGACGAGCTCCAGCTCGATCTCGCCGGCCCGGAACTTGGCGTCGAAGTGCCAGGAGTCGGACTGCCGCGGGAAGGAACAGATCATCTTCTTCACCCGTCCTTCCTTGATCAGCAGTGCGAGTCCCTGGTCGCCCTGGCCGGCGTTGTTGTTGACCACGGTGAGCTCGCGGGCGCCGCAGTCCATCAGGGCGTCAATCAGTTCGAACGGCTGCCCGGCGTTGCCGAAGCCTCCGATCATGACGGTGGAGCCGTCCTTGATGCCGGCGACAGCCTCGCCGACGGTGTCAATGAAATTCAGCATCGCCTATCCCTTTACTCCAGCGGAAACATTCTCAAGTACGACGGCGAGGCCCTGGCCGACGCCGATGCAGATCGCGGCGACGCCCCAGCGTTCACCGGAGGCCTGCAGGGACCGGGCCAGGGTGCCCAGGATGCGTCCGCCGGAAGCACCGAGCGGGTGGCCCATCGCGATCGCGCCGCCGTGCCGGTTCACAATTGCGTGGTCGATGCCCCAGGCGTTGATGCAGGCCAGGGACTGCGCGGCGAACGCTTCGTTCAGTTCGACGGCGCCCACCTGGTCCCAGCCGATGCCGGCCTTCGCGAGGGCCTTGTTCGCAGCCTCCACCGGGGCGTAGCCGAAGAACTGCGGATCGTTCGCGTGCGCCCCGCGGCCCGCGATCCGCGCCAACGGCTCCATCCCGAGGAGCCCGGCGGCGTTCTCCGACCCGATCCACGCCGCGGACGCGCCGTCCGAGAGCGGGGACGCGTTCCCCGCGGTGACCGTGCCGTTCTCGGTCCGGAACACGGTCTTGAGCCCGGCGAGCTTCTCCGCCGAAGACCCGGCACGGATCCCCTCGTCCCGGACCAGGTCCGTGCCCGGCACCGGCGCCACCAGGTTGTCATAGAAGCCCTCGTCCCAGGCCGCGGCGGCCAGGTTGTGGGAGTTCGCGGAGAACTCATCCTGCTGCTCGCGGGTGACCTCGTACTTCTGGGCCAAACGCTCGGTGGCCTCGCCCAGGGAGATGGTCCAGTCCTTCGGCATCGCCTTGTTCACCAGCCGCCAGCCCAGCGTGGTGGAGGCCAGGTTCAGGTCCCCGGCCGGGTAGGGCTTCTCCGTTTTCGGCAGCACCCACGGCGCCCGGGACATCGACTCGGCACCGCCGATCAGCATCAGCTCCGCGTCCCCGGCGTTCACCTGCCGGGAAGCGATGATCGCCGCGTCCAGCGACGACCCGCACAGCCGGTTCACCGTGGTGCCAGGGATCGAGACCGGCAACCCCGCCAGCAGCGTGCCCATCCGGGCCACGTTGCGGT
Organism: Arthrobacter sp. SPG23; assembly: GCF_000876655.1. Lineage (GTDB taxonomy): Bacteria > Actinomycetota > Actinomycetes > Actinomycetales > Micrococcaceae > Arthrobacter. The sequence goes on from NZ_JYCN01000032.1 coordinate 102,858, forward strand.
TCTCCTCACCGGCGCCGTTCGCGTTGCCGAACACGACCTCGTCGATCCGCTCCACATCGAGCTTCGGCGCGCGCTTGACGATCTCACCGATCACATGCGCGGCGAGGTCATCCGGGCGGACAGCGGCAAGGCCGGAGCCGAACTTCCCAAAAGGCGTGCGCACGGCGTCGTACACAAAAGCGTCATTCATAACTAATCCTCTAATTCCGTCTGATAATCCCAACTAGGTCGCAGTTAATGTCGTGAAACTCGTCTTTCACGACATTAACTGCGAGCTAGTTGGGCGAAGTGGGGGTGGTGGGGGTGTCTGCAGCGTTGTCCTTTGCTGCGGCGTCCATTTCTTTAAAAACCTGTTGTGCTGTCTTGAAAGCGGTGTTGGCGGAGGGGACTCCGCAGTAAATGGCGGCCTGCAGCAGGATCTCCTTGATTTCGTCCCTGCTCAGGCCGTTGGTGAGGGCCGCGCGGATATGCATGGCCAGTTCTTCCCAGTGCCCGTGCGCCACCATGGCGGTGATGGTGACGGCCGAACGCATCTGCCGGGTCAGGCCCGGCCGGGTCCAGATGCCACCCCAGGCGATACGGGTGATCATGTCCTGGAAGTCCTCGGTGAACGCATCCTTGTTGGCGTTGGCGCGGTCAACGTGCGCCGCGCCCAGCACCTCTCGGCGGACCACCATGCCGCCGTCGTAGATTTCCTGACTGGTGGCGTCCGGCTGGACCACCCCGTGCCGTTCCAGGCCGGCGGGTGCCCCGCCGGATGCTTCGGAGCCGCTCATTTGGCTGCCCCGTTGGTTTCGCTCCAGGTGATGAGGCTGCGCAGCAGCTCTGCAACGTGGGCGGGCGCCTCGGCAGGAGCCAGGTGTGCCACGCCTTCCAGCGTCACGGCGTTTGCGGTCCCGCCGCCGGCGGTGATGCCGTCCACGATTTCCTTGGCGAACGACGGCGGCACCACGGTGTCCTCCACGCCCGCCACGGCCTGGGTGGGAACCCGGATGCTGCCCAGCTCGGCGCGGACGTCGAAGCCTGCCAGGGCTTCGCAGCAGAAGGCGTAGCTGAAGCGGTCTGCGTCCCGCAGGGAGTGCAGCAGGCGGCTGCTGACCTCGGGTTCGCGGTCCATGAAGCCGCGGGCGAACCAGCGCTCGGCCGATCCCTGGATCATCACCGCGGTGCCCTGGGTGCGGACGGTCTCGGCGCGTTCCAGCCAGCCTTCGGGTGTGCCGATCTTGGCGCCGGAGCACTGCACGGAGAGGCTCCTGAGGCGTTCGCCGTGCTTGATGCCCAGCTGCAGGCCAATGGCCCCGCCGAGGGACACGCCCGCGTAGTGGAACCTTCCGCCCGGAGCAATTGAATCCACAAGTTCGACGACGGCGTCAGCCAGTTCGGCGACGTCGAACGGTTCCGTCGCGGCCGGGGACACGCCGTGGCCGGGGAGGTCCCAGGCGACGACGTCGACGTCGGTCCCGAGCAGGGCGCCGGCCTGGGTCCACAGCACCGAGGACGTCCCTAATGACGGCCCCACCACCAGCAGGGGCTTGTCCCCCAGCTGGCGCTGGGGGGAGAGCAGTACTGCCTTGACTGTTGGTCTAGCCACGGGGGTCTCCGTTCAGGTCTGTTGCGGTCGTTGGTGCAGCGGGGATGTTTTGGCTTGCATCGGCCGGAGGTGCGTCGCCGCCGGCAAAGTCCGGGTAGGCAGCCAGGATGCGGCGGGAAATTTCAGCGGACTGCCCCAGGTAGCTGGCAGGATCCAGGAGTTCTTCCAGCCGTTCGTCGGACAAGGCACTGGCGGGCACGGCCTCCCGCAGCAGGCGGCGGTACGTTCCGGACTGCTCCGCGGGCGGAGCCTGGAGCGTCCGGTCCACCACGTCCTGGAGCTGCTGCTTGCCGTTCCTGCCGTCCCGCTCGTCGAGGAGCGGCGCCACGGCGGCGGACACTCCTTCGCTCAGCAGCAGCGGCCCGGACAGTTCCAGGTTGCGGCGCATGGCGTCCGGGAAAACCTGCAGGCCGTCGGCGAGTTCCCGAAGGTGCCCTGCCGCACCCAACGCCAGGCGGAGCAGTTGGCGGAAGGCCGGCCATTCACTGTGCCAGGCGCCGTCGGGACGCTCATCGTTGAAGTTGGCCGCAGCCAGGTGCAGCTGCGCGGCCAGGTTCGGGGCCTGCAGTGCCGCGCTGCGGACCAGCACGGACAACACCGGGTTCTGCTTCTGCGGCATCGCCGAGGACACTCCGCGGCCGGCAGCCCGGGGTTCGGCGAGCTCGCCCACTTCCGGCCGGCTGAGGAACAGCACGTCGGAGGCGATCTTTCCCAGTGCATCCGTGACGCCGGCCAGGGCATCGCCCAGCGACGTGACAGCAAGCCGGTTGGTGTGCCACGGCCCGGGCGCTGCCGCCAGGCCAAGTTGCGCGGCCAGGTTGCCCGACAGATCGAAGGGGGTGTCCACCGAGCCCTGCGTGAGCACCGTCGCGGCCGCGAGGGTTCCCGCGGCGCCGCCCGTCTGCAGCGGCAGCTCCACTGCCTCCAGCCGCCGGGCCGCGGCGGCCAGACCGTGGAACCACTGCGCCGCTTTGAGCCCGAACGTGAACGGCAGTGAGTGCTGCGTCAGGCTCCTGCCGACGCACAGCGTGTCCGCATGCTGCTCCGCGGACGCCGCCAGCGCCGTCGTAATTCCGCGAACGTCAGCCAGGAGGGCGCGAACGGCATTCCTGGCCAGCAGCATCAGCGCCGAGTCCAGCACGTCCTGGCTGGTCAACGAAGTGTGCACCGCACGCAGGGCGCCCAGACCATCCGTGTCCAGGGCCTTGACCTCGGCACGGAGGTCAGCCAACAGCGGGATGACCGGGTTGGCGCCGCCCTGGGCGCGGACGGCGATGCCGGCCACGTCGTAGCGGTCAACCTCCGCGGCGGCAGCCACCACGGCGGCGGAGCCGGCAGGCGCGAGGCCGGCCTTCTCCAACACCGAAGCCCAGCCGGCCTCGACGGCGAGGATCGCCGCAAGGACCGCCCGGTCCCCCGTCAGCGCCGCCACCAAAGGCGACGCCGACACGGGAGTCAGGAGGCCGACGTCGCCGTTGGACAGATGGGTACCAGTCACTGCGCGGCGCCCCCGGCAGCCGCACCCTCGAAGTCGAGGAACACGGTTTCGCCCTCGCCCTGCAGGCGGATGTCCCAGGTGAGTCCGCCGTCGGCGTCGCGGCGCGCAATCAGCGTGCCGCGGCGTTCCGCGTCCAGGGAGGACAGCAGCGGATCGGCCGCCAGGGCTTCCTCGTTCTCCGGCAGGTACACGCGGGTGAAGAGCCGGTTCATCAGGCCACGGGCAAACACGGCCACGGAAATGAAGGCGGCCGCACCGGGCTCGGTGGGACCGGGATTGACCGTGGTGAAGGTGTACACGCCGGTTTTGCCCACCGCACTCCGGCCGAAGCCGGTGAACGTGTAGCCGTCCCGGACCAGCGAACCGGTCCGGTGCACGACGTTGCCTTCGGAATCCGGCTGCCAGATTTCCAGGATCGCGTCCGGGATGGGGTGGCCGGCGCCGTCGTACACGGTGCCCTGCAGGCGGATGGAGCCCGGTGAACCCGGAGCCAGCAGCTCACGGTCCTTTTCGTACGGCAGGGCGTAGCCGTAGAACGGGCCAACGGTCTGGCCGGGGGTGGGGGTCAGCTTCGTGGGGTTACTCATCCGACTATTCGTCTGCCTATTCACTCTCGTCACCTGCTGTACCAAACGCTTCGTTTTCGGTCCAGGTCCGCTTGGAGCCCGTCAGGACGATGTCCCACCTGTAGCCGATCGCCCACTCAGGCTTGGTGAGGTCGTGATCATAGGTGGCCACCAGGCGGTCGCGGGCGTCCTGGTCCACGATGGACTGGTAGATCGGGTCCAGCGGGAAGAGCTGGTCACCGGGGAAGTACATCTGGGTGACGATGCGCTGGGTGAACTCCTGCCCGAACAGCGAGAAGTGGATGTGCGCCGGCCGCCAGGCGTTGAGGTGGTTCTTCCACGGGTACGCGCCGGGCTTGATGGTGGTGAAGCTGTAGGAGCCGTCCGCGCCGGTAATGCAGCGGCCCACGCCGGTGAAGTTGGGGTCGAGCGGGGCAGGGTGCTGGTCCCGCTTGTGGATGTAGCGACCGGCGGAGTTGGCCTGCCAGATCTCCACGAGCTGTCCCGCCACGGGACGTCCGTCGCCGTCGAGCACGCGGCCGGACACCAGGATGCGTTCACCCACGGGCTCACCGTTGTGCTGGATTGTCAGGTCCGATTCCAGCGCGTGAACGTCCATGTGCCCGAAAGCCGGCGAGTACAGCTCGATGGTTTCCGGATCCGCGTGGTGCAGGTCCTTGGTCGGGTGGCGCAGGACGCTGCTGCGGTACGGTGCGTAGTCCAGCCTGGGCTGGGTTTCCGCCGGGGCGCCGTCCTTGAGCGCCTTCGCGTACGCTTCGCCGATCGACTTCATCTCGGCGCTGAGGTGCGCCTGCGATTCCGCTGCGGCATCAAGCGGCGCATATTTCTTGGGTGCGGCTCCGGTTTCGGCCTGGGGCGCCGCGTCCGACACGTCTTCGGTGATTGGGTCGGCGTTGAATATTTCAAGGTTGACGTCTTCAGGCACAGCAGCCTCCTTTCAGTGTTGGTGTTGCTGGTTGGTGGTGAAGGTTGGCCTGTTCAGGTAGAGCGGCCCGGCTGGTGCAGGTGGTCGTACTGGACGGCGTGCCGTACCGGGGCGTTGGGCGCACCGTAGCCGTCGTAGCCGCCGCGGCGCTCCACCATTTCGAAGAACACGCTGCCAATGGTGGCGGTGTAGAAGTGCAGGAACTCGCCGTCTGCGTCGCGGTCATAGAGGAGGTTGAGCTCCCGGAGCGTGGCCAGGAACGCGGGGTCCAGGTCGAAGCGCGCGTCCAGGTCCTCGTAGTAGTTGGCCGGGATCTGCAGGAAGTCCAGCCCCCGGTCCCGGGCCCCACGGGCCGTCTCCACGAGGTCGTCCACGGCGAAGGCGATGTGCTCCTGGTAGGTTTTCCGGTGCGCGGTTCCCGAATCCGCGCCGTCCTGCTGGATCACCGGTGCAAGGTTCAGTACCAGGCGCACGGCCCGGTCGGCCGTCAGCATCACCTGAGAGCGCACCAGTCCGCTGGGGCTGGGCACCTCCGCGAACGGCTGCGGCTCCAGCGCAAGGGCACTGGTGTAGAACAGCACGGCCTCGTCAAAGTGCTGCCACGGCTGGGCGAGGTTCACGTGGTCGATCACTGCATTCTGTCCGCCGGCGGGCGGAACCTCCAGCCCTTCGCCGAACTCGCGGGTCCAGGCTGCGGTGCCGTCCGGGCTGCCCTGGCAGAGGAAGACCTCGGTGGAGTCCGGCGCGGCGAAGCCCTGGAACACTTCCTCGTCGGCCTGGCTCTTGCGGGGAACCGCGGGCGCCTTGAGCTGCTGGGCTCGGGCCGCTGCGATCACGGGCGAATCGACGTCGAAACCGAGGGCGGCAATCGCCGGGGCCGGGCCGGTGACGCCCGGATCCTGTTCGTTGATGATCACACGTGCGTGGCCCATGCTCCACAATTGCACGTCCTTGGTGCGGTGTCTGCCGTTGAATTCAAATCCCAGCTGGCCCAGCACTTTTTCAAGGCCCGCCGGGTCTGTGGCTTTGACCTCGGCGAAGTTGAAGCCGGCCGGTTCGGCCACCTGCGGGAGGGTGGCCAGTTCCATGGGATAACGACGGCGGCCGGCAGTCCCGGCAGCAGGGTCCGCGGAGGCCGGGGCGTTCGCATCCAGCCACTTGGCACTCTGCTCCTCCAGCCAGATCAGCGACCGCATCGCGTCCACGGCGGTGCGTTCGACGTCGGACTGGCGGAAGACGTCGTTGAAGACTTCCAGTGAAACGGGCCCGGTGTACCCGGCACGGACCACGTGGCCCATGAACTTGGCCAGCTCGAACTGGCCCTCGCCCGGGAAGACCCGGTAGTGGCGGCTCCAGGACAGGACGTCCATGGACAGCTTCGGGGCGTCCGCCACCTGGACGAAGAAGATCTTGTCCGCACTGAACCCTTCGATGGGCGTCGTGTCCCAGTCGCGGGAAAGGATATGGAAGGAGTCCAGGCAGGTGCCCAGGTTGGGGTGGTCCACGGTTTGCACCAGGCGATGGGCGTGCTCATAGTCGTTGACGTACTTGCCCCAGGCCAGGGCCTCGTAGGCCACTTTGACGCCGTGGTCTCCTGCCAGGCCTGCCAGCCGGGCCAATTGTTCAGCGCGCAGCGAGTCGTCGTCGATGGTGGCCGTGCCAACGTTGGTGCAGACCAGGATGGTGTCCATGCCCAGGCGGGACATCAGCTTGAACTTCGCTTCGGCCCGGCGGAGGTTGGCGGCAAGGAGGTCCTCGGGAACGCTGTCAAAGTCGCGGAACGGCTGGTAGAGGTCCAGTGTCAGGCCCAGGTCCGCGGCCATCTTCCGGATATCCTCCGGGCTCAGGGACGAGGTCACCAGGTCCTGCTCGAAGATCTCGATTCCGTCGAAGCCGGCGATGGCACACGCCTGCATTTTTTCCTTCAGGGTGCCGGACAGGCACACCGTGGCGATTCCGGTGCGCATCAGGCGGCCACCTCCTCGGCGGCCACGAGTTCCAGGAAGTGCGCGCGCATGCGGTCAGCGTCGGCCTCGAGGCCGGTGAAAATCCTGAAGGCATCCGCTGCCTGGCCCACGGCCATGCGGCCGCCGTCAAGCACCTCGCAGCCTTTGGCACGGGCTTCGCGGACCAGTTCGGTTTCGATCGGGCGGTAGACAATGTCCGCCACCCAGTGCCGTGATTCGAGCAGCGACAGGTCCAGCGGTGCGCCCGGGTGGGCGGCCATACCGACGGGAGTGCAGTGCACCAAACCGTCGGCAAGGGGCATCAGCTGCGGCAGCTCCGCCGTCGCGCGGGCCGTCACGGTGCTGTCCGGGAAGAAGGCGGCCAGTTCGGCGGCGCGGGCGGCGCAGCGGGCGGCGTCCGTGTCCACGAGGTCGAGCTGGCGGACGCCTGCGGTGAGCAGGGCGTATGCGACGGCGGACCCGGCACCGCCGGCACCCAGCTGGACCACCCGGTCAAGCTTGGCGTCCGGGAGTCCCGAGGCGAGGGCGGCCGCGAAGCCGGAAAAGTCGGTGTTGTGGCCGATGAAGCGGCCGTCCCGGATGGTCACGGTGTTGACGGCGCCAAGGCGCCGGGCATCCGGCGAAACCTCATCCAGGTGGTCCAGGACCAGCTGCTTGCACGGGTGCGTGATGTTCAGCCCGTTGAAGCCGAGGCGGTGGGCGCTCTGCAGGAGCTCACCCACGGATTCACCCGGCAGGCCCAGCTCCAGCAGGTCGATGGGGCGGTAGAGGTACCGCAGGCCCTGCACGTCGCCTTCGCGTTCGTGCATGTGGGGCGTGAGCGACGGCATCACGCCATCGCCGACGAGGCCCACCAGAAAGGACTCTGCTCGATTGCTCATCCGTATAGCTCCTTTGACAACGGCACCCGGTTTGCCGGGACGCACTGGGCGCCTGCGGCTGCTCTCCGGGTGATAGGGATTACAGTACAGGAAATGTTCACATGTTGCACTGATGTTCTTATGACGAACAAATAAGGACGACGGCGACCGTCCCCGGAGACGATGCGGCTCATCGCTGCGGCAGCCTTGCGGCCAGTTCCGCGGCGGCCTCTTGGAGCACGGGAACAAGGGCCGCCAGCTCCTCCAGGCTGAGCCGGAAGACGGGAACCGCCGTGGCCAGGGACGCGAAGGCATTGCCCTGGGCATTGAAGACAGGAACTGCCACGGCGCGCATGCCGAGCTCGTTCTCCTCATCCATGACGGCATAGCCACGGCGGCGGACCTGCTCGATCTCGGACCGGAAGGCCTCGCGGTCCGTGATGGAAAATTCGGTCAGCGGCTCAAGTTCCAGCTCCTCCACCAGTCGCTTCCGCTCAGCGTCCTCGGCAAAGGCCACCAGCGCCTTGCCCACAGAGGTGGTGTGCAGTGCGCCGAGATGCCCGGGATCACTCGTCACCCGGAACGTCTGCGGCCCGTCCACCTTGTTGACGGTGAGGTGGTGGTTTCCGTCGCGGACGGACAGGATGGTGGCCTCCCCGGTCTTCTCCGTGACGCGGCGAAGGATGGGCAGTGCTGTTCCGGCAAAACCGTGATGATTGGACACGCGCTGGCCCAACTGGAAGACACGCAGGCCCAGGTGGTAGCGGCGGCCGTCCGGTTCATAGTCCACAAAACCGTCCCGCGTGAGCGAGCCCAGGAGCCGGTAGGTGGTGCTGAACGGCAGCTCCGCGCGCCGGGACAGCTCGGCCGCGCTGGCGCCCCGCGGCTCATCGCCCAGCAGGACCAGAAGGCCCAGGGCCTTGCCTACCATGTCCGTACGGGAATCTTCCTTGGCGGCCCTGGGCGCCTTCGCCGCTTTCGCAGGCGCTTCCGACAGGGCCTCGACGGGCGGGCCGGCCACAACGTCCGGTTCTGTGCTTTGGTTCACACTCATACCCTGATGTTGCCACATTGTGAGAGCTATTTCTAGATGGTGATTATTTTCCTTGACAAGTGACAGTCCTCACAGCCATCATTGCTATATCGCACAAGTAGCTCCCACCATGTGGCTACTCGTCCGGGTCTTTACACGGACCACCGGCCGCCGCCAGCGAAGCCTCCATCTGGGTCTCCAGAAATGAAGCGCGGCGGCTGCGAAAATCCATCCGCGACAATGTCGTCACACAAAGGAACACCATGAGCCAGACACTCCCGTCCACGACGCCGGGCACCGCTGCACCGGCCGGGACCCCGAAGAAGGCAGCCCTCGCCAGCTTCCTGGGAAGCGCCGTCGAGTACTACGACTTCTTCATCTTCGGTTCCGCCGCCGCGCTGATCTTCCCGCACGTGTTTTTCCCCAATGCTGATGCCAACGCCGCCATCATGTCCTTCGCCACCTTCGGTTTCGCCTACGTGGCACGCCCGGTTGGCGCCGTCATCCTGGGCCACTTCGGCGACCGCGTGGGCCGGCAGAAGGTCCTCATGTTCACCCTGGTGCTGATGGGAGCGTCCACCTTCGTCATCGGCTGCCTCCCGGACTTCAACACGGTGGGCTGGTGGGCTCCCGCCCTGCTGGTGCTCGCCCGCCTCTGCCAGGGCCTCTCCGCAGCCGGTGAACAGGCCGGCGCTTCCTCCATGACTCTGGAGCACGCCCCGGACAACCGCCGTTCCTTCTTCACGTCCTGGACCCTCACCGGCACCCAGGGCGGCCAGATCCTCGCGGCCCTCGTCTTCATCCCCGTGCTCGCCCTGCCTGACGAGGTCAAATACGGCATCGGCTGGCGCATCCCGTTCTGGCTCAGCGCCGTCGTGGTCCTCGTGGCCTTCTTCATCCGCCGCACCCTGCACGAACCGCCGGCATTCGCCGAAGCCCAGAAGTCCGCTGCCATCTCCAAGCTGCCCGTGGCAGACCTGCTGAAGCACCACTGGCGCGATGTCCTCCGGGTTGTGGCCTGCGCCTTCATCGCCGCGGTATCCACCGTGTTCGGCACCCTGGCCATCAGCTACGCCAAGACCGTGGCCGGCGTGGACGGCACCACCACCCTCTGGCTCGTGGTCGGCGCCAACTTTGTGGCCCTCGGCACCCAGCCCCTGTTCGGCATGCTGTCGGACAAGATCGGCCGCAAGCCGGTCTTCATCTACGGCGCCGTTGCCAGCGCCGTCCTGACGCCGGTGTTCCTGCTGAGCCTCGAATCGGGCAGCGTACCGCTGATGTTCCTGGCAGCCATCGGCTTCTTCTCCTTCGGCTACGCAGCCTCCAACGCCGTCTGGCCGTCCTTCTACGCCGAGATGTTCAGCACCAAGGTCCGGTTCTCCGGCCTGGCCATCGGCACCCAGCTCGGCTTCCTGATGGCCGGTTTCGCCCCGGCAATCGTGGCTGCAATGGGCGGCATCAAGCCCGGCGGCTGGGTCCAGATCAGCATCTTCACGGCAGTCATCTGCGGCATCGCGGCAATCTCAGCCCTCACGGCCAAGGAAACCTTCAAGACTCCCACCCGCGAGCTCGGCCTGAAGTAGAACCGCGGCACCCGGCCGCCCGCCGTCGTGACCCTGTTTCGAAACAGGACGGGACGGGACACGGCGGGTCCTCGGAAAATCCGGCAAGTCTCGCGCAAAAGAAGGTCACGACGGCGGTCCGTCCCCTCCCGGGGCGGGCCGCCGGTATTTAAGGCACCGGAGTTTAGGCGGGTCAGGTGGCCAGCACGTCGGCGAGGTCGTACTTGACGGGCTCTTCCAGCTGGTCATAGGTGCAGGATTCCGGGTCCCGGTCTGGCCGCCAGCGGACGAACTGCGCGGTGTGGCGGAACCGTTCGCCTTCCATGTGGTCGTACTTCACTTCCAGCACCCGCTCGGGCCGGAGGGGGACGAAGGACAGGTCCTTGCCCGCGCTCCACCGGCTGCCTTCGGCGTTCCGCGGCGTCCGGCTGCCCTCCTCCTGCTTGGCCCAGGCCCAGGGGTGGCTGTCGAAGTCCGTCACCAGGGGCTGGAGTTCCTCGAACAAGTCCTTGCGGCGCTGCATCGGGAAGGCACCCACCACGCCCACACTGGCCAGTTTGCCGTCGCCGTCGTAGAGCCCCAGCAGCAGGGAACCGATCCGGTCCGGCCCGCTGGTGTGCACGCGGTAGCCGGCCAGGACGCAGTCCGCCGTGCGTTCGTGCTTGACCTTGAGCATCACTCGTTTGTCCGGCTGGTAGCTGCCGTCCAGCGCTTTGGCCACGATGCCGTCCAGGCCGGCGCCCTCGAACTGGTGGAACCACTGCTGCGCGGTGCCGTTGTCCCGGGTGGTGGAGGTCAGGTGGACCGGCGCGGAACTGGCCGCGAGTGCCTTCTCCAGCATGCTGCGCCGCTCCGAAAACGGGCGGCCGGTGAGGTCCTCGTCGTCGAGGGCCAGCAGGTCGAATGCCACGAAGCTGGCGGGCGTCTGCGCGGCGAGGAGCTTCACCCGGCTGGCGGCGGGGTGGATCCGCTGCTGGAGGGTCTCGAAGTCCAGGCGGTCACCGGACGCACCCACCAGGATGATTTCGCCGTCAAGAACGCAGCGGGGCGGCAGGTTCACCTTCAGCGCCTCGACGAGCTCGGGGAAGTAGCGGGTCATGGGTTTGCCGTTGCGGCTGCCGATCTCCACTTCGTCGCCGTCCCGGAAGATGATGGACCGGAAGCCGTCCCACTTGGGTTCAAAGCTCCATCTCGGGCCGGAATCCGGGACCTCGGGCAGGGTGCTGACGGCTTTGGCCAGCATGGGCGCGATCGGGGGCATCACCGGCAGTTGCATAACGCCCATTCTTGCCGGGAGGTCCGCTCCGCACCACCCCTGCGGGCCGGGAACCTCCGCGGCAGCGCCCCGGGCCGCGCTGGAATCAGCGCGCCTACAGGGCCTTGACCGCCCCCAGGACCTTGGTCAGCGAATCCTTCGCGTCGCCGAACAGCAGCGTGGTCTGCGGTTCGTACAGCAGTTCGTTCTCGATGCCCGCAAAGCCCGGCCGCATGGAGCGCTTCAGGAACACCACCTGACGGGCGTCGGCCACTTCCAGAATGGGCATGCCGAAGATCGGCGAACCCGAGGACGTCTTCGCTGCCGGATTGACCACGTCGTTGGCGCCCACCACCAAGGCAACGTCGGCGGTCTTGAATTCCGAGTTGATCTCGGTCATTTCCTTCAGCTCCTCGTACGGCACATTGGCTTCGGCCAGGAGCACGTTCATGTGCCCGGGCATCCGGCCGGCCACGGGATGGATGGCGAAGTCCACCTGGATTCCGCGCAGCTGCAGGGCCTTGGCCAGTTCCGCGGCGGTGTGCTGGCCCTGGGCCACGGCCAGGCCATAGCCGGGAACGATGATCACGCGCTGCGCGTAGCCCAGCAGGACGGCGACGTCCTCCGCGCTGGAGGAGCGCACGGGCCGCTCACTGACCGCGGTGGAGCCCGCCGTCGAGCCTCCCCTGAACGCCCCGAACAGGATGCCGGCCACGCTGCGGCCCATGGCCGCAGCCATGGCGCGGGTCAGGATGGTGCCTGAGGCTCCCACCAGCGTGCCGGCCACGAGCAGCAGCACGTTGCCCAGCACCAGGCCCGAGGCCGCGACGGCCAGGCCGGTGAAGGCGTTCAGCAGCGAAATGACGATCGGCACATCCGCCCCGCCCACCGGCAGCACCAGGAAAATACCCGCGGCGAGTCCCAGCACCAGCAGCACCAGGGCCAGCGGCAGCGAGCCGGTCAGGACGACGGCGGCGCCTGCACCCAGCGCGGCGAGCAGCACCGCCGTCATGATCACGGGAAGTCCGGGGAAGACCACCGGCCGGGTGGTCATCAGCTCCTGAAGCTTGGCGAAGGTCACGGCGGAACCGGCGAAGGACACCGCGCCCACCAGCAGGGTGAAAGCGATGGCCAGGCGGACCCACGCGTCCTCAGTATGCGCCAGCTCAAGCAACGCCACGAGGGCAGCAGCGCCGCCGCCCACGCCGTTGAACGCGGCAACGAGCTGCGGCATCTGCGTCATTTTGACGCGCCGTGCCACAGGAGCGGCCACGGCGGTGCCCACGGCAATCGCGCCAAGGATCCACGGAATGTTGTCCAGCCGCGCCGACAGGAACACGGTTGCCACGCCCAAGACGGCTCCCGCGGCGCCCACAAGGTTGCCTCGGCGGGCAGTTCGCGGCGAGTTTAGGCCCATGAGGGCCAGGATGAACAACACTGCTGCCACCAGGTAGAGGAGCCCCGTCCAGGCCGGGCCCAGGATGCTCATCGCGGCCCCTTCCCGTCTCTGCGCCCGCGGAACATCTCCAGCATGCGGTCGGTCACCACAAATCCGCCCACCAGGTTCGCAGTGGCCAGCACGACGGCGAGCAGCGCGACGGCGAGCACCCACGGGTCCGCAGCCTGGCCGGCCACGATGATGGCGCCCACCAGGATGATGCCGTGGATGGCATTGGCCCCGGACATGAGCGGCGTGTGCAAGGTGCTGGACACCTTTGAGACCACCTCGAAGCCCACGAAAACCGCCAGCACGGTGATGGTGAGCAGGCTGATGCCGTCCATTAGGCCACCCCCTCGTTTGCGGGCCGGTTCCCGGGCTCCCCGGGAACAGACTCACCGGGAACGGGCTCCTCGGACAGCGCGAGCACCTCCGCCGTGGGCGCGTGCCGCACCTCGCCGTCGTGCGTCAGGCACGTGCCTGCCACCACCTCGTCCTTGAAGTCCAGGGACAGGGTTCCTTCCCGGACCACCAGGGCAAGCAGGTTGGCCACGTTCTTGGCGTAGAGCCGGGAGGCGTCCGCCGGCATGGCCGATGCGGCGTCTTTCAGGCCCACCAGCGTCACGGTGCCCTGGCCGTCTGCCGTGTCCACAGGGATGTCCTGGCCGGGCACTGACCCCTCCACGTTGCCGCCGGACTCCGCGGCGAGGTCCACCACCACGGAGCCCGGCCGCATTCCCTGCACCATTTCCCGGCTTACCAGGAGCGGGGCCCTCCGGCCGGGGACGGCCGCCGTCGTGATCAGCACATCCGCCTGGGCCACGTGCGGCGCCAGGAGCTGCCGCTGCAGGGCGCCTCGGTCCGCGCTCAGCTCGCGGGCATAGCCGCCTGCGGCCTCTGCCGTCTCCAGGTCGAGCTTGATGAAGGTTCCGCCCATCGAGGCGACCTCGTCTGCCGACGCTGGCCGGATGTCGTTCGCAGAAACCCGCGCACCCAGCCGTTTTGCCGTGCCGATGGCCTGCAGTCCGGCCACGCCTACGCCGAGCACCAGCACGCGAGCGGGCGGAACGGTCCCCGCCGCCGTCATAAAGAGCGGGAAGAACCTCGGCAGCCGGATGGCCGCTTCCAGTACGCAGCGGTAGCCGGCCACGAGGGCCTGGGAGGACAGGGCGTCCATCGACTGCGCCCGGGAGATCCGCGGCACCAGTTCCATCGCGAAGGAGGTCACCCCGGCGGCGGCCAGGGCCCGGACCGTGGGAAGTTCTGACGACGGCGACGCGAGGCCCGCGGTGACGGCCCCGCGGCGCAACGCCGCCGCCGTCGCCGGTTCCAGCGGCCGCACATGGGCGAGGATGTCGAGTGTGCCGGGGTCCAGTACGGGCACAATCCGGGCGCCCGCCCGGACATACGCGTCGTCGCTGTAGCCGGCCGCGGTTCCGGCCCGGGATTCGACCAGGACCTCAAGCCCCATGCCGATCAGTTGCTGCACCGTCTCCGGGGTTCCGGCAACCCGCCGTTCGCCCTCGCGGTGTTCCCGCGCAATGCCTAGCTTCACCCGCCACTCCCTTTCCAGCGTCATCGCTGTCCCGGGTCATCGCTGTCATTGGTCATCGCTGTCCCGGGTCGGTACTGGCTAGAGTCTATGCAGAAAGATCCGGCTCCGCTGGCTGACCCGGCATGATTCCGGGCGAAAGCGCCGTCCGTTGCGGTCCGACTTTCACGTCCGGTCCCGGAATTCCTCGACACGCCCCGCCACCGCCGGTAGACATTAACGATGGCAACTATCGGTTTTCACGCATCGCATGAACAGATCAGCCCGGGCCAACTGCTGAAGGACGTCCAACTGGCGGAACAGGCCGGGTTCGACGCCGCTATGTGCTCGGACCATATTGAGCCCTGGTCCGCCCGGCAGGGCCACTCCGGCTTCGCGTGGTCCTGGCTGGGGGCTGCGTTGGCCACCACCTCACTCCGTTTTGGCGTGGTCACGGCACCGGGCCAGCGCTACCACCCCGCGATCATCGCGCATGCCTCGGCCACCCTGGCGGACATGTTCCCGGGGCGGTTCTGGATGGCTCCGGGCAGCGGGGAGAACATGAATGAGCACATCACGGGGGACGCGTGGCCAGCCAAGGAAACCCGCCAGCAGCGCCTGGAGGAGTGCGTGGACGTCATCCGGCGCCTGCACAACGGCGAGGAAGTGACGCACCACGGGCTGGTCACCGTGGAACAGGCACGCCTGTGGGACGTTCCGGAAACCAGGCCGCCGCTGATCGCCCCGGCCATCAGCGTGCAGACCGCCCGGCGCGCAGCGGCTTGGGCGGACGGCCTTGTCACCGTCAACCAGCCCCACGCGAAGCTGAAGGACATGCTCGCCGCCTACCGGGACAACGGGGGCAGGGGCAAGGCAGTGCTGCAGATCCACCTGTCCTGGGCACCGCGGGAGGAAGACGCGGTTTCGATAGCCCTGGACCAGTGGCGGTCCAACGTCTTCGCGCCGCCCATCCCCTGGGACCTTCCCACCGCAGCCCATTTTGACGGCGTCAGCACCGACGTCGGCGAGGACCAGGTCCGGAGGGCGGTCAACATCTCCTCCAGCCTGGACCAGCACGCCACATGGCTGCAGGAGTACACGGACCTGGGCTTCGACGAGCTCTACCTGCACTTCGTGGGCCAGGAGCAGAAATCCTTCCTCGAGGCGTTCGCCGAACATGTCCTCCCCCGGCTGCGGGCTGGCGACCGGACCCGGGAGGTGACGGCGTGAGGATCGCGGAGACGTCCGATCTGTGGTGGAAGAACGCCGTGGTGTACTGCCTCGATCCGGAAACCTTCTTCGACGACGACGGCGACGGCACCGGGGATTTCGGCGGGCTGACCCAGCGCGTGGACTACCTGGCGGCGCTGGGCGTCACCTGCATCTGGCTCATGCCGTTCTACCCCTCGCCGGACCGGGACGACGGCTACGACATCACCGACATGTACGGCGTCGACCCGCGCCTGGGCACCCTGGGCGACGTGGTGGAGTTCATCCGGACAGCGAAGGACCGGGGAATGCGGGTGATCGCGGATTACGTCATCAACCACACCTCGGACAAGCACCCCTGGTTCAAGGAATCCCGGAAGTCCGTGGACAACCCTTACCGCGACTACTACGTGTGGCGGAAAGACACTCCCCCGGACACGTCGGAACAGGTGGTGTTCCCCGGTGAGGAAAACTCCATCTGGACCCAGGACAAGGCCACCGGCGAGTGGTACCTGCACATGTTCGCCAAGCACCAGCCGGACCTGAACGTCGCCAATCCGAAGGTCCGGGACGAGATCGCCAAGTCCATGGGTTTCTGGCTGCAGATGGGACTGGACGGGTTCCGGCTGGATGCGGTGCCCTTCTTCCTGGAGCTGCAGGGCGTGTCCAAGGAGGACGCGGCGAAGATCGACCCGCACGACTACCTGGCCGCGCTGCGCAGCTTCCTGAACCGGCGCAACGGCAGCGCGGTGCTCCTAGGCGAGGTCAACCTCCCCTACAAGGAACAGCTGAAATACTTCGGCGGACCTGACGGCAACGAACTGAACATGCAGTTCGACTTCCTGAGCATGCAGAACCTCTACCTGTCCCTGGCCAGGGAGGACGCCCGGCCGCTGGCCAAAACCCTGGCCGGCAGGCCGCCCATCCATCCGGACAACCAGTGGGCCATGTTCGTCCGCAACCATGATGAGCTGACCCTGGACAAGCTCAGCGACGAGGAACGCGCGGAGGTTTTCGCCGCCTTCGGCCCGGACCCGGACATGCAGATGTACGGCCGGGGACTCCGGCGCCGCCTGCCGCCGATGCTCGACGGCGATCCCGCACGGATCCGCATGGTCTATTCGCTGATGTTCTCCCTTCCCGGAACCCCCGTCCTTTTCTACGGCGAGGAGCTCGGGATGGGTGAGGACCTGCGGGCCAAGGGCCGCTCCGCCGTCCGCTCCCCCATGCAATGGACCGACACGGCAAACGGCGGCTTTTCCACCGCCCCGGCGGACAAGCTGGTGGCGCAGGTGGTTGACGGCTACTTCGGGCCTAAGAACATCAACGCTGCCCAGGCAAAACGCGACCCGGACTCGCTGTGGAACTTCATCGCCGCACTCATCCGCAGCTACCGGGAGAGCCCGGAACTGGCCTGGGGCGACTTTGAGCTCATCAAGCAGGCCAATCCCGGCGTGCTCCTGCACAGCTGTACGCGCGCGGGTTCGACGCTGGTCCTGGCGCACAATATGGCAGCCCAGCCGGCGTCCGTTACGGCAAAGGTTGTTTCCCCGGAAGATCCCAAGGAGACCTTCGACGGCGCCGTCCTGCTGGACCTGCTCGACGGCGAAAACGTGGCCTTGGCGGCCGACGGCGGCTTCGAACTGGAGCTGGAGCGCTATGGCTACCGCTGGTTCAGGGTCCAGCACCCCGCCGATAGGCGGATATAGCGCAGGCGGATATAGCTCCGGCGGATCTGACGCCGGCCAGAAAGCTGCTGTCAGCTGCGGAAACAACAGAGGCGCAGAAAACTAACGCGGCCATTACCGGCATGAAACGCGGCGGCAACAATGGCGCAGGACACTGGATGTGCCGGCAAATGCTGGCACCAGCCCAAGCCCCAGCTCAGGAGGCCCGCCATGTTGAAGGAAGCCAAAGCCCATGTAACCCGCGTTCGCGCCCTGGACCAGTTGCACCGCGGCGACGAGATCGAAGCCCGCCTCTCGGTGGGTCCCAGCTATGACGATGTGGTGATCCGCCGGGGCCGTGTGCAGGAGACTGCACCGGGCATCGGCGTCGTGTGGATCATGGACCGTCAGACCGGGATGCGCAAAGCGATCAACACGGACGAATGCAGCGTCTGGCGAGTAGCCTGAGCCCTTCAGCCGCCGGCCACGGACTGGATGATCACCACTTCCTGACCGGCAGCCACTTCAGTTTCCAGTCCCCGCAAGCGCCGGACCTCATCCCCGTTCACGTAAATATTCACGTAGCGGCGGAGGGTGCCGGTTTCATCCCTCAAACGCCTCGCAAGCACCGGATAATCCCCGGCCAGCGAGTCCAGCAAGAACCCCACAGTCACCGCACCGTCGGCGGGCGTAGTCAGGATGGACTGCCCGCCGGCGAGCGGCTGGAGGACACTGGGCAGCACCACGCTGATGTCAGCCACAACGGACCCCTAAGCGGGCACCGGAGCGCCAGGCACCAAGGCCGCGGACACCACGGCGGCACGGACACACAGGACGTCCGGCAGATGTGACGCCACTTCGGTGAAGTGCTCGCCCTCGTCCGGGCTGGCGTAGACCGAGCCACCGCGCGTTCCGAAGTACACCCCGACGGGTTCTGCGGAATCCACCGAGGCAGCGTCACGGAGCACCGCGTTGTATTCGCCCTGCGGCAGCCCGGAATCAAGGCGTTTCCAGGTCTTACCGGCATCGTCCGTCCGGTGTACTGCCAGCTTCCCGTCCGGCGGGATGCGTTCGCCGTCGGCCTTGAGCGGGATCACCCATGCGGTTCCGGCCCGCCGGGGGTGGGTGAGCATCACAAAACCAAAGTCAGCCGGAAGTCCTTCCGCTATCGACTCCCAGTTTTCGCCGTTGTCATCCGTGCGGTACACCCCGTGGTGGTTCTGGGCGTAAAGCCGGCCTTCGACGGCAGCATCCGCCGCGATCTTGTGCACACACTGGCCGAATTCAGGATTGGGATCAGGCATAAAGTACGCAGAGATTCCCTTGTTCCGCGGCTCCCAGGAGGACCCGCCGTCGAGCGAGCGGTAAACGCCGCCGGTGCTCATGGCAATGTGCACGTCATCCCCGGAGGGATTGACGACGATCGAGTGCGCGGCCGCGCCGCCGTACCCTGCACCCCATTCGCTGCGGTGCGGATGGTCCCAGAGTCCGCGGTTGAGTTCGAAGTGTTCGCCGCCGTCCGTGGATTTCCACACGGAAATGGGTTCTGCGCCCGCCCAGACAACCCCTGGGCGGGAGTCGGCGTCGGGGTATATCTGCCAGATACGCTCCACCGCGGCGTCAGTGCCGTCCGGGAACTTGATGGCGCCCTGTTCGGGCTCCGTCCACGTCGCACCGAGGTCATCCGAATGCGCAACAGTGGGACCCCAGTGCTCGGAGCGGACACCCACCATGATGCGGGTACGCCCGTTGCGGGTGTCGATGCCGATGCTGGGGACTTCACTCATCAGGAAATGCGGGCCGGACATGGACCATGTCTGCCGGTCCTGGCTGGTCGCCAGCCACAACCCTTTTTTGGTACCGATCGCTAGGACATAACTCTGTTCGATGGCCATGCACCCCATGCAACCACTCCGGCCCGGAGGCCGCAATGGTTTGGCGTGACGTTATGCGCCCGGCAGGTCAGTCCACGAATTCCGACTGCGTCTCGATGAAGTCCCAGTCCGCAGTCGTGAGGACTCCGGTGGCGGTCTCCGGGTGCGGGCCGCCGGCCTCGGCAATCCCCTGCAGCACAAACAACGGCAATTCGTCCGTACGCAGGTTCTCGCGCAGCCATTCCTTGCTGGCCAGGTCCAGATCAAGCCACCACATGTAGATTTCCACGCGGACCACCTCTCCCTATGCGTCAACGTTATTCCGCGGCAAGGGGGGTGTACAAGGGTCCAACGGCCATGGTGCCGGCTTGGCCGCAGTGCAATCCGTTGCCCCTTGTGCCGGCACTTCCACTGCGCCAATCTTGTTGTGTAGGGCTGCCCGGCGCACCCGCCCCGCGGGCGCCGGAGGCCCGCTGTGGAGGCACTCCGCGCGGCGTTGAGAAGGTTGTCATGGACGGCGACATAGAACTCGAACTTGCATCAGGTTCGGAGCCGGGTGAGTACACCGTGCGCGTCGTGCAGGCCCCGGCCGGAGGCAACGCATCGGGGCTGTTCAGGCTGGATGTGGACGGGATCCTGGGACGCCGCGCGGAATTGGAGTCCACCGTCCTGGCCTCCGCGGTGGCCGCCCGCCGCACAACGCCGGTGGCCGAGCTTCCGGTGCGGGGCGTGGGCCAGGAACTCTTCCAGGCCCTCTTTACCCGCGAGGTCTACGGAACGTACCGGGCGAGCCTGGGCGCCGCCCAGCACAGCGGGCAGCAGCTGAGGGTGGTGCTCCGCCTCGCTGCACCTGAACTGGCCGCGATGCCGTGGGAAATGTTGTTTGACCCGGAAACCGAGAGCTACCTGTGCCAGACGGAGCCGCTGCTTCGTCACATTCCCGCGCCCGACTACCACCTGAACCCGCTGGAAGTCGTCCCTCCGCTGCGGATCCTGGGCCTGATTGCCTCCCCGCGCGACCTTCCGCTGCTGGACGTCGAGGCGGAGCGGGACCATCTCGCTGCAGCCTTGGCGGGTCCGGTTTCCGAGGGGCGGATTGAACTCGTGTGGGCGCCGGGCGGTACCTGGGAGGAGATCCAGTCGATGCTGCTCGACGGCCCCTGGCACGTAGTCCACTTCATCGGCCACGGTGACTACGACGCCAGGAACGATGAAGGCCGGATCGCCCTGGTGGGGGCAGACGGCCGCGCCTCCATGGTCCGGGCCATCCGATTCATGGCCTTGTTGAGCGTAGCCGCACCCCGCCCCCGTCTAGTGGTGCTGAACTCCTGCTCCTCCGGAGAAACGGGCCGGGAGGATCTCTTCTCCGGTACCGCCTCCACGCTGGTCCGTAGCGGCATCAGCGCGGTGGCCGCCATGCAGTTCGCCATCAGCGACGGCGCCGCGATCTCCTTCGCGCAGGGCTTCTATGCCGCGATAGCGAACGGCCGCGGCGTGGATGAGGCCGCCCGGGTGGGGCGGATCTCCGTCATGGGAAGCCCTGACGGAACACTGGAATGGGTGACGCCGGCGCTGTATGTCCGGGGCGGCGACACGAAACTGTTCAATTTAAAGGCACCGAGCCGTCCCGCGGTGGCGCGCAAAGTGGACCCAGCCGCGCCCGTCACCACGGCTTCCGGAAACGCCACGGCGGGAGCACCAGAGCGCTCCGATGCCCGGATCCGGCAGGCCGAACTCCGCGCGCTGTATGTGCAGGCCTGTGCCGAGCTGCGAACCAAGCATTACCCGGTGGCCATCGAGCTGTTCGATGACCTCCTGACGCTTGATGGCGGCTACCGCGACGCGGCGCTGCTCCGCGCTTCCGCTGCGCAGCACCTGGAACGTGCCGAGGCATACCACCACGCCCGGGAAGCCGAATCCGCCGGGGACTGGACAGCGGCTGCCGACGGTTACGCCGCGGTGCAGGAGGATCCGGATTTCCCCGACGCCGCAGCCCGGGCGCGTAATTGCGCCAAACGGCAGCGGATAGCCGATCTTCAGGGTGAACTGGAGTACCACGCCGGCAGCGGAAACTGGCAGGCCGCAGTGGACGTGGCGGCAGAACTCTACGCCCTGGATCCCGCCGCCACTGATCAGGACGGACTCGCGACCAAGGCACGCGACGAACTGCGTCGGGAAAACGACGCGCTGCGGGCGGCCCAGAGGAATGCCCAGAAGGCTACCCGGCAGGCGGTGCCGGAGCGGAGCGGCAAGGAGAGCGCCGGGGCGAAGAGTGCCGGGGCAGATCTGCGGCCTGCAGCCGCTGGTCCCGATCCGCGCTTCCTTGCCGCCGGCGGGGCAGTCCTGGCCGTAACCGGCGCCCTTCTCGCAGCCTTCTTCGCCTACCTCAACTGGGGCGATCACGACTGGTGGTATTCCGGCGGGGAAGTCAGCGTGCGTCTCGTCTACGGACTCCTGGCTCCAGCGGGCTACCTTCTGCTCCTGCTCGCCGGGCTCCCGGATCGGACCGAAACAGGCCGCGTGACTCTGGCCATCGCAACCGGAGCGGGCGCGCTGCTGGGATTAGTTGGCCTGGAACAGGAACTTCTGTGGGCGGCCACCGCGGCCACCTTGGTTCAGGCACTTTTTGGCGGGTGGGCGGCCGTGCGGGCAATCCGCGCTCCGGACACGCCGGCACTGGCCGGGTGGCTCCTCCTGATCTGTCTGGTAACGCTGCCACTGATGTGGATCCCCGGCGACGACCTGTCAGCCCGGGCGCTGGTGCTCACAGTGCAGAATTCCACCGTAGCCGCCAGCGGCTTGGTCTTCCTGGGACTGGCTCTCAGACGGAAGAGGAAGGACTAGAGATGACACGACTGGTGGAATTTCCTACGGACGGGGGCGGAACCGTGCTCCTGGAAGTATCAGACACCACGGGCGGACTGGTAACGCGTGGCGGCGGGCAGAGCGGCGTCTTCGCGCGGGCACAGCAGACCTTTGAGCGCGCCCTCAGCAACATCCGGCCGGCCGTCCAAGGCGTCATTGATGAACTCACAGCCCTCCCCGACAAGCCGGACGAAGTGTCGGTCAAGTTTGGCCTGGACCTGCATGCCGAAGCCGGTGCGTTCATTGCCGCTGCCAGCACCAGCTCAAACTTCACGGTGACCCTCACCTGGCGGCGCCCCAAGCCGGCACCGGAGGCTCCGGACAGCGATCCTGACTAAGCCGGCCCGGCCCAGGCAGTGCCGGCGGCCCGCTGCGTGGCCGCGCTGTTCAAGGAATGCGCGCAGGGACACAATGGAGTATGTCTCCCGAACGCTATAGCGGTCCGCCTCCCCTGGTAGTAGGAGTGTTGCCCGGACAGCACCCGGAAGTGCTGCACTCGGCCACCGGCCTCGCAGAAAAACTGGGCGTCCCCTTGTTGTGCGCCTACGTGGACGAGGCAAGCTACCTCGTCGAGTGGGACCCGGCGCGGTCGGCGCACCGCCTGTCCCTGCATCCGGACACTGACGATGCCGATGTCCGGGCAGTCAGCGAAGAGCTTCGCGGCGTTGTAGGGGCGGCCTGCGCCACTAAATCAGTGGAGTGGACACTGCGGATCCTGTCCGGAGACCCGGCCCGCGCCCTGGGCCGGATGGCGGCGGAGGCCAACGCCTCCATGATCATCGTGGGAACGCCGGAGCGTGGCCTGGGGCACCGTCTTTCGGCAGCCCTCAACGGTTCCGTGGCGGCGTGGCTGACCCACCACCAGGACCGTCCCGTCCTGGTGGTCCCCGCCCACATGGGCGCCCACCGGGACACCCCAGGGTGACCGCCGCCCCGGGTACGGTCCAGCACGGCTACGAGCGCAACTGCAGGGAACTCGAGCGGTGGCTGGCCGCCGCGTCCGACGCGGACCTGCGCCGCACAAGCACGGGCACCCGCTGGACCAATGAGGAACTGCTATTCCATATGGTTTTCGGCTACATGGTGGTGCAGGCCCTGCTGCCCCTGGTCCGCTTTTTCGGAGTTCTCCCGGCGCCTATCAGCCGGGTGTTTGCCTGGTTCCTCAATGCCGGAACCGCACCGTTCGACGTCGTCAATTACCTCGGTTCCAAAGCTGCGGCCCTCGTGTTCAACCGGAGGCGGATGGCGGCGAAGCTCCGGCGGGTGACGCGCTCCCTCGAGCGGCGGATGCGACGCGAGTCAGCCGCTGCAATGGACCGGGGAATGTCCTTTCCTGACCGCTGGGACCCGTTCTTCACCCCGTGGATGTCCTTGGCGGACGTCTATGCCTATCCCATCGAACACTTCGACTTCCATGCCACCCAGCTCAGCCTGGGCCCCGGCACCATGCCGTGAAGAAATGTCCGGAAAATGCCGTCCATGAAATGGGGACGAAAGACCCTGTAAAAGTAAAGCGAAAGTAGTTATTCATGGTGGTAGCGCTCACCGCTACCGCCAAGTAAGCTGGAATTCGCAGGAAGATGTTGGACCTGCCCCATAAGCTGCTCCGGAGTGCGTATCCCCCAATAACGCACTCCGGAGCTTTTTAACGTCAGGCCGAATTCGGGGCCAGACAGCAATATGCGGCGACGGCCGCCCGGCAGGAGCAATCCAGTGACCACAGAGCCAATCCGCACGCCGACGGCAGCCGTCACCGCTCCGCTCTACGCCGCAGGCTTTGTCACAGCCTTCGGAGCGCACAGCATCGCCGCCGGAATGGGCGCCCACAGCGGTGATATCGGACTGAGCCTGCTCAACCTGGGTATCCTTCTGGCTGTTTATGATCTCGCCGAGGTAGTGCTGAAGCCGGTGTTCGGGGCCTTGAGTGACCGCATCGGCGCCAAGCCGGTGGTCGTGGCGGGGCTTTTCGCTTTTGCACTCATGTCACTGATCGGACTGTGGGGCGCAAGCCCCGTGATGCTCGGCCTCGCCCGGATCGGCCAGGGCGCGGCCGCCTCAGCGTTTTCGCCGGCTTCCTCGGCGATGGTTGCGCGGCTCGCCGGCCCTAAAGCAGGAACCTATTTCGGCCGCTACGGTTCGTGGAAGAGCCTGGGCTACGTTGCGGGCCCGCTGCTGGGTGCCGGCCTGATCTTCCTGGGCGGCTTCACGCTCCTCTTTGCCGCCCTGGGCGTCCTTGCCGCCGCCACCGCAGTATGGGCGATGGTGACACTGCCGCACCTGGCCCCCTTGCCGCGGCCCAGGTACACGCTGCTGGATCTTGCCCGCCAAGTGACGCACCGAAGCTTCCTCGTTCCTACGCTCGTTCTGGCAGCAGCCACCGGCGCCCTGGGCACGGCCATCGGCTTCCTCCCCGCACTGGCCACCCGCCACGGACTGGACCCGGCAGCCGCCGTGGCCGCCGTCAGCGTGCTGGCACTCGCGTCCGCTGCGACCCAACCCTGGGTTGGCCGCCTGCGTGATCAGGGCCGGCTCCAGGACGGTCCCGGCATGACAGCCGGGTTGCTGCTGACGGCGGCCGGAATCGCCGCCGTGGCGTTGCTTCCCGGGCCGGGCACCATCTTCGGCGCAGCCGTGGCCATCGGCGCCGGGATCGGTATCGCCACCCCCCCTGGGGTTCGCTCACCTCGCGGCCACCACACCGCCGGAGCGGCTGGGACGGACCATGGGATCAGCCGAGCTGGGACGGGAGCTGGGCGACGCCGGCGGCCCGCTCCTGGTGGGAGCCGTGGCCACAGCTTCTGCACTGCCCGTGGGCCTGGGAGTCCTCGCCGCGGCCGTCGCCGCGGCCTCCCTGCTCGGCGTCGGCAGCATCGGGCGTGGGACCCCCTCTCCTGCGTCAGCAACGGACCGGAGCGCAGACTGATAACTCCCGGGCCACCGTTTGCGAAAGATACCCCCTGGGGGTACTTGCAACATACCCCTTAGGGGTATATGTTGAGGAGATGAACCCAGCAGAAGACGCCGGCACCCGGACCGCGGATGCCGAAGCCGCCCCCCAGCATGGTTACACCTCGAACAAAGAGGCCTACCTGCGCCGGCTCAAACGTATCGAGGGGCAGGTCCGCGGAATTGCCCGGATGGTGGATGAAGACAAGTACTGCATCGACATCCTCACTCAGGTCGCGGCCGTAAACAAAGCCCTGCACGCAGTGAGCCTGGGCCTTGTCGAGGAGCACATCGGCCATTGCGTCGTCGGCGCCGCCTCGGAACCCGACCCGGAGCTCCGCGCGGAAGCCATCGACTTCAAGGTCAAGGAGGCCACCGATGCCATCGGGCGCCTGCTGCGGTAGCGGCAATCCCACCCACCACACCATCCGGATGATCCGACCGGGCCAGTCCGGCACTAGCGGCAACGCCGAAAAAAAGGAGCAAACCATGAGCCCCGTATCCACCACCGTGAACGTGTCCGGCATGACCTGCGGACACTGCGTGTCCTCCGTGAGCGAAGAATTGGAAGCGCTGGAAGGCGTGGAAGCGGTCGACGTCGACCTTAACGCCGGCGGCATTTCCACCGTCACCATCACGTCCGAAAAGGCTCTCTCCCGCTCCGAGATCGGCGAAGCCGTAGCCGAGGCCGGCTACCTGGTGGTGGCCAACGAGGCCTGAACCGCCCGCGGCGCCCGGCCGCCCACCTACTGCGAAACATATACCCGACAACGAGGACACTCCGTGAGTAACGAGCAACTGCTGCACCAACCGGCCACCCGCGTGATTGAACTCGATATCGAAGGCATGACCTGCGCTTCCTGCGTGGGCCGGGTGGAACGCAAGCTCGGAAAGATCGACGGCGTGGAAGCCTCGGTAAATCTGCCCCTCGAATCAGCCCAGGTCACGGTCCCGGCCGGCATCACCGACGAACAAATCACGGCCACCGTGGAAGCAGCAGGCTACAAGGCCCGGGTGCGGCCACCCCGGTACCCCAGCCAAGTAACCGGACGCGACGTCCCGGATCCGGCTTCAACAGGCTCAACCGCCGGATCCGGCGAACTTGGTGACCACCTATCGCACGGTGGCACCGCGGCGCAACTCAAACCGCGGCTTATCGTGGCGGCAATCCTGACCCTCCCGGTGTTCGCGATTTCGATGTTTCCAGTGTTCCAGTTCGCCAACTGGGGCTGGGTGGCCGGAATTCTCGCTTTGCCGGTGGTCACGTGGGCTGCCTGGCCGTTCCACCGCGCCGCGGCCATCAACGCCCGGCACCTGGGCTCCACCATGGACACCCTGGTCTCCATCGGCGTCACAGCCGCCTACCTGTTCTCCGCCTGGCAGTTGCTGGCCGATCCGCGCATGACCGAACACCCCGGCATGGAAATGGGCCCCGGCGGTCTGTACTTCGAGGTGGCTTCCGTTGTCACCACGTTCCTGTTGCTGGGCCGCTACCTCGAAGCCAACGCGAAGCAGAAGGCGGGGGACGCCTTGAAGGCGCTGCTGAACCTCGGCGCCAAGGACGCCACGGTGCTGGCCGACGGCGCCGAGATAAGAATCCCGGCAGACCAACTGGCGGTAGGCGACGTCATGGTGGTCCGACCCGGCGAGAAAATCGCCACGGACGGTGTGGTGATCGACGGTTCCTCGGCTGTGGACGCCTCCCTGGTCACGGGCGAGTCGGTTCCCGTCGAGGTGGGCCCGGACAGCCCCGTCACAGGCGCCACCATCAACACCTCCGGCCGACTGCTGGTGCGCGCCACCAGGGTTGGCTCCGAAACCACACTGGCCCAGATGGCCCGCCTGGTTTCCCAGGCGCAGACCGGAAAAGCTCCCATCGCCCGCCTGGCGGACCGCATCAGCGCGGTGTTCGTTCCGATTGTGCTGGTAGTCGCCGTCCTCACGTTCGCCGCGTGGCTCCTGATCGCCGGGCCGGCCATCACTGACGCCGAGCTCCGAGCGGCCTTCACCGCCGCCGTGGCGGTTCTGGTGATTGCCTGCCCCTGCGCCCTGGGACTGGCTACACCGGTGGGCCTCCTCACCGGCACAGGCCGCGGCGCCCAGCTGGGAATCCTGATCAAGGGGCCGCAGGTGCTTGAAGACACCCGCACCGTGGACACCATCCTGCTGGACAAGACCGGCACCGTAACCACCGGCCATCTTGCCGTGGACGACGCCTTGGCCTTCGGCACGCGCAGCAGCACTGAAGTGCTGCTCCTTGCCGGGGCAGTTGAGGCCGCTTCCGAACACCCCATTGCCCACGCCATTGCGGCCGCTGCACTGTCCGCGGAACGCCGGAACGACGACGGCGGGCAGCTACCCGCCGTCGAGCGGTTCCGGTCCGCGCCGGGCGGCGGAGTTTCCGGACAGGTGGGCGGCCGGCTGGTCATCGCCGGACGGACGGGCTGGCTGCGGGAAAACGGCATCCCGGTCACGACGGAACAGCAGGAGGCGCTCCGGAACGCCGAAGAATCCGGTGCCACCGCCATCTGGGTTGCCGTGGACGGGGAGCCGGCGGGAATTGTCTCGCTGCGCGACACGATAAAGCCGGGCTCGGCTGAAGCGATTTCGCGGCTGAAGCAGTTGGGACTCCGGCCGATCCTGCTGACCGGAGACAACGCCGCGGTGGCCGCGCAGGTGGCCGCCGCCGTCGGCATCGCTCCGGAGGACGTGTTCGCCGGGGTGCTGCCTGAAGGCAAGGTCGAGGCCGTGCGGAAGCTGCAGGCTGACGGCGCCACCGTGGCCATGGCCGGCGATGGCGTGAATGACGCCGCAGCCCTCGCCCAGGCCGATCTGGGCATCGCCATGGGCTCCGGCACGGATGTGGCCATCGAAGCTGCGGACCTGACCGTCATGGGAAATGACCTGACGCAGGTGGCACAAGCCATCGAGCTGTCCCGGCGCACGCTGGCCACCATCAAGACCAACCTGTTCTGGGCGTTCTTCTACAACGCCGTCGGAATTCCCGTGGCGGCGCTGGGCCTGCTGAACCCCATGATCGCCGGGGCGGCCATGGCCGCAAGTTCGGTGCTGGTGGTTACCAACTCGCTCCGGCTCCGCACCTTCGGCAAGCCCGGCGGCCGGGGCGCTTAGGCGGCGCCGAAGCGGACTGCCGCCTTGGCACGAGCCTTGGCGGCCTCCTCGTCCCGGTCCTTGGCCGGAGCATGTGTCACCAGCGAATCGAGCAGGTGCTGGGTGGCGTGCGCGATCTCGTGCACGGCGCGGTTGAACGCCTCCTCATTAGCCTTCGACGGCTTCGTGCTGCCGCTGATCTTGCGCACATACTGCAGCGCAGCGGCTTCCACCTCGGCCGATGTGGCATGGGGCTCAAAATTATGCAGGGTCCGGATGTTGCGGCACATAGTCCCATGCTAGGCTCTGGACCGCCTGGGATCGAGGCCCGCAGCCTGTCCGGAGACCACTGGCCCGGCAGCCGCCCGCATGGCCAGGACTGCATGGGGAGCGGTGCCCATCGACAGTGGTTTGGGCCGCGGGATAGTTTCTAGGTAATGGATCTTCCGGATGAGCCGGGGGCCGCTGGGGATGCCGATCGGATCGGGTCCGTTGACTGAAGGAGAAAACTAATGGCTATTTGGGGTGCAGACATTGCTCAGCTCAAGGCACTGGGAACCAAGCTTCAGGCTGGTTCGTCCGAGATCGAGAAGGCCAAGTCGCAGCTGACGAAGGCTCTTGACAGCACCGACTGGAAGGGCCCGGACGCTGAGAAGTTCCGCAGCGAATGGTCCGGCCGCCACGTAGCGGACCTGGCCCGGGTGGCGCGTGCTCTGGAA
>NZ_JYCN01000033.1 GCF_000876655.1 Arthrobacter sp. SPG23
TTTTTCGTAGCCCAGTTCTGTTGCAGGATGTGGGTGTGCTTGCCTGACCGGGTCCGGCATGATTATCACGCTCTGTTGTTGGATGATCCTGAGAGTGTTGTCACCGGGTCCGGGCGGGTGGCAGGGTGACCGCTAATAGGGGCAGGACAGTTTAGGAACGTCGTGCGTAACGTGGGTGCGGGGCCCTGACACCGATGGTCAGGCTGGCACGGTAGTCAGTGTCCAGGACCGGAGGTGCGCCAGGTGATCAGGAACCACGAAAACGTTGAAGTGTTCATCGGATTGGATGTCGGCAAGGGTGAGCACCATGCTGTTGCCTTGGACCGGGCCGGGAAGAAGTTGCTGGACCGGGCCCTGCCCAACGACGAAACCCGGATCCGGGAGATCCTGGCCGAGCTTGAACACCACGGCCGGATCCTCCTGGTGGTCGATCAGCCCGCGACGATCGGCGCGCTCCCGGTTGCCGTTGCCCAGGCCGCAGGGACCCTGATCGGCTACCTTCCGGGTTTGGCGATGCGCCGGATCGCGGACCTGCACCCCGGGGAAGCCAAAACGGACGCCCGGGATGCGTTCATCATCGCCGACGCTGCCCGCTCCATGCCCCATACCCTGCGCTCGGTCCAGCTCGCCGACGAGCAGATCGCCGAGCTGAGCATGCTCTGCGGTTTCGATGATGACCTGGCCAAACAGGCCACCGCCACCTCGAACCGGATCCGTGGCCTGCTGACCCAGATCCACCCGGCACTCGAACGCGTCCTGGGACCCCGGCTGGACCACCCCGCGGTCCTGGATCTGCTGCGGACCTGGCCGACACCCGAAGCGCTTCGCCACGCAGGCCGGCGCCGGATCGGGAACCGGCTGACCAAACTCGCGCCCCGGATGGGCGAACGCCTCGCCGATGAAATCATCGAGGCCCTAAACCAACAGACCGTGACCGTGACCGGAACGAACGCCGCCACCATCGTCCTGCCGGAACTGGCGGGCATGCTCGCCAGGATCCACGAAGGCCGCGCCACTGTCTACACCCAGGTCGAAGCCCTCGTGGAGGCCCACCCTCTTCACCAGGTCCTGATGTCTTTGCCGGCCGTCGGCATCAGGACCGCAGCACGGATCCTCACCGAAGTCGCCGACAAAGACTTCCCCACCGCCGGGCACCTGGCCTCCTACGCCGGCCTGACACCGGTGACATGGCGCTCAGGGTCCTCCATCCGCGGCGACCGCGCCTCCCGAAGAGGCAACAAAGCCCTCAAACGCACTCTCTMTACCTTTCCGCGTTCGCGGCCCTCAAAGACCCG
>NZ_JYCN01000034.1 GCF_000876655.1 Arthrobacter sp. SPG23
CGTGAATGCCCATTCTGCGGCCGCGCCCTCGGCGAGAACGTAATCAGCCGTGGCCCGCGCCTTCACCGTGACGGTTCCCGCACCCGGGTGCGTTCCAGCCTCAAGAACCTGGTCGTTGACCAGAAGGTATTCGACGCCCTCAGTGGCAGGAACCGTGTAGGTGTCCTCGGCAATGCCGTCCTTATCCGTGAAGACCACGGCTGCAGGCGTCACCTTGTACGGGGTCGCCTTGAACGTGAATACCCACTCGGCGGACGCGCCCTCGGCGAGAACGTAATCAGCCGTGGCCCGCGCCTTGACCGTGACGGTTCCCGCGCCCGGGCGCGTTCCAGCCTCAAGAACCTGGTCGTTGACCAGATATTCGACGCCTTCCGTCGCAGGGACCGTGTAGGTGTCCTCGGCAGTGCCGTCCTTATCCGTGAAGACCACCGCTGCAGGCGTCACCTTGTACGGGGTCGCTTTGAATGTCACAGACCACTCGGCGGTGGAGCCCTCGGCGAGAACGTAATCAGCCTTAGCCCGAGCCTTCACCGTGACCGTGCCCGCACCCGGGCGCGTTCCAGCCTCAACAACCTGGTCGTTGACCAGATATTCGACGCCCTCCGTCGCAGGGACCGTGTAGGTGTCCTCGGCAGTGCCGTCCTTATCCGTGAAGACCACCGCTGCAGGCGTCACCTCATACGGGGTCGCCTTGAACGTCGTGCTCCACTCGACTGCAGCGCCCTCGGCCAGAACGTAATCCGCCTTAGCCCGCGCCTTCACCGTGACGGTCCCCGAACCCGGATGCAGTCCGGCCTCTACGACCTTGTCGCCGATCAGGTACTCAACGCCCTCGGACACAGGAACTGTGTAGCTGTCCTCCGCGGTGCCGTCCATATCCGTAAACACGACGACCGCAGGCGTCACCCCTTTGAACCTATCCAAATTGACAACGCCTATTGTCTGGAACCCGGTGGACCTATTACCAAGCGTGTCATCCAAGGGATAGCCGTGGTGGGCGCCTGCCTGCTGCTGGGGAGCTGGGCGAATGGCTCAGCCTGGACCTGCTGCTGCCACTGCGGGGCGCCGGTGCCATGACCCTCAGCCTCTACACGGCGCACGTGTGCCTGGTGGCCGCACGTGTACCTGCAGCCGTTGCCCGC
>NZ_JYCN01000035.1 GCF_000876655.1 Arthrobacter sp. SPG23
CGGAAAGATAGCGACCGACCCCCTTTCTGAATGGCCTGAAAACGGCGCTGTTATGGCGTGCGGAAACCGGGCGGGGACCCTTCCTGTGGTGCTTGTGGATGGCGGAAACGCCGGTTTGCAAAGCGGTCCGGGATCGGGTAAGTTAGAAAAGTTGCTCCGGAGCGATCCACGGCTGAGATGTTGTGGTGGTGCCGGGTGTGTCTGTTGTTTGAGAACTCAATAGTGTGCCAAGTTTGTTGATACCAATTTATTTTATGGATTGGTTGAATTGACTGGATCCGCCACCCCGTGGTGTGGTCTGGTTTTTACAGCTGGTTTCAAATTTTGTGCATTGTGTGTTTCCCGTTTTCCCGGGGGCGCATGGTGTGTCTGTTTTTGTTTTACTTCAACGGAGAGTTTGATCCTGGCTCAGGATGAACGCTGGCGGCGTGCTTAACACATGCAAGTCGAACGATGATCCCAGCTTGCTGGGGGATTAGTGGCGAACGGGTGAGTAACACGTGAGTAACCTGCCCTTAACTCTGGGATAAGCCTGGGAAACTGGGTCTAATACCGGATATGACTCCTCATCGCATGGTGGGGGGTGGAAAGCTTTTTGTGGTTTTGGATGGACTCGCGGCCTATCAGCTTGTTGGTGAGGTAATGGCTCACCAAGGCGACGACGGGTAGCCGGCCTGAGAGGGTGACCGGCCACACTGGGACTGAGACACGGCCCAGACTCCTACGGGAGGCAGCAGTGGGGAATATTGCACAATGGGCGAAAGCCTGATGCAGCGACGCCGCGTGAGGGATGACGGCCTTCGGGTTGTAAACCTCTTTCAGTAGGGAAGAAGCGAAAGTGACGGTACCTGCAGAAGAAGCGCCGGCTAACTACGTGCCAGCAGCCGCGGTAATACGTAGGGCGCAAGCGTTATCCGGAATTATTGGGCGTAAAGAGCTCGTAGGCGGTTTGTCGCGTCTGCCGTGAAAGTCCGGGGCTCAACTCCGGATCTGCGGTGGGTACGGGCAGACTAGAGTGATGTAGGGGAGACTGGAATTCCTGGTGTAGCGGTGAAATGCGCAGATATCAGGAGGAACACCGATGGCGAAGGCAGGTCTCTGGGCATTAACTGACGCTGAGGAGCGAAAGCATGGGGAGCGAACAGGATTAGATACCCTGGTAGTCCATGCCGTAAACGTTGGGCACTAGGTGTGGGGGACATTCCACGTTTTCCGCGCCGTAGCTAACGCATTAAGTGCCCCGCCTGGGGAGTACGGCCGCAAGGCTAAAACTCAAAGGAATTGACGGGGGCCCGCACAAGCGGCGGAGCATGCGGATTAATTCGATGCAACGCGAAGAACCTTACCAAGGCTTGACATGGGCCGGACCGGGCTGGAAACAGTCCTTCCCCTTTGGGGCCGGTTCACAGGTGGTGCATGGTTGTCGTCAGCTCGTGTCGTGAGATGTTGGGTTAAGTCCCGCAACGAGCGCAACCCTCGTTCCATGTTGCCAGCGCGTAATGGCGGGGACTCATGGGAGACTGCCGGGGTCAACTCGGAGGAAGGTGGGGACGACGTCAAATCATCATGCCCCTTATGTCTTGGGCTTCACGCATGCTACAATGGCCGGTACAAAGGGTTGCGATACTGTGAGGTGGAGCTAATCCCAAAAAGCCGGTCTCAGTTCGGATTGGGGTCTGCAACTCGACCCCATGAAGTCGGAGTCGCTAGTAATCGCAGATCAGCAACGCTGCGGTGAATACGTTCCCGGGCCTTGTACACACCGCCCGTCAAGTCACGAAAGTTGGTAACACCCGAAGCCGGTGGCCTAACCCCTTGTGGGAGGGAGCTGTCGAAGGTGGGACTGGCGATTGGGACTAAGTCGTAACAAGGTAGCCGTACCGGAAGGTGCGGCTGGATCACCTCCTTTCTAAGGAGCACCTACAGCAACCCTGCCAGGCGTTATGTCTGTGTGGTGGTGTTGTCAGGAGTACGCCCGTTGCGCAGACGCTAGTTCTGCGGCGGGTGCTCACGGGTGGAATATCAGCAAATAGGTGCCTGGTGGCACGTGCCGGCAGCAAGTACGAACGGGGTCCCTCTTGAGGGTCCCGGTTCTGGAACGCTTGCCGGTGTGGATTGCCGGGTAGTGTTTGGCACACTGTTGGGTCCTGAGGCAACAGGACCATGGCATGGCCGGGTGTTTCCTTTGCGGGAGGCTCCGGTGGTGGTGTGGTACTTGTGTTTCTGGTTTCCTGGCTGCATCGATCATGCATGTATCGGCCCTTGCGGGTTGTGTGTGTGGGGTGTGTGGTACGGGGTTGTTGTTTGAGAACTACATAGTGGACGCGAGCATCTTTTATAAGAAGCAATTTCCAAGAATATGAACCTGGATCTGGCTGCGCGTGATGATGATTCCTTGTCTTTCGGGGCGGGGGGTGGTTGTTGGGTGTGGTTGGTTTCTGTGGTTCTCTCGAAAATTTCTGATTGATCTTTTGTGGTCAAGTTTTTAAGAGCACACGGTGGATGCCTTGGCATTAGGAGCCGAAGAAGGACGTAGGAATCTGCGATAAGCCTGGGGGAGTCGATAACCGGACTGTGATCCCAGGGTGTCCGAATGGGGAAACCCCGCCAGGGACGCGAGTTACCTGGTGACCCGCATCTGAACACATAGGGTGCGTGGAGGGAACGCGGGGAAGTGAAACATCTCAGTACCCGCAGGAAGAGAAAACAATAGTGATTCCGTTAGTAGTGGCGAGCGAACGCGGATCAGGCTAAACCGTTCCATGTGTGATAGCCGGCGGGCGTTGCATGGTCGGGGTTGTGGGACTTTCCGTTCTGTCTCTGCCGGGACAGTGGGGTGTGATGTGCAGGCATAGGTGAACGGTCTTGAAAGGCCGGCCAGAGAGGGTGTGAGCCCCGTAACCGTAATGTTGTGTACCGCCTGGAGAGTATCCCAAGTAGCACGGGGCCCGAGAAATCCCGTGCGAATCTGTCAGGACCACCTGATAAGCCTAAATACTCCCTAATGACCGATAGCGGACCAGTACCGTGAGGGAAAGGTGAAAAGTACCCCGGGAGGGGAGTGAAACAGTACCTGAAACCGTGTGCTTACAATCCGTCGGAGCCAGTCTGATTCTGGTGACGGCGTGCCTTTTGAAGAATGAGCCTGCGAGTTAGTGTTACGTCGCGAGGTTAACCCGTGTGGGGCAGCCGTAGCGAAAGCGAGTCTGAATAGGGCGTTGCAGTGGCGTGATCTAGACCCGAAGCGAAGTGATCTACCCATGGCCAGGTTGAAGCGACGGTAAGACGTCGTGGAGGACCGAACCCACTTCAGTTGAAAATGGAGGGGATGAGCTGTGGGTAGGGGTGAAAGGCCAATCAAACTTCGTGATAGCTGGTTCTCCCCGAAATGCATTTAGGTGCAGCGTTGCGTGTTTCTTACCGGAGGTAGAGCTACTGGATGGCTAATGGGCCCTACAAGGTTACTGACGTCAGCCAAACTCCGAATGCCGGTAAGTGAGAGCGCAGCAGTGAGACTGTGGGGGATAAGCTTCATAGTCGAGAGGGAAACAGCCCAGACCACCAACTAAGGCCCCTAAGCGTGTGCTAAGTGGGAAAGGATGTGGAGTTGCGAAGACAACCAGGAGGTTGGCTTAGAAGCAGCCATCCTTAAAAGAGTGCGTAATAGCTCACTGGTCAAGTGATTCCGCGCCGACAATGTAGCGGGGCTCAAGTACACCGCCGAAGTTGTGGCATTCACATTTTATCCAAGCCTTTGTGGTTCAGGAGTGTGGATGGGTAGGGGAGCGTCGTGTGGGCAGTGAAGTCGCGGTGTAAACCAGCGGTGGAGCCTACACGAGTGAGAATGCAGGCATGAGTAGCGAAAGACGGGTGAGAAACCCGTCCGCCGAATGATCAAGGGTTCCAGGGTCAAGCTAATCTGCCCTGGGTAAGTCGGGACCTAAGGCGAGGCCGACAGGCGTAGTCGATGGACAACGGGTTGATATTCCCGTACCGGCGAAAAACCGCCCATGCTGAACAGGGGATACTAACTGCCCGAGACCTGACCAATCACCCTTGTGGTGTGCGGTTTTTGGTGGAGCGCGGGACCTGATCCTGGGAGGTAAGCGTATTAACAGGTGTGACGCAGGAAGGTAGCCGAGCCGGGCGATGGTTGTCCCGGTCCAAGGATGTAGGGCGAACGGTAGGCAAATCCGCCGTTCATGATGCCTGAGACCTGACGGGACCCCCGTAGGGGGGGATTCGGTGATCCTATGCTGCCTAGAAAAGCATCGACGCGAGGTTTTAGCCGCCCGTACCCCAAACCGACACAGGTGATCAGGTAGAGAATACTAAGGCGATCGAGAGAATTATGGTTAAGGAACTCGGCAAAATGCCCCCGTAACTTCGGGAGAAGGGGGGCCCCAACCTTGATGGACACACGCTGTCCGGAGGGGATCGGGGCCGCAGAGACCAGGGGGAAGCGACTGTTTACTAAAAACACAGGTCCGTGCGAAGTCGCAAGACGATGTATACGGACTGACTCCTGCCCGGTGCTGGAAGGTTAAGAGGACCGGTTAGCCGCAAGGCGAAGCTGAGAATTTAAGCCCCAGTAAACGGCGGTGGTAACTATAACCATCCTAAGGTAGCGAAATTCCTTGTCGGGTAAGTTCCGACCTGCACGAATGGAGTAACGACTTCCCCGCTGTCTCAACCATAAACTCGGCGAAATTGCAGTACGAGTAAAGATGCTCGTTACGCGCAGCAGGACGGAAAGACCCCGAGACCTTTACTATAGTTTGGTATTGGTGTTCGGAGTGGCTTGTGTAGGATAGGTGGGAGACGTTGAAGCCCGGACGCCAGTTCGGGTGGAGTCATCGTTGAAATACCACTCTGGTCACTTTGGACATCTAACTTCGGCCCGTAATCCGGGTCAGGGACAGTGCCTGATGGGTAGTTTAACTGGGGCGGTTGCCTCCTAAAAAGTAACGGAGGCGCCCAAAGGTTCCCTCAGCCTGGTTGGCAATCAGGTGTCGAGTGTAAGTGCACAAGGGAGCTTGACTGTGAGAGAGACATCTCGAGCAGGGACGAAAGTCGGGACTAGTGATCCGGCGGTACATTGTGGAATGGCCGTCGCTCAACGGATAAAAGGTACCTCGGGGATAACAGGCTGATCTTGCCCAAGAGTCCATATCGACGGCATGGTTTGGCACCTCGATGTCGGCTCGTCGCATCCTGGGGCTGGAGTAGGTCCCAAGGGTTGGGCTGTTCGCCCATTAAAGCGGTACGCGAGCTGGGTTTAGAACGTCGTGAGACAGTTCGGTCCCTATCCGCTGCGCGCGCAGGAAATTTGAGAAGGGCTGTCCTTAGTACGAGAGGACCGGGACGGACGAACCTCTGGTGTGTCAGTTGTACTGCCAAGTGCACCGCTGATTAGCTACGTTCGGATGGGATAACCGCTGAAAGCATCTAAGCGGGAAGCTCGCTTCGAGATGAGATTTCCATACACCTTGTGTGTGAGAGGCCCCCAGCCAGACCACTGGGTTGATAGGCCGGATGTGGAAGCGAGGACTAACGACTCGTGAAGCTGACCGGTACTAATAGGCCGATAACTTACACCACACACCACCCCTTGCAAACCCATTCAAAAGGGGTTTGCACCCAGGGGCGGTACAAAGAGAACAAGACTGCTTGCGTCCACTATGTGGTTCCCAACCAACAAACCCGTCGCCAGACGAAACGTTGCAAGGAACCAAAAAACTACATAACAACACCACAACTGCCCTAACAGGCAGAGCATGTTGTAACCACCAGATTTCCCGACCCCTAACCAGGGGTTGTGGAGCAAGGGTTACGGCGGTCATAGCGTGGGGGAAACGCCCGGTCCCATTCCGAACCCGGAAGCTAAGACCCACAGCGCCGATGGTACTGCACCCGGGAGGGTGTGGGAGAGTAGGTCACCGCCGGAACATCATTCAGGTCGAGAGCCCCAACCACACGGTTGGGGCTCTCCCACTTTAA
>NZ_JYCN01000036.1 GCF_000876655.1 Arthrobacter sp. SPG23
CCGGCCGGGGGCCGTTCCGCCTAGACGATATGAAGTGGAACGGTTCCTGCCCGTCAGGGCAACGGTCCATTATCGCCGGACGGTCCTGGCAGCGCCAGCTTCCTGTGATTCGCCGCCTATTGGGGTAAAGGGAGGCGCTGCAGGACTTGTTCCCGGCGGTGATGTCCCTTATCCCGGACGGGCAGGGTCAGGACGAGGAGGAGGACGAGGGGGCCGGGGCCTTCTGTTTCACAGGTCCGTGGGTTGCCGTTGGCGGCTCCCTTGGCCTGTCGGCTTGTCGGGGGTGCAATGGTAGTGCCACATGTGAAGTTTGGGAGGTCCCGGCTATGTTTGAGCATACTTTCATTGGGCTGGATGTTCACGCGGTGAACGTCGTGGGCCATGCACTGAACCCCGCCACCGGTGAAATTAGCAACCACACGATGGCCTCAGATCCTGCGCTGGTGCTGGAGTGGCTCGGCCGGTTCACCCCGCCGCTCAAGGTCGTCTACGAATCGGGCCCGAGCGGGTTCGTCCTGGCCAGGTACCTGCGCGCCGCGGGCATCAACTGCGTCGTTGCGGCGTCCTCGAAACTGCTCCGTGCTCCCGGGGACCGGATCAAAACTGATCGGCGTGACGCCCGGGTGCTGGCCGAAATGCTCGCGGTCGGCTCAGTCACCGAAGTGCGGATCCCGGACCCGGACGAGGAAGCGCTGCGGGACCTGTCCCGGCTCCGCTCAGGCACGGCGACAGACCTTGCACACTCACGCCAGCACGTGAACGCCATCCTGCTCCGCCACGGCATCCGCTACCCCAAAGACACCCGATGGACGAAGGAACACAGTTTGTGGCTGCACCGTCAGCGCTTTGACGAGGCGGCGCTGCAGTTCACCTACGAAGCCGACCTCGAGCAGGCCGAGCTGCTGGCCGGGCACCTAAAACGCATCGACAAACAGCTGACCACCACAGCCGCAACCTGCCGCTACGGCCCCGTGATAAACGCGCTAATGTGCCTGCGGGGTATCCAGATGACGACCGGGTTCGGGCTGGCCGTGGAGATCGGCGACTGGACCCGCTTCACCGGCTCAACAATCGGTTCCTACCTCGGCCTCGTACCAAGCGAGGAGTCCTCCGGTCAATCCCGGCACCAGGGCCCGATCACCAAGGCCGGGAACACCTACGCCCGCAAACTCCTCATCGAAGCCGCCTGGCAGCATCGCCGCCCCTACGCCCGGCCTGGGGAACGGCTACTGCGCCAACTCGATCTCGTCGACCCGGCAACCCGGATCCGTGCTCTCGAAGGAAACCACCGGCTTCACCGCAAGTGGGAACACTTCGATGAGCGGCACAAAATGTCAGTCAAGGCCAACACCGCCATCGCCCGCGAGCTCGCCGGCTGGTGCTGGTCACTGGCCGCCCCGCTCCAGCAAGGAGACCGCATGACCGCGGCCTGACCCGAACGTGCCCCCGGACGTGGTGAGAGTGGCGGCAGCACGCAGGAGCTAACTCGAGAGCCCGCTATGAGCAGACGGGGTCAAACCGTCGACGCTCGATCCTAGACACCCGACATGCTCCAGCCGAACAGATCGTCATGCGGTAACCAACCCGCGAATGTCAGCCTGACACTGCAGTCGCAAAGGACTCGCCACCACGGTCACCACAACCGGCCGGCACACGATGAGCGGCCCCCGGGAACCAAAACCCAGAAGCCGCTCATCCCTGCTCTCTTGACAACCAGACCTACATATCAGCGGGCGGCGGCGGATGCGCC
>NZ_JYCN01000037.1 GCF_000876655.1 Arthrobacter sp. SPG23
GTGGGAGGGAGCTGTCGAAGGTGGGACTGGCGATTGGGACTAAGTCGTAACAAGGTAGCCGTACCGGAAGGTGCGGCTGGATCACCTCCTTTCTAAGGAGCACCTACAACAACCCTGCCAGGCGTTATGTCTGTGTGGTGGTGTTGTCAGGAGTACGCCCGTTGCGCAGACGCTAGTTCTGCGGCGGGTGCTCACGGGTGGAATATCAGCAAATAGGTGCCTGGTGGCACGTGCCGGCAGCAAGTACGAACGGGGTCCCTCTTGAGGGTCCCGGTTCTGGAACGCTTGCCGGTGTGGATTGCCGGGTAGTGTTTGGCACACTGTTGGGTCCTGAGACAACAGGACCGGGGTTTCCCTTTGCGGGGTTGATCCTGGTACTTGTGTTTCTGGTTTCCTGGCTGCATCGATCATGCATGTATCGGCCTTTGCGGGTTGTGTGTGTGGGGTGTGTGGTACGGGGTTGTTGTTTGAGAACTACATAGTGGACGCGAGCATCTTTTATAAGAAGCAATTTCCAAGAATATGAACCTGGATCTGGCTGCGCGTGATGATGATTCCTTGTCTTTCGGGGCGGGGGGTGGTTGTTGGGTGTGGTTGGTTTCTGTGGTTCTCTCGAAAATTTCTGATTGATCTTTTGTGGTCAAGTTTTTT
>NZ_JYCN01000038.1 GCF_000876655.1 Arthrobacter sp. SPG23
GTGACCGTGGTGGCGAGTCCTTTGCGACTGCAGTGTCAGGCTGACATTCGCGGGTTGGTTACCGCATGACGATCTGTTCGGCTGGAGCATGTCGGGTGTCTAGGATCGAGCGTCGACGGTTTGACCCCGTCTGCTCATAGCGGGCTCTCGAGTTAGCTCCTGCGTGCTGCCGCCACTCTCACCACGTCCGGGGGCACGTTCGGGTCAGGCCGCGGTCATGCGGTCTCCTTGCTGGAGCGGGGCGGCCAGTGACCAGCACCAGCCGGCGAGCTCGCGGGCGATGGCGGTGTTGGCCTTGACTGACATTTTGTGCCGCTCATCGAAGTGTTCCCACTTGCGGTGAAGCCGGTGGTTTCCTTCCAGAGCACGGATCCGGGTTGCCGGGTCGACGAGATCGAGTTGGCGCAGTAGCCGTTCCCCAGGCCGGGCGTAGGGGCGGCGATGCTGCCAGGCGGCTTCGATGAGGAGTTTGCGGGCGTAGGTGTTCCCGGCCTTGGTGATCGGGCCCTGGTGCCGGGATTGACCGGAGGACTCCTCGCTTGGTACGAGGCCGAGGTAGGAACCGATTGTTGAGCCGGTGAAGCGGGTCCAGTCGCCGATCTCCACGGCCAGCCCGAACCCGGTCGTCATCTGGATACCCCGCAGGCACATTAGCGCGTTTATCACGGGGCCGTAGCGGCAGGTTGCGGCTGTGGTGGTCAGCTGTTTGTCGATGCGTTTTAGGTGCCCGGCCAGCAGCTCGGCCTGCTCGAGGTCGGCTTCGTAGGTGAACTGCAGCGCCGCCTCGTCAAAGCGCTGACGGTGCAGCCACAAACTGTGTTCCTTCGTCCATCGGGTGTCTTTGGGGTAGCGGATGCCGTGGCGGAGCAGGATGGCGTTCACGTGCTGGCGTGAGTGTGCAAGGTCTGTCGCCGTGCCTGAGCGGAGCCGGGACAGGTCCCGCAGCGCTTCCTCGTCCGGGTCCGGGATCCGCACTTCGGTCCCACCGAGGCGGGCTCAACCAGGAATTGCGTGCCCGGAATGAAACGGTCCTCCGGCGCGTCGGTCAGGACCTGGACGGTCACTTCGCCGCGGATGCCGT
>NZ_JYCN01000004.1 GCF_000876655.1 Arthrobacter sp. SPG23
CAGGCGGGGCGGGAGCGGGCGGTGCCGGACTCACAGGTGACGGGGCAGGGGCGGCTGGCGCCGGACCGGCGGGGGCTGCAGGTGCGGCCGGGGCCGGAGCAGCGGGCCTGTTCTGTGCAGCGGCGCCGCCCTGGGCCGTTCCCTGGGAAGCCGCGGCCGCGGTAACGGCCGCCAAGCGTTCCTGGGCGCGTTGGCGGTCCAACGCGTCAACCCTGGCGGATTCCAGCGCCACCGTAGTGTTCTTGAGGTTTGCCAACTGGTCCACCAGCACCGTCCGTTGGGACTTCGCCTCGGACACCGCCTTCGCCTGGGCAGCGTTGGCGCGCTCGGCCTCAGCCTTGCGGTCTTCGGCCGACCGGGCCGCGTCATCGGCGGCGCGGTTGGCGTCCTCCGCGGCGGCGGTCAGG
Organism: Arthrobacter sp. SPG23; assembly: GCF_000876655.1. Taxonomy (GTDB): domain Bacteria; phylum Actinomycetota; class Actinomycetes; order Actinomycetales; family Micrococcaceae; genus Arthrobacter. Next base: position 408 of record NZ_JYCN01000004.1, read on the forward strand.
GACTTAGCGGCAGAGGCGGCGTTCTCGGCTGCCTCAAAGGCCCGGCCGCGGCTCGCGGAAATGGCTTCGAGGGTGGCAGCCTGTTTCAGCACTTCGCCGTTTCCACTGACAAATGTGCTCAGTGCGGGGTTGAGGCCGCCATTGCGGTACAGGTCCCCGGCCAGTTGCCCTACCTGCTTGCGGGTCTTCGCTTGTTCAGCCTCGGCGGATGCGGCCTTGGCCGAGGCGAGCGTGGCCGCATCCCGCCGGATATCGAGCGTGACCAGGGCGTCGCCGTAGGCGTTGTTGGCCTGCATGGCGGCGGCAAAGCTTGCTTCCTGTGCGGCAGACGCGTCCGCCAGGATGCGGTCGATCCGGGCGACCTGGTCCGCCGTCGCGCTTTCACTGGCTTTGGCTGCTGCGATCTCTTCGGGGGAGGGGATCTCCGGTGACGCCGGAACGCTCACGGCGGGCACTGCGGCCCGCGGAAGCGGCGCGGCCCCGGCGGGCAGGGCAAGGGATCCGAGGAGTACGACGGCGGTGCTCAGCACAGCCGCTTTGCGGCCGGATCCGGTGAAACCCATCAAGTAACCTCGCAAGAGTTGGGCTGGAAAGAGCGAGGACATTCGATTTCACAGGTGATTGTCACAGGTGAATACCCCGCTGCGGAGACCCAGCACACACGAGGCTACGTGGCCAGTTGCAACTTTGGCAACACTGGTCACATCAATAACATAAACAACAATCATGTGATTTCGTCACTTTGGTATGTGGCGTGTCGGGAAAAGGAGGCCTTAACAGGTAGTCGCCACGCTAGCGGTCAGATGAAGGCCGGACCTAGCCTGAACAGGACTGGGGGCCTGGACAGTTTCGGGCAGGGGGATATCTCGTGCAACAGAGTCGTTGTGGGCATTTTGCGCGCCGGGGTAGGCGCCCGCTGCGGGGAAGGTTGTGTGCCGCGGCGCTTCTTGCCGTGACCCTGATGGTGGTGGGCGTGCCGGGCCCGCTGACAGCCTCGCCGGACGGGTACTGGGTTTCTGCAACGTTCCCGCCCGCCGGGAATAGCCGGTTCACGCCGTCCCTGGCGGTTGATTCGGCTGGCTCGAAGATCTACGTTCCCCATCTTCTATATATGAACCCGGGAAATGTCACCGTCCAAGATGCAGCCACGGGCGCTGTCGAGGCCACCATTCCGGGCGCGATGGGCACCCTCGGCGTTGTGCTCAGCGAGGACGGCACCCGGCTCTACATTGCCAACAGCGGCAATACCCAGAACCCCCGCAACCAAGGCACTGGACCCGGCATCGTTCAAGTGGTCGACACCCGGACCAACACCGTGACGGCGAGCATCGAAACCGACCGTGGCGGCGGGCGCCTGACGCTCTCACCGGACGGGCGCACGCTCTTCGGTGCCATGTACGAGGGCCGCAATGTGACGTTCATCGACACCGCCTCGAATGCGATTACCGCCAAGGTCCCGGTTCCCGGCCAGCCAGGCGGTCGGGTCGCGGTGAGCCCTGACGGCGGCACGCTCTACGTCGGTGATTCGTATGCCGGCGGAATTAACGTGGTTTCTGTCGCGGAGCGGAGGGTGGTGAAAGTAATTGAAACTGGCTGCACGGCTAATTCTGATTTGACCTTGAACCCGTCCGGATCGCGGCTTTACATCACCGGATGCGTGTACCCGGGCACTCTGGGGATTGTCGACACCGCCACCATGGCGTCGCACACGATCCCGCTCACCGGCGCACCTAGCGCCGTTGCATTTGGCCTGGACGGAAACACAGCTTACGTGGTCGACGGCAGCGAAGCGGGCCGTGTCCTGGTACTGAACGTGGCCACGGAAACTGTCACTGCCGCTTTCCCGGTGGGGCGCTCACCCCAAGGCATCGTCATTAACCGGGATGGCTCCGCCCTCTGGGTCGTCCACAAGGGTTCGGGAGTCTCCCGGGTGGACCTGGTAGAAAACGGTTGGCAGGCATTCACCGACGTACCCGTGGGCGCCCCGTTCTTCCACGAGATTAGTTGGCTCGGGAACTCCCGTATCAGCACCGGCTTCCCTGACGGCTCGTTCCGGCAGCTGGAGCCGGTTCAGCGGGACGCGGCGGCCGCCTTCTTCTATCGTCTGGCGGGATCGCCGTCCTGGTTTGTTCCACCAGCAGTCTCACCGTTCAGGGATCTGGCCCCCGGGGACCGCTTCTACAAGGAGATCACCTGGCTGGCCTCCCAACGGATCACCACGGGCTACGACGATGGCACCTTCCGCCCCGGCACGCCGGTGACACGGGAAGCCATGGCTGCTTTCCTTTACCGATACGCCACTACGCAGGCCGGAGCGCCGGCCTATGCCGCGCCGGCGACCGCCCCGTTTAGCGACGTCCGTCCCGGCGACGCCTTCCACCGGGAAATCAGCTGGGCCGCAGCCGCAGGAATAACCAACGGTTATGGCGACGGGACCTTCCGCCCAAGCACACCCGTTTTGCGCGAGGCCACGGCTGCGTTCCTGTACCGCCTCACCAACCCGGACAGGCCCATGCCGCGCTAGCCCCGGAGGCCGGAACCGCTCAGGCGTGCTGGTGGGCCTCGTGTTCGGAGTGGCTCTCGGGCTCCAGCTGGAACGTGCAGTGTTCCGTGTCGAAGTGTGAGCCCAAGCAGGTGGCGAGCTTGTCCAGTACCTGGTCTGCCCCGCGAGCGCTGAGAACGGCATCCTCCACCACCACGTGGGCCGAGAAGACCGGCACGCCGGAGGTGATAGTCCAGATGTGGATATCGTGCACGGACACCACACCCTGCACGGACAGGATGTGCTCGCGGATCATCTGCACTTCAACACCCTTGGGGGTGGCTTCCAGCAGAACATCCACCACGTCGCGGAGCAGGTGCCATGCCCGGGGCAGGATCATCAGCGCGATCACCATGGAGGCAATGGTGTCCGCCGCCTGGAAACCGGTGAACATGATCACCACTGCTGCGGCTATGACAGCGAACGATCCCAGCAGGTCGCCGAGCACCTCAAGGTAGGCGCCACGCACGTTGAGGCTTTCCTTCTGGGCGCCACGCAGGATCAGCAGGGACACCAGGTTGGCCACGGCACCCAGGACGGCGGCGTAGAGCATCACGTCGGTCTGGACCTCGGGAGCCGAACCGATCCGCCGGATGGCTTCGGTGAAAATCACCACGGAAATGACGATCAGCACCAGGGCGTTGGCCAGGGCGGCCAGGACCTCGGCGCGCTGGTACCCGTAGGTCCGCTGGTCGCTCGCCGGCCGGGCGGCAATCCAGGCGGCCAGCAGGGCGATGAAGACGCCGGCGGCGTCGGACAGCATGTGCCCGGCGTCGGCGAGCAGGGCCAGCGAACCGGAAATGACGGCGCCGACGATCTGGATCAGGACCACTGCCAGGGTGATGCCGAGAACGGCAATCAGGCGCTTGCGGTGCTTGGCAGTGCCCGTGCCAGTGGCAGAGATGCCGTGAGAGTGGCTGTGGTCGTGTCCCATGCCTACAAGGCTAGCTAGTCCCAGCCGAGTTCGTGCAGCCGTTCGTCGCTAATGCCAAAGTGGTGGGCAATCTCATGCGTCACGGTGACGGCCACCTCCTGGATGACCTCTTCGCGGGAGGAACAGATTTCCAGGATGGGCTCGCGGTAGATGGTGATGCGGTCAGGGAGTGATCCGGCGTCCCACCAGGAGTCCCGCTCGGTCAGCGGAACGCCTTCGTAGAGTCCCAGCAGCACGGTGTCGGGGTCTTCGCCGGGTTGCGGGACGTAGTCGTCCTCGATGAACACGGCAACGTTGTCCATGGCCCGCGCCACTTCCGGCGGGATGCGCTCCAGGGCGTCGCTGACGGCCGACTCGAAATCTTCCTCGGTCATGGGGAACGGCTCGTCATTCTCCGCCCCGTCCGGGACGATCGGCAGGCCGGGCGGCAGGTTGGCGGGCATATCAAGACTCTAGCGGGATTTGCGCCGCGTCAGCCCCACTCCCACCAGGCAGATCACGCCGCCCACAAGACCCCACACGGTGGGCACTTCGCCGAGCACCACCCAGGAGATGAGGATGGTGGTTCCAGGTACCAGATACGTCGTGGCGGCCAGCTTCCCGGCGTCGATGAGGGACAGCGCGTACGCCCAGGTGGTGAACGCAATCGCCGTCGGGAAGATCCCCAGGTACACCAGCCCCAGGGTGGCCGGCAACGGAGCCTGCTGCAGCTCGCCCACCAGTTGGCCGCTGAACGGCAGGCAGCAGACTGCACCCACCATGATGCCGAACCAGGTGGCCTGTGCAGCGGGGAACTTCCGCAGAACCGGCTTCTGGACAATCACACTGACGGCGGCGAGCACAGCGGCCAGGAGGCAGAGCAGCACGCCGGCCACATCCGCCGTCGAACGCTGGCCCGAACTGAGCGCGATCACCGCGACGCCGGCGAACGCAATCAGGCTCCCGATGATCAGCCAGCGGGGGAAACCTTCCTTGAGCAGAATGCCCGCCATGACCGCCACCAGGATGGGGTTGACGTTGATCAGCAGGGCAGCAGTGCCGGCGTCCAGCAGGTGCTCAGCGGCGTTGAGGGCCACGTTGTAGCCGCCGAACCACATGACGCCGTACGCCAGGATGGGCCACCACTCCCGGCCCTTGGGCAGCATCCGCAGCTTGGGCAGCACCACCAGGCCGAGTACGACGGCGGCAATCGCCAGCCGTCCCAGAGTCAGGGAACCGGGGGAGAAGCTTGGTCCCACGGCGCGGATGCCCACGAAGGCGGAGGCCCACAGGACCACGGTGACGACGACGGCGGCGACGCCCAGTTTGGTGACCGGCGCCCGGCCGGGTGAGTGCCGCGGCGCGGGCGCGTTGCCCTTCGACAGGTGCGGGGCGGGTGAAGGTGCGGCGTGCGGAGACCCTTCGTGGGGGCCTGCGGGCGGCGTGGGGCCGGATTCGGCGGTGGTAGCCATGCTGCCAATCTAGCCCTTGCGGCAGCTATGGGGCTGGCGGAAATCGGCCACGTCTAGTCGAGATCCTGCCAAAGTCTCCCGGCGCAGTGACACCGTGTACGGACTAGCGCGATCTAGACTCGAGCCACCCCGTCGAAACCCACTATCCCCTGGCTGCCGGGTCATGGGATGGGAAGGAGCCCCCATGAATCCGATTACGCCCAGAATTGGCACCGTCTTCGTCCCGGTCAGCGACGTGGAGGCGGCCAGGGACTGGTACTGCCGGCTGCTGGGGGTACCGGCCGACGGCGAGATCCTCTTTGGCCACCTCTATGTGCTGCCGGTCGAGGGCACGGGACTCGTCCTGGACAGCAGGATCTATGCGCAGGACGTCGTGTTCAAGGTGCCCGCCTTCCATCTCGACACCCAGGACGTCCAGGCAGCGCACGCCTTTGCGGTTGAGCTTGGCGCCGATCCGGCGGACATCCAGCACGGGCAATGGTTTAATTTCCGGGATCCTGACGGCAATGCGCTGATGGTTTGCCAGTGCTAGCCTCCTGCCCCGGCTTTGGGTGCTCTCCTGTTGGTATCCCTCACCTCAGCACGCGCGCAGCGTCCTGGACGGCGGCGGCAACGCCGTCCAGCACGGCCGAACCATAACGCCACTGCTGCCAGTGCAGCGGAACGTCTACGAAGGACTTGGGTGCCAGCCTCTGCAGTGTCCCCTGATCGAGGTCGTCGCCGATTTCGAGCTCGGGAAGCAGGCCCCACCCCATGCCCAGCCGGATTGCCTCGCCGAACTCGTGGGCGGCCGGCACGTAGTGGCGCGGCGGTTGCAGGGCCTTGCGCCTGAACCGCCGCAGGTAGCGGTCCTGCAGGTCGTCCTTGCGGTCGAAGATGATGACAGGGGCCCTGGACAGCGACTCCGCAGTCGCGCCGGCATCGAACCACTGCCCGGCGAAGGCCGGAGTGCAGACCGGCAGGTAACGCATGACGCCCAGCCGGCGCGAAGTGCAGCCCGGGGCCGGTTTTGCGGTGGCCGTGATGGCCGCCGCCGCTGCTCCGCTGCGGAGGAGTTCCAGCGAGTAGTCCTGGTCCTCGCGCAGGATTTCCAGCTGCACCGTCCCGGCCACCGCGGCCAGCCCGGCCAGCGCCCAGGTGTGGAGGGAGTCGCTGTTGATCACCAGTGTAAGGCGGGTGTCCGGGTGCGGGTTCCCCGGCTGCAGTTCATCGGCGAGGTCCGCCGAAAGCATTTCGAGCTGGCGGGCGAACCGCACCACGGCCTGGCCGGACTCGGTGAGCTCGATAGGCCTCGTCCTTCTCAGCACGGGACGGCCGACGGCGACTTCGAGGGCACGGATGCGCTGGCTGACGGCGGAGGCCGTGACGGAAAGGTGGCTGGCGGCGGCATCGAAACTTCCCTGCGCAACGATGGCCGCGAGTGTCCGGGCCTGGTCAGGATGGATGTCGATCATTAGCTCATCTTATCTAGTCACAGAATCTTTAACTGGTTTCATGTGAGTGCGGCTCTTACCGTTGAAAGCGTGATCATTCCCGTGCTTTCAGGCCTGGCCAGCGGCCTGTCCCTCATAGTCGCCATCGGCGCCCAGAATGCCTTCGTCCTCCGCCAGGGCCTCCAGCGCTCGCATGTGGCCCTCGTTATCGCGGTCTGCGCAGTCTCGGACCTGGTGCTGATCCTGCTTGGAGTGGCCGGCATCGGCGTCGTCATTGAGCGGGCGCCGGCGGTGCTCGAGGTGGTGCGCTGGGCGGGGGCCGCTTTCCTGGCGGGCTATGGCGCCCTTGCCGCCTGGCGGGCCATTCGCGGTCAGGCACTCGGACAGCTCGGGCCGGCGCGTGCTGTCAGCTGGGCGGCCGTCCTGGGGACGGGCCTGGCGTTTACGTGGCTGAACCCGCACGTCTACCTGGACACCGTGCTGCTGCTCGGATCCCTGGCCAGTGCGCACGGGCCCGACGGCCGGTGGTGGTTCGCCGCCGGCGCAGGCGTGGCCAGCATCGCCTGGTTCACGGCCCTGGGTGTCGGCGCACGGTTCCTCGCTCCGGTCTTCCGGCGCCGGAGCGCGTGGCGCATCCTCGATGCCGTCATCGCCGCCGTCATGTTTACGATGGCCATACTCCTGGTCAGCTGAGTTCCGCCCGCTCCACCCGCCTGCCTGCCCTCCCGGACTTTCAAACCTAAGGAACCACCATGTACGTCCCCGCGCATTTCGCAGCCGATGCAGGCTCGCTCCGTCAGCTCCTGTCCCGCCCTGGCGCCGCCAACCTGGTGACCTCCACGGCCCAGGGAATGCTGGCCACGTTGCTTCCCTTCGTGTACGACCCGTCGGTCGGTGAGCATGGCGCGCTGCTGGGGCACGTGGCCCGCAACAACCCGCAGTGGTCTGAGCCTGCCCTGGGCGAGTCATTGGTGATCGTCCAGGGCGCGGACGCCTACGTTTCCCCGTCCTGGTACGCCTCGAAGGCCGAACACGGGCGGGTTGTGCCCACCTGGAACTACTCGACGGCGCACGTGTATGGAAACCTGGTCATCCACGACGACTCCGAATGGCTCGGCGCCATGGTCCGCCGCCTGACGGAACTGCATGAAGCGCCCTTCGACCGGCCATGGTCCGTGGACGATGCCCCGGAGCGATTCATTGCCGGCCAGCTAAGGGCGATTGTCGGCGTCGAACTGCTCATCACCCGTGTGGAAGGGAAGCTCAAGCTGAGCCAGAACCGGCCTGAGGCCGATATCGACGGCGTGGTGGCGGGCCTGCACCGCCGCGGAAACGACGACGCCGCCCATGACGTTGAGCGGGCACGTCCGGCGGGCCGGTAGGCCTCCGGAACGGACGGTTGAAGGAGCCGCCAGCCACTTCCCGGCTGCTACTTTCCGCCTCCGGACCACTCCAGGAGTCGTTCCAGCGGCCAGGTGTTGACGATCCGCTCGGCCGGCACGCCGTTCGAGGCCGCACGCGCTGCGCCGTACTGCAGGAAATCCAGCTGGCCCGGCGCGTGGGCATCGCTGTCAATGCTGAAGAGGCAGCCGACGCTGAGGGCCAGCTTGATCAGTTCATCCGGCGGATCCTGCCGCTCGGGACGGGAATTGATTTCGACGGCGACACCCTGCTCGGCGCATGCCGCGAACACCCGTTCGGCATCGAAATCCGACTGGGGCCGTGTTCCCCTGGACCCCTGCAGGAGCCGGCCGGTGCAGTGGCCGAGGACGTTCATGTGCGGATCGCTGATTGCCCCGAGCATTCGGGCTGTCATGGTGCTCCGGTCGGAGCGGAGTTTCGAGTGGACGCTCGCCACCACAACGTCCAGCCGGTCCAGCAGGTCCGGTGACTGGTCCAGGGTCCCGTCTTCCAGGATGTCCACCTCAATCCCGGCGAGCAGGCGGAAGTTGCCGTCGCCGTCGTCGTTAATCCCCGCGACGATGTCGAGTTGTTCGGTGAGGCGTTCAGCGCTCAGCCCGTTGGCGATCTTGAGGCTGGGGGAGTGGTCCGTCAGGGCGAGGTACTCCCGGCCCAGGGCGCGGGCGGCGTCCGCCATCAGCTGGATCGGGGACCCGCCGTCGGACCAGTCGCTGTGGCTGTGCAGGTCCCCGCGGAGTGCGGAGTGCAGTTCCGTGCCGCCCTCCGCGAGCGGCTGCTGCCCGCGCTGGCGCAGGCCTTCGAGGTAGTCAGGGATGCCGCCGTCCACCGCCTGGCGGATCACCTCGAAGGTTCTGTCCCCGATTCCCTTCATGCTCTTCAGCCTGCCGTTGCGTGCCCGTGCCGCAACGTCGGCCGGATCCAGGCCCCCGATGATCCCGGCAGCCTTCCGAAAGGCCTGGACCTTGAACGTCGGGGCCAGTTCGCGTTCCAGCCAGAAGGCGATCTCATTGAGGGCATCAACGGCATCCATCTGTCCATCTTGCACCCGCTGAATGCCGATTTTGGATATTCCCAAGGTCTGCCCTACACTTTTATAGTCCAGTTCGGAGCAACTCGAAAGGACAAAAACGAAAGGCTTCGGCCCTTTATTTTTGCCCTGATAGAGCCGGATTGAGTTCAGGCCCCCATCGTCTAGCGGCCTAGGACACCGCCCTTTCACGGCGGCGGCACGGGTTCGAATCCCGTTGGGGGTACGCAAGGAAGTGGTCAAGCCGGATGAAAAAGTCTGGTAGGCTAAAGGCCTTGAAAAATTGCAGTAGCGATACTGCAGACAGCAAGAAAATAGCAAGGCCCTGTAGCGCAGTTGGTTAGCGCGCCGCCCTGTCACGGCGGAGGTCGCGGGTTCAAGTCCCGTCAGGGTCGCTCTGATTGCCAGAAGAAATTCCGGCCGTCAAGGTGACATGTCACCTAGGCTCTGTAGCTCAGTTGGTAGAGCGTTCGACTGAAAATCGAAAGGTCACCGGATCGACGCCGGTCGGAGCCACCACTGGGAAGCATCAGTTCTTCGGAACTGGTGCTTTTCTTCTTTAACCGCGGACGTTATTGTCTGACCGCATTTTCGAAGGTAGAGCCGTTCGGCCCGATGTCCGGTTCCCAGGATGGCGCTACCCTCAGGCATGGGCCCCTCAGAAAACCAGGAAAACCCCCGGATCGTCGTAGGCGTTGACGGTTCCGAGATGTCGGTCGCGGCGCTGCGTTGGGCTGACCGGATTGCCCCCGCGCTGGACGCCACGATTACCGCCGTTGCCGCCTGGCATTTCCCGGTGGACACGGGATTCGGCTGGTCCATGCCGCCGGCCTGGGACCCGGAAGCGGCCGCCCGGAGCGTTCTCGAGGATGCCCTCACCACCGCCTTCGGAGACAAGCCCCCTCAGGGCCTCACCCGACGGACGGTCATGGGACACGCCGCCTACGTCCTGATCGAGGAAAGCCGCAGCGCCCAGATGCTTGTTGTCGGATCCCGCGGCCATGGCGGCTTCGCGGGACTCTTACTGGGGTCGGTCAGCTCAGCCTGCGCCGAGCATGCCCATTGTCCGGTGATGGTGGTCCACGGACCTGATGCCCGGGACGGCGACGCCTCCTGAGGTGCACGGCTGCCTCCCGAGACTCCCGCCCGCCGGTTTTCCCCGTCACGTGGTCGTTTCCCCCCGTAAGCCGTGGGGGATTAGGCCATTTCGGGGGGATTTCCTGGTGGTCCCAAGAGTCGCGCTGCCTTCGGCCCGGAAACCTAACTTTGTTCGCAGATCATGGCCGTAGCCCTTCGGATTCGCGGACAAGGTTAGGGGCGCCGGTCTGTCAGCTGCCGTGACCGGACCTGCCGTCGAAAATTAGTCGTTGACAGCATCCTAGTAACGCGCGTAACCTAAATCACACGCTCGAAGTAACGCGCGTTAGTAAATAGGTTTCAGCTGGCCATGGCGGCCAGCTCGGCAGGATTTTCGGAGCATTCAATGGCGAAGAGCACACAGGCACCCGCACCGGCACCGTCCCCCGCGGCGTCCCCCGCGGCGTCCCCCGCGGCTCCCGTACACAGGGGCGTCACCATGGCGGATGTGGCCAAGGCGGCCGGGGTGTCCCGCACCGCGGTGTCCTTCGTCCTCAGCAACCGCGAGAACGCCAGCATCTCGGAAGAAACCAAGCACCGCATCCTCGAAGCCGTCCAGGCCCTCGGCTACCGTCCTAACGCCGGCGCCCGTGCCCTCGCGTCGCAGCGCAGCGACTGGTACGGCATCGTCACGGAGATCGTCACGGCACCGTTCGCCGTCGACATCATCAAGGGCGCGCAGGACCAGGCCTGGCTGTCCCGCCGGTTCCTGCTCATCGCGCCCTCAGACCAGGCCGATGCAACAGGACCAAACCGGGGCATGGAAGACGCAGCCGTTGAAAAGCTACTGGAACAAAGAGTGGAAGGACTTCTCTACGCGGCCACGTACCACCGGGCCGTGCACGTTCCGAAAAGTGCCTACGAGGTCCCCACGGTCCTCATCAACTGCTTCGACGCGGACGGGAAGCTGCCCTCGATCGTCCCGGACGAGCGCGCCGGGGGCCGCGTCGCCGTCGAGCGTTTACTGCAAGCCGGCCACACCAGAATCGGTGTCATCAACCTTGATCCGGACATTCCCGCCGCAGTCGGCCGTTTGGAGGGGTGCCGCGAAGCACTCGCCGAAGCAGGGCTGGAACTTGATCCTGAACTCGTCGTCTCGGGACACGCGACGGCGGATGGCGGCTACGAGGCCGCCTGCGAAATTCTTGATAAATATCAGGCCGGGGCAGGCAGGCCGACTGCCCTGTTCTGCCTCAACGACCGGATGGCTATGGGCGCTTACGACGCCGTCAAGGAGCGCGGGCTCGCCATCCCCCAAGACATCGCCGTGATCGGCTTCGACAACCAGGAACTCATTGCGGCCTACCTCAGGCCAAAACTGACCACGGTTGCGTTGCCCTTCGAGGAGATGGGTGCGCTGGGTGTCCAGACACTCGCAAGCCTTACAGCCGGACAGCCGATCACTGCACATCAGCAAATGGTCGACTGTCCGCTGCTAGAACGCTATTCAGTCTGACGGCAAATCAACTACTGAACAGCAACCCCAACCACACCTTCACCTTCACCAGCGAAGACGAGGAAAGAGATATCCATCATGACACAAGCACGATTCCTGAGGTCTGCCCGCATCGCAGCGGCCGGACTGGCCATGGGCGCCATGGTGCTCACCGGGTGCTCCGCCAACGCGGGCAACACCGGCTCCGCGAAGGCTGACGCCTCGGCCCAAACCGCCCTGCTGACCATTCCCCGCGAGGACATGGGCACGTTCGTCCGGAACTTCAACCCGTTCGCCCCCACCGTGGCACCCATGACCCAGCAGGCGATCTACGAATCCCTGCTCATCTACAACCCGGCCAACGGCGACACCACCCCGTGGCTGGCCAGCGAATGGAAGGCCGCGGAGGACGGCAAATCCATCATCTTCACCCTCCGCGACGGTGTGAAGTGGTCCGACGGCCAGCCCCTTGTCCCTGCCGACGTGGTCACCACGTTCGCGCTGCAGAAGAAGATCAAGGGCGGCTACGACTACCTGGACACCGTCACGGCCGAAGGCACCAACCAGGTCAAGTTCAGCTTCAAGACCGCCTGGTCCCCGGCGCTGTTCGATCTCGGCCAGCTGAGCATCCTGCCGGACCACGTCTGGTCCAAGATTGCCGACCCCGAAAAGGACGCCAACGAGAAGCCGGTGGGCACGGGCCCCTACACCGAGGTGGACGCCTTCCAGGCCCAGTCCTTCGTGCTGAAGAAGAACCCCAACTACTGGCAGCCGGAGAAGCAGAAGATCGCCGGCATCAAGATGCTCGCCTTCGCCGGGAACGACGGCGCCAACCTCGCCGCCGCGAACGGGGACGTGGACTGGGCTCCGCAGTACATGCCAAACATCGAGAAGACCTTCATTTCCAAGGACCCGGACCACCGCAAGTACTGGTTCCCGCCCACGGGTTCCATGATCAACTGGCAGCTCAACACCACCAAGGCCCCGTTCAACGACACGGACGTCCGCAAGGCCCTCAGCATGGCCGTAGACCGCGACCAGGTCACCAAGATCGGCATGAGCGGATACACCAAGCCCGCGGATTGCACAGGGCTGTCCGGAAACTACGAAACCTGGAAGAACAAAGAAGTCCAGGACAACTGCGAGTGGACCAAGCTCAACGTGGACGAGGCCAACAAGCTCCTGGACAAAGCCGGCTACCCCAAGGGCGCGGACGGCAAGCGCACCCTGAAGGACGGCAAGCCCTTCGAGTTCAAGATCTCCGTGGGCGCGGCGTCCTCCGACTGGCTCTCCGTGGCCAATGTGATCGCACAGAACCTCGCCGAGGTGGGCGTCACGGCCAAGGTCGATTCCCCGGACTGGGCTGCCGTGGTGGCAGGCTACGAGACCGGTGACTTCGATTCCGGCATCGTGTGGACTGCCAACGATCCCAGCCCGTACAAGTATTTCGCGGGAACCATGGGAACCAGCACGGTCAAGCCGGTGGGGGAAAAGGCCTTCGAGAACTACCACCGCTTCGGTGACCCCAAGGCGGACGCCCTGCTGACCGAGTTCGCAGCCGCAGCCGACGAGGACACTCAGCACGACATCGCGGACAAGCTCCAGGAGGAGTACAGCGCGGTTGCCCCCACCATCCCGCTGTTCGCCGGCCCGGAATGGGGCGCCTACAACAACACCCGGTTTACCGGCTGGCCGACGGAGGAAAACCCGTACGCCACCCTGTCGGTCCGCGCCCCCACCACGGTGCTGGTCCTGACGTCGCTGGAACCGGCCAAGTAAGGCACCGGCGGCTCCGACCCGGCTTAACGGCCTTCCGAGGCCGCCCCAGACCGCACACCCGGCGCTGTTTCCGGCGCCGGGTGTGCGCCCCTCCCCATTACCTCCCCAAACTCGCAAGCTCGCTTGGGGCCCTCGGTAACGGGGCCCCATCTCTGCAATTCCCGAATGGAGGGAAACCGTGCGCTTTATCCTGCGCCGCCTGGGTTTCTACCTGATCGCCTTCTGGGTGTCCATCACTCTGAACTTCCTGCTCCCGCGCTTTATGCCGGGGGACCCCGTATCCCGCATGTTCGCCCGCACCCAGGACCGCATGCAGCCCGAACAGATCGAGGCGCTGCGCAAGCTGCTCGGCGTCGACGACCGGCCCATCTGGGAGCAATACGTCGACTACCTGCACAACATGGTCACCGGCCAGATGGGCGTCTCCATCTCCCGGTTCCCCACCCCGGTCACGGAAGTGATCGCCTCGCAGGTGGGCTGGACCCTCCTGCTGGGCGGGACCGCGCTGGTGATTGCCGCCGTCGTGGGCAACCTGCTCGGCATCCTGGCCGCCTGGCGGCGCGGCGGAGCCATCGACTCCGCGCTCCCTCCCGTGCTGATCTTCATCGGCTCCTTCCCGTATTTCTGGCTCGCCATGGGCGCGCTGTACCTGTTCGGCGTCACGCTGGGCTGGTTCCCCATCCGCCACGCGTTCAGCGACACCATTGAGCCCAGCTTCAGCTGGGAGTTCATGTCCGACGTCGGGATGCACCTGGTGCTGCCGGCCCTCACCATCGTGCTGGTTTCGGTGGGCGGCTGGATGCTGGGCATGCGCAACACCATGATCGCCACCAACGCCGAGGACTACATCACCATGGCCGAAGCAAAGGGCCTGCGCCCCGGACGGATCATGTTCCGCTACGCGGCCCGCAACGCCATGCTGCCGTCCGTGACCAGCTTCGGCATGAGCCTGGGCTTCGTGGTGGGCGGTGCGCTGCTGACCGAGGTGGTGTTCGCCTATCCGGGCGTGGGCTACCAGCTCCTCAACGCCGTGCAGGGGCTCGACTACCCGCTCATGCAGGGCCTCTTCCTGACCATCACCGCCGCCGTGCTGCTGGCCAACTTCCTGGTGGACATCCTCTACGTCCGCCTCGACCCGCGCGTCCGCGCCAACTAGGAAGGACGGACCATGACCACTTCCATCGCAACCACCGCCTCCACTGTGGCGGGGGAGACCCTCGCCGGCGGCGCCCCTGCCGGGAACACTGCAGCAACGCCCGACGGCGGCGCCGGGCTTCCGCCGGGAGCCTCCGTCCGCCGGCCCAACCGGAGCCTGCTGCACGGGCTGCTGACCAACAAAAAAGCCATGACGGGCGCGGCCATCCTGTTCGTCTTCATCGCCCTGGCACTCCTTGCCCCGGTGCTGTACCCGGACAACCCCTCCAAGATCACCGGCATGGCCTCGCAGGAGCCCGACGCCGAGTTCTGGCTGGGCACCACGGCCAAGGGCCAGGATGTCCTGGCCCTCACCATCCACGGGGCCCGCAGTTCCCTGCTGGTGGGCCTGACGGTGGGCTTCGCGTCCACGTTCATCGGCATCCTGGTGGGCCTGGCCTCGGCCTACTTCGGCCGAGTCATCGACGAAGCCCTCTCCCTCACCACCAACGTGTTCCTGCTCCTGCCGGGGCTTCCGCTCCTGGTGATCCTGGCCGCGTTCCTGCCGCCGGGACTGGGCACAGTGATCCTGGTCCTGGTGGTGACCGGCTGGGCCGGCTCGGCCCGGGTGCTGCGCTCACAGGCACTCTCGATCCGGTCCAAGGATTTCGTGGCCGCTGCCGTGGTCACCGGCGAGCGGCCGCTGCGGATCATGTTCCGCGAAATCCTGCCCAACATGGCCTCCATCGTGATGGGGACGCTCCTGGCCTGCATCATTTACGGCATCGGTGCGCAGGCAGGCCTCGAGTTCCTGGGCCTGGGCGACGTCAGCACGGTCTCCTGGGGCAACAACCTCTACTGGGCCGGCAACGAAGGCGCCCTCCTCACGGGCAGCTGGTGGGTGTTCGTGCCCTCCGGCCTGTGCATCGCGCTGGTGGCGTTCTCGCTGTCGCTGATCAACTACGCGGTGGACGAGGTCACAAACCCTCGGCTGAGGAAAATACGGGTCAGGAAGATCCGTAAGACCAAGCCTGCAAAAACCGGAAAGCGAGCATCGGCATGACCGTCTCCCAGACTTCCTTCGGTTCCCGCGAACCGGTGCTGGAAATCACGGACCTCACCGTGAAGTACCGCGGCGACACCCGCTCCACCACCGCCGTCGACCGCGTGTCCTTCAGCATCGGCACCGGAGAAATCTTCGGCCTGGCCGGCGAATCCGGCTGCGGCAAATCCACCATCGCCAACGCCATCATGCGGCTCCTTCGCGACCCGGCGGAGATCGCCGGCGGCAGCATCCGCTTCGGCGGCCAGGACGTCCTGGCCATGGGCCCTGAGCAGCTGCGCCGGTTCCGCTGGCAGGACGTGGCCATGGTGTTCCAGTCCGCCATGAACTCGCTGAATCCGGTGATGACCATCGGCGATCAGATCGTGGATATCTTCACCACCCACGCAGGCTACACGCGGAAGGAGTCGCTGCGGCGGGCCGCCGGACTGCTGGAACTCGTCCGGATCGACCCCGCCCGGCTGAAGTCCTACCCGCACCAGCTCTCCGGCGGAATGCGGCAGCGCGCGGTGATTGCGATGGCCGTCGCCCTCAAGCCCTCGCTGCTGATCCTGGACGAGCCCACCACCGCGCTGGACGTGGTGGTGCAGCAGGAGATCATGGCCCAGATCAAGGAGCTGCAGCGTGAACTGGGCTTCTCCGTCCTGTTCATCACGCACGACATGTCCCTCATGGTGGAGCTCTCGCACCGGATGGCCGTGATGTACGGCGGCCGGATCGTGGAGACCGCCAGGGCCAAGGACATCCATGCCGCGCCGCTGCACCCCTACACCCAGGCCCTCATGGGTGCGTTCCCCCCGCTCACCGGGCCCAGGATGCCGCTGACCGGCCTGGCCGACGGCGTGAAGTTCAGCAACATCGCCGACCTTGAGGAAGCCTCACCCGGCCACTTCGTTTCGCCCCTTCCAGCCCTCCAAGGAGCACAGCCATGAGCACCCCGGTATCAGCCCGGCCGGCAACGGCGGCACTTAAGACGCAGGACCGGACCATTGACGCGGCCCCGGCCCTGGAAGTGGAGGGCCTGGTAAAGGACTTCCACAGTGGAGGGCTCTTCTCCCGGGCCGCGGTGCGCGCCCTCGGCGGCGTAGACCTCGCCATTAGGAAAGGCGAGATCGTGGCCCTGGTGGGGGAGTCCGGATCCGGCAAGAGCACCCTGGCCCGCTGCATCGCGCGGCTGGAGAAGCCCACGGCTGGCCGGATCCTGCTTAATGGCACGGACGTGCTAAAACGCGACCGCTTCCAGGCATCCAGGGAATACCGGTCGCAGCTGCAGATGGTCTTCCAGGACCCCTTCGGCTCGCTCAACCCGGTCCACCGGATCGAACATTTCCTGACCCGCTCGCTGACCCTGCACGGCAAAGCCGGGACACCTGCCCAGCTGCGCACCCGCCTGGATGAACTGATGACCACCGTGGGCCTCACCCCGGACATGCTCAACTCCTACCCGCACGAACTTTCCGGCGGCCAGCGGCAGCGCGTGGCCATCGCCCGGGCGCTCGCGGTGGAACCCGAAGTGATCCTCGCTGACGAACCCACGTCGATGTTGGACGTTTCCGTGCGGATCGGCATCCTGAACCTGATGCGCCAGCTGCGGGATGAGCAGGGCATTTCGATGCTTTACATCACCCACGACCTCGCCTCCGCACGCTACCTGGCGGACCGGATCGCCGTCATGTTCGCCGGGGAGCTGGTGGAGGAGGGCGAATCGCTGGACCTGCTGGCCAACCCCGCCCACCCGTACACCCGGCTGCTGGTCTCGGCGGTGCCGGATCCGGCCCGCACCGGATCCTACGATCCCCACGAACGGGCGGCGCTGCGCGCTGCGGTGATGGAGTCGGCGTCGTGCGCGTTCGACGGCGACCCGGAGCAGCGCTGTTCCGCCACCGAACCCGTCCGGCACCGGGTGGGTGATCCCGCGAATGAACACTGGGTGCGCTGCCACCTGTACCGGCCCCCGGCCACGGCGGCAAGCCACGCCCTCTCCGCCGAGCCTCTCGAATCCGCCGAGCGCCCGGATACGCCGCCAACGGACGAATCCCGCACAGAAAACAAGGCTTCCTCATGACCGAACTGACCCATCCCCTGGCCACCGTTCCGCAGGACGAACTCGTGGCACGTGCCGAGGCGGACCCGCTCAGGCCGCGCTTCCACTTTGTCTCGCCCGCCGGCTGGCTCAACGACCCCAACGGCGTGGGCCAGTGGAACGGGACCTACCACCTCTTTTACCAGTACAACCCGGAGGGCGCTTTCCACCACCGCATCCTGTGGGGGCATGCCACCAGCCCGGACCTGGTCAACTGGACGGACCAGCCCGTGGCACTGGAGCCCTCCGGTGGTCCGGATGCGGACGGCTGCTGGTCCGGTGTGCTGGTGAACGACGGCGGGACGCCCACCCTGGTGTACTCCGGCCGGAACGGCGAGCGGGAACTGCCCTGTGTGGCGGTGGGCTCGCCGGACCTCCTGAGCTGGACCAAAGCGCCGGAAAACCCCGTGATTCCTGCACCGCCGGCCGGTGTGGACATCACCGCCTACCGCGACCACTGCGTCTGGCGGGAAGGCTCCCGCTGGAGGCAGCTGGTGGGATCCGGAATCCGCGGGCGCGGCGGCACCGCGTTCCTCTACGAATCCGCGGACCTCCGCCGCTGGGACTACATCGGCCCGCTGTTCATCGGCGATGCGTCGTCCGGTGACCCGTCGGCCACGGACTGGCAGGGCACCATGTGGGAGTGCGTGGACCTGTTCCGCGCCGGGGCCGGGGCCCTGGGTGACCAGGAACCGGACGGCGACGGCGGTCCGGACGCCGACGTGCTCGTCTTTTCGGCCTGGCACGACGGCGATACCCGCCACCCGCTGTACTGGACCGGCCGCTACTCCGGGGATTCCTACACACCCCGGGAACTCCACCGGCTGGACTACGGCGGCCGCTACTTCTACGCCCCGCAGTCTTTCGCGGACCAGTCCGGGCGCCGGGTCATGTTCGGCTGGCTGCAGGAGGGCCGCACGGAGGCCGCCACGGTGGAAGCCGGCTGGTCCGGCGTGATGAGCCTGCCGCGGGTGGCCACCCCGGGTTCAGAGGGGGAACTGGCCTTCGCTCCGGTGCCGGAGGTGGAGCTGCTGCGCCGCGGCCATGTCCGGACCGGCCCCCGCACGGTGGGCGGCGGCGAGGTCCTGGCCGGGGTGTCCGGAAACCAGCTGGACCTGGAGCTGGACCTGGAACTGGAGCCCGGGAGCGTCTTCCGGCTGGGTGTGCTGGGCTCGGGTGCAGAGAACCCGGACGGAATCCCGAACCCTGACGGTGTGCCCGCCGGGGCGGAGGAGACGGTCATCGAGGTGGGCTGCGACGTGGGCAGCGGCGGCTTTACGCAGTCCTATGTGCTCCTGGACCGCACGCGCAGCAGCCTGGACCGGACGGTGGATGCGGAGGAAAAGTCCGGGCCGGTGCAGATGCCCGGCGGCAGGCTGCACCTCCGCGTGCTGGTGGACCGCTCGGCGCTGGAGATCTTCGCCAACGGCAAACCGCTCACAGCCCGGGCATATCCGACGCTCGGCGGGGAAACCGTTCGACTGTCCGCCACCGGCACAGTCCGGCTGCTGCAGCTGGACGCCTGGCGGATGGAAGAAGTGTTCAGCGCCCCGCGCCCGCTGTTCCCCTAGAGCACCACACGGTCGATTGCTCCGTAGCCGCCCTTTTGGAGGCTCAGAAGGGCGGTTACGGAGCAATCGATGCCCCTATCGGAGAATTCCAGGATCAAAGGCGATCTGAATGTCCAAAAGGTTAGTTGCAGGTTTTACCGCGGCCGCACTCGGCCTGGGTGCCGCGGGGTCCGGTTCGGTCCTTGTCCAGGCCATGCTGGCTCCATCCGCCCAGGCCGTCCCGGGCGGCTCTTCCCCGGCAGGACCCGTGACGCTGGGGAGCAGCACCAGCCCCATGCCGGACGTGGTGGCCGTGAGCGGACACTGGACCCGGCAGCCCGACGGCGGCCAGGCCGCCGTCGCGGAGCCGGACCACAACGCCGCCGCCATCAGCGAACAGCTGATCAGCGGCACCGCCCGGTACACGGCCGGAGTCTCAGTCGACCCCGGCAGCCCGTACGCCGTGGGCGCCCTGGTGTTCCGCAGCGCGGCCGATGCCAGCAGCGGCTATGCGGCCACCATCGATCCCAACCTGGACAGGGTCCGGCTGTTCGACCTGGCCACGGGCCAGGATGTGGCACCTCCCGCCGCGGTGGCGCTGGATACCGGCCGGAGCTACGCCGTGGACGTCCATGTGGACGGAGCCCGGATCTACGTGGCGGTGGACGGAGTGCCGCGGATCGATGCCTCCGACCAGCGCTACCAGGGCGGCCATGTGGGCCTCCACGCCTACAACGGGTCCGTGAACTTCAGCGAGCCGCGGGTGCGCCGCGTTGACGCCAACGTGAGCGGCTGGCTGGCTGACGGGCAGGGCTGGACGGCCACTGCTACCGGATTCCGGGGGACTGCCCCGGCCGGCGCCAACCTCAGGGCTGTCGCCACGGACCAGGCGCCGCAGGTCACGGATTTCAGGGCCGACGTCCACGTGACGTCCGCGTGTGCCGTGGGCGCCGTCCTGTTCCGCGCCAACTCTTCGGGAACGGCAGGCTACGCGGCGGAGGTGGACGCCAATGCCGGCCGGCTGCGGCTGTACAGGATCGAGGACAACGCCACCCTGGGCACCTTCGCGACGGACATCACCGTCAACGCGGTGTACCGGCTGCGGGTGACGGCCGACGGCGGGCAGCTCGCCGTGCACTGGCAGACGGACCTGATGGACCCGAACGGCTACGCCCCGGCCATCACGGCAACGGACACCACCCACGGCTCCGGCCATGTGGGGCTGCTGGCCTTCAATGGCAGCGCCGTCTTCCAAGGCATGGCCCTCAAAGGCCTGGACACCTCCCTGCAGGGCTGGCGTACCGCCGCAGGCAGCTGGGAACCGGACGCCCGCGGCCTTCGCGGCGCAACCGACGGCCTGGCCGCCGGCACGGACGCCGCACGCTTCGTTCCGGCGGTGGCGTCCGACGTCGTCGCGTCCCTGGACCTGGACGTCGCCGCCCCGGCCACGGCCGCCGTCGTGGTCCGGAGCGCGCCCGGCGGCACCGGCGGCACCGAACTCAGGGTGGACCCCGGCGCCGGGACGGTGGTCCTGAAGGACCGCGCCACGGGGACCGTCCTTGCCGGCGGAGTGGTCCCGCCCGACAGCTTTGCCGCCGGCCAGCTCAACCGCATCCAGCTCACCGTCCGCGGCGGGCAGGCCGCGGCGCTGATCAACGGCGTCCAGGCCGTCGCCGGGCCGGCGGGGCCGGCTGAAGGCAGCGGCTTCGGCCTGCGGGTCAGCGGCGGGGGCGCCTACTTCCAGAACGTCCGCGCGGACGACGCCGCCGGCTACATGAACGGCCTCTACCAGCCCGGGTACCACTACAGCCAGAATTCCGGGAACAGTTCGGACCCCAACGGCCTGGTGTATTTCGACGGCGAATATCACCTGTTCCACCAGGACCGCGGCCGCTGGGCCCACGCAGTCAGCACCGACCTGCTGCACTGGAAGCAACTGCCCATTGCCCTGCCGCACCTTGCCGCGGGCGAGTCCTGGTCCGGCTCCGCAGTGGTGGACGCCAACGATTCCAGCGGACTGTTCGGCGGCGGGCAGGGGCTCGTCGCGTTCTACACGAGCTTCAACCACGACGCCCCCAACGGGAACCAGTCCGTGCACGCCGCGTACAGCAAGGACCACGGCCGTACCTGGTCAACCGTGCAGGGTCCGCCTGTGGTGGAAAATCCGGGCGGCCCGGATGGCGGCTGGGATTTTCGGGACCCCAAGGTCACCTGGGACGCCGCCACCGGCACATGGATCATGGTGGTGGCCGCCGGGGACCACCTGCGCTTCCACACGTCCACGGACCTGGTCCACTGGACGTTCACGAGCTCGTTCGGCTACGGCGACTGGGTCCGCGGCGGAGTCTGGGAATGTCCGGACTTCTTCGAGCTGCCGGTGGAAGGGCAGCCCGGCGCCAAACGCTGGGTGCTCTGGTGGAGCACCGGTGCCGTCAGGCCCACCAACGGCTCCTCGGCGCAATACGTCACCGGAACATGGAACGGGACGTCCTTCACTGCGGACACGGACCCGGAGCAGGTGCTGCAGGCCGATTCCGGCCGCGACTACTACGCTGCCATGAGCTTCTTCGGCGTACCGGACGGCCGGCGGATCATGCTGGGCTGGATGAGCAACTGGGACTATGCCTTCAGCCCGCCCACCGGCCGCTGGAACGGGCAGTTGAGTGTCCCGCGGCAGCTCAGTCTCAAGGACATTCCAGGGGCCGGGCTCCGGCTGGCGCAGGAACCCGTAACCGAACTGGCCGGGCTGCGCACGTCCACGTGGCAGGCGTCCGACGTCACGGTCACGCCCACGTCAGCCAACCCGCTGGCTGCTGCCTCCGGCCGGTCGTTTGAGCTGGCGGCCGAGGTGGCCATCCCGTCCTCCGGCGGCGCCTCGGGCTTCACGTTCGGGCTCCGGAAAGGCGCGGCGGACAGCACCGCCGCCGGCACCGCCCAGGAAACCCTGATCCGCTATGCCGCCGGCACGGGAACAGACGCACCGACGGGCACCGCAGCCGGCACCATGACGGTGGACCGCGGACAATCCGGCCGGGAAGATCTCACCCGGTATTTCGCGG
The DNA here is from genome assembly GCF_000876655.1 of Arthrobacter sp. SPG23. Lineage (GTDB taxonomy): Bacteria > Actinomycetota > Actinomycetes > Actinomycetales > Micrococcaceae > Arthrobacter. The sequence continues at coordinate 22,457 of NZ_JYCN01000004.1, forward strand.
GCACAGCGGCGGACGACTCCAGCACGGCGTGGAGTTCCGAGACAGTGGCAGCGGCCGGAGGCGGGACCGAGCGGCGGGTGAAGCTGCGTGCGCTGGTGGATTCCTCCTCAGTGGAACTCTTCGGCGGGGACGGCACGGCCGCCATCACTTCCCTGGTCTTCCCGGATCCGTCCTCCACGGGGCTGTCCTTCAGCACCACGGGCGGGACCGCGCGGCTGGTGTCCGCCCAAGTGCACGAGCTGGCGGACACGTCCCGCCTCACCGCGGCGCCGCCGTCGGCCGTCCTGCCCGCGGCGACCGGCACCGCCCGGCACAACCTGGGTTCCTATGCCGTGGTTCCCGGCGGCCGCTGGGAAGGGACGGGAGCGGGGCTGGCCGGAACGTTCGACAAGGACTCCACCGCCTTGAGCACGGCAACCTACTCGGATGTCCGGGTGGTTGCGACCGTGCGCTTCGGCGGCGAGCCCTACGCGGGCGCCATGCTCAGGAGCGACCAGGTGCCGGGGCGGGGTTACGGCGGCGCCGGTTCGGTGCTGCTGCGGGCCTCGGCCGACGGCGCTACGGCGTACTACGTCAACCTGGACCCGAACCTGCGGCTGGCGCGGATCTTCAAGCTGCAGGACGGCGTCTTCGATCCCGCCGCGAGCGTCCTGGCCAGTGTTCCTGTGCTGCTCAGCCACGGCGTCAGTTACAGCCTGGAGGCCGCGGCGGCGGGGGAGCGGCTGACGGTGAAGCTCGACGGCGTCGAAATCCTCGCCGTCAATGATGCCTCGCTGTCCTCCGGCAGGGTGGGACTGAACGTGTTCGACGGCCGGGCAGCGTATCAGGATGTGCTGGTGACAGGCTCGGGGTGAGCCCCTTCCAATCCGTCGCGGAAGGTGAATTTCGGGTGGCTGCAGGGTGACATTTCACACTAAGTCTGATTTATACTGCAACATTTGACTCACGGAATCTGATGTGTCACGCGCGCGCAATGGGCAATGTAAGCGCTTGCACTTTTGGAGCGAAACTCGGTTTTTGGAGCCTTGAAACACGGTTTGATAAGCCTGCTTCAGCGTGCCAGCGTAGAGAGCGGCGCAGGAAAGGAGTCCTTTCCGAATCGCCTCCGGGGCCCTACCCAAGCCCCGTCCCCCTCGACACAAAGGCGTCCTCGATGACGCCTGCCGTGTCATCGGGAAAGCCGGAGTATCGGGGAATGAGGGCATATGCCCGTCTTCCACGAATGGTCTCAACTCCGCGAGAAGAGCAAAAATGCACAAGCACCCCAATACACACCGGATGCTGCGGTGGCGCCCCGCCGCCGCAGCACTGGCAGCGGCCGTGGCGGCCTCCGCCTTCCTTGCCGTTCCGTCGGCCCAGGCCAACGAACCCTCGGACCCGCCCGCCACCCAGCAGATGCCGGCGCCCACCCCCGGCTTCCCGCTGCCCACCGATCACAGCCAGGCGGCCTACGATCCGGCGGCGGACTTCACCTCCAAGTGGACCCGCGCCGATGCCAAGCAGATCATGGCGCAGAGCGACTCCACAGTGGCTCCCGGCCAGAACTCGATGAGCCCGGATGTCACCATGCCGGAAATCCCCGAGGATTTCCCCGCGATGAACGACGACGTCTGGGTCTGGGACACCTGGTCCCTGACGGACGAGAACGCCAACCAGATCAGCTACAAGGGCTGGGACGTCATCTTCTCCCTCGTTGCCGACCGCCACGCAGGCTACGGCTTCGACCAGCGCCACTGGAACGCCCGGATTGGTTACTTCTTCCGCAAGACCAACGCCGATCCGGCCAAGGACAAGTGGAACTACGGTGGCCACGTCTTCGCTGACGGCGCCTCCATCGGCAACACCGAATGGTCCGGCTCCACCCGCCTGATGCAGGGTGACCAGGTGAACGTGTTCTACACGGCCACCACGTTCTACGACGTCGCCGAGCGCAACGCAGGCGGCGGCGGCATTGCCCCGGACGCGGCCATCGCCAAGGCGCTGGGCAAGATCCACGCCGACAAGAACGGCGTGACCTTCGACGGCTTCAAGCACACCAAGCTGCTTGAGCCGGACGGCAAGATGTACCAGAACAAGGCCCAGAACCCCGGCTTCGCCTTCCGCGACCCGTACACGTTCGCTGACCCGGCCCACCCGGGCAAGACCTTCATGGTCTTCGAAGGCAACACCGGCGGAACCCGCGGCGAATACGAGTGCAAGCCCGAGGACCTCGGTTACAAGGCCGGCGACCCGAACGCGGAAAGCGTCAACGAGGTCAACAGCAGTGGCGCCTATTACCAGACCGCCAACGTGGGGCTGGCAGTGGCGGACAACAAGGACCTGACCAAGTGGTCCTTCCTGCCGCCGATCCTCTCGGCCAACTGCGTCAACGACCAGACCGAGCGTCCGCAGATCTTCATCCAGAATGAAGGCGGCAAGAACAAGTACTACCTGTTCACCATCAGCCACCAGTTCACCTACGCGGCCGGCATGCGCGGTCCCGACGGCGTCTACGGTTTCGTGGGCAACGGCGTCCGTTCGGACTACCAGCCGATGAACAACAGCGGCCTGGCCCTGGGCTCGCCCACGGACCTGAACCTTCCGTCCGAGTCCCCGGAGGCACCCACCCCGAACCAGAACGGCCGGCAGTTCCAGGCCTACTCGCACTACGTGCAGCCGGGCGGCCTGGTTCAGTCCTTCATCGACAACGTGAACGGCGTCCGCGGCGGCTCCCTGTCGCCCACCGTGAAGATCAACTTCAGTGACGGCGTGTCCCAGGTTGACCGCACCTTCGGCAAGAACGGCCTGGGTCCCTTCGGCTACCTGCCCACCAACGTCAAGGTCGGCGGCGAAGGCCTCTACAAGTAAACCCGCAGCGGGGTGGTACTCACCCGCAGCCAACCGCAGGGGCGTCCGGAAACCATCCGGGCGCCCCTGCGGTTTTCATACCTATATATACGGACACATCACCGGCCCGCTTGCCTTCAGGGGAGGGCGCCGCGCCCGCCGCTTGGGATCCCGGCAGGCATCCGGGCTAGACTCGCACGCCGGGGACAGAACGCCATTGCCGCTCGAAGCCCCCAGGGAACGGGCGGCGCAATCTCGACCAGAAAAGTGACTCTTGAACAATCTTTCACGCCCTCTGACCGCAGCAGCCCTCTTCGCCGCGCTGGCACTGACCGCCTGCTCCACGCCGGAAGCCGGCAGCGCGCCGTCGTCGTCCGCTCCGGGAACCGCCGCGGCAACCGCGACGCCGAGCCCCAGCAAGAGCTCCGGCCCGTTTGGGGACTTTCCGTCCGCGGCGGAGGCATGCACCACCATTTCCCAGCAGGCCACGGGTGCCTCATTGTTTCCACTGTCCGCCGCGCAGGGCAAAACGGCGGAACTGGAACAGCTCAAGGCGGAGCTCAGTGAAACCGCTGAACGTGTACCGGACGAGCTCAAAGCCGACTTCACCAATCTCAACGCGGTGGCCGTCGCCGGGCTGAGCGACCAGAGCGTGTACTCCAGCGGAAAGTTCGACGCCGCCATGACCCCGGTAACGGCCTGGCTCGCCGCCAACTGCAAATAGCCGATTTCGGCTTGGCGATTTTCACTGGCGTCCGGCCGCTTGTCGCGGCCAAGGGATAGGGTGGTGTTCAAGAGAAGGGGAGTGCCTGATGGAATACCAGAATTCACATCCCGCGCCGGGGGCCCACGCTGATCCAGCCGTTGCCCTGCCGGCCGGCACCGGACGCACCGTCATTTCAGAAACGGCAGTTGCCAAGGTCGCAGGCATCGCCGCCCGTGCCGTTCCGGGGGTATATTCGCTCGGCACCGGCCCGTCCCGTGCCCTCGGGGCCATCCGGGACGCCGTCGGCAGCTCGGACCACGCCGCCGGCGTCCACGCGGAGGTCGGCGAAACGCAGGTGGCGGTGGACATCAACCTCGTGGCCGTCTACGGGACGCCGCTGCATTCGCTGGCGGACCAGGTCCGTGCCGCCGTCTATGCCGCCGTGGAGGAGCTGGTTGGCCTGCAGGTCATCGAGGTCAACGTGGAGATCAATGACGTCTACGTGGCAGGGCCGGCAAAGCCAGGCGTGCCCGTGGAAGCCCGGACTGAGAGGGAGGCCATCCAGTGAACCTGACAGTGGTGGGAATAGCAGTGGGGGCCTTCGTGGCCTTTATGTCTTTCCAGTTCGGCGTCTGGGGCTTCCTGGTCTCGCTGCTGTTCATGGGGATCGGCGCCTTCCTAGGCCGTGCCGCGGAAGGGAAACTTGACCTGCGCAGCGTGTTCGATGCCATCACAGGCCGGCGCTCATCGTCATGAGCAGCCCGGCCGGAACCGTGGCCGGTGGCTCCGTGATGGCCGGGCACAACCGCATCAGCACCCAGGCGCTCACCAGCCTTGCACGGGCCGCCGCCGCTGAAGCGCTGGGTGTCCCGGCGCACGACGTCAGGGCTGACTGGTCCGACGACGACGGCCTGCTGGCGTTGTCACTCGTCCTGCCCATCAGGATCCCCCCGCTCACCGCGGTCCTGCGTGACCCCGGCCGCGTTGCCGGCTTTGGCGGGTCCATCCGGGAGCGCGCCGTCGCGGCCAGGTCCGTGATCCTGCACCGCGTGGCGGAACTTAGCGGGGCGCAGCTGAGCCGGGTGGACATCCGGATCAGCGGCGCCGCCATCAGCGAAGGGGGAAGGGTCCAGTGAATAACGCCACCGACGTCCGCTCCAAGGGCAGCCACGCAGCGGGAAACGGTGCCTCCGGCAAGAGTTCCGGCGGCGCCTCCGGCGGGGAAACGCCGGATGCCCGGGGTGCCGGGATGCGCCGGATCCTGGACCGTGAAACGCGTTCCTCGCGGGCCGGAGTCTCCGGGGTCGCCGCGGTCCTGGTGATCCTTTTGTGCGGCTACGGGCTCCTCGAGGCTGCGGTGCGCGCCGTCGGGCAGCCGCCATGGCTCATCGATCCGCAGACTGCCGCAGAACGGATCATCGCGCTCCCGCAGGGGATGCCGCCGCTGCTGCTCGCCGTCCTCGGAGCCGTGACGGCCATGGCCGGGCTGTTCTTCCTGCTCAATGCCGTCCTGCCCGGACGCCGTGCGCGGCATTTACTCCCTGACCCCCGCGCCGGAGTGGTGGTTGACGACGAAGTGATTGCCTCCGCGCTGGCCCGGCGTGCCCGGCTGGCCGCGAACGTTACGCAGGAACAGGTGATGGTGGTGGTCTCCCAACGCCAGGTGACCGTCAACGTGCGGCCCACCTCGGGAGTGCCCGTCAGCGAGAACGCCGTCCTGGCCGCCGTGCTTGAAGAACTGCGGGAAATGGCTCCGGAACCGATGCCCGAAGTGCGCGTCAACGTGGCCACGTCAGGGGTGATCGGGGCATGAACAACACCCCCCGGACCCTGAACCGGATCCTGATCGGAATCCTGGGTGTGAAGCTGCTGGTCATCGGGCTGCTGCTGGTGCTGCTGGCCACCGTTCCGGCAGTGGCCTCGTGGTGGCAGCAGTGGTCCGCCGGCGTGTGGAGCGGCATCAGCCAGCTCCTCCAGCGAACAGGCATCCCCGGCCGCGAGGAAAGCTGGGTGTGGGCGGTGATCGCGCTGCTGCTGGCAGTGGTGATTGGCTTGATGGTGGCCTGGGTGGCCCAGCAGGGCAAGGGCCGTGCCAACCTGATCGTTGCCGAGGACGACGCCGAGGATTTCCCCGGCAACGTGAGGATCGGCGGCGGTGTTGCCGAGCAAGCCCTGCGCGCGGCGTTGGCCGAGCGGCAGGACCTGGCCGGCGCCACGGTGGCCACGTACGAGATCCGCGGCGAGCCGGCGTTGAAGATCCGGTTGCAGCCCCGTCACGGCGTTGCACCGCACCTGCTTGCGGCTGATGTTTCGGCGCTCGTGGAAGCGCTCGACGCCGTCGTGGGCAAGCGCGTCCCTGTGCTCATCCACATCGGCGCCGGCGCCCGTTCACGCTTCGGCCGGGCGGAACGCGTCCGCTAGCCCGCCATAAGCTAGACCGCCACGAGATACACGGCGGAGTTCGGCGCAAGTTTCCGTGCGCCGCCCGTCACCGCCTCCTCCGCGCTGGCCACGGCTACCCGGTAGCCCGCCGGCAAAGTGGCGGGGGCCAGACCCATGTTGGCGATCACCAGCACGTCCCCGTTGTGGAAGGCGAGCACCCCGTCTTCCGGTGCGTGCACCTCGGCCCAGCGGAAGCTCCCGGCGCCCAGCCGGTGTTCCTTACGCAGCGCAAGTGCTGCACGGTACAGCTCCAGGGTGGAACCGTCGACGCCGTCCTGCCGGTCGGCGGCCAGCTCGCCGAAGGCCTCCGGCTGGGGGAGCCAGGGAGCCGCCGGTGTCCTGCCCGTGAACGCTGACGCAAAGCCGTAACCGGGCTCGGCGGCTTCCCACGGCAGCGGTACACGGCAGCCGTCGCGTCCCCGCTCGATGCCGTTCGTCCGGAAGAAGGTGGGGTCCTGGCGGGCCTCGGCGGGAACGGTGGTGTGCTCCGGAAGGCCCAGTTCCTCCCCCTGGTACAGGTACGCCGAGCCGGGGAGGGCGAGCGAAACCATGGTGGCTGCCCGGGCGCGGGCGAGGCCCAGTCCGGCGTCAGGCTGTTCGTCCTCGGCAGCAATGCCCTTCGGGAAGGTCGTGGGATCCTTCAGCCCAAAGCGGGTGGTGTGCCGGACCGTGTCGTGGTTGCTGAGGACCCAGGTGGTGGTGGCGCCCACCGTGGCGGCTGCCCGCAGCGAGTCCTCAATGGCCGCCGCCGTCCGCCCGGCATCCCAGCCGGCCAGCAGGAAGTCGAAGTTGAACGCCTGCTGCATTTCATCGGGCCGGACGTACCGGGCCAGCCGCTCGGCCGGTTCTACCCAGGCCTCGGCCACCATCATGCGGTCGCCGTCGTATTCGGCCAGCACCCGGTGCCAGTCACGGTAGATCTCGTGCACGCCGTCCTGGTCGAAGAACGGCGACGGCGGGTAGAGCGGCGAGACGGCCTGGTGGTCGTCGTCCGTGTCTGCAGTTATGACGGCGGAGTCGGCGACGGCGGCAGGCTGGGGAGCCGCGGCGGCGTGGGCGCGGTGCGGCTCCTCCGCTTCGGTATGGCCGCCATGGGCTTCACCCGGAAGTTCGGTGGCACCCTCCACCATGGCAGCGGAGCCTTCCCAGTCCGGAAGCCCCGCTTCCTTGACCATGCCGTGGGCCACGTCCACACGGAAGCCGTCCACGCCGCGGTCCAGCCAGAACCGCAGCACCGAGCGCATTTCCTCCCGGACCTCGGCGTTGTCCCAGTTCAGGTCCGGCTGCTTGGTGTCGAAGAGGTGAAGGTACCATTCGCCTGGCTTGCCGTCGGCCTCCGTGACGCGGGTCCAGGCGGGACCGCCAAAAATGGATTTCCAGTTGTTCGGCGCCAGGTCGCCCTTGCCCGAACCGGGGACCGAATCCTTGCCGGGCCGGAACATGTAGCGGTCCCGCTCGCGTGAACCCGGGGGCGCCGCGAGGGCCTCCTGGAACCAGGCGTGTTCGTCCGAGGTGTGGTTGGGCACCAGGTCAACGATGACCTTCAGCCCCAGGCCGTGAGCTTTCTGCAACATTTCGTCGAAGTCCGCCAGGGTACCGAAGAGGGGGTCAACCATGCGGTAGTCAGCCACGTCGTATCCGGCATCCGCCTGGGGTGACTTATAGAACGGGGAGAGCCAGACGGCGTCCACGCCAAGCTTGTGCAAATGGTCCAAATGCGCCGTCACTCCGCGGAGATCGCCCATCCCGTCCCCGTTGGCGTCGGCAAATGAGCGGGGGTAGACCTGGTACACGACGGCGCTGGCCCACCACGCCGGAATCGAGGAGCCGGGAGTGGGAACTGAGCTGTTTGGCACAGATATCCTTTCCATAACATCGGTGTAAACGCTTGCATTTCTCACCGCAACGTTACTAGTGTGATGGTCACCACTTCAACCGCACCGCCGATTTTGCTCGACACTCAGCGAGGAGTCTCTTCATATGAAATCCCCTAAAATCCTTTTGCCGGCAGCTGCTGCCGGCGTTTTGGCGTTAACCCTTTCCGCCTGTGGCGGCGGAGGCGGCACAACGGGCGGGGGTGGCGGCGGCGACGCTGAACAAGGCCTCGACGGCCGCGGCCCCATCACCTACGTCCAGGGCAAGGACAACAGCAACGTCGTCCGCCCCCTCATTGAAAAATGGAACGCCGCCCACCCGAACGAGAAGGTCACCTTCAAGGAACAGACCGACTCCGCCGACCAGCAGCACGACGACCTGGTCCAGAATTACCAGGCAAAGAACCCGAACTACGACGTTGCCAGCGTCGACGTTGTGTGGACGGCCGAATTCGCGGCCAAGGGCTGGCTCCAGCCGCTGAAGGACAAGATGGCGGTTGACACCAAGGGCATGCTGGAGCCCACCATTGAGGCCGGCTCCTACAAGGGCACTCTCTATGCAGCACCGGTGTCCTCCGATGGCGGCATCCTCTACTACCGTAAGGACCTCGTCCCTACTCCGCCCAAGACGTGGGACGAGATGATGCAGATGTGCTCCATCGCCAAGGCGAACAACATCGGCTGCTACGCGGGCCAGTTCAAGAAGTATGAAGGCCTCACTGTCAACGCTTCGGAAGCGATCAACTCCTTCGGCGGCTCCGTGCTGGACAAGGACGGCAAGCCGAGCCTGAACACGGCGGACGCCAAGACCGGCCTGGAGAACCTGGCGAAGGCTTACGCGGACGGCAACATTCCGAAGGAAGCCATCACCTACCAGGAAGAGGAAGGACGCCAGGCGTTCCAGGACGGCAAGCTCCTCTTCCACCGCAACTGGCCCTACGTTTACAACCTGGCCACCACCGAAGCATCGTCCAAGGTTAAGGACGTCCTGGGTATGACCGCCCTGCCCGGTAAGGACGGCCCCGGTGCCTCCTCGCTGGGTGGTCACAGCGCCGCTGTGAGCGTGTACTCCAAGAACAAGGCCACTGCCCTGGACTTCGTGAAGTTCCTCACCGACGCAGAACAGCAGAAGTTCTTTGCCACCCAGGGTTCGCTGGCGCCCGTGCTCGGTGACCTCTACGAGGACAAAGAGCTCGTGGCCAAGCTGCCGTACCTGCCGGTCCTGAAGACGTCCATCGAAAACGCGGTACCGCGGCCTGTGACGCCGTTCTACCCGGCGGTGACCAAGGCCATCCAGGAAAACGCCTACCCTGCCATCAAGGGAGAGAAGTCCGTGGAATCAGCACTGTCTGACATGCAAAAGTCCATCGAATCAGCTAGCGCGGGACAGTAGCCTCTCATGGCTACCGAATTGGGCCCGACGCCGGTAAAAAAGCCGGCGTCGGGCGGTCCCGAGATCCACCACGCACCCAAGGGGGTGGGGGAAGACAACCGGATCGCCAGCCAGGGCCGGTGGGCGTCGTGGCTGTTGGCTCCCACTATCATCGCGCTGGCGGTAGTGATTGTTTACCCGATCATCAGCGCACTCGTTATGTCCTTCCAAAAGGACGCCGGCCTGGATCCCGTCACCGGGCTTTTCACCGCCGGTGGTCCCGCAGGCGTCCAGAACTACGTAAACTGGCTGGCCCAGCAGTGCTCCGCTCCCGGCGGCGGCACGGTTGCCTGCCCGCCCGGAACGCTCGGCGCCCAGTTCTGGACCGCGACGGCCACCACCTTTTTCTTCACCGTGGTGACCGTGACCCTGGAAACCGTCCTCGGTTTCTGGATGGCCCTCATCATGGCCAGGACCTTCCGGGGACGCAGCCTGGTCCGTGCAGCGGTCCTGGTCCCGTGGGCCATTCCCACCGCCGTGACTGCCAAGCTGTGGCTGTTCATCTTCGCTTTCGAAGGCATCGCGAACAAGCTGTTCAACACCACCATCCTGTGGACCGGCAGTGAGTGGCCGGCCAAGTGGGCGGTCATCATCGCCGACGTCTGGAAGACCACGCCCTTCATGGCCCTCCTCATCCTCGCCGGCCTGCAGATGATCCCCGCAGAGGTGTATGAGGCTGCCAAGGTTGACGGTGCCAGCACCTGGCAGCGGTTCCGCATGATCACCCTGCCGCTGGTCAAGCCGGCGCTGATGGTGGCCATCCTGTTCCGTACGTTGGACGCACTTCGCATGTTCGACCTCCCGTACATCCTGACGGGCGGTGCCAACAACACCACCACGCTGTCCATCCTGGTGATCAACCAAATCAGACAAGGGTTCAACGCGGCGGCAGCATTGTCCACCATTACGTTCATCATCATCTTCCTCGTCGCATTCATCTTCGTGCGCTTCCTGGGAGCAAACGTTGTGGAACAAAGCGGAGCCACCGGTAAGAAGGGGAAGAAATGAGCGCCGGGACAGCCGCGACTGCCCTGAGGGCAGAACAGGACAGGGGCAGGAAGACCGCCCAGAACCGGGAGAAGATCGCGCAGGGGCGTACTTACATCAGCGCCGCGGTGATCCTCATCTGGTGCCTGGCGCCGGCGTATTGGATGGTGGTGACGGCGTTCCGGGATGTGGACTTCACGTACGACACCTCGATACTGCCGACCCACATCACGCTGGACAACTTCAACACGGCCTTCGATACCTCCTTTGGCAACAGGTTCGGGCAGGCACTGCTCAACAGTGTTTTCATCGGCGCCGTCGTTACGCTGGTGTCGTTGCTGATCGGTGTTTTCGCCGCCTACGCGCTGGCACGGTTGAACTTCCGGTTCAAGTACCTGGTGCTGGGCTTCATCCTGGGCGCATCCATGTTCCCGGGCGTCGCCCTCATCACCCCGCTGTTCCAGCTCTTCACCAACATCGGCTGGATGGGTACGTACCAGGCGCTGATCATCCCGAACATCTCCTTCGTGCTTCCTCTGACCGTGTACACGATGACCTCCTTCTTCCGCGAAATGCCGTGGGAGCTTGAGGAATCGGCGCGGGTGGACGGCTGCACCCAGGGGCAGGCGTTCCGAAAGGTGATCCTGCCGCTGGCGGCCCCGGCCATCTTCACCACGGCCATCCTGGCGTTCATCTCCTCCTGGAATGAATTCCTGATCGCCAGCCAGCTGTCCAGCGACGCGACCCAGCCGGTTACGGTTGCCATCGCGAGCTTCGCCGGCGCGCAACCGAACCAGATTCCGTACACGGCCATCATGGCTGCCGGAACCATCGTCACCATTCCCTTGGTAATCCTGGTACTGGTCTTCCAGCGCAAGATTGTTGCCGGCCTCACCGCCGGCGCCGTCAAGTGACTGGTTCGGCTGCGGGCGGGGAACAGAACCACGGACGGGTCCGCAGTGAACACCGGCGGACCCGGTCCGGGGAGGACTTCGACACCATCATCGGCTTCCTCGGGTTCTGGGCTGTCGTGCTGGTGGTGGTCACCGTCTGGATGGAGGTGACCGCCCAGCCGGCGGTCGGATGGGCGCTGGGACTGCTGGGCGTGCTCCTTGCCCTCTATGGCATGGTGCGGCTCCGCCGTCGCCTGCCCGCAAGGACCGCTACGCGTAAGAAATAGGAGCTAATCAAGAGCTCAAGGCTGGGCGGATTAGACTGGCTTGTTGCCGCAGGGGAAGCACAGGTAGCAAGAATCTGCGAACAGCAAGCAAGGGGAAACTGTGGCACGCACAACGGACAGGGCTCAACGGGGCGGCCATTCCGGCGTCAGCATAGAGGACGTCGCAGCCGCAGCGGGGGTTTCTACTGCCACAGTCTCGCGCGCAGTCCGCGGACTGCCCAGGGTTTCGCCGGCCACCCGGGAAAAGATTCTCGAGGTGGCCGGCGCCTTGGGCTATGTGGCTTCATCATCCGCCTCGGGCCTGGCCACGGGACGGACCAAAACCATCGGAGTGCTGGCGCCGTTCGTCAGCCGCTGGTTCTTCTCCAAGGCGATCGAAGGCGCAGACCGTGAACTGCACGCGCGCCAGTACAACCTGTCGCTGTTCAACCTGGGCGGCCATGGCAGCAACCGCGAGCGGCTCTTCAGCAAGACTATGGTGTACAAGCAGATCGATGCCCTCCTGGTGCTGTGTATGGCGCTGACCCACGAGGAAATCGAGCACCTGCAGAAGATCGACATCCCCCTGGTGGTGGTGGGCGGCCACGTGGAGGAATGCCCCTACATCGGCATCGATGATTACGCTGCGGCCTCCACCGCTGTCCGGCACCTGATCAGCCTCGGCCACAAGGACATCGCCCTTCTCCACGGCGACGACGAAACCGACCTCAACTTCGATGTTCCCCGTGTCCGCATCAAGGCGTTCCAGGACGTCATGGCCGGCTCCGGGCTTCCTGTCCGTCCGGAGTGGGATGAGTGGGGCGACTTCACGGTCCGGAGCGGGCAGGATGCGTTCACCAGGATGTGGACCCGGCCCGGCCCGAAGCCTACCGCGATCTTCTGCGCGTCTGACGAGATGGCCATGGGCGTCATTTTCGAAGCCAACAAAATGGGTGTCCGCGTGCCGGAGGACCTGTCCGTCATCGGAATCGATGACCACGATTTCTCGGATGCCATGGGACTGACCACCGTGAGGCAGCGGCCTGATGAGCAGGCCGAACTCGGCACTAAGATGCTGCTCGATGAACTGGACGGCGCCCTCGGTGCGGTCCACTCGGAAGTTGCGCCCCACCAGCTGATCGTCAGAAGGACGACGGCGCCGCCCCCGCCTCCACAGACCGCCTAGAACCGACCGCTTAGGACGGGCGGGACGGGTCCAACGGCTAGGACGCCCGGGCCAGCTGCCTGATCGGAATCCAGCGGGAGGCAAGCCGCCGGTAGGCCGCTGCAGCTCCGGTCATATCCCCCTCGGCCAGGCATTCGATGCCGAGCCTCACGTCCATGGGTGAATCGTCCGGATACACCTTGTCCGCAACGGCGCCGTAGTCCAGTTCCACCACTGAGCCGGGGTGGAAGAGTTCCAGCCACTCGGTGAGCTGGGTCATGTCGTCCAGCATGTCCAGGTCCGGGGCGGCGAGGGCCAGGTTGGCCACGGCATAGCGGACGCGTTCCAGGGCTTCACCAATCGGTGCCCACACGCGGACCGTGATGATTCGCCCGTCGGACTCCACCACATCCTGGGGATCGGATTCCTTGAAGAGGGAGAACCAGCTGAACGGGATGCCCCAGGTGGACGCGCGCGTGTGGACCCGGCTGGTGCCTTCGCGGGCCTTCACCAGGTCGATGCGTTCCTGGTGCTTGTCCCGCTGTTCTTCCGGGATCAGCAGCTCGGCCAGGGGCCCGTGGATGCCCTCCATCAGGGCGTTGGCGGCCAGACCCGCCCGCAGCACCAGCTGGCTGGGGCAGTACAGCAGTGCCTGCTCCGCGCTGTCGGCGCCGGCAGCGGCGTCACCCTGCGCGCCGGCGTCGGCCGTTCCGGACGCATCGGGTGCGCCGGAAGACTTCTGCGCACCCGGTTGCTGAGGCTCCGGGGGAGCCGGAATGACGCGGACCAGGTCGGTGCGCCCGGTGGGGAAGGGATCGCCGCCGGGGCGTGTGATCCGGCCGAGGGAGGCCTGCAGCTCGGCGTTTTCCACGGCTGCGCGGGAGGCCGTCCTGGCGCCCGCCGCCCTGAGCGCGGCGCGCTGCTCTTCCGGGAAAGCGGAGAGCGGCTCGTAGATCCGCAGCGCGGAGGAGAAAGGCAGGCCCGCCTGGCCGCGGTAAATGTTGCCCGTCATCGCGGCCCCATCAGTCGGCCAGCTCTACGATGACCGGTGCGTGGTCAGATGCGCCCTTGCCCTTGCGTTCCTCGCGGTCGATCGACGCGCCGGTCACGCGTGCGGCGAGTGCGGGGGAGGCGAGGACGAAGTCGATCCGCATGCCTTCCTTCTTGGGGAAGCGAAGCTGGGTGTAGTCCCAGTAGGTGTAGACGCCCGGGCCCGGAGTGTGCGGGCGGACAACGTCCTGGAACCCGGCGGCTTCGAAGGCATGGAAGGCGGCGCGCTCGGGTTCGCTGACGTGGGTCATGGCGTTGGCACGGAAGAAGTCGATGTCCCACACGTCGTCGTCCTGCGGGGCGATGTTCCAGTCGCCCATCAAGGCAATCTGCGCCTCAGGGTTTTCAGTGACCCAGGTCTGGGCGTGGGTCTTCAGCATGTCCAGCCAGCTGAGCTTGTAGGGCATGTGTTCGTCGTCGAGCGCCCGGCCGTTGGGAACGTAGAGGCTCCATACCCGGACGCCGCCGCACGTGGCACCGATGGCGCGGGCCTCCTGGATGGGATCCTTGCCGTTCTTGCCGAATACCGGCTGGTCCACGAAGGACCGTTCCACATCTTCGAGGCCAACGCGGGAGACGATGGCCACGCCGTTCCACTGGTTCACGCCAAAGTGGGCCACCTCGTAGCCCATGCGTTCGAAGAGTTCCCAGGGAAAGTTGTCGTCCTTGCACTTGGTTTCCTGGATGGCCAGGACATCGCAGTCGCTGCGCTCGAGCCAGGCCTCCACGCGGTCGGCGCGGGCACGGAGGGAGTTCACATTCCAGGTAGCAATCTTCACAGTTCCTAACTTACCGAACTTGGGCGCAGGGGATCTGTCCAGCGCAGCTGTTTGCCGCCGTCGTGACCCTATTTCGCCCGGAACGGGCCCCGACACGCGGGGCGGGCGGCGGGTATGCGAACAGAAGTGGGCAAAGAAGGTCACGACGGCGGCGGGACACCAACGCACGACGGCGGCGGGAGCCTTTTAGGGGCAGCCCCGGGCGCTCTGGAATTTAGTAGGAAGTCCGAGTATATTCAGCAGCAAGGATGATGTAGGTCACATGCAAAGGAGCATTCCGCCATGGTTCGCGAGCTTTCCCATTACATAGACGGACAGCGGGTGGATGGCACCTCAGGGCGCTTCGCCGACGTCTACGATCCCTGCACCGGCGAGGTCCAGGCCAAGGTGCCGTTGGCCAGCGCCGACGAAGTACGCAACGTGGTTGCCAGCGCGGAGAAGGCCCAGCTTGAGTGGGGCGCCATGAATCCGCAGCGCCGCGGCCGGATCCTGCTGAAGTTCGTGGACCTGGTGAACGAGCACCTGGACGAACTCGCCGCGCTGCTCTCCTCCGAACACGGCAAGACGCTCCTGGACGCCAAGGGGGACATCCAGCGCGGCATTGAGGTGGTGGAATTCGCCGCCGGCGCCCCGCACCTGCTCAAGGGCGAGTTTTCGGACAATGCCGGGACCGGAATCGACGTGCATTCGCTGCGCCAGCCGCTCGGCGTGGTGGCCGGAATTACGCCCTTCAACTTCCCCGCCATGATTCCGCTGTGGAAGTCCGGACCTGCCCTGGCCGCGGGCAATGCCTTCATCCTCAAGCCCTCGGAGCGGGACCCGTCCGTGCCGCTGCGCCTCGCGGAACTTTTCACCGAGGCAGGTGTCCCGGACGGCGTGTTCAACGTGGTCAACGGTGACAAGGAGGCAGTGGACGCGCTGCTCGAGGACGAGCGGGTCAAGGCCATCGGCTTCGTGGGTTCCACCCCGATTGCCCAGTACATCTACGCCACCGCCGCCGCCCACGGAAAGCGCGCACAGTGCTTCGGCGGGGCCAAGAACCACATGGTGATCATGCCGGACGCGGACCTGGACATGGCCGTCGATGCCCTGATGGGCGCGGGCTACGGCTCCGCAGGGGAACGGTGCATGGCCATCTCCGTGGCGGTTCCCGTGGGCAAGGAGACGGCCGATGCCCTGGTGTCCAAGCTGGAGGAACGGGTCAAGCACCTCAAAGTGGGGCACAGCCTGGCCAAGGACTCGGACTTCGGGCCGGTGGTGGCGGCGTCCGCCAAGGAGCGGATCGAAGGCTACATCCAGTCCGGCGTGGACCAGGGCGCCACCCTCGTGGCGGACGGCCGCGGCCTCACCGTGGACGGCTACGACGGCGGCTTCTGGGTGGGCCCCACGCTCTTCGACAACGTCACCAAGGACATGAAGATCTACAAGGAGGAAATCTTCGGACCGGTACTCAGCGTCCTCCGCGCGGCGGACTACGACGAAGCGCTCCGGCTCTGCAGTGAGCACGAGTTCGGCAACGGTGTGGCCATCTTCACCCGCGACGGCGACGCCGCCCGGGACTTCGCCAGCCGCGTGCAGGTGGGTATGGTGGGCATCAACGTGCCCATCCCGGTGCCGATCGCCTATTACACGTTCGGCGGCTGGAAGGCCTCCGGTTTCGGGGACCTGAACCAGCACGGGGCCGACGCGTTCCGTTTCTACACCAAGACCAAGACCGTGACCACCCGCTGGCCTTCCGGTATCCGCCAGGGCGCCAGCTTCGTGATGCCGGAAGGCAGCTGATGACCGAAGAAACCACAGCAGCAAGCCCCGCAGCGGGCCCCGCTGATGAAGTCCTGTTTGAGCGGCGCGGCCACCTTGGCGTCATCACACTCAATCGCCCCAAGGCCGTCAATGCGCTGACGCTGGGGATGGTGGGTGCCATGCTGGAGCAGCTCACTGCATGGGCGGACGACGACGGCGTGGCCACCGTCCTGGTGCACGGCGCCGGAGACCGCGGCCTCTGCGCCGGCGGCGACATTGTGGCGATTTACCAGGACATGCTGGCCGGAGGGAAGGAAGCGGCCGGCTTCTGGCAGAACGAATACCGGCTGAATGCCCTTATAGCCGGCTATCCCAAGCCGTATGTGGCCTTTATGGATGGCCTGGTGCTCGGCGGCGGGGTGGGGATTTCGGCGCACGGATCGGTGCGTATAGTCACCGAGCGCACCCGCTCCGGCATGCCGGAGACCACCATTGGTTTTGTGCCCGACGTCGGCGGCACCCTGCTGCTGTCCCGCTCGCCGGGGGAGGCGGGCACCCATGCTGCCCTGACAGGTGCCCACCTGAGCGGCGCGGATGCCCTCTTCCTGGGCCTGGCGGACCACTATGTGGCGTCCGGGAACCTTCCCGCGCTGGCAGCGGCACTGGAAACCGAGACGGCGGACGCCGCCGTCGAACGTTTCGCCGAAAAGCCGCCGGCATCGGTGCTGGGCGGGCAACGGGACTGGATCGACAGCTGCTACGCCAGCGATGACGCTGAGGACATCCTCCGCCGTCTCCGCAGTTTCCACGGCGAAGCCGCCAGCGAGGCGGCGGACACCATCGAGGCGAAGTCGCCCACCGCCGTGAAGGTGGCACTGGAATCGCTCCGCCGCGCGCGGACGCTGACGCTGGAGGAGGCCCTCGCGCAGGAATACCGCGTGGGTCTGCGGTTCCTGGCCGGTGCCGATTTCCGCGAAGGCATCCGTGCGCAGGTGGTGGACAAAGACCGGAACCCGCAGTGGAAGCCGGCCAGCCTGCACGAGGTCTCCGCGGCCGACGTCGAGAGGTTCTTCGAGCCGCTGGGGGACCGGGAACTCAACCTGCATTCAAAGGAGGCACGCAATGTCTGACGCATCAGGACCCGGGAAGAAGGAGCACGTCGCGTTCCTCGGGCTGGGACACATGGGCGGGCCCATGGCCGTCAACCTGGTCAAGGCCGGGTACACGGTGGCGGGATTCGACGTGGTGCCTGGGGCGCTGGACGCGGCCCGCGAGCACGGCGTACCCACGGTGGCGACGCCCGCCGAGGCCGTTGCCGGAGCCGACGTGGTGCTCACCATGTTCCCGAGCGGACAGCACGTCCTGGACGCCTACCGCGGGACGGAGGGCCGGCCCGGCCTTCTTGAAGCCGCAGCGCCGGACACCATGTTCCTGGACTGCTCCACCATCAACGTTGACGAGGCCCGCGAAGCGTCGGCACTCGCGGTTGCCGCAGGCCACAGGGCCGTGGATGCACCCGTCTCCGGCGGTGTGGTGGGCGCGGAAGCCGGCACGCTGACGTTCATGGTGGGTGCACACCCCGAGGACTTCGAATCCGTCCGGCCGCTGCTGGAAGTGATGGGCAAGCGAGTGGTCCACTGCGGCGGCCACGGGGCGGGCCAGGCCGCCAAGGTCTGCAACAACCTGATCCTGGGCATCTCCATGATCGCGGTGAGCGAAGCGTTCGTGCTCGGCGAGAAGCTGGGGCTGACCCACCAGGCCCTGTTCGATGTTGCGTCCGCGGCATCGGGGCAGTGCTGGGCGCTCACCACCAACTGCCCGGTTCCGGGGCCGGTGCCCACCAGCCCGGCCAACCGCGACTACCAGCCGGGCTTTGCCGGGGCTCTGATGGCGAAGGACCTCAAGCTGGCCCTCAACGCGCTGCAAAGCACCGGGGTGGCCGCGCGGATGGGGCCGCTGGCATCGGAGATCTACGATACGTTTGCGGCTGAGGGCGGCGCGGGCCGGGACTTCTCCGGCATCATCACGGACATCCGGGACAAGTCAGCGCACTAGTTTTGAAGGCACCAGGCAGTTTTGAAGCAGAACCACGTGAGGAGTCAGGCATGACGGAACAGTACGGGAACATTCTGGTGGAACGGCGCGGACGCGTGGGGCTGGTGACGCTGAACCGGCCGGAAGCATTGAACGCGCTGAACAAGGCCACCATGGATGAACTCGTGGCTGCGGTCACGGCCATGGACTCGGACCCCGGCGTGGGCGCTGTGGTGGTCACCGGGTCCGGCAAGGCGTTTGCCGCCGGTGCGGACATCAAGGAGATGGCAGCCCAGGGCTACATGGACATGTACGCCGCGGACTGGTTCCGCGGCTGGGAGGATTTCACCAGGCTCCGCATTCCGGTGGTGGCGGCTGTCTCGGGTTTCGCCCTGGGCGGCGGCTGCGAGCTGGCCATGATGTGCGATTTCATCATCGCCGGGGACAACGCCAAGTTCGGCCAGCCCGAGATCAACCTGGGCGTCCTGCCGGGCATGGGCGGATCGCAGCGCCTCACCCGGGCCGTGGGCAAGGCCAAGGCCATGGACCTGATCCTCACCGGGCGGTTCATGGACGCGGAGGAGGCCGAGCGCGCGGGGCTGGTGTCCAGGATTGTGCCGGCAGCCGACGTGGTGGAAGAGGCTGTGAAAGTTGCCGAGGTGATTGCTTCCAAGTCCAAGTCCGCGGCCATGCTGGCCAAGGAAGCCGTCAACGCCGCCTTTGAAACCGGCCTGGGGCAGGGCGTGCTTTTCGAACGGCGTCTCTTCCACTCACTGTTCGCCACCGAGGACCAAAAGGAAGGCATGGCAGCCTTCACGGAGAAGCGGCAGCCCGAATTCAAGCACCGCTAGGGGGCCGGTTCCTTTCCCGGCCAAGCTAGCGCGGGGCCGGCTCGGCCGGGATCGCGGCGTGTACCTTGAGCGCAGCTTCCAGTTCCTCGGCCGTCGGCGGACTCGCGCCCGCCCGGGCCGAGGGTCATGGCGACCAGTTCCGCTCCCAGCTTGAGAATCCTGGAGGCCGCGTCTTCGACACTGTGCCGCGGGTAGAGCCACAAGGCATCTTCATCGCTGAGTTTGACCACGTTTGTGAAAGGAACCAGCTCTTCGAACACCGAGCGCGCCTCAGCCTGGGTGCCCAGGAGGTCCGGCCGGATATTGGGATCGTACGTGACCATGCATTCCGGGTGTGATTGTTCCAGGAGGGCCTTGACCGCCGCGGCTCCCGGAGCCAGGAAGGTTGCTATGGAGCCCGTATGAAGAATGCGCGGGATGACGATTGGGGTGGCTGTGGGAAAGCCGGGAGCCGGGCAGGACCCGGACACCGGCGCGGGCGAGGTGATTTTCAACCACGGCGCCGCGCCGGTCCCCCCAATGGACGTCAGGAGCGTGGTGTCCACGCCCAGGCGCCCACCAGGGACTCGCCCACCACCAGGACGTCCGGCGGTGATGGGGCGGCGTGATTGTTGGGATGCACGGTCATGCCAAGTCCGTAAGCTGCAGGGAAGCCTCCGCCGTGCCCCCGTTGGAGAACACCGTAATGCCGGTGTGCAGCGGGTCCGGGAATATCAGCTCAGTGAGTGTGGCGAGTCCGCCCTGGGCGAAGACTTCGACCGAGCAGTGGTCCACGAAGATCCGCAGGGAGTAGGTCCCTTCGTCTGCCAGCAGTGGTGCCGTGCTGATGGACGGGAAGGCCTCGTGGAAGCCAGTGTCGCCGGAGTTTGTTCGGTCCAGCATGAGTTGTCCGCTGCCGGGGCGGATGCTGATCCGGGTCCCCGATGAACCGTTCCCGGAGCCGCGGACCACCAAACCGAACTCGCTCGCTGTCCCCGGCGTAAAGGTGGCCTCGATCAGCTGTACTGCCCTGCCGCCGTCGACCTTTACGCTGCCGTTCAGGGATAGGCGCTGGGTCGGGCCGGAAACAGAACCCTCGGTGCATGCCGGCACGGGCTGCTGGACGAGCCGGGGTTCGCCGTCGATCGAGGCGAGGGAAACTTCGCGCACCAGGCTCATGGGGCTGCGCCAGGGTGAAGTGGGGATGTGGTTGGCATACTGCCAGTTGTTCATCCATCCGATCATGAGCCGCCGTCCGCCCGGGACATTGCTGAAGGACACAGCCGCGTAGTAGTCCCGGCCCCAATCGAGCCATTGGTAGTCAACCACGCGCTCCGGGTCCTGCATGCCGTCCGTGACGGTGGTCTCGGAGGTGAACGTCACGCCGTCGAAGTCTCCCACGAAGTACTGCCCTGCTGATCCTCCGTTGGGTCCGCCCGGGCTCATGTTCACGGTCAGGACCCACCTGGTGTTTCCTGCATCTCCGTTCACGGGCAGCTCAAAGAGGTCCGGGCACTCCCAGATACCGCCGGTGCCGTTGGCCGGGCCGAAAGTGCTGAGGTATTCCCAGTTCTTAAGGTCGTCGGAGCGGTAGAGCAGCACGGCGTAGTCGTGGGCTTCGACGGCGGCCATCACCCAGTAGGTTCCGGCGGGTCCGTCATAACGGAAGACCTTGGGGTCACGGAATTCCGGGGAATTCCTGGTGAGGACTGGATTGCCGGCGTACTTGGCCCAAATGTAGCCGCCGTCGGTGCTCCACGCGATGGACTGGGCCTGCGTGCCCTCGTGGGCTGAGCCGGCTTTGTAGGCGCTGGTGTAGACGGCAACCAGGGGGGAGGTCCCGGACGCGCCGAAGCCGGCGGTGTTGTAGTGGTCCACCACGATGCTGCCCGAGAAGATTTCCTCAGTTTCGTCGCAGGGTATGGCCACCGGCTGCTCGTCCCAGTTCACCAGGTCGGTGGATGTGGCGTGGCCCCAGGACATGTTGCTGTGGACGTTGCCGAAGGGGTTGTTCTGGTAGTACAGGTGATAGATGCCGTCATGGAAGACCAAACCGTTGGGGTCGTTGAGCCAGGTGTCCTTGCAGGCGTAGTGCATCGCCGGCCGGTAGGCCCCAAGGGTGGGCGTGGCGGTGTTCATGGGTCAGGGTCTCGTTTCGTGGAGCTGCCGCGGGAAGTGTGGGGGCCCGGGCAGGCTGATGGAGCCGCCAGGCACGGAAGTCCGTGCCCGGCGGCTGGGATGCGGGAAGGTCAGGAGTTCTTCTGGTACCTGTCGTAGGCCTGCTGGTAGACGTCCACCATCTTGTCCAGGCCGATGTTCTTCAGCTGCGAGACGTAGCCGTCCCACTCCGCCTCGATGCCGCCGGAGACGATCCATTTCGCCGTGGTCTGCTTGACGATAGCGGCCACGTCCGTCTCGATGGTGCTGATCTGCTGCACTTCCTCGTTGGACAGTGCCACCGGGGGGTAGCCGTCGTTGGCTGCGAAAGGCTTGTAGTTCTCCTCGACGGTCTTCTGCCGCTCGGCCGCGCGCGGCTCGGGTGCCACGACCTTCTCGAAATTCTCCGCCGTGTTGGCCTTCGGGCCGCCCGGCGCAACCTTCTGGCGGCGTTCGCCTTCGCTGGTTCCCGCGGCTGCGGGGATCTGCGTCAGCAGTCCGGTGGCGGGGTCCTTCTGCAGGGTTTCACCGATGGGGCCCCAGTTGGCCTGGGCGGACTGGATGGGATCGTACAGGTTGTCTGCCCAGCGGATGGTGGCGGCAGGGTACTTGTTGGTTCGGGTCACGGCGAAGGCGCCGCGGGCAATTTCCTGGTTGTTGGACTGGCTGACGAGCCGCTTGCCGTCCACACCCTCAAGCACGGGGAGCAGTTTGTAGTCGCCGGCGCGGTCGGCGCCGACCATTTCCTTGATTTCCCACCAGACGAAGGAGCCCAGGTTTTCGGTGCCGGCCTTGCCCTTGGCCAGGTAGGCCTTGTCATCCTGGGAGAACGATTCGGGATCGATCAGGCCTTCCTGGTACCAGGTATGCAGGGTCTGGAGGGCCTTCTTGTAGCCGTCCTGGGCGGCTGTGTAGATGACCTTGCCGTCCTGGACGATCCTGTGGTCCATGTTGTCCGGGACTCCTCCCAAGGCGGCGATGAGGTCAACAATGTCCCCGCACCAGGAGCCGGGCATGAAGCTCAGCGGGATGGTCTTGCCGGTGCCTGAGGCGTCCTTGGTCTTGAAGGCGAGCAGGGCATCATGCAGTTCATCCACGGTTTTGGGCATCGGAATGCCCAGTTTGTTCAGCCACGCGGTGTTGATCGCCATCTCGTTGGGGAATTGGACGAGTCCCAGTTCTTCGATCGAGGGAAGGGAGTAGATGTGCCCGTCGGAGGAGGTGATGGCCGCTTTGATGTCCGGCCGGTCGGCGAGCAGCTTGGACAGGTTGGGGGCATTCTTCTGAATGAGGTCTTCAAGTGGAATCAGTGTTCCGCTGGCCGAGTAGGTGGCGATTTCCGCGTCGGTGAGCCCGCTGTTGAAGAAGGCATCGGGCAGGTCGCCGCTGGCCAGGATGAGGTTCTTCTTTTCCTTGAACACCGTCTCCGGGAGGTTCTCCCAGTCGATGTGGATGTTGGTGTCCTTTTCCCACTGCTGCACCAGGGACATGGTGTTGTAATCGGGGGCCAGCGCCGACTTGGTTCCGGAGAACTTGAGCGTCAGCGTGTCCTTGACAATCGGAAAGCCGGCCTCCTGGAAGCCGAACTCCCCGGAGGAGTCTTTGATGGCAGCGGAACTGTTGGAGCTGCCCGAGCAGGCGGTGAACAGCATCGTTCCTGCCATGAGGGCGCCAAGGACGGCGAGTTTGCGGCTGGTAGCCATGGGTCGTTCCTTTTCTGGGTGGGGGAGGAGGAGGTGTGGTGACGGCGAAAGGAAGTTCCGGCGTCGGGCATTGCGTTCGGTTTTAAGGCGGTCAGCTCTTCACAGCGCCGATCATGGTGCCTTTCGTGAAGTGCTTCTGCATGAACGGAAGCGCGATCATCAGCGGCAGGCTGGAGACGACGATCATGGCGTACTTGGTCAGTTCGCCGATCCTCTGCGCTGCGGCGTAGGACTCGATGTCTCCACCGGTGGTGCCTGCGGAGGAGACGTCCGACTGGATCAGGATGTTCCGGAGCACCAGCTGCAGCGGGTATTTCGTGTCATCGTTCAGGAAGATGAGGGCGTCGAAGAACGAGTTCCAGTGCGCCACCACGTGGACCATGATCATCAGCATGATCAGCGGCTTGGACAGGGGCAGGACCATCCTGAAGAAAAAGGTAAAGTCGTTGGCGCCGTCCATCTGGGCCGCTTCCCGGAGCTCTCCCGGGATGGTGTTTTCGAAGAAGGACCGGGCGATGATCAGGTTCCACACACCCACGGCGCCAGGCAGCACAACTGCCCAGACAGTGTCCAGCATGCCGAGGTCCCGGACCACCAGGTACTTGGTGATGAGGCCGCCGTCGAAGAACATGGTGACAACGAACAGGAGCATCAGGATCTTCCGCCCCGGCATGTCCTTGCGGGACAGGGCGTAAGCGCCGAACAGGATGGTGGTCACGCTGATGGCCGAGCCCAGGACGGTGTAAATCACGGTGTTGCCCAGGCCGTTCCAGATCCGGCTGTCCGCGAAGATCCGTTGGTATCCCTCAAGGGTCACTCCGGACGGGAACAGCCAGACTTTGCCTTCGTAGACGGCGTTGGGATCGCTGATGGAGGCGATGACGATGAAATAGAGCGGGTAGACCACCGCGATGATGGACAGCGACAGGATGGTGACCGCGGCGATGTTGAAGGCGGAGTCTGCCCACTTGTCGCGGAACGATTGTGTGCGCTTGGCGGCGGGATGGGGCCTGGTTTCGGGGGCCGGAACGGCCACGGGTTTGGTGTTCAGGGTCATAGCGGCATCACCACAGGGTTGCTTGGTTGGCCCGGCGCGCTACCCAGTTGAAGGTCAGCAGCAGCACGAGGTTGAGGACGGAATTGAACAGGCCGATGGCGGCGGAATAGCTGAACTGGGCCTGCTGCAGGCCGGCATGGTAAACGTACGTCTGGATGATTTCCGACGTCGGCAGGTTCAAGTTTGTCTGCATGAGCAGCGCCTTTTCGAAGCCGACGTTGAGCAGGTTGCCGATGGCCAGGATGAACAGGACAGTGATCACGGGCATGATCCCCGGCAGATCGATGTGCCGGATGCGCTGCAGTTTGGAGGCGCCGTCCACCTTGGCGGCGTCATGCAGGGCTGGGTCGATGCCGGACAAGGCCGCCAGGTAGACAATCATCGCGAAACCGGCGTTCTGCCAGACATCGGAGACCACGTAGATGGGCCGGAACCACTCGGCGGAGCCCATGAAGAAAACGGGTTCACCTCCCGCCAGCTGGATCGCATTGTTCACCAGCCCGGACCGCGGGGATAGCAGGACGAACATGATGCCCACCACCACCACCGTGGAGATGAACGCCGGCGAGTACAGCACCGTCTGGGTGAACTTCTTGAACCGCTCACTCTGGAGCTGGTTGACCAGAAGCGCCAGGATGATCGGGATCGGAAAGGCGACAAGCAGGCCCAGGATGGCGATCCAGAGCGTGTTCCCCACGACCACACCGAACTGGTAGGAGTTGACGAACCGTATGAAATGCTGCAGCCCCACCCACGGGCTCCCGGTAAAACCGTCCACGGGATTGTAGTTGCGGAATGCGATCTGCACCCCGTACATGGGCCAGTACTTGAAGACGGCGATGTAAATCAGCGCCGGTATTAGTAATACGTATAACTGCCAAGCCCTGCCAACCCTTTTCAGGCGCAGCGGAAGAGGCTTCCTGCTCGGGGGCCCGGGTGTTGGAGCCGGCGGCGATGCCGGCCTGGATCGGGCCAAGGTGCGGCTCATGGCTTCTCCTTTGGATGTGTCACTGAGTTCCGTTCAATCAGGGGGCAGGTCATGAACTCGACCCGTCCGTCCGGCTCGGCGCCCTGCAGGATGAGGTCCACCGCGCGGCGCCCCATTTCCACGAAGGGCAGCTCGAGGGTGGTGAGGCCCGGCCGCAGGTGCGGGGCCAGGGTTTCCTGGTTGTCGAAGCCGATGATGGATACATCGCGGGGAATCGACAGGTGCAGCTCGGTGGCGGCCTGGTAGGCGCCCCATGCGGTGCGGTCATTCGCGCAGAAGATGGCCGTCGGCGGGTTATTTCCCGTCATCAGGTCCATGGTGTGAGTAAATCCGTCCAGTTCGTTGCCGCTGCCGAAGCGCACCAGTTCCGGGCGGACGGGCAGTCCGGCTTCGGCCATGGCTTTCGTATAGCCGTTGTAGCGTCCGACGGCGGCAGGAAGTTCGCTCTCGAGCGTTTCGATGTTGATCATCGCCACCCGCTCATGCCCCGCGTCGAGAAGGCGTCGGGTGGCGGTGTAGCCGCCCAGTTCCTCATCCGGTGCAACGCTGGGAAGTCTCAGCTTGCGATCCTGCGAGTTCAGCACAACCGAAGGGACCGTCGAGAGGGCCTCGGGTACGTCGAGCCGCCGGTGGTACATGCCAGCGTAGACCACGCCAGCCACCTTGTAAGACAGCATGGAGTCCAGCGAGGCTGCCTCCAGGGCTTTGTCGCCGCCCGTGTTCATGGTGAGCAGGAGGAGGCCGTCCTCCCAGGCGCGCTCTTGTGCCCCTTCGATGATCTTGCCTGCGAAAGGGGCGGTGGCGACGGCGT
This sequence comes from Arthrobacter sp. SPG23, assembly GCF_000876655.1. Taxonomy (GTDB): domain Bacteria; phylum Actinomycetota; class Actinomycetes; order Actinomycetales; family Micrococcaceae; genus Arthrobacter. The sequence continues at coordinate 48,200 of NZ_JYCN01000004.1, forward strand.
CGCCCAGGAAACCGATGATGCCCGAGATGCCGTCCCGGAGGGTCTTGGCGTGGGCGTTGGTGCGGTAGCCAAGCTGGCGCACGGCATCCATCACGCGTTTCCGGGTCTCGTCCGAAAAGCGCGAACCGGACGCGGAGTTCAGCACCAGGGAAACTGTTGCCTGGGAAACGCCGGCGGCTGCCGCTACGTCGTGCATGGTGGGACCTGACGATGGTCGAGGCTTTGTCACGGGCACCTCCTTGGGCCTGGTTATACGAATCAGTTATTCGTATAACCGACGGAAAAAACTGTAACCTGCGTCATAGGATGCCGTCAAGTACTGGTTGTGAAGATGCGTAGGCCTGCGAGTAGGGCCGGCCTAGGGCCGGGGTGCCCGCCGGTGGGCGCGGAGCACGGAATCGGTGACGGTTACGGAGCCGCCCTCCGCGTCCGTCACGGACCTTCGGCGGGCTTCGCAGACGTCGATTTCCCACTCGTCCGCATCCAGCCCGGCCGCGATCTCCTCGGGGGTGAAAAGCAGGCCCGGCTCGCTGGGGCGGCGGATCCCCACTTCCAGGTCGGAGGGATGGTGGCCCACAACCAGCAGCGTTCCGCCGGGCGCCACTGACGCTGCCAGCCGGTGGTACAGCTCGGTACGCTCGGCCAGGGGCAGGTGCATGAACTGCGCGGAGACGAGGTCGAAGGTGCCGGACGGCGGCGGTGAACTGGTGAGGTCGTGATGGACCCAGGTGATCCGCGCGGCAGCGTCAGCATCCTGCGATGCCCGTTCGGCGGCCCGGGCCAGCGCCACCGAGGAGATGTCCACCGCCGTGACCCGCCAGCCCTGGCGTGCCAGCCAGAGCGAATCGGCGCCTTCGCCGCTGCCCACGTCCAGTGCAGAGCCCGGCCGCAGGTCGGCGGCCTCGGCCAGCAGGTGCGGGTTCGGATTGCGGCTCCAGACCGAGCCGTGCTGGCGGTAGCGTTCATCCCAGAACGACTCGTCAAACTTCATCCGTGGTCTCCTTGCTGGCCGGCGATCCCGTCCCGGCAGCGTGCCCCCAGGGACGGTCCGCGCTACGCCGTGACACTGCCACGATACGCCGTCACGGCGTCCTCCAGTTCCTTCCGCTTCCCAAGGGGCAGGGCTGCCCGAAGCTAGGCCGCGCTGATGCCGAAGAGCCCGATGATGAGCCCCATGACCACCAGCGTGACCAGTTCGTGGGCGCAGTTCAGGACGGTCAAGCCGGCGGGACGGCCGTCGAAAGCGTCGTGGGTAATGAAGCGGGAGGCCGTGAAGCCGGCCCAGAGGATGACGGCGGTGATCAGGGTGTTGGCCAGGAAGTTTCCGCCGTAGAAGTGCTGGGAAATAGCGGCCGATCCGGCAAGGACCAGGGCGCTGACGAAGCTGACCACCAGCGTGATCAGGATGGGTTTGACGGCGTCCTTTGCATCCCCGCTGGGGGTGACTTTCGCGAGCTTCATCCAGTAGTTGCCGAAGACCTTGGGCGTGTACCAGACCGAGCCAACCACCATGCTCGACAGGGTGGCCAGCACCACGGCCCAGATGTTGATTTCCGGAATCATTGCGTTCTCCTCAATCGGCGAAGTCGCCGGCGTTCCGTCGAAATTTCCCCAGGATCCGGATCAGCTGGTCCACGTCATGGCCGGCGAAACCGGACTGGCCGAACACCTCGGCGTTGAGTGCCGCCGTCGCGCTTTTGGCCAGGGTGCGGCCCTCCGCGGTGAGTTCGATCAGTGTGGTGCGGCCGTCGGTCGGGTGCGGAGAGCGGACCACCAGGCCCGCGTCCTGAAGGCGGTCGACGGCGTTGGTCACCGATGTGGGGTGGACCTGCAGGAGCGCGCTCGCCTTGTTCATGGGCAGCGCGCCGCTGCGGGCGAAACTCAGCAGCGCCAGGAGTTCGTAGCGGGCGAACGTCAGGCCGAAGGGCTTGAGCACTCCCTCGATCCGGGCCAGCAGGATCTGCTGGGTACGCATGATGGCCGTGATGGCAGCCATGGGCGCGGCAACATCGCCCCAGCCGTGCCGTTCCCAGTTGCGTTGGGCGTCGGCAATGGGATCGCGCGGGAGGGGGGTTCCCATGGCACCTCCTGACAAGTGGGTTGCTCCAGCCTAGCTTTTCAAACCCGGGAAATCCGACTCCGAGTACTCGACGCCCATGCCTTCCGGGACGGGGCCCGCTCCGTGCCGGAGCTCTTCGCTGTGCCGGAGCTCAACGCGCCGGATCTTGCCTGAGATGGTCTTGGGCAGTTCCGCGAATTCCAGCCGCCGGATGCGCTTGAACGGGGCCAGATGGTCCCGGCAGTAGCGCAGGATGTCCTCTGCAAGTGCGGGGCCGGCCTGGTGCCCGGCGGCCAGGACCACGAATGCCTTTGGCACGGACAGCTTCAGCGGATCGGGGGAGGGCACGACGGCGGCCTCCGCCACCGCGGGGTGCTCGATCAGGACGCTTTCCAGCTCGAACGGGGACAACCGGTAATCGGAGGACTTGAACACGTCGTCACCGCGGCCCACGTAAGTGATGATGCCGCGCTCGTCCTTGCTGGCCATGTCGCCCGTGTGGTAGTAGCCGTCGCGGAAGGCGTCCGCGGTCTTTTCCGGGTCGCCGTAGTAGGCCTTCATCAGTCCCACGGGGCGGGGGTCAAGGCGGAGGCACAGTTCGCCGTCGTCGGCCTCCTCTCCCGTGGCGGGGTCTACCAGAACTACGTCGTAGCCGGGCAGCGGCCTGCCCATGGCGCCGATCTTGATCGGCTGGCCGGGGGTGTTGGCGATCTGCACGGTGGATTCCGTCTGGCCGAAGCCGTCCCGGATGGTCTGCCCCCAGGCGCGGTGCACCTGGTCGATCACCTCGGCGTTGAGGGGCTCCCCGGCGGACACCACCTTGATGGGCGGGTTTTTCAGGACGGTGAGGTCGGCCTGGATCAGCATGCGCCACACGGTGGGCGGGGCACAGAAGCTGGTCACCTTTTCGCGGTCCATCTGTTCCATGAGGGCCTTGGCATCGAACCGGCTGTAGTTGTAGATGAAAACGCAGGCTTCGGCGATCCAGGGCGTGAAAACGTTGGACCAGGCGTGCTTTGCCCAGCCGGGCGAGGCGACGTTGAGGTGCACGTCGCCGGGTCCCAGCCCGATCCAGAACATGGTGGACAGGTGGCCCACGGGGTAGGACGTGTGCGTGTGTTCCACCAGTTTGGCCTTGGACGTGGTTCCGGAGGTGAAGTACAGCAGCAGGGTTTCGTCCGCCTTGGTGGGCGCGTCCGGGGTGAACTCTGTCGGTGCAGTGTGGGAATCGGCGTACTGCAGGGCAGCTGTGTTGGCGTCGGCGCTGTTTACATCGGTCCTGCTGGACTCGCCGTCGGCAATTTCGATCAGTTTGTAGTTGCCCGGAACGCCGGCGAACTTGCCGATGTTGGAACTTCCGACGGCGGCCCAGCCCGCCTCGCCGCGTTCCACCCGGTCCGCCAGGTCCGCCGGGCCCATCAGCGTGGTGGTGGGGATCATCACGATGCCCAGCTTGATGCCGGCCAGCATGAGTTCCCACAGCTCCACCTGGTTGCCCAGCATGATGATCATCCGGTCGCCGCGGCGAACGCCCTGGCTCCTTAGCCAGTTGGCCACCTGGTTGGAGCGCGCGGCAAGCTCACCGAAGCTCCGCCGGGTGGCGCTGCCGTCCTGTTCCACGATCACCAGGGCGGGCTTGGCACCCTTGGCGGGGTCGGCCGCGATCTGGTCGAACCAGTCCAGGGCGAAGTTGAACTCCTCGAAGCGCGGCCACTGGAACTCATCCCGCGCCTGGTCGTAGTCCTCGTGGAGGGCCAGAAGTCTGTCCCTCGCGGCCCGGAAGTCGTCGGTGACTGTCATGGGGGCCCTTTCGTCTAGTGATCCATGTCACTGTGCAATATACTAGGACATCCAAGGGTTTGGAAGAGCGAAGGGATGCGTGCCGGTGCAGCCACAACGACGTGACGGCGGGGAAACCACCACAGTTCCGGAGCAGCCGCCGTTCCCGGACGCGGACCTGATGTACATCGTGGATCTGCTGCCGGCGGGGGAGCGCTCGCGGTACCTGGAAGTGCGGGATTTCCTGCAATCCCGCATCCGTGCGGCATCCATCGAGTACTGGAACCGCGAGGAATTCCCGTTCGGCCTGCTGGCTGAAATGGGGAAGTACGGGCTCGGCGGGCTGCAGACGGACGGAACGTCGGCGCTCTTCAAGGGCTTGATGTATGTGGAAGTTGCCCGGGCTGACGTGTCATTGTCCGCCCTGGTGGGCATCCACAACGAACTGATCGTCGGGATGATCGACGAGCTCGGTTCGGAAGCGCAGAAGCAGCGCTGGCTTCCCGGGCTGAAAGCCTTTACGCAGCTGGGTGCCTTCGCGCTGACCGAGCCGGATCACGGTTCGGACATAGCCGGCGGCCTTGAAACGTCAGCCCGGCTGGAGCGCGGCGAATGGGTCATCAACGGCGCCAAGCGCTGGATCGGCGCCGGGACCATCGCCGACTTTGCGCTGGTATGGGCCCGGGATGAGGCGGACCGGCAGATCAAGGGTTTCATTGTGGAGACGGACCGCCCCGGCTACTCCGCCACGAAGATTTCCAACAAGATCGGCCTGCGGATCATGCAGAACGCGGACATCGTCCTCGATGAGGTCCGCATTCCGGAGTCGAATCTCCTGCCCGGAGCCACGGACTTTTCGAAAGCGAACGACCTCCTGCGGGATTCGCGGGCCTGGGTGGGCTGGCAGGCTGCCGGTATCCAGCTGGCCGCGTTCGACGTCGCCCGTTCCTATGCCCTGGAGCGGAAGCAGTTCGGCAAGGAGCTGGCGCGGTTCCAGCTCATCCAGCAGCAGCTGGCCGAAATCCTGGGCAACGCCAGTGCCTCCCTGGCGCTGATGGCGCAGCTGGCCCGGATCCAGCAGGACGGCAAGCTGGAGATGGTGCAGGCCGCGATGGCAAAATCCACCACCACCCGGCTGGCGCGCGCCTCGGTGGCGATGGGCAGGTCGCTGATGGGCGGAAACGGCATCAGCACTGACTACGAGATGGGCAAGTTGTTTGGTGACGCCGAAATTCTGTATACCTATGAGGGCAGCTACGAGATCAACTCGCTGATCGTGGCACGTGCCGTGACCGGGAAGTCGGCGTTCGTCTGACGGTTCTCCGCGGTCCTGGTCTTCTCAGTCCTGTTCTTCTTGGTCCTGGCCGCGCTCGTAGCGGAGCTGAACAACTCCGTTGCCGAAGGTCCGGGTGCCGGCCAGCTTCAGGTTCAGCCGCACGTCCGGTGACTCGAACAGTGGCCGGCCCTTGCCTTGGCCCAGAACCACGGGGTGCACGTAGATCCGGTATTCGTCGATCAGGCCGAGCCGCATGAACGTTGCCCCCAGATTGGCGCCACTGACCGCAAGGTCGCCGCCGGGCTGCGCCTTGAGGGCCGCGATCTCTTCAGGCACGACGTCGTGCATCACCGTGGTGTTCCAGCCGGCGTCGGTGAGGGTCCGGGAGTAAACGATCTTGGGTATGTCGCGCCAGATCCTGGCGAACTCGACTTCGACCGCCGTGCTGTTGGGATCCTGGTCGGCGGTTGGCCAGTAGCCGGCCATCAGCTCGTAGGTGATCCGTCCGTCCAGGAAAGCGCCCAGCGTCCTGCACTCATCGTTGAAGTGTTGGTGTAGTTCTTCGTCCACCTTGTGCCAGCTGATGTCGCGGTCCAGCCCTTCGAAGTATCCGTCCACCGACACTGACGCCATCAGAATGATCTTCCGCATGTGGATCCCTCCATGGAGTGGCGCCCGGGCGGGACCGCCGTCGTATTTCCCAGTGAATCACTCAAGGATGCGTTGGAACAGGACATGGTCCTGCCAGATTCCAGCAATCTTGAGATACGACGGTGCCAGGCCGATCTCTTCGAATCCTGCGCGGGCCAGTATCTTGCGGGAGGCCGCATTGTGTTTGAGGGTGGCCGCCTGGACCCGGTGCAGCCCCAGCTTGTTCTTCGCGGCGGCGAGGACATATCCCAGGGCGGCGGCGCCGAGGCCACGGCCGGTGAATTCCTTGTCGATCCAGTAACCCGCGTTGGCGCTGAGGAACGGGCCTCGGACGATGCCCGTCAGCGTTATCGCTCCGACGATGCGGCTGCCGTTCACGAGGACCCAAGGAACCTCCTGCCCCGAAGCAGCAGGGCGAGCTTGGATTCAATGGCAGCGCGCTGGCCCACGGCGGTAAAGAACGAGTCACTCCGGGCCGGCTCCCAGGGCGCCAGATGGTCCCGGTTCAGTCGGTAGGCGGCACTTAGCCGCCCGGCATCCGAGATCTCAAGTGCCCGCATCTGAACAGAACCCGCCAGTGCTGTGGTGTCGGCAGTCATTGTTTGACTCTATCTGCGGCGCTCTTCCCGCCTGTGCGCCGAAGTCGTACCAGGGGGGTCCTTTGTCCCTTCCCCCGGACGGAGCTGAAGGCCACAGTTGTCATAGGGGAACCGCGTGTGGGCAGCCCCGACTTGAATGCGCCGTAGAAGGAGGAGCCGTGAAGATCGAATCATGGATTTTCGGAGGCCTGGCCATGTTCTTCGTACCCGTTGGTGTGGTCTATGGCTTTGTCACAGGCTGGACCGAGCCGGTGGGCTTCCTGGCCTTATGGCTGGTGGGCGGGCTGGCAGGACTGATCGGGGGCTACCTCGGCTACACCGGGCGGAGGATCGGAATGCGTCCGGAGGATCGCCAGGACGCGGAGACCCACGAAGGGGCCGGGGAACAGGGCCACTTCAGCCCCTGGAGCTGGTGGCCCATTGCCTTGGGCATTTCCGCGGCGACTGGGTTCCTGGGCCTGGCCATCGGATTTTGGATCCTCTATCTCGGTGCAGGATTTGCGCTGGTTGCGCTGATTGGCTGGGTTTACGAATACAGCCGCGGGGACCACGCCCACTAGGCCGCCAGACCGCAAGGCGCGGTGCGCGCCGTCGTGCTGGAATGTGGGCTGATAAAAAAAGTTCGCCCATCGACTTGAAACTAAGCCTACTTATGATTAGGCTTGAAGTCATGAAGGGGTGCAGCGTTGTTGCGCACGGACGCCCTTTCGCTAGGTCTTAAAGGGACCGAGCAGCTCGGGAGTAGGACCTGTTCCATAGGCCCTCCCGGTGCCCACGGAGGCTGAGAGCTGTAAGCAACCAAAAAGAGATGCAGAGAAGCGTGGCCTGAAACCGGGCCGCAGCCACCCTGGTGGTCGCCTGACCGCACCTGGGGGCGGATTCTGCCTGCATCACAATCGAGGGAGCGAAACATGTCAGTTATGAAGAAAGCCACTACCGCCGTTGCCGGATCGCTTTTCCTGGTGGGGATGGCCGCAGCGCCTTCGCTGGCCGCGGACAACAGCACCGTTAATGACGGCCTGGTGAACGTAACCGTCGGGGACGTGACCATCCTCAAGGACGTCAACGTGGGCGTGGCCGCTGATGTGACGGCGCAGATTTGTGGCGTGGAAGTTGGGCCTGTCGCCGTTCTGGGCGAGGCTGTCGACGCCACCAGCACTGAGTCTGTGGTCTGCACTGACAGTGACGGCCCGGTCACCATCACCCAGAACTGACGTTCTGCACTAACGTGCGGAGGCGTTCGCGCCCTGCATTGTTGACTTGAAGCGAAAGGGCGGCTGGACCTCGGTCCCGCCGCCCTTTCGGCATCTCACGGCCCGGGTGTACGTAGTACACTCGATGACAATCATCAGCTAGCAAAGGGGCCAATATGACTCAGCAGGCGGAAGCCACGCGCCGGGTCCCGTTGAACCGGGACCGCGTCCTGACTGCCGCCGTCGTACTGGCCGATGAGGCGGGTATCGAGTCACTCAGCATGAGAAGGCTGGCGCAGGAGCTCGGCGTGGTGCCGATGGCGCTGTACAAGCACGTCGCCAACAAGGAGGAACTTCTCGACGGCATGGTGGACGTGCTTGTTGCCGAAATCGATCCTCCCGTCAGCGACGCCGGCTGGAAGAATGCGGTCCGGTTGCGGGTGCTGTCGGCGAGAAGGTCCTTGCTGCGGCATCCGTGGGCCCGCCAGGTGCTAGAGTCCCGAAGCGCCAGGACGCCTGCGGTTCTCGGCTACATGGATTCGTTCATCGGGATGTTCCTGGCCGGCGGTTTTTCCGTCGATCTCACCCATCATGTGATGCATGCACTGGGCAGCCGGATGTGGGGGTTCACCCAGGAGTTGTTCGACGATTCCGCCGGCGCGGCGCCAGTTGAACCGGCACCGGAGATACAGGCGGCCATGCTCCAGGAGATGGCCAAGCGGTATCCGAACATTCTGCGGGTTGCCATGGCGGCAGAACACGACGACGGGTCCGTGGTTTCGCAGGGCTGCGACGACCAGTTCGAGTTCGAGTTCGCCCTCGACCTCCTCCTGGACGGATTCGAGCGGTTCCATCAGCAGGGGTGGACATCGGAGCGGGCGAGGCTGGAGCGGTAGCTGCCCGGATGTTAGCTTGTGGGGATGGAGGCGCTCGACTGGCTGCTCGACTCTGACCCCGCAACCCGCTGGCGAGTCCTGCGTGACCTCACGGGCGCGCCGCCCGAGGAAGTCCAGGCCGAGCGTGCCCGCGTAGCCACCCACGGCTGGGGCGCGCGGCTGCTGGCGCTGCAGGATGAAGAGGGCCAATGGGACGGCGGCGCGTACTTCGGCGAAAACGTCGACGGCGTGGTGGGGCGCTTGCTGCGTGGGCAGCTCGCCGACGGCGGGTGGAACTGTGAGGCGGAACGAGGCTCGGTGCGTTCGTCGTTCGGGACCACGATCAACGTTCTGGAAGGCCTGCTGGAGTACGAGCACGCGGCCGGCGGGTCGCCGGACTCGGCGGTGGCCAGGCAGCGCGGCGAGGAATACCTGCTGGAAAACACCCACCCCGGCCGGATCCACTTTGCCCTGGAGGACGGTGACGGACGCCCGAGCCGGTGGAACACCCTCAGAGCGCTGCGGGTACTTCAGTGGTTCGAGGGACAGTAGACGACGACGCCACCGCGCGCCCTCCGCCGTCCGGTCACAATCCGGTTCCTCGGCCGGAGTTTTCCGGACGCCGGCGGCACGGCTACGCTGGCAACCACTACGTGCGCGTCACGTGACCTGAGAGCAGCAGGCAGGGTCGTAATGAGCTGGCAGCAGTTGATGCCGGCTCATCTTCAGTGGGTCGGCGCAGGCCGCCGGGGGGACTCCCCGGTTCTGATCGCAGGAGAGCACCGATGAGCAATGACCAGGACATGCCGGACACCGGCGGAGAACCCGGGAGCGGAAGCCACCCGCCTGTCCGGATGTCCCGGAAGCGGACCAAGCACCCGCGGTTCCGGACCGGTGAGCACGTCCGCTTCGCCGACGGCCACCTGATCGGCACCGGCGTTGTGGATGACTCCACTAAGGACGGATCGGTCCTCTGGGTCTGGGCTGACGGCGGCAACGGCAGGAAGATGCTCCTGCAAGGCCGCGGTACATCGGTTGAATCACTGACTTATGCGCCACCGGCCAGTCTCGGTTGAGCCTCAGGCGAGCAGCCTGGCCACCAGTTCGCCGCGGCTTCCCACTCCCACCTTCTCAAAGAGGGACTTCAGGTGGTCATGGACCGTATGCGGTGAGATGTACAGGTGGTTGGCGATTTCCGCCGTCGCCGAACCGGAGACCAGCTCGAGGCAGACGTCCCGCTCGCGGGGCGTGGCGCCGTAGGCGGCGAGCAGGAGGGTGACCATTTCGCGCGTGGTGGCGGGTTCCACCGTAACCACCATCTGGCCAGGGTCGTCCCCGGTGATGAGCCGGCTGGCCTGGAGCACCACCCAGTGGTCCCCGGCGTCGCGCATCCTCATGCGGGCCGTCCCGGAACCGGCAACCTTTGCGGCGCCCACCACGGAATACAGGGTCATGCCGAAACGCCCGGGAGCCAGGTCTTCCAGCGCCGCCAGCCAGGTGGCCGCGGCCGGCGTGGCGGCACGCAACTCGCCGCGCGGTCCCACCAGGACGATCACCGGACCGTCCGGCCCGCGCATCGCATGCCGCTCCACGCGCAGCGCAACCCGGGTGGCGGCGGCCAGGGTCCCTGCGATGGACGTCAGGAAATCCACTTCCCGGTCAGTGAAGTCCGGACCCGTCTCACGGAACAGCCCGCCCACGGCCCAGCACACGCCATCGGTCCGAAACACCGCACGCAGTTCGTGCTCCAGCCCCTGCGGACGGAGCAGGTCGTTGAGGCGCACGCTCCTGACAACGTCGCGGTGCGGTGCATCGGACAGCCGGGCAGCCGGCATCGGCCGCCGGGTGAGCTGCGCGAAGGGGTTCGGCTCCGTGCCCGCGTATTCGGTCTCGGCGAAGCGCACGCCGTACTCATCGGGCGTCGGCCAGGGCGGCCAGTTGGTGATCGACGTCATGATGAGGGTTGCAGGATCCACGCCGGCCCAGCAAGCCTGCTGAAACGGCACGGTGTCATGCACGACGGCGAGCGCTGCGGCGTGCAGGTCAGCCACGCCCATGCCGGTGGCCGCCATCGCCGCGATCTCCTGCCGGGCCCGCTCTGCGCGATCTGCCCACATGCTTCCAGTATCCGCCGCCGACGGCGGACTGCAATCCCCTCATCGGGGGATCTTCCGGTCCCTGGGCAACCCCCTCAGCCGGGGATGGGAAAGGCCTCCACCCGCGACGTACTCTTCGAGCATGAACGCAGTTGCCCAGCTGTTCGCCCTGATCGAGGCCCTGATCTATATCGCGGTGTTTCCCCTGGAGGCCTTCTTCCTGCGCCGCCCCGCAGTGCAGAAGTTCCTGAGCACCCCGGCCGGCAACGTCCGCGCCGTCATGATGTGGGCCATTCCTGTCGGCTTCCGGAACCTCCTGATAGCCCTGGGGGTGATTGCGGGACTAGTGGCCCTGAACACCGGGAGCGAGGTGGTGGGCCGGACGCTGGTCACCTACTGCTGCGCCTATATGGTCCTGGGCGGGGCCACCATGGCACTGGCGGATGCCTTGGGGCATTACCCCAGGAAGGGCGACAGCATACCCGGAACGCTGGCGGCCACTGTGCCCGCCCTGATCGCGCTCGTCGCCTCGGCCTTCTGAACCGGGCTTGCCAAGCGGTTTTCACGGACAACGAAGGCCCGCCTATGGGGGACAGACGGACCTTCGCAACTAAAACGCTACAACCCTTCTAAATAGCTATCGAGTGGACAAGCCCGGGGCCCTCGGCGGGTGCGGCATCGTCCCTTGCGATCGCCGGAAGCAGCGGCGTAGTCTCCCTGCTATCAGGCCATCCGGCGGGAGGATCCATGGACGGCTATGCCGAGTTGCGGGCGTTCCGGGCCGCCCACCCGTACCGGTCGCTGACTGTGGACGGCGTCGAATGGAAGTACGTCTCCGGACAGGCATCGCAGGAAGCCGCAGAAACCGGCCCGGCACTTCTTGTCCTGGGCGGCGGTTTCTCCTTCGGTGAGTCCGCGTTCCGCACGATCACCGCCTTCGAATCCCGCTTCCGGGTGATCGCCCCCTCGTATCCCGCGGTGCGGACAATGGCCGAAGTCCTGACCGGCATCGCAGCCGTCCTTGACGCCGAGGGCATCCAGTCCGCGAACGTTTTCGGCCACTCCCTCGGTGCCGGGGTGGCGCACGCCTTTGCCCGCCGTTATCCGCAGCGGGTGGACAAGCTCGTCCTTTCCGGGTTCGGCCTTTACCCCCGCGGCCACACGCGGTTGGTGACCGCCTTTGTCCGCCTGTTCTCAAGGCTGCCCGGGTCAGCCCTCGCAGCTTTCTACCGCCCCAGGATCGCCCGGCTGCTCGACGGGGCCGACGAGGACGAGCGGGCTTTCCTCAGCGCCTACACGGAGGATCTCTTCGCGGCACACACCAAGGAGTCAGCCCTGGCGCGGTTTGCAGTGCTCCTGGATCTGGCGGCGCATCCGGACCGTTACGCCGCTGCATCGGCCTTCGAAAGACCGGAGGACGTGCTGTTGATTGCTGCGTCCGACGACCGCGGCTTCACGGCGCGCGAACGCGAGTCCTTGCTGGCCACCTATCCCGGCGCCAAGGCCCATGTTTTCGGACGCGGCGGCCACTGGGCGGCGGTCACCCACCCGACCGAGTACGACGCCGTCGTCGGCCGTTTCCTCGAAGACCGTCCTCCACCCGCGGGGAGGAGCGAAAGCGCTCCCGCACCGCAGCGCCGCCGCGCGTCCCATGGGGGCGGGGGAGAACGGCTCCCCGATCCGGAGCTGGACGCCAAACTTGCCGCTTTCCGTGCCGGTCACCGGTACCGTACGCTCGACGTCGGCGGCGTGCGCTGGCGCTACCTCGCCGGCGGCTCGGGGGAGCAGGTGCTGCTTCTGCCCTCCGGCGGGACAAGGGTGCCGGACATGTACCTGCTGCTGATCGAAGCGCTGGAACGGGACTTCCGAGTCCTTGCGCCGGCTTACCCCGCCGGCGCCGGCATCGCCGGGCTGGCGGACGGCCTGGCCGCGATCCTCGACGCCGAGGGAGTCAAACAGGCGGATGTGCTGGGCTCCTCTTTCGGCGGGTTCGTGGCGCAGGTTTTCGCCCGCCGGCATCGCGACCGACTGCGGCGCCTCGTGCTGGCGAACACCGGCGGGCCGGCCGCGGCCCCGCTCCCGGTGCTGCCGCTCCTCATCCGCTTCCTCGCCGTCCTGCCGGAAGATGCCGTGCGGTTCCTGACCGGCTGGAATTGGCACCGCTGGTTTGTCCCCGGTTCAGGCGACGACTCGAAGTTCTGGAACGCCCTGCTCCGGGACATCCTCAGCCGGCTGGGCAAGGAGGACCTGCTGTCCGCGCTGCGGGAGATGAACGACTTCGCCCATCTGCCGGCCGTGGCAACTCCGGGGGGACAGTCCTCCGACGTGTCGCAGGGACCGGTGCTGCTGATCGAATCGGAACGGGACGAGGCATTCCCACCCCGGGCCCGTGCGGCACTTCGTGCCCTCTATCCAGCGGCAGAGGTCCGGCTTTTCGCGGGCGCGGGCCACGGGGTCATGGCAACGCGGACTGCGGACTACGTCCAGACCGTGCGGGAGTTCCTGCTCAGGCCCTGACCTTCGCTGGCAGCTACCGTTTCGTCCCTACTTTCAATCTATGGCACACCAGGGGGCTTGCCGCAAGACCCGGGACGTGCCGCAGAATTGAGAGCCAAAGTCGGGGACCTGCAGGTTGCCCCGACGCACCCCAGCCCGGAAAGGAGCTGATGACGTGCCACTGGCCCCCAGCGCGTTCAACCTTCCCCGCCACCTGGCGCCCAAGGCCGACCCGGCGCTGATCGCCGGCGATGAGCGGCACTTCGCCGCCATCGCGGAGAGCCTCGAGCACTCGATCGCCGACCTCACCGGCCGTCTCGACGCCGCGCGGAAGGCACCCGGCCGTCTGGGCCAGGAGGCAATGGAACGTGACGTGGAGGTCCGCCGCCTTAGCTCACGCCTCCGCGCCCTGCGCCGCTTCGGTCTTGACCTGTGCCTCGGACGCATCGTCAGTGCGGACAGCCGCCAGCCCGTGTACATCGGACGGCTCGGCCTCACGGACGAAGAGGGCCGCAGGCTGCTTGTCGACTGGCGTTCCCCGGCGGCTGAGCCGTTCTTCGGAGCGACCTACGCCAACCCGATGGGCCTGGCGAACCGGCGCAGATATCGGTGGACCCGGGGCCGGATCAGTGACTATTGGGACGAGGCGTTCACCACGGACGGGCTCGAAGGACAGGCCGCCCTCGAGGACCTTTCCGCCTTTATCGCCAGCCTGGGGAGCAGTCGGTCTGCCCGGATGCAAGATGTTCTCGGCACGATCCAGGCAGACCAGGATGCGATCATCCGCGCGCCGTCCCGCGGCACCCTGGTGGTCGACGGCGGTCCGGGTACGGGCAAAACCGTCGTTGCCCTGCACCGGTCCGCCTACCTCCTGTATGCCGACCCCCGCATCGGCCATCGGGGGAGTCACAGGCAGAGCAGTGTCCTGTTTATCGGTCCGCACCGGCCCTACCTGGCCTATGTCGCCGATGTCCTTCCCAGCCTCGGCGAGGAGGGCGTGCAGACGTGCACCCTGCGGGACCTCGTCCCGGAGGGTGCCGCAGCGACATTCGAAGCCGACCCGAAGGCGGCCCTCCTGAAGTCGTCGGCGGACATGGTGAAAGCGATCGAGCGTGCCGTCAGGTTCTATGAGGAGCCGCCCGCACAGGGGATGGAGGTCGGGACGCCGTGGGCCGACGTCTGGCTCAGTGCAGACGAATGGGCCGAGGCGTTCGAGTCGCCCGCCCCGGGTACGCCGCACAACGAGGCACGCGACGAAGTCTGGGAGGAGTTGCTCAGAATCCTCGTCGGCAAGCACGACGACGATGACGTGCCGGAGGACGTGCTCCGCAGGGTTCTGGCGCAGAACGCGGAGTTGGCCGGCACGTTCAGCAGGGCGTGGCCGCTGCTCCAGTACACGGACGTTGTGGGCGATCTTTGGACCGTGCCCGCCTACCTGCGCATGTGCGCACCCTGGCTGAGCCCGGACGACGCTGGGATGTTGCGGCGCCCGGACCCCACGGCCTGGACTGTGTCCGACGTGCCGCTCCTGGACGCAGCCCGGCAACGGCTTGGCGACCCCGGGGCGTCCCGGCGCAAACGCCGGCAGGACGCCGCCCTGGCAGCAGAACGGGAGCTCATGGACCGGGTGGTGGACGACCTGATCGCGGCGGACGATTCCGAACTGCTGGTGATGTCGATGCTGCGCGGGCAGGACATGCAGGACAAGCTGGCCGATGAGGACACGCTGCCAGGCGCCGACCCTGACCTGCTCGCCGGACCGTTCGCCCACATTGTGGTCGACGAAGCGCAGGAGCTGACCGATGCCGAGTGGCAGATGCTGCTGCTCCGCTGCCCGTCCCGGAGTTTCACGGTCGTCGGGGACCGCGCCCAGGCCAGGCACGGCTTCACGGAATCCTGGCAGGAACGGCTCCGCCGGGTTGGAATGGCGGACGTGAACGTGGCGACCCTCAGCATCAACTACCGAACCCCGGCGGAGGTCATGGCGGAAGCCGAGCCGGTCATCCGCGCCGTGATCCCGGACGCCAACGTGCCCACCTCCATCCGCAGCGGAGGCATCCCGGTGGTCCACGGGTCCGCGTCGGAGCGGGACTCGATCCTCGACAGCTGGCTCGCCGCGCACGCCGATGGGACTGCCTGCGTCATCGGCCCGAGCGGCGCCGCCAGTTCGTTCCGGGCGAGCGCACGCGTCCGGCCGCTGACCCCGGAGCTGTCGAAAGGACTCGAGTTCGACCTGGTGGTCCTTATCGACCCGGAGGCGTTCGGCACCGGCATCGAAGGAACCGTGGACCGCTATGTTGCGATGACCCGCGCGACCCGGCAACTCGTCATCCTCACAACCCCGGACGTCGGCCCGGGATCCTGATTGCACCCGCCCGATGGTGCCGTGGACTGTCACGCGCCCGCAGAAATGCGGCCCTTGTCCTCGGCCGCTCCATGCCCCATTCTTGGCCTAAACGGGGAGTGGCGGAAGGGGAATGGAATGTCCGGTGTGGATTTGGAAGGCGTCCGGCGGCCGGCGGTGACGGCCCTCGTTTCGGCTGGCATCTGGCTGGTCGGTGTCAGCCCGGTGCCGGGAGTTTATCTCGAGCCCGACCCCGTTCGCCGGCTCGAGATGCTCCGCCGGGGGAAGCGCTCATGGGCTGTCGGACAGCACATCGCCGCGGCAGGCACCGCCGCTGTGCCTGCCGCTTTCGCGCGAGTGGCCCTTGCCCTGCCCCCGGGAAGGACGAGGGTCTTTGCGGCCACCGCCGCTGTGGCGCTCGCCGCCGGGGCACCGTTGTTCGTGTCCCAGCTTGCCTTGCGCGCATCGGATCCTGAGCGCTTCGCGTCGGGAGGTCTTCCCGCGTGGCCCTTCCTCGCCTATTCGTGGCTGCACGTGCTCGCCCTGGGGTCACTTTCCGGCGCCCTGGCTTCCCTGCCCCACAGGGGGAAGGAAGCCGCGGCCGTAGGCATCGCCGCAGTCGGCTCCGGCGCCGTCCTGGCCAGGACCGGTGACATCCCGCCCTTTGTGTTCTACGTTTCCGAACAGCTCGCTGCCGGCAGCCTTCTGCGCCGTGTTTGACCTCTCCTTCCCGGGCCCCGTTCCGGGAAAGTTAACTCTGGTGGTCGCCGGCCGACATATCGCCGACGCCGGGTGTGCCGTCGGCGAGGGCGTAGCGCTGCATCACCGCGCCCTTCGGTGAGGCCACGACCGGCTCGATGAGTCTGAGATTCGTCGGAACCACCCCGTCGGCGAAGACCTTCTTTCCGCTGCCGAGGAGGATCGGATACACCCAGAGGGTGAGCCGATCGAAGAGCCGCTCGGCGAACAGGGTCTGCACGAAGTCGAGACTGCCGATGACGTGGATGTTCGCGTGCCGGTCGCGCAGTTCGCGCACCGCGGCGGCGACATCAGGGCCGAGCAGCGTGGAATCGGCCCACTCGAGAGTCGGCGTCTGGCGTGAGGCAACGTATTTCGGGAGGCTGTTGAACAGCCGTGCGATGCCGCCGTCCGCGTGCGGCCAGTACCCGGCGAAAATGTCGTAGGTGCGGCGTCCAAGCAGCAGCGCGTCCATCCCCGCCATCCCGGAGGTGACCTGTTCGCCGACGACTTCGTCAATGAGAGGCGCCTGCCAGCCGCCAAACGCGAAACCGTCGGCAGGGTCCTCGTCCGGACCGCCGGGCGCCTGCGCGACGCCGTCGAGCGTGGTGAACAGGTCGATATGGATGAGCCCCATGCCGTGCTCCTTTTCTGTTGCCCGTCGTCGCCCCGGCGGCGGGATCACTTCGAGGTTGCCACACGATCCGTAAGGAAACAACGGGTATCACGGGCGCGGCACGAGGACGGAACGACGGTCCTCAGCATGGTTGTGGCAGGTCCTCAGTACTTGCCTTTGATCACAAAGAAGGAGCCGCGGATTACGCCTGCCAGTTTTGATTTCTGTCGGGCGAACTTGAAACGTGATGCCAGTTCCTCTGGAATCTCCATGCCTTCAGCCAGTTTGAATCCGACCGCCCGCTTCCCGCCGTCGTCGATGCTGTACATGACGTTGATGGAAAGCCCCGACTCGTAGAACACATAAGCCATCTGCAAACCGTCCACTTCGAAGGCGGTCGCTTCGAGCGGGCGGGAGCCGATGACGATGTCACGTTCTTCCTTGAGGATGCGGCTTACCCGCTCTACCACTTCCGGGACCTCGTTGGCGGGGCTCACGGTGAAAACGTGGTCGTACTTGTTCCGGTAGTAGCGCCCCTCATTGGCGCGCAACCCGGCCAGCGCCTCGGCGACGGGAGACGATTCCAGGCCGACTGTGGAAACGTCCTTGAAGTCAACGATGTACGGCATGCGCCCTCCTGGTCAGATGTGTTGGGACCAACGATAACGTGCGGAAGCGGGAGTCCCACCAGGCTTAGTGGAGAGCCGGTGCTTGCCGGGGGTGTTTAGGGCAGACTGGTGACGTGAGCGGAATCCGGTGGGTGCTGCACGTCGATCTCGACCAGTTCATCGCGGCGGTCGAAGTGCTGCGGCGGCCGGAGCTTGCGGGCAAGCCAATCATTGTCGGCGGTCGGGGCGACCCCGCGGAACGTGCTGTGGTGTCGACCGCATCCTACGAAGCCAGGGCGTTCGGAGTGGGTTCCGGAATGCCCTTACGCATCGCGGCCCGGAAAGTGCCCGACGCCGTGATCCTGCCCGTCGATCAGGAGGCTTACCTCGCGGCGTCTGAAACGGTGATGGCTACCCTGCGCGCCCAGCCCGGCGCCACCGTGCAGGTGCTGGGCTGGGACGAAGCCTTTATAGGCACTGAAACAGAGAATCCGGAAGCCTACGCCCGGCAGGTGCAGGCCGCCGTCCTGGATCGAACGCACCTGCATTGCAGCGTGGGCATCGGCGATACCTTGGTCCGAGCGAAGGTCGCCACCGGTTTCGGCAAACCCGCCGGCGTCTTCCGTCTCACTGCCGGGAACTGGCTGGACGTCATGGGCAACCGGCCCACCAAGGACCTGTGGGGCGTCGGAGCCAAAGTGTCGGGCCGGCTGGCCAAACTCGGCATCAACACAGTCGCCGAGCTTGCCGCGACCGACCCCCAGGACCTGGTCCCGGAGTTCGGCCCCAGGATGGGTCCTTGGTACGCGGAGCTTGGACGCGGGGACGGCGCCAGCGTTGTGGATGATACCCCATGGGTTGCCCGCGGGCATAGCCGGGAGACCACCTTCCAGCAGGACCTGACCGAGCCCGCCCAGGTGGACGACGCCGTCAGGGAGCTGACAGCCCGTGTCCTGGAGGATGTTGAGGCCGAAGGACGGCCCGTGGTTGGGCTGACCCTCAAGGTTCGGTACGCGCCGTTTTTCACCAAGACCCACGCGAGGAAGATTCCCGAAACATTCGACCGGAACGAAATCTTCGCGCGGGCGTTGGACCTCGCAGCCGCAATCGAAGAGGGACGCCCGATCCGGCTCCTGGGCCTGCGGGCCGAAATGGCCATGCCCGGTGATGCCCGACAGGGACATACGCCGACGCGCGGCGGTTGGTGACGGCGTCGCTCCTTACTGGCACGGATGAACTGCTTCGCGGTAGCAACGGTCATTTTTCTTCGCAACGGTATTGGCGGACATCGCCTTGGCTCAGCCGGCGTACCGACGAGCGGAGCGCAGGGGCCAGCCACCGCTCGTTCAGGTTTCGTGGGCGTCAGCGCCAGAACTCGGTGAGTTGCTCGGCAAGGTCTCTGCCTTGGTCGTAGCCAGCTCGCGCAGCGGGCGGACGCAGCGACAGATCCATTGCATTGGCGCCGAACATGTGCTCCGAGTTGCTGTCCGGAAAGACCGTTGCGACTCTGCTGCCGCTTGCGCGCAGTTCGTCGACCTGCGCTGCAAGGTGCATGCCCCACCGCGAGGCGACGGTATAGCGCCACCGCGTTTGTCCCGAGACGTCCGGTGCCGGGTTCAGGTCGAGTGCCGCCGCACCTATTCTGCGGCGCATATCGGCCGCATCCTCAGCGGCGGCGATGATTCGGCTCGTTCTCTCCATATGGTTCGCCGCTGGTCCAGTGGGAACGCGCCCACCGCCGGATCCCGCCGGAGCAGTCCGTTGCTGGGGTGCGGCGGAAAGGATGTCGGCAAGCAGCTGGGCCGGGCTCGCGCCGGTTATCTGGGCCGCGGCCGTAGATCCGGCCGACGTCCCGATGATCAGATCGGCCTTGGTCACATCCAGCCCGGCACCAGACAGACCGGCAATGACGCCGATCAGCCACGCGTTGCCTGTCGATCCGCCACCCCCGAGGACCAACGCCCGCCCGCCCGCGGCCCGTACCTGCTCGGTGGTGTTGACCTGCGGCTGATCCTGGTCGGACCGCGGCAGGTTGGAGGCCGTCGTCGAGGTTAAATGCAGAGTTGGAAATGGTGTTTTGCGCATGGGAGTCGCCTTTCGCGAATTGCATGTGGGGCGCTCCCGGTGACGACTACTGCCGAATGCGAGTGCAGCTAGCTCGCCGGGTCGTACATGAACTCGCGGAGCTCCTGCGAGCAACGGCAGGCCACCGAGATCTTCCTCGCCCACTCGACCGCGTCTTCGCGCGTCGGCAGCTCCAGCACGGTGAACCCGCCCCTGAGTTCGGAGCCCGGATAAATCTCGTTGCTCACCGACCCGTCGGCGGTGACCAGTACGGGATCGACTTCCTCATCGATTCCACCGCCGAATACGTAGACGCCGGCGGCCTTCGCCTCCTCGATCACGGCGTGGGCTTCGGCGGAGACGATAGGGAAATCCTCGTCCGTGAGCACCATGGCTTCGCTCGGGAAGGAGATAAGGAATTTGGTCATGCCTTGATGGTGCCTCGCGGGCGGCCCGGACAGCAAGGGGTGTGGAGTTGAAGGCAACCACTCGGCCCCGCTGGGAGTATTCCGGAACGGGCCACCATTGCTGTGGCTGCGGCAATAAAGACCGTTTCGCGTCCATAAAGCCCTGGCCGCCCGTCGTCGTACACAGGCTCCTGCCACGCGCAGCAGGAGTCTTCCTCGCGTCGCGAATCCGCCGTAAACTCCGTCTTGGGCCATTCTGAAACGAGAATGTGGAGGTGTTGCTCATGACACGAGTCATGCGGTTCGACCACGTTGGCGTCACCGTTCAGGATCTCGACCTGGTGACGGCATTCTTCGTGGGACTCGGGCTCGAGGTCGAGGGCCGGACGTTTGTGGAGGGCGAGTTCATCGACACGGTGATAGCAATCCCGGACTCCCGCACAGAGATCGTCATGTTGCGAACGCCTGACGGCGGCACAGGCGTGGAGCTTTCCAGCTTTATCCGGCCAGATCCCGCTCCCGGGTCGCCTGCCGCGATGGCAAACGAACTCGGACTGCGCAGTTTGTCCTTCGAAGTTGACGATCTTCAGTCTCACATCGATCGGCTGGCCGCGGAGGGGTACGGGCTGGTCGGCGGCATCGGCCGGTATGAGGATGCCTGGCGTATGGCCTACGTGCGCGGTCCGGAGGGAATTATCGTGGCGTTGGCTGAACGGATTAGCTGACCCAAGTATCGGCCCGACAAGCGCGGTGCGGACGTAACGTTGACCGGGGCGGAATTTTGGCTTTCCGACGAGTGCACGGTTGTCTCTATCCCTGCCACGGTTCGGTGACGATCGGCAGGAGGCTCAGGACCAGCATCACAGGCGTATAAACCATCATGAAGCGGCCGAGACGACGGAATCTACGCTGCACTTCAGGGCTTGCGGGTGCAGGCTGGAATGCCGAACGCTTCTTTGGCTCCATATGAAGTGGCAAGAAATGAGCAGCCCATTGGAAAGCTACCGTCACAATGCTGTCGGGCTGTCGCCATTCCTGACCGGGTCAGGATCCCGTCGACCTAGGCCCGCTCTGCCAGCCGTTTGATCCTGACGATCGCCTCCGACCACATGCCGCGCATGTCGTCGGCCCACTCGTCGGGCACCTCAAGCTCGACGACGAGAGTCGTCACCCCGTCCGTCTCGCTGAACGAGTAGCTCTCGCGCAGCCCGACGGCGGGCCCTTCGCGGTTCTCGACGTCGTTCTCGATATCGCCGAGATAGCGGATCGACACGAACTCGTGGGGCCGGTTCTCGACGATGGTGCCGAAGAGACCGCTCGCCGTGCCGTCGTCGTTCGGGCCGAGGAAGCGGATCTCGTCGCCCTCGTTCCAGCCGCCCTCGTAGGTCGATCCCTCGTGGAAGGCGCCCGTCCATTCGCGGTAGGTGTCGAGGTCGAGCATAACGTTCCAGACGTGCTGCGCGGGGGCGTCGACATCGATGCGGAACCGAAGATTCTCCATGCGCGATTGTAGAACCGAGGCACCCTGGCGACGCAAGACCGCCTGCCTTTTTCTCCCTCGTGGTCTCGGCAATTAGATAGCGCTTGGACGTCCGCCATAGCGGGCGCAGCAGCAATAATGTCACTGGTCCTAACCGGCATCCTGAGGCGACAGAAGCGCAGCCCCCAATGGGAAGGCTGGGTAGTGTCGGTGCACTGGTTGGTGGGGTCGTGAGCCGAACCCTCAGGGGCACGGTCCGCTCGGAGATCCTTTCCGTACGGAGCATCTGCTTGGCGTGGTGGTCAAGTGGCCGTCGGTGTGGCCTGACCGATGACTTTTCCGCGCCGTGCTGGTCTGTACAACGAATACCGACTCACGGGAGACTGAGGCCATGCGCAATCTGACCTTCGGTATGAACCTGAGCGTGGACGGTTACATCGCCGCGCCCGGCGACGACCTCGGCTGGAGCGTACCGAGCGACGAGCTGTTCCAATGGTGGTCAGACCGGGTGGGGATGACGGGCCTGGCGCTGTATGGGCGCAAACTGTGGGAGACGATGAGCTCCCACTGGCCGACCGCGGACCAGCAGCCTGGCGCCACACCGGCGCAGATCGAGTTCGCCCGCCGCTGGCGGGACATGCCGAAGGTGGTGTTCTCCTCGGTGACCAGCACGGTCGACTGGAATACCCGCCTGGTCACCGGCGACGCGGTCACCGAAATCACCCGGCTCAAGGCTGACGACGGCGGCCCCATGGACATAGGCGGTGCCACACTCGCCGCGGCGGCCATGCGGGCCGGGCTGATCGACGAGTACGCGATCGTCACCCATCCGGTCCTGGTCGGCGGCGGCACGCCGTTCTTCACAGCCCTGGACAACTGGGTGAACCTGAGCCTGGTGGAAACCCGGACGTTTCCTGGCAGTGTTGTCCTTACCAGGTACGAGACCAGGCGCTGAGTGCCCGATGTCGAGTCAGCGCGCGCTTCAGGCCACCCAAGGACCTCGTGGCGCTGTGTTCGGACGCGATCGTGACGTTCCTGCCGGATCCTGTTCTTCACCACGGACGATCCGTCCGGATAGGGTTCGGCTTCCAACTCTTCTAGTGCACGACAATTCCAAAAAGGACGTATATTCGGGCCCTTTTTCAGAGTCAGTGGGAGGAACGGGGCTCTCAGCGAAGTCGGGGAACTCGTCGCTGCTGAATGTCCTTTGGTCTACTTCTTTCGTCGAAAAAATCTCACGAGGAGAACAGTTCCTATAACAACGAGCGCAATAGCGGCGACGACGATTACTAAAGCTGGATTGATCAGGCTGGTCCCATAGCTGGGCGCAAGATTCTGCATTCAGACTCCTTCTTCCTGCGGACCCCTCACAGGGCAGACGCGCTGGTCCGTATGAGCCAGTCTTTCACTAGCGCGGCAGTAAGCTCCGGGCGCTCGAGATGAGCGTTATGGCCGGCGGCGTCGAGCACCGCGTAGGTGCCCCGGACATAGTGGTTGCGGAGTTTCCACCCGTCCTCGTAGCCAGTTACATGGTCCTGACGCCCAAAAAGGTGCAACGAAGGCGCCTCGAAGGGAGCAGGGTGAGCGACCTCCGGTTCTACAGAGAGCGCGTACTCCGCTGCCACCCGATCGAGAATGGTTTGGTTCGCTGTGCGAAGACCAGGAAGTGCATATCGGGTGAATGCCTCGAGCGTGGCCTCGCTCTGGACGACGGTCAGCTCTTCGTAGTCATCCCTCACCTGTCCAGCCAAAGCCAGGACGGAGGGGTCCTCTCGGACAACCTGCCGGCGGGGAAGGCTACGCGCCTCATGGGCCGGCTCGTACACACCCGCAAGAGTAGCCAGGCCAAGGACCTGATCCCGAAGCTCGTGAGCTACGTACCGGGCAATCATGCCTCCGAAGGAGTTGCCGATCAGCGCGAAGGGCCGGTCTCCAAGACACTCTTGGATGTCGTTCAGAACCCCTTGGGCGACGTGGTCCGTGCTGGTCACGTTGATGTCAGCATTTCCCGCGGCCCACGGTAGGTCGATATAGATCCGCTGCCATCCGCACTCATCGATGGCGTCCTCCAACGGCAGCATGATCCGATGATCTACACCGAATCCGTGGATTACGACAAGCGGAAGTCCTTCTCCTAAGATTTGAGCAATCACGAACCAGAGCCTACAGGCCCAGTTGAAGCCTTCAGCGTTCGCGAGGGGCGCGCATTCGTCCCGCCCACAAGCCGTTGATCAACGCTCCTGAGAACGTGGAGTCTCAACTTGTCTTCCTCAATGGGGCATTGATCGAAGTCGGAGCAATTGGTACGCCAGCCAAATCGTTCCGACGATTGGCAGAAGAGGGAACGTGGGTCGGCCCGTAGCGACGAGGAAGGCGAAGACGACCCAGAGAATAGCGGTGATGACAGCTATGGAAATAAGTGACTTGCGGGTGACCGGATAGGACGGCAGGATGATGCCTTCGGCCCGGAGCTTGCGGGTTTCAATCATGGCCCCACGAATCAATGGACCGAAGAGTGCAGCTATCCCAGCGATGGCCAATAAAGTACGCCAAGGTTGCGGAACATTGGCAGCGTCCAAAAAACTACCCAGCAGCACGCCAAGGAAGAGGAACCACCACAGACCCCATACAACAAGTCGCCGTCGCTTCGGCGGCATACCCTCCAGCGAATCGGAAGGCCAGGATTGCCATTCATACTTTGTGCCGTTCTTACCTGCCTCCGGGTCCATTCGCTTAGCCTAGCCTCAGGACTCACGGTACGACCTCAGGCAGTCGGCGTACTGCCGCTGATTATCCCGCAGGTGGTCCCTTCGCCGAACGCTCCGCGGGACGTGGCGAAAGATTTCAGCCGGTAGTCGGCTCCTCATCATTGGCGACAGCCTCGATCCAATCCACAGCCTCGTCGGAAAGCTGGGGACCGTCTGCTGATTCGCCAGCCCACCAATTAGAATCGGTCGTTCCGCCGGTAACCGCCATGATGTCGGCGATGACATGCGGCGGCATCGGCTCGCCGTTGTGCTCAATGAGCCAGCCGCGTGTTTTCGCATCAACCAGTGGCCACCACTCGAGGATGTTCATCACCGCAGTGTTGCACCGAAAAAGTCGTGCGTACAGATTCCGCTGTGGGACGAGCTCCGGGCTAGGCGCCGGTTAACGAGCGCAGCTTCCACCTCAGCGATGCCCCAGTGGCGTCACGCTGGGGATCGCGAGCCGAACCCTGACCGGGCCGAAAATCGGCTCTCCGACGGGAGAGAGCCAAACTGACGAGAGCTGGCACGCCACGGGGAAAGCTACCTCTACCGGGCGGCCGGTTGACCGTTGAACAGACGTGGCCCGGGAGTCTTACGACGCGAAATTACTTTCTGTTCTTCTTGCGGAGAACCACTATTGCAGTGATGATAAGGCCCACCAGGCCGACTGCAACGAGTGCGAACACGAGGCCAACGTAATCCGCCCCTCCTCCAAGATCGGGACCGATCATCGGCATGGTTTCTCCTAGTATTCAAGAATTCGTTCGTTTGCACATCCTATGGACCAAACGATTCTTTCGATAGCGAAGCGCTCGTCTTAGGGATCTGCTAACTCATGAGCTCCTGTCATCCACGAGCCAAATTGGCTGGCCGATTCGCGGGCGATCAGAGCGGTTATCGGCCGGAGATCACGCCGTAAACTGCGGTGATGAGGCCGGCAAAGGCCATCCCGAGGCCTCCAATGAGATAGCCCCGGTCGGACTGGAAACTATTGAGTAGCTCACCCGGCGGCCCGGATCGCTTGTTCCAGCGGGTGCTCCAATCCATTAGCCGCTTACGCTGCCATGCTCCGAGCAAGCCCACAGCGAGAGCTACGCAACCCAAAAGTATGTACATTCCCTCTCATTTCTTCCGTGCGACTCGCTAGCCATTGCCCTAATCTAAACCCTGGGCAGCGCCGATTGCCGGCGCGCCGAAAGGCTGCCAGTCTTCAACCTTGACCTGGACGAATATTGGTCATGCGACGAGTGAGGCTAGTTATTGCCAGGAATTGGTTGCGCAGAGCGATTGCGACCTTTACCGGGCATCTACACGGGGCCGGAGGATCAGCTGGTATGGGCCCTATCGGAATGCTTTCGCTTGTGGTTCAGTACACTCATGCCAGAGCGATCCCCACGAAAGCCGACGACGGGCAAGCCTCCGGTCAGCGCAAGCCCTGAGCTGAGGCGCAGGCTCCGCCGCCTCACCTACTATGGGTCAGCCTTGGCCTTGGCAATGATTATTCTGAACTTCCTACCCATTGAGTCCGAGCCGTGGGTTTGGGGCAAGGTGGCAGTTCTTGCCGTTGGCACGATCATATTCATCATCTGGGCGACTCGGTTTTCATTGTGGCAACGCGATGAGTACTGGCGCGGACGCGGCAGAGACCCTAAGCATCCCGACCGCTTCCCTGAGCGCTCAGACGATAACTAGCCGCACACCACAAGAGGCAGGAGTACATGTGAAGAATTTTGCTCCCAGCTATGGAGGAGTGGGACTTGACCCCCTGTTCGTCGTGGTTTTTTCCGCCGTCATGTTAGTGATTCTGGGAATCAGCGCGTTCGTGATCATGAGGCGGCGTAAATAGAGGGGGGAGTTCTTGGTCGAGGTTTGTTGAAGTGGCCATGAATCCGATCCGGTGGGGTTCTCCCCAGACGCCGAGCACATGTTCTGCCCCCTGCTAATGCGTCGCTGAAGGTGTAAGTCGTTTATGTGCATCAGCATTGACCTGCTCGCGAAGGAACTTCCACCGGCCGAACCCTTACCGGGCCGAAAATCGGCTGCTGTGCATCGGCGACTGGAATTTGAAAGGAATGCGCCTCCCGTCCGAAAGCTACCCTGACCGGGCCGAAATTTGGCCGTTTCAGTCGCTGGGCCCAAATTGGCCATGGGTGGGCAGCTCATAGGGAAAGCTACCTTCACCGGGCCGGTCGTGAGAGCTACCCTCAGGGCGGCACGCGCGGTCTTAGATCCTGGAGTTCGGGGATATAGGGATCAGCCTGGCTGCGCGCGCATCTTGACTGCTTGGATAGTATGCAGAGACGGTGCGGAATCCATCCTTTATCCAAGGAATCCTGATGAACATCTTTTGGCCCGGCATGATCATCGGTCCGCTACTAGTTGCAATTTGTCTATTTGGATACATCAAGCGAGACGCGCTGGCCGACAGAGTCGGAGCGAGTATGTCCTGGTTACTTCCCAAGAAGGCTGCCGAGAGGGTCCGCGAAAGCCGCGACCAAAATGTCACAAATCTGATGCTTCCGCTTTTCGGTGGCATGGCAATGGGAGTGGCGATATTCATCCTTTCCGCAACCGGCGTCATGCGCGGCGCATGATCTGAGAGGTGCCAGTGTTTCCAGTACTTTTAGTCTTGATCCTGATCGGTTTCGGCTTCGGAGCGCTTGCGCTCATACAGATAGTCAGACGATCGAAAGACCGCCCGTCTTCCAAAGCATTGCCTCTCGTGTACGCAACGCTCGGAATGCTATGCATCATCGCCGCCGGCGTCCTGTGGACACCGGGATCTTAAAACGGCGATGGACGTCCGAACCGGGGGACCGGAAGAGCTTGGCTTCCCAGATTTCAAACTGCAGAGGAGGTACGCATGGATCCCGTGATCATTTTCGTCATCATTGGCGTGATCGGAATTATCTACGCCAGCTTCATGATCTTTAGGAACCGAGGGAAGTAGCGGCGTATATTTCCTCGGCGGAACGACTGAGGCTTTCCAGCCACAGGCCCAGTTATGAACGCCCAACGGGACGGTTCTTGGCGTCGCGGAGAGGACTCAGGGGAGCAATCGGAACGGGTGGGTGCCGATTAGGGGACTGCGGTGTTTCCTAAAAGCCCATTGAAATAGAGAATCACAAATGCGGCCACGAAAATCAGCGTGATGATGGGCAGCTGCCAATTTTTCATCGCTTGTCCTTCCACGGGCCCTTATGGATGAGACGATATCCCGCCAGCTAGCAATCGATGCTCATGCTCCCCTTTCCCTAGGTTGGACTCAAAGAATGCGTCCGCTCATACGGAGACCGCCCACGGTCTTTGTATAGATCGATGCGGGTATGACCGCTTGCTCCGTCCCGAGCCACATGAATATCCGGTCACGGTGTTCGCAGGCTATTCCAGTCGCGCCCTTCGCGAGCAGGGCCCAACCGAGGACGGGGTCGCCGTCGACGTTCACGCTGTGCGGGGTGCCTTGCGCCAAGCTGATAGATCTGAGGGTGTCGGCGAGACCTGAGAGCAACCGCATCCTGGCAAACTCGGTCAGCTCGTTGGCGAGGGCTGTCATGAGGAATGCTGCGTGATACGGCCCGGGTCGATCGGGCTTGAAGGTCGCCAGGCACTCGGGTGCGTCGGCTCCGGCGCCCGGTCCTGACGCGATGGCGAAGCGTGCACTGACCGTCTCCCCGGTTGTACCTCGCCGCCGTGCGGGTGTGGATACGCTGCCAGGCTCGATTCCCTTTGTGTCTGTGCGGACTGCGTAGGGGCCAAAGGCTTCGAGTTTCGCCCTCATGCGGTCACGGAGGGAGGAATGGTGTGGGAGGGAGTCCCTGCGCTCGTACATCGATCCGCCCATGGCGCTATTCTCCATTGAGCCGCTGCGTGATGGCCATCCCCACTAGGGATTGCTCGGCAATACAGCCCGAACTTGTCGGAATGCTACTTGGAGGTCCACCAGTACATCCACGTTGGGAGCGCGCAGAAGCCGCCAGAATCGAGGCGCAAGCCGCCATCCGTAAGGAAGTGGAAGGGCGCGGCACTGAAAGAGCTGCGGGAATCCAGGGACAACCTGCGTGGACTCCAGCAGCGGGGCATTTGAGAGCCTGGTCGCCATGCTCGACGCCGTCGAAGAGGACAGAGCGCTGCAGGACGATGTCGTGGGAAGGCTGGAAGCTGTGGGCATCCCTTCCACCGAGGTCCGCACGCCAGCGAGGGGCCACACCCGGAAGACGGTCGTGGCCGGCGAAGCCTTCCCGTTCTTCCACAAGATGGGGCTTTCAGCTGCCCAGGACTGTCAGCCGCGATGGCTAAGCTGGCCCCATCAGCATCCCGAGAAGGAGAAACCCTATGGCCGTCTGCGACGTGCTCCGGTGCCAGAACCAGCCCACCGAAAGATTCATCACCAACGAGGACGTTTTCATGGAGGCCGCTGTCTGCGGTGAGCACATGGCGAAGCTCAGCGCGGGCGAGGGCTGGGAGTATAACGGCATGGACCGTGAGCTGGTGATGGGGTCCGACCTGGCGCCGGCCCTGGTCAACTTTGAAATCACCGAATGCGTCGGAAACGGTGCCACCCTGACCATCGAGAGGGCCGGCGACGAAAAGCCGTACACCGTCTGGCTCAGCGAGAAGGACCAGCGGGAAATCGCCGCCATGTTCTACTGACCCACTGACAGCCCTTCCAGGAAGCCCCCGAGCAGCCCCCGCCGGGGGCTTCCATTTGCCCTCGAGATCGCGGCGCTGGCCCGGACCCGCACGGTAGGCCTGCCTTGTTCCGAGCGTTCCCCTGCCGAGTGTCACCGGAGGACGATGCTGGCCCCTCTGCCTTCCAGGGCGAAGACCGTGATTCACGCGCGCTGCAATGTCGCGTGTGCGGCACTAGTGCTCACGACCACATCGTCTCAGACCGATGGCTCGTTCTCGCAAGGGCCGTCAGCTGATCGTGAGCCGAACCCTGACCGGGCCGAAAAGGGGCCGTCTCATGCACCGGACCCAGTAACCGCGAAGAATGCGCGGCCCGAGGGATAGCGACCCCTTGCGGGCATTCCCACGGGAAGGCAGTGGGGTTCACGAATTATCCTGCAGCCTTGTTGGCTGAGGAAGACTCGCGGCGGCCGTCGGTGCTTTCCGGGATCTTGAGAGGTAATCGTTGACACTGGCGAAGCGCGGGCGTTCGATGATCTCACAGGGTCACACCCTGCGAGGAGGCGACCGTCGATGCGGGTGGTTAGCAAGCCTAAACGAGTGGCCGTGATCGTCGGCGGTGCTTTGGTGGTTGCCGGGTGTCTCGGCATATGGCATGCCGCCATAATTTCGAATGGGCTGGAGAGTGGCAGGAGGATCGGGCTGTCGTTTTTCTTGGCCATCTTTGCCTTGGTCCGGGGCGTCGTCATCCTGTCCTGGAATCGCCGGACTGAGCCCATGGTCCTTATGCGCGTGCAGGCAGCGGATGCCCTTCTAGGGATTCTTCCTCTGGCCTTCTTCGCTTCCAGTCTTCTGTCCATGCCCGTGCCTGAGCTCGCAGATCCTGCCCAACCGTACTTGTGGATGGCCGGCCTGGTTCTGGCGTCGGCTGCCTTTTCAGTGGTACCGGCGGAAGAGGCGGCGCTCTTGGAGATCCCGCCACTGCGTCCCGGACGTTACCTGGACTGGCTCAGATGGCAGAACTTCGGCGCTGGCACTCTGCTGTTCTCGGTTCTCGTTCCAGTCATGTACTTTTCCTATCCACTGCAGTCTTACGCCTTTGCACCACTGATCGTCGTGTTGGCCCTGGCCCAGGCGACTGTGAGCGTCTGGCGCATCATCGAACACCGCCAGCTTTCAAAAGCGGGGGTGCACCTGTCCGGGCTGCAGATTAGCTGGCTGAGAGTCATCCATATCAAGCGCGGACACGAGGCGGCCGTGAAGGAGCTGCGCACGATGTATCCCAAGATCAGCCCCCTCCAGGCCGGGACCATCATCGAAAACCTTTACCGCACGGAAGAGCAACCAACGGAGGTCGCATGACGGAAGGGGAGCCGGGATGGCCAAGCGGCGGATGCGCGATAACTGGGTGGTGTATTTAATACCACCCGTCGCCGTTGCCGCCGTCTTGGTTTGGCTCATGAGGGACGTCTGGCGCTGGTTCTGACGGCCCGGTTTCGTTATAAGGGAGCATTAAGGCCACAGGGGTCGGCCTGATGACCCTCAAGCCAGACCCTCAGTGAATGGGGTTTCCATGGGAATCTATCGGCATCTTTTCCGCCGCGAACAGCAGACCACGATATAGCTCGGCGTCGTGGACCAGATTGGGCGGCCACACCCCGGGGTTGTTGCTGTAGGTGATGTAGCTGGACGTGTACATAATCTCGGTGTGCATTTTTGCGACTCCAAGCTTGCGCCAAGTGGTTCTCCCGTCCACCATTGCCTGCACTTGGAACGGCACTGATTGGGTGAAGACTGGCATCGCATCCATTGCAAAGTGGGCATGCTTGGTAACGACCTGCCGAGCGGGTATTGCGTAGGCGTGTGCCATATCGTCCATGTCTTCTGCTCTGGGATCGATGGTCTTCCTGAACGACTGGCATTCCAAAATGACCTCTTTGCCGCGTTCATCTGTGGCAACCAGACGAAGCGCTGTCACCACTCTTGGACGGGCGCCTGAGTTGAAGAGGATCACGGGGATTCGCAGGACCATTCGGGTCTTGGTGATGTACCCGCTGAACGTGACCACTGGATATAGTTTTAGACGCCCACGACGCGCCTGCAGCCAGTAAAAAGAGCTGATAGTGAATACCAGAGCAAGAGACGCAATGAACACTGATTCAGTCATACCCAGACGGTCTCACGACTCCACAGCCTTCGTGGGCATCTCCGTACTGCGTGGTCGTGAATCAATCCCGACCGGGCCGAAAATTGGCACCGTATCGCACGATACGCAAGGTCATCGCCGACCTGGGCTTGGCATCGTAGCAACAGGCTGCGAGCGAGAGGCTCAAAACCATCGTCGCGAATTGGCAGTAGGGGCAAGTAGCGTCCAGCTACAAATTCAGTGCCGGCAGTGCGAGGCTAAGACCTACCGCCGTAGCCAAAAGGATTCCCGCAATAACCCAGTTGCGTGTTGGAATGTGTTTCTTGTCGAATTCTCTTGCACGAATCACGGGAACGAAAATTAGGGCCAGGGCGCCAAAGGCCAACGAAATTAGCAGCAGTACTGCGAAGGTAAACAAAGCATCTCCTTGCCTGTGGGCATGTCTTCGGTGCTGTGAGTATTCCCCTCGGGGCCGCACGAAACAATTCACCCCAACGATGGCTCAGCATAACCGGTTGCGGCAACAGGAGGATGTTTGTCGCCCCACAGTTCTGCAGGCTTCTCGGTCCGCTCAAGCTTCGGGACGTTCCGGGCCACAGCCGGAACGGGGATTGAGAAACGGCCGGAAACACCCGAGGTACCCTTCCGGGCACCCGGGCGGGCCCACCACCCACGAAACAGTACGAAACATTTCTCGCATACCCGCCCGTACAAGCTGTCCCGAAAGCCGGTCCTCTTCCGGACGACCCGCCTCTCACCAGCACAAACGCAGCTCCGCGAGGACACCCCCGCCGTAAGACCCGTCCGGTGAACTGCCCGGTGACGGTGGCATATCTGGTCCACCAAAAAGTCGCGTGGCACACTGTTGCGCATGACCGCTTTGCTGGTCGGCTACGCGCGGGTGTCCACGGAGCAACAGGACCTCACGGCGCAGCGCGACGCACTGTCAGCTATGGGGATCACGCCGGACCGGATCTACGTGGATCACGGGCTGACCGGCACTGACCGGAACCGTCCGGGACTCCGGGAAGCGATGGCGGCCTGCCGGGACGGTGACACCTTCGTGGTCACCAAGCTGGACCGCCTCGCCAGGTCCGTTCGGGATGCCCACGAAATCGTCGACGAGCTCGCCCAGCGGAATGTGAAACTCAGCATCGGCGGATCGGTGCACGATCCCACGGACCCCATCGGAAAGCTGCTGTTCAATGTCCTGGCCATGGTGGCCGAATTCGAGAGCGACCTGATCCGGGCGCGTACCCGCGAGGGCATGAAAATAGCCAAAGCCAAGGGCCGCCTGAAAGGCAAAAAACCGAAGCTGTCTCCGGCGCAGGAAGCTCACCTGGTCAAACTGCACGATGCCGGCGAGCACACCACAGGGGAACTCGCAGAACTCTTTTCCGTAGCCAGGTCCACGGTGTACCGGGCGGTGCAGCGCGCCCGCCACAAGACGGGAGCGGCCCGCTAGCCGGAATCTCAACGCAACAGCCCCTCCGCACCGGAATGGTTCGGAGGGGCTGTTGGTGGTGCAGGGAGGTCCGGCTAGGCGCCGGGACCATTACCCCAAGCCTTTAGAGAGGGCGGATGTTCTCTGCCTGAGGGCCCTTCGGACCCTGGGTCACATCGAATTCGACCTTCTGGTTCTCATCCAGTGAACGGTAACCGCTGCTCGCGATTGCCGAATAGTGGGCGAAAACGTCTGCTGATCCGTCATCGGGGGCAATGAAGCCAAAACCCTTTTCGGCGTTGAACCATTTAACTGTGCCTGTTGCCATGGCTGCATTCCTTTATGTGACTCTGATTCTCTCTGCAGACACGAATGGCCGCAGAGCGGAGAACGTCCCCCGCTGTCCCCAACGTACGGGTCGGACGCCCTGCTTGCAAGGGTATAAGTGCCCTTGCGACACTATATGTCCGTTTCAGCTGCCCTCGGCGTACATGGCAAGCAGGTCCCGGCCGAACTGATGCGGCGACGTTTCGGACGGGCTGTGCCCGCCGCGGTACACCGAAATCCGGGCTCCGATGGACTGCGCGAACTGGCGGTGCAGCTGCAGCGGCCACAGATCGTGCTCGCCCACGGCCACGAATTTCGGCACGGTTGCGGCGGCGAGCACCTCCCTCAGGTCCGGGACGTTCTTCATCAGCCCGTAGATGTCCCGCACCGACTGGCGCCGCGTAAACGTGAACCGGTTCCGGACAAACCGCAGCCGGTGGGGGGAGACCTTGTTGACGTTCCGCCGGATGCCCCAGATCATCAGCGCAGCGCCCACCCGTCCGTTGGCCCAATCGGTGAACCGCCCGAACCTGCTGATTCCCCGGAAGCATTGCCCTGTCAGGGGCGGGCAGCTAAGGAGGGTAAAGCTGCGGAACAGCTCCGGGCGCTTCGAATACGCAATCTGCGCCACGATCGCGGCAAAGGAATAACCCACCACATGGACAGGAACCCCACCCGACTCGAGGACGGCGATGAAATCGTTCACGAACAGCTCGTAGTCATAATGCCTGCGGGGCGGGACAAGGTTCTCCGGCCCGGCGCCTGCCGATTCGTACTGGCCCGCCAGGTCGTAACTCAGTACATAGAACCCTGCCTCGGCAAGCTCCGGCATCATCACGGCGAAATCCTCTTTGGAGCCCGTGGCGCCGGGAACCAGCACCACCCGCGGGTTCTGCGGCTTTCCCATGGACACCATCGCAAGGCTCCCGCTCGGCGCCGCAAAACGGGTGCTCACCGAGCCTTTGGGCAGTACGGCCCAGTTCCAGTCGCGGATCTCCGCGTCCTTCAGCGCCGCGTCATCCATCACCCCGTCCGTGGAAGGGTATTCCTCGTGCTCGGGGGACGCCATGGCTCAACGATAGCCCCGGCGGAACACGTTTCTTTAAGAAGGACATCACCACGTCACGGTTCCGGCCGCGCCGTCCACGGTGACAGTCTGTCCGTCGCGCAGCCGCACGGTAGCGTCAGCCACACCCACGACGGCGGGGATGCCGTACTCCCGCGCCACTACCGCGCCATGGGAAATGACGCCGCCCATCTCCATCACCAGGGCACCCGCGGTCAGGAAGAGCGGCGTCCAGCCCGGATCAGTGGAGGGGGCCACCAGAATTTCCCCTGGTTCCACATGGGCGCCCACCGGATCCATGACCACCCTGACCTTCCCGGTGGCGGTGCCGGCCGAGGCCGGCGTTCCCGCGAGGCGGTCCGCGGCAGCCGGCCGGGGCAGCGCGGCGGCCGCAGCCATCATGGCGGCCTCGACGTCGGTGCCGTCCGAGAGCAAAAGGCGCGGAACGCGCCGCCGCCGCAGTTCGACGTCGTACACCCGACGGCGGGCGGCGACCATTTCCTTCAGGTCCGCACCGCGCAGCCCCACACGCAGTTCATCAAAGTCTAGGAAGAAGACGTCGCCGGCAGCCGCGACGGTGCCGGTCTTCGCCAGTTCTTCGCCGACGGCGGTGAGCTGCCGGTGCATCTCCGCGAGCACCATCACGATGTAGAACTTGGGCAGTTCCCGCAGGCCGGACAGCTGGCGTGCCCGGCGCAGGCACAGCGCCACCAGGCGTCCCCGCAACCGGCTCCTGGCCGCCGCCCGTTCCACGAGTTCGCTGACCCGGGCCTCCGCGTGATCGGCAGCGCGGGCAAACTGGCGGTCCGGAGCCTGCTCCGGATCCTCAACCCGGAGGTAGTTCGAGATCATCCCCAGAAGGTGGTCCGGTTCTTCGGCCCACCGCGGCATCCCCAGGTCGATCTCCGCCACGGCCCGGTGGCCGTACTTGGACAGGAATGTCCGCAGCCCCGCTTGGGCCACCCCAGGCAGAGCGCCCGCCTTGTAGAGGGCCGCCAGCTCATCCGGCCGCAGCTCCGTGAACACCCTGCGTGCCTCCGGGTCCTGGCCGAGGGACACCGCCAGCTGCCACAATTCCAGGTCCATGATGGTGGTCACGTTGTGGGGAAGCCCCCGAAGGACCGCTTCAAGTTCGCGCGGTTTGGCAATCCCGCGCAGCAGCCTTCGGGCCGCAGCCAGCATCAGGTATCCCGCGGACGGAGCCGGCAAAGTGGCCTCGATCAGCCCGTTGACCGTGCTTCCCAGAAGGTCCTCCGCGTGCTGCAGCCGCCGCGCCGGAGTCGCAGGGAGGGGGAGCGCCAGCTGGGCCTGCAGGCGGTCCTGGTAGCGCCGCGCCCGGCGGAGTTCCCAATCCGGCCACAGCAGTGTCCTGATCATCGCCGGAAGGAGCCCGAGAACCAGGGCAAGGCTCTGGGTTCCCTCGGTACCCTTTGTGCGTGTTCCGGCGGGGCCCTGCGTTCGCTTCCGGCCCGGGTTCCTGCGGGCCGGGCGGACAATGCTGAACCGCGGGTCTTCCAGCAGCGCGGGGAAGACCGCGGCCGACCTCCCGTCAGCCAGCGGCAGCAGCCTCAACAGTGCCTTGCGGCCGGATTTGTTGCGGACCACCGCCGTCAGGTCGACGTACATCCTCAATCCCGGGTTCACGTACTTCCATGGCCCCTTGCTGTTCCTCATGAGGCCCAGTACGGAGAGGCCCATGGGCGTGATGGGGCGGGTAAGTCCCTGGAGCAGCGTGCCGCACAGGTAGACGCGGGTGTCCCCGCCCGCTGCTGCGCGGTCCGCGCCGCCAGGCCCGCCAGGTGATTCGTCCTCCGGCAGCGGATACAGCGTGGTGATGGGCCGCGACTGGGTCAGCCAGGCCTTGCCGCCGGCGTCGATCACCCATTCCACGTCCTGGGGAGCGTCAAACAGCCGCTGGGCGGCGTCACCGAGGGATGTCAGTTCGCGTACCTGGGCCGGGGCCAAGCTGCTCCCGGTGCCCTGCGGCCCCTGCAGGATCCGCGCAGTGGCCGTGTCCACCACGAAGTGGTCCGGATTAACGGCGCCGGACACCACCGCCTGTCCCGGCCCGGGGCTGGAATCGATGACGCTTTCGGTCCGCGTGCCCGTCACCGGGTTGGCGGTGAACAGCACGCCCGCCGTGCCGGCGTCGACCATTTGTTGAACGACGACGGCGAGGCCCGCCTCGCGGTTGCTGATCCCGTTCGCTGTGCGGTACGCCACCGCACGGTCCGTCCATAGCGACGCCCAGCAGCGCCGGACGGCCTGGACGACGGCGTCGGCGCCGACGACGTCCATGAAGGAGTCCTGCTGCCCCGCGAAGCTGGCAAAGGGCAGGTCCTCAGCGGTGGCGGAAGACCGGACCGCCACCGGAACGTTGCCCATCGCGGCATAGGCTCCGCGGACGGCGGCCTCGACCTCGGCCGGAACCGGCGCTGCGGCCATCGCCTCGCGGGCGTGCCGCGCAAGGCCGTCCCGCTGGTCGTCCGGCAGCCCGGGAACGCCGTCGAACTTTTTCGCCCCGTCCGGACTGTCCATCCCGTCCGGACTGTCCGCCCCGTCCAGACTGTCCACCCCGTCCAGGTGGGCGGCGATGGAGCCCAGTTCCGAAGGTGCGGCCATCCGGTAGCCCATTGTGGTCAGGCAGAATCCTGCCGGGACGGGGAAGCCTGAGGCGGCGAGCTTGCCGAGGTTCATGGCCTTGCCGCCCACCAGCGCCAGCGATCCTGCTGCCAGTTGGCCGAGATCGACCACCAGGCTGTTTCCGGCGCCGCTGGCCGTCTCCGGAGCGGGGCTTACGGAAGCCATGTCCGGCTCCTAGCCGTTGTCCGAACCCTCTCCGGTGTCCTCCCACAGGACATCCAGGTTGCGGAAGATCAGCGGCCCGTCGCACAGCGCCGCCATCTTCGCGGCGAACTCCGACGTCTCCGGCCGGTTGGAATTCTCCATCGCCGATTCATAGGAATCGAAGTCGACGATGGTGAAGTACGTTCCGGGGCGATCCCTGTCCGCGGTGGCCACAATGCGGCGGAACGTGGCCGGGGTGCCTCCCTCGGTCCGTGACGGGCGCCCCAGTTGTTCTATCTCCTCGATGCGGGAGGTCTGGAATTCGATGATCTGCACAAACCCGGCCATGACTGCTCCTCGACGGCGGTGGATGCTGACGCGGATCACGTTAGACCCGGCGGCGTCCGGTGCAAAGAGGAGAAATGCCCTACTTCGTGGACTGCGTCCCCTGCGGACTACGGTGTGTGGATCCCGCGGACCGTGCGGTTGCGGCCCAGCGATTTGGCCCGGTACAAGGCGGCGTCCGCGGTCGCGATCAGCTCATCAAGGCCGGACGTTCCTTTGCCGATAGGGGCGATGCCGTAACTGACCGTGGGCATCCTGGAACCGTCAGGGCCCTCCACCGCTTCAAGCTGCTTGTTGATCTCCGCCGTGATGGCCTCAGCGCGGTCCGGGCTCACACCGGGCAACAGGAAGATGAATTCCTCCCCGCCGTAGCGTCCCACGAGGTCGGTTGAGCGGACCGTCCCGCTGCAGGCGGAGGCGAACGACTGCAGCGCAGCGTCGCCGGCCGCATGGCCGTAGGTATCGTTGACGGCCTTGAAGTGGTCCAGGTCGGCCAGGACCAGGGTGCCGTGCGCCCGGGTGTGCCGCAGCCGGAGCAGCTCCTCGGAAGCGAGGTCCAGGAACGCCGCCCTGTTGAGCAGCCCCGTGAGGCCGTCCTGGGTGGCCACCGCCCGGAGCGCGCGTGTCTGCTGCTCGCTGCTCAGCGCCGCCATGCTGAAGGACACCACCACCAGAAGCACCATGGTCACCAGCGTGGTCACCGCCGACCCGAAATAGGTGACGAAGACCAGTCCGTCCGGGCCTTCGCCCAAGTACACGACCAGCCGGCAGAAATAGTAGGCGGAGAAGAACGCCGCCGCGATGGCCAGCGGAATCCGGACCCGGGAGTACCCGGGCTCCAGCCGCCAGAGTTCGCGGGACGCCAGGCCCAGCATCAAACTCATCAGGGCAAGGAAGACAGCGCCGCCGGCCCAGATGTTCACTCCCGGGTTTTCCAGGGCTGATGACACCGTCACCAGGGCGGGACCCGCCGCCAGCTGCCAGGAGCGCGGCCGTGCAGCCCGCAGGGACCGGGCTCCGGCCCAGACGCAGGCTCCGCCGGCAACCAGCAGGCAGTTCCCCAGCGGATTGGCCCACACCTGGTGCGGTGTTCCGTTGAAGAGGTAGGCCGCTGACCCGGCGAGGAAGAGCGTCAGGGCCACGCACCACCAGGCACTGTAAGGCGACCGGGTGCTCCGGTACGCGGCAAAGTAGAACAGGAGCGCCAACGTGAACGCCACAATGGCGAAGGCAACCCGGAGGGTTAAGGTGTCGAGTTGCATTCAGTTTCCCCCAGTTCGCAACCAAGCAAGACCCGGACCGTGCGCGGACCGGGTCCCCTACGCAGACTTAGTATCGCATTCCGGGCCGCCGGCCGGGCCCCGATGTCGCGCTGCCTGCTGAGCCGGCGTCGGGCTGCCTGCTGAGCCGGTGTCGCGCTGCCTGCCGGGTCAGGGTGTGAGCAGCACCTTGATGGCTCGGCGTTCATCCATGGCCTTGTAGGCCTCCGGCGCTTCCTCCAGCGGCATGACGGAGTCGAACACGCGCCCGGGGTTGATGGTTCCGGCCAGCACGTCCGCCAGCAGTTCGGGGATGTAGGTCCGCGCAGGTGCCATGCCGCCCGCGATGGACACGTTGGAGTCGAACAGGTACCGCAAGGGGACCTCGCCCCCGCCGGTGGGCACGCCCACGAAACCAAGAGCGCCGCCCGGGCGGACGCAGTGCAGGGCCTGCTCCATGGATTCCTTGGTGCCCACGCATTCCAGCACTGAGTCGGCCAGCACGCCGCCCAGCAGCGCGCGGACCTTGGCCACGCCGTCGTCGCCCCGTTCCTCCACGATGTCCGTGGCGCCGAACTCCCGGGCCAGGGCCTGCCGGTCCGCGTGGCGGGACATGGCAATGATCCGCTCTGCCCCAAGCCGTTTGGCCGCGAGAACACCGCAAAGCCCGACGGCGCCGTCGCCCACCACTACAACGGTGCGGCCGGGCCCCACCTTCGCGGCGAGGGCGGCGTGGTGGCCGGTGGCCATGACGTCGGACAGCGTCAGCAGGTTGGCTGTCAGTTCAGCGTCAGGTTCGGTGACACCCGGGACCTTGACCAGGGTGCTCTCGGCCAGTGGGACCCGGACGGCCTGGCCCTGGCCGCCGTCGATCTTGTGTCCGGTGTCGTCCCGGCCGCCCCAGCCGGCCAGGTGCTCGCAGGCAACGGTGACGCCGTTCAGGCACTGCGGACACTCGCCGCAGCTGATCACGAAGGGAGCGATGACGAAATCGCCCTCCGCAAGCCCGGTCACGGCCTCGCCGACGCTTTCCACCACGCCGACAAACTCGTGGCCGATGGCTGAGGGCCTGCGGGTCGGCCTGACGCCGCGGTACGGCCACAGGTCCGAGCCGCAGACGCAGGACGCCGTCACCTTGACCACCACGTCCGTGGGCAGCTGGATGGTGGGGTAGTCCCGGTCCTCGACCCGGATGTCTCCAGGACCGTGGATGATGGTGGCGCGCATGGGGCTCCTTCGAACGAGTGCTGGGCTAGCACCGAGTCTAGACCCGGCTCCGGGCAGCCGGAATCCGCTAGCGCATCCCCTCGCGCCGGATTGCCGTGGCGATCGCAGCGGCCCGGGTTTCCACTCCGAGCTTGGCGTAGATGTGCGCCAAGTGGGTCTTCATCGTGGCCTCGGAGATGAACAGCCGCTGGCCGAGCTCCCGGTTGCTGAGGCCCTCGGTCAGCAGGCTCAGCAGCTCCGCCTCACGCGGAGTCAGGATCTCGTCCGGGCTCCGCAGCTGCTGGAAGAGCCGCGAAGCCACCGGGGCGCTCATCACGCTCCTTCCCTGGACCGCGCCACGGATCGCGGCGAAAATCTCCTCCGGCGCGGCGTCCTTGAGCAGGTATCCCATGGCTCCCGCGTCGACGGCCCGGACAATGTCCGCGTCCGAGTCGTACGTGGTGAACACCAGCACGGCCTGCCCGGCGTTGCGCCGGCGCAGCTGCTTGATGGCCTCGATTCCGTCCATGCCCGCACCCATGGCCAGGTCCATCACCACCACGGCGGGGCTGAGCTGCGCCGCCAGGGCCAGCGCGTCCTCCCCGGATGCCGCCTCCGCCACCACCTCGATGTCGGGCTGCGTTCCCAGCAGCGCCTTGAGCCCGCTGCGGACCACCAGGTGGTCATCCACCAGCAGCACGATAGGCCATTGCTGGTGCGGCGGCCGGAACTGCGAAGTAGGCTCTGGTTCATGGTGCGGTTCGCGACAGGGCGCAAGACGTCGCGCAGGCCGGGGTTGGCAAAGCTCGTGGCCACTGGTGGCGTGGCAACTTGCCTGGCTGTTTGCCTGGCCGTTTGCCTGGCTGCGTGCCAGGCGAGTCCGGGCGGGCCGGAGCGCTTGGACTCCCCGCCGTCGACCGCTCGCGTCAGCCCCGCGACGGCAACGGCGACGCCTGCCACCAGCACCCGTCGTCCCATGTCCGCAGAGGCGCAGGCTCAGCTGGACCAGGAGCTGATCCTTGCCGCAAAGGCCAACAACGTGTCGCTTGTCGGTGACCTGATCGACCGCGGGGGCAACGTCAATGCCAAGGACGCCATCCAGGACTCCGCGTTCCTCTATGCCGGGGCCGAAGGCTTCAACGAGGTGCTTCAGCTGACCCTGGCCGCCGGGGCGGACGTGCGCAGCACCAACCGCTTCGGCGGAACGGCGCTGATCCCCGCCAGCGAACACGGACACGTTGACACCGTACGGATCCTCATTGCTGCCGGCGTGCCCGTGAACCACGTGAACAACCCGGGCTGGACCGCGCTGCAGGAAGCCATCCTGCTCAACGACGGCGGGCCAAGGCAGCAGGACGTGGTCCGCCAGCTACTCGACGCCGGTGCCGACCCCGGTATTCGGGACCCGCAGGGGAGGACCGCGCTGGAAAATGCCGAGCGGCTGGGGTTCAGCGCAATCGCGGGGCTGATCCGGGGACGCTAGGACGCCGTCAACTCCGCCGTCCTGACCCTCATTCAGCGGCCACCCGGTCCGACACGCCGGTGCATTCGCGTGTCGGACCGGGTCTGCGGACAAAAGAAGGTCAGGACGGGCGCTGGCGCCGCTAACCACTCCACCACCCACCCGGGTGGCCGTGCGGGCCTCGAATAGTCCACCCGGTCAGGTGGTTGCGGGCCACTCCGGCTGCTGGGCCACACTGAGGTCAGTCCTCAATGTGGCTTGGATCACAGTCGCATGTTGGGGAATCCGCCGCTGGTGTCACCGCGCCTCAACATACAAAGGAGTATCAATGGAACGGCTCATTAACATCGACAACGGTGGGACGCTGACCGATATCTGTGTCTGGGACGGTGAGAATTTTTCGTTCACGAAGACTCTCACCACGCCCTTTGACCTCTCCCAGTGTCTCTTCGACGGCATGGCCAAAGCTTCCAAGGAAATCTTCGGTGAAGAGGATCTCCCCGGGCTTCTGCACTCAACCCGTCACATCCGGTACTCCACCACCCAGGGAACCAACGCGCTCGTGGAGCGCAAGGGTCCCCGGATCGGCATCCTCACTGACAGCCCCACACTGGCCGGCAAACTCCGCGAGGGCCAGACGGCAGCTGAGCTCTTTGAAGACCTCGTCGGCACCCGGGTGGCAGTCATCAACGCTGAACAGGACGTGGAGGAGCTCTCCCAGGACATCGTCAAGCATGTCAACCGGCTGACCACCGACGGCGCCGCACGGCTTGTCATCGCCATGGCGGACCGCAACAAGGAGAAGGCCGTCAAAGGCGTCCTGCTCCGGAAGTTCCCCCGCCACCTGCTGGGTTCGGTTCCCATGTTGTTCTCCTGGGAGTTCACGCCCGACACCGTGCAGGCCCGCAGGGTGTGGTCCGGAATCATCAACTCTTTCCTGCATCCCACCATGGAGCGGTTCCTCTACAACACCGAGCACCGGCTGCGCGACCACAAGGTCAAGAACCCGCTCCTCATCTATCGCAATGACGGAGCTTCTTCACGGGTGGCCAAGTCCGTCGCGTTGAAGACCTACTCCTCCGGTCCCCGCGGCGGCCTGGAAGGAACCAAGGCACTCTCGGAGGCGTATGGACTCGCACACGTTCTGATGATCGACGTCGGCGGCACCACCACGGACGTCGGCTCGGTCAAGAACTCGGCCATCTCGACCGATCGCCGGGGTTCCATCCAGGGAGTTCCGGTGTCATTCGAGATGAGCAACGTCCACTCCAGCGGCGTGGGAGGCAGTTCCGTCATCGCCGTCCGCCACGGCGTCATCACCGTCGGCCCCGAGAGCGTCGGGGCTGCGCCGGGGCCTGCTTGTTTTGGTTTTGGGGGCAAGCAGGCCACCATCACGGACGTCAATCTGCTGCTGGGCGTGCTGGATCCGGACACCTACCTCGATGGAGGTTTCAGCCTGGACGCGGAACGCTCCCGCGCCGTCATCACCGAAGCCATCGCCGAACCTTTGGGGATCACCCTGAATGACGCCCTGATCCGGATGGAGGCTGCCTACTTCGAACGCATGTCGCAGTCCTTCGCTGCCGACGTCGAGGCCGCGGACGCCACAACGGTTGCCGCGTTCGGGGGTGCCGGACCGATGAGCGCCTGTGGTGCCGCACGGATCGCAGGAGTCCGCCGTGTCCTGGTGCCCAAGATGGCCGCTGTCTTCTCAGCCTTCGGAATCGGGTTTTCAGACATTGCACAGACCTACGAGGCGAACGTCGCGGGAATGGACGCGGAAAACTTCGGCGCAACCAAGGAGACGCTGCTGGCCCGGGCTACGCGGGACATGTTCCAGGAGGGCCACGACATCGGCGAATGCCGGCTGGAATGGAACGTGGTGCTGGAAGACGCCGAAGGCCAGCTGGTTTCCGAACTGCCGTACCTGGCGTCCGATCCG
The DNA here is from genome assembly GCF_000876655.1 of Arthrobacter sp. SPG23. Classification (GTDB taxonomy): domain Bacteria; phylum Actinomycetota; class Actinomycetes; order Actinomycetales; family Micrococcaceae; genus Arthrobacter. Next base: position 90,844 of record NZ_JYCN01000004.1, read on the forward strand.
CAGCCGGGCACCAGCGAACACAACACCATGCTGACCCTGACCGCCCGGTACGAACTGCCGCACGCATCGATCAGGCAGTCCGAATCAGTGGCCAAGACGCCCGCCGTCGCCGCCTCAACCCGAAAGGTCCGCTCCGCCGTGGACAGGGTGGACGAGGTTCAGGTCTTCGACTTGGACAGCCAAACGGCCGGGGCTTCGGCGGCGGGTCCCGCAATCGTCGAAGGCCCCTACTTCACGGCCCGCGTGCCGCACGGCTGGGTCTTCGACGTGACGGTCTCCGGTGACCTCATGCTCACAGACATGCTCCAGAAGTGACCCCATACAACCAGCAAGAAAACAGGTGAGACACGCTATGCGAATTCCAATGACGGAATATCTGATCATCGATCTCGACACCGAGCGGTGGAACTGCAAGGTATGCGACCACGACCTCGGCGACGCCAGAGGCAACTACAAGGAGGGGACACTGGTCTACGACCGGGACCCCACCGAAATCCACCAGTCGATCCTGGACCCGGAGAAGTACGAATTCACGTTCGCTCCGGACCCCACCTTCTGCCGGATTCTCGAGTTCTACTGCCCGGGTTGCGGGACACAGCTGGAAACGGAGTACGTACCGCCGGGACACCCGCCCACAGTGGACATGCTGTGGGACATCGACTCGCTCCGCGAAACCTGGATCAAGCGGGGCACCAAGCCTGAGGTCGTCATCAACTACGGACCCGGCGAAGAGGCCGTTGCCGATTTCACCCCGGCCCTCGGCTCCTACAACACCCACAACCATTCCCCCCATTCGTTCAGCTAGTACTTGGAATAAAGGAGACCACTGGTCATGAAACGAATCTCCGTCGACATCGGCGGCACATTTACCGACTGCTTCTTTGCCTGGGAAGACCAATACGTTGAAGCAAAGGCGCTCACAACGCACCACAACCTGGCCCAAGGCTTCAATGAAGCACTCGACCTCGCCTGCTCCCGGGCCGGACTGGACCGGGACCTCGTCCTGAAGGAAGTCGATTCCGTCCGCTATGCCACCACACTCGGCACCAACGCCCTGATCGAAGGCAAAGGCCCGCGTGTGGGGGCACTGGTCACCCACGGCTTCGAGGACACCATCCCGCTTTCCCGCGGCCGTGGCTACGGAGAAGGCCTGGATCCTTCCAAGCAACAGAACATGCCTGATGCCACCCGCCCTGACCCGCTCGTGCCCCGCGCGCTGATCCGGTCGGTGAAGGAGCGGATCAACTCGGCCGGCAACGTGGTCGTTTCACTGATGGAAGACGACGTCCGCACCCAGGTGCGGGAACTCGTTGACGCCGGGGCGGAGGCGATCGTGGTCTCCCTGGTCAACTCGACCGAGAACCCGGTCCATGAGCAGCAGATCCTGGAGATCATCCTGGACGAGTACCCGGCCCACGAGCTCGGGGCGATCCCCGTCCTGCTGGGAAGCCAGGTGTCGGGCCGAAAAGGCGAGTACGTCCGTGCGACGTCGACGATCGTGGACGCGTTCCTGCACGAGATCATGTTCCACGCGCTGGGACAGCTCTCCAACAACCTGCGCACGTCCGGTTACGACAAGCCCATGCTGGTGATCCACAACTCGGGCGGCATGGCGCAGTCCAACTCGACGGATGCCCTGCAGACTATCCACTCCGGTCCCATCGCCGGCGTGGGCGCTGCCCAGCACCTGGCTGACAGCACCGGTCTGGGAAACGTGATTTCGACGGACATGGGCGGCACGTCCTTCGACATCGGGCTGGTCCCGGAAGGCGGCGTCAAGCACTACGACTTCCAGCCGACCATCGGCCGCTGGCTGGTATCCGTTCCCATGATCCACCTTCTGACGCTGGGTGCGGGTGGCGGTTCGATTGCCAGTTATGACCGCATCCACCACGCAGTCCAGATCGGGCCGGAATCAGCTGGCTCGGATCCGGGCCCCGCCTGCTACGACCGCGGCGGCCTCCGCCCCACAGTCACGGACGCCGACCTGGTCCTTGGGTACCTGGACCCGGACAACTACGCCAACGGGTACATCAAGCTGAACAAGAAACGTTCCGCCTACGCAATCGACGAGGTCCTCGCTGATGACCTGAACATGGACACCATCCAGGTCGCCAAGATCATCAAGAATGCTGTCGACGAGCAGATGGCGATCGGAATGGCCAAAGAACTGCGGGTCCGGGGATACCTTCCGGAAGACTTCACCATGCTGGCCTATGGCGGCAACGGCCCCCTGCACGCCTGCGGCATCGCAGATCACGCCGGCATCCGCAGGATCCTTGCACCGCCGTTTTCCTCGGTATTCTCGGCCTGCGGCGCCGGCAACATGAAACCCCTGCACATCCACGAACGCGGTTCCCATGTGGTGCTGTACAACCCAACAGACCGCAGCCTCTACCAAAGCTACGACGAGCTGAACAACGTCATCCAGGAGCTGGAAGCCAAGGGCAAGGAAGACCTGATCCGCCAGGGCTACGACGCCGCCGACATCCGCTACAGCCTCGAAATGGACATGCGCTACGGCAACCAGCTGGTGACCACCGCCGTCGTTTTCGACATCAACCGCGTGAACGGCGTCGCCGACGTGCTTCACCTGATCCGGACGTTCTCGGACATCTATGGCAAGCGCTATGGTGCTGGCAGCCAGGCTCCCGAGGCCGGCATTCGGGCCCAGACCGTGCGGGTGTCGTCCTACGTGGACGGGGACGTGGTCAAGTTTGACTCGATCGACTCCGGGCATGACAGGACCATGCCCAGCCCGGTGGGCACCCGGCAGGTCCACTTCGTGAAGATCGACGGGGCCGTCGACACTCCGGTGTACGACGCGGAGGCCCTCCACCACCAGCACGTCATCCACGGACCGGCCATCGTCACCACGGAAAACACCACGTACCTGGTGGAACCGGGCTGGCGCCTGGAACCGACATCGCAAGGAGCCGTGTGGTTCCTCAAAGACTGATCCCGTGCCCACGGATCCCATCCACACCTTCCAGCTACTCCCATTGAAGGAGCTCGACAGCAATGACGCTTACAGCAAATGAACCCAGCACTTCCGGCACGTCCGGCCCAGCCGGAGAAGCCTCCCAGCCGCTGACTGCCCAGGAGCAGCAGTGGGTGGACCAGTTCATGGACGAAACAACCCTGTTCCTCGGCCCGGACCCGGCCATCATGCGAAGCCACCAGATCACGTCCCGCTCCGCCTACGAGGAAGAGTGCATCTCCAAGGGCGTGGACCCCATCAAAGTGGACCGCATCCGTAAGCGCCTGGCCGGCGCCCTGGATGAGGGCTACGAAATGTGCGAGGCCATGGGTGCCGCTCCAGGTGCCAAATGGGGGGACCTGACGACGGCGATCTACACCGCCGAAGGGGACGTCACGTACCTGTCATGCCACGGCGTGATCGCGTTCTCGGCGATCTTGCACCACCCGATCCGCTACATCATGAAGTACTGGAAGGACGAGCCGACGGTGGGGATCAACCCCGGCGACGGATTCATCCACAATGACGCCTGGTACGGAAACGTCCACAACACTGACCAGTCCATGATCATGCCGATCTTCCGCGGGGGAAAGATCATCGCCTGGGTCGCCGCGACCATCCACGAAGGCGAAAACGGGGCCTGCGAGCCCGGCGGCATGCCGTCAGGCTCCGAGACCCCGTTCGACGACGGACTCCGGATGTCCCCGTTCAAGATCGTTGAGAAGGGCGAGCTGCGCCGGGACCTGCTGACGTTCCTGCAGCACTCGGTTCGCGACCCCAAGCTGCAACTGGCTGACCTCAAGGTCAAGATCGGTGCCGTCCAGCGGATCCAGGAGCGGGTTGACAGCATCATCGACGAAGTGGGAGTGGAGACCTTCGTCGCTGCCCTGCGGGTCACCGTTGAAGACGTGGAACAGGAAGTCAAGCGCCGCATCAGTGAACTGCCGGATGGGACCGTGTCCTTCAACCAGTTCATGGACTCCACGCTCAAAGAGAACATCCTCATCAAGTTCGCCTGCAAGGTGACGGTCAAGGGTGACAAAATGACCGTGGACTTGAGGGGCACAGGCCCCGAAATCCTCAACCGGGCCATCAACTCCCCGCTGTGCTCGGTCAAGTCGATGATGATGCAGGCGATCCTGGCATTCTGGTGGCCTGACCTGCCCCGCTGTACTTCGGCAATGTCGCCCATCGACATCATCTCGGATGAACACACGTGGGCCGACGCCGGTTACGACGCACCGATGGGGCAGTCGCTGCAGGCCTCGTTCCGGGGATTCTCTGCCCTCCAGACAGCCTTTGCCAAGATGCAGTTCTCCAACCCGGAGAAGTTCTCCAATGTCCTGGCTCCGTGGTTCAACCAGATCAACACCTTCCTGTGGGGAGGCCTGACCCAGCACGGCGACCAGGTAGGAAACCTGTGTGCCGACCTCAACGGCATGGGCGGCGGTGCCAAGGCATTCCGCGACGGTGAAGACGCCGTCTCACCGCTGTTCTGTGCCATGGCGGACACCGCTGAACAGGAAGTCATGGAAGAGGAAGTACCTTTCATGCAGCTGGTCAGCAAGCGGATCGTCCGGGACAACCAGGGCTTCGGCAAGAACAGCGGCGGCATGGGCTACGAGATGATTGTTGCCGCCGAGGGAACGCCGATGTGGGGCTTCATGACCGTGACCTCGGGGTCCAAGTTCTCGTCCGTCACCGGAATGTTCGGCGGCTACGGCTGCAGCACAACACCGCTGGCCATGGTCAAGGGCATCAACATCTACGACGTGATCCGCAAGGACTCCAGCAAATTCGATTTGTCCATGGAGCGGATCATGAACGAGCAGCCCTATGAGGGCGGTAAGTACACCACTTCCCATATGGGGCTGCAGTTCGACGTCGCCAAGGACGGCGAGATGTACATGATCGCCCAGGGCTCCGGCGGGGGGTACGGCGACGTTCTGGAACGCGATCCGGAAGCGGTGGCCAAGGACCTGGAACTCGGCCGCATTTCACCGAAGGTCGCCACCAGCATCTACGGCGTCGTCTGGGATCCCGAAACCTTCGTGGTGGACCAGGAGGCAACTGCACGGTTGCGCCACGACTCACGTCAGGCGCGGATCGCCCGCGGCAAGCCGTACAAGGAGTTCCTTGAGGGCTACGTGAAGACCGAGCCCCCGAAAGACCTGCTCTACTACGGGTCCTGGGGCGACGACACGGAGGAGCTCACCGCCACCCACTTCACCAACAACGGACCGGAACGGGTCAAGGCGACCATCGACAAGCTGCCGCTGATCATGCTTCCGGACCGCAGGGAAGTGAAGATCAGCGCACTGGAGGACCGGATCCGCGAGCTCGAACTCAAGCACGGGGAAGTTGTCCACCGTAAGTCCTAGCCCGTTTCGGGGCCTCCCGGCCCGGGACCGCAGCAACTCACGAAGCCTTCAGCGCCGCATCCTCCCCATCCAGGACGGTGCGGCGCTGAAGTCCTTTATCAGCCAAAGTATGGAGAAAGATGTCATGACCACTTCCACAGCCACCACCCTCGCCAGCGTTGTTGCCTCCCCTCCGTCCGGGCGGCCGAAAGCCGTGGTGTTCGACCACCACGAGTACGCAGCTTCCGTGATTCTTCGCGGGCGGCCCGTCCCGTGGGACAACGCCACTGCGTACGCGGCTTTCTTCGCCCAGGCACAGGGGCTGCTCCGGCCGGACGTGGCGCTCCTGGACCTGAACCGTTTGTACGGTCACCTGACAGCCGGCGACACCAGGCTCGAGGCCGGCATGGCGGCCAGATCCCGGACAGGGTTCGCGCTGAGGACTTTGCTGGGGGACGAGGACCTTAACCGGGCGGTGCTGGACTTCGTCACCGTGTTCGCCAAGACAGCCCGCCAACCCGTGGTGCTGCGCATCCCGTCGCCGATGATGTGGCTCAGGGGCACGCATCACCTGTCGGGTGCGGAGGACGCCAGCGACCTCGACGCCGACAACGCCGAGAATGCCTCCATGTATGTCAGTGACTGGCTGCGGGCGTTCGCGGGACTCCCCATCGCCGGCCTCCTGCTGGACAACCGGACCCCTGCCGGGGCCTCCAGCGGCGTGCACGTTCCGTTGGAGGCCTACACCCCGATTGCCAATCTGGCCGGCAACTACCGTTGGACGCTGGGGCAGCTCGACGACGACCAGGCGCGTCTGCACGGGGACGCTGCCGTTGGCGCCAATATTCCTGCAGGGTTCTGGCTGGAGCGGGACGTCGAACTCCCTGCCGGTGACTTCTACCTGGGCGAGATCCCCGGCGCCGCTTCGCCGGAGGTGGTCCTGGCCAGGCTGGAAATCCTGGGGTGACTGACCCCGGGTTACTTCGGCGGGAGCAGGTGCCGGCGTCGGGCCTCTACGACGCAGGCCCTTCTGTCGCTGACGCCGAGAGTGTTGAACAGGCTCTTGAGATACCACTTGACGGTGTTGATGCCCAGATGCAGCTCCTGGGCGATTTCGCGGTTGGACCGATCCTTCTCGACAAGGCGCAGGATCATCTGTTCGCGTTGCGACAGGCCTGGTTCCGGAACAGTGGTGCCCGCGCCGGTAGTGGGAGAGAGTGCCTCTGCAGGCCACCCGGCATCGCGGGTGGTCCTGGCCTGGGCATCCAGCCGGATGAGGATACTGAGGAAACGCGCTAGCTCGTGGCTGCTCCCTTCCGCGACGGGCTCGCGCCGGAGCCTGGCCGAGGTGGCGCGCACCAGCTCCAGGCAGCTTGCGCCGCCATCAAGCACGGGCCGGACCAGGCCCAGCCGGGAACACGTCTCCAGGGCCGGCCGGAGCGTTGATTCGGCTTCCCCGCGGTTCCCCGCCTGTTCGAGGGCGGCCGCCAGCAGGATACGGGCATTCAGCTCTGCCCTCGGCCCCAGATAGGCTGCGGCCCGCGACAGCAGTCGGCGGGCCCCGTTCACCGTGTCCAGCTTGCCGGGGGAGTCCGGGCCTTCGTGCCCCGCGTCAGCCATGGCGGACCGCAGCTGCGTGGCCAGCCGGATCTGGTGCTTGGTCTCGGCCAGCCCTTCCAACCGTGGTCCGGTGGTGTCCGCCGGGTCCCGGGCGGCGCCCACCAGGGCACCATGGGGTTCGGCGTTGACAGGCCGGGGGCTGATTCCCAACTGCACGCGTTCCAGATTCATGGCCAGTTTGAGCCGGCTGAGGCCGAGACTGTCGGCCACCAGATCGCCTTCATCGAGTATTTCCCGCGCCCGCGGCGTGTCCCCCCGGAGTGCTTTGATCCTTGCCAGCGTCCCGTACGTGGACAACATGAAGTCCACCACCCCGCCTTCGGAACCCAGCTCGCGGGTTTCCTCCAGCAACTTCTCGGCTTTGTCGAGTTCGCCGCGTTCGTACAGGAGCTGGCCCATCATCGCTCCTGCCAGCCGCGCCGCATGCGAGTACCGCCCTGCCTTGCGGCGGCCGAGTTCCACCGCGGACGTGAAGTGCTGGTCCACGCTGTCCAGATCGAGCAGGGCGTAGGCGGCAAGACCTGCGAAACAGTGTCCGTACACGCCGCTGAAGGGGCCGGAGGTGAGGCCGTGGAACTTCGCGGCCCAGCGCTGTTGTTCCAGTGCGAGAGGGTAATCGCCGTCGTGGATCTTCTTGAACGTTGAGACATTCGCGGCCACTGAGACGATCCAGGGCCGGAGCAGGTCCGCCTGGGCGAAGCACCTCTCGTCCAGTTCGTCCACGTGATTCACCCGGTCGCTGTACATGTCGATGCAGCTCTGCACCACCAGCCCTTCGACGTCCAGTTCAAAACGGTCGTGATCGGTCAGCGTCGCATCGGAGGGCATCACGGCTTCGGCCCGGTCCAGGGCACTCTGCGCCGCTGCAGATTGGTGGAGCAGCGTATGGGCCCACGATATCGCCGTCTGGAGACGGGCTTGGCCGGCCACGTGGTCAGCGGGGATCTTGCCGACAAGAGCCAACAGGGTGGACATGCTGGAGTGTTCCACCAGCCACATTGCACGGAATTCGACAATTTCCACCGCGAGCTCAACGTCCCCGGCGGCGAGCGCATGGTCCACTGCGTCGCTGGGGAACCCGTTTTCCGAATACCAGCGGGCCGCGATCAGGTTCAATTCCTTGGTCCGGCCCGGGTAATCGCGCTCCAGGCGGCGGCGCAGGTAGTCCTCAAACAGGTGGTGATAGCGGTACCACGTGCCGTCCTCGTCAAGCGGCTGCAGGAAAAGGTCCTGTGCCTGGATCTTCTCCAGCATTGCCTGGCCCAGTTCCACCCCCGAGAGGGCTGACGCCAGCCCCGCGCACAGCCGCTCCGGAACCGACGTCATCAGGAGGAAGTCCAGCGTCTCGGGGTCGAGGGTGTCGAGGACGTTTTCAGCCAGATATTCACCGATGGACGCGTGCCTGCCGGAGAGCCGTTCGATCAGCTCGGAGGCCTCGCGGTGGTCCCTCAGGGACAGGGAAACCAGCTGCAACGCAGCGATCCAGCCCTCGGTCGTCCGGTGGAGGCTGGCCACGTCTCCCGCGTCCAGATCGAGCCGGTTGATGCCTACCAGGAAGTCCTGGGATTCATTTTCATCGAACCTCAGCGCGACCGCGTCCACTTCGACCAACTGGTCCCGCACCATCAGCCGGCCCAGTGGCAGGCCCGAGCGCGTACGGCTGGTGATGATGAAGGACAGATGTGAACCGCCGGCTTCGAGCAGCCGTTCCACCACCGCCCGGGTTCGGGGCTCCGTGACCAGGTGCCAGTCATCCAGGGTGATGACGATGTCCCGGCCGGCTTCATCGATGGCGTTGATGAGTGCGGGAACCACGTATTGCTCGGCGTCGTCGGGACGCTCCTCCAGCAACTGCTGCAGTTCCTCCTCGAGTCCGGGCCAGGCTTTCCGGATTGCCTGCAGCAGATGGGAAAGGAACCAGATGGTGTTGTTGTCGTCCCGGTCCAGGGACAACCAGACGGTAACGAGGCCCTGGGAGGCCAAATTTTCCATCCATTGGGCGGCAAGGGTCGACTTGCCAAAGCCAGCGGGGGCATGGATCAACGCCAGCCGCCGTTTCCGGTCCGAGTGGAGCATCTCGGTCAGCCGGGTGCGATGAACCCACTGTCCAACCGGCTCGGGCGCGCGGAACTTGCTTGACGCACTGGGTGGTCCTGTCGGCATCCGCCACCTCCTTGTGGTCCGGCGTTTGCCGGGAATGCATTTGGCCCTCTGAAATCCTATGGGAACCGCGGCATCATAGACAGCGGTGACCCCTTCCTGCTCTTTCCTGCGGTTCCCGGACCCCCGCAGGTTGGTTCCCCTAGACCGCCTCAAGCACGCTGACGTAGTTGGCGATGCCCACTCCACCCATGTTCTGCACGGCGGCGCGGCGCGGGGTGGCCAGCTGCATGGCGCCGGCGGTTCCGGTGAGCTGCATGGCGGCGATCACGTGCTGGGAGACGCCGGTGGCACCCACGGGGTGGCCCTTGGCCTTGAGCCCGCCGGAGACGTTGATGGGCAGCTTGCCGTCCTTGAAGACCCAGCCTTCCTCAATAGCGCGGGTCCCCTGGCCGGGTTCGGTCAGTCCCATGGCCTCGTACATCAGCAGCTCGGCGATGGTGAAGCAGTCGTGCACTTCGGCGAAGTCCAGGTCTTCAAGCCCGACGCCGGCCATCCCCAGCGCGCGCTGCCAGGACGCCCGCGTCGCCGCAAACGCCGTGGGGTCGCGGCGCTCGGCGGGGAAGAAATCGTTCGCATGGCCGAAGCCGGCGAGCCGCACCGGGGCGGTGGCCCCGCCGGTGGGCGAGACGGAAAGCACGACGGCGGCGGCGCCGTCGGACACGGGGGAGCAGTCGGTGCGGCGCAGAGGGTCGGCCACCATCGGATTCTTGTCCGAAACGGTGCGGCAGAATTCCTCGCCGAGGTCCTTGCGGAGCTGGGCGTAAGGGTTGTCCACGCCGTTGCGGTGGTTCTTCGCGGCGATCGTTCCCAGGACGTCGGATACCGGTCCATAGCGCTTCTCGTAATGCTTGGCCACCTCGGCGAACAGGCCGGTGAAGCCGGTGGTGGAGGTTTTGCCGGCCATGTCGTAGTCCGCGCCGAGCAGGGCCGCCCCCCACGACGTCGGCGCCGGCCTGGGTCATCTTCTCGGCGCCGATCACGAGGACGGTCTTCGCGGTACCGGCCAGCAGGGACTTGGTGCCCTGCTGGAACGCGGCCGATCCGGAGGCGCAGGCGTTCTCCACCCGCGTGGACGGGACGTTGGCGAGCTGCTCCGAGACCTGCAGGGCCAGCGAGGACGGGAACGCCAGCGGCATCATGCCGGAGTTGAACTGGCCGAGGTAGATCTCGTCAATCTGGCCCGGCTCGATCCCGGCGTTGCCGATCGCCTCCGTGGCAACCTGGACGATCAGGGACTCCAGGGTCTCGTCCGTGAGTTTGCCGAAGCGGCTGTGGCCCCAGCCGGTGAGCAGGATATCTTTTTCCGAATTGTTCGCGCAGGCTCATGCTGTGGCTCCTTCAAGGGTGGGGGTTGAGTCGAGGGAAGGGGCGACGTCGAACGCGGCTTCGGTCTTCCCGCGGATCTCGTCGACGGTGACGCCGGGGGCGAGGCGGGTCAGCGTGAGCTGCCGGCCGCCGTCGTCCGTCTTGTCAAGGTCAAAGACCGCGAGGTCGCTGATGATCCGGTCAACGCAGCTCAGCCCGGTGAGGGGCAGGGTGCATTCGGTGACAATCTTGGCGGTGCCGTCCTTGGCGTTGTGTTCGGTGAGGACCACGACGCGCGGGGTGCCGGCCACGAGGTCCATGGCGCCGCCCATGCCCTTGACCATCTTGCCCGGGATGGTCCAGTTGGCGAGGTCGCCGCTGCCGGAGACCTGCATGGCGCCGAGGATGGCCACCTTCACGTGGCCGCCGCGGATCATTCCGAAGGAGGCGGCGGAGTCGAAAATGCTGCCGCCGGGCAGCACCGTGACCGTTTGCTTTCCGGCGTTGATCAGGTCCGCGTCCTCCTCGCCCTCGTAGGGGAAAGGTCCCATGCCGAGCAGGCCGTTCTCGCTCTGGAGGACGACGCGGACGCCGTCGGGCAGGTTGTTGGCCACCAGCGTGGGGATGCCGATGCCGAGGTTCACGTAGTCGCCGTCGTTCAGTTCTTCGGCCGCGATGGCAGCCATTTCATCCCTGGTCCAGGCCATGGGGTTCTCCTTGGGTTCTTGAAGTCTTTTAGGGCGGGGCTTAAGTGTTCGTTCGCGCTGCGGCGCCGGGCCGGAGCGCCGGCTGTCAGACGGGAACCGGCTCGGCGGCGCGGGAGCGTACCGTGCGCTGTTCGATGTCCTTGACCCTGTCGCTGGCCTGCACCAGGCGCTGGACGAAGACGCCGGGGGTGATGATGTGGTTGGGGTCCAGCTGGCCGGGCTCCACGATCACCTCCGCCTCGGCGACCGTCACCGCACCGGCCGTGGCCACCACCGGGTTGAAGTTGCGGGCGGTGTAGCGGTAGATCAAATTGCCGTCGGTATCTGCGGTGTGCGCGTGGACCAGTGCGACGTCGGCCAGGATGGCGCGCTCCTGGACGTACGTTTCGCCGTCGAACTCCGCGAGCGGCTTCCCCTCGGCGACGAGGGTGCCCACACCGGTCTTGGTGAAGAACGCCGGGATGCCGGCGCCGCCGGCGCGGAGGCGCTCGGCGAGGGTGCCCTGCGGGGTGAACTCCACTTCCAGCTTGCCGGCGAGGTACTGCTCGGCGAAGAGCTTGTTCTCGCCCACATAGGAGGCGATCACCTTGCGGACCTGTCCGGCTTCGATCAGGATGCCGAGGCCTTTGCCGTCCACGCCCATGTTGTTGGACACCACGGTGAGGTCCCTGACGCCGGAATCGCGGACGGCCTCGATCAGGTCCGCCGGGATGCCGCTGAGGCCAAAGCCTCCGACGGCGAGCGTCATGCCGTCCCGCAGTACGTCCTGGAGCGCGGCGGCCGCGCCGGATTTCACCTTTGACATTGCATCTCCTCATTGAGCTTTAAAGCAATCCACTTTGTGGACTGTTCCTCTGGTGTTGGAGCCTACGGTGCCGAAATGGGCACTGTCAATGGACGATTTTGCCCTAAACGGCAGCATTTTTACAGTGTGGACGGTAGGCTTGTGAGGGTCCATAATATGGATAGTTTGGGTGGATCTAACGCAAAGTCCGAGGAAAAAGATGTCTTCATTACCGGTCCAGGGCGCACAAGTCGTCAGCCGCGTCGCGTCCCTGCTGCGCATTGTCGGACGGAAACCGGAAGGTTCCCCGCTCGTGGAACTCGTCAGAGAATCCGGGCTCACGCGCCCCACCGTGCACAGGCTGCTTTCCTCCCTGGCTTCCGAGGGCTTGCTGGACCAGGACCCGCAGAGCGGCAACTGGGTGCTAGGTCCTGAGATCCTGCTGATGGGGTCCGTGGCCTCAGCCCGCTTTCCGCTCGAGGACATTGCCCGGCCCAGCCTCCGCCGGCTCGCTGAGGAGACCGGCGAGAGCGCCTTCTTCTCCATCCGCCGCGGAGCGGAAACCGTGTGCCTGCTCCGCGAGGAAGGCAGCTTCCCGGTGCGCTCCTTTGTGCTGCATGAAGGCGTCCGGTTCCCGCTGGGGGTGGCATCCGCCGGGACCGCGATCATGGCGTTCCTGCCCGAGGCGGAGCAGGAGGAGCTGCTGGCCGGCTGGGCCGCACATGCCGGCAGTTTTGCGGCGGCTCACACCGAGGCGCTGGTCCGGGAGAACCTGGCCAAGACCCGGCAGGCCGGCTACTCGGTCAACCCCGGGCTGGTACTGGAGGGCAGCTGGGGCATGGGTGCAGCGGTCTTCGACCAGCGCGGGCGTCCGGCCTGGGCGTTGTCCCTGACCGGAATCGAGCCGCGTTTCAAGGGGGAGCGGCAGGAGACGCTGGGCCGCCTCCTGATGGAAGAAGCGCACCGGATCTCCACGCTGCTGACGCGGTCGCCGGGCCGAGCCTGACGTTGCGCTGGAGTATCGACAAATCCCCGGGCTCGGAGCACGATAGGACTGTATCGGCAGCTCCCAGTGCGGCAGCTGCGCTAGTGGTACTTCTGAAGTTCACAGGAACCGCGTCACGCCTCATAACGGGTGGCGCGTCGGATCCTCATCACTTCTTCCCCGCCTTGAGCCTGGGTAGCCGCGGGGGAGGAGGCACGTGGCTGGCGTATGCCGGGCGGGCACCGGGCCGACGTCGTTGACGACAACCGGAACCGTCAGACCGGTCTCCCGGCCCCACACGAGAACACAGCGAAACATACAGAAGGAATGAGTCTTATGGCTCTCCAAAAAGAAAGCCGCCGAATGGTGCGCGCGCTCCTGGCGGCCTTAATCTCGCTGCTCATGCCGGTGGCACTCAGTGGCACCGCCGTCGCGGACGGCGGGAAATCACCCAGGACCTGGACTGTCCAGGTTGGTTCCGAGTCAGCGGATCAGGCGATCCAGGGGATGTCCTTCCTCCCGGAAAACATCTACATCAATGCCGGGGACAGGATTACCTGGAAAGCGAACGCGGCAGAAATCCATACCGTGACGTTCCTTGCCGAAGGCCAGTCTCTGGAGTCCACGCAGCCGTTCAACCCGGGCAACCCCCAGTACGTCGAAGCGCAGGGTGGCAAGTCCTACGACGGAAAGTCGTACTACAACTCCGGTGTGATGACGAACGTGTCAGACAGCGGCTTCAAGGAAGTGGGACGCTACTCGCTGAAATTCCCGGACCCTGGCGAGTTCACGTACTACTGCCTGGTCCACGGCATGGCCATGAAGGGGACCGTCCACGTGCGCGAGGCGGGAACTGACTACCCTTACACCCAGTCGCAGTACGACCGTCAGTCAAACAAACAGGAGAGGAAAATCCTGCGGGACGGATACGAGCAGTGGGACGCAGCACGGGCCAAAGCAGATGACCACACCGTCATCGCAGGCACCGACAACGAAACGGCCATGCTCATGCGGTTCGTCCGGGCCCACATCGTGGTCCACGTTGGCGACGAAGTGACCTTCGTGAATGACGGCATGGGAGCCCCGCACACTGTCACTTTCGGTGAAGAGCCGGCGGATGAGTTCGCCGCAGTGGGAGATCCCGCTGACTTCACCGGCGGGGACCTGAGCTCGGGCCTGATGCTGCCGAAGGGCACGTTCACCGTGAAGTTCAACAAGGCCGGCGAATTCGACTACATCTGCGCCCTCCACGACTTCATGGGGATGAAGGGGACGGTGGAAGTCCGGGACTGACCTGAACCTGCGGACCCTACTGAATGAATTCGGCGGCAGGGAGGTGGTCACGGCCGGCCGTCTCGGGTCATGCAGCTGTCTCGGGTCATGCAGCTTCGGTTCAGAGCCCCATCCGGGGCTCCCGGCTCAGGCTACTTCCACCAGGTATCGAAGATGGTGACCGGGACTGTGCGCTTGTGGCGGGTACGGAGGTATTTCTGCTCGATCGATTCGGCAACGGCGTCCGGGACGTCGCGGCCTTCGAGGTAGTCGTCGATCTGGTCGTACTTCAGGCCCAGTTCGTCCTCGTCCGTGCGGCCGGGTTTGCCATCGAGGAGGTCGGCCGTGGGGACCTTCTCCCAGATGCGGGCGGGGGCGCCAAGCTCGGCGAGGAGCGCCCGGTTCTGGCGCTTGTTCAGCCCGAACAGCGGCAGGATGTCCGCGCCGCCGTCGCCGTACTTGGTGAAGAATCCCGTGACTGATTCGGCGCCGTGGTCCGTTCCGATGACCAGGTAGTTGTGCTCGCCGGCAAGGGCGTACTGCGCGATCATCCGGGTGCGGGCCTTGGTGTTGCCTTTGTGGAAGTCGGAGATCCCGTTGCCCACCGTCTTTTCGAATTCGTCCTCGAAACCGTCCACCGCGGCAGAGATGTTGAACGTCCACTCGGTCTTGGCCTGGATGAAGTCCAGTGCTGCCTGGGCGTCGTCCTCATCGTGCTGCACGCCGTAAGGAAGGCGGACAGCCACGAAGTTGGCTTCGGTTCCTTCCGCCGCGAGCTCTTCGACGGCGAGCTGGGCCAGCCGGCCCGCGAGCGAAGAATCAAGGCCTCCGGAGATGCCCAGGACGAAGCCCTTGGTGTTCGTGGCCTTGAGGTATTCCTTCAGGAACGTGACGCGCTTGCGCACCTCCCCGGCGGGGTCGATCCGGGGCTGGACGCCCATTTCTTCAATGATCCTGGCCTGGAGTTCGCGCATGTGATCCAGACTAGCCAGCAGTGTCAACCA
Organism: Arthrobacter sp. SPG23; assembly: GCF_000876655.1. Classification (GTDB taxonomy): domain Bacteria; phylum Actinomycetota; class Actinomycetes; order Actinomycetales; family Micrococcaceae; genus Arthrobacter. The sequence goes on from NZ_JYCN01000004.1 coordinate 106,024, forward strand.
TGCTCAACTGTGTCCGCCTGAATCAGCGGGGAATTACTGCGGCGCCGGACCGGTGGAGGCCCTGACGGTGAGGTGGGTGGGCATCACAGACCGGCTGCGGGTGCCGCCGCCGGCCAGCGGGTTCAGCTGGGCCAGCAGCATGGACACCGCCACCCGGCCGGCCTGCTCGATCGGGGACGCCATGGTGGAGAGCGGCGGATTGCAGAAGTCTGCACCGAAGATGTCGTCACAGCCCACAATGCTCATGTCCTCCGGAACCCGGATGCCGCGCTCGCGGAGCCGCTGCAGCATGCCGATGGCGATGAGGTCGTTGAACGCGATGCAGGCGGTTACTCCGCTGTGCACGGCAGCGTCCGCGGCAGCTGCACCGGACTGTGTCTTGGGGGCGAACGGCCCCAGCCGGCGCACTTCGACGCCGCGCTCCTCGGCCGCCTTGGACAGGGCGGTCCAGCGCCGTTCGCTGGATTGTGAGGTAGGAGGTCCTGACATGTAGGCGATCCGGGTGTGGCCCAGCGAAACGAGATGGTCCAGTGCCTGGCTGGTGGCGGACGGAGTGTCAATGAGGACAGCGGGGACGCCCGGGACGTCCCGGTTGATGGTGACCATGGGCATCTTCGCCGCGGCCGCGAGCAGGGCTTCGTCACTCAGGCGGGACGCGGCCACCACGATTCCGTCCGCGCTCTTGCGCAGTTGTTCCATGGTGCTGGCCTCCACCTCGTCGGATTCCTCGGTGTCCACCAGCAGCTGGGTGTACCCGGCCGCTTTGAGCTGGAGCTGGGTGCCCCTGATGAGGTCGAAGTAGAACGGGTTGGTGATGTCCGGAACCAGCACTCCCACTGCGCCCGTGCGGCCGGAGCTCAGCGCCTTGGCCTGGCTGTTGGGGATGTAGTTCAGCTGGGCCGCCGCGGCCTCGATCCGCTGCCGTGTCCTGATATTGACGCGGTCCGGGGTGGAGAGCGCCCGGGACACGGTGGAGGCCGCCACGCCGCAGAGGGCGGCAATGTCGTGGATCGTGGGCGGGCGGTCCACTGCTGCTGGTTGCGTCGTAGCCACGGCGCTCCTCTCTGAACGTGGTGGCCGGGCCATGACGGCCGGGTCGGTGGAACGGCCCTGTGACTGCGGCCACAGTTCCGTACAGCAAAGAATGCCACAGATTGTCAAAGAATGGCAACCGGTTGTCACACGTCGCCGGGCTGGCTACACTGGGCTCGACACCGTTTGTGAACTGCGTCACCGCGCTGGAGCCGGAATGCGAGCTGCCGCGCGGCGGCCGCGAAACCCAGGAGATCCCGCGTGAGCAATACGACAACCGCAGTCTGGCCGCTTTCAGGCTTCGGCGATGAAATTGATCCGGACCCCGCGGTGCAGGCCGCAGTGTTGCTGGCGCTGGGGGCGAGCCACATCGAGGTCCGCAGCGCCTGGGGCACCAACGTTTCCGAACTGGAACCGCAGCAGGTTGCCACGCTCAAGGAAATCCTTGACGAGAAGGGCCTCAAAGTCTCTGCCGTGGCCAGCCCCATCGGGAAGGTGGACGTGGGCCTGCCGGTGGAACACGAACTGGACCGGCTCCGTCAGATCATTTCCGTGGCCAGGGGCCTGGACGCCAAGTACGTCCGGATTTTCTCGTTCTACCGGGCGGAAGGCCGCAGCGCTGAAGACATCCGCGACGCCGTCATGGTCCGCATGGGTGCGCTGGCAGCGCTTGCTGAAGAGTCCGGCGTCGTACTCCTGCATGAAAACGAAAAGGGCATCTACGGGGACACCCCCGAGCGTGTCCTGGACATCATGAAAACCGTGGACTCCCCGGCGCTGCGCATCGCGTGGGACAACGCCAACTTCGTCCAGGTGGGCGTCAAGCCCTACACCGACGGCTACGCCATGCTGCGCCCCTACCTCGAGTACTTCCAGGTCAAGGACGCCCTGTCCACCACCGGCGAAGTGGTGCCCTCCGGCGAAGGCGACGGCGAACTGGACGCCACCATTGCCGCCCTGAAGGCAGACGGCTTCACCGGCTTTGCCTCGCTGGAGCCCCACCTGGCCAGCGCCCACGAGCTGGGCGGCTTCTCCGGGCCGGTGGCCTTCGGCATCGCTGCCCGCGCTTTTGCCGCGCTCGCCGCAAAGAACGGGATTGAACTCTCGTGAGTACGACGGCGGCGGTGATCGGGTGCGGGGACGTTTCTGCCGTGCACTTCGAGGCGGTGGCAAAGCTCGACGGCGCCGCGCTGGTTGCGGTCTGTGACGCGGATCCGCAGCGGCTGGCTTCCGCGGTGGCCGCCTACGGCGTCCCCGGTTTCGCCGACCACCTGAGCCTGATCGACGCCGTCCGGCCGGACGTGGTGCACATCTGCACCCCGCATGACCAGCACGCCTCGCTGGCCGCCGACTGCCTGGAACGCGGCGTCAACGTCATCGTGGAGAAGCCGCTGGCCCACACCCTGGCCGAGGGCCGGCGGCTGGTTGAAGCCGCCGCGGCGGGCACGGCGAAAATAGCGGTGTGCTTCCAGAACCGGTACAACGCGACATCGCAGGCGATGCACGCGCTGCTGCAGTCCGGCGAGCTGGGCGCGGTGGTGGGAGCATCGGCGACGGTGATGTGGCAGCGCTCCGCCGGGTACTACCAGGACCGGCCGTGGCGGGGGACCTGGGCCGGCGGTGGCGGCGGGTTGATGATGAACCAGGCCATCCACACCGTGGACCTGCTGCAATGGCTGGTGGGCGACGTGGTCGCTGTCAGTGGAAACGCCTCCACGCGGTTCCTGGGCGGCGCCATCGAGGTGGAAGACACTGCGGAATTCGTGGCGGAACACGCCAACGGCGCCCGGAGTGCCTTCTATGCCACCCTGGCCAATGCCTTCAATGCGCCGGTGACGCTCGACGTCGTCACCAAACAGGCGGTCCTGAGCCTGCGCGGCGACCTTACCGTGACCCATGCGGACGGACGCGTGGAGGTCATTCCTGAGCGCAGGAGTGACTCCGGCGGCCGGTCCTACTGGGGTGTCTCGCACGAACTGCTGATCAACGATTTCTATGGCCGTCTGGACGACGCGGAGCCGTTCTGGATCAGCCCCGCGGAAGCCGAAAAGTCGCTGGCAATCATCAAGGATGTCTACCGGCAGAGCTACCCGGAGTCCGCGGACCAAGTGTCCTAAACGGGTTCAGAAGCAGTCGATTGCAGCCGGTTGCGGCCCTTAGAACGTTTCATTTGCGGGTGTTTATCACGATTATTGCAACACTTTTGACAATCGGTTGCCAAAGCGGGCCACACTGCGTACTGTGAGTCTCACAAGGCCGGTGTGGCCCACGCCACACCCGCCTACTCCGTAAGCCCCAAGTTCCACAGATTCAAGGAGCCAACAATGAAGTTAGGTCCCAAGGCGGCAGCGACCGCCCTCACAGTCAGCGCGGCACTCGCACTGACCGCGTGTGGCGGCGCCGCGAACTCCGGTCCGGCGGCCGGTGCGGCTGCCACCGCACTGACGATCGGCACCATCCAGGACGTACGTTCCTGGGACCCGGCCCAGGCTCACGTGGGGCACGTGCTCCAGCCGTACCAGGCTGTGTACGACACACTGATCCTGCGCGAGCCGGACGGAAAGCTCAGCCCCATGCTGGCCACCGAGTGGAAGTACAACGACGCCAACACCAAGCTCACCGTCGACCTGCGCACGGACGTGACGTTCAGCGACGGCGCCAAGTTCGACGCCGAAGCGGCCAAGGCCAACATGGACCACTTCAAGAAGGCCAACGGCCCGCAGATGGCCCAGCTCGCCTCGGTCCAGGACGTGGCTGTGGTGGACGCGGACACTATTGATATCAACCTCAGCACGCCGGACCCGGCACTGGAATACTTCCTCAGCCAGGCCGCCGGCCTGATGGGCAGCCCCAAGGCACTCGGCAGCGAAGGCATCAAGACCGAACCGGTGGGCTCAGGTCCGTACGTGATGGACAAGGCGGCTTCGGTCAAGGATTCCCAGACCGTGTTCAATGCGCGCAAGGACTACTGGAACAAGGACCTGCAGAAGTACCAGAAGCTCACATTCAAGATCCTGGCGGACATCACCGCCCGCACCAACGCCCTGGTTTCCGGCCAGGTTGACGCCACAATCCTGGACCCCAAGACGGGCAAGCAGGCCGAGGGCGCCAAGATGAAGCTCGCCGCCAACGAGGTGGACTGGCAAGGACTGCTGCTGCTGGACCGTGACGGCACCAAGAACGCTCCGCTGAAGGACGTCAGGGTCCGGCAGGCCATCAACTACGCGTTCGACCGCAAGACCATCCTGGACCAGGTCATGCTGGGCCAGGGCACCCCCACGTCCCAGCCGTTCGGCAAGGCCAGCGGGGCCTGGACCGAAGAGTTGGAGAACCACTACAGCTACGATCCGGCCAAGGCCAAGCAGCTCCTCAAGGAAGCCGGCTACGAAAACGGCGTCACCCTGGAAATCCCGAGCATCCAGAACTTCGAAACCCAGATCTCCGTCGTGAAGCAGCAGTTGGCGGACGTGGGCATCACGCTCAACGTAGGCGCGGCCCTGACCAACACCTTCACGTCCGACGTCGCAGCACAGAAGTACACCACCATGTTCTTCTCCCTCTTCCAGGGCGAGCCGACGGTTGCCATCAACCAGATCATCTCCACCAAGGCGCTCTACAACCCGTTCAAGAACGCTTCCCCGGAGCTGGACGCCAAGATTGAGGCCGTGCGCACCGGTGGCGCCGAGGCCGGCAAGCTGGCCCAGGACGTGAACAAGTACGTCGTTGAGCAGGCATGGTTCGCCCCGCTGTTCCGCGTCAACCAGATGTACTACCACAACTCCAAGGTGGACGTGGAGCCGCAGATCCAGCAGGCCGTTCCTTCCATCTACAACTACTCACCGGCCAAGTAGGACACCATGATCAGGTTCATTGCGAAGAGGCTGGGCAGCGGGCTGGTGGTGCTGTTTGTTGTCTCGGCGATCACCTTCTTCCTGCTGTACATGTCCAGCGGGAGCATCGCCCGGAACATCCTGGGCGACCAGGCCACGGCTGAGCAGGTGGCGCTGAAAGAAGCGGAACTGGGGCTGGACCAGCCCCTAGTGGCCCGCTACTTCTCCTGGGTGCTCGATGCCCTGGGCGGCAACCTGGGTGCTTCGTGGTTCACCTCGGAACCGGTGGCCAACTCCCTGGCCAGCCGGATTCCGGTCACCATGACCATGGTTTTCGCCGCAATGATCCTGATCGCTATTTGCGCCGCCCTCATCGGTGTTACTGCCGCGGTGAAGCGCGGCTGGGTGGACAGGGTGGTCCAGGTTGGCGCCATCATCGGGGACTCCGTACCGGGCTTCGTGATCGGCGTCATCCTGGTCACCGTCCTGGCCATCCAGCTGGGCCTCTTCCCGGCCACCAGCACCATTTCCCCCGAATCCGGGCCCGACGCGTGGGTCTACTCCATGTCACTGCCGGTGATCGCACTGCTGGTCAACGGCGTCACCGGCGGCGCGCAGCAAATCCGCAGCGCCGTCATCAAACAGCTCGAGCGGGACTATGTCCGCACTTTGCGCAGCCGCGGCATCGGTGAGCGCGAGATCCTGTTCAAGCACGTACTGCGCAGCGCCGCTCCGGCCGGCCTCACCGTGCTGAGCCTGCAGCTGATCGGCATGCTTGGCGGCGTGGTGATCATCGAGCAGATCTTCGCCCTCCCGGGTATGGGGCCGCTGGCGGTCACCGCCACCGGCCAGTCGGATCTACCCGTGGTGATGGGCGTCGTGATGTACACGGTGGTCGTCGTCATCGTGGTGAACCTGCTGGTGGACATTCTCAATGGCTGGCTCAACCCGAAGGTACGTGTGTCATGAGCGATTCAGTAGAAACCGCGGCAGTAGCCGCCACCGTGCCGCCCGGGCAGAGCGGTACGGTGGTCCGTTCCACCGTCCTGCGGCGCCTGTTCAAGAACCCACTTGGCATCGTTGCCATGGCGATCCTGCTGGTGATTGCGCTCCTGGCCATCCTTGCTCCGGTCCTGGCGCCGTTCGAGGAGAACTACTCGAACATCGCCAAGACGCTGGCCGCGCCGGACTCCGTGAACATCCTGGGAACGGACAGCGCCGGGCGCGATGTCTGGAGCCGCCTGCTGTTCGGGGCGCAGCTGACCCTTCTGTCCGCTTTGCTCTGCGCGGGCGTTGCCATCGCCATCGGCCTGCCCGCCGGCCTGATCGCAGGCTACTACGCCGGAAAGTTTGAGGCGGTCTCCAACTGGGTAGTCAGCATCCTCATGAGCCTTCCCGGCCTGATCGTGCTGCTGACCATCCGGGCGGCATTCGGACCGTCCGTATGGATTTCCATGATCGCCTTCGGCATCCTGATCAGCCCGTCCTACTTCCGGCTGACCCGCACGGCCGTGCAGTCGGTACGCAATGAGCTGTACGTTGACGCCGCCCGGGTGTCCGGACTCTCCGACTGGAGCATCATCGCCCGCCACATCTTCTCCGTGGTCCGCGCCCCCATCATCATCCAGACCGCGGCCATCGCCGGCGTGGCCATCGCCATCCAGTCCGGCCTCGAGTTCCTTGGCCTGGGTGATCCCAGTAAGGCAACCTGGGGCGTGATGCTCTCCGAGGGTTTCAAGAACGTCTACCTCACGCCCACGCTGCTCTTTTGGCCGGCCTTTGCCATGGCGCTCACCATCGGCGCCCTGGTGCTGCTCGGCAACGCCATCCGTGACGCGCTGGAAGACGGCGAGAAGATCAAGCACCGCAGGAAGCATCTGTCCGCGGCCACCGCCACAAACAATCGCACGACGGCGGCGCCCGCCGCCGGGCGCCCGTCGCGCAAGTCCGTGGCCGTGGGTGAATCCGGTTCGGGCAAGTCCCAGACGGCGTTCTCCATCCTGGGGCTGCTCCCGGATAACGCCCGCATCGTGGCAGGTTCCATCCAGTTCGATGGGAACTACACCGTGGCCCCCGGCGACGAACGCGTCAACCAGGGGCGGCTGTCCAAGCTGCGGGGCAAGCGGATCTCCTACATTCCGCAGGAACCCATGAGCAACCTGGACCCGGCCTTCACCATCGGCTACCAACTGGTCACGCCCATGGTGCGTGTCCTCGGCATCTCCAAGGACGAAGCCCGCAAGAGGGCACTGAAACTGTTGACCGACGTCGGAATCACCAACCCGGAACGGACCTTCAGCGCCTACCCGCACGAGGTATCCGGAGGCATGGCCCAGCGTGTGCTGATTGCCGGGGCCATCAGCTGCGAACCGGACCTGGTGATCGCGGATGAGCCCACCACGGCCCTGGACGTCACGGTGCAGGCGGATGTGCTGGACCTCCTGCGCGAGCTCCAGCAGCGCCTGAACATCGGCGTGATCCTGGTGACCCACAACTTCGGTGTGGTGGCGGACCTCTGCGACCGCGTGGCCGTAATGCAGAACGGCCGCCTGGTGGAGGAAGGCTCCGTCCGCGACATCCTCCGCAACCCCAAAGAGCAGTACACCCGGACCCTCCTGGCGTCCATGCTCGAAGGCAAAACCCCCATGTCCATGCTTGTATCCAGCCAGAAGGAGCCGGTCGCGTGAGCACTGTGGAAGTTAATGAAATCGCCCCGCTCCTGACGGTGGACAACCTGGTGGTGGAATACCCCAGCAAGAAGTTCCGGGCCAAGCCGTTCCGTGCCCTGACGGACATCAACATCACCATCGGCCAGGGCGAGACGCTCGGCCTGGTGGGGGAGTCCGGTTCCGGAAAGACCACGCTGGGGCGGGCCGTACTGGGCCTGGCCCCGGTGACCGGCGGCAAGATCATCTTCGAAGGCCAGGACATCAGCCACGCCACGCGCAAGCAGCGGCGGACCTTGAGCAGGGACCTCCAGGTGGTCTTCCAGGACCCGTATACCTCGCTCAACCCTGCACTGGAGATCGGCGATATCCTCGCCGAACCCCTCGGCGTGCAGGGCATGGAACAGGCGGCGGCGAAGAAACGGGTCAAGGAACTGCTCGACCAGGTGGGGCTGCCCTCGGACGCCATCCACCGCCTGCCGCGGGAGTTCAGCGGCGGCCAGCGCCAGCGCGTGGCGATCGCCCGGGCCCTTGCCCTCTCGCCCAAGCTGATCGTCTGCGACGAACCCGTCAGCGCACTGGATCTGTCCACCCAGGCGCGCGTCCTGGACCTGTTCCTGCAGATCCAGAAGGACACCGGAGTTTCCTACCTGTTCGTCTCCCACGACCTGGACGTCGTCCGGCACATCAGTCACCGCGTGGCCGTGATGTACCACGGCGAGATTGTGGAGCAGGGGCCGGCGGAGATCGTCACCCGGGACCCGGAACACCCCTACACCCAGCGTCTGCTGCTGGCGTCCCCGGTGCCCGATCCGGACCGGCAGGAGCAACGCCGCGCGGACCGCCACCGGCTCCTGGAGATCCAGCGGCAACAGACAGAACAGGCCGGCGCCCTCGCCTGACACCGGGCGTCGGCAAAGGTAACAGCAGCAAACCGGCAAAGCGGCCCCTCGAGGGGCCGGAACATTACGGAGGAACACAGTGGCCAAAATAGGCGTACAGGCGATGATGCTGAAAGGCAGCTTCAGCGAACTCGGGGCGTTTGAGACGCTCCGCAAGGTCAGCGCGATCGGTTACAACGCCGTCGAGATCTCCCAGATTCCGATGACTCCGGAGAACGTTGCGGAGCTGGACCGGTCCCGCAGTGAACTGGGCATGGACATTGCGGCGCTGTCCGTGGCGATGGAAACCCCCAAGGGCATGCCGGCCGATTCGCTCAAGGACCATTTCGACAAGGTCGTGGATGACGCCCGGCGGCTGGACACGAAGCTCCTGCGGATCGGCATGCTCCCGTTCCCTGCCATGAAATCGATCCACGCCCTGGTGGACTTCGCCAAGCAGGCCAACGAGTACGCCGAGCGGCTGCAGGAGCAGGGCATCGGTCTGTACTACCACAACCATCACATCGAGTTCGCGAAGTTCGACGGCAAGTACATGCTGGACGTCATCGCGGAGAACTCCCCGGCCATGGGCATGGAAATCGACGTCCACTGGGTGCAGCGCGGCGGCCTTGATCCGGTCCGGACGCTGGAGAAGTATGCAGGGCGCACGGCCATGGTCCACCTGAAGGACTACCGGATCGGCCAGATGCCGGAATCGTCCTTCACCCTCCTGGAATCGGGTGACTTCGCTGGCTTTATGGCGGAGTTCAGGAATGTGGTCCAGTTTGCCGAAGTGGGCGAAGGAAACCTGGACTTCCCCGCCATCATCCCGGCTGCGGAGGCCGCCGGCGCTCAGTACCTGCTGGTGGAGCAGGACGAACTCTACGGCCGCACGGTGTGGGACGCGCTACAGACGTCCTACGACAACCTGGCCGCCATGGGCCACTCGAACCTTTTCTAGACCACACCGACTGACTACGGAGAATCACCGCATGAGCAAGAAAGTACGCCTCGGCATCATCGGCCTGGGCCAGCAGGGCGGCGCCTACGCCAGGTTCATCACGGAGGGCATGGTCCCCAACATGGTGGTCGGCGCCATCTGTGACACCGACCCCGCGAAGAAGGAACTGGCCGCTTCCCAGTACCCGGACGCACCCTTCTACGACGACTACATCACCATGCTCGAAAGCGGCGATGTGGACGCGGTCGTCACCTGCGTGCCGCACTTCCTGCACCCCGAAATGGGCATTGAAACGCTCAAGCGCAACATCCACGCCCTGGTGGAGAAGCCGGCCGGCGTGTACACCAAGCAGGTCAGGGAGCTCAACGAGTTTGCCGCGGGCAAGCCGGAACTGTCCTTCGCCATCATGTTCAACCAGCGCAACAACCCGCTGTACCGGAAGCTGAAGGAGATCGTCGAGAACGGCGAAATCGGCGCCATCCGCCGCACCAACTGGATCATCACCAACTGGTGGCGCCCGCAGGGGTACTACAACTCCAGCGAATGGCGCGCCACGTGGGGCGGCGAGGGCGGCGGCGTGCTGGTCAACCAGGCACCGCACCAACTGGACCTGTGGCAGTGGATCTGCGGCGTGCCCAAGTCCGTCTACTCCAAGGTTGCCTACGGCTTCCGCCGCGACATCGCCGTGGAAGACGAGGTCACCGCCGTCGTCGACTATGGAAACGGTGCCACCGGCGTCTTCGTCACCGCCACGCACGACCTCGTGGGAACCGACCGCTTCGAAATCCTGGGAGACCAGGGCAAGATCGTCGTCGAAAATTCCAAGACCGCCACGGTGACCCGCCTGAAGAAGCCCGAGCGCGAACTCAGCGACGCCATGGACATGGACGATGTCCGCAAGCTCTTTATGGGCGAGCTGAACCCGGAGCAGTACTACAGCACCGAGGTCATCGAGTTCGAGTCCGTCTGGGGCGGGCAGCATGCCGGCGTCCTGGAGAACTTCGCAGCCAACATCCTGGACGGCACCCCGTTGCTGGCCCCGGGATCGGACGGCATCAACGGCGTCCGCCTGGCCAACGCCATCCACCTCTCCAGCTGGACCGGCACGGAAGTGGGCCTGGACTTCGACGAGGACGTGTTCCTGGCCGAGCTGAACAAGCGCATCGCGGACGAGGGCAAGTTCCCCGAGCGCTCCTAGCCCGAGCCTGCTGGCGGCCCGTTCCCGGCAACCGCTGGCCAACTCAGCCCAACCGGCTCGCAGTTAATGTCGTAATGAGCACTTTTCACGACATTAACTGCGACCCAGTTGGGTTCTTACCTCGTTAGGATGGGGCGGTGACTGAACCCAAGACGCCGGACGCTGCCGCACCGACAGGCCCGGCCAAGAAGCACCCCCGGGACGGAAAACCCCACGCCACCATTTACGACATTGCCAGGGTTGCCGGCGTCAATCCCTCCACGGTGTCCCGCGCGCTCAGCAAGCCGGGCCGGGTCAGCGCCAAGACGCAGAAGCTCATCGAGGACGCCGCCGCCGAGCTGAACTACCAGGTCAACCCGTTCGCCCGCGCCCTGCCCACAGGCCGCACCAACACCTTCGGCCTGATCGTCGCGGACATCACCAACCCCACCTTTTTCGACATCATCCGCGGGGCGCAGACCACCGCCACCGTGCGGGACTACACGCTGGTGCTGGCCGAGTCCGCAGAGTCCGGCGCCACCGAACTGACGGCAGCCCGCCGGATGATGGCCACCGTGGACGGCCTCATCCTGGCCAGCCCGCGGATGGACGACGACGACATCAGGGTCCTGGCCCGGGACAAGCCTGTGGTGGTCATCAACCGCGAAGTGGACGGCGTGCCCTGCGTGGTCCCGGACGTGCACAAGGGCATCAGCGAGGCGGTCCGCAGCCTGGCCGCCAACGGGCACACGAAAGTTGCCTTTGTTGCCGGGCCTCAGCAGTCCTGGATGTCCGCCCGCCGCTGGGAAGGCGTGCAGGCAGCCTGCGAATGGTCCCGGCTTGAGGCTGTGCGGCTGGAATCAACCAAACCCACGGTCGACGGCGGCAGGCAGGTGGCGCGCGACGTCCGCGCCAGCGGCGCCACGGCCGTGCTGACGTACAACGACCTCCTGGCCATCGGACTCATGCAGGAACTCCAGGCCGCGGGCATGGTGGTGCCGGACCAGATCAGCATCGTGGGCTTCGACGACATCTTCGGCGCCGACTTCACCACACCTCCGCTCACCACCGTCCGCTCGCCGCTGGGGGAGTGCGGCTCGGGCGCCGCCACCCTGCTGCTCGACCTGCTGCACGGCACGGGGGACCCGGCGGCTACGCTGCGCGTCGAAACGGAGCTGGTGCTGCGGGGCTCGAGCGGAAGGCTGCTGCCCGCCGGCTAGGTCCCGGGACGCAGAATCGGTCCGGGGACACCCGGATTCGCGCGTCCCCGGACCGAAACGGTGTCCTCAGCCTAAATCTAGGCCCCTAGCCACCCCGCAACCGGAGTGGCAATTTTTGGCAACCGGTTGACAAACGCCCACGGCAGGCCGGACCATTGATCTATGTCACAGTCGATTGCCGCCAACCCAGACCGGCTCCTGCCCGCGGATCCCGGAACGCGCAGCATTGCGCGCGACCTCCTGCAGCGCGTCCAGGACCTCCCCATCATTTCCCCGCACGGGCACGTTGACGCCGCAGTCATCGAGCACAACACACCCTTCCCGGACCCGGCAGCGCTGCTGGTCAGCCCGGACCACTACGTCACCCGCCTGATCCACGCCAGCGGCGTCCCGCTGGACCGGCTGCGCGGCTCCAACACCTCGGAGCCTGACTCCCGCGCCGTGTGGCACGAGTTCTGCAAGGCCTGGCCCCTGTTCGAAGGCACCGCTTCCGGCTACTGGCTCCGCACCCAGTTCGACAGCGTGTTCGGCCTCCGGCAGGAGATCAGCGCCGAAACCGCCGACGCCAGCTACGACGCGATTTCCGCCAAGCTGCTGGAGCCCGGTTTCCGGCCCCGCCAGCTCTTCAAGGACTTCAACATCGAGGTCCTGGCCACCACGGACGATCCCCTGGATACCTTGGCCAGCCACAAGGCAATTGCCCAGGACCCCACCTTCCACGGGCGCGTGCTGCCCACGTTCCGCCCGGACGCCTACCTCAACATCGCCCACCCCGCGTGGTCCGCGAACGTTGACCGGCTCATCGCGGCAGCGGGCGACGGCGCCACCGGCTATGCCGGGTACATCACCGCGCTGGAGAACCGGCGTCGTTATTTCGTGGAACACGGCGCCGTTTCCGCCGACCACGGAGTCCGCACTCCCGCCACGCTCAAGCTCGACGCCGGCGACGCGGCCAAGCTGTTCGACCGCGCCCGTTCGGGCCAGGCCACGGCGCAGGACCGCGAAGACTTCGAAGCCCACATGATGTACCAGATGGCCCGGATGTCCGTGGAGGACGGCCTGGTCATGACCATCCACCCGGGGTCCTACCGCAACCACCACGAGCCCACGTTCAACGCGTACGGCGCGGACACCGGCCACGACATCCCGTTCGCCGTGAACTACACCGAGGCCATCCGCCCGCTGCTGCAGGACTTCGGCACCGCCGAGGACTTCCACCTGGTGCTGTTCACCCTGGATGAGACCGTCTTCTCCCGTGAACTGGCGCCGCTGGCGGGCTTCTACCCGTCCGTGTACCTCGGCGCCCCGTGGTGGTTCCTCGACGCGCCGGACGCCATGCTGCGCTTCCGCTCCGCGGTCACCGAGACCGCCGGCTTCTCGCGCTCGTCCGGATTCATCGACGACACCCGCGCGTTCTGCTCCATCCCCGCGCGCCACGACGCCTCCCGCCGGATCGAGGCCTCCTTCCTGGCGCGCCTCGTCGCCGAGCACCGCGTCAGCGAGGACCGCGCACACGAACTGATCGTCGATATCGTGGACGGCTCGCCCCGGCGGGTGTTCAAGCTGTGAGCATCGAACTGCAACCGACGGCGGAACCGGCAGCGCACCTTCCGCGGCTGAGCCGCAGCCTGCGCCCGTCCGCCAAGGCGCCGGTAAGGATCGTCCACCTGGGGCTGGGCGCGTTCCACCGCTCACACCAGGCCTGGTACACCCAGCAGGCGGGCGACTCCGCGGACTGGGGAATCGCCGCCTTCACCGGCCGGCGCCCCGACGCAGCGTTGGCCCTGGCGGAACAGGACGGGCTGTACACCGTCGTGGAACGCGCCGACGCCGGCGACTCCTTCACGGTGGTGAGCAGCATCGTGGAGGCCGTGGATGGCGCGGACGTGCAGCGGCTGGCGGAGCTCCTTGCGGCTCCCGCCACCGCCGTCGTCACCCTGACCATCACCGAAGCCGCCTACCGGCTCGGCTCCGACGGGCAGCTTGACCGCACGGCGTCCGACGTCGTTGCCGACCTTGCGCTGCTGGCCTCCGGCAGCGGAAACCCGACGACGCCGCTGGGCCGGCTGGTGCTGGCCCTCGCCGCCCGCCGGGCAGCCGGGGGAGGACCGCTTGCCGTGGTTTGCTGCGACAACCTTTCCAAGAACGGCACCGTGGCCCGCAACGCGGTGGTGGGCATGGCCGGGGCCTGGGACGAAGGCCTGGCCGGCTGGATCGACGCCAACGTCAGCTTCGTCAGCACGTCCGTGGACCGCATCACGCCGCGAACCACGGATGCGGACATTGCGGCGGTTGAGGCCGCGTGCGGCTACCGGGACAATTCCCCCGTGGTGGCCGAGCCGTTCTCCAACTGGGTGCTCAGCGGGAATTTCCCCGCCGGGCGTCCCCGCTGGGAAGACGCCGGCGCAGTGTTCGTGGCCGGGATCGAACCCTACGAGAACCGGAAGCTGTGGCTCCTGAACGGCGCGCACTCCCTGCTGGCCTACGCGGGACAGCTCCGCGGGCACGCCACTGTGGCCCAGGCGCTGGCGGACCCGGCATGCCTGCAGGCTGTTGAAAGCTTCTGGGATGAGGCGGAGGCGAACCTTTCCGGCTCGGAAGGGGCAGCAGACCTGCAGATCCCGGCCTACCGGGCCGCCCTGCTGGCTCGCTTCAGCAACGCCCGGATTGCCCACCACCTGGCGCAAATCGCCATGGACGGCAGCACCAAGCTGCGGATGCGCGCCGTTCCCGTACTGCAGGCCGAACGTGCCGCGGGCAGGTCCGGGGCGGCGGCCGCGCTCATGTTTGCGGCCTGGATGGACTACAGCGCTGCCGCTGAGGCATTACAGGATCCCCTGGCTGACGAGGTGGCTGCTGCCAACCGGCTCAGCGGCACCGAGCGGATCCGTACCCTGCTGGCCCTGGTGGACCCGGGCCTGGCCGGGGATGACGCCGTTGTGGGCCTGATCGAAGACCTGTGCGGAACGTTCGGGGAGCGGGCTGTCTCCCTCTAGCGTCCTCCGCACACGCGCTACTGCCCGGCTCCCGGATCACGGGGGCCGGGCAGCGGTGTTTCAATGAACTTTCAACAAAAGTTATGGCAACCGCTTGCCATTTGATTGCCAAGTGATTAGGATTACAACAAGAGCTAGTGGCGGGATCCCGGGGCTTCGCACCCGCCGGACGCTCAGGACTTTCCAAGCACCAAGCATTTTCACAATTTTCTGCCGGCTCCACGGGGCGGGCACCGGGTAAAGGAGCCCAATAATGAAAAAGCTGAGCAAGCTAAGCATCGTCGGCTACGGCGCCGGCGATGCCGCCAACAACCTGGCCTTCACCACCGCCACCATGTTCCTCCTGGTCTACTACACGGACGTTGCAGGAATCTCGGCCGCCGCGGCAGGCACCCTTCTCCTGGTGGTCAGGATCTTTGATGCCTTCGCCGACGTTTTCGCCGGGCGCATGGTGGACCGCACCTTCAGCAAGCGTTTCGGGAAGTTCCGCCCGTTCATCATGTTCGGCTCCATCCCGCTGCTGCTCCTGAGCGTGGCAACGTTCTCCGTGCCGCAGCTGGGCGAATCCGGCACCCTGCTCTACGCCTATGTCACCTACGCGGCACTCGGCCTGGCCTATAGCCTGGTCAACATCCCCTATGGCTCGCTGGCCGGTGCCATGACCCAGGACCCGGGGGAGCGGGCCAAGCTTGGCTCCGCCCGCATGGTGGGCGGCCTGCTGGTGGGTTCGGCCCTTGGCATTTTCGTGGCACCGCTGATCAAGCCCGGCGCCGACCTGCAGGGAACGTTCACCACCATCACCCTGCTGTTCGTGGTGATCGGTGCGGCCCTCTACTTCTTCACCGTGATGACCGCCAAGGAACGCGTCCACCGCGCCGTCCCGAACGTCTCGGTCAGGCAGAGCATGGAAACCCTGAAGGGCAACAAGCCCCTCCTGATGCTGTGCATCAGCTCCTTCTTCTTCCTCTCCGGCTACCTGGCGCTGACCTCGGTGCAGCTCTACTACCTGCGCGATGTCCTGGGCCGCCTTGACCTGTACCCGGTGCTGTCCATCATCCAGCTGGCGGCCACCTTCGTGCTGGCCGGGTTCATGCCCAGGCTGGTCCGCACCATCGGCAAGAAGCGCGTCTACATCTACTCGTCAGTGCTCACCGTCATCGGCGGCGCCATCATCTTCTTCACCCCTGCCGGCCAGATCTGGATCGGTTTCTCCGGCCTCGTGATCAGCCTCGTGGGCGTCCTCGCCGTCAACATCGTGGTGTGGGCCCTGGAGGCCGACACCGTGGAATACGGCGAATGGAAGACCGGCGTCCGGACCGAGGGCATCACCTACGCCCTGTTCTCCTTCACCCGCAAGACCGGCCAGGCCGTAGGCGGCGCCCTCGCCGCCTACGCACTGGCACTGGGCGGCTACAAGTCCGGCGGTGCACAGACTGCCGACGCCCTCTTCGGAATCCAGCTCGCGGCCGGCGCCATACCCGCAGTGCTGACCATCCTCGCCGTCCTGGTCATGTCCAAGTACAAGCTCACGGACGCCATGCACGCCGAAATCCTCACCGAAATCCAGGCACGCCGCACCAGCGGCGAAGCCGCCGCCTCGGAGGCAGCTCCGGAATCAGCCTCGGAGGCAGCTCCGGACGCCGCCTCGGAGGCAGCTCCGGACGCCGCAGGCAAAACCGCTGCCGCCGCCAAGCCTCTCCCCACCTCCACCAACTAAGCCTCGCCCCAGCCCCGCTCGAAAGGAACAGCTGTGAAAATCATTGCCGCGGAAGTCTTCGTGACAAGCCCTTCCCGTAACTTCGTGACCCTCCGGATCACCACGGAGGACGGCGTGACCGGCATCGGTGACGCCACCCTGAACGGCCGCGAACTCGCCGTCGCCGCCTACCTCAAGGAGCACGTCGCCCAGCTGCTGATCGGCAAGGACCCGCACCGGATCGAGGACACCTGGCAGTTCCTGTACCGGTCCTCGTACTGGCGCCGCGGCCCGGTGACCATGGCAGCGATCGCCGCCGTGGACATGGCCCTCTGGGACATCAAGGGCAAAATGGCCGGCATGCCGGTCTACCAGCTCCTCGGCGGGGCTTCCCGCAACGGCCTGCGCGCTTACGGCCATGCCTCCGGCGCGGACATCCCCTCGCTGTTCGACTCCGTCCGCGAGCACCTGGAACTCGGCTACAAGTCGGTCCGCATCCAGACCGCCGTCCCCGGCATCAAGGCCGTTTACGGCGTGGCCGCCCAGGCCCAGGCCTCCGGTGAGCGCTACGACTACGAGCCCGCCGGCCGCGGCGCCTTCCCGGTGGAGGAGGACTGGGACACCCGCGCATACCTGCGGCACCTGCCCACCGTGTTCGAAGCCGTCCGGAACGAATTCGGCCCGGAACTGCCGCTGCTGCACGACGGCCACCACCGGATGACCCCGATCCAGGCCGCCAAGCTGGGCAAGGCCCTGGAACCGTACGACCTGTTCTGGCTCGAGGACTGCACCCCGGCTGAAAACCAGGAAGCGCTGCGCTGGGTCCGCCATCACACCACCACCCCGCTGGCCATCGGTGAAATCTTCAACACGGTGTACGACTACCAGACCATCATCAAGGAACAGCTGATCGACTACGTCCGGGCAGCCTCCACGCACTTCGGCGGCATTTCACCGCTGAAGAAGGTCATGGACTTCGCCGCGCAGTACCAGATCAAGTCCGGCTTCCACGGCCCCACCGACATCTCCCCGGTGGGCTTCGCCGCGCAGCTTCACGTGGGCCTGGCCATCCACAACTACGGCATCCAGGAATACATGCAGCACTCGGACAAGACCAACGAGGTCTTCGAACAGTCCATGACCTTCGTGGACGGCTACCTGCACCCGGGAGACAAGCCCGGCATCGGCGTCGAATTCAACGAGGAAGCCGCGGCCGCGTTCCCGTACCAGCAGGCCTACCTGCCCTACAACCGCCTCGTCGACGGCACAGTCCATGACTGGTGAGGCACGGCTCGTGACAACGCAAGATAAACGACACCGCATCATCGTCATGGGGGTCTCCGGCTGCGGCAAGACCACCATCGGCGACCTCGTGGCCCGCGAACTGGGCGTACCGTTCCTCGACGGCGACTCCCTCCACCCGGTGGAGAACGTCGCCAAGATGGCTGCCGGCACGCCCCTCACCGACGAGGACCGCTGGCCCTGGCTGGCCACCGTGGGCGCCGAGCTCGCCAACGCCGGCGACGGCGGCATGGTGCTTGCATGCTCCGCCCTGCGGCGCAGCTACCGCGACGCCATCCGGGAGCAGGCACCGGACACCGTGTTCCTGCACCTGCACGGCAGCAAAGAGGTGCTGAGGGCACGGACTGAAGGGCGGACCGGCCACTTCATGCCGCCCGCCCTCCTCGATTCGCAGCTCGCCACCCTGGAACCGCTCGACGCCGACGAAGCCGGCGTCGTGGTGGACATCGCCGCCCCGGTTGACCAGGTGGTGACCGAAGCGCTGGCGGGCCTCGCCCTCCTGAACGCTGCCGCCGTCGCCGGTTCCACGGCAGCGGGCACCCGCGAAGGTGCCGCCGGCACCCAGCCGCGGCAGTTCGACGTCGACCTCCAGGCCGCGCCGTTCAACCTCGACGACGCAGCGGTTCAGTGGGTGAACAGCACCCTCGAGTCGATGAGCCTCGAGGAAAAGATCGGACAGCTGTTCATCAACCACAACAACGACTACTCCCCGGAGTACCTCGACGGTGTGCTGGAGAACTACTACGTGGGCGGCATGCGCTACCGGCCCGGCCCCTCGGCCGCGGTGCAGGAACACATCCGCTACGCGCAGTCCAAGACCCGCATCCCGCTGCTGGTGGCCTCCAACCCGGAAATGGGGGGAGCCGGAAGCTGCGACGACGGGACGTTCGTGTCCACGCACCTGCAGGCCGGTTCGCACCCGGACAAGGCCATCGCCCGGCAGATGGGCCAGGTGGCCGGCGTCGAAACCGCGGCGCTGGGCTGCAACTGGGCCTTCGCGCCGATCGTGGACATCCACTACAACTGGCGGAACACGGTCATCTCCACCCGGGCCTTCGGCAACACCCCGGAGATCGTGGTGGAGCGCGCCAAGGAGTACTTCGACGGCATCAGCGAGTCACCCACCGCCTGCGCCATGAAGCACTTCCCCGGCGACGGCATGGACGAGCGCGACCAGCACGTGGTCACGTCCTACAACACCCTTGGCTACGAGGAGTGGAACCGGACCTACGGGCACGTGTACCGCGAAATGATCGGCCACGGCGTGCAGTCCATCATGATCGGCCACATCGGCGCACCGGAACTGTCCCGGCACTTCCGCCCGGGCCTCGCGGACAAGGACATCAAGCCTGCCACGCTGGCGCCGGAACTGCTGCAGGACCTGCTCCGCGGCGAGCTGGGCTTCAACGGGCTGATCCTCACGGACGCCTCGCAGATGATCGGGCTGACCCAGGCCATGAAGCGCAAGGACCTGGTGCCGGCCACCATCGCCGCCGGCTGCGACATGTTCCTGTTCTTCCGCAACCCGGCGGAGGACTTCCAGTACATGCTGGACGGCTACAAGTCCGGCGTCATCACCGAGCAGCGGCTGCAAGACGCGCTGCGCCGGATCCTGGGACTGAAAGCCTCCCTGGGCCTCCACCGGAAGGCACGCCACGAGCTGGTCCCGCCGGCGGACGCGCTCGCCGTGATCGGTTGCGACGCCCACCGGGCCATTGCGGCAGAGATCGCGGACAAGACCGTCACCCTGGTCAAGGACACTGCCGGCAACCTGCCCATCACGCCGGAGACGCACAAGCGGATCCGCCTGTACGGCATTTCCGGCGGCTCGGACTTCACCAGGGCTGACCCGCTGGCCTACCTGGACACCGTCAAGGCGGAGCTGGAGAATGCCGGCTTCGAGGTGCACCTGTTCAAGACGGCGGACCAGCGCGAGGCGGCAGGGGAGACCGGCGTGAACTTCATGTCGGTCATCTCGGAGGAAGCCACCGGCGACTACGCGGACAAGTACGACGCCGCCTTCGTGTTCGCCAACGTGAAGGGCTTCGCCCAGGAGGCAGCCATCCGGATCAAGTGGTCCACCCCGATGGCCGCGGAGATCCCGTGGTATGTCACCGAGGTCCCCACCGTGTTCGTCTCGCTCAACCAGCCCAACCACCTGATTGATGTGCCGATGGTGAAGACTGCCATCCACGCCCACGCAGGCTCGCCCGAGGCCATTCGGGCGACCATCGAAAAGATCATGGGGAGGTCTGAATTCCAGGGGACGTTCAACGAGAACGTCTTCTGCGATTCCTTTGACACCCGGCTCTGACCCGGTAACGGCCGGGGGACACTGAAACGGCCCGGGGACACACGAATCCGTGTGTCTCCAGGCCGTTTCGGTGTCCGGGGACCTTTTGCGCGACCCATTCCCTGTGGCGGCGCGTCCGGCGTAGCGTGGGTGCATGGAGCGAACGGGGTGCGTGGTTGTCGGCGGAGGGCCGGCGGGGATGATGCTGGGCCTCCTGCTGGCCCGGGCCGGGGTGGAAGTTACGGTCCTCGAAAAGCACGGCGACTTCCTCCGGGATTTCCGCGGCGACACCGTGCACGCGTCCACCATCAGGCTGATCGACGAACTGGGGCTGGGCGACGGGTTCCGGAAGCTTCCGCAGAGCAAGCTGAACAACGTCGCCTTTCCCATCCCGGGCGCCGGACTGGTCACCCTGGGCGATTTCTCGTCCCTGAAACCCCCGTACAACTACATCGCCATGATGCCGCAGTGGGACTTCCTGAACTTCCTCGCCTCCGAGGCCGCCCGCGAACCCACGTTCACGCTCCTGATGGAGCATGAAGCCACCTCGTTAATGTTCGACGGCGGGCGGGTCACCGGCGTCCGCTACCGGACGCGTGGGAACGGCGGGGTGCAGGGTGGGATGCGGGGCATTGACGGGGCGCTCCAGGCGGACCTCGTGGTGGCCACGGACGGGCGCCATTCCGTGCTGCGCCGGGCCGCCGGCCTGCAGCCGAAGGAGTATCCGGTTCCCTTCGACACCTGGTGGTTCAAGCTCCCGCGCCACGCTTCGGAACAGGGCGCGGTGGCGGGCATCGTCCCGGCGTTCCGGGACCGCGAAGCCATGATTGCCCTGTTCCGCGACGACTACTACCAGATGGGCTACCTCGGCCCCAAGGGAGCAGACGCCAGGATCCGGGCCGAAGGGGTGGAGCGGTTCAGGGAGCGGGTCGCCGCCTTGCGTCCTGACCTGGCGGACCGCGTGGACTCCATCCGTTCGCTCGACGACCTCCACTGGCTGGACGTGCGGCTGGACCGGCTGCGGCGCTGGTACGTGGACGGGCTGCTGTGCATCGGCGACGCCGCCCATGCCATGTCCCCGGCGGGCGGCGTGGGCATCAACCTGGCCATCCAGGATGCCGTGGCGGCGGCCGCGCGGCTGGCACCGGCCTTGCTCCGGGGGCAGGTGCCGGTGAAGGACCTTGCCGCGGTGGAACGGCGGCGCCGGATGCCTACCGTCGTTGTCCAGACCGTCCAGCGCGTGATGCACCGGGCAGTGTTCGTTCCGCTGTTCGCCGGGAAGCGGTCCGGGGCTCCGCCGGTCCTGCTGTTCTTTGTCCGGCATGCCCCGGTGGTGCGGCGGCTGATGCCGCGGCTCATCGCTTTCGGCCCCAGGCCGGAACACGCGCCGCCGTTTGCCCGCCGTGGTCAGCCGCGGGCGGCGAGGTAATCGATCAGGCCCTTGACGGTGGCTACCGCGGCGTAGTCGCGTTCCGGAATGTCCACGCCGGTGCCCTCGTTGATGGTCTCGACGAGCCGGAGGAAATCCAGCGAATCGAGTTCGAGGTCCTGCCGCAGCCGGGAGCCTTCGTCGAGGCCGTCAAAGTCGACGTCCGGCGCAACCTGGCTGATGGCCGTGTGCACGGCCTGCCGTGCCTCCTGCTCGTTCATAGCTCCTCCGGTTTTTGCAGCAGTTCGTCGATGCGGGCCAGGAAGCGGCCGCCCCGGAGCCCGTCGCTGACCCGGTGGTCGGCGGACAGGGTGGCGGTGACAGCGGGCCGCACGCCCAGCATGCCGTCGTGCGCCCAGGGCTGCTCCACCACTTTGCCCAGGCCCACCATGGCCACCTGCGGCGGGTAGATGACGCCGTAAACGGCCTCCACGCCGAGGTCGCCCAGGTTGGTGACCGTGATGGTGGGATCGGCCATTTCCGCGCGCTGCAGCCGCCCGGCACGCGCCCGGCTGACCAGGTCCCGCAGCTGCTGCATCAGCACGTCCACGGCCAGGGTGTCGGCGTCGTGGATGGCGGGCGCCACCAGTCCGCCGTGCCGCAGGGCCACGGCAACGCCGAGGTGCACGGAGCTGCTCGGCCGGAACGGTCCGTCGGTGAAGAAGCCGTTGATTTCCGGGACTTCCCGGGCGGCCACGGCCGTTGCCTTCAACAGCAGGGCCGACGGAACCAGCCGCGAGGCCACCGGCCGCTGTTCGTTGACCTGTTGCATCCACCCGATGGCGGCGCGTAGGTCCAGCGTGGTGCTGACGTAATAGTGCGGGATGGACTGCTTGGACCGGGTCATCAGCGAACCGATGGCCCGCCGGAGGCTGGACAGGCGGTCCTGCGCGTCCGACGGCGGTGCCTCCTTCGGGTGCGGCACCTCCACCCCGGGAAGAATGGCTTCTTCCGGCGGCTCTTCAGCGGGAACGGGCGCCGCGCGTCCGCTGACGGCACGCTGGACGTCAGCCTCGGTGACGGCGCCGTCGGGTCCCGTCCCGGGCACGGTGCCGATGTCGACGCCGAGCTGGTCCGCGAGCCGCCGCGCCCGCGGCGAGGACCGGATCCTGGTGCCAGGGGGGCGCAGGGGCGGTGCGCTGAGCCGCCGGAGCTGCCGGTTCTGCCGGGGCTGAACGGACAGCCGGGGCCGGCGCCGGCCGGGCGGCCGCAGCACGTTCCACGTCGGCGCGGGTGACGGCGCCGTGCTTTCCGGTCCCGCGGATCCCTGCAGTTTCCACGCCAAGCTGGTGTGCCAGGTGCCGGACCGGGGGAGGAACCTGGGCCGCGGCCGCGCCTTCGGGCTCTGCGGCAGCGGCGGTGACGGCTGCTTCTGCCGGGGCGGCTGCCGCCTTCGCTTGCGCACCAGCGAGCCGACCTCCTGCCTGGCCGGCGCCGTCGTCGGGAGTCTGGGTGATCCGGGCCAGGGGAGTGCCGATGGGAACAGTGGTGCCAATATCCACCAGCAGTTCGGCCACCACGCCCTCTTCGAAGGACTCAACGTCCATTACGGTCTTGTCCGTGTCCACAACGGCCACCACATCGCCGCGGTGCACGTAGTCTCCCGGTTTGACGAGCCACTCCACCATCTTGCCGTGCTCCATGTCCGCGCCAAGGGACGGCATCCTGAAATCACCCACGCGCCCCTACCGCCTCCCGGGCCGCAGCAACAATGCGTTCCACCGTGGGCAGCGCCGCCAGTTCCAGGTGTTTGGCGTAGGGCAGCGGCGCCTCCGCGCTGCACACCCGGCCTACGGGGGCGTCCAAGTCGAAGAACGAATTTTCGGTGATCCGTGCGCTCAGCTCGGCGGAGATGCTGCCGCTCCGCCAGCCTTCGTCCACCACAACGGCGCGGTGGGTCTTGGCGACGCTCCCCAGGATGGCGGCGTCGTCGAGCGGGCGCAGGACGCGCAAATCGAGCACCTCGGCATCGATGCCCTCCGCTGCCAACCGGGCGGCGGCGTCGAGCACTGCCGGCAGCGTTCCGCCGTACGTGATGAGCGAAATGTCCTGGCCGGCGCGGCGGACCGCAGCGGTGCTGATATCCACGGGGCCGGCGTCGTCAGCGAGCTCCCCGGCCACGTTGTAGAGGGTTCCGTGCTCGAAGATGAGCACCGGATCCGGGTCTTCCAGGGCGGTCCACAGCATCCCGCGGGCGTCCTCAAGGGTTGCGGGGGTGAGGATGCGCAGGCCCGGGATGTGCGCGTACCACCCTTCCAGGCTGTGCGAGTGCTGGGCTCCCAGCTGGCGGCCGGCGCCCGTGGTCATCCGGATGACCAGCGGCACGTTGAACTGCCCGCCGGACATGTGCAGCAGGGTGGCCGCATTGTTCACCAGCTGATCCAGCGCCAGCAGGCTGAAATTCACGGTCATGATCTCCACTATCGGCCGCATCCCGCCCAGGGCTGCCCCGATGCCTGCGCCCACGAAGCCGGCTTCGGACAGCGGAGTGTCCCGGATCCTTTCCGGACCGAACTCCTCGAACAAGCCAAGGCTCACGGCGAAGCAGCCGCCGTAGGCGCCAACGTCCTCACCCATGAGGAACACCCGCTCATCGCGCTGGATGGCATCCCGGATGGCTGCCCGCATGGCTTCGCGGTAGGTGGTCTTCATTCCGCGCCCCGCTCGCTGTAGACGAACCGGGTCAGGTCTTCCAGCGGCTCCGGGGTGCCGGCCTCGGCGAATTCCACCGCGGCTTTTACTTCGTCCTCCACCTCCCGCTGGATGGCCTTCCAGTCCTTTCCCGACAACTGCCCGGTGGCTTCCAACGCGGTCCGCAGCGTGTCGATGGGATCGCGCTCCATCCAGCGGGAGACCTCCTTCTTGTCCCGGTAGCGTTCGGGATCGAACATGGAGTGGGCCCTGAAACGGTAGGTCCGCAGCTCGAGGAAATGCGGTCCGCCGCCGGCCCGGACGGCGTCCACCGCGCGGCGGGCTGCCTCTTCGACGGCGAGCACATCCATTCCGTCCGCGGACCACGACGCGATCTCGTAGCCGGCGGCCTTAAGGGCAATGTCGGTCTGCGATTCGGAACGTGCCAGCGCGGTGCCCATGGCATACAGGTTGTTTTCGCAGCAGAACAGCACCGGCAGCTGCCAGAGCGCGGCGAGGTTCAGGCTTTCGTGGAATGCGCCCTCGGCCACGGCGCCTTCGCCGAAGAAGCAGACGGTCACGCGGGAGCGCCCGGACATTTTGTCGGCGAGAGCCAGGCCCACGGCCAGCGGCAGTCCGCCCGCCACGATCGCGTTGCCGCCGAAGAAGCGGGTGGCAGCGTCGAACAGGTGCATCGAGCCGCCGCGGCCGCGGCAGCAGCCCTCCACATAGCCGTACATTTCAGCCAGGATGGCTCCGGCGGGCACGCCGCGCAGCAGCGCGTGGCCGTGCTCCCGGTACGTGGCCACCACGGCGTCGTCCGGAGCCAGGGTGCTCATGACACCTGCGGCCACCGCTTCCTCGCCGATGTAGACGTGCAGGAATCCGCGGATCTTGGCCGCGCTGTAGAGTTCCACGCATTGTTCCTCGAGTCGCCGCACCCGAAGCATCTGGTGGAGCAGGTGGCGGGCATGGTCGGAGTCCGCTTTTCCAGTGCCGCGCGCTGCTGTGCCGGTCACGCGGGCGCTCCGGGATAGCGGCCGGGAGGCGACTCGATGGTGGAGGTGTCCCCCTCGGGGAGGCCGAGCTCGCGGGCCTTCAGGAGCCGCCGGAGGATCTTGCCGCTCCGGGTCTTCGGCAGGGCATCGGTGAAGTCCAGCAACCTGGGAGCCACCGCAGGGCCCAGCCGTTTGCGGGCGAAACCGATGATGTCCAGCTTGAGTGCCTCCGAGGGCTGCCACCCGGTGCGGAGTTCCACGAATGCCTTGACCACTTCGCCGGCGACGGGATCCGGGACGCCGATCACCCCGGCCTCGGCCACGGCCTCGTGCTCCATGAGCGAGCTCTCCACCTCGAACGGGCCGATCAGGTGGCCCGAGGATTTGATGACGTCGTCGCCCCTGCCCACAAACCAGAAATACCCGTCGGCGTCCATCTTCGCGAGGTCCCCGGTGAGGTACCAGCCGCCGGCAAAGCAGCGCCGGTACCGCTCGTCTTCGTGGAGGTAGCCGCGGAACATCGACGGCCAGCCCGGACGGAGGGCCAGTTCGCCCACCCCTTCCGGTTCGGTCACGAGGACAGCCTCGCCGTTCCTGAGTACCGCTTTGCCGTCCGGGTCCCGGGCCACAATCGCGGCCTCAACGCCGGGAAGGGGCCGCCCCATGGAACCGGGCCGGATCTCCATGGCGGGGTAGTTCGAAATCATGATGCCGCCGGTTTCGGTCTGCCACCAGTTGTCATGGACGGGCTGGCCGAAGGCCTCCTGGCCCCACACCACCACTTCGGGGTTGAGCGGTTCGCCGACGCTGGCCACAAACCGCAGCGCGGACAAATCGTGCCCTGCCGCGTGGTCCGCCCCGGCCTTCATCAGCATGCGCAGTGCGGTGGGGGCCGTGTACCAGACGGTGACGTGCTGCTCGGCGAGGATCCGGTACCACCTGTCCGCGTCCATCTCCTCTTCGTCCACAATGGTGGTCACGCCGTGGGTGAGGGGAGCAATCACGCCGTAGGAGGTGCCGGTGACCCAGCCGGGATCCGCGGTGCACCAGTAAACGTCGTCCGGGTGCAGGTCCAGCGCGAAGAAGCCGGTGGCGTGGTGCGCCGTGACGGCGTCGTGCACGTGGATGGCCCCTTTGGGGGTGCCGGTGGTGCCGCTGGTGAAGTGCAGCAGGGCCATTTCTTCGGCACGGGTGGACACGGTCTCCAGCGGCTGCGCGTCCCGCATAAGTTCGGCCAGATCCAGGGTTCCGGGGTCCGGCAGGCCCTCGGCATCAATGAGCAGCACGTGTTCCAGCTCCGGCAGCTCGTCGCGGATCTGGGCAACCTTCCGCCGGTACAGTGCCCGGGTGGTGATCAGGGCGCGGCCGGATCCCAGGTGGAGTCGCTGACGGACAGGCTCGGGGCCGAAGGCGGAAAACAGGGGGCAGAAGACGCTGGCATTCTTAAGCGTTCCCAGTACCGCGACATACAGTTCCGGACTGCGGCCCATGAGCGAAAAGACCCGTTCCCCGCGGCCGATTCCCAGCCCGTGCAGGACGCCGGCAAACCGTCCGGTCTGTTCCGCCAGCTCTGCGTAACTCAGGGACCGGGCGGTACCGTCGGCGCGGATGAAACGCAGCGCCTCGTGGCCTGCCCGTTCTCCGGCGGCGTGGCGGTCCACGGCCTCGTACGCGATGTTGACGCCGCCATCGGGCAGGCCGGCCAGGGCATGCCGGGCTTCGTCCCAGGAAAAAGCGGCGCGGCTGGCGTCGTAGTCCACCATGTTCGGGCGGACGGCGAGGCCGCGGAGGTCCTTGGGGATTGCGGGCCAGCGGGTCGATGGAGCGGTTCCGGCCGTCATGGTTCAATCGGACTCCTCGCCGGGGAAGCTGCATAGAGTAGAAAGTCCCGTGGGTTTCCGGTCCGCCCGCCAGTCTGTCCCCCCAGCGACGTGGGCACGGGCCGGCACGCACCGCGGAGCCACTAAACTGGAGCCCATGACTGCTCCCAGCTTCCCTGCAGCTGACGCTGCTGCCGCCCGTGCCCGCCTGCTTGAACTGATCAAGGAACTCGCCGTGGTCCGCGGCAAGGTGATCCTGTCCAGCGGAGCCGAAGCCGACTACTACATTGACCTCCGCCGCATCACGCTGCACCACGAGGCCTCCAAGCTGGTGGGCCAGGTCATGCTGTCGCTGATGGACGACGCCGGGATCGACTTTGAGTGCGCCGGCGGACTCACCATGGGGGCGGACCCGGTGGGCACCGCCGTGATGCATGCCGCAGTCGACGCCGGCCGGCCCGTGGACGCCTTCGTGGTCCGCAAGGCGCAGAAGTCCTACGGTATGGGCCGCCAGGTTGAGGGCCCCTCGGTGGAGGGCCGGAAGGTCCTGGTCCTGGAGGACACCTCCACCACCGGCGGGTCCGCGCTGACCGCCGTCGAGGGCGTCCGCAATGCTGGCGGCAACGTCGTCGCCGTCGCCGTGATTGTGGACCGCGACACCGGCGCCAAGGAAAAGATCGAAGCCGAAGCCGGCGTCCCCTACCTGTTCGCCTTCGGAAAAGATGAACTCGGCCTGAACTAGCGAGCAGTTACCGGCGGCGCCTGCCGGGGGAACAATTCAGCCGGAAGCAAACCCCGCTTGGACGGCCAAGAGGCGTGACCTTACAATTTGCGTAGCTCAATTTCAAGTCACGCACCTGGAGAGAACGCGCCATGCTCCCGTCGAACCCGGCACCCACCACCGTCGACCAGATCCAGAACCTCATCCTGGAGAGTGCCGATTTCGAGGACTTCCTCAACGAACTGGCGCGCTTCTCCGCGCACCAGATGGCGGGCGACGGCGACGATGCACTCTGCGGCATCACCCTGCTCCGGGACCGCAAGGCCGCCACCATCGGCTGGAGCAGCGACTCCGCCCGTGAAGTGGACGAGATCCAGTACCGGCTGTCGCAGGGACCGTGCCTGACCGCCGCGCAGGAGGAACGGGAAGTCCACGTCCCGGACCTCTTCGAAGAAGACCGGTGGGGTCCCGATTATGCCAACGCCGTCGCCTCGCACGGGCTGCGTTCGGTGCTGTCGCTTCCCTTTAGCCTCCAGGGGGAAGCCAAGGCAGCGCTGAACCTCTACTCGGATGTCCCGCGCAAGTTTGACGAAAAAGCAGCGGCCCGCGCCCGCGAGTACACCCGTGAAATCTCGCAGGCGCTCCGACTGGCTGTCCGTTTTTCGTTGCACACGGACAGTGCCACCAACCTCCGTGCCACGCTGGAATCCCGGACCACCATCGACATCGCCATCGGAATTGTGATGGCGCAGAACCGCTGCAGCCAGGAGGCGGCAGTGCAAATCCTGACCGACGCGTCCAGCAACAGCAACGTCAAGCTGCGGGACATCGCGAAGTCGCTGGTGGATTCGGTCGGCGGGGCAGGCACCCGCACGCACTTCGAGGAGCCGGGACAGGGCCAGGACCGCGGCCAGGGGCGCGCGACGGCCCGGAACCAGGACCGCCGCGAAGACCGAAGCCAGGCTGGATAGCCGCCAAGTGCAGGCTTGTGGCGCCGCCCCGCGGGGGATACGCTAGCCAAGGTTGAGCCGTCGGCCATAGACACCCTTTTTTGGAGTACCTATGGACCGCAATCTTCATGCCCTCGTTAAGCTGGACGTCGCAGCCGATGTTGTTCGGATCGAGGTCCGGGGCAGCCTCAACCAGGAATCCCGCCCCGCCCTTGTGCACGTCATCCGGCGCATCCGCCGCATGGGAATTACCGCCCACATCCGCGTGGATCTCTCGCAGGCCGCGTTCGTGGAATCGCCTGCGTTGGTGGGGCTTCGCAACGACCTCAACGCGATCGGCGGCGGCGCCTCCGACGGCGACACCTCGACCGTTTCCGGCGTGTCCCTCGAATTCATGCCGCGGCGGGAGTCCCTTTCTCCCGAGGCCGGATCGGCCCTGCAGACAATTGAAATCAGCGGCGAATTCGCCG
Source organism: Arthrobacter sp. SPG23 (assembly GCF_000876655.1). GTDB lineage: Bacteria > Actinomycetota > Actinomycetes > Actinomycetales > Micrococcaceae > Arthrobacter. The sequence goes on from NZ_JYCN01000004.1 coordinate 135,097, forward strand.
CCTCCATCGACCCCTCGGGATGCGGGCCGCTGGCCCAGTACTCCGACGACGAACTCCTGGCAGCCAGCGATTCCATCTTCGGCCTCCTGGACGATCCCGCCGCGATTGCCGGAACGGAGCTGCTGGCGCAGTATGACGCGATCGGGATGGAAATCTCACGGCGGGAGAGCGCCGAAGCCGGCCGGAAGCACTCAGCAGACGGCCTGTCGGCGCGTCCGGCGGAGCCCGTGATCTAGCTGGTTTCGCGGGTTTCATATCCGGGTTCCGCTGTGGCTACGGTAGAGGTGTGCCGCGTGTCCAGGAGCCACCACAGCCTGAGGGCGGCCCCGGTTCAGCCGAGGGCCGCCTCCTCAAGCATGCTGCCGAACTCAAGAGGTTTTCCCGGCGCAATTTCCTGACAGGGACGGGGGCGGCGGCGGTGCTGGCCGCAGACATGTTCTTCACCCGGCACGTCCAGGCGGAGCGCCGCACCAACAGGATCCTGACTGTCCGCGATGACTTCGCGGAGAGTTACTACCCGAACGCCAGCTGGATTTTGTTTCCCGGTTACAAGACCAGCTGGGAAGAGGCGCAGTGGATCCTCAACTCGCTGCGCGGTGCCCTGCGCCAGCGCGGCCAGCTGGCCGCCGTCGGGTATTCCAACGAGGGGCTGGACATTGACGAGATCGTGATCGCAGTGATCGAACACGTGCGGGCGAAGCAGCTGACCAGCCTGTACTTCTACGGCCACAGCTTCGGCGGCATGGTGGCCACCCAGGTGGCGGCCCGCCTGCGTGAACTGCACGGCGTGGAGGTGGAGTTCATCCTCTTGGACTCCAGTCCGTACAGCAAGTTCGACGTCCTGGACCAGAGCTGGTTCGAGGGCGTGGTGGTCCTCTACGAGGGCGGCTTCCGGGTGCCCACCGTGCTGCGCGGCGGGTATGAGCTGGGTGAACGCATCATGCACAAGGACGAACGGTCCTGGCGCCAGGTGCTGGACCAGAGCCTGGAGCAGTTGTCACCGATCGCCCCGTCCAGCGTGCTGATCCAGTCCGAATCCGCCTACATCTACCACTTTGACGCCACCCGGTTCGCCGGCAAGCTGGGCGGCACCCGGATGGCCTTCATCGGCAACCCACGTGACGGCACCGTGAAGTACGAGACGGCCCGCCAGTCGTGGGCGCAGACGTTTGCGGCCAACATGGTGTCCACCGACCGCCGCACGGATGATGCACTGCCGGCGCATGCCAGCCCGCAGTGGAACCCGTTCGTCTACCGGCCCATCATCGAGGAACTGCAGGATGAGATCTTCCCGCTGCCTTCCGGCGGCCCCAGGATGACTGTGTTCTGAACCTGCGGCCTAGATCTGGCTCTTGAGGTCGGCTACCGAGTTCAGGATCTGGTTGGGACGGAACGGGTACGCGGCGATGTCGTCCTTGTGCGTGATGCCGCTGAGGACCAGCACCGTGTGCAGGCCAGCCTCCATGCCGGCGATGATGTCAGTGTCCATCCGGTCGCCGATCATGGCAGTGGTCTCGGAGTGGGCATCGATCTGGTTCATGGCCGAACGGAACATCATGGGGTTCGGCTTGCCCACAATGTAGGGCTCACGGCCGGTGGCCTTGGTGATCAGGGCCGCGATGGCGCCGGTGGCGGGCATGGGGCCGTCCTTGGACGGGCCCGTGGCGTCAGGGTTGGTGGCGATGAAGCGGGCACCGGCAAGGATCAGCCGGATGGCCATGGTGATGGCCTCGAACGAGTAGGTGCGCGTTTCGCCGAGCACCACAAAGTCCGGGTTCTGGTCGGTGAGGATGAAGCCGGCCTCGTGCAGCGCCGTCGTCAGTCCCGCCTCGCCGATGGTGTAGGCGCGGTTCCCGGAGTCCGAACCGCGCACCTGGTCCTTGAGGAACTGGGCGGTGGCCAGGGCCGAGGTCCAGATGTTCTCCTCGGGGATCTCCAGGCCGGAGGAGCGCAGGCGCGCAGCCAGGTCGCGGGGCGTGAAGATGGAGTTGTTGGTGAGTACCAGGAAGCGCTTGGAAGTGTCCACCCAGCGCTGGATCAGTTCCGCTGCGCCGGGAATCGGCTGGTTCTCGTGGACCAGGACACCGTCCATGTCAGTCAGCCAGCACTCGATCTCCTGGCCGCTCCGGTAAACCGCTGCCGATGAACGTACTTCGTCTGACTCTGCCATGCTGATCCTCCAACGCTGATGTGCCGGTTTCCGGGTCCCAGTCTGTCATTTTTCGGGCGCAGGAACATCCGGGGCCCGCAGAATGACGGACAGCCGGGGCGTTCCTTTCCGTTAGGCTCGAAGCTGGCACCTGTGTGCCAGCGGCCACGGATCGGGGGATATCCGCGGCGGTTTGTTGTGCCGGCGTGCGCCGGCAGATCCCCGCCGCCGGATATCAGCAGGCATCCAGGAAACCCCGGGATGCCCGCCAGCACCTGAAAGGGCCCACCATGAGCAACAACTACAGTGCACCGCCGCCCCGGGACAACCGGGCAGGCGAGACCGGCGAGTACCCGGAGGTCCCCCGCCCGCCGCAGCCGCACCAAGCTCCTCCGTACCCGCCACAGCAGTTCCAGCCCCAGCCCTACCCTCCACAGCCGCCTTACGCGGGCCAGCCCCAGCCCTACCCTGAACAGCGCAACAACAAGAACCTGGTCATCGTGCTCGCCGCCGTTGGCGCCGCCGTGATCGTTGCGCTGGTCGCCGTGTTCGTCTGGGTCATCCCGGCGTTCAGCAAACCGCAGGCGCAGGACAACCCCCTGCCGGCGGCAACGTCCTCCGACGCGGCGTCATCGGAAGCGGCCGAGGAGAGCGCCGCCCCTGCGGAATCCGCGGCGCCGTCGGCTGATCCGGGTACGGACGGCATGCCCGCCGGGGCCTTCCCGCTTCCGGCCGGATGGGAGGACCTTCAGGGTCCCGCCAACATTCCGGCCGCCGAGGACCCGCTGTACAACCGGTTTGTCACCGGGGAATCCTCGTTCTCCTACCTGTCCGCTTGGAGCAGCGACGACACGTTCGGGATCACCAAGGACCCCTCCACCGGCGCCCCCATGCAGCAAATCGCCAAGGGCACTGAAGAGCGCGACGGGGACGGCATCTCCACGGCCTTCTCGTTCTTCGCCGAAGCAGAGGAAGGCAAGTACGGCAAGGAACCTGAAAAGGTGCAGGCCGCGATCAAGGATATTGAGGCCAAACTCAAGGCCATCCCCGCCGCTGAACTGCCGCAGCACCTGGTCGGCCACAAGTGTGCCAGTAATTTTGAGGCGTCGACGCCGGAAATCCGGGAGTTCCGCCGCGCGGCCGCCGTCGTGGTCGGGTTCACCTGCACCAACGCCGGGGGAGACGCCATCCGGGCCGTCAACCTGTTTACCGTCACCCCGTGGGGCACGCCGCAGATGATGGGGGTCAGCGGGCACGAGAGCTACTGGGCCGCCAACCCGGAGGCGCTGGAGAAGATCGGCAACTCGTACCGGGCGAACCGCTGGAAGCTGGACGGCTAAAGTTGAGGCGTGACTGAACCCCGGACCCCAGCCCTGCCCGTTTCCCCGCCCGAGGAGGAACCGGAACCCAAGGCGGAGGTCGGCGTCGGGCCCTGGGAAGGTGAGCTCCCTGAAGGCGGGCACTGGGACCCGGACCTGCTCGCCGACGGGGACCGGCGCAACGTGGTGGACAAGTACCGGTACTGGAAGCACGAGGCCATCGTGGCGGACCTTGACTCCAAGCGCCACGACTTCCACATCGCGATCGAAAACTGGCAGCACGACCTCAACATCGGCACCGTGGTCCGCACGGCCAACGCCTTCCTCGCCAAGGAAGTCCACATCATCGGACGACGCCGGTGGAACCGCCGCGGAGCCATGGTCACCGACCGCTACCAGCACGTCCGCCACCACCCCACGGTGGAGGACTTCGTGGCATGGGCGCAGGGGGAGGGGCTGGCGATCATCGGGATCGACATCTTCCCCGATTCCGTGCCCCTGGAAACCTATGACCTCCCGAAAAACTGCGTCCTGGTGTTCGGCCAGGAAGGCCCGGGGCTGACCCCGGAGGTCCATGAGGCCGCCCTGGATACGCTGTCGATCGAACAGTTCGGCTCCACCCGGTCCATCAACGCGGCGTCGGCTGCGGCCATCGCCATGCACGCCTGGATCCGCCGGCACGTGTTCAGCCAGCACGTCTAACTCCCTCGCCGAGATGGCACTTCACGGCAGTGCCGGCGTCGAACATTGCCGCGAACTGCCATCTCGGTGCTGTTCAGGACGGCTGCCTGTGGATAACCCTCCCCGGCGGGCCCGCCATCGGGAAGAATTTGGGGATGCACAGGGCCCCGCTTCCCGAACACCTGACGGCCGGCTCGTTCTCCCTTCGCATGTCGGACAAGGCCGGCGTCAGCAGGACGCGCACGGAAGCCAAGGACCTGGCCACAGTTTCCAGGGGGATCCGTGTCCACCTCGGATCCGATGCCAAGGGTGCCGCGGCGTTGCGGGCCTACACCGAACTGGACGACTCTTCTGCCCTGACCCACGTGTCCGCCGCCCGTGTCTGGCGCGTGGTCTTGGCATGGCGGCTGGAGGATGACTGGCGGGTCCACCTGTCCCGTCGGCCCGGATTCAGCATGCCCCGCCGGGTCAACGTGGTGGGGCACCTGTTGAATTTCCTCCCCGGCGAGCTCGTGGAGTACGACGGCGTCCGCCTCACCTCGCCTGCCAGGACCTGGCTGGACTTGGCTTCCATGGCCGGCGTGGATGAACTTGTCATCGCAGGGGATTCCTTGGTCTGCTTCCACGGCCCGGAGTTCCCGGCGCCCCGCGAACCACTGTGTACCGAGGCGGAGTTGCGGAACATGGTTGCAGACCATCCCGGCGCCAGGGGAATCCGGTCGGCGAGGGCTGCCCTGGAGTTGATCCGCGTCGGGGCCGACTCGCAGCCTGAAACCATGATGCGTCTGGCCTTGGTCAGGGCGGGGCTGCCCGAACCGGAACTGAACCACGTGCTGTGGGGCGTGCACGGCGCCCCGGTGCTGTGGCCCGATGCGGCGTACGTAGAGTGGCGTATCTCGATCCAGTACGACGGCGCCGGCCATGGCGGTGCCGAGCAATACCGGAGGGATATCCGCCGCGAATCCCTGACGCGCGAGCACGGCTGGCTCGAGGTCCGCGTGTCCAAAGACGACCTCACAGGGGACCATCCCGCCGTCGTACGTAAAGTCCGTGCCGCGCTGGAAAGCCGTGGCTGGCACCCGAGATGACATTTCGCGGCAGTGGTGGCGCGAAACACTGCCGCGAAGTGCCACCTCGGGCGGGCGCAGGGCAAAGTGTTACCCGGCCAGTGACCCGAAACACTGCCCCCGCGCAGAAATGGCTAGGATGGGTGCTAGCCGACGAGGTTCACTCCAGGGTCAACACAACCCGTAGACGAAATTCACTTTAGGAGTCAGCATGCCCATTGCAACCCCAGAGATCTACTCCGAGATGATCGACCGCGCAAAGGCGGGCGGCTTCGCTTTCCCGGCCGTCAACGTCACGTCCTCGCAGACGCTGAACGCTGCCCTGCGCGGCTTCGCCGAAGCAGAGTCGGACGGTATCGTCCAGGTGTCCACCGGCGGCGCTGCCTACTGGTCCGGCGCGTCCACCAAGGACATGGTTGCCGGCTCGCTCGGCTTCGCCGCATTCGCCCGCGAGGTCGCCAAGAACTACGGCGTCAACATCGCGCTGCACACCGACCACTGCCCCAAGGACAAGCTGGACGGCTTTGTCCTGCCGCTGCTGGCGGCCTCCGAGGCCGAGGTCAAGGCCGGACGCAACCCGCTCTTCAACTCGCACATGTGGGACGGCTCCGCGGAGACCCTGCAGGAAAACCTGCGCATCGCCCGTGAACTGCTGGAGCGCACCGCTGCCGCCAGGATGATCCTTGAGGTGGAGATCGGCACGGTGGGCGGCGAGGAAGACGGCGTCGAGAACGCCATCAACGACAAGCTCTACACCACGGTGGAAGACGCCCTGGCCACCATCGATGCCCTCGGTGCCGGCGAGAACGGCCGCTACATCACCGCCCTGACCTTCGGCAACGTGCACGGCGTGTACAAGCCCGGCGGCGTGAAGCTGCGCCCGGAAATCCTCAAGGACATCCAGGCCCAGGTCGGCGCCAAGATCGGCAAGGAAAACCCGTTCGACCTCGTCTTCCACGGCGGCTCCGGTTCCTCGGACCAGGAAATCGCGGATGCCGTTTCCTACGGAACCATCAAGATGAACATCGACACCGACACCCAGTACGCCTACACGCGTCCCGTGGCGGACCACATGTTCAAGAACTACGACGGCGTGCTGAAGGTTGACGGCGAAGTGGGCAACAAGAAGACCTACGACCCGCGCGTCTGGGGCGCCTCCGCTGAAGCCGGACTGGCTGCCCGCGTTGTTGAAGCAACCAAGCAGCTCGGCTCGGCCGGAAAGACGTTCTAATCATGTCCGACGAGTTCCGCAGGAACCTCATGGGCCCCGAGCCCACGCTCCTGCCCGCGGAGTCCGAGATCTACCAGCACCTGGCCCTCGGCCAGGAGGCGGTGGACCTTGTGGCGAAGCACCCCACGTCCTCGCTCCTGTGGGCGATCCTCGCGGAGGAAGCCTGGGATGAGGGCAGGGTCATCGAGTCCTACGCATACGCCCGCGTTGGCTACCACCGCGGCCTGGACTCGCTGCGGCGCAACGGTTGGCGCGGCGTGGGACCCATCCCGTGGGAACACGAGCCCAACCGCGGCTTCCTCCGCGCGCTGTACGCGCTGGGCCGTGCGTCCTCGGCCATCGGCGAGGCGGAGGAGCCGGAACGCATTGAGAAGTTCCTCAATGACTCCGACCCCACCGCCAGGGCGGCCATCGAAGGCAAATAACCGGGTTAACGACGGCGGCTCCCCACCTTTCCGGGTGGGGAGCCGCCGTCGTCTGTGCTTCAGGCTGTTAGTTCGCCTTGGTGAGGCCGGTACGGGCCATGGCGTCGGCGTACGCAACGTGCATTTCGTCGAGGTACTGCTGCTGGCGGGCCTCGGTTCCGGCGAAGGCGCGGCCGCTCAGTGAGCGGACCTTGTAGGTCTTCAGGCCCCGGCGCCACAGCAGCGGCACCTCGGTCTTGAGCAGCAGCTGGGCGAGGCGGTTGGCCTCAGTGCCGTGGGCCACGATCACGGAGGCGCGGGGCACCAGCGCAAGGAACTTCAGGAGCGGCTTGAGGCCTGCCGAAATCTGGTCCGGGGTGAACTTGCCGTTGGGCTCGCCGGGGATGTGCCACGGGTGGACGTTCCAGGGCATGACGAATTCGGGGCGGAGGCCCAGTTTCCACTGCACGCCGAGCATGCGGGTGGCCGCTTCGGTGTCGCCGGCGGTGATGAAGCCGGATTCGTCGGCGGTGCCGATGTTGGAGTACAGGCTGATGATGCGGCACTCGTCGACGTCGTGCATCGGGTCCACATAGGGGACCACGGTGTCCGGCTTGAGGCTCTGGAAGGTGTCGCACAGCTCATTGACAACTGCGACGTTGGGTTCGTAACGGCGGCTCAGAAGCTGCTCGCGGAAAGATTCAGTAGCCAGGGCTGTCATGTATTGCTGTGTCTCCTGCGGGGATCGGTGACGCTGCCGCACCGGATACGGGCATGCCAATTACGGGCACGCCGGATACGGTGTGGTTTGAAAATGTGGTGAGTGGACCGATTCCTGATCGATCTTTATCAGTCTATCAAGCCCAGCGAAATGCCGGGCCTGCCGTTGCTGGCAGGCCCGGCACACGGGGCCTCAAGGTTCGGGAAAAGTCCCTAGGACGTCACCATAGCCGCTTGGTGGCGCGGCGTGCGCCTTCGCCCAGGGACTCCAGCTTGGCCAGGGCGATCTGCGGGTGGACGCGGCCGCCCAGGCCGCAGTCAGTGGAGGCGATGACGTTCTCGCGCCCCACGAGGTCGGCGAACCGGACGATCCTGTCCGCAACGAGGTCGGGGTGCTCCACCACGTTGGTGGCGTGCGAGACGACGCCCGGGATGATGATCTTGCCCTCGGGGAGCTTGGTGTCCTCCCAGACCCGCCACTCATGTTCGTGCCGCACGTTGGCAGCTTCGAAGGAGTAGGCTCCGGCGTTGACCTGGAGCACTGAATCGATAATGTCCGCGAAGGGGATGTCGGTGGTGTGCGGGCCGTGCCAGGAGCCCCAGCAGACGTGCAGCCGGATCTGGTCCTGGGGGAGGTCCCGCAGCGCCCAGTTGGTGGCCTCGATACGAAGCTGGATGAACTTCAGGTAGTCCTCCAGGCTTGGCTCGGGGTTGATCTGGTCCCAGCTTTCGGCCAGGGACGGATCATCCAGCTGGACGGTGAGTCCGGCGTCGATGATTGCCTTGTACTCCTCGCGCATGGCGTCGGCGCAGGCGTAGACGAGCTCTTCGTCGGATGCGTAGTACTCGTTGGCCACGCGGGCGCAGGATCCGGGGGAGAGGGACGCCACGAAGCCCTCGGCCAGCCCGGCAGCGGCCAGGCCCTTCTTCAGGTTGGTGATGTCCGAGGCCACCAGGTCCTGGCCGGTGTATGTCAGCGGGCCGGCGATTTTGGGCTGGGCGACGCTCTTGCGGTGGGCCAGGATCCCGGACGAAGGGTCGTTGTAGGCGTCGTTGAACTTCTGCCGGTCCCGCCGGTCCGGAAACGATGTCAGCACGATGTTGCCGGGTGAGGAACGGTGCACCTCGGCGTCGGCCCAGCGGTCAACGTTGGTGGGCTCCAGGCCGCCGAGCCGGGAGAAGGAGTAGTTCCACCAGGCGCCGTAGTCCACGGAGCTGGCCATGGCGTGGCCGTACTCCCCGTCGTTGGGGATGTCGATGCCCAGGTCCTTCTGCCGCTGGACCACGTCCACCACGGAGGTTTCCAGGAGCTCCAGGAATTCCGGGGTGATACCGCCGGATTCCTTGGCCTCGTTGGCAGCTATCAGTTCCGGAGTGCGGGGCAACGAGCCTGCATGGGTGACGCGGATGTGGTCGGTGTTCAAAGGCACTGCGGTGGTCCTCTCCAACGGTCCTGGTACTAGCTGCTCACTTAATTCCATCCGGGGAAGTTTCCGCAAATCGCTGCCACGCTGTGAACCGGGTGTGAAGCCGCTCCGGTGGAGGGCGAAAGCGGTGCTTGTCACTCGTATCGGCTAAACTTGGGTGGTAAGAGCCCCGGAACTCTTGCGTTGTGCGTGGCGGTCAGTTGGCCGGACAGGCGCGGCAGTGGAATTCGGGGCATTCTCATGAACGGCGCTGTCCCTGGCGGGTCACTTCGGTGAACCGGCTGCGGTCCGGCCCGAACGAATGGGGGAGGATCCCATGCCAGCAATCGTGATCGTCGGAGCCCAATGGGGCGACGAAGGCAAAGGTAAGGCCACTGACCTGCTTGGCGGCCGCGTCGACTACGTGGTCAAGCCGAACGGCGGCAACAACGCCGGGCACACCGTCGTCGTGGGCGGTGAGAAGTATGAGCTCAAGCTCCTTCCTGCCGGTATCCTGAGCCCGAACGCAGTCCCGATCATCGGCAATGGCTGCGTGGTGAACCTTGAAGCCCTGTTCCAGGAAATCGACGGCCTTGAGGCCCGCGGTGCGGACACCTCCAAGCTCCGCGTCTCCGCCAACGCCCACCTCGTGGCGCCCTACCACCAGGTGCTGGACAAGGTCACGGAGCGGTTCCTGGGCAGCCGCGCCATCGGGACCACGGGCCGCGGCATCGGCCCGGCGTACATGGACAAGGTGGCCCGTCTGGGCATCCGCGTCCAGGACGTCTTCGACGAGTCCATCCTCCGCCAGAAGGTGGAAGGCTCGCTGCGCCAGAAGAACGAACTCCTCGTCAAGGTGTACAACCGCCGTGACATCGAGGTGGAGGAGATCGTCAGCTACTTCCTCTCCTTCGCCGAACGCCTGCGCCCGCTGGTCATCGACAGCACGTTCGTCCTGAACAAGGCACTGGATGAGGGCAAGGTGGTCCTCATGGAGGGCGGCCAGGCCACCTTCCTGGATGTGGACCACGGCACCTACCCGTTCGTCACCTCCTCCAACCCGACCGCCGGCGGCGCCTCGGTGGGCTCCGGCATCGGCCCCACCCGGATCTCGCGCTCCATCGGCATCATCAAGGCGTACACCACCCGTGTGGGCGCCGGGCCGTTCCCCACGGAACTGTTCGACGACATGGGCATGTACCTGCAGAAGACCGGCGGCGAGTTCGGCGTCAACACCGGCCGCCCGCGCCGCTGCGGCTGGTACGACGCCGTGCTGGCGCGCCACGCCTCCCGCGTCAACGGCTTCACGGACTACTTCGTCACCAAGCTGGACGTGCTGACGGGCATCGAGCAGATCCCGGTGTGCGTGGCCTACGATGTGGACGGCGTCCGGCACGACGAAATGCCGATGACCCAGACCGAGTTCCACCACGCCAAGCCGATCTTCGAGTACTTCGAGGGCTGGACCGAGGACATCACCGGTGCGCGCACCCTGGAGGACCTCCCGGAGAACGCCAAGAACTACGTGCTGGCCCTTGAGAAGCTGTCCGGCACGCGCTTCTCGGCGATCGGCGTCGGTCCGGACCGCGACCAGACCATCGTGGTCAACGACCTGATTCTTGACTGACACCTACTGACGTCCGACGGCGGCGGGTCACCCGGAAAGGTGGCCCGCCGCCGTCGTCGTTAGTGGAGTATGTCCGTGTGGTTACCGGCTAGCCGGGGGACTGCCTGCTGCGGGTCTGCAGCAGGTGCTGCTGCAGTTTCGCTTCGGCATCGCGGCGGCGGCGTGCCTGTTCGCGCATGGCCCGCGTCGCGGCGGAACCCTGCGAACCGATCAGTCCGGTCACATGTTTGGGGGTCGCTGCCGGACCGGCGGCAGGGACGGCCATCACTTCCTCGCTCATGCCCGTATCCTGACACTCCCGCCTGCCGCACGTAAGCCCTGGCGCTGGAGCGTTACAGGATCGGGACCTGCGTGGCGACCCCGCGCGGGATACGTAGCGATGCTCATGATGCAGGTGATACCGGGTGTGATTCGGGTACCGGACACTCGTGACCCGGCGGATCCGCTGTCCCTATCTTGGTTTCACCGGCACTGCGCTGGGAGTGGGGTTTCCCACAGGCAAGTCGTCGGACCGCTAACGGGAGGGGATGGACGTCATGGGTCTCAGCTTGAAGTCAACGAAGAACAAGACCGTGCCGGAGCCAGGGCTGCCGGAGCGCTCCGCCGTCCTGGAACAGGGACCGCGCCGGTACCGTGCCCGCGTTAACCGGGCGCCGGTCCTCGACCCCCTGCGCGTGCAGGAGCTCGCCGGGAACATCCACTCGCAAAGCCGGCTGCTTGAATTCCTGAATCTCTTCCTGGTGCTGCTCCCTTCCAGGGTAAACAACGTTGTCGGAGCACTGGACGGCGGCGACCTTGAGGCGGCGAGTGCGGCAGCCCAAAGCCTTGCCTCGTCTGCCGCCATGGCGGGGGCCAGCCGGCTGGAGCTGGTTGCGTTGCTCGTCGATTCTGATCTCCGTATCGGCCGGATGGACCGGGCACGCGAGACGGGGCAGCGCCTCGGACCGGACGCAGCAGAGCTGGCATCAGCCCTTTCCCGCCTGCTGACGGGACGCTGACCGGCCGCTAACGGCCAACGCCCGGACCGGCCAACGCCCTGACCCGTCAGGGCCGCGGATCCTATTCGAAGCGGGTCGCCGTTATCGCCGTGTGGCCCCGGACCAGGCTGAACGTTGCGGTCACTGCGCCGAGGGCAAGGAACAGGCTGAGGCCAAGGGCTATGAAGTAGTCGGGCGCCGGCCAGGTTACCCGGTAGGCGTCGTCGATTCCCGTAACCATCAACCAGGCCACGAGGAACCCGAGTCCGATCGAGAGCAGCAGCACGGTGACAAGTGGGACGGCCGCCTCACGCGCGATGATCCGGCGCAGGACGGAGACTGGCATTCCCATCAGCCGCATCAGGCCGAGAACCCTCTTCCGGTCCAGGACGGCGGCGGCGGTGGCGACGGCCAGGGACAGCCCCGCGATGGCGACCGCCACGAACATACCCAGGTAGGCGAGCACGGCCAGGCCCTGGATAAGCCGGGTGCCGGACTGCAGCTGGACGTCCATCGGGGCGGTGACCGGGATAGCCGTGACACCCGAACTGTTCAGCGCTGTACGGGCGCGATCCATGGCCGTGGGAGTCCCGTCGGTGCCGACCACAACCACCACTGGAACCAGCCCGTCCAGCTGTGCGGCCGGCGCAGGTGTCAGTGCCAGAGGCTGCGTTGTCCAGTAGCGGAGGAATGACGCATCGACCACGACGGTGTCCGCATGGGGGACATCCACGAAGCCCAGCCCTGGGGCGTCCACGGCAGGAAGGTAGATGTCCGGGCCGGCAGCCGTCTCGGTGAGCGCCGCTGGACCATAGCCGACGGCGGCACTCCGGATTCCGGGAAGTTCCTTGATTTTGCGTGCGACGTCCGAGACCTGAACCTGGGTCTGTCCGGCGGCAACCGTTGCATGGAGGCTGGTGGGCTGGAGCAGACCGGGGCGGGCCGGCGGTGCCTCTGTTGTTTGGACGATGCTGGATGCTCCTGCGAAGACCGAGACGACGAAGACCGCGACAACGAGCCCCGAAACAGAGCGGAAGGTGGCCACCGGGGTGTTGCGGATCCGGCTGGCGGCAATGACTGCCGATGCGGTCCGCGCCAGGCGCAGCCCCATCATGCTGACCAGCAAGGTCAGCCAGGGGCCGATCACCACAATTCCCACGAGAACCAGCCCAAAACCGCCGATGAGCAGCAGTGTTTCAATCCACGGCAGGTTCAACTCCGCGCCCGGGATGATGACGACTGCCGCGATCATGGCGGCGAGCCCGGTCAGCAGCGGCACGGTTCGCCGCATGGTGGGTGCTTTTTCGTGGACTGCGCGGGTCACCCCCAGGGGACCGACGTCCGCCCGGGCGGTACGGTAGCCCGCCACCGCGGAGGAAGCCGCCACCACGGCGGTGACGACGGCGGTGGCAGCCATCCAGCCCGGGGCCAGGTCAGCTTCGAACATCCTGGTGCCATTGACCGGTATTTGCGCGGCAAGGGGCCTCAACAGCACGGCCAAAACAACGCCCAGCACCGCACCGGCCAGGCTTGGGACAGCGGTTTCGGCGGCGGCAATGCGTGAGACCACGTGCGGCGATGCGCCGATGAGCCGCAGGGTGGCGAAGCGCTCCCGGCGCTCGGCTGCGCCCAGGCCTGTGACAATGCTGATCAGCAGCAGCACGGGGAAGAACACCGCAAGGGCGCCGATGACCAGCACCGTGCTGTAGGCGGTTGCGCTGCCTCCGTAGGGATCGGCAGTGAACCCGGAAACGAGGGACGCCCGTCCACTGCGGCGGAGTTCGGCTTCCGTGGCGCCCGCGACCACCACCAGGGAATCCGGGCCGGGCAGGGCGGCATCGCCGATCGGGCCGGCGAACTCGCCGAAACGTTCGCCAAGCTGATCCGGGGGTGTTGACTCGATCAGCTGCTGGAGGGCCGGGGAAGCGTAATACTGGCCCGGCTTCGGCGGGCTGCCGATCCCCGGGATCGTGACGGTGGTCCGGCTCAGGGCCGCGACGTCGCGGCGGTTGATCAGCTGGTCGCGGAACACTTCCACCGGGTTCGCCGTCATAAGCATCGTGTCCGCCGTCAAAGGCACGGGTGTTGCCGGGGCCGAAGAGGCCGGATCGCCCGTCATGAGGGGAACGGCCACGGAGGGCTGGCCGGCTTCCCGCAACCAGGCACCTCGGTCATCGCGTGCGCTGAGGCCGTTGGCGCCACCCCAGAGCAACAGCAGCAGGCATACTCCGACGGCGACCCCTCCCGCGATGCCGGCCAGCCTTCCGTAGGCGGACCGGCTGCCGGCGACTGCCAGCCGGAGCAACCCGGGATTCATGGGGACACCCGGTAGCCTGCGCCGATTGCGCCGTCGCGCACGATGACCTCCCGGTCGGCGTACGCGGCGGTGCGTGCGTCGTGGGTGATGATGACGACTGTCGTTCCCGCTTCCCGGACGAGTTCGAGCATGAGTGTCAGAACGTTTTCGGCGGCGAGGGAATCCAGGGAACCCGTGGGCTCATCGGCGAACAAAACGGCAGGGGAGCTCACCAAAGCCCGGGCAACGGCGACGCGCTGGGCCTGCCCGCCCGACAGTTCGCCGGGCAGCTTGGCGCCCAGCCCGTTGAGTCCGAGGCGGTCCAGCAGGTCGGTTGACCGTCGCGCGGCCTCCGAGCGCTTGGTCCCGCCCAGGAGCAGGGGGAGGCTGACGTTGTCCATTGCCGTGAGCTCCGGCAGGAGCTGGCCGAACTGGAAGACGAATCCGAAGTCGGTCAGCCGCAGTTTGGCCCTTTTAGGTTCAGCGAGGGCATTGATTTCCAGCGGCGTCTGCCGTTTTGGCGGAGTGTAGGTCACTGTGCCGCTGTTCGGCACGAGGACGCCTGCCAGGCAGTGCAGCAGCGTTGACTTGCCGGATCCCGAGGGGCCCATCACGGCGAGCACTTCGCCGCGATGAACGTCGAGGTCGATCCCGCGCAGTGCCCGGGTCTGCCCGAAGGAGTGGTGCAGCCCGCGGGCGCTGAGGACGGGTGAAGCGGCGCCAATCGTACTCATGCGCTCAGGAGCTCCTTCTTGAGTTGGGTCAGGCGGGCGCTGGTGAGTTCTATCCAGCGAAGGTCGGCTTCGATGTGAAACAGGCCGTGGTCGCACATCAGCACATGCAACAGGTCCGAGTCCTGCTTGAGGCGGGTGAGTTGACGCATGCGGGCCATGTGTTCCGCCCGCTGTACGTCGAGCAAGCGGTCGGCGTCGTCGTCGGTGAGCAAAGCGATCACGGTCTTGGCAAAGAGGTTGCTTTGCAGGGTCTCCGAGGGAACGTCGGGAGTGAAAAGCCACTCACGGACCGTGTCCTGGCCAGCCACGGTGATCTCGTACTTCTTGCGGTCCGGGCCGCCGCCGGTTTCCTCGCCCAGGGCGCGGATCAGCTCGTCACGGACCATGCGGGCCAGTGTGGAATAGACCTGGCCGAAGGCCAACGCCTTTCCGGTTCCGAAGTAGCGGTCATAGGAGTGCTTCAGGTCGTAGCCGTAGCTCGCTTGGCGGCTCAGGAGACCCAGCAGCGTGAGGGAGTTGTTCACGCTTCAATCTATACACTGAGTGAATAGTGGATGCCGACACCGCGTCCTGCCCGCCTGACCGTGTCGTCGGAACGCTGGCGGCGTCGGGGAGGGCTGGGCCGCTGAAAAGTTTCTTTAAAGTTTTTGGGATTTCGCGTAACCCCCGGCGGCCCCGCGACGATTACCAGTATGAAAGCGCCGGGTTCGAAGTTGTCCCCCATCAGGTTCGTACCCGGCGCTTGACTGCAAACAGAGAGCCGGGCTGGAACTGCCCCCATCATGTTCCAGCCCGGCCCTTTTGTGTCCGAAGCCGGTTCAGCAGCAAGCCGGCCCAGGAGTGCGCGGTTTCCGGCGGCTTTCCTTGGGTTACCCGGGGTAAAGTTACGGAGCGGGACACAGCCCGGCCGCCACATCATGGCCATAGAATGATGTAGCCATCTCCCTTGAACGAAAGCCATCCGTCCGTGACCGAAGCACTGACCGACGCCTCATTGATGGCCCTCAAGGGCCGCGATGGCGAGTTGTTCAACCTGGTCTATCGGAGTTATGCGTCGCAGGTACTGGGATACCTGACCGCCCGGGGCGTCGAGGACCCGGAGGCCACCATGCAGGACGTCTTCCTGGCGGTCCTGCCCCGGATAGCCACTATCAGCGGCGGTGCCAGCGGGCTTCGGACGTTCCTGTTCTCGGTGGCCCATGCGCGGATGGTTGACGATCACCGAAGGCAAAGCCGGACGCCCCCGAAGCAGCCTTTCGAACCCGATCTTGACCGGCGGGAAGCCGCCTCGGCTGAAGCCGGGGCAATGCTGCTGGTGGCGCCGGGGGAGGTGCTGGAACTGCTTGACGTGCTGGGAGAGGACCAGAAGGAGGTCCTGACCCTCCGGATCATCGCAGATCTCACCGTTGAGCAAGTGGCCGAAATCATGGGGAAAAGCGCCGGAGCCGTAAAACAGCTTCAGCGACGTGCTTTGGACAGACTCCGTGAACATTCGGCCGTAAAGGACTACGTGGCGCCATGACAACCAGGGATGAGGTTTCTGCCGGGACCGTTGACGGGCTTCTGCTCGACAGTGGCCACACGGACGTGCCCGAGCTGAGGGCCGCCCTTTTGTCCATAGCCTCGCTGGCGCAGATGCAGGTTCCTGGTCCGGGCCCTGAGCTTGCCGCCATGCTGGCCGGGCCCCGGGATGAACTGACCCGGAAGCGGTGGCTGCGCCGGCACCGCCCCACGCTGGTGGGCTTTGCAGTCCTGGCCGGCATGGGCCTCGGAGTCAGCGGTGTTGCCGCAACCAGCCAGGGAGCAGCAGAGGGTTCCGGGCTGTGGTCCATCCAAGAGCTGACGACGGACTGGGCCCCGGACTGGAAGCTTCCCGTCGGACCGGGTGCGTCGAACCAGGGCGGGCCCATGGCGTGGAAGTCGCCGCTCTTCCTGCAGCGTGACCAGGCGGCTCCGCCAGGTGCAGGCGAGCCCGCAGACCCGGTGACACCGTTCGAAGACCGAGAGCCCTCGGACGACGAGGTGCCGGCGACAGCCCCCGGTTCGCCGGCCGCTCCGGCCGCCAAAGCTCCCGACCGGGCTCCCGGAGCGGATGCCGCCAACGACCAGACCGGGAAGCCGGGCGGCGGGACGCCCGGCGGCAACGGGGGCGAAGCCGCCTCGGAGGAACATTCCAGGCCGGTCGCCCCGCAAAAGACCGACGCGCCCTCCGAAAAGGCCGCCACCGAGCCGGAAGCAGACAGCACCGGGCACCGCGGCAACAACCCTCAGAAGGGCGAATCCGGGGCGGCCTCAGTGGACTCGGCGCTGGGTTCCGCCGTCGAACCTGTCAACCGCTGGCTGAAGAAGTTCCGGCCGTAGCCCGGGCCGCCCCCACCAAGCGCGAACGGACACTTGAGGCCCCGCAAGGCGGGGCCTCAAGTGTCCGTTCGGGCTGAACAGGCTTTGGCTAGGCCAGGACCTGCCGCTTGGAGGAGATAACCCCCGTGTCGAAGCCGGCGAGGTGGAGTCCGCCGTGGAAGCGTGCGTGCTCGATCTTGACGCAGCGGTCCATGACGACGTCGAGCCCGGCAGCTTCCGCTTCCTTCGCCACGTCCTCATGCCACGAACCAAGCTGCAGCCACAGCGTCTTGGCGCCGGCCTCGATGGCCTCGTCCAGGACGCCGGGAAGGTCGTCGTGCTTGCGGAAGACGTCCACGATGTCGGGGCTCTCCGGCAGGTCGGCAAGCGACGCATAGGTGGGCTGGCCCAGGATTTCCTTGACCACCGGGTTCACGAAGTACACCTTATAGCGGGTGGAGGACTGCAAGTAGGTGGCCACGAAATAGCTGGCCCGGGAGGGCTTGTCCGAGGCGCCCACAATGGCGATGGACTTCGCCTGGCGGAGTAGGGCCAGCCGCTCCGGCGCGGTAGGACCCTCCCAGGTCCTGGTTTCTGCAGCGCTCATGCGTTTGCTCCGATCGTGCAGGTTTCGACAGTGACGGTTTCGACAGGCTCAACCACCGACGAAGACGCTGCATCCAGGGCCTGGTCGAGGTCCCACAGAATGTCCTCAATGTCCTCGAGCCCGACGGAAATCCTGACCAGGTCTTCCGGCACGCCCGCGGACTCGAGCTGGGCCGGGCTCAGCTGCTGGTGGGTGGTGGAGCCGGGGTGGATCACAAGGGTACGCGAATCGCCGACGTTGGCCAGGTGCGAGGCCAGCTGGAGCGCCTCGATGAACTTCTGCCCGGCCGCGCGGCCGCCCTTGACGCCGAAGGAGAACACCGAGCCCGGACCCAGGGGCAGGTACTTCTGCGCCCGCTCGAAGTGCGGGTGGGACGGCAGCCCGGAGAAGTTCACGTAGGCCACGCGCTCGTCCGCTTCAAGCCATTCGGCCACGGCCTGGGCGTTCTTCAGGTGTTCGTCCAGGCGCTGCGGAAGGGTTTCCACGCCCTGCAGCAGCTGGAACGCGGACTGCGGAGAGAGCGCGGGTCCGATGTCGCGCAGCTGCTCGCAGCGGAGCTTGGTCAGGAACCCGTACTCGCCGAAGTTGCCCCACCAGGAGACGTTGCCGTAGGAGGCCACCGGTTCGGTCATGGTGGGGAACTTGCCGTTGCCCCAGTTGAAGCGGCCGCTTTCGACGATGACGCCGCCGAGGGTGGTGCCGTGCCCGCCGAGGAACTTGGTGGCCGAGTGGATCACGATGTCCGCCCCGTGTTCGATCGGCCGCACGAGGTACGGCGTGCTCAAGGTGGCATCGACCACGAGGGGGATGCCGGCGTCGTGCGCCACCTTTGCCAGCCCCTCCAGGTCCTGCACCTCCGACGACGGGTTGGCCACCACCTCCACGAAGATCGCCTTGGTGTTGTCGCGGACTGCGGCGGCGTAGTCCGCCGGGTCAGTGCCGGGAACGAACGTGGTGTCCACCCCGAAGCGGCGCAGCGTGACATCGAGCTGGGTCACCGTGCCGCCGTAGAGCTGGGAGGCCGCGACGATATGGTCGCCGGACTGGGTGAGCGCGGCGAACGTGATGAACTCCGCGGCCATGCCGGATGACGTGGCAACGGCGCCGATGCCGCCCTCCAGGGACGCGATCCGCTCCTCGAATGCGGCCACCGTGGGGTTGCCGATCCGGGAGTAGATGTTGCCGTACTTCTGCAGCGCGAAGAGGTTGGCGGCATCCTGGGTGTCCTTGAACACGAAGGAGGTGGTCTGGTAGATCGGCACGGCGCGGGCGCCGTGCTCGGCGTCGGGGGTGCCGCCGGCGTGCAGGGCGCGGGTGCGGAAGCCGAACTTGCGGTCAGCCATCAGACGGCCACCAGCCCGGTGGTGGAGCTTGCCGAAGCCACAGGGGTGCCGGACAGGTCCAGTTCCGTGCCGTTCCTGCGGGCGAGGTCCGCTTCGAGTTCGCGGACGATCGGCAGGATGTCCTGGCCGAACGCGGCAACTTCCTCCTGGAAGTGCAGGTAGCCGGTGAGAAAAAGGTTCACGCCGATCTTCTTGTATTCCACGATCCGCTCCGCGATCTGTTCCGGCGTGCCGATCAGCTGGGTCTTGAAGCCGTCGTTGTACTGGACCAGGTCCTCGAAGCTCGAGTCGGCCCACATGCCCTTGCCGTCCTTCGTGGACGCCCCGGCCTCCTGGACCGCTTCGCGGAAGCCCTCGACGGCGGGCTTGTGCGCCTTCTCCACGATCTCACGGAGGGTGTCCCGGGCTTCCTTCTCGGAATCGCGGGCGATCACGAAGCCGTTGAGGCCAAACCGCGGGGCGGACAAAGCGGAGGGCAAAGCGGCCGGGAGCGAGCCATCCGTGCCGCGCCCACTTTCTCCTGCGGCAGCAACCACCCCCGCGATGTTCTCCTTGAAGCCCTCCAGGTCCTTCCCGTTGGAGAAGTACCAGTCGGCCACGCGGCCGGCGGTGGCCTGCGCCGCGGTGGAGTTGCCGCCGAAGAAGATCTCGGGGTGCGCGCGGCCCGGAACAGCAACCGGGGCCGGGTTCAGGGTGAAGTCGGTGATGTTGTAGTACTTGCCGGACTGGCTGTACTCCTGCTCGGTCCACAGGCCGCGGAGGACCCTGATGAACTCCTCGGTGCGGACGTAGCGTTCGTCGTGCTCCAGCCATTCCAGGCCGAAGTTGGTGAACTCGTTCTTGAGCCAGCCGGAGACGATGTTGACGGCGGCACGGCCGTTGGAGATGTGGTCCGCGGTGATGATGTACTTGGCCAGCACGCCCGGGTGCCACATTCCCGGGTGGACGGCCGAAATGACCTTCAGCCGCTCCGTGGCCGCCAGCAGCGCCAGGCTGAAGGACGTGGCCTCGTGCTGCTTGTCCGCACCGTAGGAAGCTGCGTACCGGGTCTGCGTCAGGGCGTATTCGAAGCCTGAATCCTCGGCGATCCGGGCCAGCTTCTTGTTGTAGTCGAAGTCCCAGCTCGTCCGCTGTTCGATGGTGGAGACCACCAGGCCGCCGGAAACGTTCGGCACCCAGTAGGCAAACTTGAGCGGCTCGGAAAGACGGGCAACGCTGCTGATGTCGTTCATGATTGTTCCTTTACTTCTGTCCGTTGAGGGTGGACTGCTTCTGCCCAATGAGGGGGGCGGTGTAGCCATCCAAGGCTTCCTGAATGCCGGCGATTGCCGGTTCGTTCTGCAGTGAAGTGGTGTCGCCGAGGGTGGTTCCCTCGAAAAGCTGGGTGAGCAGCCGGCGCATGATCTTGCCGCTCCGCGTCTTGGGCACGTCGGGAACCACGACGACGTCGCGCGGCTTGGCGATCGGACCGATCTCCTTCGCGACGTGGTTCCGTAGTTCCTCGGTGGTTGAGCCCGTCGAAACCCCGCCCTTCAGCACCACGAACGCGACGATGGCGTGGCCGGTCTTGGGGTCAGCCACCGGGCAGACACCGGCTTCCACCACGTCCGGGTGGGAGACGAGGGCCGATTCGATTTCGATCGTCGAGAGCAGGTGTCCGGAGACGTTGAGGGTGTCATCCACCCGCCCCAGGATCCAGATGTCGCCGTCGTCGTCGTATTTGGCGCCGTCCCCGGCCAGGAACCAGCCCTGCGCCGCGTATTTGCGCCAGTATGAATCGAAGTAGCGCTGCGGGTTGCCCCAGACGGTGCGGGCAATCGCGGGTCCGGGGGTGTCCACCACGATGAATCCCTGGACGCCCGGCGGCACGGTGTTGCCGGCGTCGTCCACGATCCGGGTGCTGACGCCGGGCAGGGGGCGGGCCGCGCAGCCCGGCTTGAACTCGGTGTCCGTCGGTGCGGGGGAGAGGATGGTGGCGCCCGTCTCGGACTGCCACCACGTGTCCACCACCGGCGCGGTGCCGGCGCCGACGTTCTGCCGCAGCCAGCGCCAGGCCTCCGGGTTCACCGCTTCGCCCACGGTGCCGAGCATCCGGATGGAGGAGAGGTCGTAGCTGTCCGGTACTCCGTCCGGGAACCAGCCCATGAGCGAGCGCACCAGGGTGGGAGCGGTGTAGTACTGCGTCACGCCGTAGCGCTCGATGATCTCGAAGTGCCGGCCCGGATGCGGCGTGTTCGGCGTGCCCTCGAAGATCACCTGCGTGACGCCGTTGGAGAGCGGACCGTAGATCTCGTAGGTGTGCGCGGTGACCCAGGCCAGGTCCGCGGTGCACCAGTGCACGTCCTGGTCCCGGAGCGCCGGGTCAGGATTGCTGAACAGGTGCTCGAAGCTCCAGGACGCCTGCGTCAGGTAGCCGCCCGAAGTGTGCACCAGGCCCTTGGGCTTCCCCGTGGTTCCGGAGGTGTACATGATGAAGAGGGGAGTCTCGGCGTCGAACGCTTCCGGTTCGTGCACGTCGGAGGCCTGCCCGACGGCGTCGTGCCACCAGACGTCGCGGCCTTCAGTCATGGGGACCGTCGCCAGCTGGTCCGCAGGGGTGGTGCGGTTGACCACCAGGACGTGCTCGACGGCGTTTTCCCCGGCAACGGCGGCATCTGCGTTGTCCTTGACCGGGACTGCCACGCCCCGGCGGAACTGTCCGTCCGTGGTGACCAGGAGCTTGGCCCGGGTGTCCTCCACCCGGAATTTCAGCGCCTCGGCGGAAAACCCGCCGAACACCAGGGAGTGGATGGCGCCGATGCGGGCCACCGCGAGGGTGATGATGACTGTTTCGGGGATGACCGGCAGGTAGATGACCACCCGGTCGCCCTTGGTGATGCCCAGTGCGAGCAGGGCATTGGCGGCCTTGGACACTTCGCGCTGCAGTTCGGCGTAAGTGATGGCGCGCCGGTCGCCCGGCTCGCCCTCGAAGTGCAGCGCCACCTTGTCTCCGCGGCCGGCGGCAACGTGGCGGTCCGCGCAGTTGTAGGCGACGTTGAGCTTGCCGCCCTCGAACCAGGTGATGTCCGGTCCGGTGCCGGCGTCGAGGTCAGCCGCCACGCGCCGGTGCGCGGTGTGCCAGGGCTTGCCGCTGCGGGCGCCGGCGTCGGGCTCTGCCCAGTCGAGGCGGAGGGCCTGTTCTTCCCAGAAGGCAACGTTGGTGGTACTGCGGTGACGCGCCGGTCCGTCAATGGGGACGCCGTGCACTGCGCCGTCCGTGGGCTCGGTCAGGGACCATCCCGAAGAGCCACGAGAGGAGCCGGGCGCGTCACGCAGCCCTGCTTCGTTCGCCGTCGCGTCCGAAGTGGTTTGTGGGGTTGCCTCGGACGGAATCCGGGCAAGGGTGGGCAGGGCGGAAGAAATCTCTGGGGTCATTGCAGCACTCCATCGGTCCTGGCAGTAGCACCCTTAGTTCCTCTGGTTCCATCAGAAAGCGGAGGAATGGCTTCGTGGGAATGGTCGTCTCACGTCACCGGGGGTTGCTGCGGCTTCATCGATCCAGGTCTCTCGGCCGCTCGGGATGGTCACTACCTACTAGAACCGAAATGCACGATTTCACAAAATCCGCGCCTTCCGCGCTGTAATATTCGTTCATTGCCGGAGGTTTTCTCGCAGTTCATTCATTTATTCGGGGATTATCCCGAAATGCCGCAGGAGTAAGGTAGATGCATGGCCCACGTTAACGATCCGGCAGTCATTGACCGACTCATGCGAACCAAAGGCACGTGGGCAATCGTCGGCCTCACAACCAACGAGTGGCGCTCGGCGTATGACGTCTCCTTATATATCCGCGACCGGATGGGCATGGAAATCATTCCGGTCAATCTCCCCGGTGATGACGTGCACGGGGAGAAGGGATACCGCTCCCTGGCGGACATCCCTGCGGAAAAGCACCCGATCGACGTCGTGGACTGCTTCGTGAACTCCCACAAGGTGGGGCCCGTCATAGACCAGGCCATCGCCATGGGAGCCAAGGCAGTGTGGTTGCAGCTTGGCGTGTTCGACGACGCCGCCGTGGAGCGCGCGAAGGCCGCCGGACTGGACGTGGTGGTCAACTCGTGCCCTGCCCGCGAAGGGTGGCGCGTGGGCATCTAGCCCCTGCGGGATGCGGTGCAGCCGGATAGGCTCGTGCTATGGACGTCCACACCCTCCGGAAGATCTGCCTGAGCTTCCCCGGCGCCTTCGAGGACTTTCCGTTCGGCCCGGAAACCTCCGTCTTCAAGGTGAGGGCGGCCGTGACGGGCGGGTCTCGGCACGAAGCCAAAATGTTTGCCGCGTCCGCGATGGATCCGGCTGACTGGTCGGTGAGCCTCAAGTGCGAGCCTGCGCTGGCCGAACAGCTCCGGGCCATCCATCCGGAAATCACCGGCGCCTGGCACATGAACAAGACGCACTGGAACGGGGTCCGGCTGGACGGAACGCTGCCGGATGACATGATCCGGGACATGGTGGAGGACTCCTACGACCTGGTGGTGGCCATGCTAAGCCGGAAGCAGCGTGAACAGCTGGGATGGGCCGGGCTCGCCAGGGAAGAAGGAACATGAAACGTAACCGCCGCCTTGCCCGAGGCACCCTGAATTACCCGGGTATTGGTACCACCGAACACGGACGGACGCCGGATGGCGTCCCCTGCGTGGTGACCCAGGCCTACCTCGGCGAGGGGGCGGCACTGTACCGGAGGGTGGCCCACGGGATCCTGGCCTGGCGGCTGCAGAAACGGTCCGGGCTTCGGGTCCGCGCCGACTCCGACGTCGTGGTGCCCGGCGCCCGCGTGGTGAGCGGATTCGGCGTAGGACCTTTCCGGATCAACGCGCCCTGCGAGGTGGTATGGGTACGCCGGCCGGTGCCCGGCGACGGGCCGCAAAGCGCAGGTTTCGGTTACGGGACCCTGCCCGGCCATCCGGTGCGGGGCGAGGAAGCCTTTGAAGTGGAACTGGACAACCGGGGGAGGGTATTCCTGAAGATCACTGCCTTCAGCCGGCCCGCCAACTGGTTTTACGCGGCGGGCAGCGCCGTCACAGCACGCGCACAAAGACACGTCACTTCCCGATACATTGGGAGTGCGCACGAACTGGCCGCAGGTGAAAGCTGATCAGGAGCAGGTGGATGCTGGAACAGAAAACCCTTGACCAATTGTGGAACTTCGATGATCCCGCCGGATCGGAATCCCGTTTCCGCACGGCAGCGGAAGACGAAAAATACGACGCCGACGAGCAGGCCGAGCTCGCCACCCAGGTGGGGCGGGCCATCGGGCTGCAGGGCCGCTACGAGGAAGCCGATGCCCTGCTGGACGCGATCGACGCCGATGAGCCCACCGTGGCCGTCCGCGTGCTCCTGGAACGGGGCCGCCTGCTGAACTCCAGCGGGCACGCCGCGATGGCCGTGCCGCTGTTTGAACAGGCCGCCGAACTGGCAGACCACCTCAGTGAGGAATTCCTCGCCGTCGACGCGCTGCACATGCTGGCCATCGCCGATCCGGAGCACGCCGAGTCCTGGACCCGCAGCGCCCTCGAGTATGCTTCCACGGTGCATGATCCGCGGACCAGGCGCTGGATGGTCTCGTTGCACAACAACCTGGGCTGGACGCTGCACCAGGCCGGGCGCTTCACCGAAGCATTGGTGGAGTTCCAGCTGGCCGAGCAGTGGGCGGAACGCGTCGGAACTCCCCAGCAGCAGGAATGGGCCCGTGAAGCGATTGAGGAGTGCCAGCAATCCCTCGCGGCCGGGCCCGGCATAGAAAAACAACGAAAGGCATAACCCCGTGATCTTCATTGTCGTCAAGTTCAAGGTCAAGCCGGACTGGTCGGAAAAGTGGCTGGGCCTGGTGGAGGACTTCACCACAGCGACCCGGCAGGAGCCCGGCAACCTGTGGTTCGACTGGTCCCGCAGCGTGGAGGACCCCAACGAGTTTGTCCTCGTGGAAGCCTTCAAGGACGATGCCGCCGGCGACCACGTCAACAGCGCACACTTCCAGAAGGCCATGGCTGATATGCCGCAGGCCCTCGCCGAGACGCCGCGCATCATCAGCCGCCAGCTCGACGGCGACGGCTGGGACCGCATGGGCGAACTCACCATCTGATCCTGTCCACCCCCCGTCGATTGCTCCGTAACGGCCCTTTTGAGCCCTCAAAACGGCGGTTACGGAGCAATCGATAGGCTTATGGCATGTGGATCGGATGGATTGAGTTCGACATCCTTCTGGGCGATGTGCACAGCCTCAAGGAGAAGCGATCCGTGGTGCGGCCGCTGCTCGCGGAGCTGAAGCGGCGCTTCGAGGTTTCCGTGGCCGAAGTGGGGGACCACGAACAATACCGGCGGACGCAGCTGGGCGCGGGCCTCGTGGCAGCCGACCGGGCGCACCTCGTGGAGGTGCTCACCGCCGTCGAACGCTTCGTGGCCAACCGCCCCGAAATGGAACTCCTCAGCGCCCGTCAGCGGGAGCTCCGCAGCGACGACTGATTCATCGATTGCTCCGTACGGGCCCTTCTGGGACCCCAGAACGGCCGTTACGGAGCAATCGATGGGATCTTGTGGATAACTTCTGCACGTCCATCGCCGCTCTGGTCTGATGAACCAATGAAGACCGCACGCCAGTTGCCGCATGGACTCCAAGCCCGACCCTTCACCGTTGCCGAGGCGGCGCGGGCAGGAGTATCACCCAAACGGCTGCGGCACGGATCGTTGACGCGCCTCGGCAAGGGGATCCGGGCGGAAAGCCCGACGGCGGAGCTCCCCTTGTGTATCAGGGTGCGGCCCTTCATTGAGGTCAACGAGCGATGCGCCGCATCGCACCTCACGGCGGCGGAACTCCTCGTGCTGCCGCGACGTCAGCAGAAGGGATCGCAGGATATGTTTCATGTCATCAGGCCTGAGGGCGAGGCGCACCTGAACCGACCGCATGTCATCGTGCACCGGATGAAGCTGTTCAGCGACGAGGTCACCACAGTCGACGGGATTTCCGTGACCACTCCGGAGCGGACCTGGCTGGACATGGCAGAAATGCTGTCGGTGGATGAGCTTGTGACCATGGGGGACAGCTGTGTTCGGATTCCGCGGGCAGCCTTTGAGGACCGGGACACGCCGCTATGCAGCGTGGCTGACCTTCAGCGGATGATTGACAGGCACAAGGGAAAGCGCGGATTGCGCAGGGCAAAGGAAGCCATAAAACTCATCAGGGTGGGCTCCGACTCGCCGCAGGAGACGCTCCTTCGGTTGGCAGTGGTCAGGGCTGGGCTGCCGGAACCAGAGCTGAACGTGCCCATCATCGGCGACGATGGTCGCCACCATCATGAGCCGGACCTTTCGTACCCGAAGTACAAAGTCGGAATCGAGTACGAGGGCGAGCATCACGGTGAGGAAGGCCAGGTGGTCCGGGATATCGCCCGTTCCGAGCGCTACGTGGCCCTTGGCTGGACCGAAGTCCGGATCTCCAACCGCCACATGGTCAACAAAGCGAAGCCGGCAGTATCCAAAATACGTACCGCGCTAGTCCAAGCCGGTTGGCGGCCCGGGCGTTAAGCAACGATTGCTCCGTAACTGCCGTTCTGAGGGTTCAAAAGGGCGGTTACGGAGCAATCGATGAGGGGCCTAGTCGAAGTACTTCGGCAGGGTGGCCTCGTGCGCTTCGCGGAGGGCGGCGAGGGACAGGGTGTCCACGCCGTTGATCTCCAGCTGGCCGCTCGCTGCGTCCACCACACCGATGCGGGTGTGGGCAAAGCCGCGGGCGGTGCACATGTCCGTGAACCGGACTTCCTCGGAACGCGGCACGCCAACAATGGCGCGGCCCTGTGTCTCGGAGAACAGCGCAGTAAACAGATCCACGCCGTCACGGTCCATGACGTCCTGCAGGGCAATCCGGGCACCCACACCGTAGCGCAGCGCGGACTCCACGAGCGCTGCCGCGAGGCCGCCCTCGGAGAGGTCGTGCGCGGAGTCCACCATGCCGTCGCGGGAGGCGTTGATCAGGATTTCGCCCAGGGCGCGTTCGGCGGCGAGGTCAACCTTCGGCGGCTGTCCGCCCAGGTGGCCGCGCAGGTTGGCCCATTCGGATCCGTCCAGCTCGGCCGCCGTCGTGCCCAACAGGTAGATGGCCTGGCCATCTTCCTTCCAGCCCGACGGCGTGCGGCGGGCGACGTCGTCGAGCTTGCCCAGCACTGCCACCACCGGGGAGGGATGGATCGGGGTGGTCCCGGTCTGGTTGTACAGCGAGACGTTGCCGCCGGTGACCGGGATGCCCAGCACCATGCAGGCGTCGGACAGGCCGCGGATGGCCTCGGCCAGCTGCCACATGACGTCGGGGTCCTCGGGGGAGCCGAAGTTCAGGCAGTCGCTGACGGCCATCGGTACGGCGCCGGAGGTGGCCACGTTGCGGTAGGCCTCGGCCAGGGCGAGCTGTGCGCCGTGGTACGGATCGAGGTAGGTGTAGCGGCCGTTGGCGTCAGTGGCCAGGGCTACGCCCAGGCCGGTTTCCTCATCCACGCGGACCACGCCGGCGTCGTCCGGGAACGCCATGGCGGTGTTGCCGCCGACGTAGCGGTCGTACTGGTTGGTGATCCAGGACTTGTCGCACATGTTCGGCGAAGCCACGAGTTCGGTGACGGCTGCGGCCAGTTCCGCCGGGGCGGAAGGACGGCCTGCGTCCTGCACGGATCCGGTGAAGGCGTCGGCCTGAACGGCGTCCTGCCATTCCGGGCGGGCATACGGGCGGTCGTAGACCGGGCCGTCGTGGGCCACGGTGCGCGGGTCGACGTCGACGATGACTTCGCCTTCCCACGTGATGATCAGGCGGCCGGTGTCGGTCACCTCGCCCAGCCAGGAGTACTCCACGGCCCACTTGTCCATGACGGCCTCGAAGGCGGCCACGTTCTCGGGGGTCACCACTGCCATCATGCGTTCCTGCGACTCGGACATCAGGATTTCGCCCGGGGTCAGGGTGGGGTCGCGCAGCAGCACCGAGGTCAGCTCGACTTCCATGCCGCCGTCGCCGTTCGAGGCGAGCTCGGACGTGGCGCAGGAAATGCCTGCCGCTCCGAGGTCCTGGATGCCCTCAACCAGGGAGCCCTTGAACAGCTCGAGGCAGCACTCGATGAGGACCTTCTCGGCGAAGGGGTCGCCCACCTGGACGGCGGGGCGCTTGGACGGCTTGGTGTCGTCGAAGGACTCGGAGGCCAGCACAGAGGCGCCGCCGATGCCGTCGCCGCCGGTGCGGGCGCCGAACAGCACCACCTTGTTGCCCTTGCCGGAGGCATTGGCGAGGCGGATGTCCTCGTGGCGCATAACGCCGACGGCCAGCGCGTTGACCAGCGGGTTGCCCTGGTACACGGAGTCGAACACCATTTCGCCGCCGATGTTGGGCAGGCCGAGGGAGTTTCCGTAGCCGCCGATACCGGCAACGGCACCGTGCATCACGCGGGCGGTGTCCGGGTGGTCGATGGCGCCGAACCGCAGCGGGTCCATCACGGCCACCGGGCGGGCGCCCATGGAGATGATGTCGCGGACAATGCCGCCGATGCCGGTGGCAGCGCCCTGGTAGGGCTCCACGAACGACGGCGAGTTGTGCGACTCGATCTTGAACGTCACGGCCCAGCCGTCGCCCAGGTTGGTGACGCCGGCGTTCTCGCCGATGCCCACCAGCATGTCCTTCTTCATCTCGTCCGTCACCTTTTCGCCGAACTGGCGCAGGTGGTTCTTTGAGGACTTGTAGGAGCAGTGCTCGCTCCACATCACGGAGTACATGGCGAGCTCGGCGCCGGTGGGCCGGCGGCCCAGGACCTTGACCACTTCGTCGAACTCGTTCTGCTTCAGGCCCAGTTCGGCCCAGGGGAGTTCGACGTCGGGGGTCTTGGCCGCGTTCTCGACGGTGTCGATGTTGAACTTCTTGTTGACGGTTTCAGCTGAGGTACTCACTTTGCGCCTCCCACAATCTTGTTCAATACGGAGGTGAAGAAACCGAGGCCATCGGTATCGGACCCGCCGTTTCCGGCGGAGCCGGACAACCCCGTCTCGGGGCCGAAGCCGGCCTCCACGGCATGCTCGGGGTGCGGCATGAGGCCCACCACGTTGCCGGCGGCGTTGGAGATGCCGGCGATGTCGCGGCGGGAGCCGTTCGGGTTGAAGCCCACGTAGCGGAACACCACGCGGCCTTCAGCCTCAAGGGCGTCCAGGACCTTCTCATCTGCGATGTACTGGCCGTCCTGATTCTTCAGCGGCACGGTGATTTCCTGGCCGGCGGCGTAGTCGCTGGTCCAGGCGGTGCTGTTGTTTTCCACGCGCAGGACCTGGTCGCGGCACATGAACTTCAGGTGGTCGTTCTTGATCATCGAGCCGGGCAGCAGGTGCGACTCCGTGAGGATCTGGAAGCCGTTGCAGATGCCAAGCACGGGAAGCTTGGCGTCGGAGTTGGCGGCGTCGATGATCCGGGACATCAGCGGTGCGAAGCGTGCGATGGCGCCGGCACGGAGGTAGTCGCCGTAGGAGAAACCGCCGGGAATCACGACGGCGTCGACGTCACCGAGGGTGGTGTCCGCGTGCCAGAGTTCCACCGGGGTGGCGCCTGCCAGGCGGACCGCCCGGGCGGCGTCGCGGTCGTCCAGTGTGCCGGGGAAGGTGACGACGCCGATGCGGGCGCCGGCGAGCCGCGGGTTGGCCGTCACGGCCACCGCCTCGCCAATCAGGGGGAGTTCAGTCATCTCAGGCCTCGACGACCTCGACGTTGACTACGTCCTCGATGACGGGGTTGGACAGCAGGGTTTCTGCGGCGTTCCGGGCCTGGGCCAGGATTTCCTCGGTCACCTCGCCGTCGACAGTGAGTTCAAAGCGCTTGCCCTGGCGGACAGAGCTAAAGGCAGTGAAGCCCAGCCGGGGGAGTGCACCCACGATGGCCTTCCCCTGCGGGTCCAGAATCTCGGGCTTGGGCATGACGTCGACAACGATCCGGGGCATCCGGTAACTCCTGTGCGTGAGCGTTGGGTAAGGGCGCAGCGGAGTGGTGCCGTCTCACGCTGGTCTGCTGCTGTGTTTACAGCCACTGCGGACTCCAAACATAAGACAGCGGGAACGAGCGCTCCGCGAGCTTGCTAGCCCATTCTACCGGGCGGAATGCGTCAACCCGCATTCGCGGGTTGACTGTGAAATGGGGCACTCGCCGGAGGATGAAGCACGACGCCGGCTCTGGTGGTGCGCCGGCACGCTCAGTAGGATTGCGGCATGGCTCAGAAACCCAAATCCGTACTTCTTCCGGTCATGGCTGCCGCAGTCTTCGCGGGCCTGGGTCGAATGGTGATGCAAAAGATCAAAGCAGACCGTGCTGCCCGGGACACGAATGTGGCCGGACCCATAGATGAGAAAACCCGCGCCTGGATCAGCGAGGTTGTTCGAACTCCGCGCCAATGACATCACCCCGCGTGACCTGAACACGTGACCTGACTGGATGACCTGAACAGAAGGCGGCTTCCCCTGCGGAAGCCGCCTTTTGTCGTCTCTGGCCGGAGCCTCGAGTGACAAAAGTACAACGACTGTTGTGTCCTATGTCATATCCGGCTCTCACTCTGTACTGTTTGACTCGGCTGGTCTCGCCGGATGACAGGAACTGTCATCGGGCTGCCTATTTCCAGCTGACCGAGACCGGCCGCACCGCCGGACCCGTACCTCATGAAAGGTTTCAGTCGCTCGTGAAATCAAAAGGAACAAGCCTTGTCCGGGGCGGGGGGCTCCGGAAGGCTGCAGCGTTGGCTGTAGGCCTCCCGCTGCTTCTCTCCTCCATCGCAGCGGGTCCCGCTACCGCGGCCCCTGCCAAACCCGGCGGGGTTGAACAGGCCAAAAACGTCAACCCGACAGACTACAAGGACGGCCGTTACATCGTGGTCCTCGCCGAGAAGGCCGCTGCTGCCTACGACGGCGGGACGGCGGGCATAGGGGCAACCAAGCCGCAGCAGGGCCGCAAGCTCGATGCCGGCAGCCAGAACTACAAGGCCTACGACGCACACCTCCGCAAGGCCCAGCGGGACGTCGCCTCCAAGCAGGGCGTCACCCCGACCAAGCAGTTCACGGGCGCGCTCAACGGCTTCGTGGCCGAGCTCACCGCGGCGCAGGCAGCCGGGCTTGCCAAGGACAGCAACGTACTCGTGGTGTCACCGGACGTGGAGAACACCCCGGACTACACCACCACCGACTTCCTGAAGCTCACGGGCAGCGACGGCGCCTGGGCAAAGCAGTTCGGCGGCGAATCCGGTGCGGGCAAGGGCGTGGTGGTCGGCGTGATCGACTCCGGCTACGCCCCGGACAACCCGTTCCTGCAGGGGGACCCGGTGCAGCCGCTCACGGGCAAGGCCCAAGTGGGTGTCCCTTATCTCACGGCGGACGGCAAGATCGCCATGCTCAAGGCGGACGGCACCACCTTCCAGGGCGAATGCCAGAAGGGCATCGAATCCGGTGTTTCCTTCGACGGAACCCTCTGCAACTCCAAGGTGGTCAGCGCCCGCTACTTCGCCGACTCCTTCCTGCAATACGTGGCGCCGGAACACCGCGCCGCCGAGGAACTGATCTCCCCGGTGGACGTGGGAAGCCACGGCACGCACACGGCCACCACCGCCGCCGGAAACGCCAACGTGGAACAGGTGATTGACGGCGCCAGCTTCGGCAAGAGCTCCGGCGTTGCCCCGGCCGCCAAGGTCTCCGTCTACAAGGTCTGCTGGGAAGACGACAACCCCACTACGGGCGGCTGCTACTCGTCCGCCTCGGTTGAAGCTGTTGACGCGGCCATCAAGGACGGCGTGGACGTCCTCAACTACTCCATCTCCGGCAACACCAACAGCACCACGGATCCCGTTGCGCTGGCGTTCCTGAACGCAGCGGCTGCCGGCGTATTCGTGTCGGCTTCGGCAGGAAACTCCGGCCCCACCGTGTCCACCGTGAACCACGCCTCGCCGTGGCTGACCACCGTGGCAGCCGCAACCTTCCCCAGCGACCTGCTGGGCACGGTGAAGGTATCCGACGGCAGCCTGTACCGGGGCGCTTCGATCATGAAGTCCGAAGTCAAGGACGCCGCCGTGGTGGTGGCCGCGGACGCAGCTGCCCCCGCTGCGCCGACCCCTGCGAACCTTTGCGGCCCGGGAACGCTGGACGCTGCCAAGGTCACCGGCAAGGTGGTGGTCTGTGACCGCGGCGTTGTGGACCGCACGGCCAAGAGCCTTGAGGTGAAGGCAAAGGGCGGCGTGGGCATGATCCTGGTCAACCTGTCCTCCAGCTCCGAAGATGCAGACAACCACGTGCTGCCCACCGTCCACGTCAACGCGCCCAAGAGCCTGGAACTGAAGTCCAGGCTCGCTGCCAATCCGGCGCTCACGGTGAGCCTCGTCAAGGGCGACCTCACCGGCGAACCGCTGCCGCCGGCGCCGCAGGTGGCCGGATTCTCCTCCCGTGGCCCGAGCCTGGCCTCCGGCGGTGACCTCCTGAAGCCGGATATCTCTGCTCCCGGCGTGAACGTCCTCGCGGGCGTCTCCACCATCGGCAACAACGGCGCCCAGTTCGGCTTCATGTCCGGCACCTCCATGGCTGCCCCGCACATTGCAGGGTTCGGAGCCCTGGTTCTCAGCAGGCAGCCCGCGTGGTCGCCTGCCATGGTCAAGTCCGCCATGATGACCACCGCCTACCCGCTGGTCAACGCTGACGGTACGCAGAACCGGAACCCGTTCGAAGGCGGGGCAGGGCATATTGACGCCACGCGGGTGCTGGATCCGGGACTCGTGTACAACTCGGACATCAAGCAGTGGCTGGCCTTCCTGAACGGCCAGGGCGTGGAGACCGGCGCACCGCAGGCCGGCAGCATTGCCGCGCGCGACCTCAACCTCCCGTCCATTGCCCTGGGCAGCCTGGTGGGTGAGATCCAGGTCAAGCGTCAGCTCACGGCGCTGGTTCCGGGTATGTACCGGCCCTCGGTGGACCTGCCCGGCGTCAGCGTCCACGTGGAGCCGCAGATGCTGAACTTCGCCAAGGCCGGTCAGACGCGCGAGGTCACCATCACCATCAAGAACGTCAGTGCTCCGGTGGGCAAATTCACCACGGGAACGCTGACCTGGAAGGGGCCGCGCACGGTCAGTTCGCCCATCGCGGTCCGCCCGGTAGACGCCCAGATTGCACCTTCGTTCTCCTTCAGCTCAGCCACGGGCACGGGCAGCGGAACCATGGACCTGGTCTCCGGCTCGGATTCGCCCATCGCAGTGGGTGTGGAAGGGCTTGCGCCCCTGTCCGAGACGGCCGTCACCAAAACACCCGGCGCGTACGCAGCAAAGAATGACGAACACAACGCACTCGTCAAAGTGGAGGTGCCCGCCGGTGCGACCTTCGCTCGGCTCGGCATCCAGGCTGAAACGGACGACGTCGACTGGGACATGGTGGTTTACGCGCCCAACGGAAGCGGCGGCCTCGCCGCAACCCAGGTGGCCACGGCATCTGCCAGCGAGTTCCTGAACCTGGAATCGCCCCGTGCCGGCACGTATTACATCGTGGCGAATCTGTACTCCACCCCGGAGAACGGACCCGCTTCCGCACACATCCAGGCCGTCTCGTTCCTCGGCAATTCCGGGAACCTTACTGTCAGCCCGAATCCGATCGTTGCCCCCAACGGCACGGCCACCACGGCCACAGCCAACTGGACCGGCCTGGCATCGGGATCCTACCTGGGCCGGCTGAGCCTGGGCGGAAACGGGATCAAGACGTGGATCAACGTCAAGGTGGGCAGCGACACGGCGCCCGCACCTGCCGGTGCCTCGGCGGTCACGCCCGTTGACGCCGTTCCGGGAACCTAGCCCGGAACGCCCCCGCTAAGTAAGCAGCGTCATCAGGAACGTCCCGGCAGCCGCAAGGCTCCCGGGACGTTCCCGCGTTTGTGGCTTGCCCGTCAGATCTGGCCGGTGGATCCTGGCGTGCCGCCGAACAACGGAGCCAGGGAGCGCCACCGCGCAATCTCGCAGCCGTCGGTCAGGCTGAAGCGGCTGTGGACGGGGCGGCCGTGGAACGTCCCCGTAACTACGGCCACCTGCGGGCCGCCATACTGCTGGGTGCACATCATGTCCTTCCGCCGCGGAACGAAGAAGACCTCGTGGCCGAAACGCTCGACGGCGGCCAGCGCCGCAGCGGGGTCCGGCAGGGTTGACCCTTTCAGGGCGGCAGCCTGCGGTGTTATCCCGTGGCGCACAATGAGGCGGAACTCGTGCTCCGGGGCGCCCGGCGCCTCGGTCAACCGGACGGTCAGGTCCACGTCGGCGGGCATCAGTCCCGGACCTCATCGATCAATGGCGCCAGGGCATCGAGCAGCCGCCTCCGCAGCTCCTGAGCCTCCGCGGCGAACGCCCGCTGGTGTTCCACGTACTCGGCCTTGCCGGCGGCTGTTTCGATCGGGATGGGCGGGTAACCCCACTCCTCGAGGTCGTACGGAGAGGCCTGCATGTCCATGGCGCGGACCCGCCAGGACAGTTCGAAGCAGTCCATGACGAGCTCGCTGGGCAGGGCCGGCGCCAGCTTGTAGGCCCATTTGTAGAGGTCCATGTTGGCATGCAGGCATCCTGGCTGCTCCATGGCGCGCTGGTTGTCCCGGCTCGGAGTAAGTTCGTTCAGGGGTGCCGCATCCGGCGTGTAGAAGCGGAAGGCGTCAAAGTGCGAGCACCGGATCCGGTTGTCCTCCACCACACGGTCGGTGCCCTCTGATCCGAGGCGCAGCTGCAGGTATTCGTGGCGCAGCTCAAACTTGTCCTGGTGGTACACCATCGCCCACTCGTGCAGGCCGAAACAGCCGAACTGGGCAGGCCGCGATGCCGTGGCGCGCAGGATTATTTCGGCGAACTGCAGTGCCTCCCTGCGCTCGGCCGCGAATGCGACGAGGTCAACGGTGGCGGCGGTGGTCCCGGGCGGCAGACCGGCAGCGGCGAGGTCGCCGTCGTCGAGCATCCTGTAGTACTTCCACTGGGAGCGGGCCGCGGCCTCAGGCCCGGTAAGGACCACGCTGGCGCCGGGGTGCCAGCGCAGGAGCTGGCCTGGTTTTTGGGTGTAGTACGTGAAGAGGAAATCCTCAACAGGGTGTTTCCTGCCAGCGGAGCGGCGGGCAAGGTAGGGGTCGGCGTAACGCCGGACCCGGGCCTGGTGGGCTGCTTCGTGCTGTTTCCAGGTGTCCGCCGGCAGCATCGTTTGCGGGCCGCGCTTCAGAATCTGCATCAGCCTAGGAGGCTCCGCCCGCAGACGCCAGGATGTCCTTGGCCGCATTCCACAGGCCGATCTCGCAGCCGTCTTTGCGGTTAAAGGACGAATCCACCGGTGTGTCATCCACGATCCCGGTGACGGTGGCCTCCTGCGGACCGCCGTACTGCTGGGTGCAGGCCTGGTCCGTTCCACGGGGCGCAGGGCTTAACACGGCAGGGTTTTCCTTCAACGCGGTGCAGGCCGCCGCGGCCGAGGGATGGCTGCTTTCGGCCGTCGGAACACCGTCCTTGCACACCAGCGTGTAGTTCAGGGCCGGTTCGGATGCCGAGGGCCTAACCATGATGGCGAGCTCGGCGTTTCCCTTGCCCGGGCCGGACGTACCTGGCGCGGCGGTCGGCGGAGGAGAGGGGGCCGGGACGGTTGTCTCCGTGTCCGGCGACGACGTGGCCGTGGGGCTGGCGGTGCTGGAGGTGGCCGAGGGTGAAGGAGTGGGCCCGCCCCCGCCCGGCGAGCAAGCCGAGAGCCCGGCGACGGATACCAGGACGAGTGCGTGAAACCATGCCTTACGCATTACCGGTCCTCCTCATTTTGGTTCATTCTATCGCCGGAGTTGCGCGATGAACCCTGCCGTTCGGCCCGGGGTCCCGGTTTGCAACCCCGGCGGCACGCTGAAGCCGGCGGGGGCGGAGATTAAATCTGTCCGGAACATCTCGATTCCGCAGCCCCACTCCGGTATGTTTCTCCCATCACTGGATGTATGGCCTCACGCCCACGTTGCGCCGACGTGGACGGATGCATCCAGGAGGTGGGACCGGCTACGCCGCCGGTCCGACAACCTAGGAGGCAGTACGTCATGACTTACCAGCCTGTCGGCTCCCGCGCTCACAACAAAAACCCGGCCACCCGCCTCGCAGCCGTCGTCGCCCTGGGAATCTCCCTGATGATCGGCCAGGGGCTGGCTGCCCCCGCTTGGGCCGCCGCCGACCCCGGGGCGGAAGAAACGCCGAGCCTCGATGCCGGCCGCTACATTGTGATGCTGAAGGACAGGCCCCTCGCCGCTTACACCGGCGGCGTCGACGGCATGCCGGCCACCGCCGCGTCCAACGGCAGGAAGCTCGACGCCGGCAGCGCGGAGTCCCGGCGCTATTCGGCACATTTGGAGTCACAGCAAAGCAGGCTGGCCGCGGCGGAAGGCGTGGCGATCGAGGACAGCTACACGCTGGCGGTGAACGGCTTCAGCGCGGAGCTGACCGCGCAGCAGGCAAACGCGTTGACCAAGGACGGAAGCGTCCTTGCTGTCGTTAAGGACGCCCAGTACAAAATCGACTACTCCAGCACCGAATTCCTCGGACTGCCGGGCCCGGGGGGAGTCTGGGCGGAACAGTTCGGCGGCGACGCCAACGCCGGCAAGGGCACCGTGGTGGGCGTACTCGATACCGGCTACACGCCGGGCAATCCCTACTTTGCCGGGGAACAGGTGGCGCCGCTGTCCGGAGCTCCCCGCGTGGGCGAGCCGTACCGGTCGGCAGGAAACCAGATCACCATGCTGAAAGCGGACGGCAGCACTTTCGCGGGCGTCTGTCAGACGGGCGACCAGTTCGCCGGAACTGAATGCAACAGCAAGGTCATCGGCGCCCGGTACTACGACGCAGCATTCAAGTCCGCTGTCCCGCCGGGCCTGCGCTCGCCGAAGGAAGTGTACTCGCCCGTTGACATCAATAACCACGGCTCGCATACCGCCAGTACCGCCGCGGGCAACAGCGGCGTCAGCCAGGCCGTGGGCGGCCGGGACTTCGGCAAAGGCTCCGGCGTTGCCCCCGCGGCGAAGCTCGCCATCTACAAGGTTTGCTGGGAGGGCGCCAGCCCGGCAACCACCGGCTGCTTCGCTTCGAGCGGCGTGGAGGCCATCGAGGATGCCATCAGGGACGGCGTCGACGTCCTGAGCTACTCCATCTCCGGCACCAACAACTCAACGGTCGACCCCGTGTCCATCGCCTTCCTGAACGCCGCGGCGGCAGGGATCTTCGTGGCCGCGTCGGCCGGCAACTCCGGACCGGTGGCCAGTACCGTCAACCATGCTGCCCCTTGGATGACCAGCGTGGCAGCCTCCACCCACAGCAGCAGCCTCCGCGGCACGGTGGAGTTGTCCAGCGGCGAAAAGTTCGCGGGCGCCAGCATCATGGCCACTGAAGTTGCGGATGCGCCCATCGCGCTCGCCGTGGCTCTAAAGGCGGCAGACGCCCTCGACGCCAACGCCGCCCTGTGCGCGCCCGGCACCTTGGACCCGGCCAAGACCGCCGGCAAGATCGTGGTCTGCGACCGGGGCGTGGTGGACCGGACGGCCAAGAGCATGACCGTGGCCCAGGCGGGCGGCGTCGGCATGGTCCTGGTCAACCTGACGCCGAATTCGCTGGACGCGGACCTGCACAGTGTCCCCACGGTCCACCTCGACGACCCCGCCATCAAGGACGTGGTGGGGGCGGATGCGGCGTTGACGGCGCGGCTCGTGTCCACTGACACCTCAGGCCTGGACCCGCCGCCGGTCCCTCAGACTGCAGGGTTCTCCTCCCGCGGACCCACCCTTGCAGCCAACGGTGACCTCCTGAAACCGGACATTGCAGCTCCGGGGGTAGCCGTGCTGGCAGCCGTCTCACCGGTCGGTTCCAACGGCCAGAACTTCGGGTTCCTGTCAGGTACGTCCATGGCCGCGCCGCATATTGCGGGCTTCGGCGCACTGCTGCTGGGAAAGAACCCGTTGTGGTCTCCGGCCGCCGTGAAGTCGGCGATGATGACCACGGCATACGACCTGGTGGACGCCCAGGGCTCCCCGGTCCACGACGTCTTTGCCCAGGGCGCCGGACAGGTGGACCCGGCCAGGATCGCAACGCCCGGACTGGTGTACGACGCCGGCCCCAGCGACTGGCTCGCTTTCCTGCAGGGGCTGGGCTATCAGCTGGGCGTTACTCCGGTGGCCGCCAAGGACGTCAACTTGCCGTCCATTGCCCTCGGCGGCCTCACCGGCACCCAGACCGTCACCCGGACCGTGACGGCTCTGTCGGCCGGGAGCTACAGGGCGGAAGTCGATGTTCCCGGGATCACGGCTGAGGTGACGCCGGATGAACTGACCCTGGCAGAGGGTGAAAAAGCCACGTTCACGGTACAGTTCACCAACTCCGGGGCCACCCTGGACGCCTTTGTCGGCGGCTCGCTCACCTGGACTTCGGATAAGACCGTTGTCCGTTCGCCGGTGGCCATCCGTTCGGTGACCGCTGTTGCGCCGGCCGTCGTCAATGCCTCGTCCGCCGGCGGAAGCGGCAGCGTCGTCATTCCGGTCACGTCAGGCAGTCCCGAGCCAATTGACGTGACCGTGAACGGGCTTGCCAAGGCGAATTCGACGGCGATCAGCCTGGTTCCCGGGCCATACACCGGGGTCAAGGACGCCGCGAACGACGTTCAGATCGTGAACGTTCCTGCGGGTTCATCCCTGGCGAGGTTTGCAGTGAATGCCGCTAACCCGGCCGCGGACTTCGACCTCTACGTGGTTTCGCCGGCCGGCCTGCTCTATCCGGGGGCTACGCCTGCAGCCAATGAGGCAGTCTCCATTCCGGATCCGGTGGCGGGGGACTGGAAGGTGACCACCAACCTGTTCGCCAGCCCTGGCGGCGCGGCCACGGCAGCTTCCGTAGAAGTGATGATCCTCGCCGGCAATGCCGGAAACCTGACGGTGAGCCCCAATCCGCTCTCCATTGACAACGGCGCCACCGGCGAGCTGACTGCCAGCTGGACCGGACTGGAAGCCGGTAACTGGGTGGGCCTGATCAAATACGGCACGGGCCCGTCGACGCAGTTGAATGTGGCCGTGACGGCGCCGTGAGTTCGCCCGGTTCCCGGGTGGTAGCCCAGAACGCCGGATCCCCCGGGGAGCGGCTCCCGGGCTAGGCCCCGGCGTGGTCCCGTCCGGCCGCGTCGCGTGCGGCCGCGGCTTTGGTGGCGGCGATCAGGTCGGTCATCGCCTGGTGGAGTGCGCCCACCTGGTCGCGGGTCAGGCCCAAACGCTCCATCATGGTGCCGGGCACCGCCGTCGCCCGCTGCCGGAGGGCTGCGCCGCTCGGGGTAAGCCCGACGGCGAGGGCGCGTTCGTTTCCGGCTGCGCGGCCGCGGGTGATGTAGCCGGCCGCTTCGAGGCGGCGCAACAGCGGCGAGATGGTGGCCGGCTCCTGGGCCAGGGCGTCGCTGATGTCCCGGACCGAGCGCGGGCTGGATTCCCAGAGGCAAAGCATCACAAGGTACTGCGGGTGGGTCAGCCCGAGGGCATCCAGTACCGGTTTGTAGGCACCCACCACGCTTCGGGAGGCAACCGTCAGGGCGAAGCAGAGCTGGTGTTCCAGCAGGAGGTCTTCGTCAGACGCTTGGGTGGTCGCGGCCGAGCGCTGATTCATCGGTTTCTCCTCAATCGTTAGTGGGCTAATGATTAGCGTACACTGGGTTAGACTCGAACGTTCTGAAGGGAATCCGCAATGGCCAACAAGGAAAACGCCGCCCAGAAGTTCATGCGCGCCACCGGCAGGCTCCGGGCCATCTTCGGGCCAGCCAACCGCAGCGCCCTGGGCCATGAGATGACCGCCGAGAACAAAGCCCTCCTTGCCCGCCGCGAAGCGGAGACGCAGCAGTGGGAAACCATGCACCGGCCGGACGGCAGCACCTACGTGGTGCCCAAAAATCCGGACGACAAGTCCCTTCGCTAGGCTGCTGACGGCCGCGCAGCCCGGGGCCTTTTTTGGTCTCCGGGCGTAAAATATGGGCACAGGTACCAACCGGCCAATGCATCACTGCTTGACCCGAGACAGGGAAAGGGGGTGGGAATTGTGGCAAAGGCGATACAGCGCTTCATGAGCAAGACCGACAAACTGCGGTTCTTCTTCGGACCCGCCACGCGGGGTGATCCGACCGCCCCCGTTGTTCACAAGCATGACGACTTCGAGGCTGCATCCGAAGAGGACTTGGCCCACTTCGAAGTGGAGACAGACTCTGAAGGACACCACTACGCGGTCCGCAGGGAAGACGTCACATAGACCGCTGCATCACACAAGATCGGCATAGCAGAAACGGCACGGCGGTTCTCCCGCTGTGCCGTTCTGCTATGCCGTTCTGTTTGCGTCGGCCATATGTCCGGCGCTGGCCGACTTTAGCGGCCGGTGCCGCCGTAAACCGTTGCTTCGTCTTCGCTGTCCAGGTCGAATGCCTTGTGGATTGCCCGGACTGCATCGTCGAGCAGGTCGGCGTGCGTCACCACGGAGATGCGGATTTCCGACGTCGAGATCATGTTGATGTTGATGCCGGCGTCGGACAGGGCCTTGAAGAACGTGGCGGAGACGCCGGGGTGCGAGCGCATGCCCGCGCCGATCAGCGAGAGCTTGCCGATCTGCTCGTTGTATTCGATGCTTTCGAAGCCGATTTCCGGCTGGGCCGCACGGAGGGCGGCGAGGGCGTCTGCTCCTTCCACGATGGGGAGCGTGAAGGAGATGTCCGTCCGGCCCGTGCCGTGCGTGGAGACGTTCTGCACAATCATGTCGATGTTGGAGTGTGCGTCGGCGATGACCTGGAAGATCGCGGCGGCCTTGCCCGGGATATCGGGCACGCCCACAACGGTGACCTTGGCTTCGGAACGGTCGTGTGCAACGCCGGAGATGATTGGCTGCTCCAAGGCAACTCCCTTTTGAGTCGTGATCTTGTCGTCGGCGCCGGGCATGACCCAGGTGCCTTCGTTCTGGCTGAATGACGAACGCACGTGCAACGGTACGCCGAAGCGGCGTGCGTATTCCACGCAGCGCAGGTGCAGGATCTTGGCGCCGGAGGCTGCCAGTTCCAGCATTTCCTCGCTGGAAATGCGGTCAATCTTCTGGGCTGAGGGCACCACGCGGGGATCGGCCGTGTAGATGCCGTCCACATCCGTATAGATCTCGCAGACGTCGGCGTCCAGGGCGGCGGCCAGGGCCACCGCGGTGGTGTCGGATCCGCCACGTCCCAGGGTGGTGATCTCATTGGTGGTGCGGCTCATGCCCTGGAAGCCGGCCACGATGGCGATGTGTCCCTTGTCCAGGGCGGTGCGGATCCGGTGGGGATCGACGTCGATAATGCGCGCCTTGCCATGGATGCCGTCGGTGATCATGCCGGCCTGCGAGCCCGTGAAGGACTGGGCCGAAGCGCCGAGCTTGTTGATGGCCATGGCAACCAGGGCCATGGAGATGCGCTCACCCGAAGAGAGGAGCATGTCCATTTCACGTGCCGGGGCGGAGTCGGTGACCTGCGCGGCGAGGTCCAGCAGTTCGTCCGTGGTGTCACCCATGGCGGACACCACAACAACCACTTCGTTGCCTGCCCTCTGGGCATCGACGACGCGCTTGGCAACCCGCTTGATACCGTCAGCGTCGGACACCGAGGAGCCGCCGAACTTCTGCACGATGAGCTGCTTGGTGCGGGCCGTGGCGACGGGCAGCACGTACGGCTGGTTCTCTGTCTTCACTTCGGTAGTGGGCATACTCATGCGCGCACCCTCACTGCATCAAATCGGGGTTCCTGGGCCAAGCAACCAAAACGGCGCGACGGCGTAACTGATGTGCCCAGTTTATCGCCGGGAACCGCGCGGCGCTGAATTGTGACCGCATGGTGGCCCCCGTCAGTCATCTCCGGCTAGTCATCTCCGGCAAGGGGCCACGACGTCCGGTCCAGGCGGTAGCGCCAGGATGCCAGTGCCTTGCCGTATGTGTCCTGGCTGGCGGTGAAGTAGTGATCCTGGGTGAAGCCCAGGCTTTCGAGGAGGCGCCGTGACGCCGTGTTGGGCTCGTAGACTCCGGCGTAGATGGTGTGGGTGCCGCGTTCTGTGAAGAGCCAGCGGACCAGGGCTCCGGCGGCTTCTAGTCCGTATCCCTTGCCGTGGTGGTCCGGGTGGAGCAGGTAGCCGAGGTTGGCGCACCGGGCCGGCACGCCGCCCGGCAGCGGCGGTTCGGTTGTGTTCCACGTGCGGCCGTCGCCGATCACCGCACCCGTTGAGCGCAGGACCACTGCCCAGCCATAGTGGAACCACTCGGCCGTCGAGCGTTCGGCACGGGCTAGCAGATCGGCGAGCAGCCGGTCGGTCTGTCCTGCGGTCAGGGCATGGTGCGACAGGTAGCGGACGGCATCGGGGTTTCCCCTGAATGCCCGCAGCGCGGCGGCGTCGGTGTGCGCCAGGAGCCGCAGTTCCAAGCGTTCCGTGACGAGGGAGGGGAGCGGTTCCATGGACTGCCGTCGCTGCCCGGATCAGCTCAGCGCGTTGCGGCGGCCCTCGAAGGCGCGCCCCAGGGTGACCTCGTCCGCGTATTCCAGGTCGCCGCCCACCGGCAGGCCCGAGGCGAGCCTGGTGACTGTGATTCCGATCGATTTCAGCATCCTGGCCAGATACGTGGCCGTTGCCTCGCCCTCAAGGTTGGGGTCCGTGGCGATGATGATTTCCTGGATGGCGCCGTCGTTCAGCCGGGTCAGGAGCTCCCTGATCCGCAGCTGCTCCGGCCCCACACCGGCGATGGGATTAATCGCGCCGCCGAGGACGTGGTAGCGGCCGCGGAAGGAACGGGTCCGTTCGACTGCCAGGACGTCCTTGGATTCCTCCACCACGCAGATGACCGAAGGATCCCGGCGGGGGTCGCGGCAGATGTTGCACAATTCCTGCTCCGTGACGTTGCCGCACACCGTGCAGAATTTCACGCGTTCCTTAACGGTGGTGATGGCCTCGACAAGCCGCTTCATGTCCTGCGGGTCCGCCTCGAGGATGTGGAATGCCAGACGCTGGGCGGACTTGGGGCCCACACCGGGAAGGCGGCCAAGCTCGTCTATCAGCTCTTGAACTGCACCTTCGTACACAATGTCCTCGTTCGTTTGAATCGTTTGGTTGGATCATGGGTTGGCGGGCGGGCGCGGTTCTGCCGTTCCTTGCCGGGAGGCTGGCGGGGTCAGGCCCCAACGCGGGGGCCGGTTGAAGGATGCCGTCCGGCGGGCAGGCTAGAAGCGGGGTGCGATCGGGCTCCCGTCCAGGGACCGTT
Organism: Arthrobacter sp. SPG23; assembly: GCF_000876655.1. GTDB lineage: Bacteria > Actinomycetota > Actinomycetes > Actinomycetales > Micrococcaceae > Arthrobacter. The sequence goes on from NZ_JYCN01000004.1 coordinate 178,306, forward strand.
CCTCCACCAGCTTTCCGCCCAGAATACGCTCGACGGCGGCGCGTCCAAATACGCCCGATTCTTCAATCGTTTCGTCGTCCGGACTGGGTGTGTCCTGGACGTAGGTTTTGACTGCCTCGGCCTGCCGCGCAGGGGCTTTGGCTCTGCCGGCTTCTGCCTCGGGGCTGTTGGACAGCCGCTGGTACAGGCTCTGCTTCACCGCCCCGCCGGGAGCGGCTGCCGGGGCAGGGGCAGGCGGGACTGTGGGTGATGCGTAAGCCGCCGGTGCGGGTGATGGCGCGATGCTCCTGACATCCGGGCCAGCCATTGCCGGCGACGGGTCGGCTGCCGCAGCGGGACCATACTGCGCGGACGTCGCCCAGCCCGCGCCAGCGGACATTCCGGCACCGGACAGTGCACCTACCGGCTGCCTGACTTCGGCCGGAGCCGGGGCCTCAACGGGTTGAATGCCCTCGGCTTCCTCCCGGATCGCGGCGGACCGGGGCAGCTGTGCCGCCGCCGGTTCGTAGTGGGGTGCCTGGGGCTCCGGGACCACAGGCAGGCCGGCCTGGTCCGGCTCCTCCACGGACTTGCCAACGTTCGATTCGGCACCCACGGTCCACACGCCCGGCGCCTCTTCCTTGGCGCGTGACCAGGGATCATCGGTGGAGGTCTCGCGTGCAGAGCGCGGAGCCTCGACAGAACCGGAGATCCCGGCCGGCTGATCGCGTGAGACGCTGCTTTCCGGAGCCCCGCGGTCCGGAGCCGGACGGCCCGGTGCGCCGGAGGTGGCGGGTCCCGGCCGGGTTGCCCCTGAGTGCGCCGGGACGGACGGCGTCCAGTCCATCGGAGGCTCTTCCTCGAGTGGCGGAGCATCTTCGTCCAGCGGCGGGCCCCAGTCGTCGTCCGGGTAGCTGTACGACCCGGATGCGTCGTCCTGCTGCCGCGGGGCAGGCGGGGCCTGGGCAGGCTCAGCCTGGGCGGGCTCACGCCCACTGACTGTGTTAGCGGCGTCGGCTGTGTCCGCGGCATTGGCGGTGCCTGCGGCGCGGCCGGGCGTTGCGTCCGCGACCGGACGCGGGTCCGTGGTACCTGCCGGGGCGGCGGCCGGTGGTGCAGCTGACGGGCTCATGTCGGGAGTTGCATCCGGTGCGGAGGACGCCGGGGCGAGGCCCCAGGCTACGTCAGCGGCCGTCGCGGGCGGGGCTGGGCTGGCGGCTGGCGCGGGCGTTTCCGGGCTAGCGGGCGTGTCCGGGCTGGCCGGTGCTTTTGGGTTTGGCTCAGAGCTCGCTGAGCTGCTGGCGCCGCCGGATACCGCATTGATCTGGCAGTCGATCCCAACGGTTTTGTGGATTGCCTGGCGAAGATTTTCCGAGTGGTCTGCCCGGCCGAAAGCGCCAGCCAGTCCGGAGGTAGTGAAGGCCAAGGTAAGTACCTGGCCGTCGAACTGGGCCACCTGCGCGTTGGGTTCCACGAGTGCCCACGTGCTGCGCTTGATCTTGCTCAGTGTCTGCAGGACCTCAGGCCAGGCACGGCGCAGGACTTCGACGTCGCCGCCGGCTCCGGGTGCCGGGGCGTTGCGTTCCGTCGCCGGCTGGCCCGCTTCGGGGCGCACGGGTGTCCGCTCGGCCGTGGTGGGCGCAACCGGGGCCGGCGCTGCGGGTCCCGATGCAGGTGCAGGTGCAGGTGCGGCCGTGGGCTGCGGACCTGGAGCCTGCGGACCTGGAGCCTGCGGACCTGGAGGACGGGCGGGGGCCTGGCCGGGTGCGCCCCGATTCGCCGACGGTGGCTCGTCAACCGGCCAGTCGGTGGTGGAGACGCGCGGCGGGGTGAGGGATTCGCGGGCAGGTGCAGCGGGTGCGGGAGCAACTGAAGGCTGCGGCACTGGCTGCTGCGCTGCGGACGCTGCAGGAACGGCAACGGGTGCAGGCGCCACGGGGGACGCCGCAGCGGGGGCAGGCGTCGGCTCCGGCGCGGGTGCCGGCGCAGGGGCTGCCACGGCGGGAGCCGCTGCTACGGGAGGTGCCGCTGCAGCAGCGGCGGGAGTTCCGACGTCGTTCCCGCCGTAGTTCAGCCGGCGCTCCACGCGGTCGATCCGGGCTGCGATGCCGCGTTCGGTCTGTTCGGAGTTGGGGAGGAGGATGCGTGCACACAGCAGCTCAAGGTGGAGGCGCGGCGACGTTGCCCCGGTCATCTCGGTCAGGGCAGTGTTGGTGACGTCCGCTGCACGGGAGAGCTCGGCTGCGCCAAGGTTGTGGGCCTGGTTCTGCAGGCGGGCTATCTGGTCGGCCGGCATTCCGCGCAGTATGGACTGGGCGCTCTCCGGCATCGCCTGGACGATGATGAGGTCGCGGAAGCGTTCCAGCAGGTCCTCCACGAAACGGCGCGGGTCGTGGCCGGTCTGGATCACCCGGTCCACCGCGCGGAAGACGGTGGCGGCATCGGACGCAGCCACGGCTTCAACGACGTCGTCCAGCAGGGACGCGTGCGTGTAGCCCAGCAGTGCGACGGCGAGCTCGTAGTCGAGTCCGCTGGGGCCGGCACCTGCCATGAGCTGGTCCAGGACGGAGAGTGAGTCCCGGACGGAACCGCCGCCGGCGCGAATGACCAGGGACAGCACTCCGGGCGCCACGGGAACGTTTTCCTGGTTGCAGAGCAACTCCAGGTAGGCCATGAGGGGCTCGGGCGGGACCAGCCGGAACGGGTAGTGGTGGGTCCGCGAACGGATGGTGCCGATCACCTTGTCCGGCTCCGTGGTGGCGAAGATGAACTTGATGTGTTCCGGCGGCTCTTCCACGATCTTCAGCAGGGCGTTGAATCCTGCCGAGGTGACCATGTGGGCTTCGTCGATGATGAAGATCTTGTACCGGTCCCGGACGGGAGCGTACGTGGCGCGTTCGCGGAGGTCGCGGGCGTCGTCCACGCCGCCGTGGCTGGCGGCGTCGATCTCGATCACGTCGAGGGAACCGGAACCGCCGCGTGCAAGCTCTACGCAGCTGGGGCACTTGCCGCAGGGGGTATCCGTGGGGCCTTCGGCACAGTTGAGGCAGCGGGCCAGGATGCGGGCCGATGTGGTCTTTCCGCAGCCGCGCGGACCGGAAAACAGGTAGGCGTGGTTGACGCGGTTCTTTCGCAGCGCCGTCATCAGCGGCTCCGTGACGTGTTCCTGCCCGATAACGTCAGCAAAGGAATCTGGACGGTATCTGCGATAAAGGGCGGTTGTAACACTCACAGAGAAAACCCTACCAATCCGGGCTGACAGTTTGCCGCCCTGTGGGGGAATAGTAAAGACCCCCCATGCACCCGCCAGAGCCCATTTACCCTTGCTACCTTCCGGTCCTGGGGGAGTTCAACAGGATGACGCCACATGAGGGGCCGTCAATGAGTTTACCCGATGATTCCGTGTGCCCCGAATCGGCCGCCGGCGTCCCGTTCCGGCCCCGCGGCTACGCTCCCCGGCCGCCCTGCAATGGTGCCGGACGGTGCCCGTTGACTGCCCAGCTCATCAGTGCGGGCTCCTCGTAGGGGTGGGCTGAGCGAAGGGCGGCCACCACGGCCTCGAGCACCTCTTCCCCGACGACGCATTCGATCCTCACCTCCGCCACCTGTTCGGTGCGGCCTTCCGCACCGATGAACGGCCGGGATCCAGCCAAGGGCGTGAACCGGCCTGTGCCCGGGGTAATGAACGCGCAGTGTGAATAGTTGCCGATCCGTCCGGCACCCGCGTTGCCCACGGCAGCCAGGACAGCCTCCGCGTGGTCCGCGGGAACGTATGTCACCAGGGCGTGAAGTTGCGTCATGTGCCCATCTTGGCAGTACTTACGCTCCTGGTTAGCGGCACAACTCGGTAACGGTCCGGCGATAATCGCGGAGGAACCCTTGCCATCCACCGGCTCAAAGCGGACGATGGATATGTACACCGATTGGGGCAATCTCAAGTTGAGCTCAAGGTTGTGAGCTGCAGGGCCTGGCGCGAGGGCCGGACCCGGCAGCTCAACGGTGTTCCGGAAGAGTGGGCGCATTGGGGGCGTCCATTTTGACGTTAAGGACATATTTTGACCCCAGGATTGGCCCGGAAATGCGCGGGTTTGGGGCGGTTGCCGAGCGTGCTGCCGTAACGCTCCGTTTGGCCCAATTGGGTGATGCCGAAAAGTTCAGGTATTCTAGTATCTGCTTTTGATTCAGAAGCTACTGGAGAATTCGCCTAGCGGCCTATGGCGCACGCCTGGAACGCGTGTTGGGTTAACGCCCTCGGGGGTTCAAATCCCCCATTCTCCGCGGTTTGGCCCCGGTCCTCGGACCGGGGCCTTTTTGCGTTCCGGACCTAGGATGCCCATCCCAGGCGGCGCAGGCGCCGCCGTGCGGCTTGCTCGCTCGGTCCACCCCTGCCGCTGCGGCCGACCCCGCCCAGGGCCAGCTGGACGACGGCGAGAGTGACTTTGGTGCCAAACCTCACCGGCAACGGCAGCGGGCCCAGCCGCGGCTGCCGGAGTCCCAGCATGTCCCGGTATTTCGGTTCAAGGCTGGAAACGGCAGCGGCAAACAACATCCGGTAGCCGGGTCGCAGCGAAGGATGAAGCGGCGGATTGCGGATGAAGGCCACAATCTCGGCCACCCTTTCGTCGGAGCGGAGGTCGCCGTCGTCGTACCACTTGTCCAGCTGCTGCCGCATGTCCGCCTCGCTCAGCGGCGGTGAGTCCACGCCCATCAGCAGTCCCGCGTGCGCCCACTCCCGGACGTAGGCGTCCGGCCCGCCGGGGATGGGCCGTCCCCAGATCTTGTGGGCGGAGAGGAACGCGTCCGTAAAAGCGATATGCACCCACCGGAGCAGTTCGGGGTCGTTCGCGGCGTAGCTCCTGGCGATGCCGTGGGCGTCCACATACTCTCCCCGCACGGATTCGTGCAGCCGAAGGACCCAGCCGGATGCTGCACGCGCCGCGGACGTCGAGCCATAGGACACGGTGAAGATCCAGCGGATGGTTCCGGCGAGCCGTCCCAACGGGTCCTCCCGGAACCGCGAATGGTCGTGCACACCGGCCAGGGCACCAGGATGAAGGGCCTGCATCAAGAGCGCGCGGATTCCCGCCACAATGGTGGTCATTGAACCGTGCACCGCCCAGACGGCGGACCCCGGGAGGTGGTAGCCGGCGTCGTCACCCTCTTCAAGCAGGGGAACCCACCCCGGCACGGCCCCCCGTGTTCCGGTGAATGTTTGCCTGAGCTCGGCCTGCCACTCTTTGAGGACGTTGCGCATGGTCCATTCTTGCGCACCGGCGGCGGGCCGCGTCAGGGGAAGACCCAACACATCAGGGGAACGCCCGGCTCATGGAGTTACAGGAGCCCGTGGCTGTGAGCCAGCTGGGAATTTCGGCGTGAAAGGGCGGAATCCCGCGGGAGGATCTGGCTCGGCCCGATGTTGGGGGTTCACAGGGGCGGAGGGCTGTGGTCCCATAGGAATCGTAAGTCCGTCGAGATTGGGGTCTGGCGGGCCTATCGCAGGAGTCAGCACGTGGGAAATCACTGGGGATACGGACCCGACGAACATCCAGGCAGGCCTTGCCTGGCCGCTGCACGGATACTTGGCATATGCGCTGTTTCCACGCTTGGCGTGGTTGCGCTTAGTCTCCAGGGACCCGCCTCACCGCCATCCGCCATGGTTGCCTCAACCGCGCAGCAGGCCGCGGTGGGCGGTCCGGGTGTTGCGCCCTTATGGCCTGACGCCTTCATGAAACCGCTGGGGATTTCACCCGGGGCTATCGCAGCGAATTCCAACGCCCTGATTTCGTACAGCCGCAGCGATATTCGGACCATTTCCAAGAGCGGCAAACGCGAACTGAACGTTGCTTCCGAGGAGCTGAAGCGGCCGCCCGCCGGTTCGTTGATGGCGCCCCTCGAAGTACTGACCGAGACCTCCGGCTTCGGACTCAGGACAAGTCCCCTGACCGGTACTGCGGGGGAGTTCCACTGGGGCCAGGACTTCGCGGCTGCCTGCGGCACCCGGGTGTACGCGGCCGACGCCGGCGTGGTCAGGGCGGTCGGCTGGCACCCCTGGGGCGGCGGGAACCGGGTGGAGATCGATCACGGCAACGGGCTGATCACCACGTACAACCACCTGGAAGGGATTGCGGTCAAGAAGGGTGACTCCGTCCAGGTGGGCGAGGTCATCGCGAAGGTTGGCACCACGGGTTCGTCCACCGGCTGCCACCTGCATTTCGAAACCATCCTCAACGGCGTCCACACCAATCCGCTCGACTGGAAGCTCCTGCCCACCAGGCAACTGGACGAGCTCGGGAATATTGACATGATCAGCTACGTCCCTGGCGGCGACGCCCCGCAGGGCGATCCCACCTGGGCGATCCCCGTCTCCGCGGACAATTCGCACACAGTGGCGGGCGGAGAGAAGGAGGGGTCCGTGCAGGGAACGCCGTCGGCCGCTGCGACGCCATCCGCGACGGCCACTGCGACGCCGACGCCGAGCGTGTCCGCCGCACCCACCGCGCCCTCGACCGCGACTACAACGCCGCCGCCTAGCGCCACCTCCACCCCGTCGCCCACACCGTCGGCCACACCGTCGGAGACGGAGACTGAGACGCCAACGCCGTCGGCCACCCAGACCGAGCAGGCCACTGCCACAGAGTCGCCGACGCAGACCGTCACCAGTGAGCCAACGTCCGAGCCAACGCCCACCATTGAGCCAACGGTTGAGCCAACGGCCGAGCCCACCACTGAGCCAACGGCCGAGCCGACCGCCACGGCCACGGCCACCGCCACCACCACGGCCAGCGGGGACCCTTCGACGGAGCCCACAGCCGAAACCGACCCAACAGCGACACCCCAGCCGACTCCGAGCGGGACGGGCACGCCCACGCCCACGCCCACGCCCTGACAGCCTCCCGCTCCTCGGCCGCGGATGGCCAGCCACTAAAATTCACTGGGGCACCAACCCATACCCTTGGCCGTTATCAACGAATAACAGCCATGACCAGTTTCTCAAGGAAGCCCACAGTGAATTCGATCCACTCCATTCCACTGACCCTCAACGGCGGCACGGAAACAGATTTTGGCCGCTTCAAGGGGCAGGTGGTGATGGTGGTCAACGTGGCTTCCCAATGCGGCTTCACACCGCAGTACGCCGGCCTTGAGCTGCTCTACGGGAAGTTCAGGGACCAGGGTTTCGAGATCCTCGGCGTCCCCTGCAACCAGTTCGCCGGCCAGGAACCGGGGAGCGACGACGAAATCGCCGAATTCTGCGAGCGTAATTTCGGCGTGACGTTTCCGCTGACCGCGAAGTCCGACGTCCGCGGCAAGAACCAGCACCCGCTGTACGCCGAGCTCACCCGGTTCAAGAACGGACTGCTCCCGGGCCTCGTGAAATGGAACTTCGAAAAGTTCCTGGTAAACCGCGACGGCGTTGTGGTGGCCCGCTTTGCCCCCACCGTTGAGCCGGACTCGCCAGAGGTCATCGCGGCGATTGAGGAAGCCCTCGCCTGACCGCGGCCGCGGGATAGTCCGCGACTGAAGCTAGGGCCCAACGGCCCCTACCCCTAAGTAGGCTTACCGCCTAGACTGGCCGAACCCTCCATACTGTCCAGTACGGCTGCGGCTTTGCCGGCGCAGCACGGCGGGACGGCACGGCCGGTCCATGCCTGCCTCGGAGGGCGCATCAGAACTTCGCGAATCACACTCGGCACCCACGTCGGTGCCAGTGAAACCAGGAGGAAAGAGATGACAGGGAACAAAGCCGTTGCCTACAAGGGGCCGGGAAAAGTCGAACTGATCGACATTGACTACCCCACGTTCGAACTTAAGGACGGACCGGGCGTCAACCCCGCCAACGTGGGCCGTTCGGTGCGCCACGGCGTAATCCTCAAGACCGTCGCCACCAACATCTGCGGATCCGACCAGCACATGGTGCGTGGCCGCACGACTGCGCCCCCGGACCTCGTGCTCGGTCACGAAATCACCGGTGAAGTGGTGGAGGTGGGCCCGGACGTCGAATTCATCAAGGTGGGGGACGTTTGCTCGGTTCCCTTCAACATCGCCTGTGGACGCTGCCGGAACTGCAAGGAACGCAAGACCGGCATCTGCCTCAACGTCAATCCCGATCGTCCGGGAAGCGCCTATGGCTACGTCGACATGGGCGGCTGGGTTGGCGGGCAGGCAAACTACGTCCTGGTGCCCTACGCGGACTGGAACCTGCTGAAGTTCCCGGACAAGGACCAGGCCATGGAAAAGATCCTCGACCTGGCCATGCTGTCGGATATCTTCCCCACGGGCTTCCACGGCGCAGTCACCGCCGGAGTTGGTGTGGGCTCCACCGTCTACATTGCCGGTGCAGGTCCTGTGGGCCTGGCTGCGGCCACCAGCGCCCACCTGCTGGGTGCGGCGGCAGTGATCGTGGGCGACCTGAACGAGGGGCGGCTTGCGCAGGCACGCAGCTTCGGCTGCGAGACGGTGGACCTGTCCAAGGGCGGCCCGGCGGAGCAGATTGAGCAGATCCTCGGTGTGCCCGAAGTTGATTGCGGCGTTGACGCTGTGGGCTTCGAAGCCAGGGGCCACGGCCACGACGCCAAGGAGGCTCCGGCCACGGTGCTGAACTCCTTGATGGAGCTCACTGCGGCCGGTGGTGCCCTCGGCATCCCCGGTCTCTACGTCACCGGCGACCCGGGCGGCGTTGACGAGGCCGCCAAGAAGGGCGCTCTCTCGCTCAGCCTGGGCACCGGCTGGGCCAAGTCGCTGAGCTTCACCACCGGCCAGTGTCCGGTCATGAAGTACAACCGCCAGTTGATGATGGCGATCCTGCACGACAAAGTGCACATCGCCAAGAACGTCAACGCCAAGGCGATCAGCCTTGAAGACGCGCCCAAGGGCTACGCCGAGTTCGACGCCGGTGCCGCCACGAAGTACGTCCTCAACCCCAACGGCTACTTGAGCTAGTTGCCAAGTACTTGAGTAACCGGGTTCGGCGGCCACATCCCCAGGCGGGTAAGTGGCCGCCGAACTACTTGTTCTTGCCGTTTTTCCAAATATGAACACTGGAGTTTGCACACTATTTGCCGAATGTCTGGTTGGATAGACATTACTGAGAGGGAAGTTGGGGGCTACAGCCTCCACCCAACCAGGAAGGCAGTAATGGAGCTCATCGAGGCCGAACATCCGCGGCCACGTCATTTTCTACTCCACCTGAGCGACCCCCACCTGTTGGGAGGTCAGGATCATCTCTATGGCGCGGTAGACAGCGAAGCCCGCCTGAAGCAATTGTTTGAGGAAGTCAAGGCCTCAGGGGCCCGGCCGGAAGCCGTGATTTTCACCGGCGACTTGGCCGACCGAGGCGAACCGGAGGCCTACTCAAAGCTCCGGGCGATCGTCGAACCCGCCTGCAAATCGATGAACGCGCAGGTCATCTGGGCGATGGGAAACCACGACGACCGTGAGAACTTCCGTACCGGCCTGCTTGACCAGCCCGGAAACGACTCGCCGGTGGACCACAGCTACTTCATCAACGGCTTGAGGGTGATCACCCTGGATACGTCGGTGCCGGGATACCACCACGGTGAACTTAGCCGGTCACAGTTGGAATGGCTGGCTGCTGAACTCGCCACTCCTGCGCCGGACGGCACCATCCTGGCGCTGCACCACCCGCCGGTGCCCTCCATCCTGGACCTGGCAGTGCTCGTGGAGTTGCGCGACCAGCAGGCCCTGGCTGCCGTCCTGCGCAACTCGGATGTCCGCACCATCCTGGCCGGGCACCTGCATTACTCCACCACCGCCAGCTTCGCCGGCATCCCGGTATCGGTGGCCTCCGCCACCTGCTACACCCAGGATCTGAACGTACCTGTGGGAGGTACCCGGCCGATCGACGGCGGACAGGCCTTCAACCTGGTGCACGTTTACGAGCACACAATCGTGCACTCCGTGGTGCCTGTCGGCAGCGCAGCCACAGTGGGCGAGGTGGTGAGTGCGGCCGAAACACAGCGGCGGCTGGCGGCGGCCGGCATCCGCATTCCGCGGCAGGCCAAAACCCAGGGACACCCGCCCACGCAGAGCATCCCCATGATCAGCCTGGGCTCCGGGCGCTAAGGACCCCGGCCGGGGAGACCTACTTTTCCCAGGGCGCCTTGATGGGGTAGTACTTCTCCAGGAAGTCCGTCACCAGCCTGGCGCGTTCCTCGGCCTCCACTTCGGGGAAGCTGCCGTCGTTCAGGCAGAAGAAGTCCATGTTGCGCTTGGCCAGCAGCTTGGGCAGGTAATTGAGTCCGGCGCGGACGGTGGTGTCCACGTACCTGACCTTCGCTGCGGTCTGGGTGACCGCGCGTCCGGTCAGCAGTGCGTAGTAGTGGTAGAAGGAATTCGTCACGGAGATATTGTCCGCAGCGCGGAACCGGCTGGCTGCGGTCTTGGCGAATTCCTGCGGGAATTCCTGCTCCATGGTGGCTGCAACGCTCCGCCGCAACGGGGCCGCGGTGTGTTCCAGATGGCGGGTGGTGATGCGGCCGAACCGGTCCCATAGGAGCTTCCGGTTCACCCTGGCGGCATTCTCGAAGCCGCTGCGTTCCGCGTCGTTGTCGCCCAGCCCGATGCGGGTTTCCGCCTCGATGAACTTGGTGACCCCTCCCGGGGTGAAGAACATGTCCGGTCCCACTGCACGGCCGAAGAACATGTCGTCGTTGGAGTACAGGAAATGCTCCGACAGCCCCTCGATGTGGTGCAGCTGGCACTCGACGGCCTGTGAGTTGTGCGTGGGCAGCACGGACGGGTCCGCGAAGAATTCCTCACTGCGCACAATGGTCACCGACGGGTGGTCGGCAAGCCAGGCGGGAGCCGGGGAGTCCGTGGCAATGAAGATCCGCCGCACCCATGGCGCAAACATGTACACCGAGCGCAGGGCGTACTTCAGTTCGTCAATCTGGCGGTACCGCGCCTCATGGTCATCGCCTTCGCCCACAACAATGCCGGCCATCCTGGCGCGCCGCGCGGCGATGTACTCCGGGGAACTGCCGTCCACCCAGGAAAACACCATGTCGATGTCGAAGCTGATGTCGCTGGCGTGGTCCGCGAACATGTTCTCGATGGTGGGCCAGGTGTGCCCGTAGCGCTCCACGGTGCCGCGAACAGCGTCGGTGGTGAGCATGGTCCGGCGGGTCAGGGAATTTTCAATCGGCAGGACCAGCTGGTCGCCTTCGAAGCTCCACAGCTCGATCTGCACGCCGGCGGAGGAGCCGAACTCGAAACCGCCGTTGGGTTCCACCCGCGGGCGGTAGAGCCGGAAGATCCGGGCCTGGCGGTTGGGGGAGAGCTCGCCGTCGGCCACCAGGACAGAGGACTTCTTCTTGGCATCCACGGTCATGGAGTAGACGGGCTCGTCACGGCATGCTTCCACCAGCGCGGCCCGGAGTTTCTTCCGGTTCTCCCAGTCCAGCGCAATGACCGGCCTGTGGTTGTTGCCGCGGACCAGGAGGTAGTCCAGGCCCGCGTTCGCTAGGACATTGCGGATGAACAGCAGGTCCTCCACCATGGCCTGGTACGGCGTGCGGGTGTCGTTGATCAGCGCATAACGCCCGCGGTGGCGGACCACATCGGGGCGGTTCTTCAGCCGCGCGACAGCCGCCGGCGACGTTACCTCGGGGTGGCTCCTGCCGTCGTCGGAGGCCTGACCGCCGTAGTAGATCTCATCCTGAACGAGTGCGTCTGTAATGGTGTTTCTCCGAGCTTTTGTCTATAGAGGTCCTACCTGCATGATAACCCGCGCCAAAAAACTGGACTAATCCGGACTTAGCCGGCCAGAGCCTCCCGCCAGCTGCGCAGGAAAGCCCCGCCGGCGTCGTCGTGGATCACGTCCTCGGCGAGCCCCAGATCGGCGGCCGTCAGGACCGCATACGGCTTGACGGGAATCCCGTCCGCGGGGCGGACGTCCACATGCTTCACGTCGTGGTCGTTGTGGTGCAGCCAGTCGGCCATGGCGTAGTCGGTGCGCGAATCGCCCACGGTCCGCCAGGCCTGCGGCCGGACGCCCTGCGCCGCGAGCAGCTCCACAGCACGGCTTGCACCCAGGTCCTTGCCGAGGCGTACTGACTCGATGTCCGTGGAAATGATGGTGGGATCCACCCGGTAGTCGATCTGGTCGTCCGAGTCGGGAGCATGGTGGTCCAGGCGGACCACGCCCAGGCCGTGGCGGGCCATCAGCTCCATGGCGTCGGCGTCGAACAGCTTTTGTTCGTCGAGGTAGTCCTGGCTGGACACTTCGATGTGCTGCTCCACGGACACCATGGCACGCTTGGTTTCGTCGTAGAACATGTGTTTCGAGTAGTCCTCCGAAACCAGCCGGCGGACGTCATCCCCGTAGGCGCGTGGGACGGCAAGGTCGTGGTCCACGTGCACAGGCCCGGGCCCGGCAGCCGTGTAGCTGAACCAGACGGCCCCCTTTTCGCAGATGGCGTGGATGACCGTTCCGGCGGGCATGCCGGCCGCGATCATGGGCCCCATCACCTGTTCGCGGATGAATGCGTCCGAGCGGCCGGTGTTGAAGATGACGGGAATCCCGGCGGTGGCGAGGGCCACCATGTCCGCGATGATCTCCGGCTTGACGTTGCGGGTGACCGGGCTCGCCACCGGGCCGTCGACGTCGAGCAGGAGGGCAAGGGGAGGAGCCGACGGCGACGCGGCGGCCTGGGTCTCGGATGCAGTCATGGCTTCATTCTCTCAGTCCGGGCGGTCCCGGCGCAGAATGTTGCCTTGCGCCGCCGCGGCCAGCCAATGGTCACTGTTTGGCTACAACCTTGGCCCTGCGTGGGGTCATTCGTTCCCTTGGGCGGGCAACATCCATAGGCTTGCAGGGTGATATTCAAAGCTGTGGGCGAGGGACGCCCTTACCCCGACCATGGTTACAACACCCCGAAGGAATGGGCTGCCCTGCCTCCGCGGCCCGTCCGGCTCGACGAACTGGTGACCACCAAGCGCACCCTCGACCTCGAGGCCCTCCTCGCTGAGGATTCCACGTTCTTCGGCGACCTCTTTCCCCATGTGGTGCAATACCGGGGAACCCTGTACCTCGAGGACGGGCTGCACCGTGCCGTCCGCACCGCACTGCACCAGCGCACCGCCATCCACGCCCGCGTGCTGGTGATAGATGGCTAGGAAACCCAAGGACATCACGGTCCTGCACGGGCACCGCGTGGTCTCCGGGCCTGAGCTCAGAGCCACGTTCGTCGATGACGACGACACCGCAGACAACCCCGTCCGGTTGCGCCGGCGAATCCTGCACGGCGTGGTCCTTGTTCTGTTGGTGGGGCTGATCATCTCCGCGATTATCGTTGCGCTGGCCATCATGAACGGACAGATCAAGATTCCGACGGCGGAGCGGAGCCAGTCTGCCGTGTCCGCGTGTCCCACAGCCACATTTGACTACACCCCGAACGACAAGGTCAGCCTCAACGTCTACAACGCCACTAACCGGCCGGGCCTGGCCCGTTCCGTGGCCGACGCGTTCCTGGCCAGGAAATTCGCGGTGGCAGTGGTGGACAACACCCAGTCCGGTTACAGGGGCGTGGCCGCAGTGGTTTCCGGGGCTGCGGGCCAGTCGGCCGCTTTCACCGTCCAGCGGAACCTCCCCGCATCTGACTACTTTCAGGACGGCCGTTCGGACGGCAGCGTGGATGTGATCCTCACGGGTGACTTCAAGGAACTGACCGCGCCGGAACTCGTGGACCAGACGCCCGGTCAACTCAGCTGCCCGCGCGAGAGCCGCCGGATCGTGGACAGCGCCAAGTGGCCGGTGATCCCCAAAGCCGGCTGAGCCCGCCAGACCTGGGTGGCCGGATCCGGGTGAGCCCGCTTACGGCTGGCTGAGCCGGACCGGCTGGCCGGCGTCGTCGAACCGTGCCCCGGCGCCCAGCTGGATGAACCGCACGGTGCGGAGCACCGCCTCGGCGGTGCCGTCGCCGCGGGCGGCGCTGGAGGACAGGGTGCCGTGGATGAGCTGGGCCAGTTGGGCGATGTCAGCCTCAGGGAGGTAGCCCTGCGCCATCGCGTCGCGCAGGATGTCCTGCAGCAGGAGGCTGAGTTCGCCCACATGGTCCGCGAGTTTGGAGAAGGACGCGGGCGAGAGCACGGCGGCCATGGCAGGACCCGGCGGCAGGTGGCGGCGGCTCAGGTCCTCCACCTGGGCCCGGACGTACAGTGCAAGGCGTTCCACCGGGTTCTCCAGGGACTGCAGCGACTCCCGGAGGCCATCGAGGAAGCGCTCGGTTTCGTCCAGTGCGTAGGCGATGAGCAGCTCTTCGATGTCCGCGTAGTAGTTGTACACGGCGGTGCGCCCGATGCCGGCATGGCGGGCAACATCGGTCATGGTGAGCCCGGGCAGGCCGTGGGTGAAGAGGAGCTCGCCGAAGCCGGTCAGGATGCGGCGTTGGGTCTCGGCTCGTTGGGCAGCATTCGTGGCGGCCGAAATCCTAGGCATACAGACACTTTACAGTGATCTGTCAGCAAACCCGCCCGTGGCGGGCGCGGCGAGCGCGGCGGCTCCGACCGCGCAGCCGTCGGGGCCGCACACGCCGGCACTGTCGTCGGAGCTGTTCTTGCTCCCAGGGGCGCCGGTGCCGGCCATAACGAGGGGCTGCTTTTCCTGCCATGCCTGGTTGAGTGCCTGGCTGAACATGGCCGATGGCTGGGCGCCCGATAGTCCGAACTTCCGGTCGATCACGAAGAACGGCACGCCGCTGATGCCCAGGGCACGGCCTTCTTCGAAGTCGAAGCGGACGTCCTCGGCGTACTTGTCCGTGGTGAACAGCTCATCCAGTTCCCCGGCGTCGATCCCCAGGTCCTGCCCCAGGGAGGTGAGGTACTCCCGGCTGCCGATGTCCTTGCCGTGCTCAAAGTGGTCGCTCAGCAGGCGCTCCTTGGCGGCGTCCTGCCTGCCGTGCGCGGCGGCCAGGTGGATCAGCCGGTGTGCCGTGAAGCTGTTGGCAACCACAACGGTGTCGAACCGGTAGTTGAGGCCCTCGCCCTTCGCCTGCTCCGCCACGTGGTCGAACATCTGTGAGACCTGCGCCGGGGCCATGCCCTTGCGGGTGCTGAGGTAGTCCAGCTCGGTGCCGTCGTAGTGCTCGGGCAGACCGGGATCCAACTGGTAGCTGCGCCACTTCACCTCCACGGAATCGCGGTGCGGGAATTCGGCCAGGGCCGCTTCGAAACGGCGCTTGCCGATGTAGCACCAGGGGCAGGCGACGTCGGACCAGATCTCAATCTTCATGCTGGCAACAACCCGTCGCCCGCGGCATCCATTCCCCGGCGGGCATGTAGCTTTGCTCACTGCTTGGGGCTTAAGCGTCCGTTCGCGCTTCTCGGTGGGCGAGGGGCCGCTCCATCACGAAGTCGTGTTCCACCGTGGTTCCCAGCTTGAAGGATTTGGTGCCGACCTTCCGGAATCCTGATTTCTCGTAGAAGCGGATGGCCTTGGCGTTCTGGCTGTTGACGCCCAGCCACATTCCCCGCGCACCGGAGGCTGCGGCTTCATCCAGGCTGGCGTGCATCAGTTCGGCCGCGGCACCGAGCCCGTGATGGTCCGGGTGGACATAGCATTTGCTGAGCTCGGCTGACGGCAGGACGGTCAGTGCGGCGGCAACGTCCGGGTCGCCGGCGGGACGGTCCACGAGCATGCTGTAGCCGCGGAGATCGCCGTCGGAATCGATCACCAGGACTGTAATGTCCGGGTCCGCCAGGTAACTCCGGAACTTTGCTTCGCTGAGGGTGTTCGCCAGGTGTGCCGCGATGTCGTCCGGGGAGGATTCCGGCGGGCAGGCCAGCGGGAAGGTGACGGCGGCGAGCCCGGCCAGCCGGCCGGCGTCGTCCGCTGTTGCTTTGCGGATGGTGTGCGTCATGCCCAAAACTCTAGTTCCCGCTCGCCCTCAGTGGACGGGGTAGGCGACGTAGGCGAAGCGGACGGAGTCCGGCGACCAGCTGTTCACGTTGAGCGTTCCCTGTCCTCCGAAGAGCGGGCAGCTGTGCAGCGGTGTGGCCCAGTCACTGGTGGAGACCAGCACGACGTCGACCGGCAGGTCCGCGGGATGGCCTTCGGTTCCGCTGGGAAACCGTATATAGCTGGCGTAGCGGCCGTCAGGGGAGAGATGGGGGAACCAGTCCACCGTGTCACTTTCGATCAGTCGCTCCCTGCCCTCGCCGTCCACGCGCATGCGCGCGATCTGGGCATGCCCCGGTGCGCTGGTGAACGCCTCCGTGTTGAAGTAGAGCCACTTTCCGTCAGGTGAGTATTCGGGCCCGTCGCAATGCCCGTCGCCCGTGTCGAACGACGACGTCGGACCCCCGTCCGCGGGGATGGTCAGGAGCCGTCCGGGCCGGCTGAAGTCGCCGGCGTCGATTCCCACGTAGGCGAGTTCACCGCCGTCGGGACTCACGCCATGCAGGAAGTGGAAGGAGCCGTCGTCGGCCGTGACCCGCTCGGCCGCGCCGCCGCCCAGCGGCGCACGGTAGATGTGGCCGTCGTTCGCCGAGAGGTAGATCTGCCTGCCGTCCGGGGCCAGGACATGGTCGTTGTTGAGGTCGGGAACGCCGGTGAGAGGGAGCTGGTCGAGTGTCCGGCCGGCAACATCAAAAATCCATAGCTTCCCGTCCCCGTTGAGGATGAGGGCCGAGCCGTCGAGGGTCCAGTTGGGTGCTTCGAGCAGGAGCTCGTCCGTGCTGTAGACAAGTTCGGATTCGCCCGTGACGGACGCAATCCACACCTCGCAGCGCTGTCCGGGCTGAAGCGTGCGCAGCATGCCTAGAGCTCCTTGATCCGGATGTTCCGCCACCGGCACTGCGCGCCGACGCCCCAGCGGGCTTCGCCGAAGGGGGCGGACCGGCGGTCGAACAGCTCAAGGACGCTGGGCCCGCCAGGATACTCCGCACCGTCGATCCGCGGTGCAGTGTGCCAGCCGGCCAGGCACACGCCGTCGAACAGCGGGACGAATCCGCCGTCGTCGAGCGTTGGCGTCCCTGCTCCGGGCGAGGTGCCCGGCGAACCGGACATCCGTGGTGCGTCAGAGGGCGCCAAAGACCCTAGTCCTTGCTGCTGAAGGCGGCGTCGAAGCTGGTCTGGGAGGCGGGGAAGTCGTACTTTTTGAGCGCGGCGAGGGCTTCGGGGGCGCCGTGGAGGCGGTCCATGCCGGCGTCTTCCCATTCGACTGAGATGGGGCCGTCATAGCCGATCGCCGTCAGGGCGCGGAAGGACGATTCCCAAGGGACGTCGCCGCGGCCTGCGGAGACGAAGTCCCAGCCCCGGCGCGGGTCGCCCCAGGGCAGGTGGGAGCCCATCACGGTGTTCCGGCCGGTGGGGCGGAGCTTGGTGTCCTTGCAGTCCACGTGGTAGATCCGGTCCTTGAAGTCCCAGATGAAGGAGACGGGGTCGATGCCCTGCCACATGAAGTGGGACGGGTCCCAGTTCAGCCCGAACGCGGGCCGGTGGCCGATCGCTTCGAGGGTGCGGACGGTGGTCCAGTAGTCGTAGGCGATTTCGGAGGGGTGGACTTCGTGGGCGAAGCGGACGCCGCATTCGTCGAAAACGTCCAGGATGGGGTTCCAGCGGTCCGCGAAGTCCTGGTAGCCGGCCTCGATGACCTTTTCGGGGACGGGCGGGAACATGGCGACGTACTGCCAGATGGAGGAGCCGGTGAAACCGACCACGGTGTCCACGCCGAGTGCTTTGGCGAGCCGGGCGGTGTGTTTCATTTCCTCGGCGGCGCGGGTGCGGACGCCTTCGGGGTCGCCGTCGCCCCAGACCTTGGATCCGACGATGGCTTCGTGGCGGAAGTCGATGGGGTCATCGCAGACGGCCTGGCCCTTGAGGTGGTTGGAGATGGCCCAGACTTTCAGGTTGTATTTGTCCAGGACGGCGAGTTTGGACTCGACATAGCCGGGTTCGTCCCAGCGCCAGGCATCCAGGTGGTCCCCGGAGACGGCGATTTCGAGGCCGTCGTAGCCCCAGCCGGAGGCAAGCTTGGCGACTTCCTCGAAGGGGAGGTCGGCCCACTGGCCGGTGAACAGGGTGTACGGGCGGGGCATGTCAGGCTCCTTCGGTGGCGGGGACAGGGGAGGTGGCGAGCTGGATGATGGAGGATTTGGCGTTGGCGGATTCTTCGATGGCGGCCAGGACCCGCTGGACGGCCAGGCCCTCGTCGAACGACGGCGACGGCGGGGTGCCGCCGTCGATCGCGGCGAGGAAGTCCCGGATCTCGTGCGTGAAGGTGTGTTCCCAGCCGATCACGTGGCCCTGCGGCCACCAGGCAGCCATGTACGGGTGCTCGGGTTCGTTGACCAGGATGCGCCGGAAGCCTTGTTCCCGGACGGGGACGGTGGCGTCCAGGAAGCCGAGTTCGTTGATGGCTTCGAGGTCGAACAGCAGGGAGCCCTTGTCCCCGTAGATCTCCAGTTTGAGCGAGTTCTTTTGCCCGGTAGCCATGCGCGAAACCTCCACCGAGGCGATGGCCCCGGAGTCCAGGGTCAGCGTGGCCCAGGCAGCGTCGTCGACCGTTACCTCTTCGGGGCCGTGCGTCCCGGGGCGGTTGGTCACGAAGGTATGCAGACGCCCGGAAACCTCGGTGACCGTGCCGTCGAGGAGGAACATGACCTGGTCGATCGCGTGCGAGGCGATGTCGCCCAGGGCGCCGGACCCGGCTGTTTCCTTGTTCAGCCGCCACGTCATGGGGGAGTCGGGGTCCACCAGCCAGTCCTGCAGGTACGCGGCGCGGACGTGCCGGACTGTTCCGAGCCTGCCCTCGGCAATGAGTTCCTTCGCGAGGGCCAGGGCCGGGACCCGCCGGTAGTTGAAACCGATCATGGACTGCACGCCGCGTTCCCGGGCGGCGCGGGCAGCGTCCGCCATGGCTTCGGCCTCGGCCAGGGTGTTGGCCAGGGGCTTCTCGACCAGGACGTGTTTGCCGGCCTCGAGCGCCGCGATGGCAATCTCGGCATGCATCCAGCCCGGCGCGCAGATATCCACGATGTGGATGTCGTCCCGGTCCAGGACCGAGCGCCAGTCCGTCGCCGACTCGGCCCAGCCGTACTTCGCGGCGGCGGCCGCGACCTGCCCCGCGTTCCGGCCCACGAGCACTTTCTGCTCGAAGTCCGGAACGTCGAAGTAGGAGGCCACGTTGCGCCAGGCGTTCGAATGGGCCTTGCCCATAAACGCGTAGCCGATCATCGCCACACCCAGCGGAGGGTTTTCCGGGTTTGTGCCGTCCGTGCTTTCGGGGGAGTTCATTGCCTGGTTCCTAGAGGGTGGAAGCGGTGGGGTTCCAGTCCTCGGGGAGGGCCGGGGACGCG
Organism: Arthrobacter sp. SPG23; assembly: GCF_000876655.1. GTDB lineage: Bacteria > Actinomycetota > Actinomycetes > Actinomycetales > Micrococcaceae > Arthrobacter. The sequence goes on from NZ_JYCN01000004.1 coordinate 197,599, forward strand.
GGGGCGGAGCTTTCGACGTTGACAAAGGTGCCGGATTCCACGGACTCGGAAATCGAGACCATGGTGTCCAGCACGTGGTAGGCGAGGTTGCCCGTGGCGCGGTGCGGAACCCCGGCCCGGATGGAACGGGCCATGTCCAGCACACCCATGCCGCGGCCGTTGGATGGTCCGGTGGCGGGAATGACGGTCCACTCTTCATCGCCCGCGCGCCAGAGCCGCACGTCGCCGTCGAAGTAGTTGGGATCCGGGAGGGAAATGGTGGCCTCCGTGCCGGTGATCTCCACGAAGCCCATCCGCTGCCGCGGCGACTCGAACGAGAAGACGCTGTGCGAGGACTGGCCGCCCTCGAACTGGGCCATCGCGGACACGTGGGTGGGCACCTCGACCGTGAATTCCTCGCCCAGTTTGGGGCCGGAGCCGATGACCCGGACTTCCTTGGCTTTGGAGCCGATGGCCGCCACCTTGCGCACGGAACCGAACGTCTGGACCAGTGCGGTGATGTAATACGGGCCCATGTCGAACAGGGGACCGGCACCGTACTGGAAGAGGAACGCCGGGTTCGGGTGCCAGGATTCCGGGCCGGGGGTCTGGAACGTGGTCATGGCGGTCAGCGGGGTGCCGATGTCGCCGCGTTCAATGATCCGCCGGGCCGTCTGCAGGCCGGCGCCGAGGAAGGTGTCCGGCGCGCAGCCGAGCCGGAGCCCGGCGGCATCCGCGGCCTTCAGTAGCCCCAGGCCGGATTCGCGGTCCAGTGAGAACGGCTTCTCCGTCCACACGTGCTTGCCGGCGTTGACGGCGGCGGTGGCCACCTCCACGTGCGCGGCCGGGATGGTCAGGTTGACGATGATTTCGACGTCGGGATGGTTCAGGGCCGCGTCCACACCGCCTGACTCGGCGATCCCGTATTCCTTCGCCCGCGCCGCGGCCGCGTCCTCGAAGAGGTCGGCGATGACGTGGACCTTCAGGTCCGGGAACACCGTCAGGTTGTCCAGGTACTGCTTGCTGATGTTGCCGGCACCGATGACGGCGACGCCCACCGGCCCCTTCTTCGTGGAGGAGGTGCTCATGCCCGCGCTCCTTCGGACTGGGCGCCTTCGCTGGCTTCAGCGTTCAGGAACGCCAGGGACTGGGCGATGCCGTCGAAGATGTCGCCGGAGTAGTCGTCAAACTCCACGACTCCCACTTCCAGGGACTTGGCGGCGCCGATGACATCCCAGACGGCGATCTTGCCCTGGCCGGCGGGCTGCTGGGCCTTGGTGTCGGTGTTCAGCGGGCCGTCCTTGATGTGGATGAACTTCACCCTGTCCCCGAGTTTGGTCAGGATGTCCACGGGGTCCTGGCCGCCCACGGCAACCCAGTAGGTGTCCACTTCCAGGACCAGTTCGGGGTCCAGGAGGTCGGCGAAGTATTCCAGTGCCGTGCGGCCCTCGATGCTCGACTCCAGTTCCCATGCGTGGTTGTGGTAGCCGACGCGGATGCCGTATTCGGCGCCCTTCTTGGCCGCCGCGTTGAGTTTCGCGGCGGTGGCCTGGATGTCCTCGGCCTTCTGCCAGTGCTCGGCCGGCAGGAACGGGTCGATGACGGTGCTGATGCCCAGTTCCTTGGCGGCGGCGAAGATCTCGTCCTGGTCCTGGCTGAGCAGGGGAGCATGGCCGGACGGTGCAGTGAGGCCGTTCTCCTTCAGGGCGGCGCCGAGCTCCTTGGCCGTGGCCACGAAGTTGTAGGGCTCAACCTGGGTGAAGCCGATCTCAGCTACCTTCCTGATGGTGCCGGGCAGGTCCTCCTGGATGGCATTGCGCAGGGTGTAGAGCTGGAGTGAGTAAGACATTTTGTTCCTTTGCGGGAGTTTCGTTCCGGAATTGGTTCAGTGCCGGCTGCAGGCGGTGCGGCGTAGCGGCAGGCGTTGCCTAGCGGCCGGCGAGGGATCCGCCGATCCCGCCGACGCTGAAGTACTTGTTCAGGGTGGCGAAGACGATGACGGGCGGGAGCATCATGACCACGGCGAGGGCCATGACGGAGGTCCAGTCCGTGGCGTTCTGCTGGAAGAAGGACTGGACGCCCATGGGGAGAGTGAAGATCTCGTTGGAGCGAAGGAAGACGATGGCCACGAGGTAATCGTTCCAGGCCAGCAGGAAGGCGAAGATCGCTGTGGAGAGGATGCCGGGCAGGCTGTTGCGGAGGACCACTTTAGTGAAGGATCCGAAGACGGAGCAGCCGTCGATCCACGAGGCTTCCTCGAGGCTGATGGGGATCGAGTCGAAGTAGGCTGCCATCATCCAGGTGGCCACGGTCATGGTGGAGCCCACGTAGATGATGGTGATGCCCAGCAGGTTGTCCACCAGGCCCATGCCGGCGAAGAGGATGAACAGCGGGACCACCGACGTGATGATGGGCAGGGACTGCATCACGAACAGCAGCAGGGAGTAGCCGGAGACCGCCTTGCTGCGGCCGCGGGAGAGGACGTAGCCGGCGGGGGCGGCGACGGCCACGGACACCAACACGGTGGAAAGGGTGGTGATGAGGCTGTTCTGCAGCCAGGTGGCCGCGAGG
>NZ_JYCN01000005.1 GCF_000876655.1 Arthrobacter sp. SPG23
ACCAACACGGTGGAAAGGGTGGTGATGAGGCTGTTCTGCAGCCAGGTGGCCGCGAGGGTTCCGTCGAACACGTTGGCGAGGTTCTCGAAGGTCAGGCCCGTGGCAGTGCTGGTCGGGCCGGGGGTGAAGGCGAGCACCACGGTGACCATGATGGGGACGAGGACCACAGCGGTAATGGCCAGGATCGCGACGAACCTCCACCACTGGCCGCGGTGGCCGGCTTCGGAGAGGACGCGCTTGTTTTTGGCTGGGCCGCCGACGCCGAGGACCGGGCCGGACTCGGGATGGGCGTGGACTGCTGCGCTCATTATTCGACACTCGACTTTCGGATCTGGCGGTACAGAAGGACGGAGATGACCACCAGGGTCATGGTCATGAGGAAGGCGATGGCCACGCCGGGGCCGGTGGCGAAGTCCTGGAACACCGTGCGGTAGGCAAGGACCACCAGGGAGGTGGTGGCGCTGACCGGGCCGCCACCGGTGAGCAGGTAGATGGTGGGGAAGTCATTGACGCAGAAGATGGTCATCAGGATCCAGCTGATGTAGGTGGAGCGGGCGATCAGCGGGAGGGTGATCTGGCTGAACTGCTGCCAGCGGGTGGCACCGTCCATGCTGGCGGCTTCGTAGACGGTGGTGTCCACGGAGGCCAGGGCGGCTGAAATCATCATCATCATGAACGGGAAGCTGACCCAGACCTTGAAGACCATCACGGTGATGGCAGCGAGGTTGGGATCGGCGAGGAACAGAGGCGTTCCCAGGCCGAGGTTCCGGAACAGGGACGGGATCAGGCTGTCCGGGGTGGCCACCAGCCAGTTCCACGCTGTGGAGGACACCACGATCGGTACGACCCAGGGCAGGAGCAGCAGGACCTTGAAGGTGCCGCCCGCGGGGATCTTGGTGCGGAGCAGGAGCGCGAGTCCCAGGCCCACGAGCCACGAGCCGAACACGCCCACGATGGTGAACATCAGGGTGAACTGTGCCGCTTTCCAGAACGCGGGTGAAGACAGGACGGTGGCGAAGTTCTCCCCGCCGACGAAGTTGCCGGTCTGGATCAGGGAACCGTCGTGCGTGGCCTGCACACCGGCGTGTATGAGGGGATAGCCGTGGATCAGGACGAGCAGGACAACGGAGGGCAGCAGGAGCCAGAAGAAGGTCCGGCTGGTCTGCGCGCTGAGCTTGCTCTTGCGGTTGGCGGGGCCGCCGGCCCCGCCGGGGGCAACTCCCCGGCGGGCCCGGCTGAGGCCGGATTGGGCTGTAATCAATGCCATGGAAAGGTCCGTTTACTTCTTCAGGACCGATTCGAGGCCGGACTGGAAGGTCTGCAGGGCTGTCTTGGCGTCGGCCTTGCCGGTCAGGATGGTCTGGCTGAACTGGTTCAGGGCCTGGCCGCCGTCCAGCGCCGCGAGGTTCGCATTCAGGGTTTTGCCCTGGGCAGCAAAGGTCTTGGCGATCGGCTGCCAGTCCTTGACGATCTTGACGTTGTTGGGGTCATCGGCGAATTCGGGCATTTCGGTGATGGACTTGAACACCGGCAGGGCGGACATCAGCTTCTGCTTCCACAGCTCCTTGAGCTGGCCCAGGTAGTAGACCAGGAAGTCCTCGGAGGCCTCCTGGGACGGGGTGTTGGTGTACATCATGATGTTGTTCGGGAAGACGATGGTGGCCTTGTCTCCGTGAGGGCCCGTGATGGGATCGGCCACCAGCAGGTCGCCGGAGGTGTCGCCCACACGCTGCGGGACGTTGACCTGGAACAGGCCGTACCCGGCCTTGCCGTCTTTCCACTGCGCGGACATGTTGTCGGTGGTGTAGCTGACGGCGGCCGGATCGACGATTCCGTTGGACACCAGCTCAAGGACGAATTCCATGGCTTCCACGTTGCGGTCGTTCATCAGGTCCAGTTCGCCGTCCTTGTTCCAGACGCCGCCGCCATTGTTGACCATCATCATGATCATGGAGTGGTTGCCGTAGTTGTTGCCAGCTCCTGCACCGGTGGTGAAGCCGAAGGCTCCGACCTTCTTCAGTGCCTTGCCGGCCTCCAGGAGGGACGGCCAGTCAGTGGGAAGTCCCACGCCCGCCTTCTCGAACAGCGACTTGCGGTACCAGAACACGCGCATGTCCAGCTGCCAGGGGACGGCGACGTAGCCCTTGTCCGACTTGAACGGGTCCAGGACACCCGGCAGGAAGTCGTCGAACTGGCCGTTGGCCTTGAGCTTGTCGATGACCTTGTCGGCGTAGGCGATCTGGCCCTGCTGCTCGAACTGGAACGCCTGGAAACCGCCGCCGGTGGACACTGCGGGGCCTGTCTTGGACGCGATGGCCGAGGAGAACGTCTGGTAGAAGTTGTTCCACTGGATGATCTGATAGCTGGCCTTGCCGCCATTGGCCCCGGAGAAACCTTCGGCGATCTTCTTGGCGGCATCGTTGTAGGCCGGGGTGGCCCACGGCATGTCCCAGAACTTGATGGTTCCAGCCGCACCGCCTCCACCGCCCTGCGAAGCGGAGCCTCCGCCGCAGGCGGCCAGGAGGGGAACGGAGGCCGCAGCCGCGGCGAATCCCAGGAACCCCCGCCGGGAGAAGGCGGAAGATGCGATGGAGGGTTTCGTAGACACGATAGTTTCCTTTCAGGTCCCGGAGTGACTGAATGCCCGGGCCCTTCTCGACAATGAGTGGATGGTGACTTGAGGAACTGGAACTGCTGGTGGTTCGGTAGGGCTGTCTAGCTGGTGAGTTGGTTGAGGAGTGCCATGACGGCGGTGAACTGTGCCAGGTCGTTGGCGGCGGTACCGGAGGAAATATGCGAGTGGACCCTCGACCAGCTGGTCCGGTGGGAGGATTCGTACAGTGTGGGAAGCGTCGTCGCACCGTCTGCAGTGACTGCCCGGACTTCGGCCGGCCACGCTGCTGCGGGGTCCGGCAGTACGACGTCGGCACGCCCGGCTGTCGTAAGGATTGAGACGCTGGCGGTGGCCGGCAGTGCGGAGGTGAGGATGCCCTGCAGCGCGACGGGCGCTCCGCCTGCAAGGACGCCGGCCACGGTGTAGACGTTCCCGTTGCGCTGGACCATCCGGAGGTTGTGGACGTCCATCCCGCATTGCACCAGGACGGCGAGCTGGTCCGTCAGCGGCCGCAGGGGATCCGCCCCCGGTGCCGCGATGGCAACCGAGTCCACCAGGACGGCGTCCTTGAGGGCGCCGGCGATGACACCGTGCACGTTTTTGCTGGTGGAGGCAAGCGCCACGTTTCCGGCCCAGTGCAGGTCGAGGACCACCACGGCGGCTGCAGCATCTGCGACACTTGCGAGTCCGGCGGGGCCTTCTGCCACCGGTGCGGACACCACAACGCCTTTGGCACCATTGCGGATGGCAGTGGACGCCCGATCGGTCCAGCCGGCATGGCCGGCGACGGCGACGATGTCCGGCGCGCCTGCGCCGTCCGGAGCAAACGGCGCCGGAGCCAGGGACAGGGGGAGGGAAGCGACGACGGCGGACACCGCGCCGGTTGCTTCTGCCTGTGCGTCCGCGTACACGGACAACTGCGTGCTCATGCGTTGACCTCCTGCTCTGCGGCTGCGTCGTGGGGAGCGCCGGCGTCGACCCGGCCTGCGGCCGCCTCGGCGATCGCCAGCGCGAACTCAAGGTCATGGATCAGCGTCTCGGCAGACGGCGGCTGGCCCGTTCCGCCGGCCAACTCGGCCAGTTTGCGCCACTCGCCCTCGTAGCCGTTGTGGCCGAAAGGCCCCAGGGTAACGGTCCGCCCGGCCGTCCGGATCCGGGCGGTTGCCGAGCCTGCATGGACGTAGGACGGGGTGAAGTCGATGTCCAGGGAGGCGTCGTCGCCGATCGCTTCAAACGTCCAGCACGGTTCCCAGGTCCCGTTCATTGCGGCCCGGAGCTCGATGGTGACGTCTCCGGCCCGCAGGGAGATGACATAGCCGAAGGGACTTACGGTTTCAGCGTGGAGGACCTCCACCGCCGCAAAGTCCGGGGTGAAGCGGCGGACCAGCGGAAGGTCGTGGATGGCCAGGCCCATCACGCCCCCGGTGAGCATGGCCTTGAGGGCCTCCGGATCGTTGGAGTCACGGCCCGGCACGGGAACGCGGCCCACAATCTCGGTGGCGAAGTCCTCGAAGCGGGGGTTGGGCGGAAGGACGATGGAGGACCGGACGGTGTGGACCTGCTCGGGCAGGCCGCCCCAGGCTTCCTCCGCCGCGAGCCAGCCGGGATCGAAGGTGTGCATGGCACCCACGATGATCGGGACGCGGGTTTCGGCGGAAACGGCGGAAATGGCGGCAGCCTCTTCCCCGTTCATGGCGAACGGCTTTTCGCACAGCACAGCTTTCTTGCCGGCCCGGCAGGCGGCGATGACCTGGGGTGCGTGGAACTGGTGCGGGCTGCAGATGGCAACGATGTCCACCGCCGGGTCCGCGAGGAGTTCGTCCATGCTGGTGCTGAAGCGTGCTCCGACCCGGCCTGCCACCGACTCGGCCACGGCGGGGTCGACGTCCATGATGTGGCGGACTTCGAGAATGTCCCCCAGCCGCGCAAGGGAAGGGAGGTGGATCGCCTGCGTCACAGGTCCCGCGCCCAGAATGCCGACTCCCAGGAGGGCCGGTGATTGCTGTGCTTGGCTCGACAAGTTGATTACCTCTTTGTAATAGCTGGAGCGTGCGGGCTAGGGCTTCTCAGCGATACCTCGTCTCAGTGATACCGCTCACACATCAAGCTAGGCACACTTTTGTCGATCGTCAAGCAAAAGTTGAAAAGTTATTGACGATCTTTCGGTGGCGTGACACGCATAAGGCCTTCGTGCTATCACTGACACATGAGTCCAACGTCTGGAAAAGAGCCCGGCATCGACGCCGGAACCGAGGCCGCGCCCGACGGTGCCGGAAGCCTTTCCCGGGCCGGTGACCTCTTCCAGCTGCTCCGCGACGGGAAGGCCCGCACCCGGGCCGAACTGGCCCTGACCACAGGCCTTGCGCGGTCCACGGTGGCCGCCCGCATTGACGCCCTCATCTCTTCCGGGCTGGTGGGTCCTGCCGGTGAGGCCAGTTCCAGCGGCGGCAGGCCGCCGTCGCGCTTTGCCTTTAACCCGGCCGCGCGTTCTGTCCTGGCGGTCGACGTCGGCGCCACGCACGTGATCGTCGCCGTCACCGACCTCGGCGGCAACGTCCTGGCCGAACGGCGCCTGGCCCAGGATGTTGCCGACGGCCCGGAAGCGGTCCTGGGCCGGGTGGTTGACGAAGGCAAAACACTCCTCAGCGAGGCAGGCCGGAGTGCAACGGACCTCGCCGGGATCGGGATCGGGCTGCCCGGTCCGGTGGAGCATGCCACCGGGAAGCCGGTGAAGCCGCCCATCATGCCGGGCTGGGACGGGTTCGATGTGGTCCGCTATGTGCAGCGCTCGCTGCCGGTGCCAGTGCTGGTGGACAACGACGTCAACATCATGGCGCTCGGCGAACGCACGGCGTACTGGCCGGAACACGACAACTTCCTCTTCATCAAAGTGGCAACGGGCATCGGTGCCGGCATCATCAGCAGCGGCGAACTCCAGCGCGGCGCCAACGGAACGGCCGGGGACCTGGGCCACGTGCGGGTTCCGCGCGGCGACGAGATCCTGTGTCGCTGCGGCAACTACGGCTGCCTTGAAGCGCTGGCCTCGGGCCCCGCCGTCGCACGCGAACTGGCCCGCCAGGGGCTTCCGGCCGAAAAGGGAGGCGATGTCCTGCGGCTCGTCTCCGAGGGAAACCTCCAGGCCATCCAGGCGCTGCGCCAGGCCGGCCGTGACGTGGGGGACGTGCTGGCTACTGTGGTCAACCTGCTGAATCCCTCGGTAATCGTGATCGGCGGCAGCCTCGGCCAGGCCGGCGAGCACCTGATGGCCGGCGTGCGCGAAGTGGTTTACCGGCGGTCCCTGCCGCTGGCCACGTCACACCTGCGGATAGCGCTCTCGATGGCCGGGGACCAGGCCGCGATCCTCGGCGCCAGCCAGATGGTCACACAGCACGTGTTGTCTCCCGCCGTGATCGAAGCCACCTTGCAGGCAACGGGATAACGCCCGTCATGGTGCCGCGGGCATGATAGCAATGAGTGGATGAAACCGATTTCCAGCACCCGCATTAAGCCGCAGCCCGCATCATGACGGCGAACATCCTCTCCAGGATTCCGCGCGGCTGGATCCTGCTGGCCAGTATCGGGCTCATTGCGCTGAACATGCGCGGCCCCTTCGTGGCTGTGGCCCCGGTGGTGGGCCCGATGCAGCAGGACCTCGGGTTCTCTCCGGTTGAACTGGGGCTGCTGACCGGCATTCCGGTGCTGTGTTTTTCGCTGGCGGCGCCGCTCGCGTCGTTTGCCGGCCGGAAATTCGGGGCGGAATTCGCCATCATGCTGACGCTTCTGGGCGTGCTGGCCGGCGTCATTGTCCGGTCCGCCGGAAACGGCGGCCTGGTGCTGTTCGGAACAGCGATCATCGGTGTGGCCATCACCATCGGCAACATTGCCGTGCCGCTGATCATCCGGCGCGACTTTTCGCCGCAGCGCCAGGGGACCGCCATGGGCATCTACACCGCGGCCCTGAACATCGGGTCCTTCCTCACTTCAGTGGTCACCGCGCCCCTGGCCGAGCTGGCCGGATGGCGGCTCTCGCTCGCGGCCAGCGGGCTTTTCGCCGTGGCCGCCACGGTTTTCTGGGTGATGGCAGTGGGCCGGCATGCCTTCGTTCCGGCCGCCGTCGAAGAGTCCGATCCCCGTCCCGCCGGCGTTCGGCCGGCGTCCCGCTGGATCACGGCCGGGCTGACCGCGGGCTTTGCCGGACAGGCGTTTTCCTACTATGGCGTCACGGCCTGGTTGCCAACCTTCCTCACGGATGAACTGGGCATGGCGCCCTCGGCCGCCGGCGCAGGGTCCTCGCTCTTCCAGATCCTTGCTATTGTGGGCGGCCTCGGCGTGCCGATGGTGGCCAGGTTTGCCAGCACGACGGCGGTGGCGGTCACCCTGGGCCTGATGTGGCTGACAGTCCCGCTTGGCCTGCTGCTGGCCCCGGACCTGTGGTGGCTCTGGTCCTCTGTGGGCGGCGCGGCGCAGGGCGGCGGCATCACGGTCATCTTCATTGCCATCATCAAGCTGGCCCGCGACCAGGCGTCCGCCGGCCGGATGTCCGCCGTCGTCCAGGGCGTGGGCTATTCAGTTGGCGCTGTTGCCCCGACGCTGGTGGGCTACGTCCACTCGGTTTCCGGATCGTGGACCAACCCGCTGCTGCTGATCCTTGCATCGGTGGGGGCGTTCATCCTGGGCACCACCCTCTCCGTGCGGAAGGTGCCGAAGACCCGCTGACGGCCCCGCCGTCGTCGTTCCTTCACCGCACGGCGTTGAGCCCGAACGGACACTTAAGCCCCACACGAAAAGCGCGAACGGACAGTTGAGGCCCTTGAGTAAGGGCCTCAACTGTCCGTTCGCGCTGAATGGTTCTTCCGTTGCCGGGCCGCCGCCCCGGATTTCGGGGTGCCTGTTGCGAAGGGCGTGGCAGCCCGGCGAACGGAAATCTTCCTAGTTACCGCGTGATCAGGCTCGGTTGCCGCGATCAGGCGGCGACGAGTTCCGCGTCCTCCACCGGTTCCTCGGTGCGGTCCCGGGCCTCGTGCAGGAAGCGGGAGTAGGCCGGGAGGGTCAGGAACGTGGGGAACGCGTCGGCCAGGGTGACTTCCTCGAAGATGTCCCGTGCGTCGGCGAAGCGGTCGCCCTCGAAGCGTTCCAGGCGGGCGAATTCCTCGTCCAGCAGTTCCTCCACCCAGTGGCGGGTGATGATTTCACCCTGGTCGGTAATGGCGCGGGAGAAGATCCACTGCCACAGCTGTGAGCGGGAGATCTCCGCTGTGGCGGCGTCCTCCATCAGGTTGTGGATGGCCACGGCACCGTTGCCGCGCAGCCAGGACTCGATGTAGCGGATGCCCACTTCGATGTTGTTCCGGATGCCCTGTTCGGTGATGGTGCCCTTTGTGGAGGCGATGTCCAGCAGCGCGCGGTCGTCCGGGGTGACGTCTTCGCGGAGGCGGTCCAGCTGGTTCGGGCGGTCGCCGAGGACGCCGTCGAACACTTCGCGGCACACCGGAACCAGGTCCGGGTGGGCCACCCAGGAGCCGTCAAAGCCGTCGCCGGCCTCGCGGGTCTTGTCCGCGCGGACCTTCTCGAACGCGATGGCGTTGGCTTCCTCGTCCTTGCGGTTGGGGACAGCTGCGGCCATTCCGCCGATGGCCATGGCGCCGCGCTTGTGGCAGGCACGCACCAGTTGCTCGGTGTAGGCGCGCATGAACGGGGCCGTCATGGTTACCTGCACGCGGTCCGGCAGGACGAAGCGGGGGCCGCGGGTGCGGAAGTTCTTGATCATGGAGAAGATGTAGTCCCAGCGGCCGGCGTTCAGGCCCGCCGCGTGGTCGCGGAGCTCGTAGAGGATCTCTTCCATCTCGAAGGAGGCCGTGATGGTCTCGATCAGCACGGTGGCGCGGATGGTGCCCTGCGGGATGCCGAGGAGATCCTGGGCGAGGATGAAGATGTCGTTCCACAGGCGTGCCTCGAGGTGGTTCTCGATCTTCGGCAGGTAGAAGTAGGGGCCTTTGCCCTGGGCCAGCAGCCGGCGGGCATTGTGGAAGAAGTACAGGCCGAAGTCCACGATGCCGCCGGCGATGGGTTCGCCGTCGATGAGCATGTGCTTCTCGGGCAGGTGCCAGCCGCGGGGACGGACCACGATGGTGGGCAGTTCGCCGGCCGGGCGCAGTTTGTAGTCCTTGCCCTCGGGGGAGGTGAAGTCGATCCGGCGTTCCAGCGCGTCCGTGAGGTTGAGCTGTCCCTGGATCACGTTCCGCCACGACGGCGTGGAGGAGTCTTCCATGTCGGCCAGCCACACCTTGGCGCCGGAGTTCAGCGCGTTGATGGTCATCTTCTTGTCCACCGGACCGGTGATTTCCACGCGGCGGTCCTCCAGGCCCGGGGCCGGGGGAGCAACGCGCCAGTTCGGATCATTCCGGACGGACTCGGTCTCGCGGAGGAACCGCGGATCCTGGCCCTTGGCGATCTCGGCACGTCGGGTCCGCCGGGCCTGCAGCAGCTCCTGCCGGCGCTCCGCCGTGGCCCGGTGCAGCTTGGCAACAAACGCCAAAGCATCCGGAGTAAGAACCTCGCCCTGCCGGCAAATCGGCTGCGCGGTCAAAGTGATCCCGTTGATAGTGAAGTTGTCAGTGAAGCTGTTCATTGGAGTTCTCCTGGTGCAGGGCCCATCTGGGTAGCAGTAGGTGTCGTTTTGAGCCTCCAAAACGACACCTACTGCTACTTACTTGGGGAAAATTAGTGGAACTGGCCCTCTTCGGTCGATCCGACCAGGGCGAGGGTGGATGCGTTCGGGTTGAGCGCAGTTGCGATGTCGTCGAAGTAGCCGGTGCCGACTTCGCGCTGGTGCTTGGTCGCGGTGTAGCCGCGGGACTCGGAGGCGAATTCCTTTTCCTGGAGCTCGACGTAGGCGCTCATGCCTTCACGGGCGTAGCCGTGGGCGAGGTCGAACATCGAGTAGTTCAGGGCGTGGAAGCCGGCCAGGGTGATGAACTGGAACGTGAAGCCCATGGCGCCGAGTTCACGCTGGAACTTGGCGATGGTGGCGTCGTCCAGGTGCTTGCGCCAGTTGAACGACGGCGAGCAGTTGTAGGAGAGCATCTGGTCCGGGAACTCGGCCTTCACGGCTTCGGCGAACTTACGGGCCAGCTCGAGGTCCGGGGTGCCCGTTTCCATCCAGATGAGGTCGGAGTACGGGGCGTAGGCCTTGGCGCGGGCGATGCAGGGTTCGATGCCGTTGCGGACCTTGTAGAAGCCTTCCGGGGTGCGGACCGGCTGTCCGCCTTCGCGGAGGATGAATTCCTGGTCGCGCTCGTCGACGTCGGAGGTGATCAGGGTTGCTGCCTCGGCGTCGGTGCGGGCGATGACCACGGACGGGGTGCCGGCGACGTCGGCGGCCAGGCGGGCGGCGTTCAGGGTGCGGACGTGCTGCTGGGTGGGGATGAGCACCTTGCCGCCGAGGTGGCCGCACTTCTTCTCCGACGCGAGCTGGTCCTCCCAGTGAACGCCTGAGGCGCCGGCCTGGATCATGGACTTCATCAGCTCGTAGGCGTTGAGCGGGCCGCCGAAGCCGGCTTCGGCGTCGGCGACGATCGGCACCATCCAGTCCTCGACGGTCTGGATGCCTTCGGAGAACTCGATCTGGTCGGCGCGGAGGAGGGCGTTGTTGATGCGGCGGACCACCGTGGGAACGGAGTTGGCCGGGTAGAGCGACTGGTCCGGGTACGTGTGGCCGGAGTTGTTGGCATCCGCAGCGACCTGCCAGCCGGAGAGGTAGATGGCGCGGAGGCCGGCCTTGACCTGCTGCACGGCCTGGTTGCCGGTCAGGGCGCCCAGAGCGTTGGTGTAGCCGCCGGTCTTGTGCTCTTCGGTCAGCTGCTTCCACAGCTTCTCGGAGCCACGGCGGGCCAGCGTGTGCTCTTCGGAGACGCGGCCGCGGAGGCGGACGACATCCGTTGCCTTGTAGTCACGGGTCACACCTTCCCAGCGGGGGTTGGCGGCCCACTCGAGCTCCAGTGCGGCGGCCTGTTCTGCTGTGTCCTGGCCGGGCGTCTGCTGGGTGGGCTCAAATGCTGCAGTCATCTTTGTCTCCTTGTTTGTGCTCCGGGGCGTCCTGGCCGGTCCCCGTCCTGCGCCTTTGCAGTGGGGGACCGGCCAGGACCGGTGCGGTGTTTCTTTCCGTGAGATCTACTTTTCTGCACTTTCAAGAGGGTTACTAGATGAAAACCATGGAAAGAAATGCGTTTCTTCGCGTATGCTCAATAAATGTCGCCTACGAGCTGGAACCGCAAAGCCGCCACCCCGCCGTCGTCCCCTGCAACCGCCGAACTGGACGTCATCAGCCTGGGCCGCCGCGTCCGCCACCTGCGCAAAGCGGCGGCGATGACCCTCGATGACCTGAGTGCCGCCGTAGGGACCGCGCCGAGCCAGCTGAGCCTGATCGAGAACGGCAAGCGGGAACCCAAACTGGGACTGCTGCAGCAACTGGCGGCCGCACTGAATGTCAGCATCGACCAGCTGCTCGGGGCAGAGCCGCCCAACCGCAGGGCGGCTCTGGAAATCGAGCTGGAACGGTACCAGCGCAGCCCCCTCTATGAGTCCCTGGACCTGCCGAAAATCCGCATCAGCTCGCGGCTTCCGATGGATGTGCTGGAGTCCATGGTGGGCCTGCAGCACGAGCTGGAGCGCAGGCTCAACGAGCAGGTGGCCACGCCGGAAGAGGCCCGCCGCGCCAACGGTGAACTGCGGGCCATGATGCGGGAGCGGAACAACTACTTCCCGGAGTACGAGGCGGAGGCGCAGAAGGTCCTGGCCTCTGTGGGCCACACCAGCGGCCCGCTCTCCCACCACGTCATCGCGGACATCGCCGGGCACCTCGGTTTCAGCCTGCACCACGTGGGCGACCTGCCGCATTCCACCCGTTCCGTGACGGATCTTAAGAACCACCGAATTTATCTCACGCAGAACCAGCGCACCGATCACGACCCCCGTTCGGTGCTGCTGCAGGCGCTGGGCCACTACGTCCTGGGCCACCAGACGCCCTCGAACTACGGGGACTTCCTGATGCAGCGCGTGGCCACGAACTACTTCGCCGCGGCGCTGATGCTGCCGGAGCAGGCCACCGTGGAGTTCCTGCAGAAGGCCAAGCAGGCCAAGGAAATCGCCGTGGAGGACATCCGGGACGCATTCGCCGTGTCCTACGAGACCGCGGCGCACCGGTTCACGAACCTGGCCACCCAGCACCTGGACATCCGCACACACTTCCAGAAGACGCACAAGAGCGGCATCATCTACAAGGCCTATGAGAACGACGGCGTGACGTTCCCGCAGGACCACACCGGCGCCATTGAGGGCCAGCCGTCGTGCAAAAACTGGACGTCGCGGGTGGTATTCGACGTGCCGGACAAGTTCAGTGCCTACAGCCAGTACACAGACACTCCGTCCGGGACCTACTGGTGCACGGCCCGGACGGAGCGCTCCGCCACCGGCGAGTTTTCGCTGTCCGTCGGCGTTCCGTACGCGCAGGTGAAGTGGTTCCGCGGGCGCGAAACCACGGAGCGGTCCAAGTCCACGTGCCCGGACGAGAACTGCTGCCGCCGGCCGCCTGCCTCCCTGACCTCCGAGTGGGCGGGGAACGCGTGGCCCTCGGCGCGCGCGCACTCGCACCTGCTTGCCGCCATGCCGCCGGGCGCCTTCCCCGGCGTGGACGAGACCGAGGTGTACAGCTTCCTGCAGGCGCACTCGGGCAGCTGAACGGACGCTCTCTCACTTCGTCCGGGTTTTCGGTGCGAAAGGTGAGAGAGCGTCTGTCCTCACCCGTGCAGTTCCCGGTAGGCGGCAGCGGCTGCGGGGTGCAGCGGCAGGCCGGCCGTGTTGATCAGCGATTCCGGGCTCAGGAACTGGACTCCCAGGCTGGAACGGGGGATCAGTTCCTGGGCATAATCCACCAGCAGTTCGACGGTTCGCTTCACGGTCCGCGCGTCCAGGTCACTGCGGCACAGGAGCAGGTTGGCCACGCCCACCGCCCAGACAGCCGGGACGCCCTCATAGGCCCCTTCCGGGATGAGCACCCGGTCATAGAACGCGCCGTACCTGGTCCTCAGCTTGGGCAGCAGGGGCGAGAGGTCCAGGAAACCGAGCCCCACCTCATGGTGGGTGGCGGCAATGGCGGCCGTAGGCACACCGCCGGACCAGAACAGCGCGTCCACCGACCCGTCCTGCAGCGCCGCAAGCCCCGCGTTGAGTCCGAGGTTCAGTACGGTGACCGTTTTGTCGGCCCCGGCAGCGGGCGTGGCACCCACAGCCACGGAAGCCAGCCCGGCGGCCTCCAGCAGGCGAGGAGTGGTGAGTGACGTCCCTGAACCGGGCTCGCCGACAGCAACGGTCCTGCCAGCCAGTTCCGTGACGCCGCGTATGCCGCTGCCTCTCCGGACGACGCAGTGGACGTAGTTTTCGTACACCCTTCCCAGGGCTGTGATGCGAATGTTCGACGTGCTGCGGGTTTCTATGTCCTGCGCGGCGGCATCCGCCAGCGCGACGGCGAACGTCGCTTGCCCGCTCAGGAGCTGCTGCAGGTTGTCCAGGCTGCCCCCGGTGGTCAGGGCTGATGCACTGCCGGCCACGCCATGGCGCTGGAGGGACTCTGCCAGCAGCGTTGCGAATTCAAGGTAGAAGCCTCCCGGCTCACCGCCGGCGACGGTCACGGTGCCCGGCTTGTCCTCAGCCGTGCAGGCGTTGAGGGTCGGGACGAACAGCCCGGCCAGCGCGGCAGCCAGCCCGGCCTTGAGGGCTGTTCTCCGTGGCGGCAGGGCTCGGATCAGGTCGGTCGTGCCGGTCATGCAAGGGCTCCCGGCTCATGAAAAGCCGCGGCGCGCGGGAACTCGATGCGCGCGATCAGCCCGTGCGGCGAGGCCTCCGCCAGCAGCAGGCGGCCCCCGTTGGCTCCGGCCAGTTTGTCCACAATCGTCATACCAAGGCCGTTGCCGCGGATATCCCTGTGTTGCGGCGAGCGCCAAAAGCGGCTGGTGGCAGCAGCCCGTTCCGCAGCGGAAAGCCCCGGGCCGTCGTCGGAGACTTCCACGGCAACCGCGTCCGGACGAACGCGGACTGCCACGGAGATCCTGGCGCCGGCTGCGTATTTGATGGCGTTGTTAATCAGTTCCCCCACCATCTGGGCCAGTTCGGCGGCATTGCAGGCGATGTGCACCGCCGGGTCCGGCGGATCCTCCAGCACGATCGAGGAGCCGCCGCGCCGTGCCGCGGGTCCCGCCCGTTCGGTTTCTTCCTGCAGCACGGGGTACGGGTCAATGGCGTCCGGGAGCCCGCGTGAAGGGGTCCCCGGAAGGCCTCCGGCGGAGTCTTCAAACGCCCTGTGCTCGGCTGTCGCCAGCTTCAGGACCCCGTCCAGGATTTCTTCGACGCGTTCCAGTTCCGCCAGGACTCCGGCCGCGGCATTGTGCTCCCGTGCTGTTTGGAGTTCAAGCTGCAGCAGGTCGATCCGCAAGCGCAGGGCACCCACGGGATTGCGCAGCTGGTGGGACGTGTCGGCAATCAGCTGGCGCTGGGAGTCGATGCTGTCGCTGACCGTCCGGGCCATCCTGGTGAAGGAACGGCTCAGTTCCCGCAGTTCAGGCGGGCCGTCTTCCGGGAGCTGGCCGGCCCGGCCTGTTGCCTCCAGCTCGGTTACCGCCGAGTTGAGGCGGTGGACAGGGCGCAGTACCCAGCGTGTCACGCGGGCGGCACCGAGGAGGAGCACTGCGGCGAGGGCGGCCGCCGCCACTCCGACGAGGAGCCACCGTTCCCGGAGTTTCTGCCGGGCCGCATCCAGATTGACCTCCAGGACCGCCTCGCCAAGAACCTGGCTTGCGCTGCCGAAGGAGCGTGAAATCACCTCGGACCCGGTTCCGAACGGCTGAATCGGACTGAGGGTGGTGTCGCTAAGGTTCAGCTTTGCCCGGGCAACAGCGTCGCGGACCTCTGCCCTCTCCTCGCTCAGGCCGCCTGAGCGCAGGGTGCCCTGCTGGAGACGGATCAGCACCCCCTCACCGTACAGTTCCGAGTACCTGTCCATTTCTGCCTGCAGCTGGATGGATTCACCGTCGGTCGCGGCGTCGAACGCCACCTGCGCGAGCCTGTTCAGAGCCGCCGCCCGGTTGATTTGGAGTTCCTGGGTGAGCTCCCGGCTGGCCGAAGTCAGGAGCGCGGTGGAGGCGAAGATGACGATGAGGACGGACAGCACACTCAGGATTCCGAGGACGCGGAGCTTCACGCAGGATCCGCCTCGACCCGGTAGCCCACTCCGCGCACGTTGATGATGAAACCGGGGAGCTGGAGCTTCGACCGGAGACCCGTCAGGTGCACGTCAAGGGAACGCGAGGAGGCCAGGAAGGCGTCCCCCCACAGCGCATCCAGGATTTGTTCCCGGGTGACCACGGAGCCTGCATGCCCGGCCAGAAGGGCGAGCAGGTCGAACTCGGTGGCCGTCAGCGGCAGGACCTTGGGGCCGATGGCGGCCACGCGCCGTTCGAGGTCCACTTCGAGTTCCCCCAGCACAATGCTCCGCTGCCTGCTGTCCTTTGCGCGGCCTGCCCGCCTTGTCACGGCTTCGATGCGGGCCAGCAGCTCAACCAGTTTCACCGGCTTGACGAGGTAGTCATCAGCACCCGACCGCAGGCCAAGGACCACGCTGCGCTCGTCGTCACGGGCGGTGAGGATCAGGATCGGGACCGGGGTGACCTGGCGTAGCTTCCGCAGCACGTCGAGGCCGTCCATGTCCGGAAGTCCCAGGTCCAGCAGGATGACCTCGAACCGCCGGTGTTCCAGGAGCGCATCGGCCCCGCGGGCAACCCGGAAAGAGGTGTGTCCGGCGGATACCACCGCCGCATCGAGGGCGGACGCCATCGCGTCGTCGTCCTCGACGATGAGCACGTCCATTGCCTGTTCCTGTTCGTTGACGGGGCATCTGCAATCTGCCCGCTGTGGAGATTATCCCTTGTCCCGGCGAAACCTAAGGAAGTGTTAGGAATTCCCCCTCCACGTTGGTTGTGGGGTGGATCACCCATAGCTTGGATGAGTCCTCGGCTTTCGGAGGACCGTCAATGTCGAGGAGGAACCATGAGCAATGTTGCCATGGACAGCACAAAAGTACGCCCGGAACGGTTGCCGGGAGCACAGTCAAGCGAGGTTCAGCGATGAGCACCCAGCAAGCAGAAATCCAGAGTGAGTCAGCCCAGACCCGCCGCGCCGTGAGCAACATCCTCAAGGGCTCAGCCGGCAACCTGGTGGAGTGGTACGACCTCTACGTCTACACAGTCTTTGCCGCGTACTTCCAGTCCCACTTCTTCAACTCCAAGGACGAGCTGCAGGCCGGCCTGGAGGCGATGGCCGTCTTCTCGACGTCGTTCCTCATGCGCCCCATCGGCGCCTGGTTCTTCGGCCGCTATGCGGACCGCAAGGGCCGCAAGGCCGCGCTGACGCTCAGTGTCACGCTGATGTCCGCTGGCTCCTTCGCCATCGCGCTGCTGCCCACAACGCAGCAGGTCGGCGTCTGGGCCCTGGTGCTGCTGATCCTCATCCGCCTCATCCAGGGCTTCTCCGTGGGCGGCGAATACGGCACCAGCGCCACCTACATGTCCGAGGCCGCCACATCCAAGCGCCGCGGCTTCTTCTCGAGCTTCCAGTACGTCACCCTGATCGGCGGCCAGATGATGGCCCTGCTGGTCCTCGTCATCCTGCAGAACGTCATGCCGAAGGGCGACCTCACTGAGTGGGGCTGGCGGATTCCCTTTGCCATCGGCGGTGTAGCTGCGCTGGTGGTTCTGTGGCTGCGGCGCTCGATGGAGGAGACCGTATCGGCGGAGCAGGTCGAGGCCGCCAAGATCCCGGCCGTCGCGGGCGTAGCCCAGCCCGGCACCATGAAGCTGCTGTTCACGCAGTACTGGAAGCCGCTGATGATCTGCATCGGCGTCACCCTCGGCGGAACCGTGGCGTTCTACACGTACACCAACTTCATCCTGAAGTTCATGAACGATACCTCCGGCATCGCCAAGACCGACACCTCGGTCATCAACTTCTGGGCCCTCTTCATCTTCATGTTGCTCCAGCCGGTGTACGGCATCATCTCGGACAAGGTGGGCCGCAAGCCGCTGCTGCTGTGGTTCGGCATCACCGGTGTCCTTTTCACCTGGCCGCTGCTCTCCACCCTGGCCGGCACCAAGGACCCCTTCACCGCATTCCTGCTCATGATGGGCGGCCTCCTCATCGTTGGCGGCTACACGTCCATCAACGCACTGGTGAAGGCGGAGCTGTTCCCTGCGTCCATCCGCGCACTCGGCGTCGGACTGGGTTACGCGATCGCCAATTCGCTCTTCGGCGGAACCGTCCCGCTGATCGGCGCCGCATTCCAGAAGGCCGAGCGGGTGGACCTGTTCTTCACCTACGTCACCGTGGCCATCGCCATCTCGCTGGTGGTCTACGTCTTCGCACTGAGGAACAAGAAGGCCACCCACCTCGACCACGAACAGGGCCACGCCTGGTCCCAGGAGCGCAAGGACGACGACAAGGACAAGGACCTCCTCAACGTCTGACCCGGTGATGGTACGGCGGCCGTAAGATGCGGGGAAGTGAATGTACGACGGCGGGTGCCCACCCGCCGTCGTCGGCCGCCGTCAGCTCTGAGATCCCGCCGTCTGAGAAGCCGGCGGCCCGGAACCTGGGAGGCGCCCCAAGGAGGGCGGACTATATTGGCCCTGTCAGCTCATCAAACCTGATTGCGGGAGTGTGCACTCATGGCCAAGGAACTCGCCAGCCAGCTCATTGAACAACTCCAGGCTGCCGGCGTGCAGCGAATCTACGGGATCGTGGGCGACAGCCTCAACCCGATTGTCGACGCCGTCCGCAAGACGGGCGGCTCCCAGCAGGGCGGCATCGACTGGATCCACGTCCGGCACGAGGAGGCGGCTGCCTTCGCCGCCGCGGCGGAAGCCCAGCTGACCGGCCGGCTGGCCGTCTGCGCCGGCTCGTGCGGCCCCGGCAACCTGCACCTGATCAACGGCCTGTACGATGCCAACCGCTCTGGCGCGCCGGTGCTGGCCATCGCCTCGCACATTCCGAGCAAGCAGATCGGCAGCGGCTACTTCCAGGAAACCCATCCGGACCGGCTCTTCAATGAATGCTCGGTGTACTCGGAACTCGTCAGCACGGCAGAGCAGGCGCCCCGGGTGATGCACAGCGCCATCCAGCACGCCGTCGGGCTCGCGGGAGTCGCCGTCGTGACCCTTCCCGGCGATATCGCCGGCCTGGAGGCCACCGGCGAAACGCCGCTGCCCGCGACGTTCCGGCGCGCCACGCTCACTCCGGACGCCGCGAGCGTCCGGGAGCTCGCCGATGCCATCAACGCGGCCGATAAAGTTGCCATCTTTGCCGGCGCGGGAACGCAGGGCGCCCACGATGAAGTGGTGGCCCTCGCGGAACTCATCGGCGCCCCGATCGGCCACTCGCTGCGGGGCAAGGACTTCATGCAGTACGACAACCCTTACGACATCGGCATGACGGGCCTGCTCGGTTACGGCGCCGCCGCCGAGGGCATCGAGGATGCGGACCTGCTGATCCTGCTCGGCACCGACTTTCCGTACGACCAGTTCCTTCCCGGCACCCGGACCGCCCAGGTGGACCGCGCCGCGCACAAGCTGGGGAGGCGAACCGACGTCGACATCGCCGTCCATGGCGACGTGATGCCCACGCTCTCGGCGCTCATGCCCCTGCTCGCCCGGAAGAAAAACCGCCGCTTCCTCAACCAGATGCTCAAGAAGCACGACCGGCTGATGAACAAGGCCGTGGGCGCCTACACCCGCAAGGTGGAAAAGAAGCAGCCCATCCACCCGGAGTACGCGGCCTCGATCCTGGACCAGGTCGCGGCGGAGAACGCGATTTTCACTGCGGACACCGGCATGTGCAACGTCTGGACTGCGCGCTACATCAACCCGCTGGGCACGCGCAGGCTGATCGGATCGTACCTGCACGGTTCCATGGCCAACGCCCTGCCGCATGCGATCGGCGCGCAGCTGGCCTATCCCGGGCGTCAGGTCATTTCGGTGTCCGGTGACGGCGGCCTGTCCATGCTGCTGGGCGAGCTCGTCACCGTTGCGGCGCACCGGCTCCCGGTGAACGTGGTGGTCTTCAACAACTCCACGCTGGGCATGGTCAAGCTGGAGATGCTGGTGGACGGGCTTCCCGATTTCGGCGTTGACGTCCCCGACGCCGATTACGCCGCCGTCGCCCGGGCGCTCGGCTTCCACGCTGTCCGCGTGACCGATCCTGCCCGGATCGAGGACGCCTACCGGGAGGCCTTCGCCCACCCCGGGCCGTCGCTGGTGGAGCTCATCACGGATCCGAAGGCGCTGTCGATTCCGCCGAAAATCACCGGCTCGCAGGTCCTGGGCTTCGCGACTGCGATGTCGAAAGTGGTCCTGAACCGCGGCGCCGGCGAAGCCGTCAGCATGGCCCGGAGCAACCTGCGCAACATCCCGCGGCGCTAGCCGCGCCGTTCGGCGGCAAGCAGTGCCGCCGCTTTTCGATGACCTCGTATGGACGGCCTGCCCAGGGGGAGTTTCAGCGTTGCTGAAATCGTTGCCAAAAGTGAGAGAGCGTCGAAGGACGAGACCAAAACGACGGCAAACCGTGATCCTGCGGGCATCGTTCTGCGGCGGGCAGGCTGGTTGACTGAGGAGACAGGCAGAGTCGCGCCCAGACCCGGCGCGGCAGGTTCCAGGAGCAGGTTCCACGAGCAGGTCCCAGGGGGAAAAATGAAAACGTTCCGCATGGCCAGAATCGCGACGGCCGGCGCCCTTGCGGCGCTCACCGCCTGCTCGGCGTCGTCCCCGGAGTTCCTGAAGGCCGACGGCGTGGAACGGGTTTCGGTGGACGGCGCGGCGTATGCCGCTGAACTGGGCTCCTTCCGGGCTTCCGCTTTCGGGCTGGGCGAGGCCCTGCTGGCCGACGGCGGCGACGGCTCCAAAGGCAACGTGGTGTCCTCGCCCGGGAGCCTGCTGATTGCCCTCGCCATGCTCCGCGCCGGGGCCTCCGGCGAGACGGCCGCTGAGATGGACAGCGTCCTGAAACTCCCCGCGGAACATCGCGACGAAGCCATGAACGCGCTGCTCAGCTCCCTCGGGAAGTTCGACGGCGACCCCGGCTCGGTGGATGAGGACAACCCGCCGCGGAAGCCCGTGATGCATGCCGCCAACGGACTGTTTGTGGACAAGGACGTGCCGACGGGCGAGGCCTTCCTGGACACCTTGGCCCGGCACTACGGAACCGGTGTCTATCCCGTGGACTTCAGCAACGAAGGTGCAACGAAGCCGGCCATCGATGTCTGGGTGAACAGGAACACGGGCGGCCGGATCAAGGAAGCCCCCGCACAGTACGATCCGGACAACACGTTCAGCCTGCTCAACTCCCTGTACTTCGCGTCCGCCTGGAGCGCGCCGTTTGACCCGAATAACACGTCGGACCTGCCCTTCACCACCGCCGCAGGTGAGGACATCGAAGCTCCCGCGATGCATAACGAACTGGAGATGAAATACGCGGAGGGCGCTGGCTGGAAGGGCGTGGACCTGCCCTACGCCGACGGTTTCGTCATGCGGCTGGTCCTTCCCGGCGCCGATGCAGGCGCGGGTGCAGGCTCAACGGCCCTTGGTGCGGAACGGCTCACGGAAATCGCGGACGCTTTGGACGGAGCACCGCTCGAGACCGTGCAGATCCAGCTGCCCCGCTGGGACCACAAGTGCAGTTTCGACCTGCGCAAGGTCTTCGAATCACTCGGGCTCCGGAAGACCCTCAACACCACGGAGGACTTCAACAACATCCAGCCCAAGATGATGATCACCCAGGCCGCGCAGGCTGCCAACATCACGGTCGCGGAAAAGGGCACGGTCGCCGCCGCTGTCACCCAGATCAACGGCGAGGCCACCAGCGCTCCGCCGCAGCCCGAGCGCATCATCACGTTCGACCGGCCGTTCCACTACCAGATCGTGCACGTGGAAACCGGGCTGCCGCTCTTCATGGGAGTAGTGGCCGACCCCCGTTCCTGACCGGACGCTCGTTACCTTTTTCGTAGCCCAGTTCTGTTGCAGGATGTGGGTGTGCTTGCCTGACCGGGTCCGGCATGATTATCACGCTCTGTTGTTGGATGATCCTGAGAGTGTTGTCACCGGGTCCGGGCGGGTGGCAGGGTGACCGCTAATAGGGGCAGGACAGTTTAGGAACGTCGTGCGTAACGTGGGTGCGGGGCCCTGACACCGATGGTCAGGCTGGCACGGTAGTCAGTGTCCAGGACCGGAGGTGCGCCAGGTGATCAGGAACCACGAAAACGTTGAAG
>NZ_JYCN01000006.1 GCF_000876655.1 Arthrobacter sp. SPG23
CCGCGCCACTGTCTACACCCAGGTCGAAGCCCTCGTGGAGGCCCACCCTCTTCACCAGGTCCTGATGTCTTTGCCGGCCGTCGGCATCAGGACCGCAGCACGGATCCTCACCGAAGTCGCCGACAAAGACTTCCCCACCGCCGGGCACCTGGCCTCCTACGCCGGCCTGACACCGGTGACATGGCGCTCAGGGTCCTCCATCCGCGGCGACCGCGCCTCCCGAAGAGGCAACAAAGCCCTCAAACGCACTCTCTACCTCTCCGCGTTCGCGGCCCTCAAAGACCCGCTCTCCCGCGCCTACTACGACCGCAAACGAGCCGAAGGCAAACGCCACAACCAAGCCCTCATCGCCCTCGCCCGACGCCGCTGCGATACCCTCTACGCCATGCTCCGCGACGGCACCCTCTACCAGGCAAAACAACCCGCAGCAGCTTGACGAAAAACATAGGGACACTCTCAGATCCTGCACGAAAATCCCGGACGCTCTTCATGGGTGAGCGAGCGTCGTGAGCGCGGGCGGGGGTTAGCGCGGGCCACCCTGCCAGAGGGCGTCGAACGGGGCGCCCGAAGCCACGCGGTTGCGGATCCCGGCGGTCACAAAGGCTTTCGCCGTGCGGGCAGCCTCAAGCGGGGTCGCACCCTTGGCCAGCTCAGCCGTCACTGCGGCGGCGAGGGAACAGCCGGCACCCGACACTGCCACTTCGCCCACCTTGGGGGCGGAGAGGATTTCCAGGGTGTCGCCGTCGTAGTAAACGTCGACGGCGTCAGGCCCGGCCAGGCGCACGCCGCCCTTGGCCAGCACCGCGGCTCCGCTCAGCTCATGGATGCGGATGGCAGCGGCCTTGAGGGACTCGACGTCGGTGATTTCCAGCCCGGCGAGCGATTCGGCCTCGAAGTGGTTCGGCGTGACAAAAGTGGCCAGCGGCAGGATCTGCGCCTTGAGCGCCTCGTCGGTGTCCAGGGCGTGGCCCGGCTCCTGGCCCTTGCAGATCAGCACCGGGTCCAGCACCACGTTGGCGAACCCGCCGGCAGCCAGTGCGGACGCCACGGTCGAAATGGTGGCCGGGCTGCCCAGCATGCCGATCTTCACGGTATCCAGCACGGACGGCGCGCCGGACGCCGCACCGTATGCCGCCGTCGTCGCCTCCAACTGGTCCGCGATGACCTGCTGGTCCACCGGCACAAAACGGTGGTTCCAGTTGTCGTTCGGGTTGAAGGAAACGATGCAGGTCAGGTTGGCGATGCCGAAGACACCCAGTTCCTGGAATGTCTTCAGGTCCGCCTGCGCGCCGGCACCGCCCGTCGCCTCGGAACCGGCAATGGTCAGGGCGACGGCGGGGTACGTGTCAACAGCAGGAGAAGTCATCCACCCATACTGCCACCGCGCCTAAACGGGCCGCATTGTGCGTATGACCAATATGACGGGACCCCGGCAGCCCGCCGTCGCCGCAGTAGTCGCCGCAGTAAAAGTGCGAGAATGGAACCCGGTTCCGGCGGCAGCACGCCGCGGGGACCCCTCCCAGTGCTAATACAGCCGGCTGCTGCCGCGATTTCCTCCGCGACCTTCACGGGCAGCCGCGCGAACCACTCCGAATGGATCACCCATGACTTCCGCCAAGACTTTCCCCGCCCCCGCGGCGCCGAAATTCGCCTCGATCGGTTCCCCCTATTTCGGCATCATGCTGGCCTTTATGGCGGTGGTGCTGATCCTGTCCAACATCGGCGCCTCAAAGGGCGTGGCGATCGGTCCGATCATCACGGACGGCGGCTTCTTCCTCTTCCCGCTGGCATACATCCTGGGCGACGTCATCAGCGAGGTCTACGGGTTCGCCGTGGCGCGCAAGGCAATCATCACCACGTTTGCCCTGTCCGTGTTCGCCTCCGTCTGCTACTGGGTGATCATCGCGCTGCCCGGCTTCGACGACGAATTCGGTGCTTCCAAGCAGGCCGCGCTCGAGGGCGCCCTGGGTCCGGTTCCGCAGATTGTGCTGGCTTCGCTGCTGGCGTTCCTGGCCGGCCAGACCATCAACTCCTGGATCCTGGTGAAGATGAAGGCGCGCACGGGCGAGAAATCCCTGTGGGCGCGGATCATGGGCTCCTCAGTGGCCGGTGAATTCGTGGACACGCTCATTTTCTGCAGCATCGCGGCGTCCGTCATCGGCATCACGGACGTGGGCACCTTCGTGAACTACGTGCTGGTGGGCTTCCTCTACAAGACCCTCGTGGAGTTCCTCTTTGTGCCCGTGACTGCATCTGCCATCGGCTGGATCAAGAAGCGCGAACCCAGCTACGGGGCGTAGCCGCCCCCACCCCGGCCGCCGGCCGCCCGTGGGGCTGCTGGTAGTGCCGGTGGGTCAGCCCTTGAGCGTTGAGTCCAGGAGGGCCCGGAGTTCGCGGAAGTGCCGTTCCGTGGCTTCGGCGTGGAATGCGGAGGTGTCGGCCATCGAATACCCGTGGGATGCTCCGGGGTAGATCTCGTTCGACGCCTCGAGGCCCGCGGCGTCGAGCGCCTCGCCCAGGCGCGCGACGGCGTCGGGATCCATGCTCTGGTCATGGTCGGCGTGGCCGAAGACGAACCGGGCCGAAGCCTTGCCGAGTCCCAGATGGGGGCTGTCCGGGGCCTCGGTGGCCAGGCCGCCGCCGTGGAAGCCCCCGCAGGCTGCGACCACTCCGGGGTGGGCGGTAGCGGTGCGCACCGCGAGCCGGGCGCCCATGCAGTATCCGAACGTACCGATCGGGCCGGGTGCGACGCCGTCGAGCGTCCGCAGGGCAGCAACCCACGCATCGATATCCGGCTGCGCCTTGTCCGTAGTGAGGCGGCCGACCCGCGGGAACGCTGCCTTGCCGGCAGCCGCCCGGCCCTCGGGGGTGGTCATGTCCGTGCCCGGATCGAGTTCCGCGGCCGTCCCCTCGCGGTAGAAGACGTTCGGCGCCAGGACCACGTAGCCCCAGTCCGCGATGCGCTGCGCCATCTCCTGGATGCGGGGACGCAGGCCGAAGGCGTCCATGTACAGGATGACACCCGGAAAGGGGCCGACGCCGGTGGAGGGGCGGGCGACGAGGGCCTCGGCAGTTCCTTCTGCGGCTGGGATCTTGATGAGCATCCGGTCAGGATATCGGAGCACGACGGCGGGAGGCGCCTTTGGGGCGCCGCGCCCCTACGCCCGCCCCATACGCCCGGCCTAGGCGTAGTAGCGGCCCAGGGTCTCGGCCTTGAAGTCGAAGAAATTGCCTGCATCGATGGCCAGCCGGGCGTCGTCCACCATCTTCACCACGAAGCGCTCGTTGTGGATCGAGATCAGAGTGGCCGAGACCATCTCCTTGGCCTTAAACAGGTGATGGATGTAAGCCCGCGAATAGTGCAGGCAGGCGTAGCAGTCGCAGCCTTCCTGCAGCGGGCCGAAGTCGCGCTTGTACTTGGCGCCGGAGAGGTTGAACCGCCCGTCCGGGTGGTAGAACGCCGAATTGCGGGCAACCCTGGTGGGGGAGACGCAGTCGAAGGTGTCCGCGCCGTTTTCGATCGCGGTGAAGATGTCGTCCGGCTCGGAGATGCCCAGCAGGTGCCGGGGCTTGTTCTCCGGCAGTTCCTCGTTGCACCAGCGCACGATGGTTCCGAGGTTCTCCTTCTCCAGTGCCCCGCCGATGCCGAAGCCGTCGAAGTTCATGGCGCCGAGGTCCCGGCAGGCCTTGCGGCGCAGGTCCTCGTACTGGGCGCCCTGGATCACTCCGAACAGCGCCTGGTACGGCTTGCCGGCGCGCTCGTCCGTGAGCCGGAAGTGTTCGGTGATGCAGCGTTCGGCCCAGCGCCGGGTGCGCTCCAGGGACTCCTCCTGGTAGCCGCGGGAATTCTGCAGGGTGGTGAGCTCGTCGAAGGCGAACATGATGTCCGCGCCGATCCGGTGCTGGACGTTCATGGAGATCTCGGGGCTGAAGCGGTGCCGGTCACCGTTGAGGTGGCTCTTGAACCACACGCCCTCCTCATCCACGTGGGCCAGCCGTTCCTTGCCAGGGGCCACGGCGTCGTCCGGGCCGGAGGAATCGACAGATTTCATGTCGATGACTTTTTTAAATCCGGAGCCGAGGCTCATCACCTGGAAACCGCCGGAGTCCGTGAACGTGGGCCCGCGCCAGTTCATGAAGGCACCCAGCCCGCCGGCTTCGTCCAGGATGTCCGCCCCCGGCTGGAGGTAGAGATGGTAGGCGTTGGCCAGCACTGCCTGGGCGCCGAGTTCGGCGACGGACTCGGGCAGCACCGACTTCACCGTGGCCTTGGTGCCCACGGCGATGAACGCCGGCGTCCGGATCTCGCCGTGCGGGGTGCTGATGGTGCCGGTGCGGCCCAGGAACTCTCCGCCGTTGGCGGCCACCTGCTCCGTCGTCGGCGAGCATGTCTCGCTCAGCCGCTTGCCCACGGTGAAGGAAAACTCGGACTGCAGGGCTGCGGCACCCGGCTCGAGAGGCGGGAGTGAGGGATCAGTATTGGCTGGCACGGTTCAAGTGTGCCAGCTTGGCACCGGGAAACTTAGCCGGGGGTCAGTGCACTGGGTCCGATGTGGGATAGTTCTCAGCCCGCCAGCTGTCCCAGCTGTTGCGGATTTCCTCCAGCCGGTGGGCGCCGAGGTCGTAGGTGGACACGATCACCATGGACCCGCCGTCGGGCCTTATGTCGGCAATGGGCGGCTGGTCGGCCACGATCAGCAGGCCGTCGCCGTGCTCGGCGTAGCTGTGCACGGTGAGCCCCACCTGGTGGTTGGTCCGGTACCAGACCTTGCCGAAGATCTCCTCTCCGGTCCCAAGGGTCAGCGAATATGGCTCTCCCGGCTTGGGCAGGTCCCCCAGGCCCAGCTTGTCGATGGCCGAACCGTCCCCGCCCGGAACGGAGAAAAAGGCCGTGCGGCGTTTGCCGTGCGGGTGGTGCTCCAAGGCGAAGCGGAGCTGCTGGAGGAACGTCAGCCAGCTTTGGGTGATGTCCTCGTCCCAGGCTGCCCACTCGGAATTGTGGTCCAGGGCGGCCCGTGTCACGCTGACCTCGGTGCCGGCGGGGACGGGTTTGAGGGTGAACTCGTCCCCGCCGTCCACGGTCAGGCTGGTGTGGTCCGAACCTTCGACTACGGTGTCCTTGAAGTAGATCTCGTTGATTTCGGCCGCAAGATCGTCGGCCTCCCAGCCGTGCCACTGGGCAACCTTGGCCGGTTCGCGCAGCATTGTCCAAACCTGCTGCGCATCGGAGTTGATCACAACGCTCAGATTGTTCGTCATGGGGCGAATCTACAACTCCCGGCGCCGCCCGGGTAGGGCCTAACGGGTACGGACTCGAGGACGGGGCCGTACGGGCCTTAGCCCCGCACGGACTCCAGTTCGTTGCCGATCCGACGTTCCAGTTCCTTCAGCCCGATCGTTTCGGAGCCGCCGTGAGCCCGCAGGAACATCAGGGCCTCAAGCCGCAGAAGCCGCCATTCGCGTTCGGCGTCCGGGTTCGAATTGTCGATCGCGCGGAAGATTTCCTTGTCGTACAGGTTGGGCTCGTTCAGCGAGCGCTGCCGGACCTTGGCATTCATCCGGGACTTGAACGGGTCCGTTTCCATCGCGTCGGGGGCGCGGAGGAGCTTTTCGTACACCTCGGCGCGGTCCTCCTGCCCGGTCTGCCGGCAGATGTAGCTGGACAGGGCCAGCGCCGCCTCGACGGACGTCCAGCGGCCGGGGTTGCCGTCGAAGGGCAGCACATTGAGCAGGTCCGCTACGGCCAGGGCGCCCTCGGCATCCTTGAGGACGACGAACAGTTCGTGGGCGAGGTCGTTGAGGTCCTTGAGGCAGCTACCGGACTTGGTGTTGATGCCCTTGGCCAGGCGGTCACTCAGCAGCATCACGCCCGACGCGTCCGGGTGGGCGGAGGCGGCCGCCTCCACCACTGACTCGGGCGTTCCCGAGGGCTCCGGGATCAGCGCCAGTTCTTCCTCGCTGGGACCGGCCGCGGCGGCCGCGGTCGGTGTTGTGGCGGGAAGGGGAGGTACGACGACGGCGGGAGCCGCCGGGGCGGAGTCCTCCCCGGCGGAGTCTGCCCGGGCGGCGGGGGGCTCAGCCAGCTGAAGCGGGCTGGCGTCGGACTCTCCGGAAACTGTCGTCTCTTCGCCGCCGGCGTTGACTGCGGTGGTCCCGGCAGAGACCGGCTCCCCGCCCGTCCCGGGACCCGCCACCAGGACCGTGGAGCCGGCCGCAATGCGAAGGATCCCGCCGCCGGTGAGCGTCGCGAGGACGACGGCCGGGGTGCCGAAATCGTCGTCCTCGATGAGGACGCTCTGGATTTCGGCGGACCGTTCGCCGTCGGGTAGGAGCAGCAGGTGGCCGGTCTGCAGAGAGCCAGCCTGGAGCTCGCTGTAGTGCTGGGCGGCTGGGCGGTGGGTCATCGGGGGTCCTTAAGTTCTCTTGCGGTCCGCCCTACAGTCTACAAAGGAGCCTGCCCGAAATCGGGGACGCCCGGGTTCCTTCGAGCGTCCTCGCCGAAGCCGCGGGGCTTAGCTGCCGACGCCCGCGAACGCGAGTGCCTGCCGGACCAGGACCCCGCGGCCGCCGCTGAATTCCAGCTGCACATCCGGGCTCAGGACCTCTTCGGGCGTCATCCAGGTGAGCTCGAGGGCGTCCTGGCGGGGCTCGCACTCACCCGTGACCGGAATGATGTAGGCCAGCGAAACGGCATGCTGGCGGTCGTCGGTGAAGCCCGTGTGGGACGGTGCCGGGAAGTACTCGGCCACGGTGAACGGCACCGGGCTGATGGGCAGCTGCGGGAAGGCCAGCGGGCCGAGGTCCTTCTCCATGTGACGGAGCAGGGCGGCGCGGATGGTCTCGCGGTAGAGGACTCGGCCGGACACGAGGGAGCGGATCATGGTGCCGTCCTCGTCGGCCTGCAGCAGCGTGCCCACTTCGTTCACGAACCCCAGCGGATCAAGGCGGACGGGTACGGCTTCCACGTAAACCATGGGAAGCCGGCCCCTGGCTTCGAAGAGGTCCTCATCGGACAGCCAGCCGGGATTCGGGTCAGGAGTGCGCACGTTCATGCTTAAGTTCTACCCCATCCCTGCCCGAACCCCGCGCCGGACCGCCTGTCAGTGGCGGGAAGAGACCCAGAGCGCCGGGGCGTCCCCTCCCGCCGCATCCGGATTTGCCACATGCAGGGTCCGCCCGAATGCTTCTTCCGTCATGGTCACTCTGAGGCCCGCGGCCTCCAGCCGGTCCCGCAGGGCGGACAGCTCGCCCGTGTACTCGAATCCCAGTCCGGACCGTGGAGCGCCGCTGCCGGGGCGGACCATCAGCACGCCGCCGTTCTTCGCGGTGAAATCCGCGGTTTCGTCGTCATCCGGCACGGGCCGGAGCCGCGCGCCCATGTTTCGCAGTGTCTGTGCAGCGGCGGCGGCGTCCGGAGTGAACCAGACTCCGACGACGGCGAGTCCCGGATCGGCGTCCGCGCACTGGGCGCCGTGGGCGGCTTTGTCCGCGAAGAAGCTGAAGCCGTCCTCGCCCGTGATCCGGCAGGCGGCGCCGTGGTCGGCATCCACCAGCTCGGCCGGTGTGGTCCCGTCCTCCACGGAGGCCAGGTTGGTCCGCCGGGCGAATTCGGCGAGGTCGCCCACTTCGACGCCGAACGACGTCGTGCCGTCTTCGGCGGAACCGGCCTCGGCAGCGTGCAGCGCCACGCGGCCCGAACCGGCGTCGTACTCTTTCCAGGGGCCGTCGTCGACGGTTTTCACCATTCCCAGCGCCGTCAGGAGCTGCTCCCATTGGTCCGGGCGGGAGGTGAAATGGATGGGTCGGACACGCAGCATTGGATCTCCTGAGCTCGGTTGGCGGTGCAAACTACGGTGGCACTGCCATGATGCCACGCCTTGTGTCTGGAAAGGCTGGGGGCAGAATGGTGCCATGGCCATCGAACTCGAGGAACTGCTGGTGAAGGACGCCGCCGAATGGCGCGCCTGGCTGGAACAGCACCACGCCACCAGCCCGGGCGTCTGGCTGGTGCTGCATAAGAAGGGCGGCAACACCACTGAGCTGGACTACGAAGCGGCATTGCAGGAGGCGCTGTGCTTCGGGTGGATCGACGGGCAGGGCAAGAGGCGCGACGACGACAGCTCCTTCCAGCGGATGACCCGCCGTGGTCCGAAGAGCGTGTGGTCGGCGCGGAACGTGGACCGCATCGAAAAGCTTGAAGCGGCAGGCAGGATGACCGAGGCCGGCCGGGCCGCCGTCGAGGCCGCCAAAGCGGACGGGCGCTGGGAGACGGCGTATTCAGGGCAGGCATCCGCGGAAGTGCCGGCGGACCTGGCGGCGGCCATCGCCGCCGAACCACGGGCACAGGCGATGTTCGACGTGCTGACGTCGGTGAACCGCTACGCCCTGATTTACCGCACCAACTCCGTTAAGCAGGCCGCAACCCGGGAGCGCAAAATCAACGGATTCGTGGAGATGCTGGCACGCGGCGAGACGCCGTATCCGCAGAAGAAGCGCCCCGCCGGGTAGCGTGCGCCCGCGTGCCCCGGCAGTCATGGCGTCCGGGGCCGGGTGTCAGGCGGAGGCGTCCTCGTCCACGGGGAAGGCCACGGCCTCGCCCACCACGCGCAGGCAGAGTTCCATGCCCGGCCGCGCGATGGACGCGTTCCAGTGCCGGATGGTGATCACTTCGCCGCCGCCCGGGAAACGGTGGTCCGGGATGGCGCCGGCTGCCAGTTCCGGCGGCACGGCCAGTTTCAGGCGGACTGTGGTTTCCGGTCCGAAGTAGTCCGTGTCAACCACTACGCCGCGGATGGGGCCGTCTTCGGCGATGCGGATCTGTTCGGGCCGCAGCATGAGCTGCACACGGCCCTGGGCCGGGGGCCTGCGCACCGGAATGCCGCCCAGCGAACACGTGGCGAGAGAACCCTCCATCCAGGCGTCCAGGATGACGGCGTCGCCCAGGAACTCCGCCGTGGCGCGGTCCGCCGGCCGGGTGTAGACCACAAAGGGGTTGCCGATCTGGGCCAGCCTGCCGCCGCGCATCACGGCCACTTGGTCCGCGAAGGAGAGCGCCTCGGCCTGATCGTGCGTGACCAGGATGGTGGTCACGCCGGCTTCGTTGAGGACCTTGGCCACCGCGCGCCGGGTGGCTACGCGGAGGCCGGCGTCCAGGGCGGAGAAGGGCTCGTCCAGCAGCATCAGCTCCGGCTCGCGGGCCAGGGCCCGGGCCAGGGCCACACGCTGCTGCTGCCCGCCGGACAGCTGGTGCGGCCGGCGCTTGGCCATGGACGGATCGAGCGACACCATTTCCAGGAGCTCACCGACCCGGGCCGCGACCTCACGCCGTCCGCCGGAGAGGCGGCTGGCGCTGAGGCCAAAGGAGACGTTCTGGCCCACGGTGAGGTGCGGGAACAGGGCGCCGTCCTGGGCGACGTACCCGACGTGGCGTTTGTGCGCCGGCACCCAGCTGCCTTCGCCGGCCACCTTGGCGCCGTTGAGGGAGATGCTGCCGGTATCGGGATGCTCGAAGCCGGCGATGAGGCGCAGCAGGGTGGTCTTGCCCGAGCCGGAGGGGCCTACGATCGCGGTGGTGCCGCCCTTGGCCACGGACAGGTTGACGCCCTTGAGGACCGCCTGTGAACCGAAGTTCTTGGTGACGGCCTCGATCTCCAGGTGGCTGTTGGTGCTGGGCGCCACGGACGGGGCGATCCGGGGTTCCGGAAGCCTGGAGGGGGCATCAGGCGAAGTGTAGGAATCTGTCACTGGCCGGCCACTTTCTTGGACTGCTGGAAGAGGAGGTAGGTCATGGGGGCGGAAATGAGGATCATCAGCAGCGCATACGGTGCCGCGCCGGCATAGTCGATCTCGCTGCTCTTGCTCCAGAACTCGGTGGCAAGGGTCCGCGTGCCATTGGGGGAGAGCAGCAGGGTGGCCGTGAGTTCGTTGACGATGGCCAGGAACACGAGGGCGGCCCCGCCGGCGGCAGCGGGTGCCGTGAGCCGCAGCGTGACCCGGATGAAGGACACCAGGGGCGGCTTGCCCAGTGCCTGTGCGGCTTCGTCGAGTTCCTTGGGTGCCTGGGCCAGCCCTGCCCGGATATTGACCAGCGCACGGGGCAGGAACAACAGCACATAGGCCGCGATGAGCAGCACCGTGGTCTGGTAGAAGCCCGGGGCAACCCTGATGCTCACGGTCACGAAGGCCAGTCCCACCACGATGCCCGGCATCGAACTGGTGACGTAGTTGGACAGTTCTAGTGCCTTGCTGAACCAGCTGGGGTGCCGGACGGCGAGGTAGGCCATGGGGAACGCCACCACGGTGGTGGCCAGCGCACCGGCCAGGCCGTAGCCCATGGTCTGCATCAGGGCCGGAAGGAACTCGTCGGCCACCCAGATATCGGCGCCACCCGCGACGATCCAGCGCAGGACGAACGTCAGCGGAAGGCCGAAGGCCAGGGCCGTGAGGGCGGCCAGGAAGAGCTGGGCCGGAGCCTGGTAGACGTGCAGCGGCAGCCGCAGCGCCCTGGCCTGCGCGCCGGAGCCCACCCGGGCGTAGCGCGCGGTGCCGCGGCTTCGCACCTCCACCAGGAGCAGGATCAGGCAGAAGAACACCAACACGCTGGCCAGCATGTTGCCGGCGGTGCCGTTGAACGTTGACTGGTACTGCACCATGATCGCGGTAGTGAACGTGTCGAAGCGGATCATCGCGAACGCGCCGTATTCGGCGAGCAGGTGCAGCGAGACCAGGAGCGCTCCGCCGGTCATGGCGATGCGGAGCTGCGGGAGGACCACCCGGAAGAACGTGCGCCATGCGCCCAGTCCCAGCGACGCCGCGGACTGCTCGATTGCGGGGTCCAGCCGGCTGAGGGTGGCGGCGGCGGGGATGTACACCAGCGGGAAGTAGGACAGCGTGGCGATCAGGACGCCGGACCAGAGCCCGCCCAGGGACGGCACGGCCGAAACCCAGGCGTAGCTGTTGACGAAGGCCGGGATGGCCAGCGGCGCGGCCAGCAGGACGGCCCACCATTTGTGCCCGCGGAGCGTGGTGCGCTCCACCAGCCAGGCCCCGCCCACGCCCAGAACCACGCAGAGCGGCACGGTCACGGCCATCAGGAGCACCGTGTTGAGGAGAAGCTCCCCGACGCGCTCGCGGAAGATCAGCCCGACGGCGGTGTCCCACCCGGTGGCGGCCGTCATGACGACGACGTACCCGAGGGGGACCAGGGAAAACAGGGCGATGAGGACGGCAATGACGGATACTGCGGAAACGCCGAAAGGCGGGCGGGGGCGCTTGCCCCTACCCGCCGTCGTCGTGCTTCCGGAAGTTTCCGGTGCCGCTAGGTCAATTGGCACAGTATTTCCATTTGACACTGAGTTGCTTTTTCCTCACGGGTTACAGGAGTCCTGCCTTGGTCATCAGCTCGGTGACCTTTTCGGAATTGAGCTTGGCCGGGTCAACGGTGGGCGCCTGCAGTTCCTTCAACGGAACCAGCTTCTCGTTGGCCGGAACATCGGAGGCAATGGCGTACTCGAAGGAGGTGCCCTTCTGGAGGACTTCCTGGCCCTTCTTGCCGGTGATGAACTTCAGGAAGGCCTGGGCAGCCGCCGCGTTCTTTGAGGAGTTCAGCACGCCGCCGCCGGAGACGGAAACGAAGGCGCCAGGGTCCTGGTTCTTGAAGTAGTACGGCGTGACGTTCTTGGAGTTTTCGCCGGTCTTCGCCTGGTCGCCGTAGTAGTAGTAGTGGTAGATCAGGGCGGCATCCACTTCGCCGGCGTTGACGGCCTTCATGGCCGTGCTGTTGCCCTTGTAGGCCTTGAAGTTCTCCTTCATGCCCTTGAGCCATTCCTCGGCAGCGGCTTCGCCCTTGAGCTCAAGCAGTGCGGAAACGATGGCCTGGAAGTCGGCGCCGGACGGTGAAGCGGCCCACTTGCCCTTCCACTCCGGCTTGGCGAGGTCCAGCATGGACTTGGGCAGCTGGTCTTCGCCCAGCTTGGCCTTGTCGTACACCAGGACCGTGGAGCGCGCGGCGATGCCGGTCCACTTGCCGGTGGAGGGGCGGAATTCGGAAGGCACCTGGTCAATGGTGGACTTGTCCACGTCAGCGAACAGCCCGGCGTTCTCAACCTGCGCCATTGCGGGGGAGTTTTCCGTGAGGAACACGTCGGCGGGGGAGGCTGCGCCTTCCTGGATGATCTGGTTGGACATCTCGGTGTCCGAACCCTGGCGAAGCGTGACCTTGACGCCGGTTTCCGCGGTGAAAGCGTCAACCCATTCCTTGGTGAGGCTTTCATGCTGGGCGTTGTAGACGGTGATTTCGCCGGATATCTTGCCGTCTCCCCCGGCGGTGCTTGCCGCGGGGGTGGAGTTTCCGGAGCCGCAGGCGGCGAGGCCGAGGGCTGCGGTGGCGGCGAGTGCGATTCCTGCCAGCGCGTTGGTGCGGATCTTCATTGGGGCTTCTTTCTGCAAAAAAGTCTTGGTGGACCGTGGTCCGCATGAGGGGGAAGTTAGGGCATGCTCACTGCAAAAACTGTAGGTTAGCCAAACCTAACGAACCAAGCCGAAATGGGCTTAAGTGATCAGGATCACATCAATTACGTAACTTTTACGTGACTTAATTCCCGTAGGCCCGAAGGTGAGGCATCCGGGGCTCAGTTCCGGGCTGCGGGCTTCGGGGCCTGTCCTGCGGCCTGCACCGACGCTGCGGCCTCCAGCACCATCCACGCCTGGAGCTGTGTGGAAAGTTCGACGGCGGCACCCGCCGGATATGACCGGCCCGCCGGTGTCTCGGGGAACACCGGGAACACCAGGCGCCCGCCGTGCCGCGCCAGCGGTTCCTGCGGATCCACGGCGCGGCGGCCCTCCCAGAGCGCCTGCGCCGTCTCCGTGACCAGGGCGGCCGCGGTGGCGCGCGTCCGGTCCGAAAGCCGTCCGTCCATTGCCGCCAGCGCGAGGTACCGCGCCAGGATCCCGGTGAACAGCCCGCCGTCGCCCGTTCCGTCGCAGCGGAGCACAGCGGCTGTCCTGCCGGACTCAAGGGTGGCCGGACGGGTCAGGTTGCGGGACACGGAGTCCACCAGGGCGGCAGCCCGGTCAAGGTTCGCCGGGCCGCCGAGCTCCAGCAGTGCCCCCAGGACCGGGCCCTGGTTGTAGGTGTAGATGGCGGCTTCCAGCACCACCTCGCCGCCGGCGCCGATCCGCAGCCCGTCCTGGTACATGCCCAGGCCGGGGTCGAACAGCTTGGCGTGGAGCCAGTCCACCAGGGCCTGGGCCTTGGCCGTGTTGCCGGTGCGGGCATAGTAGAGCGCCACCGGAGCCGTGGCGGGCGTGTTCTTGAAATCCCGCTTCTTGCTCCAGAAGGTTCCGCCGCCGAGGTCATCCGTGGAGGCGGAATCGAACTGCAGCGTGAGGCTTTGCCGGATCCTTGTGTGGCGTCGGGCGCCCGGCTTTCGCGTGGCTTCGGCGAGTTTCTCGAGCCGGAGGGTGGACAGTGCGAGCCAGGCCATGTCGTCGTAGTAGTTGTTGACGAAGGTGAGGAAGTTGCGCAGCCGGATACCGGCGACCAGCTGCGAGGCCAGCCGTCCGGCGCTGGGGCGGCTCCCGCCGTCGAACCTTGCGCCCCGCGCCAGCTCACGGCGGCCGGCGTCCACCAGGCAGTCCGCATAGTGCGCCTGCCACCAGTAGTGCCAGGGCCGCCTCAGGTTCTTCAGCCGGCTGGACGGACGTTCGATCGCCGCGATATGCGTTCCGGGCAGGAAAAACAGCCGCTGCCCGAACATCCTGGTCACGGAGCGGGCTGCTTCGTCGGCGCGGGCGGACCAGTCCGCGGGCGCGGTGACGTCTGGGGAGGTCATGGTGCCAGCCTAGACGATATGAAGTGGAACGGTTCCTGCCCGTCAGGGCAACGGTCCATTATCGCCGGACGGTCCTGGCAGCGCCAGCTTCCTGTGATTTGCCGCCTATTGGGGTAAAGGGAGGCGCTGCAGGACTTGTTCCCGGCGGTGATGTCCCTTATCCCGGACGGGCAGGGTCAGGACGAGGACAAGGACGAGGGGGCCGGGGCCTTCTGTTTCACAGGGTCCGTGGGTTGCCATTGGCGGCTCCCTTGGCCTGTCGGCTTGTCGGGGGTGCAATGGTAGTGCCACATGTGAAGTTTGGGAGGTCCCGGCTATGTTTGAGCATACTTTCATTGGTCTGGATGTTCACGCGGTGAACGTCGTGGGCCATGCACTGAACCCCGCCACCGGTGAAATTAGCAACCACACGATGGCCTCAGATCCTGCGCTGGTGCTGGAGTGGCTCGGCCGGTTCACCCCGCCGCTCAAGGTCGTCTACGAATCTGGCCCGAGCGGGTTCGTCCTGGCCAGGTACCTGCGCGCCGCGGGCATCAACTGCGTCGTTGCGGCGTCCTCGAAACTGCTCCGTGCTCCCGGGGACCGGATCAAAACTGATCGGCGTGACGCCCGGGTGCTGGCCGAAATGCTCGCGGTCGGCTCAGTCACCGAAGTGCGGATCCCGGACCCGGACGAGGAAGCGCTGCGGGACCTGTCCCGGCTCCGCTCAGGCACGGCGACAGACCTTGCACACTCACGCCAGCACGTGAACGCCATCCTGCTCCGCCACGGCATCCGCTACCCCAAAGACACCCGATGGACGAAGGAACACAGTTTGTGGCTGCACCGTCAGCGCTTTGACGAG
>NZ_JYCN01000007.1 GCF_000876655.1 Arthrobacter sp. SPG23
CATGACCGCGGCCTGACCCGAACGTGCCCCCCGGACGTGGTGAGAGTGGCGGCAGCACGCAGGAGCTAACTCGAGAGCCCGCTATGAGCAGACGGGGTCAAACCGTCGACGCTCGATCCTAGACACCCGACATGCTCCAGCCGAACAGATCGTCATGCGGTAACCAACCCGCGAATGTCAGCCTGACACTGCAGTCGCAAAGGACTCGCCACCACGGTCACCACAACCGGCCGGCACACGATGAGCGGCCCCCGGGAACCAAAACCCAGAAGCCGCTCATCCCTGCTCTCTTGACAACCAGACCTACATATCAGCGGGGCGGCGGGCGGATGCGCCTCACAGGTGGCCGCGGGCGTGCGGTTTGCGCCCATTCCAGTTAACATGCATTAACTGCGTTACGCCGGGTTCGGTTCCACATCAAGGAGGATGCATGGACATCAAAGGTACTGTCGCGCTCATTACGGGAGGAGCCTCCGGGCTGGGCGCCGCAACCGCGCGCCGCCTGTTCGACGCCGGGGCCTCGGTGGTGCTGGTGGATCTGCCGTCGTCGCAGGGGGAGGCGTATGCGGCGGAGCTGAATGGCGGCTCCGGCGTGTCCGGTGCCGGCGGTGCGTCCGCCGGGGCCGCTTCCGGTGCGTCCGGCCAGACTGCCGTGTTTGTCCCGGCCGACGTGACCAGCGAGGAGCAGGTGCAGGCCGCCGTCGACGCCGCCGTTGGCCTGGGACCGATGCGCATCGTGGTGAACTGCGCCGGCATCGCCACCCCGGGTAAGGTCCTGGGCCGCGAGGGTGTGCTGCCGCTGGACACCTTCAACCGCGTCATCCAGATCAACCTCGTGGGCACCTTCAACGTGATCCGGCTCGCGGCCGCCGCCATGGCCGCCACCGAGCCCGCCGTGACCGACCTCGGCGGCCCGGAGCGCGGCGTCATCATCAACACCGCGTCCGTGGCCGCGTTCGACGGGCAGATCGGCCAGCCCGCCTACGCCGCGTCCAAGGGTGCCGTGGCCGCAATGACCCTGCCGATCGCCCGTGAACTGGCCCGGTCCCTGATCCGCGTGGTCACCATCGCGCCCGGGATTTTCGAGACGCCCATGATGGCCGGACTGCCGCAGGAGGCGCAGGACTCGCTGGGGAAGCAGGTGCCGCATCCGTCCCGGCTGGGCCGGCCGGCCGAGTACGCCAACCTGGCCGCGCACATCGTGGACAACGCCATGCTCAACGGCGAAACCATCCGCCTCGACGGCGCCATCCGGATGGGACCGAAATGACGGCGGCGCCGGGTCAGGGCACGGTTCCGGCGCAGCCGGCTCCGGCTGCGAACGCCGTGGATTCACTGCCCACGGCCGACTTCTTCGGGTTCGAATCGCTGCTCAGCGACCGGGAGCGGCGGAAGCTGGAGGAGCTGCGGGAATTCCTGGCGACGGAGATCGCGCCCTTCGCCACGGATTGGTGGAACAACGCCGAATTTCCCGCGCACATCCTGCCCAAACTCGCCGCCCTCGAGCTGAGTGCCCCCGCCCAGCGCGGCTACAGCCACCTGTTCGCGGGCCTGGTGATTGCCGAAATCACCAGGGTGGACACGTCCATCGCCACGTTCTTCCTGGTGCACCATGACCTCTTCGTTGAGTCCCTGTACGGGTTCGGTTCCGAGGAACAGAAGGGCCGCCTGCTCGACGACGCCGCCAGCCTCCGCACTACCGGCGCCTTTGCGCTGACCGAACCGGAGCACGGCTCCGATGTGGCCGGCGGGATGGAGACACGGGCGCGCCGCGTGACCGGGGGAGCCGACGACGGCGGCGACTGCTGGATCCTTAACGGCGCCAAGCGCTGGATCGGCAACGGGACGTTCTGCGACTACATGCTCGTGTGGGCCCGGGACGAGGACGACGGCGCCATCCGGGGCTTCATCGTGGACGCGAAACTCCCAGGCCTCAGCCGAAGCCGGATCGAGAACAAGATCGCCCTGCGCACGGTGCAGAACGCGGACATCGTTTTTCGGGATGTGCGGGTGGCGGAGGCGGACCGATTCGCCGGCATCGGCAGCTTCGAGGACACCAATGAACTGCTGCGCGGGTCCAGGATCATGGTGGCGTGGCAGGCGGTTGGCCAGCAGCTGGCGGCGTTCGACGTTGCCCGGCAGCACGCCGTCGAACGCCAGCAGTTCGGCCGCCCGCTGGCCAAATTCCAGCTCATCCAGCAGCAGCTGGTGACCATGCTGGGCAACGCCGTGGCCAGCATGGGCATGATGGTACGGATCGCCCAGCTGCAGCAGGACGGCATGGCGGACATGGCCCAGGTGGCGCTGGCGAAGTCGTATACCAGCTCCCGGATGCGCGAAACCGTGGCGATGGGGCGGTCCATCCTGGGCGGAAACGGGATCGTCACGGATTACCGGATGGCCAAGATCTTCGCCGACGCCGAGGCCATCTACACCTATGAAGGATCCTTCGAGATCAACTCGCTGATCGTGGGCCGCGCCGTCACCGGGGTGTCGGCGATCGTCTAAGGCCAGTTCGCGCTCAGTCGGCGATCATCGGGTCCTTCTCGCCGGCCTCTATCCGGTAGTCAAGGCTGTTGTTCTTCACGGGCATGGGGCAGGTCCCGTAGGGCGTGAAGGCGCTCGGGTAGTTGATGGCTCGGTTGAAGTCCAGGACCACCGAACCGTCCGGCCTGGGCCGCGCCGTGGACACCTTGCGCCACTCGTCCGTCGAGTCCCCGTTGGTTTCGTCGTGGAACGTGGCAGTCAGGGCGCCGAGCTTCTCCTCTTCGGCCTGCAGGTGGAACTCGTGGTCCTTGCCGGGCAGCCGGAATACCAGCTCGCCCACAGTGCGGTGCACGCCGTCCACCAGCGGGTTGGCGGTTCCGATCGGAACGTCCACCGGCGTCGGGTAGGGGCGGAACTCGGCATCGATCACCAGGTCGGGGCGGTACTCAAAGGTGGGCACGCCGTCGAACTCCGTGAACACCGGCGAGCTGGAATCCCGGGTGCGGATGGCGTACCTGTCCGCGCGCATGGCCAGTTCCACCACCACCTGCGTGCCGTCGTCGCCGCCGAACTGCACCCACATCAGCGACTCCTCGTCCGCCAGCGCGGCCGAGATGGTGCCGTCCACGGCTTCGCCCGTCTCCACCAGCGTCAGCCCATCGGTCGCCGCCGCGGTGAGGAACGCCGTCGTGCCGTCCGTTGACCAGAGTCCGGGGGCGAGGTCGACGGCGGCCGGCTGGCGGTCCAGCCACTGGAACGACGTGAGAGTCAGCCAGCCGTGCTCGCTGGCCAGTGCCTTGTTGCGGTTGGCGCGGAACCGGTTCCAGCGCTCGAGTTGTGCGTCAGTGGAAGAGTCCATGGTTCCTCGTTCGTTGGTCCTGGTTGCTGAGGGGGAAAGGTTACTTCGGGGTGCCCAGGCTGGCGGCTATCAGCTGGGAGGCAGCCTCCCGGGCGGTGACGGCGGCTTCCGGGTCCCCGTCCAGTACACCG
Source organism: Arthrobacter sp. SPG23 (assembly GCF_000876655.1). Taxonomy (GTDB): domain Bacteria; phylum Actinomycetota; class Actinomycetes; order Actinomycetales; family Micrococcaceae; genus Arthrobacter. Next base: position 3,478 of record NZ_JYCN01000007.1, read on the forward strand.
CTGGCCAGGCCTCCGTCCAGAATCAGCGAGAGGCTTCGTGCCAACCGGTCCGGCCGCGCGGCGCCTGCATCGGCGGCCAGCCCCTGCATCCACTCCAGCACGGCCTTCTTATGGGCAACGGTGCGCTCATGAACCCGCGTCCCGGACGCTGACTCGGCGGCGGCGTTGATGAAGGCGCAGCCCCGGTAGCCGTCGCGGCGGCACGCGGAAGCGAGGGCGTCGAACAGCCCGGCGAGCTGCGCCGCCGGGTCCGGACCCGCGGCCTCCGCCGCTGCGTGGAGCTGACCCGTCCAGATGGCATCCACCTTGTCCAGGTAGGCGAGGATCAGTTCGTCTTTGGCAGGAAAGTACTTGTAGAACGTGGCCTTGGAGATCCCGGATTCCGCGATGATGGTGTCGATGCCGGCAGCGCGCAGGCCGTGGGCATAGAAGAGCCTGAAGGCGGTCGCCAGGATCTTTTCCCTGGCGGGTCCGGCGGGAGTTCGGACAGCCTGCGGTACGGGTGCTGGCGTCGTCATGACTCTATGGTACACAGACAAGTCTGTCTGTGCCTGCAGCTGTGGAGTTTCCCACGTTCGAAGCCGCGATCGCCACTTGGTGATTGCTTGCCGTAGACAGATCTGTCTGATAGCGTCGCTGCTACCAGTAGACGAACCTGTCTACCCAAGCGCCGCAACTAAGAGATCAGGATGAGACGCCATGAAAATTGCTGTATTGGGAACCGGCACGGTCGGCAGGACCATGGCCGGAGCGCTGGCGGAACTCGGCCACGAAATCGTCATCGGGACCCGCGATCCGAAGGTCACCCTGGCCCGGACGGAACCGGACGCCATGGGCGCTCCCCCCTTCGGCCAGTGGCTTCCGGAGCACCCCCACGTCCACCTGGCTGCGTACGCTGACGTCGCGGCTGGCGCCGAGCTGATCGTCAACGCCACGGAAGGCGCACGTTCCGTTGCGGCGCTCTCGGCCGCCGGTGCGGAAAACCTTGCCGGCAAGATCATCGTGGATATCGCCAATCCGCTCGACTTCTCGCACGGTATGCCCCCTACGCTTAACCCGGTCAACACGGACAGCCTCGGGGAGCAGATCCAGCGGGCGTTCCCCGACGCCAAGGTGGTCAAGACCCTTAACACCATGAACGCGAGCCTGATGGTCGACCCCGGCCGTGCGGCAGGAGGTGACCACTCCGTGTTCGTCTCGGGCAACGATCCCGAGGCAAAACGTGAGGTGACTACGCTCCTCAAGAGCCTTGGACATCAGGACGTCATTGACCTGGGCGATATCACCACGGCACGCGGCGCTGAGATGCTCCTGCCCATCTGGCTGCGGCTCTGGGGCGCCCTGGGAACGGCGAACTTCAACTTCAAGATCGCACGCTGAGTCGGTTTTTGAGGCGCCGGACCACCGGCGGCGGCGTCTCAAAGACCGGGGGCGGCGCCTAATAAAACAGGCGCCGCGGCGGACGTCAAGGGCGCGAACACTATCTGAGACAAATTCCCACCCCGCAACAGTGCCGGGTAACATCCCATAGGAACACGTAACCCGGCTCACAGTATCCAGCGCAGTGTACGAGCCAAGTCCGAACCCTCGAAAGATAGTTTCCATGGCTGACACTGCAGTAAATCCAGGCACCCATCTCGCAGGCACTGACCTTCCCGGCGCCGATGCCAGCACCGACCTCGCGTCCGAGCTCCGGGCGGACGTCCGGCGCGTCTCCACGCTGCTGGGTGAGTCGCTGGTCCGCCAGCACGGCCCCGAGCTCCTCGACCTCGTGGAGCAGGTCCGGCTCCTGACCAAGGAGTCCAAGGAGGCTGCCCGCGGAGGCGCGGATGCCACCGGCCCCTGGAGCTCGCACGACGTCGTCGCCCAGGTCCGCGAACTCCTGGGCTCCCTGCCCATTGACCAGGCCACCGACCTGGTACGTGCCTTTGCGTTCTACTTCCACCTGGCTAATGCCGCCGAGCAGGTCCACCGGGTCCGCGGACTGCGGACCCGGCAGGAGAAGGACGGCTGGCTGGCCAAGGCCGTGCAGGAGATCGCCGGCCAAGCCGGCCAGTCCGTGCTGCAGGAAGTAGTCAACGAACTGGACGTCCGTCCCATCTTCACGGCCCACCCCACGGAGGCTTCCCGGCGCTCCGTCCTGGATAAGATCCGCAGGCTGTCCGACGTCCTGGCAGTTTCCACCGAGGAAGGCACCTCGGCCCGCCGCCGCCAGGACCGCCAGCTCGCCGAAGTGATCGACCAGATGTGGCAGACGGACGAGCTCCGCCAGGTCCGGCCAACTCCGGTGGACGAGGCGCGCAATGCCATCTACTACCTGAACAGCATCCTCACCGACGCCATGCCCGAAATGCTCTCGGACCTCTCCGAGCTGCTGGGGGAGCACGGCGTCACGCTGCCGTCGCAGAAGGCCCCCATCCGCTTCGGCTCGTGGATCGGCGGCGACCGCGACGGCAACCCCAACGTCACTGCCGGCGTCACCCGCGAGATCCTGCAGATCCAGAACCAGCACGCCGTCCGGATCAGTATCGCCATGATCGACGAGCTCATCGCCATCCTGTCCAACTCCACCGCGCTGGCCGGGGCGGACCAGGAACTGCTGGACTCGATCGATACGGACCTCAAGAACCTGCCGGGACTCGACCGCCGCGTTCTGGAACTCAATGCCCAGGAGCCGTACCGGCTCAAGCTCACCTGCATCAAGGCCAAGCTCCTCAACACGGCCAAGCGCGTGGCGGCCGGTTCCTCGCATGAGCCCGGTCGGGACTACACTTCGACGGCCGGTGTCCTCGCTGAGCTCGGGCTGCTGGAGAAATCACTCCGCAACCACCACGCCGGCCTGGCCGCGGACGGTGCGCTCGCGCGGGTGCGCCGCGCCATTGCTTCCTTCGGGCTGCACCTCGCCACCCTGGACATCCGCGAACACGCCGACCACCACCACGACGCCGTCGGGCAGCTTATGGACCGCCTCGGCGGCCCCGGCGTGCGGTACTCCGAACTCAGCCGCGCCGAGCGCCTGGAGGTGCTGGGGGCGGAACTGGGGTCCCGCCGTCCGCTGTCGGGCCACCCGATTAAGCTCGACGGCGTCGCCGACGGCACGTACGACGTCTTCCGCGAGATCCGCCGCGCCCTGAAGACCTACGGTCCGGATGTCATCGAGACGTACATCATTTCCATGACCCGCGGCGCCGACGACGTCCTGGCCGCTGCCGTGCTGGCCCGCGAAGCAGGGCTCGTCAGCCTCTTCGGTGACGCGCCGTACGCCAAGATCGGCTTCGCTCCGCTGTTGGAGACGGTGGAGGAGCTGCGGGCTTCTGCCGAGATCGTGGACCAGCTGCTGTCCGATCCTTCCTACCGGGAACTCGTCAGGCTGCGCGGCGACGTGCAGGAAATCATGCTTGGCTACTCGGACTCCAACAAGGAGTCCGGCGTCATGACCAGCCAGTGGGAAATCCACAAAACCCAGCGGAAGCTGCGCGACGTCGCGGCCAAGCACGGCGTCCGGGTCCGGCTCTTCCACGGCCGCGGCGGATCCGTGGGCCGCGGCGGCGGACCCACGTACGACGCGATCATGGCCCAGCCGAACGGCGTCCTGGAAGGCGAAATCAAGTTCACCGAACAGGGCGAAGTCATCTCGGACAAGTACTCGCTGCCCGAACTGGCACGCGAGAACCTTGAGCTTTCCCTCGCTGCCGTCATGCAGGGTTCCGCCCTGCACCGCACGCCGCGTACGTCCGAGGACCAGCGCGAGCGCTACGGCCACGTCATGGAGACCATCTCCGATGCCGCGTTCGCACGCTACCGCTCGCTGATCGACGATCCGGACCTGCCGGCCTACTTCATGGCGTCCACGCCAGTGGAACAGCTTGGCTCCCTCAACATCGGCTCGCGTCCGTCCAAGCGTCCGGACTCCGGCGCCGGGCTGGGCGGGCTGCGCGCCATCCCGTGGGTGTTCGGCTGGACCCAGTCGCGGCAGATCGTGCCGGGCTGGTTCGGCGTCGGCTCCGGGCTGAAGGCCGCCCGCGAAGCCGGCAACACGGAACAGCTCACGGAAATGATGGACCGCTGGCACTTTTTCCGCTCAGTGCTGTCCAACGTGGAAATGACCCTGGCCAAGACGGACATGGACATCGCCGGCTACTACGTCTCCACCCTGGTTCCGGAGGAGCTGCACCACCTGTTCCGGGCCATCCGGGAGGAATACGAACTCACGGTCACAGAGATCCAGAAGCTCACCGGTGAACACGTGCTCCTCGACGCGCAGCCCACCCTCAAGCGCTCCCTGGAGATCCGAGACCAATACCTCGACCCCATTAGCTACCTCCAGGTGGAACTGATGCGCCGCATCCGGGCCGAAGGTTCGGAGGGCGAGAGCATGTCCGGGGCCGAGATTGACGAGCGCCTCCAGCGGGCCATGCTCATCACGGTCAACGGAGTGGCAGCAGGCCTCCGCAACACCGGCTAGTCCCACTCGTCCGGCGCCAGCGACGGTTAGCGCGAACGGGCAGATAAGGCCCTGCGGACGAGGATCTGCGGGCGTTATCTGCCCGTTCGCGCTGACGTTAGGGTTGTTTTCATGCCTTCGTTCCAGACCAGACTCAAGATCACCGGGCTGAAGCCTGGAAATCCTCCCGAGGCCGTGATGGCCGCTGCTGTCGAAGCCCTTGGAACAAGGCACCACGTGGAATCGAACCAGCTCCAGATTGCAGGCGGCGTGCCGGAGCTGAACCTCCGCTTCCTGGTGGAGCCAACGGAATACACCGGTGAGAACAACCAGGCGCGGGAGTCGGCGGCGATGATGCGCGACGCCGTCGAGAACGTTGCGGTGACGGGCGCGCTTTTGGTGCTCCGCCGCAACCGCGGCCGCTGGGCTCCGGTCTAAGCCGGATCGCCGGGTTCGTCCACGGGGGACCGGCTGCCTCGGCGGCGGGTGACAATCATGCCCACGACGGCGCCGATCACCAGCCCGACGGCGACGCCGATCAGCGAGCTCGCCCAGAACGGCAGCTTGGTGGCGGATCCGGTGAAATAGCCGAGCGCCGTGAGCCAGGTGCCCCAGAGAACTCCGCCCAGCGCGGCGCAGAAGCTGAATGCCCGGGTGGTGACGTCGGCAATTCCGGCAGCGGCCGACGTCGCCAGCCGTCCGCCCGGAATGAACCGGACGCCGATGATGGCACCGTACGTGGTGGAACGGCCCGCCTTCGCGATGGCCGAGTGGATGCCCCTGTGGAACGTGCGGCCCCAGCGCCACCGGTCCAGGACATGGCTGAGGCGGCGCTTGAACAGCTGGAACACTACAACGTCGCCGATCCACGACGCCAGCGCGGCAAGGATTCCCACGAGCAGGAAGTTGGCGCGGCCTTCTGCGGCGAGCGCCCCGCCCGTGATCACCACCATTTCGGAGGGGATGGGCGGGAAGATGGCATCGCCAAGGACGATGGGGATGATCCAGAAATAGATCGCGGCGCCCCAGGTGTCAACGTTGGCAAGGTCCATGGGCACAAGGTATCTCATTTTCGCGCCCCGGGACTTCCGGCCCCGGGCCGGACTGCGCCGGTATTACGCCGGTATTACGCCGGGGCCTCGCTGAGCCGAAGCCGGCTGCGGTACTCCACCGGCTGCTTGGTGATGGGGTCTACAAAACTGATCCCGCGGGCCAGCAGCTGGAGCGGCTTGGTGTAGTCGTCCGGGGCCTTGTCCAGCAGCTCGGGGTAGAAGGCATCGTTGACGATCCCCAGTCCGAGCGACGCCATGTGCACCCTGAGCTGGTGGGTCTTTCCCGAGTGCGGCTCGAGGCGGTACAGCGCACGGCGTTGCGGGGCACTTGCTGACGTGCCGCCGTCGAACGTTTTCATCCGTTCAATGCGGGTTTCCGCATTGGGTTCGCCATCGACCACCTCGGCCAGGAGGTAGCTGCGGGACTTGGTCATGCGGTTCCTGACCACCACCGGGAAGTCGACGGCGGGATGCCCGGCAGCCGGTTCCGCGGCGGACACGCACTCGTACTCCTTCTGGACCTGGCGCTTCTCGAAGAGCACCTGGTACTTGCCGCGGGTCTCGGGGTTGGTGGAGAGCAGGAGGATGCCGGCCGTCATCCGGTCCAGGCGGTGCATGGGGATCAGGTCCGGGAGGTTCAGCTGGTTCCGGAGCCGCACCAGGGCCGATTCCTGGATGTAGGTGCCGCCCGGCGTGGTGGGCAGGAAGTGGGGTTTGTCCACCACCAGGATGTGATCGTCCTGGTGCAGGATGCTGAGCTCAACGGGAAGCCGGGTCTCCGGCGGGAGGGTGCGGTAGTACCAGATGAAGGTGTGGTCCTCGAGCCTGGTGCGTCGGTCCAGCGGGACGCCGCCCTCGCCCACGATCTCGCCGGCGTCGAAGCGGTCCTCGATGCCCTGCGGGTCGATGTGGCCCCAGCGGTGCATCATGTAGTCCATTGCGGTGTCCCACGGCCCCTCGTCCGGGAGGCGCAGGCGGGTCGCGTTCACGCCGTCGCGCACGGGGAGGGGGGATTGCATCACCGGTCCATTCTACTTTGCGCACCACCGACGGTTAAAAAGTTCTTGACAAATAAAATTGTCGGTACCGATACTTAAACCATGTTGGACATCGAAGTGATCGAGGACCCGGCCGCGGCGGAAGCCTCGCTGGACCCCATCCGGACCCGCATCCTCCGGCAGCTGGCGGAGCCCGGCTCGGCCACGCAGCTCGCCGCCAAGCTGGGGCTGCCGCGGCAGAAGGTGAATTACCACCTCAAAGCGCTGGAACGGCACGGGCTTGTGGAGCTTGTGGAGGAGCGGCGGAAGGGTAACGTCACGGAGCGCGTGCTGCAGGCCACCGCGGCGTCGTACCTGATTTCCCCTGTGGCTCTGGCCTCTGTGGCGCCGGATCCGCACCGTTTCGCGGACCGGTTCTCCGCCTTCTGGCTGCTGGCGCTCGCCGGCCGCATGGTCCAGGAGGTGGGGAAGCTCATCGCAGGGGCAGCGGCCGCACGCCAGAAACTCGCCACGTTCGCCATCGACGGCGAGATCAGCTTCCGCACCGCCGCGGACCGGGCCGCCTTCGCCGAAGAGCTCGGCTTTGCGGTCACCCGGCTCGTGGACAAGTACCACGACGACGGCGGTGCGGGCGGGCGGAAGCACCGCCTCGTCGTAGCGCTTCACCCGGCACTCAAGGAACCGGCACTCAAGGAACGCACAACCACCCCGTCCGGGGAAAATGAACAGGAGCAGGACAATGACTGACAACCGCAAATTCGAGATTGTTTACGACACCGAACTGCCGGGCACCCCGGAGCGGGTGTGGGAAGCCGTCACCAAGGGCACCCCCGGGTGGATGTTCCCCACGGACCAGTGGCCGGACGTGAAGACTGTGGAGGAATACCCGCAGCACCTGGTGTCCCGCATGGAGGGGCCGGACGGCTGGTTCAACCAGCTGGAGCACGTCCTGGAACCGCTAGAGGGCGGCCGGGCCAGGCTGCATTATGTGCACAGCGGCATTTTCGCGGACAACTGGGACCAGCAGTACGACGGCGCCAGCAAGCACACGGAGTTCTACCTCCACACGCTGGGCCAGTACCTGCAGTACTTCGACGGCCGGCCGGTGGTCTTCACGGACATCCAGGGCCCCGCGGCCTCGCAGGGGCCGGACGGTTTCGTCCGGCTGAAGAAGGCCCTCGGCGTCGATGCCGCGTCGCAGGGGGACAAGTTTGAGGTAAACCTCGACGGCGTGGGGCGGCTCACGGGGCAGGTGGACTTCTCCAACGAGAACTTCCTGGGCCTGCGGACCGAGGACACCATGTACCGCTTCTTTGGCCGCAACGCCTTCGGAGCGCCGGTGGGCATGACCGTCCACGATTTCAGCGGCGCCGGGGATTCCGAGGCTACGGCCAGGGCCTGGGGCGGCTACCTCGGGAAGGTCTACGCGTAGGACCCGGCCGGCGACACGCGGCTGGCCGGCGTCAGGCGATGGCGCCGGCGGGCGTGCGCCGGAGGCTGCGGTGGAGCCGGGGTGCGGCCTCGAGCTTGTCCTGGGCTGAGCGCAGGGCAAGCACCGCCGTCTCCAACTGAGCGGGCGGGAGCGTGAACGGGATGCGCAGGTAATGCTCGAAAGCCCCGCCCACGCCGAACCTTGGGCCGGCCGCAAGCCTCACCCCGAAGTCGGGCCCGATGACCGTCAGTGCGGTGCTGACCGGTGCGGGGAGCCGGCACCAGACGCTCAGCCCGCCGTCGGGCCGTTCCGGCTGCCAGCCGGGAAGGACCCTGCCGAGCAGATCGAGTAGCGCTGCCCGGTTCTCGCGGAGGGCTGCCAGCCGGGCCGGCAGCGGCTCGTCGAGTGACCGGACAAGGTGAGCGGCCGCCAGCTGTTCCACCACCGGTCCGCCCAGGTCCATGGTGGTACGGGCGGCCGCGAAGCGCTGGATCAGCGAACTGCCCGCCCGGATCCAGCCGGTCCGCAGCCCGGCCCAGTGCGACTTGCTCAGGGAGCCGATGGTGACCACTGCAGGGCTGAAGGCCGCCAGCGGGGCGCTTTCCACGGCGTCGAGGTTCAATTCACGCAGGGTCTCGTCCACCACCAGCACGGTTCCCGCGGTCGCCGCCGCCCGCACAAGCCGGCGGCGCTGGGGATCGGACATCAGCCGGCCCGTCGGGTTGTGGAAGTCCGGCACCACGTACGCCATCTTCGGCCGCTGCTGCATCATGGCGGCTTCCATTCCGGCCACGTCCCAGCCGCGACCGTGCGGGAGGGCGACCGGCACGGGCCGGCAGCCGCTGGCGCGGATGGCATCCAGTGCGTGCGGGTAGGTGGGGTGGTCCACGAGCACTTTGTCCTGCCGCCCGGCCAGTGTGCGGAGCACGATGTTCAGGGCATGCTGCGCCCCCGATGTCACCAGGATCTGGTCCGCCGTGGTGGGGGCTCCGGCCGCCGTGTAGCGCGCGGCAATCGCCTCCCTCAGCGGTGCAATGCCGATGGCGTCATAGCCAAAACCCGGAAGCAGTGCCGGGAGCTCCGTCAGTGCGGCGGCGAAGGCCCGGTGCACCACCTCGCCGCTGGCAGGCAGGGACGCGTAGGCGAGATCGAGCAGGCCGGGCGGTGCTGCCAGCCCGGGCGCCCCGGCAAGGGAAGTTGGGCTCAACAGTTCGGTGAATGCCGGCCCGCTTGCGCCTGCGGGGATGCGGCGGGGGATGCAGGTCCGGCCGCGGCTGCCCTGCCGGCTGCTGAGGAAACCCTGCTCACGCAGGCTGGCGTAGGCAGCCGTCACCGTGGTCCGGCTGACTCCCAGGGTTGCCGCCAGGGCGCGCTCGCTGGGCAGTGCCATGTCCAGCGGGACGCGTCCGTCCAGGATCAGGAGGCGGACGACGTCGGCCAGCTCGCGGTAGGCGGGCGCCGCGCCGCGGTTCCACCCGCCCAGGAGCCGCGTCAAGGCGGTGGGGTTCAGGGAGCCGGACATGTAGCCAGTATCTCAAACTGGATATGGATTACAAGGCCAGTTATGGCGGACGATGATTCTCATGATGACCCGCAGACTCCTCCAACTGTTCACCGGCCTGGCCATGTACGGCATTTCGCTGGCCATGTTCATCCGTGCCGGCCTTGGCCTTGACCCCTGGGATGTATTCCATCAGGGCCTGGCCGGAAAGACCGGCCTCTCGATCGGCGCCGTGGTGGTCATCGTGAGCTTCCTCGTCCTGCTCCTCTGGATTCCGCTCCGGCAGTGGCCCGGGTTCGGCACCTTGTGCAACGCCGTACTGGTAGGTGTGTTCGCGGATGTGGGGCTGGCGCTGATTCCGGAGTTCTCGCATCTGGGCGGCCAGATCGGCATGCTGGCGGGCGCTGTGCTGCTGAACGGGATCGCGTCTGCCTGCTACATCGGCGCCCGGTTCGGCCCGGGCGCCCGCGACGGGCTGATGACCGGCCTGGCGCGGCGGACGGGGTGGTCGGTGCGGACGTCCCGGACGGGGATCGAAGTGGTTGTCCTTGCCACCGGCTGGCTGCTGGGCGGATCCGTGGGCGTGGGCACGGTGGTGTATGCCCTGGCTATCGGCCCGCTGGTGCAGTTGTTGCTGCCACGGTTCACGGTGCCGGAGGCCGGGAAATCCGTTGCGGACAGGGACGCCGCCGGAGTTGGCCCGGTGCCTGAGCCGGCCTCCTGATCCGTTTCGGGACCCGGTGGCTCAGGCGTTGGGCCCCGGCGGCGGCTGGCAGGTGGGGCAATAGTAGATGTCCCGCTCCTCGGTGCCGGTGCCTGTCTGGTGGCCTTTGGCCAGGACGCCGTGACGGATGGGCGTACCGCATTTGAGGCACGGCTGGTGCTCGCGGCGGTATACCCAGTATCCAGGTCGTCCGGCCATCCGTCCGACGGGCATTCCCCGCGGGTTGAGGACGGTGGTCCGGCGGCCCGGCCCCAGGTTGGCCTCCAGCAGCTGCTTGGCCGTGGCCATCATGGCGGGCAGGTCCGTTACATCGGAGACCGGTGCCGCGGGATGGATGCCGGACAGGAAGCAGGCCTCGCAGCGGTAGATGTTGCCGATACCGGCGAGGTTGCGCTGGTCCAGCAGGGCCACGCCGATGGGGACGTCAGGGGCTGCCCGCAGCCGCCGTTCAGCCTCCGCCATATCCCAGTCCGGACCCAGCAGGTCCGGCCCGAGGTGGCCGACGACGGAATCCTCGTCGGCGGTGCGGACCACTTCCAGGATGCCAAGGGAAAACCCGACGGCGTCCGCCGTGGCAGTGCGCAGCACGCACCGGGCGGTGAACCCCGGTTTCCGCCAGCGGCCGCCGGGCGGGTAGACCTGCCAGGCGCCTTCCATCTTCAGGTGGGAGTGGATAGTCAGCCGCTCCTCCGCCGGGCCACGTAGCCGCATGAGCAGGTGTTTGCCGCGGGGCACCACCTCGTCCACGGTCCACCCCGCCAGCTTCAGGGTGGCGAACCGGGGCACCCGGAAGTCGGAGGCTGTGAGCTGCTGCCCGGCCAGGGCGGCATGCAGCTGGGCCGCCGCCCGCCAGACGGAATCGCCTTCAGGCACGGATTCTCAGTCCCTTCGGAGTGGAGTACGCGCCGGCGTGTGTCAGGGCGGCGGCGGCAGGAGTGTCCAGGATGCCGTGGCCGTTGACCTTCTCCATGATCAGCTTGTCCACGGCGCCGCGCTTGACCACGCCCACCAGGGCTGCCGCGGCGGCGGCCAGCACGTCAGGGTCTTCATCGAAGGCGAGCAGCGTCTTGCCGCCGCGTTCCACGTACAGGGTCAGGGCGCCGTCGACCATCACCACCAGGGCTCCGGCTTTCCTGCCCGGACGGTGGCCGCTGCCGGCTTCCACACTCAGCGCGGGCCACGGCAGGGCCGCACCGTAGGGGTTGGCCGGGTCCGTGGCGGCAAGGGCCAGGGCAACGGGCTCCGGCTTGGCCAGCTGGGAGTCTTCGGAATAAGACCGCAGCCTGTCCACGGTGGCCGGAACGGCGAACTGCGCGGCGCCGAGGTGTTCAATGAAGTAACCCCGGCGGCAACGCCCTGCCTCTTCCAGCCTGGCCAGGACTTTGTACATCAGCCCGAAGCCGCCCAGGATGTTCTCCGCCATGACGGACCCTCGGGTCACGACACCGTAGCGGTCCAGCAGGAGCTCGGCCGTGGCACGGGCGTGGATGGTGGGGTCAAGCTCGGGCAGCGGCAGGGCGGACCACCGGCCGGCCGCCAGCGGCGGGGTGGGAGCGGCGCCGGTCACGGAGCCGTAGCGTCCGCCGGTCAGCCCGGCAGATCCCATCAGACCCGTCCCGTGGGCGCGTCCCAGCCTGCTCATGCGGGGCGCGCGTGCCCGCGGCGCCCGGGCAACCTGGCGGTGCGCCGTGTGGCCCCCGGCGATCATGGCCCGGACCGGAGCGAAGGTGTCGCCGGTGATACGGCCGGCCCACGCCAGGTCCCACAGGGCAGACACCACATCCTGGTCGCTCAGCACGGAGTCCATGCCGCCCGCAATGTCCGTTAGCTGCCGGAAGAAGTAGCCGCCGCCGTTGTTCTGAAGGTGCTCCAGCAGCCGCTGCTGCGCGTCCCCCGGCTGGTAGTCCGGCGCGGGATTCAGCGTCAGTTCGGCCGAGTCCGCGAGGTGCAGGCTCACCCAGCCGTCATTGCCCGGCAGCGCGCCGGCGCCGGACCAGAGGACCTCGCCGGCGGCCATCAGCTCATCCAGCATGGCCGGCTGGTAGTCGCTGACGCGGCTGGCGAGGACCAGCGGCTCCCACGCCGAAGCCGGAACCGGCACGCCGGAAAGCTGGTCGACGGCGGTGATGATGCCGTCCAGGCCGCGCAGGGCTGACTGGCCCCGGCCGTGCCCGGGGATCCGGACGTTCTGCCAGGCCGGGAGGAAGCGTCCGTAGGCGCCGGCATCCACGGGCTCCACTTCGGCCCGCAGCGCCGCCAGCGACCGGCGGCGCAGCTTTCGCAGCACCTCGGCATCGCACCATTCACTGCTGCCGGCCAGGGGCGCGACGGCGGCGGCGTGCGGCGCAGGGGCATCCTCCTCGCCCGGCTCCGGAGTTTCGGGCGCGGGCGCCTGCTGGGGCGGTGTGGCATGCGGGCGGAACTCGCCTTCCACCACGCGTCCGTCCGCGGCGAGCCGCTTGAGCGCGGTGCCGACGACGGCGACGCCGAGTCCCAGCCGGGCCGCGGCTTCCGTTGCGGTGAAGGGCCCGTGGGTGCGGGCGTAGCGGGAGACAAGGTCGCCAAGGGGGTCGGCCACCGGCTCGATGAACGCCAGCGGCACACCCATGGGCAGGGGCACCCCGATGGCGTCACGCAGGCGGGCCGCATCCTCCACGGCTGCAAAACGTTCCACGCCGCCGATGTTCACCCGGAGTGCGCGGTTGGCCCGTTGCAGGGCGGCAAGGTGGGCAACGGCGTCGGCCATGAGGGTTTCGACGGGCTCAACTACCGGGGTTGGCTCAACCACGGGTTCGGCACGTTCCAGCCGCGCGGCGACTTCCACGGGGGTCAGCGGGCCGAGCAGGCGGAGCAGGTCCGCGACGCCTTCCATGCCGCGCACCCGTCGGTCCGGGGCAAGGCGCTGCAGCTCCCGTTCGGTGGCTTCAATAACCTTGGCGTCCAGGAGCTCGCGCAGCTCCACCCGGCCCAGGAGCTCATTGAGCAGCGTTGAATCCAGGGCCAGCGCGGCTGCCCGGCGCTCGGCAAGCGGCGAATCGCCCTCGTAGAGGAACTGGGCCACGTAGCCGAAGAGCAGGGACTTGGCGAACGGCGAAGGCTGCTGCGTGGTGGTCTGCAGGATCCGCAGCTCGCGCCGCTCAATGGACGCCGCGATGTCCTTCAGCGCCGGGAGGTCGTAAACGTCCTGCAGGCACTCGCGCACCGTTTCCAGCACTATCGGGAAGGTAGGGTACTTCCGGGCCACGTCCAGCAACTGCGCGGACCGCTGGCGCTGCTGCCACAGGGGCTGGCGCTTTCCCGGGTTTTGCCGGGGCAGCAGCAGGGCACGGGCGGCGCATTCACGGAAGCGCGAGGCAAAGAGGGCGCTGCCGCCCACCTCCGCCGTCACGATCTGTTCGAGTTCCTCCGGATCGAAGAGGAACAGTTCGGCTCCGGGCGGCTCGTCCTCCATCATGGGCACCCGCAGCACGATGCCGTCGTCCGCGGCCATGGCGGAGCCGTCCATCCCGTAGCGCTGGTGCAGGCGCTGCCCCACCGCAAGGGCCCAGGGCGCGTGCACCGGCATGCCGAACGGGCTGTGCAGCACCACCCGCCAGTCGCCCAGTTCGTCATGGAACCGCTCCACCACCAGGGTGGTGTCGCTGGGGACAACTTCGGTGGCCAGCTTCTGTTCGGCGAGGTACTGGATCAGGTTGTTCGCGGCGAAATCATCAAGCCCGCTGGCCTTGCAGCGTTCCGTGGCGGGGCCGACGTCGGACGCTGAGAGCTCACGCATAAAAGCGCCCAGCGCGCGGCCCAGGTCCACCGGCCGGCCCAGCGAGTCACCCTTCCAGAAGGGGAGTTTGCCCGGCTGGCCGAAGGCCGGGGAAACGAGGACACGGTCGTGCGTGATGTCCTCGATCTTCCAGCTCGTGGCACCCAGGGCGAAGATGTCCCCAACGCGGGATTCGTAGACCATTTCCTCGTCGAGTTCACCCACGCGGCGCCCGCCCTTGGCGGCGGAGGCGCCGGGGCTGGCGGCCTTTCCGTCGGCGGACGGCGACGCCGAGCCTTCCACCTCGGTGCCGATGATGTAGACGCCGAACAGCCCGCGGTCCGGAATGGTGCCGCCGGATGTCACGGCCAGCCGCTGCGCCCCGGGGCGGCCTTCGATGGTGCCGGCATTGCGGTCCCAGATGATCCTTGGCCGGAGCTCGGCAAATTCGTCCGAAGGGTAGCGGCCGGCCAGCAGGTCCAGCGTGGCCTCGAACGCCGAGCGGGGGAGGGACGCGAACGGGGCGGACCGGCGGACCGTGGCGAACCATTCCTCCACGTCGATGGAGCCCAGCGCCGTGGCGGCCACGGTCTGCTGGGCCAGGATGTCCAACGGGTTGGCGGGAACGCTGAGCCGTTCGATCTTGCCGCCCAGCATGCGTTCCACGGTGATGGCCGTATGCACGAGGTCGGCACGGTGCTTGGGGAACAGGACACCCTGCGACACCTCGCCCACCTGGTGCCCGGCCCGGCCCACCCGCTGCAGCCCGCTGGCCACGGACGGCGGCGACTCGACCTGGACCACCAGGTCCACAGCGCCCATATCGATGCCAAGCTCAAGGGAGGACGTGGCAACAACGCACCGCAGCCGGCCCGACTTGAGGTCGTCCTCGATCAGCGCCCGCTGGTCCTTCGACACGGAGCCGTGGTGTGCCCGAGCCAGCACGGGGTCGGCGCCTGCGGTACTCCCGGCCTGTGCCATCATGTGCGCCGGGGTCGCCGTTGACGTCGGTGTGCCGCCCGCCGGCCCGCCGGCAGGCACCGTTTCAAAGTCCGGGGCCCCGGCGCCGAATTCTCCCCAGCCGCCGCCCGCGGCCACCAGTTGGCGTTCGGCGTAGATTTCGTTGAGGCGCGCAGTCAGGCGTTCTGCGAGGCGGCGGGAGTTGGCGAACACGATGGTGGACTGGTTGGCCATCACCAGGTCCACGATCTTTTCCTCCACATGCGGCCATATGGATGCCTGCGGCTGCAGCCCCGAAGCAGGCCCGGAGTCGAAGGCGCCGGCAGCCCCCTGCAGGTCGGACATGTCCTCCACCGGCACGGAAACCGTGAGGTCCCAGTTCTTTTTTGACGGCGGGGCCACGATTTCCACCGGCGCGGTGCCCGCCAGGAACTGTGCCACGAGTTCGCGGGGTTCCACGGTCGCGGAGAGCCCGATCCGCTGCGCCGGCTTGGGCAGGAGGGCGTCCAGGCGTTCAAGTGATACGGCCAGATGCGCGCCGCGCTTGGTGCCGGCAACGGCGTGGACCTCGTCCACGATGATCGTGTCCACCTCGTCCAGCGTTTCCCGGGCTTTGGACGTGAGCATCAGGAAGAGGGATTCGGGCGTGGTGATGAGGATGTCCGGCGGGTGGCTGAGCAGCGCGCGGCGGTCCGCCGTCGTCGTATCTCCCGAACGGACGCCCACGGTGATCAGCGGAGCGGGCAGTCCCAGCCGCTTTGCTGTCTGGGTGATGCCGATGAGCGGCGCGCGGAGGTTGCGTTCGACGTCGACGCCAAGCGCCTTCAGCGGCGAGATGTACAGGACGCGGGTTTTCCGCGCGGGCGTCTTTGGCTTCCTGCCTTTGGCGGCCGGGTCCAGGCCCGGCAAGGCTTCCGGCTCGGCGGGAGCGGATGACTGGAGGCGGTCCAGCGCCCAGAGGAACGCTGCGAGCGTTTTGCCGGAGCCCGTCGGGGCGACCACCAGTGCATGGGACCCGGAAGAGATGGCGTTCCAGGCGCCGTTTTGTGCGGGCGTGGGCGCGGAAAACGCGCCGAGGAACCACTCCCTGGTGGCCTGGCTGAACCTGTCCATGGTCGGCGCGGAGGAACGCCGGGCGGCCGGCGCTCCTGACGGTGTGTCGCCTGGCGGCATGCCGCCGGCGGACTCCTTCCCCTGCATTCCTCCATCATGCCCTACGGCACCGACACTCTTGGCGGCACCCCCGGCGGCACCCCTGGCGGCACCCCTGGCGACACTACGGGCGGTGTCGCCCGGCGGCAGCGAAGCCGCCTCAGCGTCGTCAGTCAAGCTGTCGCAGGTTACGGACGGCGGGTCCTTCCAGCACCGTGCCGTCGCTGCTGAACCGGGAGCCGTGCAGCGGGCAGTCCCACGATTTTTCGCTGTCATTCCAGCGCACGATTCCACCCAGGTGGGTGCAGACGGCGGACAACGTGCAACGGGTGCCGTCCACGGTGGACACCGCCACAGGCCTCCGGCCGCGGCGGGACACAATCCCTGCACCTTCCGGCGGCTGCTCCCGGGACTCATCCAGGCGCTTGAGCCCCACCTGCCCCCAATCCTTGGCCGCAGTAGCCGCCACGGACGCATTGAGGGAGACCGCGGAGACGGCCCCGGGAGGGGATGTGACCCTATGGTGGATGATGCTGGCCCAGGGGAGGCGGGTGCCCAGGATGTCGGCGGTGATGTCCAGGGCGGCGGCCACGGAGTTGGTCATGCCCCATTTGTTGTAGCCGGTGGCGAAATACACGCGGCCCCGCCCGCGCGGGAGGTTGCCGAAGAACGGCATCAGGTTCGTGGCCTGGTAGTCCTGGGCCGACCACGAATGGGTGAGACTGGCGCCCGGGAACTGCGACGTTGTCCACGCAATCAACGTGTCAAGGTAGGCCTGTGCCGACTTGGCGTGGCCCACGGGGTGGCCGTTGCCTCCCACCAGGAGGAGCCGCCGGCCGTCGCCCGGATAATCCCGCAGGGATCGGATCGGCTGTTCAACGGAAAGGAACATGCCGTCCGGGACGTCAGTTGTCCCGGGCAATTCGAACGACGCCGCGTAGGAACGGAGCGGCTTGAGCTTGGCAAAGTAGAGCCCCCGGTCCAGGACCGGAGTGCCCGTTGCCAGCACCACTTCCCGCGCGCGGACCGGACCATGATCAGTCTGGACTTCCAAGGGATCCGGCCCGCCGCCCGCGCGGAGTCCCCGGAGCCCGTTCAGCCGCACGCCGGAGACGATCTGGCCGCCGTGCGAGCGGACATCCTCCACCAGGGAATCGATGACTTCCATTGGATGAATCTGCGCCTGGCCGCCGAGGCGGATGGCACCTGTGACGGTAAAGGGCAGCCCGGGATCGTGGACGTACTCCGCATCAATCCCGGCGGCCCGGGCGGCGGCCAGCTCCCGGCGGAGTGCATCGGTGCCGTCGGCGGAGGTGGCGTAGGTGTAGGCATCGCGGTGCTGGAACGCCACTTCCCGGTCCGCCAGGTATCGGAGCAGCCAGGCCTGGCCCTCGCGGTTCATCTCGACGTAGGCACGCACCACCCGCGGTGAATACTGCTGCTGGAGCGCCGACAGCACGGTTCCCTGCAGGAGGGAGACTTTGGCCGTGGTGTTGCCGGTGGTCACGGCTCCCGGGCTCCGGGCTTCCACCACCAGCACCTTCTTGCCGGCGCGGGCCAGGAGCAGCGCGGCCACCAGTCCGGTCAGCCCGGCCCCTGCCACCACGGTGTCAAACGTGCTGCGGGGGTGGAACTGGTCGCTGCGGAAGGAGTGGTTGCGGTCCAACCAGAGCGAGGTCATGGTCCTGCCTGCCTTTCCCCAATTCCGCCGGCACCCGTTTCCGGGACCTCGTCGGCGGGACTCCGAAGGATTTCATAAGTAGACTTATCATGTCACGAGCGGCGTGACCGGGGAACAGGAGCGGGACCATGAAGACCACCGAAGCCGCAAGCGCCCGATTTGGCCTTCGGAAGAACGTCCAGAAGTCGTCCCTCATTGCCGGGGCGGCGCTTTTTGTCGTGGGAGTGCTGGGTTTTATCCCGGGCATCACCGAAAACTACGGCTCGCTGGCGTTTGCCGGGCACGGCTCGGAGGCAATGCTCCTTGGGGTCTTCCAAGTGTCCGTGCTGCACAACCTTATCCACCTGCTGTCCGGACTCGCCGGCATGCTGATGTCACGGCGTCCGCTGCCCGCCCGGAACTTCCTCATCGGCGCAGGGGTGTCGTACATGGTGCTGTGGACCCTCGGGCAGTTCCTGGCACAGGATTCTCCCGTGAATATCCTCCCCGTGAACAGCGCCGACAACTGGCTGCACCTGATTCTGGGCATGGCACTGATCGGGTTCGGGGTGGCGTTCTCCCGCGATGCGCCCGCAAAGCTGCGGGAATCCCGGGCCTAAGTTCCTGGCGCTTGAATTCCTGCCGAGGCTACGTTCCTAGCGGGCGTGGAATGCTCCGATGGTCAGCAGTTCGATCGCTTCGTTGTTGCAGGCGGTCCGGGGCTCGGCGAGGAACAGGGAGGCGGTTTCCTCCGGCGGATAGATCCGGTAGCCGGCAGCCTGTGCGGGGTCGCACTCGGGGTAATTACCCGCCTGCGTGTAGCGCATGTCCGCCGCGCCCGCCTGCCCCGGGGCTAGGAGGACGTCCGCAACGGGGGAGGCCCCGTCCTGCCGGGCGGGGGCTCCAATAGGGGCCCCGTTGGCGTCCGCGGTGAGGGAGACGCCGGGGAATCCCCGCAGGAGGCAGGGTTCGGTGCCGGAGTTGGTAAGGATGAGCTTGGAATAGACGCTGCCCGCTGCACCGCCACCGGTGGAATCCGACGACGCCGTCAGGTTGGCGGCCTTGCACAGCCCGGGCTGCGCGGCGGCCGAAGACGACGGCGGCTGCGACTGCGACGATGACGGCGCCGGAGTGCTGGGCGACTGGCTCTCGGAGGCAGTCGACGAGGCAGTCGACGAGGCGGGCGGGGTGCTGGACGTGGAGGCAGTCCCGGAGGTTGCCTGGGGCTGCGGCTGGCTGGGCCCGCAGGCGGTGAGCAGGAACGCGGCGGCCGCAACCGCCGTCGTGATGGCAAGTCCGTTTTTGATTGGCTGAGACCTCATGGCTCAAACTTTATGCCCGCAGTTGCCTGAGTCAACGATGCCACGACCGCTGCCGCGGATTGATGCCCGGATTGTGATTTCCGGGCATCAGTCCTGTGCGCTACTTCTTAGGGGCCGCAGCGGATCCTGACACGCGGG
Source organism: Arthrobacter sp. SPG23 (assembly GCF_000876655.1). Lineage (GTDB taxonomy): Bacteria > Actinomycetota > Actinomycetes > Actinomycetales > Micrococcaceae > Arthrobacter. The sequence continues at coordinate 22,615 of NZ_JYCN01000007.1, forward strand.
CTTCTGCGGGCTTCCGGTTCCGGCCGCGCATCAGCGCCACCCCGCCCAGGGCAAGTCCGCCGAAACCGGCCACCAGGCCCGCCCAGCTCCGCGCCTGCGCGCCGTCGTCCGGTGTGGAAGCCGAAACGGAGGAGGCCTGCGAAGCGTCCGCCCCTGTTTCTGCGGACGCCGACGCATGTCCGCCATGTGCGTCCGCGGCGGCGGCCGTGACGGTGAGCGAGGGTGCCGGCGCCTTGAGGGAGTGCGGATCCTGGCCGTCCTTGGCGATCTCGGACCAGTCCGTCTGCCCCTGTTCGCAGTTCTGCAAGGTGGGGAAATGGAGGGTCTTGCCGGCGGCGTCTGGGAGCTTGACGGAGAGCACCAGGGCGTCCCGGAGTTCGGGATTCAAGGGCGCCTTGGCGGTGTAGACGATCTGGCTGGTGCGCTTGGTGATGGTGGCGCCGTCGTCCAGCTTCTTGGGCTCCGGCAGTTGCTCCACGACCTTCTCCACGGTCCAGTTCGGGTTCACCGTGGGCTGGGCGTCGTTGAGTTCCTCGGGCAGCGTGATGGTCACCTTGGTGGTGCCGGACTCGTCGCAGCCGTGCGGGATCCCGAAGGTGAGCAGGGCGTAGGAGTTCGCGTCGGTCTTGTCCGGTGTGACGCCGACATGCGCGGAGGCGGCCGTGACTCCGGCCAGCATGAGGGCTGCGGTACCGCCGGCCACAGCAGCTGCGGAGAGGGTACGGCGGAGGGACGTGGGTGAGGGCTTGTTCACAAGAGGGGCCTTTCAGGGGTGCACGAACGCGCCAAAGGCGGTGCGCAAAGAGCATGGAGGAGGTGTCCGGCGCCGGACGGGGACCGCCGGGAACAGCGGATCAGCAGGCGGGCGGGGCCGGGAAGAGTGTCAGGAAAGTACGACGGCGGCGGGCGGGCCCCGCAGGCAGTCAGCCCTGAGGTTGCGCCGGGGGAGGGGAGCTGAATCCTCCGGCCAGCCGGCGGCGGCGGGTGCCGCGACGGCGTCGGGCATTGCCGCACGGGGGAGCCGGAGGAGCGGGCGGAGCCACGCCGCGAGGGACCAGAGCGCTGCCTCGCCCTTGGCCAGCATCAGCGCGCACGCGAGGGTGGCCAGGGCGTGTCCGCCCAGCATGAGGCCGGCAACCCAGCCTGAGTCGTACTGGTGCAGGTGGGTGGCGGCGCTGCTGGCGGCGTCCAGCGTGAGACCGGGGAACGCTGCAGAGGCGGTGTGGTGCCCCGTGGCGCTGTCCGGTCCCGCTCCGGCCGGAGAGCTGAAGGCGCTGAAAGCCTCGTGGAGGACCAGTTGCCCGGTAACCAGGAGCGCGGCCATCGCGGGAAAGCGCAGTTTGAACCGGGTGGCCGCGGTGGCCGCCATGCCGGTGAGGGCCAGGACCGCCGCCATGATGCCGGGCGCCGGCAGGTCACCCCCGCCAACCACGTGGGCTGCTGCTGCAAGGGTCACGATCATCGCAGCGACCATGGCCGCGCGGAGGGAATGGAAAGGAGTCCGGGCGTGGTGGGTGTGCACGGAGTCCTCCCTCGGGATCGGTTCGTTGCCGGCGTCGGTCCGCGCTCTGGCCGCCGTGGTGGCGCAGCGGCAGCGTGACGGATCCCTGTCATTCTAATAGGGAAGTAGCGACCGCCTGGTTAGTCCGTTTCCGGTCCGGAGCAGTAGTGGCAGTCATCCTCGCAGTGGAAGGTGCCGGGGTCGGCCTGCAGCGCTGTGTTGGTTGCGCCGGTCACGAGGTGCACCCGGTGAGCTGGTAGCCGTCGGCCACGTGGAAGAGCCGCCGGCGGCCAAGGCTGGACTTGATCCACACGACATCGCCGTCCGCAGTGCGGTCGTCCACCTGCCCGGTGTACTCGATGCGGCCGTTGCGGCTCAGCTGCACGCTGTCGCCCACCTGCACGTCGTCCCAGCCCCTGGTGCTGATCACCGATTTGTTCTGCGAAGTCACGTATCGTCCCCGTTGCCGTTCCTGAAGCCTGCTTGATTCCCGGTGCCGGCAACTGGTGGTCAGCGCCGACATGATTCATCTAAGCCGCCGGGCCGGGGCGCGTTCAATGGATGAAGTGCTGATGCTGGCTGCAGGGAACTGTGCAGGCGCCCAGCAGTCCCTATGCCGTGTCCGGAGCCGGGCCTAGACTGCTGGCATAGCAGCCACCAATCCGAGGAGACAACCATGGACTACGCAGGTACGGGCAATGAGAAAGCTGTTGCGGCGGGCGAGCTGAACCGGACGCACATCGGGCACACTGTCAGCTTCCAGCCGGACGAGTTCACGCTGGTGTTCGGCAGGATCGGTGCCATTGCGCGCAAGGAGGGCGGAGTGACTATTGCGCTGGACGGGGTTGACGGAGCTGGCGGGCTGCAGTCGCACTACAGCCTGCCGCCGACGCAGAATGTGTACGTCCAGCCGGACATGCTGACCAACACGGAGTCCACCATCAAGGACCTGTTCGGCAAGGTCCAGGAGAACCTGCGGGGTGGCGGTCACAAGGGCGACCAGCGCCCGGACGTGCCGTAAGGTCCGCGCAGCGTCACAGCGGGTCGGTCATGGCATCCGGGAACGAGGAGCGGAGTGCTGCAAGCAGCCTGTCGAAGACCTCGTCCTCGTGGCCGGTGCCTTCAACGCTCAGGAGGATCCCGCGCGCTGAGTAGGCCGCGGCCACCGGCTCCGTCTCGCGGTAGTAGAGCTTGAGGCGGTGCCGGATGACCTCCTCGGTATCGTCGGTGCGTCCGATCACGGTGGCGCGGTGAAGCAGGCGGCGGGAAAGTTCGGCGTCGTCGACCGTTAGTTGGAGTGCGACGTCCAGGGCATGTCCGTCGGCGGCAAGCATGATGTCGAGTTCAGCCAGCTGCGAGGTGTTGCGCGGATAGCCGTCCAGGAGGAAGCCGTCCCGGACATCGGCCTGGGCAAGGCGGTCACGGACCATGCGGTTCGTAAGGTCGTCGGGGACGAGGTTGCCCGCGTCCAGGTGAGCCTTGACGTCGCGACCCAGCGGCGTCAGGTCTTTCACGTGATCGCGGAAGACCTCGCCGGTGGACACTCCGTTGATGCCGAGGCGCTGCGACAACCGTTCGGCCTGAGTTCCTTTGCCGCACCCCGGAGGGCCCATAATCAGCATTCGCATCGTTGAGACCGCTCCCCGGGTGCCGTTGAAAGGTGTCCCCCTATCGTGTCCGCATGGAGGCGGCAGCACAAGGGAAGGCCCCGCCGCGCTCGCAGTTCATCAGTCAGTCTTTCTGACCCGGCTCCAAGAGACTAACGTCGACGTTGCCGGTTCCGGGTTTCGGTGAGCCGCGGCGCTTACGGAGTTGGGTGGCCCGGTACTCGTCCCGGGACAGCCTGTACGCGTAGTAAGCGAAGGCTCCCGACAGGGCAGTTAGGAACAGTGCGCCCCAGAACGGGGCCTCTCCACGTCCGAGTGGACCCAGGAAAAGCGCCACAGAGAAGACGGTCATCAGTCCGGCGAAGACGGCAACAACCCCCATGCCCCACCAGGTGCTGACCTGGGCATGGCCACGGCCGGGCGTGAAGCCGATCTCGTCGCTGGGATAGCTGTGCAGCTCGCCGGTGCTGGTCTTGCGGAGCACCCGCTTCTCACCGGCAGCGACAGCCTTCTTGTGTTCGGCGTATACGGCATCCTGGCGCCGCTCCCGCTCACGGTTGTGGACCACGGTCGGTCCTTTCCGGTGCAATAAATCCCGGCTCTCCAGGGAAGGGGCTCGTGCTGTTCGGGAAGTTCTCCCGGGTGATCTCCAGGGTTCCGGGGTGCTCCTCGAACCATCTTCGTGCCTGATCGTCGGTCACCGCGTACAAGGGCTTTGGCAGCCCCTTGGCTTTCCGGAGCTTGCGGGCCTGCCACTCTTCGCGGAGTGCCTTGATGCTAAGGACCCAGCCGCCGGTGAACAGGGCCGTGCATAGGAGGGAACCAACGATGGTTATCAGGCCCATGCCAATGTCTCCCGGGTCCGGGAAGGATATGAGTAGGGCTATGAGCCCGAAAACTACACCCAGCGGGGCGAGGATGGCCGGGATCGTCATCAGCACGGTGACGACGCTAAGCCCTGTGAAGGTCCTGGCGCGGTAGTTGCCGCCTGAGGGGTTGTTGCCTCCAAGGCCCCACTCTTCCGGGGTGTAGGCGTGGATGATCGACTTGTTGTTCCACCCCTCAATTCCGTGCCCGTACCAGTATTTGGGTACGTCTGGAAGCTGTTTGGGTTGAGTGCCGGCCAAAGGTCTGTTTTGTCCCTTCTAACGTGGAGATCGCTGTTTGGGCGCGTAGCCCTCACACTAGCGAAGAATGAGGCCGCCGACGGCCACCGCCCCGGACGGGGAGGGAGGCCCGGAATTGGGCTGGGCGTAGGGTGGAAGGTGGACGAAAGGAACACTTCATGAAGAAAATCCTCATGGTACTGACCAGCGTTTCCGAGATCGGCGATACGGGAGAGAAGACCGGCTACAACGTGGCCGAGGCTGCACATCCTTGGAAGGTCTTCAAGGATTCCGGGCATTTCGTCGACTTTGCGTCCATCAAAGGCGGCCAGCCCCCGCGCGACGAGGTGGACTCGAACGACCCCGTCCAGGTCGCCTTCACGGAGGACGAGACCACCCGCGCGGGTCTCTACAACACAGCCCGCGTCGACGTCGTTGATCCCGCCCAGTACGACGCCGTCTATCTGGTGGGCGGCCACGGCACCATGTGGGACTTCCCGGACAGCGAAGGCTTGCAGAACCTCGTGGCCAGCGTCTACAACGCCGGCGGCTTGGTGGGCGCGGTCTGCCACGGACCGGCCGGCCTGCTGAACGTGGAATTGGAGAACGGGTTCCGCCTCGTCGAGGGCCGGAAGGTGGCGGCCTTCACCAACGACGAGGAGGTTGCCGCAGGGAAGGACAAGGTCATCCCGTTCTTCCTGGCAGACCGCCTTGGGGAACAGGGCGCCACCCACGTCTCCGCGGGTGTCTTTGAGGAGAAGGTCGTGGTTGACGAGCGGCTGGTCACCGGCCAGAACCCCGCCTCAGCCGCCGGCGTGGCCAAGGAAATGGAGAAGCTCTTCGCAGAGGTCATCCACCAGGAAAAAGCCGAGGAACAGCACGAAACGGAAACTCTGCGCGCCGAGAAGGACGCCGAGAAGAACGCCAAGAAGGCTGCTGCAGAAGCAGAGCACTAACGCCTGCAGCCCCTGACGTGAGAGAGCAAGTGCCTACGAGCTTCCCCGCCGCCCAGCCCGCGCATCCCCTCGATTACTGGCTCTCCCCTGAACTGGCCCGGATCAGCCCGCCAACTGCACCTTCCCGGTTGCGGCAACTAGCCGACGCCCAAGGCGCCCTGGCGGCAGCCTGGAGCAGCGCGATCGGCTCCGGACCCCTCCTGATCCTGGGTGGCGGGTTCATCACCGTCATGTCAGGGAACCCTGTTTGGGTCCTGGTCCTCGGTTTGACGGGTGCTGCGCTGATGGTGCTTGGCCGGTATTCCTGGAAGCGGGTACGCACGTCACTGCCCAATACAGACAGTCTCCTCATCACGCGGGGCCCTGGCACGGCCCGCGGCGGCGTCGTGATGGTGTCCTTGCTGGCCGCCCTCGTGGGCGGGATCCTGGCCACGGGATTGCCTGCCAGCGCCGCCAGGGGCACGGCTACGCTCGTCGCCCTGGTCGGCGCTTACGTGCTCATTGTGGCTCTTCTGGCGGTCTGCATTCTGGTCCCTTCGGTGGTGATGGGCCGGGCCCGGCAGTCCTTCCGACGACGGGTCCAGGCGGACCCGACCCTCCGTGCGGCTGTGGAAGAGGATCTGGCCACCTGGCGCGACCCCTACGGCAACGCGGGCTACGGCCCCCTCTAGGCGTCGAGGCTGGGCTGGCGGGCAAGCTGCGGCCAGCGGTGAGTGACCGTCCTGCTGCGCAGGAGGACGGCAGTGCGGTTAGCTGACGCGGCGGTAGCGGATGTGGGTGGCCAGCGGTGAGTGAAGCACCTCTGCGGGTTCGAAGCCGAAGGATTCAACGCCGTCGAAGATGCGCTCGCCCGAACCGAGCAGGACCGGTGCGATGTCGAGGGTGAGCTCGTCGATCACGCCGGCCATCAGTGCCTGTCGGACGGTCGAGGCCCCGCCGGCGATGTCCACGCCTTTGTCCCCGGCGGCCTGACACGCTGCGGAGTAGGCCGCGTCGAAGCCCTCGGTGACGAAGTGGAAGGTCGTCCCGCCGTCCAGCTGGATCGGGTCATGTGCGTGATGGGTCAGCACGAACACCGGCGCGTGGTACGGCGGTTCGGCTCCCCACCACCCGGTCCATTCCTCATCCCAGTCCCCGCGGATCGGGCCGAACATGTTCCGACCCATCACGTACGCGCCCCGCGGGCGCATGAGCCACTCGTTCGCGACCTTGTCGGCATCGTTGGCTCGGGGGTCGCCGATGTGCCAGCCGTGCAGCTCCAGCCCCCGCTTGCCCAGCGGGTCCTCGCGGCTCTGGTCCGGCCCGGCGACGAAGCCGTCCAACGAGATCGACATGTGGCAGGTGGTGTCCGGCACTGCGAACCTCCTGAGTGATGACGACCTGCATGAGGTCGTGTTGGGATTCTGGGGATCATAGCACGGGCCGGCATAATGGCCGACCGCCTCAGCCGGGGGCAGCCGGGGGCGGGCTCCGTATCCGGGCGCCACGGCTTGACCCGCAAAAGCAATGCTGACCGACAACGAGACGATTCCGCGGATTTGGAAGCAGGCAGCTATCGGGCCCTACGTCCTCGCTCCAAGCACCACGGGACCACCTTTGGTCTCCAGACAAAGCAAAGGGCCCCGGTTCCCTTTTTTCAAGGGAACCGGGGCCTTTCTTATCCGCGGTGACGGTGGGATTTGAACCCACGTTGGCTTTGACACCAAACAACATTTCGAGTGTTGCACCTTCGGCCGCTCGGACACGTCACCAACCTGAATAGGTTACCGGAGCATGGCTCGCTTCCCCAAAACGGGGGCGCGCCAAGCAGCAAAGTCTTCCCCGCGCCAGTCACGGGGACTAGATTCATAAGCAAGATGATCAATTCCCAGCAGCACTCCCAACACCCTTCCCGGGCCCGGGCCTATTGGACCGTCGGCCACGAAAAAGGCGAGCTCCGCACCGAGGACCTTCCCGCGCCGGGCCCAGGTGAGGCGCTGGTCCGCGCCCTGTACTCCGGAATCAGCAAAGGCACCGAAACCGTGGTCCACTGCGGCAAGGTGCCGCCACGGGTTGCCGAACAAATGCGGGCTCCCCTGCAGGAGGGATCCTTCCCCTCGCCGGTGAAGTTCGGCTACCTCTCCGTGGGAATAGTGGAGGACGGCCCGGAGGGCTGGGTGGGCCGCACGGTGTTCTGCCTGCACCCGCACCAGGACCGCTACATTGTTCCGGTCGAGTCCCTGACCGTGGTCCCGGAGAACGTCCCGGCCCGCCGGGCAGTTCTCACGGGAACCGTCGAAACGGCCGTCAATGCGCTGTGGGAAGCCGGACCCCGGCTCGGCGACCGCGTCGCCGTCGTCGGCGCCGGCCTGGTGGGCGGCATGGTGGCCACCCTCCTGCGGACGTTCCCGCTGCAACGGCTGCAGCTGGTGGATGTCGATCCGGCAAAGCGGGCTTTCGCCGATGCCCTTGGCGTCGAATTCAGCCACCCGGACGGCGCCCTGGCCGACTGCGACATCGTGTTCCACTGTTCGGCCTCCCAGGAGGGCCTCGAACGCGCTCTCCAGCTGGTGGGCGACGAAGGGGACGTCATCGAGATGTCCTGGTACGCCGACCGCAAGGTCACCATCCCGCTGGGGGAGGACTTCCACGCCCGCCGGCTGTCCATCCGCGCAAGCCAGGTGGGAGTCGTGGCACGCGCCCGCCGCCACCGCCGGACCACCGCCGACCGCCTGGCGCTCGCCGTGTCCCTGCTCAGCGATCCCGTCTATGACACCTTCCTCACGGGGGCGTCGCCGTTTGCGGAACTTCCCGCCGTCGTTCACGCGCTGGCCGAGGGCCGCCTGGACGCCCTCTGCCACGTGATCGAATACCCTTCCGAACGCACCGCCGAAGACAAGAGGTAGCCCTTGTTCAGCCTGACCGTCCGCCGCCACTTCATGATTGCCCACAGCCTTCCCCGGGAAGCCTTCGGGCCCGCCCAGGGCCTGCACGGGGCCACCTTTGTGGCGGAGGTGACCTTCCGGCGTCGTGCGCTGAACGACGACGCCATCGTCCTGGACATCGGCGCCGCCGGCGGGCTCATTGAAGAAGTGCTGGCCGGCCTGAACTACAAAAACCTGGACGAGCACCCCGACTTTGCCGGCAAGCTGAGCACCACCGAAGCGCTCGCACAGTACATCGCCGAGGCCGTGGCAGCCAAAGTCCGTGGCAGCGAAGACGGGCGGGAGCTGGCCGGACTGGCCGTCACCCTCCGGGAGAACCCGGACGCCTGGGCGTCGTTCGCACTCGACTTCGACGCCGAGTAGCGCCTTCCATGATTAAGCCGGGCAGCCCGGCGGTCCGGCTGGTCGTTCCGGGCAATGTGCGGCACAACTCGGGAGGCAACGCCTACAACGCCGCACTGGCCAAGGGACTCAGGGCCCTGGGGGCGGAGGTGGACATCTGCCGCGTTGAGGGGAACTGGCCGGTGGGCAGCGAGGATGAACGACGGCGGCTGGCCCGGCGGCTGCTCGACGGCGTCGGCTCCATGGGCGCAACGTCCCGGACACCGGTGACCATCGTGGACGGACTGGTTGCGCTGGGCGCGCCGCAGGCCTTGGAAGAGGCAGCCGCCGTCGGGAGGCCGGCCTGGATCCTGGTGCACATGCCGCTGCCGGGGCACCCGGACCTGGAGGGCCGCGCACTGGCTGCCGCGGCGGGCGTCATCTGCGCCAGTTCGACGGCGGCCGACGAGCTCCGCGGCAGGCACAGTTCAGGCAGCCACAGCACAGGCAGCCACAGCACAGCCCCGATCCATGTGGCGTTGCCGGGGACCTCGGCCGCCGCGCTGGCAGCCGGATCGAATCCGCCGCATTTCGTTGCTGTGGCAGCCCTCCTGCCGAACAAAAACCAGCTCATGCTGCTGGAGGCGCTCGCTGCGACCAGGGAGCTGCCCTGGACCGCGTCCCTGGTGGGCTCCGATTCCTCAGACCCCGCCTACGCGCAGGCCGTCCGCGGCGCGATCCTGTCGCTGGGGTTGACGGACCGGGTCTCAGTCCAAGGTGAGCTCACCGGGCAGGCCCTCGACGCGGAGTGGAGCCGGGCGGATCTCAGCGTGCTCGTTTCACAGGCTGAAGCGTACGGGATGGTGGTTACCGAGTCGCTCGCCCGCGGCATCCCGGTGGTGGTGCGGGACGGCACCGGCGCCGTAGAGGCGCTCGCCGCCGGGTCACCGGGTGGCTCAGAAGCTCCCGACGGCGGCGGGGCAGCCGCCCTGCCGGGCACCGCCGTCGTGCTCGGCGCGGACCCAGCCCCGCTGGAAGCCGTGCTGCGCCGCTGGCTCAGCGAACCGGATTTGCGACGCCGCTGGCGCGAAGCGGCGCTGGCCGCGCGGAACCGGCTGCCCGGCTGGGATGTCACGGCCGGGACCGTGCTGCGCTTCATTGCAGGGGCTGGCTGACTTGCCGGTGACCTGCGAAGAAGTCCCGGAGCAACGCGGCGCACTCCTGCTCGCGGACTCCGGCGTAGACCTCCACCCAGTGGTTGAGGCGGCGTTCGCGAAGGATGTCGAACACCGATCCGGCAGCTCCCGCCTTTTCGTCCCACGCTCCGAACACAACGCGGGGGATCCTGGCCAGGACGATGGCGCCGGCACACATGGCGCACGGTTCCAACGTCACCACCAGGGTGCAGTCCGACAGCCGCCAGCCGTCGCCCTGCGGGAGCGCCTGCAGCCTGGCGGCCGCTTCGCGGATCGCCACCATCTCGGCATGCGCGGTGGGATCACCGTTCGCCTCCCGTTCGTTCCTCCCGGTACCCAGGACATCGCCGCCGGGCCCGATAACGACGGCGCCGATGGGCACGTCCTCGGTGCCCAGGGCGCGCTGCGCCTCGGCGAGGGCAAGGCCCATCCATTCGGCATGGCGGGGCTCCGGGGAGGTCATGGCTCAATGATAGTTTCGAAGATTAGGAAGGCGCAGGCGACGTATGAGCCCGGGAGACGACGTGAAGACCTTGACTGACCGCATTACCGACCGGTGGGGGCGGTGGGTGGTGCCGTACGCAGCCCTCTGGATCACCATGCTGATTGGCGGCGTGATCGTTGTGACGCTGGCGTTCCTCGGCGCCGAAGTCTACGACAACGTGGTGGATGAGGCCGGCCTCGCCAACCTGGACAAGCCGGCGCTGGCGCTATCGGAGGACCTCCGGACCCCCTGGCTCAATTCCGCGGTCACCGCCTTCACCAATATTGGCGGCGGGATCGGCATGCCGATCCTCGGCAGCATCCTGACGGCGTGGCTGACGTGGGCAGGGCGCACATGGCGGCCCCTCATTCTGGTAGGCGGCGCCGCGGCTGCTTCGGTCACTGCAACAACGTTTGGCAAGAAGCTCTTTGGCCGCACCCGCCCGGACCATGCAGACGCTGTTCCGCCTTACGAAGATTCGCCGTCATTTCCCAGCGGGCACACGCTCAACACCACCGTCGTGATCGGACTGGTGGTCTATCTGGCCTGCCTACAGATCCAGCGGACCGTGGCGCGGGTGTCCATGATCACGGCCGGTTCCCTCTTCATCATCGCCATGGGCCTGAGCAGGGTGTTCCTCGGCCACCACTGGCTGACTGACGTCATCGCCGGATGGCTCCTTGGCATGGCCTGGGTGGGAATCGTGATCCTTGCCCACAGGCTATTCCACGTGATGCGGCACCGCGAGCATGCCGGTCCTGCCCCGACGTTCGACCACCCGGTGCTCCGGGACGAACTTGCGGCCCACCATGCCGCACACCGTGCCGAGGACCACTCCGAGGGCAAGGACAGCCCCGGGCAGGCCCACGGCTCACGCAGGGACACTACCTCCGGGTGATAGTTTTGACCCATGCGCACACTCGTCGTGGACCACCCGCTGGTCGCTCACAAGCTCACCGTTCTGCGGGACAAGAACACCCCTTCCCCGGTCTTCCGGCAGCTCACCGAGGAGCTCGTCACGCTCCTCGCCTATGAGGCCACGCGGGACGTCCGCACCGAGCCCGTCACCATCGAAACGCCGGTCAGCACCACCATCGGCACCGCCTTCACCAAGCCCACGCCGCTGGTGGTTCCCATCCTCCGTGCCGGACTGGGCATGCTCGAGGGCATGACCAAGCTGGTGCCCACTGCCGAGGTCGGCTTCCTGGGAATGGCCCGCGATGAAGAGACCCTGGACATCATCACCTACGCCGAGCGGCTCCCCGAGGACCTCACGGACCGGCAGATCTTTGTCCTGGACCCCATGCTCGCCACCGGCGGCACGCTGCGCGAGGCCATCAAGTTCCTCTTCAAGCGAGGCGCCTCCGACGTCACCTGCATCTGCCTGCTGGCCGCGCCGGAGGGCCTGGCCAAGCTGGAGGAAGAGCTTTCCGACGCCAACGTGACCATTGTCCTGGCCTCCATTGACGAGAAGCTCAACGAGAAGTCCTACATCGTGCCGGGCCTCGGCGACGCCGGAGACCGTCTCTACGGCATCGCCGGCTAGTTGCCGGGCTGAATCTTCAAGCCGTGGCTGCGGGCCGGGGACTGCGTTCCGGAACGCAGTCCCCGTCCCGCACCCGCGTTCCCGGGAAGCGATCGCCCCCTTCCGGTTTCCGGCGGCCACGGCTAGCCTGTGGCCCATGGACTGGAAACTTGAACTGGTGTTTGTTCCTGTGTCCGACGTGGACCGTGCCAAGGATTTTTACGTCAACAAGGTGGGCTTCAACGCCGACTACGACGAACGGCCCGTGGAGGGCATCCGCTTCGTCCAGCTGACCCCGCCGGGCTCTGGCTGCTCGATCGCCATCGGTGAGGGCCTCAATGACGCTCCGCCGGGCACCGCTCCCAGCCTGCAGCTGGTAGTCAGCGACATCCAGGCCGCGCACAAGCAGCTCAAGGACAACGGCGTTGACGTCAGTGACGTGGACGTTCAGGACTGGGGCCACTTCGTCCATTTCGCGGACCCGGACGGCAACAAATGGGCCGTCCAGTACATCCCCCACCGCCCGAACGGCTGAGCCACACGATCGGTCACCGTTGCAGTGTGGGGCAGGATGGAAGCATGAGCTTTCACACCGACGCCACCGCACAGGTTACCGACGCCTCGGCAGCCGACACCGTTACCGCCCGGGGCGTACTGTTCGACATGGACGGCACCCTGGTTGATTCCACGGCCGTTGTAGAGCAGGTGTGGGGCGAATTTGCCGCCCGATACGACCTGGACATCGCCGAGATCCTCCGGACTTCCCACGGCGTCCAGGCCGGGGATACAGTACGCCGTTTTGCGCCTGCCGGCACCGATGTTGTAGCCCTCACCGCGGAACTGGGCGCAATGGAGCGGGTCCGGACTGACGGTATTGTGGCCCTCCCCGGGGCCGCTGAACTGCTGCGCAGCCTTCCGGCGGATGCCGTGGCGCTGGTGACCTCCGCCGACCGGATCCTCGCCGATATCCGAATGGGCGCCGCGAACCTGGCCGTGCCCGCCATTGCCGTCACGGCCGACCGTGTCACCCGGGGCAAGCCGCATCCGGAAGGCTACCTCCGGGCCGCCGAACTCCTCGGCGTGGACCCGGCCGATGCGCTGGTCTTTGAGGACGCCCCGGCGGGCATTGCGGCTGGAGTTGCCGCCGGGATTCGGACCATTGCCATCGGACCCAACACCGGTCCGCTGCCGGACGGTGTCCTGCACATCACCGATTACACCGCAGTTTCCGTCACCACGAACGTGGACGCTGCAGGGGTCAGGCGGATTTCCTTCCGCTTCTGAGGCCCAACCCGGCTCCATGTCCAGTAGTCTCAGTGAAGACGGCTGGCTCTTATCTTGGGGGATAGGGATGACCGAAATTCCGATCGACGGCGACAGGGGCACTGTCCAGCTGCGGGGCGGTGTCCTGCATGTGCGTTGGATTCCAGGCCTGGCCATTTGCGAGGAAGCTGCCGTGGCCGTGATGTCGGCCGTCAACGAGTTGAGCCGCGGACGGTCGTTTCCGATGCTGGTGGACATGGCTGCGACGGCCACCATGAGTCGCGGTGCCCGGCGCGTCTTTGCCAGTCCCAGCACTGTTGCCAGGGTGGCGCTCCTTGGATCGTCCCCGGTGGACCGGGCTCTCGCCAATTTCTTCCTCCGTATTCACTCTCCGGCCGCTCCGACGCGTTACTTCACCTGCCCGGAGGAAGCCATGCGGTGGCTCCGGTTCCCTTAGCCGTCACCTCTAGCCGTCACCGTAGGTATGGCGCACCCGGTGCGAGTTCCGCCCGCAGGTCCGCAACCGGAATGCGGCCTGTTGCCAGGTCGCGGGCGAGGCGGCCCATGCCGCGCAGGTCGGCGAGGGCGGTCTGCATGAGGTCAACGCCGGCGTCTCCACCGTCGGTCCAGTCCACCGGAACCTCGTGCACTCGCAGTCCGCACTTTTCGGCCAGGACCAGCATCTCGGTGTCGAAAAACCAGGCGCTATCCGCCGTGTGCGGCAGGATGTGCCGGGCAACATCTGCACGGATGGCCTTGAAACCGCACTGTGCATCGCTGAAGTGCGCACCCATCAGCGCATGCAGCAGGAAGTTGTAGCCGCGGGAGATGAACCCGCGCCATGGTTCGCGGGCAACACGGGAAGTTCTTGCCAGCCGGGTGCCAATCGCAAGGTCCGAATGCCCGGACACGAGCGGTGCCACCAGGGGAGCGAGGGCTGCGAGGTCGGTGGAAAGGTTCACATCCATGTATGCCAGTACGGGTGAGGGCGAGGCCAGCCACACCGTCCGAAGGGCATTGCCGCGGCCTTTGGAGGCGAGCCTGACCACAGCAACCTCGCGGAGTTCCCGGGCCACACGCTCGGCGACCTTGAGCGTGCCGTCAGTGCTGGCATTGTCCGCCACCGTGATCCGGAAGGCGTGCGGAAACGTGCCGGCCAGATAGGGGTGGAGCTGGCGGAGGGAGTGCTCCAGGACCTGTTCCTCGTTGTACACCGGGATGACCACATCGAGGACAGGCAATGTTGTCGCTGCATGCGCCGTGATCGCCCTTGCGATGGGCGCGCGGCGTGCGTATCCCGGGACAGGGAGCGTCGGGGCGGGAGAGCCCGGCCGGGCGTCGACGGCGGCCCGCGGTTGCGGGTGCAGCAGGGGTCCCGTGGCCAGGTCTGTGGGCGTCATGGTTCAACTATGGTGCCGCCGCATATGAAGGATTTAGGCCAAAGCTGTGTGGCCGCTGTGGGATTTGCCGGGCACGGAAGCCGGAACGGAAACGACGGCGGTGCTCCCACCGTCATTGGTGGGAGCACCGCCGCCGCGGTTTATGCGTCAGGGGCGAGCAACGAGCAGATGTTCGTGGCTGTCCCGGATCCTGAGAATCTCCGCAATTCGTTGCCTTGGGAGTCCACAGAGAAATTCACATTTCCCCGCGTGAGGAAAAGCCCGTCAGGAGACGGGAGCTGAAGAAGGTTGTTGCCGGTTGCCTTCACCTCGATCACATTTTCGCTTGGAAACGAAAAGAAAAGGACGCCCGTGATGACCAACTTCACGGTCTTTCCATCCGGCCCCTTCAGGGTGATCTTCAGCGCCGGGGAAGTGCTGATGATGTCACCGGAGGGAGTCGTGATGTTCTTGGCCTTGCCGGTGACTTCACCGATGACAGGAAATCCACAGTTGGTGAATGTGGCGGGTCCGTCGACCGTGATCGGCGGCCCCGAAGGCGCGGCGGCGGCCGGGGTGGCGGCCGCGAAGATTGAGGCCAGGACGGCCGTCGGAACTAACCATTTTTTCATTGTTGTGCTCCCTGCATCTTGATGACGGCGCTGGCGCCGGCAGCCGCTTGGAAGACGATTGAAAGCGGCGGCGACCAAGAGTCACTCCTGGACCTTGTGAAAACCTTGTGGCCCCGAAACGGAGCACGAAGGTTCCCGGACGCAGCGGAGGCATACACGCCAAAAAGCGGTGGCCCCGAATCCGGGTGGATTCGGGGCCTCCGCTGTTGCGAACCAAGATGGCTACAGGTGCCGGCTTAGTACCAGTTGTTGGCGTAGTGGAAGTCCAGGGCGCCGCAGGGGGAGCCGTAGCGTTCCTTCACGTAGTTCAAGCCCCAGTTGATCTGGGTGCGGAAGTTGGTGAGGTAGTCGGACCCGGCGCTGGCCATCTTTTCGGCCGGCAGCGACTGGACAATGCCGTACGCGCCACTGCTGGCGTTCGTGGCGGTGGTCTTCCAGTCCGATTCCTTGGTCCAGAGCGTGGTGAGGCACTGCATCTGGTCAGCCGCCCAGCCGTACGTGCCGAGCTGCGAGGCAGCATATGCCTGGGCAGCTGCGGGATCGTCAACGGCGACGGGCGGTGCCGGGGCAGGAGCCGGTTCGGGGGCTGCTGCAGGTGCCGGTGCGGGGGCCGCTGCAGGTGCTTCCGGTGCCTTCTCCGCCGGCTTCTCCTCCGACGACTGCGCGGTCACGCTGACAGAGGCCGGTGCGGGCATGGCGGAAACGAGGATCTTTTCGAACGCGAGCTTCGATTCGGCGTCGGCCGTTGTCGCTGTGGTTCCTGAACCCGTTGCCGATGTTGCGGGGGCTACGGGTTCGGAAGCCTGGCCGGCGGCGCCGACGCCAATCAGCACGGCGCAGGCGGTGGCTACTACGGCGGCACGGCGGCCGGAGCCCTGCAGGCCGGCAGTGAACCGGGACAGCGGGGACGCCGTGGCGGCTGGTTCAGCACGGTGGCGTGAATGGTGCGCAGGCGCTGCGGACTTGTGGGAAGCGGGCTCAGGACGTACTTCTGGTGTGGATTTAGTCATGGTTGCCTCTCGATGCCGGCGGAGTTAGCTGTCGGGTTCGGATGAGGTCATCCGGCCGCACGGAACTTCACGTGTCGGCTTCACCCCAAGGGCGGCAATGCAGAATGCCCGGAGACCTGGGTCCCCCGCCTCTGCCTGATCATGAGGAAATCCGGGTAGCGGCAGAGTTTGGCGTCCATCCGGATATGCGGCCGGAACGGTGGCCGCACTCTAAAAACCGTACAGGAGTCCGGCGCTTAAGTCACATTTAGGTAACGAGGATCACGACGACGGCGCGTTGGCTTGCGCGTGCGCTGAACCTTTCACCCCAAGCCGAAGTCGCTAAGCGTCCGGCGATTCCACTGGCAGGCGCAGTGCGAACTCAGTACGTCCCGGGCGGGAGTTCACTTCCACGGTTCCGCCGTGCGCCTCCACGATTGACTGCACAATCGACAGGCCCAGGCCGCTTGTCCCCTCGGCTGCGGCGGTCCCGGCAGCGCCCGAACGCGCAGCGGATCCAGCCGGGCTGGTGCGGGCAGCGTCCGCCCTGGCAAAGCGTGCAAACACCCGGTCCACGAACTCCGGCGGAATCCCAGCACCGTTGTCCGTCACTGTTACCACGGCGCTGCCGTCGGCCGAGCGCATCACTCCGGTGACCACGGTGGTGCCCGGCTCCGTATGCTTGCGTGCATTGGAGAGCAGGTTGGCCAGCACTTGGTGCAGCTGCTTGGCATCGCCGCGCACCACCACGGGCTCTTCGGGCAGTTCGAGCTGCCAGATGCGGTCCGGAGCCATGACCTTTTCGTCGCTGACGGTTTCCACTGCCAGCTGTGTCAGGTCCACGTCGCTGATCTTCAGCGGCTGGCCTTCGTCCAGCCGGGCCAGCAGGAGGAGGTCCTCCACCAGGGTGGTCATCCGTTCGGACTGGCTCTGCACCCTGGCGAGTGACTTCTTGCCGTCGGGGGTGAAGTCCTCGGTCATCCGCATCAGCTCCGTGTAGCCGCGGATAGCCGTGAGCGGCGTGCGCAGCTCGTGCGAGGCGTCGGCCACGAACTGGCGCACTTTGGTCTCGCTCTGCTGCCGGGCCTCCAGTGCCTTGGAGACGTTGTCCAGCATGAGGTTGAGGGCGTGGCCCACGCTGCCCACTTCAGTTCCAGGATGAGCGTTCGACGGCGGGACGCGGACTGCGAGGGCCACCTCACCGGCGTCGAGCGGCAGTTGCGAAACCTGCGTGGCGACTTCGGACAGTTGCTCGAGGGGTTTCATGGTGCGTCGGATCAGCACTGTTCCGGCAAGGCCGATCAGGACGAGGCCGCCCATCGAGACGATCACCATCGTCCAGACCAAAGAGCTGAGCGTGTTCTGTTTTTCGTTGAGCGGAAGTCCGGTGACAACCACGTCCCTGTCCACCGCCTCCACCGCCACCAGGCGGTAGGAGCCGGTGGACAGGGCCCGATCGACGGGTGTTCCGTCGTGCTGGAGTGCCAAGAGGATCTGATTGTCCTCGGGGGAGAGGGACGCCACGGTGGCGTCTTTGGCGAGGAACCCGGCGCTGCTGACGTTCCCGTTGTCAATGCGCGCGATGAGCGTCCCGACTCCTTGGCCCGGGCCTTCGAACCCGTCCTGCCTGCCGGACGGGTTGCTGGGCCGTGGTCGTCCTGCCTCGTTCGATAGCCGTGAGGCCTGCCCCAGCCGTTCATCGAGCTGCCTGGTCAGGAAGGAATCCATGGAGGCATAGCTGAAGAGGCCAATGGCGCCGCAGATGGCCACCAGCAGCGCCATGGCCACCAGGACCAGCCGGGTGCGCAGGTGCCACGTCGAAGGGTCGAGCCAGCGGCGGCGGTCTTTGCGGATTTCCCCGGAGAGTGTGGGCACCGCTCAATCCGCCGGTTTGATGACGTAGCCCGCTCCGCGGACGGTGTGGATCATGGGCGGGTGCGTGGCATCCACCTTCTTGCGCAGGTAGGAGATGTAGAGCTCTACGATGTTGGCCTGGCCGCCGAAGTCGTAGTCCCATACGCGGTCCAGGATCTGGGCCTTGCTGACAACGCGCTTGGGGTTCTCCATGAGGTAGCGGAGGAGTTCGAACTGGGTGGCCGTCAGCTGCAGTTCCTCCCCGGCCCGCGTCACTTCACGGGTGTCTATGTTGAGGACGAGGTCGCCCACCACCAGTTCAGCGGTGTCCATGGCGGCCACGCCGGAGCGCTGTACCAGCCGGTGCAGGCGGAGGAGCACCTCTTCCATGCTGAAGGGCTTGGTGACGTAGTCGTCGCCGCCGGCCGCCAGGCCGAGGATGCGGTCCTGGACGGCGTCTTTCGCCGTCAAGAAGAGTGCGGGCACCTCCGGCGCGAAGGCGCGGATTCTGGTGAGCAGTTCGACGCCGTCGAACCCGGGAAGCATCACGTCCAGGACCAGCACATCCGGGCGGAACTCCTTGGCGAGCTTCACGGCCTCGGGGCCGTCGGCAGCGACGGCCACGGACCAGCCGGCCATGCGCAGGCCCATGCTCATCAGTTCGGAGAGGCTGGGCTCGTCGTCGACCACCAGGGCGCGGATGGGGGAGCCGTCCGGGTGGGTGAGCTGGGGAAGGTTGTTAGTCATGGAGTGCGAAGTGGCCATGCGACAACTCTCCGATCTGTCGGTTAGTCCGCGCTATGGGCTTCCTGTGCGCAGCCTATGAATCACAGCCTAGCGAGCTGGAAGGGCCGCCGCGCGTTTCGCGGGCCGCCGGGTGCGGATCGGCTGCCAGCCGGGGTGAAGCGGGCCTCACAAGGTCACAGCTTGACCTGTTGCCCCGCACAGCCCGCGCACAGGAACGCTTCCGACTCTGGAGTGGACAAAGCCCCGCGCCAGAGGAGTACGCAATGAACAAGCACCACAGCACGCCGGTTCCGGAGAACGAACCGGACGGGACTTGGGAAAGCCATCCGGTTCCGGACGGCTCTGTGAGCAATCCCGACAGCAGCAACGTCGGATCCCCCGAAAGCAGTTCCGCGAGCGCCGGGCCAGCCTCCGCATGGGGAGCGCCGCCGTCGGCTGCTGCTTCCGGGTCATCGCCCGCGGCGGGGTGGGGTTCGTCCCGGCCGTCCGGTGGCTGGGGCGCGCCGGCATCTTCCGGGCCCTTCGCCGGAACCGGGCCGAACGGCAGTTCGAAGCAGCGGACAAAGAAGCGTGGGCTGGTAGTGGCCGGTGCGGCCGCGGTGGCGCGCAGGGCGACTTCGCCGACGGCGGGATGCCGCCCCAGGGCGGCCCCGGCAACTTCGGCCCGGACGGACTGGGCGGAATGGGCAGTGGAGTGTCCGCCGCCGTCTACTCCGAGTACGTGACCCTCGTGGACGGCGCCTATGTCACCAAAGTGGAACAGCAGGGGACGGTCACCGGGGTCAGCTCTGACGCCGTGACAGTCAAGAGCACAGACGGGTTCAGCCGGACCTATGCACTCGGTTCGGCTGTGACTGTGAGCAATCAGCAACAAAGGCGTCAACAGGCCGGCGGCACGTCCACCAGCCAACTGACCGTGGCAGACATCGTGTCCGGCGCCATGGTAAAGGTGGTGGCTGGAAAGGATGGCGACAGCTTCCAGGCGGAGTCCGTCCAGTTGGTGCCCGCGACGCTCACCGGCCAGTCCAATTGAGCCGGCAGGCGGAGCCGGCCGGGCACATCGGGCGAATATTTTGATGTAGCCCGGCCGGGGGCTGGACATGTGCCTTAAGTGAGTCTTGGTATTTCAGCAAATCCATGCTGGCAGAATTTCTGCCTCGAAGGAGGGGCCTCCGGAGAAGAAAATTCGGAAATGAGCACCATCTGATCGATCGTTCTGAAAAACACCTGTTATTTTATTGGCATTTTAGAATCGTGATTTAGGCCACAATGTGGGATTTCATCTCACGATGCGGACGGAAGTGTCCATTGTTACTTGCAAGTTTTCATTGTTACGTTGCACACTTCAATTGTGAACAAGAACTCAACAGCACCTGCAGCCGCAGAATCCTGGACCAGCCCACCTGCTGGCGAAGACATGCGCTGTTGTCGAATGCACGCCTAACTTTCCCACCCCGAGAAGTTTTTAGGCATTCGCCCCTAGCCCAGCGTCGGGCGCCCCTCCCCAGATCTCATTGCGGGGAAAGCCAGCATTCGAGCCGCGATGACGGCCATTCACATTGAGGTAAGCATTCCATGTCAGTTGCATCTGGATACGTCCACATCTCCGTCCGAAACGCCAATAAGGGCGGCCAGCCTTCAGGCCTCCGCCAGGGATTCGGTGCCCGCCCGGCCTTCGCCCCTGCAGCGCCCGGCAATAGCTTCCCGGCCCCCGGTTACGCGCCGCAGGGCTACAACCCCAACTCCTACGGCCAGCTTCGCGCCGTTCCCGCCGCGGAGACCGCCCCGCAGACGGCACCCACGCCCGTGATCGCCCCGGCCGCCGGCAGCGCCGTCCGCCCCGTCGCGAACGAAAACGTCGCCCGCGGATTTGTCCTGTACATGGGCATCGATGAAGAAACTGCGGCAGCAGCCGGGACCTCCATCGCCAAGCTTGCCCAGGAAATCCGCGCCTACGCGCAGTCCCTCGTCTCCGGTGCGGAGAGCTACGCCGCGGTTGCTGTGGCGCCTGCCAGCGCTCCGGGTTCCGCGCTCGACGTCGTACGGTCCACCTTCGGTGACCCCACCGTCAACTCCCGCCAGCGCACGGAGGCCACCCGGCTGCCCCAGCCGCAGGATCCCCGGCCGTCCGGCGTCCTCATTGACCTGGCCCGCCGCGAAGTCCACCTCGACGGCGAATCCCTGAACCTCACGTTCAAGGAGTTCGAACTCCTCAACTACCTCGTCGAAAACGGCACCCGCACCGTGGGCCGCGACGAACTGCTCGAGGGACTGTGGCGCAATGCCGAAGAGGTTCCCAACGAGCGCACCATCGACGTCCATATCCGCCGCCTCCGCTCCAAGCTGGGCCGTCTCGCCAACACCGTGCGCACCGTCCGCGGCCAGGGCTACCGGTTCTACGAGCACCCGGAGGTCGTGGTCTGGGCCGCTCCGGAATACTCCATCTAGTCTTAATTTCCCGCGAAAGCGCCCGTTCCCTTGCTGGGGGGGCGGGCGCTTTCGCTTTCGCGGCACGATCCCTCGGCGCCTGCGCTCGTTCCTCACGCAACAACGGTGCTTTCGGGATGCGCCGCTGCGCTGCAGCGCCCTTGCACCGCTGGCAGACCGCTTTCGTGCGTTCGGACCTTCGAGCATGTGCCTCCGCGGCTGGTGCGGGGTGTTGGCCGAGGTGTCGGTGTGGTCCTATGGCCCTGTTGGCTTGGGGTGGTGCGGCGTAGGCTCTGATCGTTTATCCGACCATCAGGAGGAACTATGTCTGTCGCACGTATTACAACTCTGAGTTCCAATTCCAAAACCTCGTTCGATGCTGCCATCAAAGAGGGCATCGAGCGCGCCAACAAGACACTCCGTGGTGTCACGGGGGCTTGGGTCAAGGAGCAGAAAGTCGAAATCGCGGACGGTGCCGTCGTCGCGTGGCATGTTGTGCTTGAAGTGACCTTCGTACTGGAGGACTGAACCCCGTGCAGGGCGGCCGTGATCTGAGGGGCAGGGCCGCCGCACTAGGATTGGGGCATGAGCGAGCATCACATCCGGCGTCTGGTCCTCATGCGGCACTCCAAGGCAGACTGGCCCGGAGGCGTGCCCGATCATGAGCGCCCGCTGGAGGAACGCGGGCACCG
Organism: Arthrobacter sp. SPG23; assembly: GCF_000876655.1. Classification (GTDB taxonomy): domain Bacteria; phylum Actinomycetota; class Actinomycetes; order Actinomycetales; family Micrococcaceae; genus Arthrobacter. The sequence goes on from NZ_JYCN01000007.1 coordinate 44,218, forward strand.
GGAGGCTCCCCTGGCCGGGAAGTGGCTGCTCAAGCACGGTGTGGTTCCCGATTTCATCCTCTGCTCCAGTGCGCTGCGTACGCGGCAGACGTGCACCTGGGTGTGCGCTGAATTAGGCGACAAGGCCCCGACGCCGAAACTTGAGGACGGCCTCTACGGCGCGTCCGCGCTGCGCATGCTGACGGTCATCAACCACGTTCCCGATACCGTGACCACGCTGATGGTGATCTCCCATATGCCCGGCGTGCAGGACCTTGCCATGCACCTGGCATCGCGAGATTCCAACCACGATGCCTATATGGACGCCGCCACCAGGTTTCCCACCAGCGGCCTGACGGTCCTGGAAACCGAAAAGAGCTGGGCTGAACTGGACGGCCAGGACGCCCGGCTCACGCACTTCAAGGTCCCCCGGGCGCACTAACGGGGCGCAGAGGACCGGGAGGCCGCCCGCGGACCTGACACCGGACCCTTCTGCCGCCGTGTTCATGGTCAGCACGGGGTTTGTGATGTTTACTGGAGATATTCGTCAGCGGCCCAGGTTAGAAGGAGATCATCGTGGACTCAGGACAGCTTGTGGGGATCATTATCGGCGTTGTGGTGGTGGTTGCGATCATCGCAGCAGTGCTGTTCTTCAACCGGCGGCGCAAGGTGGAAGCGGACCGGAACAGGGCCGCCGAGATGCGTGAAAAAGCCAAAGCTGACGAGTTCGGAGCGCGGGACCGCGAGGCCAAAGCCGCCCGCGCCGAGGCCGATGCCAAGCAGGCCGAGGTCGAGGCGGAGCGCCTGCGCCGGGACGCCCGCGAAAAGCAGGCGGAAGCCGAACGAGTGCGGGCCGCCTCGCAGGACCAGCTCCGCAAAGCCGATGAGATTGACCCGGACGTGGTCACAGCAGATCGCCCTGACACCAGCCGGCATGACGCTGACCGGCATGACGCTGACCGCCATGACGCTGACCGGCACGGCGAAACCCTGTCCGCCCAGCCACAGACGCGTGCAGAAGCTGGAACCCGCGGACGCGGGGACAACGTGCCGGCCGCAGCCCCGGGCACCGCAGCCCCGGGCCAAGTCCCGGGCCACGTACCCCCGGCCACGGTAACGCCGGGCCACGCAGAACCCGGCCATGCCGAACCAGTCACCACCGAACCAAGTGCAACACGCCGGCGCGACGCTGCTGGGCGCGACGCTGCTGACCGCGACGCTACCGACCGCAACGTCACCGCCCGCGAAGCTGCCCCGCATGACGCAGTGCCTGACCGTGACGCTACCGACCGTGACGCTACAGACCGCGATGCCACCGACCGCGACGCTGCCCGACGCGACGCCGCCAAGCACGACGCCGTGCCCGAACGCGGCGCGGACGGGGCTCCGGGAGAGCGCCCGCGGAATCTTTGAGCCCGCGTCCTGTGACGCGCCAGCCCTGAACCGGTAGCCCGGAGCGTGAACCTTCGCCATTCCGCCCTTGCGGTCCTTGTGGCCGTCCTGTGGGGCGCCAACTTCGTAGCGATCGACCTTGGCCTGCATGCCAACGGCACGGAAGTGCCGCCGCTGCTCTTTGTAGCCATGCGCTTCGTGCTGGTGGTCTTTCCGTGGATCTTCTTCATCCGCCGGCCGGACGTTAGCTGGCGTGCGATCCTCGGCGTCGGCCTCTTCATGAGTGCCGGACAATTCGGCCTTCTCTACCTGGCCATGGCGCTGGGCATGCCGGCGGGGCTCGCCTCACTCGTCCTGCAGGCGCAGGTGCTGCTCACGGTTCTGCTGGCTGCCGGAATTCTGGGCGAGCGTCCCAGCGTCAGGCAGTTCGCCGGCGTGGTCCTCGGAGTGGCTGGCCTCGCGGTGGTGGCAGTGGGGCGCAGTCTGGTGGCGCCCGTCCTTCCCCTGCTCATCGTCCTGGCTGCTGCGCTGTCCTGGGCGGCCGGCAACATCGTTGCAAGGCAGGCCAGAGCCTCTTCCGGCCTGGGGCTCGTGGTCTGGTCAGGCGCTGTGGTCCCGTTGCCCCTGATCGCGCTGTCACTACTGATCGACGGGCCGGCAGCCGTGGGCGCGACACTCGCAGGCCTGCAGGTGGTCACCATCCTCAGTGCCATCTACACGGCAGTCCTGGGGTCCCTGGTGGGCTACGGAATCTGGAACTGGCTGCTGGGGATATATCCGTCGTCCGCGGTGGTTCCCTTTACGCTGCTCGTCCCCGTGGTGGGAATGACGACGGCGTGGCTGGTCCTGGGCGAGGTGCCTTCACCAGCAGAGGTGGCTGGCGGCCTCCTGCTGCTGGGCGGAGTGGCAGTCGCCGTCCTCCGTCCGGGCCGGCAGGGCGCCACACCCGGCCAGCGACGGTGGCATGCTCAACGCCGCGACGTTGCCTTTGCGGGGGACGTGGGCGACGGCGTGGCAGCAGGCTTGGGCGCAGATTTGGGGGCGGCGGACTTGGGCGCAGGCCGGGCCGCGCGCGGGGCCGGTGAAGTGGCCGAAGGCGACGCCGGCCGCTTGGCCGCCGGCACACGGACCGCTCCGGATCGCGACACCGGAGGGCGGCCGTAGGTGGTCCCGGCTGCAGGGCGGGGGATAGGCCTGGACGCCGGACGCCTGGCGGCGGCTGCGGGCCTGCGCCGTCCTGACTCGCTGCGGCCGGACGGACTCCGGCCGGACTGACCGCGCCGTGACCGGAGCCGCTTTCCGGCCGGCCATACCGCTCCGGCGAACAGAACCAAGAGAGTCCCCGCGCCGGAAACTGCAGCGAGGTAGAAGTAGATGTCGGAGTCCTGGGTAGACACCGTCGCGCCAAGGGAATCCTGCTCGGCGGTGAAAGCCAGACCCCACATGCGCAGGAACGCGATGGTGAACCCGAGGAACAGGCTGGTGCCCACGCCTCCCGCCAGCAGGGCCAGGTTGCGGCCCCGTGCCACGACCTGGATGACGCAGGCGAGGTATCCCACGGCCACAGCCCCGAGAAACGTGAATAGCACGGCCTCTTCGAGCGTGATTGCGGTCAGCACCAGGAGGCCCGCAGCGGCGCAGGCCGCAACGATGGCTATCCTTCCGCTGTTACCCATGTGGCGCATGTGACTAATCTTCCCCGATGCAGGCTACTTCCGGACGTAGCCACGCATGATTGCCATGATGGCCGCGACGCTTTGTTCACGGGTGCGTTCAGGGTTATACGTCTGGCGGTCCAAGCCCACCACGAAACATGCACCGAAGATGGCAGTCTCCAGGCTGCCCCGTGAGATGGATTCGTCCACGGGGTACCGTGCGGCTACGCCCTCGATCGCGCCGCCGATCACTGCGAGCAGCCGGCCGCGGAGCTCAGCGAAGGTGTCCTGCCATTCGCTGGGGATCCGCCAGTTTTCGCTGACCCATAGCCTCGCGAACGACGGGTACTCGGCCATGAAGTCCATCGCCTGGCCGATCATCTCGTCCATGGCGGCCAGCGGATCGGCGGAGGAGTCCTGCACGCTCACCAGCCTGGCGTGCAGGATGTCCACTCCGTGGCGCAGCAGCTGGGCGATCAGGTCGGACTTGCTGCCGAAGTTGTAATACACGGTCCCCTTGGACACGCCGGCGGCCGCGGCGATCTCGTCCACGGTGACGCCGGCAGCGCCACGCTCGCCGATCAGCTCCATGGAAGCGTCGAACAGCTTCTGCTTGGTGGCGTTGGTACGGGCCGGGCGGAGCTTCTTCTCGCCGGCGTCCTGCATGCTCATACGGCGATCTCCGGTTTCAGGGACTTCAAGGTCCAGAACTTGTGCTTATGGACGGCCAGCGTTGACAGCCCGGCCCCCAGCACAGTGTAGCCAAGCAGGCCGGCCACGGTGGGCAGGATCATGGACAGGTCCGCCCCGTAGATCAGGTGCCGCATGCCGGTCACCACATAGCCCATGGGGAGGATCTCGTGAACCACGTGCAGGGGCTGGGGTGTGGTCTGCCAAGGGAATGTGCCGCCCGATGACACCAGTTGGAGTACCAGCAGGATCAGCACCACCAGCTTTCCGGGGGAGCCAAGGAGGGCAACGATTCCCTGAATGATGGCGCTGAAGGCCATTGCGGCCGCCAGCATGAACAGCCACATCAGCACAGGGTGCGCCGGGTTGAGGCCCAACGCCACATCCACCACCAGGGTGAGCAGGCTCGCCTGGACAACGGAGACAGCCAGGAACGGCAGCCACCCGCCGAGGGCGATCTTCCACGACGGCGCGTTGGAAGCCAGGGCCCGCTGGGTGACGGGACGCATGGCCTGGATCAGCATGAAGATGCCGATCCAGAGCGCCAGGGTGAGGAAGAACGGTGCCAGGCCGGCCCCGTACGACCCGGCCTTCGCCTGTGAGATGTTGCTGACGGCCACGGGATCGGCCATGACTTTCGACAGGCTGCTCTTCTGGGCGTCATCGGGATTGGGCACCTGGCCGGCGCCCTTGCCGAGTTCCGAGGCCAGGGTGCCGGCTCCGCTCGCGGCTGTGGCGGCGCCGTCCTCAAGCTGCGCCGCGCCGCCGTCGAGCGTCCTGGCACCTTCGGCGAGCTTCGCGGTGCCGTCGACGGCGCTTTGCTCGCCGGCGGCCAAAGCGGCGGTCCCGGTGTGGAGCTGGTCCGCACCCGCGGACGCCTGGGCGATGGCGCCGGTCAGGGCAGGTGTGGCCGCAGCGAGCTTCGCGGCACCGGCGCTCACCGCGGCCGAACCGTCCGCGAGCTGCTGGATCTGCGCGGCGTCGGACTGGATTTTTGCCTTGGCGTCCGCCGCAGGCCCGGATGCCGCAGCTGCGTCAAAGTCCGCAAGGATGCTGTCTGCCTGCGCCTGGGTGATGATGCCCGCGGCCATCAGCCTGCCGTTGGACTCCACCACGCGGTTCCTCAGGCCCTGGTCCGCAGCATTCAATTGCCCGACGACGTCCTGCACTTTGATGTTCAGCGTGGCGTTTCCGGCCGCAACCTGTGCGGCGCCGTCGGCCAGTTTCTGCGAATCGGACGGCAGGGAGGCCGTCTTATCCTTGAGCTGGCCGAGTCCGTCGCTGAGCTGCGCCGCGCCGTCGTTCAGCTGGTTGGCGCCGTCGCGCAGCTTGAGCTGGCCGCTGTAGAGTTCGCCGGCACCGCTGCTGAGCTGCATGGTGCCCTGGTGCAGGGTGACGGTGCCGTCGTGGAGCTTGCTGACGCCGTCGGACAGCTGGCCTGCGCCGTCAGCCGCTTTGACCATCTGGGTGTGGATGGTGCCGAAGCCGGTCAGCAGCTGGTTGGCGGTTTCCTCGCCCACTTCCTTGGCCACACTCGAGTGGACGGCAGTGGTCAGCTTGTCCACGATGGTGCTCAGCAGGTAATTGTTGGCATCGTTGGTGGTCACGTTCAGCATGGCCTGGTTGGCGGCGTCGAAGCTGCCGGGTGACACCAGGTTGGCGGAGAAATCCTTCGGAATCTTCAGCGCGAAGGCATACTTGCCGCTGCTGACTCCCTGGTCGGCCTGTTCGGAGGAATCCACGGACTGCCAGTTGAACACGTGCCCGTCGATGAGGCTGTCCGCCACCTTCCGGCCCGCCTGCAGCTGCGTTCCGTCGCTGGAGGTGGCTCCGGTGTCCTCCACCACCAGCGCAGCGTCGATCTGGTACAGGTTGCTGTAAGGATCCCAGTTGGCGTACAGGTACACCGCCCCGTACAGCAGGGGAACCATGGTCAGGGCAAGGATGGTCAGCTTGGGCAGCAGCCCGCCTGTCATGCGCTTGAGTTCGGAGCGGGCCAGCCGCAGCACAGTCACTTTGCATCCTCTGTTTCGGGGGTCGGGGAATCGGCCACAGTTGCTTCCGGGGGTGCGACGTCGGCGGGAGCCGAGGGCCGGGGGACGGCGTTGCCGATCTCGGCGGCGGGGCCCGTCCAGTTGTCCGGGAGGGCAGCAACGGTGGCGACGACGGCGAGGGGCCGGCCGCCGTCGTACGCCAGTTCCTGGAGCCGCGGCAGCCAGGCCGCGGGATCCGCGCTGTGGCGGTCGGGGGAATCGACCACGAGGAGGTCGGTGTGCGGGTCGGCCAGCGAGAGGGCCGTCAGCAGTTCGATGCGCCTGGCCGGGGCCAGCTGCTCCGCCCACAGGCCGGCGATGTCCTCGAAGCGGTTGACCTTGAGCCACGGCGTGCTGAGCAGGGCGCCGCGGTAGCGCCGCGGGATCAGCGCGAGGTCTTCCGTGACGAGGTCCCGCACGCTCAGGTGCTGTTCGGGCTCATTGACGCCGGGGGAGTCCACGAGCGAGCTGGCACTCCGGAGGCGCTTCGTCTTCGCCAGGCCGTCCCAGAGGAGCTCGCCGGTGGACGGCTTCATCCGCCCGCTCAGGGTGAGCGCCAGCGCGGTCCGCTGGTCCTGGCGCGTGCCGGAAACCAGAACCAGCTCGCCGCGCCGTGCCTGGAGTGAAGTGGGCGGGAGCAGGTCATCCCGCCGGCCTTTCACGTGAAGCTGTCGAACCGAGAGCATGGAAGCCTTTCGCAGTGGGTGTCTGCATCAAGGCTAACCAAACTGACCAGTCAGTTCAAATAGAACTGGCGGTGTGTGAGCAACCAGTCAGCGCGAAGGGACACTTGAGGCCCCTGACCAGCGTGGATCGGGGGCCTCAAGTGTCCGTTCGCGCTGTTGTATCAGAGGCCGTACTCCTCGAGCAGCCGCAACCACACTTCGCTGATGGTGGGATAGGACGGCACGGCGTGCCACAGTCGGTCCAGGGGCACCTGGCCCACCACGGCAATGGTGGCGGCGTGGAGGAGTTCGGCCACGTCCGGTCCCGCGAACGTGGCCCCGAGAAGCACCTTCCGGTCCTCGTCCACCACCAGCTGGGCCCAGCCCTCGTAGTGCTCGGAATGCAGCGAGGACCCCGCCACGCTGATGGGAAGCTCCACTGAGGACGCGTTGTAGCCGTCTTTTTGTGCCTGCTCCACCGACCGCCCCACGCTGGCCAGCTCGGGATCGGTGAACACCACGTTGGGCACGGCGTGGTCATTGGCCGTCTGCGCGAAGCGGCTCCACGGCTCCGGCACCCCGTCCAGCTCGCCTTTGGCACGCGCCGCGATAGCGTCTCCGGTGGCGCGCGCGGAGTACTTGCCTTGATGCGTCAGCATGACCTTGCCGGCGGCGTCCCCCACCGCGTACAGCCAGCCGCCGCTACCGGCGTCGTCCAGGCCCTCAACCAGGCCGGTGGTATCCGTGCGAAGGGGCGGCACCTTGCCATCGGCGGCGCCAAGTCCCACGGTTTCCAGGCCCAGCCCGTCCAGCGCGGGATGGCGGCCGGTTGCCACGAGCAGCCGTTCGGCCCTGATGCTGTCGCCGTCGGCCAGGCTTATGTTGAACGAGCCGTCCTCGTTTCTGCTGACCCGCTCCGTCGCGGTGTCGAGGCGGACGTCCACGCCGTCAGCCCGGAGACCGGCCAGCACCAGCTTCGCCGCATCCTTCGGGTACATGCTGAGCAGGCCGCCGCGCGCTACGAGCGTCACGGCCGAACCCAGGCGGGCAAAGGCCTGGGCCAGCTCAGTGCCCGCAACCCCGCCGCCGAGGACCGCCAGGCTGCGCGGAACGCTGCGGGCGGATGTGGCCTCGCGGGTGGTCCAGTAGTCCAGTCCCGCCAGTCCCGCGACCAGCGGCGCCGAGGGGGCCGACCCGGTGGAAAGTACGACGGCGTGCCTCGCCGAGAGCAGGTAGGTGACGCCGTCCCGCCCGGCTACTTCGACGGCCCGCGGTCCGGTGAGGCGGCCGCGGCCGCGGATCAGTTCGATTCCTGTGTCCTCCACCCATTTGACCTGGCCGTCATCCTGCCAGTTAGACGTGAAGTAATCCCTGCGTTTCAGGACTGCGGAGGCATCCAGGGTACGTGTGACCGCCTCCTCGGCGCCGGGGACCGTTTGCGCGCCGTGGAGGGCGGTCCCGGGGCGGAGCAGGGCTTTGGACGGCATGCAGGCCCAGTAGGAGCACTCGCCGCCCACCAGCTCCGCCTCAACCAGCACCGCGGTGAGGCCGCCCTGGACCACGCGGTCCGCGACGTTTTCCCCCACGGCTCCGGCACCGATCACAATGACATCGAATTCGCGTTCAACTCTGGGCGTCATGGCACCAGACTACGCCCGGCTGCGGTGCCGGCCGGCGCGATGAAAGCCACGGGGATGGTACTGCGAAGCGGGTCCCTGCTGAGCGCGGGAACTTAACAGAAGGTGGGACATCCAATATTGTTTGCTGTGACCCACTCCGCATGGTGGTTCAGGACACTCGGTTAGGGGAACCCATGACTACTTCAGGCTTCGCTTCGCAGGCGCGGTTCAGCGCGCAGGCGCGGCTCCGTGCCCTTCAGGCGGACATCATGGACCTCATCCTCGAGCGTGACCTTGAAGCCGGTGATCCGCTCCCCACGGAGAACGAACTGGCCCTCGCCCTGGGTGTGGGACGCAATACCCTCCGTGAGTCACTCAAGGTCCTCCAGGCGCTTGGCGTTGTTGAAATCCGGCACGGATTCGGCATGTTCGTGGCGCCCAGCAACTTTGACGCCCTGGCCGACGGCCTGACCTTCCGGGGCAGGCTGTCGCTGCGGCACAAGGGCGGGGAGGCCCTGGAGCTGGTGGACGTCAGGCAGGCGCTTGAGTCGGGCCTGATCGGAAGCGCCATGGACACCATGACGTCCGGCCAGCTGGCGGCGGTTGAGGAGTCCGTGATCCGGATGGAGGAGCTGGCTGCCGCGGGGGAAACGTTTGTGGAAGCTGACTCGGAGTTCCACCGGCGCCTGTTCGAACCACTCAACAACACGCTGCTGATCAGCCTGCTCGCCGTTTTCTGGAAGGTGTACCGGCAGATCCACCTGGAAGTTGGCGGCGGCACAGAGGACCTCACGGAAACGGCCGCCGTCCACCGCCGCATCTACGAAGCCGTGGCGCAGGGGGACAGGTCGCTGGCCGCGGAACGGCTCAACCACCATTTCGACGGCATCCGCAACCGCATCACCGACGCAATAAACGAGTAAACCGCCGGGCCGCTGGCGGTCAGCCAGGGGCGGGACCGCCTGGCTGACCGTTCAGGGCGTCCGGCCCAGGCCCTTTTGGCCCGGCGGACGAAACAAACTGAAACAAAAAAAGATCCGCACCGGCGAACCGGTGCGGATCTTTTGTCTCTGTGCGCCCAAAGGGATTCGAACCCCTGACCTTCTGTTCCGTAGACAGACGCTCTATCCAGCTGAGCTATGGGCGCATTCTCGGCTCCGGGAGTTTTTCGTTCACCCCCGAACCTCGAATTACTTTACGCGAGTTGCCGCGGAGTTCCAAATCGAAACGCCTGTAATGTGCGTGACTAGACCGGTCTATGTGACCTTACTCACAAAAAGGGCCGATTTGGTGTATCCGGTTCCTTGATTTTCCGCGGTTTTTGCTTTTTGGGCCCCCGGACATCCCACGTCTGACCCAAAATTTTCAGTGGTCTAGAGCCCTAGCATTTAGGACACACCACTGAACCCGAGGAAGGGAACCGCAATGGGCGATCTCGCACGACTGCCGCTGCTTGAGAAAGCACCCACCACACATGCTGGCCTGCTGGCATGGGTCGAAGAGGTTGCAGAACTTACCCAGCCCGACCGGATCCACTGGGTTGACGGTACGGAAGAGGAATACACCCGGCTCACTGACGAACTCGTTGAAGCCGGAACGCTCACCAGGCTGAACCCGGAGCTGTTCCCGAACTCCTTCGCTGCCTTCTCCGATCCCGCGGACGTGGCGCGCGTTGAAGAGCAGACCTTCATCTGCTCCGAGAACGAGCGCGACGCCGGCTTCACCAACAACTGGATGGCACCGGCCGAGATGAAGCAGAAGCTTCGCGGCCTGTTCTCCGGCTCCATGCGCGGCCGCACCATGTACGTGATCCCGTTCGTCATGGGCCACCTCGACGCGGAAGATCCCAAGTTCGGTGTGGAAATCACCGACAGCGCCTACGTTGTGGCCTCCATGCGCATCATGGCCAATATCGGCACCGAGGTGCTGGATAAGATCACCGCAACGAACGCGTTCTTCGTTCCCGCCCTGCACTCCCTCGGCGCGCCGCTCGCCCCCGGCCAGGCCGACGTCGCATGGCCGTGCAACACGGACAAGTGGATTGTCCACTTCCCGGAGGAGCGCTCCATCTGGTCCTTCGGCTCCGGCTACGGCGGCAACGCCCTCCTGGGCAAGAAGTGCTACGCGCTGCGCATCGCCTCCGTGATGGCCCGGGATGAGGGCTGGCTCGCAGAGCACATGCTCATCCTCAAGCTCACCTCCCCGGAGAAGAAGTCGTACTACATGTCCGCCGCCTTCCCCTCGGCCTGCGGCAAAACCAACCTCGCCCTGCTCGATCCGACCATCGAGGGCTGGGAAGTCGAAACCCTCGGTGACGACATCACCTGGATGCGGATCGGCAAGGAAGGCGAACTGCGCGCCACCAACCCGGAAGCCGGCCTGTTCGGCGTCGCCCCGGGCACCGGCTGGGGCACCAACCCCAACGCCATGCGCGCCATCGCCAAGGGCCACAGCATCTTCACCAACGTCGCCCTCACGGACGACGGCGGCGTCTGGTGGGAGGGTATGACCGAGGAAACCCCGGCGCACCTGACCGACTGGCAGGGCAACTCCTGGACTCCGGATTCGGACAAGCCAGCCGCCCACCCGAACTCCCGCTTCTGCACGCCGATCTCGCAGATCGACATGCTGGCCGAGGAGTACTACAGCCCCGAAGGCGTGGAGCTTTCAGCGATCCTCTTCGGCGGACGCCGCAAGACCACGGTTCCCCTGGTAACGCAGGCCCGCAGCTGGACCAACGGCATTTTCATGGGTTCCACGCTCTCCTCCGAGACCACGGCTGCGGCTGCCGGGCAGGTCGGCGTGCTGCGCCGCGACCCGATGGCCATGCTGCCCTTCATCGGCTACGACGCAGGCGACTACCTGAAGCACTGGATCAGCGTCTCAGGCAAGGCCAACCCGGAGCGCCTGCCGCACATCTTCCTGGTGAACTGGTTCCGGCGCACGGCCGACGGCGACTTTGCCTGGCCCGGGTTCGGCGACAACGCCCGTGTCCTCAAGTGGGCCATCGAGCGTCTCGAGGGCAAGGCTGACGCCATTGAGACCCCGATCGGCTTCGTGCCGGCGGGCCACTCGCTCGACCTCACCGGCCTGGACCTGACCCACGCCCACGTGGAGGACGCCGTCCGCGTCGACCGCGAGGAATGGGACGCCGAGCTGGCCTCCATCGAGGAGTGGTACGCGAAGTTCGGAGACTCCCTGCCCGACGCCCTGCGCGCCGAGCTCGAAGCCTTGAAGGAACGCATGGCTGAGCACTAGCAGCGAGCTGGTAACAGGCATAACGACGGCGGCGCCGCACTTTCGTAAGGTGAGCGG
>NZ_JYCN01000008.1 GCF_000876655.1 Arthrobacter sp. SPG23
TGCCGCACCCCGCGGCTCCATCACCCAGGCAAGGTCCGCCGTGTCTTCGAGTGACCGGATGGGCTTCAGAGCTTAGAAGGAACGCATGGCTGAGCACTAGCAGACGAGCTGGTAACAGGCATTAACGACGGCGGCGCCGCACTTTTCGAAAAGGTGCGGCGCCGCCGTCGTACGTTGCGCGAACGGACACTTAAAGCCCTCCGAGACGCGAACGGACACTTGAGCCGCCCGAAGCGCGAACGGACACTTGAGCCCCGGGGCTTAAGTGTCCGTTCGCGCTTCTGCGGTCGGCTGGAGGTCAGCTGGCGAGCCAGATATCCGGGCCGAAGACTTCGTAGTGGATCTTGGTGGCGGGGATGCCGGCGTTGATGGCTTCGTTGCGGATGTGCTTCATGAACGGAAGCGGCCCGCAGAGGTACAGCGACGCGTTGGCGGGCAGGTCCACCTCGCGCAGTGACATGAAGCCGGCGTTGGCACCGGCCTGCGGTTCTTCCAGCCAGAGCTGGAGGTCGGCACCCTCGAGGCGTTCGACGTCGTCCGTCATCTGCCCGCGCAGCGCCCAGCTGTCCAGCGTGCTTTCCGCGTGGAGCACCAGAACCCTGCGATCGGATCCGGCCTCGGCGAGGGACCGGAGGATGGAGGCGGTGGGGGTGCAGCCGATGCCGGCGGAGGCCAGGACCACGGGACCGTCGCCCTCCTTGAGCGTGATTTCGCCGTATGGGTTGGAGATCTCCAGGATGTCGCCCACTTCGACGCCGTTGTGCAGCACCGGGGACACCTCTCCGCCGTCGTCCAGCTTGGTGGTGAAGGTGCGGCTGGTGCCGGCGTCGTCGGAGAGGGAGTACTGGCGCACCTGGCGCAGGCCGTCCGGGAGCTGGACCTTGACGCTGACGTACTGGCCCGGGAGGGCGGGGGTGATGGGAGTGTCGTCGGCGGGCTCCAGGGTGAAGGTCATGGCGCCGGTGCCGGCCGGTGTCTTGGCGGCAACGCGCCACGGGGTCCACATCTTGTCGTTGGCCTGGACGGCGTAGAGACCCTTTTCGATCTTGATGAGAGCGTCGGCCATGAGCCAGTAGACCTCGGTCCACGCTTCCGCGATCTCCGGCGTGATGACCTCGGCCAGATCCTCTGCAATGGCTGCGAAGAGGTGCTCATAGACAACCTGGTACTGGGGTTCGGTGATCCCCAGGGAAGCGTGCTTGTGGGCGATCCGGGAGAGCACGGTCTCCGGCAGGGTGCCGGGGTTGTTCACCAGGTGGGTGGCGAAAGCCGCGATGCTTCCGGCCAGGGCCTGCTGCTGGTTGCCCGACCGCTGGTTGGAGCGGCTGAACAGTCCGTCCAGCAGTTCCGGGTGGGCGCCAAAGAGGCGGGCGTAGAACTTGGGGGTGATTTCGCCGATCCGGGAACCGACCAGCGGGAGGGTGGCCTCGATGACGGGGCGGGATTTGTCCGAGAGCATGTGTACTCCTGAGGTAAGGGCCCGGGGTCTTCGGCCGGACCGCGATCAATACGTGTATTTGAAATACGAGTATTTGTACCTAAGTTCTACACGTCGTAGAAAAGATTTCCAAATCGGGGTGCCAGGCCTCCGGTGGTGGCGGAATTTCGCAGGGAATCCGCGGCCGGGACGCCCGGGGAATCCGGGCGCGCGGACTTAGAGCCCGGGCCGGAGTCCGATCGCCTGGAAGACCGGCTCCATCTGGCGGGAACCCGGAAGGGTGGACACCACGATGTCGTCGAGCTCCCGGTAAAAGGCTTCCCGCGCCCGCGCAAGGGCGCCGCGGAGCCGGCACTCGTTGATGAGCGGGCAGTCGCCATTCGGGGAATGGCAGTCGGCCGGATCGGTGCGGGTGTTCAGCTGCCGCAGGAGCTGGCCCACGGTGGCCCGGCGGCCGGCCTCGTTGAGCCGGGATCCGCCGTTGCGGCCCCGTTCGACGTCGATCACGCCGAGTTCGCGGAGCCTGGCCATCGCCTTGCTGACATGGTTGTAGGGGGTGCCGACGGCGTCGGCGATGCTCTGCGTGGTGAGGAGGTTGCCGTCGGGTGCGGCCGCCAGCACCATCATGGCGCGCAGGCTCACATCAGCGAAGGCATTGATCTTCATGTCAGCAACCCACTGGAGGTCTAGTCCACCCAGATGGAGGGCTCGTTGGAATCAGCTGCCAGCTGCCCGAACTCCCATTCATGGGACTCGGCATTGGGTTCGTACGGCAGCACGGCTGCGAAAACGGATCCGTCACGGTGCTCGGCCGCGACATGTATGGCGTCCGTGTCCTCTTCCAGCAGGGTGATGTCGCAGACCACGGCGGCGGCACGGAAGTCGTCCCGGTTCTGCCGGAGCAGCTCGGTGAGGTCCCTGATCATCGCGTCGGCATCGAAGCCGCCCTCCGAGCCGTCTTCAGCGTCAGCCGGGGTGACGGCGACGAGGCGCACCTCGCCGTCGTTCTCCACCACCAGGGCGAAGGGCAGGAAGCCGCCGTTGCGCCCGAGCTGCTCCTGGGCAGCGCCGACGCCGGTGCCCAGCAGGTTCTCGAGGTCCGTAGCCGTTGCTTCCGGCACCGAGTCCCGCCAGGACGTTCCGGAGAGTTCAGTCATGCGGGCAGCCTAGCCGTTGACCAGGGCCAGCACGCGGTCGCGGATGCGTTCCATGGTGGCCCGGTCCGTGGCTTCGGCGTTCAGGCGGAGGAACGGCTCGGTGTTGGAAGGACGCAGGTTGAACCACCAGCTGCCGTCGCGGGCCGTGAAGGTGCTGCCGTCCAGCAGGTCGATATCCACGTCTTCGCCGGCAAAATCTGCGCGGACCCGCTCCACCGCGCCCGCCTTGTCTTCAATTTCGGAGTTGATTTCCCCGGAAGAGACGTACGGCTCGTACTCGTGGCCGAGTTCGGACAACGGGCGGTCCTGTTCGCCAAGGGCGGCCAGGACATGCATTGCGGCCAGCATGCCGGTGTCTGCATTCCAGAAATCGCGGAAGTAGAAGTGCGCTGAGTGCTCGCCGCCGAAGACGGCGCCCTCTTCGGCCATCTCGGCCTTGATGAACGAGTGGCCGACGCGCGTGCGTACCGCGCGGCCGCCGTCGTGCGCCACAAGTTCCGGGACGGCCTTGGAGGTCAGCAGGTTGTGGATGATGGTGGGTGTTTCCTCGCCCTGCGCTTTGGCGCGGGCGATCTCGCGGCGGGCCACCATAGCGGTGATAGCCGACGGCGACACCGGGTTGCCCTTCTCGTCGACGACGAAGCAGCGGTCGGCGTCGCCGTCGAACGCCAGCCCGATGTCCGCACCGTGTTCGACGACGGCGGCCTGCAGGTCCAGCAGGTTTTCCGGCTCGAGGGGGTTGGCCGGGTGGTTCGGGAAAGAACCGTCCAGCTCGAAGTAGAGGGGGACGATGTCCAGCGGCAGCTTGGGCAGGAGGGCATCGCCGAGAACTGCGGGGGTGGTCAGGCCGGCCATGCCGTTGCCGGCGTCGACAACCACCTTCAGCGGGCGTGAGCCCCCGAGGTCCACCAGCGTGCGGAGGTATTCGGCATAGTCCTTCAGGACATCGTGGACTCCGATGAGGCCGCGCGTGCCGGCGGCCGGGATGGATCCGGCGTGGAGGTAGTCCTCCGCGCGGGCCTGGATTTCCTTCAGGCCCGATTCCGACGAGATGGGCTGGGCGCCGGCCTTGGACATCTTGATGCCGTTGTACTCGGCGGGATTGTGGCTGGCAGTGAACGTTGCGCCGGCCGCGTTGAGCGCACCGCAGGCGTAGTAGAGCTCGTCCGTGGAAATGAGGTCCAGCAGCTGGACGTTGGCTCCGCGGGTGGCGGCGCCGTTGGCGAATGCCTTGCTGAACTCGGGGGAGGAAGGGCGCATGTCACCGCCCACCAGGACGGTCTGGCCCTCGAGCTTCAGGACGTCCACGAATGCGGCGCCTACGGCTTCGACGATTTCGGCGGTAATGGACTCGCCCACAATGCCACGAACGTCGTAGGCCTTGAACGATGCCGAAAGGTCAAAAGTCTTTGTCTGGTCGCTAGTCACGCGTTCCATCTTACGTGGAAGCGCCAAACGGCTGTGGAGGAGTGGTTGCGTTACGTGGGCGCGCCGGGCAGGGCTGCGGCGGCAGGGAGCCCGGGCGCGGGGAGCCCGGGCGCGGGGAGCCCGGCTGTCCGGGCGGTCATCCACATGGCCGGGCTCAAGGCTTCGCGGCTGTCAGAGGGGGCTGGGATACTGAATCAATGGTCAATAACCAGAATGCTGCTGTCCTTTCCGCTACCGCTGACCTCCCCGCGGGTGAAAAGGGGACCCACCACCAGGCTTTGGAGGTGCTGCGGGAGCTGGTGGGGCATCGGGAGGCCAGTTTCCATGACGGCCAGTTCGAGGCCATTGAGGCACTGGTCGACGGCGGCCGCCGCGCCCTGGTGGTCCAGCGGACCGGCTGGGGAAAGTCCGCCGTCTACTTTGTGGCATCGCTGCTCCTCCGGCGCCGCGGTGCCGGCCCCACACTGATCGTCTCGCCGCTGCTGGCGCTGATGCGGGATCAGGTGGCGGCAGCCGCCAGGGCGGGCGTGCGCGCCGTTGCCATCAACTCCGCCAACCAGCTCGAGTGGGACACGGTCCGCGAGCAGCTGGCCGCGGACGAGGTGGACGTGCTGCTCGTATCCCCGGAACGGCTCACCAACCCGTCCTTCCGGGAGAACCAGCTTCCGGAGCTGATCCGCCGCACCGGTCTCCTGGTGATTGACGAGGCACACTGCATCTCCGACTGGGGCCATGACTTCCGTCCCGACTACCGGCGCATCGCGGACCTCATCACCCAGCTGCCGGACACCGTGCCGGTGCTGGCCACCACCGCCACCGCCAACTCCCGCGTGGTCCACGACATCGAGGAACAGTTGGGCGACGGCGTGCTGACCATCCGCGGGGCCCTGGGCCGTGAATCGCTCCGGCTCGGCGTGCTGCGCCTGCAGGACTCCCGCGACCGGCTGGGCTGGCTGCTGACCCATCTGGCGGACCTGCCCGGCAGCGGCATCATCTACACCCTGACAGTGTCCGCCGCCGAGGACACCGCGCGGCTGCTCGCCGAGGCCGGCCATGAGGTCCTCGCCTACACCGGCAGGACGGACCCCGCGGACCGGGAGCGCGCGGAACAGCTGCTCAAGGACAACCAGGTCAAGGCGCTGGTGGCCACCTCGGCGCTGGGCATGGGCTTCGATAAACCCGACCTGGGCTTCGTGGTGCACCTCGGGGCCCCGTCATCGCCCGTGGCGTACTACCAGCAGGTGGGACGTGCCGGGCGTGGCGCGGCCAACGCGGACGTCCTGCTGCTGCCCGGTTCCGAGGACCGTGACATCTGGCAGTACTTTGCCACGGCCTCCATGCCGTCGGAGGAAAAGGCAGCCGCAGTCCTGACCGCGCTGGCCGAGGCCGGCACCGCCGTGTCCACTGTGGCCCTCGAGGCCCGCGTGGACCTGCGCCGCACACCGCTGGAACTGCTGCTCAAGGTCCTGTCGGTGGACGGCGCGGTAGAACGGGTGGGCGGCGGCTGGCGCTCCACCGGCCAGCCCTGGACCTACGACGCCGAGCGGTACACCCGCATTGCCGAGGCCCGAGTGGACGAGCAGGATTCCATGGTCATCTACCAGGACACGGCAGGCTGCCGGATGGAGTATATTACCTCGGTCCTCGACGATGAAACAGCCCGTGCCTGCGGCCGCTGCGACAACTGCGCCGGACGATGGTTTCCGGCGGACATCTCTTCTTCGGCCACGGAGGCAGCCGGGCAGACGCTCAGCCGCGCCGGCGTGGCACTGGAACCGCGGCTGCAGTGGCCCAGCGGCATGGACCGGCTCGGCGTGCCCGTCAAGGGCAAGATCAAGCCGGATGAAAGCCTCGCCGAAGGACGGGTGCTGGCCCGCCTGACCGACCTTGGCTGGGGCGGCGCGCTGCGGGAAATCTTCGCTTCCGGTGGCGCCGACCGCGAGGTGGATCCCGCCATGCTCCAGGCCTGCGTGCAGGTGCTCCGCGAATGGGGCACCGGAAACGGGCGAACACCCGGCTGGAGCGGGGCCGGGCGGCCTGCAGCTATTGTCAGCATCCCGTCTCGCAGCAAGCCCGCCCTGGTCGATTCCCTGGCGCGAGGCATTTCCGGCATTGGCCGCATACCGTACCTGGGCCAGCTGCAGCTGGAGCACGGCGGACCCACCGGCGGGCGTGGAGGCAACAGTGCCTACCGGCTGGCCGGAGTGTGGGACCGGCTGGTGGTGGGGCCGGAGCTGGAAGCTGCCATGGCCGGCATCCAGGGGCAGAGCATCATGCTCGTGGACGATCTCACGGACAGCCGCTGGACGATGACAGTGGCCGGCCGGGCGCTGCGCCGCGCCGGGGCCGGAGCCGTGCTTCCCCTCGTACTGGGACAGGCGGGATAAGGACCCTGCGGCGCCTCCGCGTAAGGGGCGGACTTATTCTGGCACCGCGCCTGGCACGCCTATAGGATCGGCGAATGAGTCCAGGCCAGGAGCCATGAGCGAATCCCAGAGCAGCGCCGCTTCGACGGTCCGGCAGGAATGGCAGCCCCGTCTGGCCCTGCTGGTGGCTGCCACCTTCTTTATGGAATTCCTGGACGGCACGGTGCTGACCACGGCCATCCCCAGCATCGCGGGAGATTTCGCCGTGGCTCCGGCGGACGTCAACATCACCATGACGGCGTACCTCATGACGGTGGCCATGGGCATTCCGGTCAGCGGGTGGCTCGCGGAGCGCGTGGGTGCCCGCCGCGTCTTCTGCGCCGCCATCGCCGTTTTCACGATTGCCTCCCTGCTGTGCGCGCTGAGCCAGGACCTCACGATGCTCACGGTCAGCCGCGTCCTGCAGGGCGCGGGCGGCGCGATGATGGTGCCGGTCGGGACGCTGGTGGTGCTGCGCAGGACACCGAAGGAGGACCTGCTCCGGGCCACGGCCTACCTTGTGTGGCCCGGACTGCTGGCTCCGGTCCTTGCGCCGCTGGTGGGCGGAGCGCTGACCACGTTCCTGTCGTGGCACTGGATCTTCCTGATCAACGTTCCGTTGGGCCTGGCCGCGTTCATAGCAGCGCTTCGCCTTGTTCCCCAGGGTGCCGGGGACCATTCCCGGCGCCTTGACTGGGTGGGGCTGGTGCTGACAACGGCCGGCGTGGGCGCGCTTGTGGTGGGGCTCGAACTGGCCACGGCGCACCCCTCCGGGCCCTTCGGGGCGATCAGCGTGACCGCCGGTTTCGTATCCATCGCCGGTGCGGTTCTGTGGCTGCGGCGCACCAGCAACCCGCTCTTCCAGTTGAATGTCTTTGGCACCCGGACGTTCCGGGCAACATCCACCGGCGGGTTCGTGTACCGCCTGACCATCAGCGCGGTTCCCTTCCTGCTGCCACTGATGTTCCAGGACGGTTTTGGCTGGGATCCGCTGCACGCCGGCGCCATGGTGGCGGCGGTCTTCATCGGCAACATCGGCATCAAACCGGCAACCACGCCGCTCATCCGCAGGTTCGGCTTCAAGCCCGTCCTCGTGTTCGCCTCGCTTGCCTCGGCTGCCACTTTTGCCTTGTGCGCCCTGCTGGACGCCGGAACCCCGGAACCGCTGATCTTCGCACTGCTGGTCTGCAGCGGCGCCTTCCGCTCCATTGGTTTTTCGGCCTACGCCTCGATCCAGTACGCCGACATCGTGCCGGCGCAGTTGCCGTCCGCCAACGCGATTTCGGCCACCCTCGTCCAGCTGGCGGCCGGTGCGGGCATAGCCATCGGCGCCCTGTTCCTCCGGCTCTTCGCCGCCCCCGGTGCTTTCGGCGCCGACCCCGTTGCGCCCTACCGCGGGGCATTCCTGGCCATCACAGTGCTGATGCTGCTCAGCGCCGCTGACAGCCTGGCCCTGCACCGGCAGGCGGGCGCCGAGGTCAGCCGCGGGCGTTCGGCGGCGCCGAAGGCCGCAAACCCCTAGCGCGCCGGGCCGTCCGGGCCCCCGTGGCACCTAGGACTCCAGCACCGCCATGGCAGCATTGTGGCCGCCTATGGCGCTCACCGCCCCGCCGCGCCGCGCTCCGGAGCCGCACAGCAGGATCCGGGGATCGTCGGTGGCCACGCCCCAGCGCCGGGCGGGTGTGTCCAGCGGGTCATCGTCCTCCGCAAAAGGCCAGTCGAGTCCGCCGTGGAAGATGTTGCCGCGCGGCATGCCCACGGCGCGCTGGATATCCAGCGTGGTTTTCGTTTCAATGCACGGGGTCCCGCCGGCACCGGTCAGCAGCAGGTCCTCGATGGGCTCCCCCAGCACCGAGTTGAGGGACTTCACGACGGCGGCCTGCAGCCGCGCCCGCATGGCCTCGTTGTTCTCCGCAGTGATGAGCCTGTCCGGCACATGCAGTCCGAAGACGGTCAGGGTGTGGGCGCCGGAAGCCTGCAGTTCCGGTGAGAGGATGCTGGGATCGGTCAGCGAATGGCAGTAGATTTCGCAGGGCAGCGGGTCCGGAACCGTTCCCTGTTCGGCTGCCAGGTAGGCGTCGTCCAGCTGGGTCCAGGTCTCGTTGATGTGGAAGGTGCCGCCGAAAGCCGCCTCCGGGCTGACGCTGCGGTCCAGTAACCGCGGAAGGCGTTTCAGCAGGAGGTTCACCTTGACCTGGGAGCCCTCGCGCCGGTGGTTGGGGTTCCAGGCCTCGCCCGCCCCGGCGCCGCGCAGCCTGTCCAGAACCCGCAGCCTGTCCAGGACTGCGGGCGCGACGTTGGACAGCACCCAGTCAGCGGATGCGGAACGTTCCAGGCCCTCGTGGCGGTAGCCCACCGAGCAGCCGGGCCGGATGCCCGTGACCTCGGCGGACGTCAGGATGGTGGCGCCGGCCTCACGGGCGGCCCGCTCCAGTTCACCGGAGACGGCACCCATACCGCCGATGGGTACGTCCCAGTCGCCGGTTCCGCCGCCCAGGAGGTGGTACAGGAAGCAGATGTTCTGCTGCAGGTCCGCGCTGCCCGCCCGGGCAAACGTGCCGATCAGGGCATCCGTCAGCACCACGCCGCGCACCAGGTCGCTGTGCAGCCCGCGGGTGATGGCTTCGCCGACGGGCCGTTCGGTCACCGATTCCCACACTTCGCCAGCGCCGGCAGCCTCAGCGAGTTGCCTGGCCTCGGAACGGGTGGGCAGCGGCAACGTCATGGTGGGCCACAGCGCACCGGTGAGCTTTCGGCACTCTGCATAGAACCGTTCAAAGGCCGCGGCCTCGGTGGGCGGTGCACCTACTGAAGCAAAGGACGCCGCCGTGGCCGCCGCGTCCCCGTTGTCGATCAGGAGGCCGCGGCCGGGGCTGGCCGGGTCCGGCGTGTACGAGGAGTAGCGGCGGCGGGCCAGCCGGATGCGCAGCCCCAGGTCGTCAATGATTTCCTGCGGCAGCAGGCTCACCAGATAGGAGTATCGCGACAGCCGGGCGTCCACGCCGTTGAACGCCTGGGCGGATACGGCCGCGCCGCCGGCGTGGTCAAGCTTTTCCAGCAGCAGCACGTCCCGGCCTGCCTTGGCCAGATAGGCCGCAGCCGCCAGACCGTTGTGTCCGCCACCGACAATTACTACGTCATGATTGCTGCTGCCCGCCATGGGCCCATCCTGCCACCCGGGTCGGCGCGCAGCCGGACACCAAGCTGCCGAAGAAACGCAAAAGGCCCCGGTCCGAGGACCGGGGCCAAACGCGGAGACGGGGGGATTTGAACCCCCGGTGGAGTTGTGCCCCACACTTCATTAGCAGTGAAGCCCATTCGGCCGCTCTGGCACGTCTCCAATTGCTATTCCTAGCCCACCAAGGATACGCAGAACGGGCCATACAGTGCAAAACGGCCCCACACCGTGAGGAATGCCGCCCCGAACAGGCCTGGCAGGGGGCCGCCGCAGGCGAATACGGCCGAGCTAGCTGCCGGAGCGGCCAGCCAGGGAACGCCACAGGAAATGCTGGCTGCGGCTCTGGAGTGCTGCCGCCTGCCGGTTGTCGGAAGCGCCGGCGTGTCCGCCCTCCAGGGCCTCGTGGAACCAGACATTGGGGATGCCCATGGCCTGCATGCGCGCAGCCATCTTGCGTGCCTGCACGGGACCCACCCGGTCATCTGAGGTCGCTGTCCAGATGAACGTTTCGGGGTAGTCAACGCCGTCGCGGAGCAGATGGTAGGGCGAGAACGTCCGGATAAACTCCCAGTCCTCGGCCACGTCCGGGTCCCCGTATTCGGCGATCCAGGAGTAACCTGCGGACAGCTTGGTGTAGCGGCGCATGTCCAGCAGCGGCACTCCGCAGGACACGGCACCGAAGAGTTCCGGATAGCGGGTCAGCATGTTGCCCACCAGGAGGCCTCCGTTGGAGCCTCCCACGCAGCCGAGGCGTTCCCTGGACGTGACTCCCCGCGAGATGAGGTCCCTGGCCACCGCGGCGAAGTCCTCAAACGCGCGGTGCCGTTTTTCCTGCAGCGCGGCCCGGTGCCACGAGGGGCCGTATTCGCCGCCACCGCGGATGTTTGCCACCACGTACACGCCGCCGCGGCTATGGGCCGGGGCGTCTCCGCTCTCACCGGCGGCGCCCTGGCCTGCGGTGGCTGCGCCTGCGGCCGGCGCGTCCGTCCTGCGCTCCAGCCAGGCGCGGCCGATCGCACCGCTGTAAGCGGGAGTGCGGGAAACTTCAAAGCCGCCGTAGCCGGACAGCTGCGTGGGGTTCTGTCCGTCGAGCACCAGGTCCTTGGCTGCCACCTGGAAGTACGGGACCCGGGTACCGTCGTCCGACACCGCGAAGTGCTGCTGGACCTCGTACGCCGCCTCGTCAAAGTAGGACGGCGAGGTGCGGACCACCTCGTGGGTGCTCACCACATCGCCGTCGCCGCTGCGGCGCAGCGTACCCCGGGTGAGGGTGCTCGGCGTGGTGAAGCCGGTGGCAACAAGCCAAAAGTCGTTTCCCGCGCCGGGCGCCTCGCCTTCCGGGACGGGCACGTTGCCGCCACTACCGTCGTCGTCGTGCTCCTCGTCAACCTCGACGCTGTCGTCCTCGTCGTCAACGGCGAAGGCGTTGACGTCGTGCAGCGGCGGGCACGCGTCCAGGAGGCTGGATGCCCAGGCTGACTCACGCCCGCTCCCGCTCCCCGTCCGCTCCGGATCAAGGACGCGGATCTCCGAGGACACATCCCGCAGGAGGTTCAAAAGGAGGAAGTTCCGGGTCCAGCTCCAGGACTGCAGCGACGTGTGCGCATCCGGGGTGAACAGGACGGCGAGTTCGCGGCTGCCGGCAAGGTAGTCCTCGAACTTCGCGGCGAGCAGCGAGCCGGCGGGGTACGTCGTGCCGTCGACGGCCCAGTCGCCCTGCGGCCGGAACAGCAGCCACTCACGGTGCACGCTCAGGTTCACGTCGGTGGGGGCGTCGATGGCCACCCACTGCCCGTCACGCAGCACGGACGTGCTCTTGTTGAAGAAGCTGATCCAGTCCATCGCGAAGGTCCGCTCGTACCCCGGAGTGGAGTCATGGGCCACCAGCGCCATCATGTGGTCTTCGGGGATTTCGAAGATCCGTTCAGCCTCCGGAAGCGACCCTCCGCGGGCCAGCTTGACGGCCGTGCGCGCGTAGGACGAAGAGGTCTTGGGCATGCCGTCGGCGGTGGTGGACACCAGCAGCGTGTCACGGTCCAGCCAGGACGCATTGCCCTTGGCCGTGGGCAGGTCGAACCCGCCCGACGCCGGGTCCACGAACGTCCGGGTCTCGACGTCGAACTCCCGGTAGCGGTTGGCGTCGCCGCCGTCGGGGGAGAGGGCAAGCAGCGCCAGCCGGTGCGGTTCGCCGGGAGCGGGGCGGAGGAAATTGGCGCCGTGGAAGACCCACTCTTCGCCTTCGGCAGCGGCCAGCGCGTCGACGTCGAGGACGACATCCCACTCGGGCTCCCCGCTCCGGTAGCTCTCCCACGACGTCCTGCGCCACAGCCCCTTGGGGTTCTGCCCGTCCCGCCAGAAGTTGTAGTACCAGTCGCCGTGCTTGCCCACCATGGCGATCTTGTCCGTTGAATCCAGCACCTCCAGGATGCGGCTTTCGAGCCTCTCGTAGTCGGCGTCTTCGAGCAGGTCCTCGGTTCGGGCGTTCTGTTCGCGGACCCAGGCCAGCGGCTCCTCGCCGTAGATCTCCTCAAGCCAGATATTCTCGTCGGTCGGTTCGGGCGCTTTCCCGGCGGGGGAAGGGGCGCCCGAGACGGGCGGTTGATCAGCTGCTGTGGTGGTCATGGCCCTACGAAACAGCATCGGCGCGCAGCTAGCAAGTCACATGCAGATACTCTGGAGGGTGTGGGCACATCGCAAAGCATCCGGACGGTACTACTAGGGGCCGGACCCCGCGGCACCAGTGTCCTGGAGCGGCTCCTCGCCAACTGGCGGCTCAAAAACCCCTCCGCTTCCGGGCCCGGAGACGCCGCCACGCTCCATGTCGACGTGGTGGATCCCTACCCGGCCGGACCGGGCCACGTGTGGCAGCCCGGCCAGTCCCGGCTGTACCTGATGAACACGCAGTCGTTCTATCCCACGGTCATTCCCGAAGACCCTGAACTGGCCGAACCGGTGGCCGGTGGCACCTTCGACCAGTGGCGCGGAGCGCAGCAGGACAGTCCGGACTCTTCGCTGACGGAGGACGAGCAGGCGGAACTTTCCGTCCTTGGATCCCGGGATTTTCCCAGCCGCGCCCTGTACGGCCGTTACCTCAGTTCCACCCTGGACCAGCTGCTCGCGCACCTTCCTGAGGGCGTCACCGTGCAGTTCCACCGCACCGCCGCCACCGCCGTCCGGCCGGCAGGGAACGGAACGTTCGACGTCGAACTTGAGGAGGGCGGACCGCTCACCGCAGGTGCCGTGGTGCTTGCCCTGGGGCACCTGGACTCCCGGCTCAACGCCGAGCAGCGCGACCTGCAGTCGGGCGCCGGCCAGTTGGGGCTGCTGTACCTGCCCCCCGCGGTACCGGCCGACGTCGACTGGTCAATGGTGCCGGCCGGCCAGCCGGTGCTGGTCCGCGGCATGGGCCTGAATTTTTTCGACGTCATGGGCCAGCTGACCGAAGGCCGCGGCGGAAAGTTCGTGGCAACGGAGGACGATGGCACTGCGGGTGCGGTTCCAGGGCAGGGCAGGGCCGGACTGGAGTACATCCCGTCCGGTGACGAGCCGCTGATTGTTGCGGCCTCCCGGCGCGGGACCCCTTACCGTGCCAAGGCCAACCTGGCGGGGTATTACCCGTCCGGGGTGACGCTGCGGTACTGCACCGAAGCCGCCGTCGGACGGTTCGCCGCTGCCGGAATCACACCCGGCTTCGATCACGACCTCTGGCCCCTCCTGCAGCGCGACGCGCTCTGGGCCTACTACTCCACCCTCGCCCGTACCCGCCCGGACGCCGTCACCGAGCCCGAAGCGTTCCTGGCGCTGCTGCAGGAGGCGATGCGGCCGCACGCCCACAGCGTGTCCCACTGGGAAGCCGAAGCGGACGCCCTGGTTGCGCGGCATGTTGAGCCGGACCAGCGCCTGAACCTGCCGGGCCTGGCGGCACCCCTGGCCGGCCGCAGCTTCGCCTCACAGGCGGAAGTGGACGCCGCCGTCGTCGAATACCTGCTTGATGACGCCCGGCGCTCGGCGCTGGGGGAGGACGATCCCGTGAAGATGACCATCGGGGCCCTGCACCACGGCAGGGCGGTACTGAAGACGGCGGTGGCCGACGGCGGCATCACCGACGAGTCCTGGGTCGCCGGCCTGCGAGGCTGGTTTGAATCGTTCGTCGAGGGGCTGGCCAGCGGCCCGCCGGCAATCCGGGCGGAGCAGCTCGCGGCGCTCGCCCGGGCCGGGGTGGTGGGTTTTGTGGGACCGGATCCGAAGTTTTCGCTCGACCGCTCCGCCGGGACGTTTACGGCGACATCCCCGTGGGTGCGGGACGGTGTGGTCCGCGCCCGCGCCATGATCGAGGCCCTTGCGCCCGCCAACAGGGTTTCCGTCAACGTGTCGCCGGTGCTGGAGCAGCTCCTGGCCGACGGCATGGTGCGGCCCCGGATGATGATGACGGTGGAGGGCGCCCCGGTGGAGACGTCAGGGCTGGATGTCAGCCCGCACCCGTACCGGCCGGTGGGCGCCAACGGATCCGTCACCGAGGGGCTGTATGTGCTGGGCCTGCAGCTATCCGCAGCGCAGTGGGGCACGGCCATCGCCGCCGAGGCGCGTCCCCTGAACGGGCCGGTGTACAGCAGCGGCCAGCGGACCCTCCGCGACGCCGACGAGATAGCCCGCCACATCCTCGGCCTCTGACCCCGGCCCGGACCGCCCCGGACGCTCTCTCACTTTCTTCGACGCAGTGATAGAGCGTTGCAGGGAGACCGGCCGGTAGTGAGAGGGCGTCTCAGCCAAACGAAACGTGCCCCGCGTCCGGGGCCGGGAGTCCGAGGGGTCCCGGCCCCGGGGCGGGGCACGTTCATTTGCTGTCAGGCGGGGAAACTAGCCCTTCAGGCACTTGCGGTAGGCGGCCATTGCGGTTCCGTAGTTGGCCTGGCCCACGAGGTCCGCAGGCCGCTCCGGCTTCACCGGTGCTGTGCAGACCGGCGGTACCGGGCCGCTGTCGGCAACCTGGACTGCGGTCTTGACCACGGTCCCGGACTCGGCAGCGGTGAGCACCAGGGTGCCGGCGCCGGCAGCTGCGCCGGCCGGGACCTTCACGTCCACTGCCGCTGCTCCGCCGGACGCCGGGATGCTGCCGAGCTGCGTCACGGTACCCGCTGCATCGGTGAAGGAAGCGGCCAGCGAGGTGTTGACCGGGCTGCCCAGGGATGTGAGGTCCAGCTTGGAGACCGCCAGCCTGATGGAGTCCCCGGCCTTGACCTCGGCGGCCGTGGTGTTCACGACAGCCACGGTGCGGCGGGCAAAGTCCGGCGATACCGGGTTGTGCCCCTGCAGGTACTTGATCCAGGCGTCCCGGTCCACGAGGCCAGAGTCCTTGGTGCCGGTTCCTTCCGTGAAGATCCGGAAGTTGTCGCCGCCGGTTGCCAGGAAGCTGAAGGTGCCGATCCGGTAGGACTTGGCCGGGTCGATGAGTGAGCCGTTGACCCGGATGGACGTGATGCGGTCACCTGCGGCGCGGGCGGCGTCGTAGGTGTAGTTGACGTTCTTGGACAACCCCAGCTGCTGGTAGGCGCGGCTCGGGACCGTGCCGTCCGGGTTGGTCTGCCACTGCTGTTCCAGGAGTGTTTTGAACTGGGCCCCAGTCAGGGACGTGGTCCAGAGGTTGTTCACGAACGGAAGCACGGCGTTAGCCTCCGCGTAGGTGATGGTTCCGTCCGGCGCGTAGTACAGCTCGTTGCGCAATCCGCCGGGGTTTACGACGCCGATTTCGGCGGCGCCGAGGTCCGGTGCCCCGAGGGTGTCCACGAGTGAATCCGCCACGAGGTTGCCCAGGGTGGATTCGTTCGCGCGGTCGTCACGGGATGCCGGGCTGGTTGCCGTGGCGGGTGTGAAGGCGGTGG
This sequence comes from Arthrobacter sp. SPG23, assembly GCF_000876655.1. GTDB lineage: Bacteria > Actinomycetota > Actinomycetes > Actinomycetales > Micrococcaceae > Arthrobacter. The sequence continues at coordinate 15,486 of NZ_JYCN01000008.1, forward strand.
TGATATCGGCAGTGACCTTTCCGACCGGCTGGTTCCCGACCACCGCGGCCTCTGCCAACGCCTCGTCCACAATCGTCTTGACTGCTGCCACACGCGGGTACTTGGCCACGAGGTCAGCGGCCGTTTCCGTGGTGGTGGGCACGGTGCGCTTGACGTTGCCGGCCTTGTAGCCCGTGACCTGCATGGTCGCGGTGTCGACGGTCAGCTGAATCTGGCCGATGAACTCGCCGTAGCTGCCGGTCTGGACGATGGGGCGTGTCTTGCCGGTCGGCTGGCCGCTGGCATCCAGCACCGGAGCATCCCAGGCATACTGCTTGTGGGTGTGCCCGGTGAAGATGGCGTCCACCTCGGGGGAGGTTTCGTTGACCAGTTTGGCGAAGGGGCCGCCGGCAGTGACTTCCTGTTCCAGAGTGGCGCCCTCGGGCGTACCGGAACCGGCGCCGTCGTGGTCTTCCACGATGATGACGTCGGCGAGCTTGTCCGCGGTGATCTTCGCGGCGACGCGGTTGATCGCGTCAACCGGATCGCCGAACTCAAGCTCGGTGATGCCTGCCGGGGTGACCAGTGACGGCACTTCCTGGGTGACCGTGCCGATCACGGCCACCTTGACGCCGTTCAAATCCAGCACCGTGTATTCAGGCAGGGCCGGTTCCGTGGTGCCTTTCTTGTAGACGTTGGCCCCGAGGTACGGGAACGTGGCATTGCTGCCGCCGGCGATGACGCGGTCGCGCAGGTCCGCCCAGCCGCCGTCGAACTCGTGGTTGCCCACGGCGGACGTGCGCAGCTCCAGGGCGTTCAGCACGTCGATGGTGGGCTGGTCCTTGGCGACGGCGGACGCGAACAGCGAGGCTCCGATGTTGTCGCCTGCGGACAGGAAGGCGGTGGCGCCGGGGGCAGCAGCCTCGCGGAGCTTTTCGATGGTGGCGGCGAACAGGACCGAGTTGGAGTCGATGCGTCCGTGGAAGTCGTTGATGCCCAGGAAGTTCAGGTCAACGCTCGGCGGCAGGACCGGTGCGGCCGGCAAGTCGAGGCCCACCACCACGGGGTCGTGGTCGCTGGCCCGGAACTGGTCCGGCGCATAGTAGTTGGTCACATTGTTGTTATACCGGCTGTACTCCAGCGCCACGGACTCCACGGAGTTGATGTTCCAGATGTCGGCGCCGGTGACCACCGAGTCCGCACCCGGCGAGGCGAGGACGTGGTCCAGGGAACCCGTCAGGCCGCCGAACAGGTAGGAGTGCTTGGCTGATCCGTCCGCGTTCCGGGCCTTCTCGTCCTGGTTGATGTAGCCGGCGGCCGTGAGGACGTTGATGGGGTCTTCCTTGGCGTAGGCGTTGAAGTCGCCCATCAGGAAGACCTTGTCGGTGCCCTTGGATGCCTGCAGGTCGCTCGAAAATGCGAGCAGCGACTTGGCCTGCTCGGTGCGGGCGAGGTTCGAGGCACCCTGGCCCTTGTCGGTGTCTTCAGGAGTTGCAGCCGAGCCCTTGGACTTGAAGTGGTTGGCGATGGCGATGAACTTCTTGTCATCGGACGCGCCAACCGGCTTGAACACCTGGGCCAGCGGCTTGCGGGCGCTGGCGAAGGCCACCGTGTCGTTGTGGATGATGGATTCGCCCACCGGCTCCGCAGCAGCCTTCTTGTAGATGAACGCGGTGCGGATCATGTCCTCGTCTGCCGGCGGGGGAGCGTTGGCGGGTGTGCGGACGTAGTCCCAGATCCCCGGCGTGGGAATGTTCAGGGCCTCTACCAGCTTGGCCAGGGCGTCGTCGCGGTCCTTGCCGAACTGCGCCGAATTCTCAACTTCCATCAGGGACACGACGTCGGCACCGGACTTGCCGATGGCCGCCACGATCTTGTCCTGCTGGCGCTTCAGGTTTTCGGCGTTGGCTGCACCGCGGGCGTCGCAGCCGCCGCGGACGGTGACGGGGTTGCCGTCGCGGTCGGTGTAGAAGGTGCAGCCCGCCAGCATGTCACCCGTGGTGGGGAAGTAGTTCAGCACGTTGAAGGAGGCAATCTTCAGGGTGCCTCCGACGGCGGCGGGGGCCTCGGCGCGGGTGGCGCCGAAGATTGCCGGCTGGATGATGCCGGCGTTTTCAGGAGTCAGGTGGGTCAGCGGCTGGAACTTCCAGGAGTTGTTGGCGTAGCTGAGCACCACGTCGGTCTGGAACGCCACGGGGGCGCCCACGCGGACGGGATCCGCGGTGGTCAGGTACGGCAGTACCTGCGCCTTGGTGGTGGCGTCCTTGAGGAAGTTGGTGGTGGCGCCGTCGTCGAGCTTAATGCCGCGGGCGGCATTGGCCGCCACGGTTGCCGTGTATTCGGCGGAGCCGTACGGGGCGACGGCGGTGGGCTGCTCCAGCGTAGTGGTGCCGCCTGCCAGGCCGATTTCGCCGTACTGGTTTAGGGAGTAGTTGTCGGTGACCGTCACCGGTCCCTGCGGCGTCAGCAGCATGCCTTCGAGGGATTCGCGGAAGGCTTCGTCCGCCGGGAGGGTGAAGCCGGTGGACTTCACTTCCGGGGCGGCCTCATCAAGCTTCTTCAGGCCGGCAGCATCAGCCACGTTCACCTGGGTCATCCCATAGAACTCGGCCACGGTTCCGGTGATTTCGACGTAGTCGCCAATCGAGACGGAGCCCACCGTTGCGGGGGAGTAGACGAAGATGGCGTCCGACGCCGTGTGGTTGGCCGGCGTCAGGTCACCGCCGGTTCCCGGGGTCTGGAGGTAGAAGCCGCTAAAGCCGCCGGTCGGGAAGGCCGCGGTCACCTTGCCGCGGGTGGTGACGGCGGTGCCGGCGAACGGGCTGGCCGCGCCGGCGCCCTGGATCTCGGCAATGCTCTTCAGCTCCGAGGGGGTGACGGGCACCGGGTCAACCGGTGCGGGCTCGGCTGCGCCGTTGGCGGCCTTGGGCGTGATGGCGGCGTTGAGCGTGAAGTCGGCAGAGTTGTTGTTGCTGTCCACGCCGCCGCTGCGGTTCAGGCTCCTGACGTCGGTGTTGCTTCCCGGGGCGGTGGCGGCCTTGGTCTCGAACGTGTTGGAGGTGCCGTAGCCCAGCAGGTCCGCAACGTTGGCAGGCTCGATTACCGAGCCGGTGGCCAGCGTGTTTAGGGCCGCGGTCTGCTTGGCCAGGACGATCGTGCCGCCCGCGCCCCCCGGGTTGAATCCGGTGGCGGTCACATCGGCGGCGGGAAGATCCAGGCCGACGGTGCCGTTGCTGCCGCCCTTGAGCAGGTAATACCCCTTGGCCGGGATCGTACCGGCGAGCGGAGCCGTGCTGCTCGGCGCGGTCGTGCCCGTGGCGGAGCGGTACTGCAGGGACCAGCCGTCCAGGGCCACCGGCGCATCAGACGCGTTGTACAGCTCTACGAATTTGTTCTTATAGGCCGCTCCGGAGCTGCCGCCACTGAGGTAAGCCTCGTTGATGACGACCGGTGACGTGCCCGCAGTGGCCGGTGAGACCTCCACTGCAAACGCGGGAACGGCGGCCAGCGGAGCCGCAATGAGCACCGCTGACACCGCCGTTCCCAGCGCAATCTTCCATGGTGTGCGTTTCATCCGCTCTAACTCTCATGAGGGTGCCCCGGGTAAGGGCTCAGTGGAATGTGTCCGGCTTTGTGGCACGGACAAAGGGCCCGGACTTTACTCCTGGTCAAGTAGTTTCCGGCACAGCAAAACAGAGTCGAATGAACGTGCGGTTGATTCAGCGTGCATTCTGCGAGACGTCCCCCAGCGAAACGTTTACGGCCAGCCACGGGGCGGCATCGGCCCAGTCCCGGCAACAGTGTTTTTGTTTTTTTGCGTATGCCGGCCCACCCCATGCGCCGGACATGCCAAAAGAATACCGGCCAGTAGCTCCGATGGGAGCAGCTGGCCGGTATTTCTTATATCAATTTACTTAAATGAAACGCGGGGGCGTTTCAGGCCCCGGTGGTATCTCCTGAATGTGCCGGATCTGCGGCTCCCTGCCCGGTGTCGGCCACAACCTTGAACAACGCTCCGGTGGGGTCGGCAAGGGTTGCCAGCCGGCCGAACGGGGTGTCGTCCGGTCCGTCGATCACCTGCCCGCCCAGGCTGACGGCCTTTTCTATGGAGGCGTCGGCGTCCTCCACGGCGAAGTAGACCTGCCAGTTGGACGGAACGTCGGCCGGCAGGTAGGCCGAGGCATCCATGATGCCCGCCTTCGCCGCGTCCCCGGCCCCCAGGGTGGTGTAGCGGAACTCGGGAGTGTCGCTCATGACGGCGGTGTCCCAGCCGAAGACGTCCTCGTAGAACTTGACAGCGGCAGGGTAGTCCTTGGTGTGAAGCTCGTGCCACGCCGGTGCGCCGGGCTCGGCCACGAGCTGGTAACCGGTCATTTCACGCGGCTGCCAGACGCCGATGGCCGCGCCGGTGGCATCGCCGAAGATGGCCATGACCCCCTGTTCCGGTACGTCCATCGGGGGCATGTAGACCTGGCCGCCATGCTCGGTGACGGCGGCCGCCGTGGCGGCGGCGTCATCGGAACGCAGGTAGGTGGACCAGGCGTCAGGCATCCCGGCCTGGCTGTCGTCCTTCTGCATGAGGCCGGCCACCGACTGGCCGTTCTTCGTGGCGGTGATGTAGCCGCCGTACTTCTCCTGGTCGCCCGCCTGGAATTCCCAGCCGAACAGTTCGCCGTAGAACTGCCGTGCCTTGTCGGTGTCAGAGGTCATGAGGTCGATCCAGCAGGGTGCGCCGGGAGTGATGTCAGGGCTGGGCATGGTGGCTCCTGTCGGTATCCGCGGCAGACGGGACCGCGGGGTGGCTTGGTCGGTGCAGACAAACCAGACACTATTTCGGAGCGCCGACACTTTCAATGGTCCCGGTCCAAACGTCCCCTTAACGGAAAAGCCCCGGGTCCTGATGCTTCAGACCCGGGGCTTTCTTCGCGGAAGGTAAGAGATTCGAACTCTTGGTACGGGGTTACCGCACACTGGTTTTCAAGACCAGCTCCTTCGGCCGCTCGGACAACCTTCCTTACCGAGTAGTGTTTCATAGGCAGTTGGCTGCGACAAAAACCGACCGGAGCGTTTGCGGGCAGGCGCTGCCGCTGCGCACTATTTTTGTGGCAGGAAGTAGCTAGGAATCGGGAGTTCACCATGAAGGCCGTCTACGTGAGCAAGGCCGGCGGGCCAGAGGTGCTCGAGGTGCGCGAGGTCCCGGCGCCGGTTCCCGGGCCCGGCGAGGTGCTGATCGACGTCGTCGCCGCAGGCCTCAACCGCGCCGATGTCCAGCAGCGCCGGGGCTTCTACCCTCCGCCGCCCGGAGCGTCGGAGATCCTTGGCCTGGAAGTTTCCGGCCGGATAGCGGGCTTCGGGCCCGACGTGTCCAAGCCGTTTTCCGTTGGGGACAGGGTGGTGGCACTGCTTGCGGGCGGCGGCTACGCCCAGCAGGTGGCCGTCCCGGCCGAACAGGTACTGAGAATTCCCGACGGCGTGGACCTGGTTACCGCGGCCTCCCTCCCTGAAGTGGCGGCCACCGTCTACTCGAATTTGATCATGACGGCGCAGCTCCAGCCGGGTGAGACGGTGCTGATCCATGGCGCCACCGGCGGCATCGGCACCATGGCCATCCAGCTCGCCAAGGCCTTCGGTGCCACAGTGGCCACTACAGCCGGAACGGCGGAGAAGGTTGGTACGGCCAAGGCCTTCCTCGGTGCGGACATCGCCATCAATTACACCGAAGAGGATTTTCCCGAAGCCCTCCGGGCCCAAAACAGCGGGCACGGTGCCGACGTCATCCTCGACGTGGTGGGTGCCAAATATCTCCAGCAGAATGTTGACGCCCTGGCGGACTACGGCCGTCTGATTGTGATCGGCCTCCAGGGCGGCACCAAGGCCGAACTGGACCTGGGCAAGCTCCTCAGCAAGCGGGCCGCCATCATTGGCACGGCGTTGCGTCCGCGTCCGGTGGCAGAGAAGGGCGTAATTATGAATGCCGTCCGGGAGGCGGTGTGGCCGCTCCTGTCCGACGGGCGCATCCGGCCGCTGGTGGCCAAGACCTTCCCGCTGGACCAGGTGCGCGCGGCCCACGAATACTTCGACTCCGGCGACCACGTGGGTAAGGTCCTGCTGGTGATGTAGCCGGCCACCCGGAGCCGCGAATGAATACCCGGTATTGCCCCCGCGGGTAAATCACGCTACTGTAATTCCATACGCGGTATGCACGCGTCTTGGGGGCGCGTGTATGCCGTCGTCTTTGCGACATCAGGGGGCAGCATGTCCATTCGCCATAGTCTCCTCGCCCTGCTCCAGGACAAGCCCCGTTACGGCTACCAGTTGAGGGTTGAGTTCGAGGACCGCACCGGCTCGGCCTGGCCGCTGAACATCGGGCAGGTCTACACCACGCTGGACCGGCTGGAACGGGATGGGCTCGTTAGGAAAGACGGCGGCGACGGCGAGGGACACGTCATCTACAGCATCACCGACGCTGGCCGGAGCGAAGTCACGGGCTGGTTCCAGGCCCCGGTGGGCCGCGGCAACCCTCCCCGGAACGAACTCGCCATCAAGCTCGCCCTCGCCGTGACCATTCCCGGCGTCGATGTTGCAGCCGTCATCCAGGCCCAGCGCGTCGCGTCCATGAAGGCGCTGCAGGACTACACCAAGTCCCGTCGGGACGCCTCTGCCAGCCAGCGCGGGGCGGACGTCGCCTGGCTGCTTGTGCTGGATTCGCTGATCTTCCAGACCGAAGCCGAAGTCCGGTGGCTGGACCTCTGCGAAGCGCGGATGGCGCAGCTGAATTCCCGGGTCAACCCCTAGCCGACCCCCGTTTCCTGCCACTCAACGCTGCCGTCCGACCGTTCGGCGAGGCATACAGGGCCCTCCATCCCAAAGCAGTATCCGTGCGTCGCCGGCGTTGGTATGGTGCGAAGGGGAGATCAATTTCAGCTGGGGTTCTCGAGGAGGAGACATGGGCAAAATGCCGGATGGCAAGGCGCGGACAGCATTATCGGAGGACGCGCTGGTGCCGGATCCAAAGCTTCCGCCAACATCGGTGGACGAGGCGGTCCTGGAGGCCGAAGAGCGCAAATGGACACCTGCGAAAATTGCCATCTGGGCGGCCATCGCCCTGCTTGGCGGCGTTGCCTGGTTCATGCTGGCCATCGTCCGCGGCGAAACAGTCAACGCAATATGGTTTGTGTTCGCCTCTGTCTGCACGTACCTGATCGGCTACCGCTTCTACTCCAAGGTGATCGAACGGTACATCACCAGGCCGAACGACCGCCGTGCCACTCCTGCCGAGTACAAGGCTGACGGCAAGGACTACGTCCGGACTGACCGGAACGTCCTGTTCGGGCACCACTTTGCGGCCATTGCAGGCGCCGGTCCCCTGGTGGGCCCCGTCATTGCGGCCCAGATGGGGTACCTTCCCGGCACTATCTGGATCATCATCGGCGTCGTATTGGCCGGAGCGGTGCAGGACTATCTCGTCCTGTTCTTCTCCATGCGCCGGGGCGGCCGCTCGCTTGGCCAGATGGCCCGTGAGGAACTCGGTGTGATCGGCGGAACCGCCGCCCTGGTTGCCACCCTGCTCATCATGGTGATCATCGTGGCCATCCTGGCCCTCGTCGTCGTGAACGCGCTGGGCGAAAGCCCCTGGGGTGTCTTCTCCGTGGGGATGACCATCCCCATCGCCCTGTTCATGGGCGTGTACCTGCGCTACCTCCGCCCCGGCAAGGTCCTTGAAGTGTCCCTGATCGGCTTCGTGCTGCTCATGGCCGCCATCATCGGCGGCGGCGCCGTCGCCGGCACCGAGTGGGGCGCGGCGTTCTTCCACCTGGACAAGGTCACCATCGCCTGGGGCCTGATCGTGTACGGCTTCATCGCCGCCATCCTTCCGGTCTGGCTTCTGCTGGCACCGCGAGACTACCTCTCCACGTTCATGAAGATCGGTGTGATCGTTATGCTGGCGCTGGCCATCATCGTGGTCCGCCCCGAAATCACTGTCCCGGCCTTCAGCGAATTTGCGAGCCGGGAGAACGGGCCGGTGTTCCCCGGGGCGCTCTTCCCGTTCCTGTTCGTCACCATTGCCTGCGGGGCGCTATCCGGCTTCCACGCGCTGATCTCCTCCGGCACCACCCCGAAGCTGATCGAAAAGGAACGCCAGGCCCGCCTGATCGGCTACGGCGGCATGCTGATGGAGTCCTTCGTGGCCATCATGGCCCTCGTCGCAGCCATCTCCATCGACCGCGGCCTGTACTTCGCCATGAACTCCCCGGCAGCCCTGACCGGCGGCACCGTGCAAACTGCCGCCACTTGGGTCAACAGCCTGGGTCTTGCCGGGGTGAACATCACTCCGGATCTCCTGACGGAAACCGCCAGGAACGTCGGCGAGGAAAGCATCGTGTCGCGCACCGGCGGCGCACCCACGCTCGCTGTGGGCCTCGCCCACATCATGCAGCAGTTCATCGGCGGCACCGCGATGATGGCGTTCTGGTACCACTTCGCCATCATGTTCGAGGCGCTGTTCATCCTGACCGCCGTGGACGCCGGCACCCGCGTGGCCCGCTTTATGCTGCAGGATTCCATCGGTAACCTCATCCCCAAGTTCAAGGAACACTCATGGCGTCCGGGAGCCTGGCTCTGCACGGCCATCATGGTGGGCGCCTGGGGTGCTGTGCTGCTGATGGGCGTCACTGACCCGCTGGGCGGCATCAACACGCTGTTCCCGCTGTTTGGAATCGCCAACCAGCTGCTCGCAGCCATCGCACTGTCCGTCTGCCTGGCCATCGCCGCCAGGCGGGCCTCGTTCAAGTACCTCTGGATCGTGGCCCTTCCGCTTGCCTTCGCAGCGGTCGTCACCATTACCGCCAGCTTCCAGAAGATCTTCTCGCCGGTTCCGGCCGTGGGGTACTTCGCCAACAACGCAGCCTTCGCCAAGGCCCTGGCCGACGGAAAGACGGAATTTGGCACGGCCAAGAGCGTCGCGGCCATGGAGGCCGTGGTCCGCAACACCATGATCCAGGGCTGGCTGTCGGTCATCTTCGTGGTGCTGAGCATCATCGTCATCATCACGGCGATAGTGGCCACAGCAAAGGCGTTCCGCGATGCACGAAACGGCGTTGCCCACGCCGACCACGAGGACCCGGCTGTGCCCTCCCGCGCCTACGCCCCAGCGGGATTCATTCCCACTCCTGCTGAGCGGGAACTGGTGGCGGAGTGGAACAAACTTCCTGCCGACCTGCGCCTTGAAAAGGCCGCACACCACTGATGCGGAGCTGGTCATGAACGCGATACTCGAAGGGTTCCGTGGCTTCGCCCGGTACTTCGGCGGAGTGATGGGTGCGGACGCCTATGCAAAATACCTGGAGCACCATGCGGCCTCGGGACATGAGGAAGCGCCCATGACCGAGCGCGAGTTCTGGCGGGACCACACGGACCGGCAGGACAGCAATCCCCAGGGCCGCTGTTGTTGAACGGCTGCCGCTAGGCACACCTGCGCCGAGGGCGCCGCCGGATCGTTAAGGTCCGACGGCGCCCTTGGCCTTTCCGCGGCCCTCGGCTTTTGCGGGGTCCGCCGGGTCCGTCCCGGGTCCGCCGGGTCCGTCAGGGTCAACTGGGTTCATCGACTGGCGCCTGCGCGGGCGGCTCGTGAGAGTATGAACCCATGAGCGATCCGAACGACACTCAGCCTGCTGTTGAGGACCCGGTAGAGGGCACCACTCTCGACAACGCGGCCCCTTCCGGTGCGGCGTCGAACCCTGGGGACGGAACCCGGCCGAAGGGAAGCAACCTCCAGGACCTGGTGGACGAGCCCGCCAAGGTGATGCGGATCGGCACCATGATCAAGCAGTTGCTGGATGAAGTGAAGTCGGCGCCCCTGGATGAAGCCGCACGCGGGCGCCTCGCAGCGATCCATGAACGCTCCATCAAGGAACTCGAGGACGGGCTGGCGCCGGAACTCGTCGCAGAGTTGGAACGGATCAGCCTGCCGTTTCCGGCACAGGCCACGCCGTCCGACGCGGAACTGCGCATTGCCCAGGCCCAGCTGGTCGGCTGGCTGGAAGGGCTGTTCCACGGCATCCAGACCGCCATCGCAGCCCAGCACGCCGCCCGCGAACACGCCGTGGCGCAGCGGCAGCTGCGCCAGCTGCCGCCCGGCACCGTGATCGCGCCCGGCGTCGTAATCGGCGAAGACGGGGAGCCGCAGCGCGCCCGGGCGCCGCATCCCGGCGGGGAACGGGCAGGCGAGCCGGAGGACCCGGACCACGGTCCCGGCCAATACCTTTAGGTTCCGCGTGGCATTTTTCGCAGCCGCCCGCCAGGGGCGCAAGGACGACGCCGAGCTCGGCAAGGGGCTGTGGCGCCGCGCCCATGACCGTTTCCTTCGCGGACTTGACCGTTTCCATCAGGTCCTCGAAGGCGTGGAGGACGACGAGCTGTATGGCGAGCTCGTGGAGATCGCCAACGACCTCGCCGGCCTCGCCGTCCGGGTCCGGCAGGTGTGCGTCGAAGCCCAGCGTCGTTCCCCCAGCGAAGGACTGGACATCCCGGGAGCATTGGCGGGCGTGCACCGATCCCTGTCCAAGGCAGGCAACTCGCTCGCCACCACAGCGGAGGCGGCAGCGATGCTGCGCCTCGCCGTCGGCCCCGTCCCGGTGGGTGCCGCCTCGGTCCGCCGGCGGGCGGAGTCGGTTTTTGAACAGATTGCCGACGCCGAACGGCGCCTTGCGGACCAGCCCCAGGACACTTAGGGGCCAATGGGACCGGCCCGGCCAGACGGCGGGCGGGGCGGCTATTCCCGGTTAAGCGCCTAGCTTAGCGGGCCGTTTTCACTGGCCGGGCGGTGCCGCGGTTGGCACTATGAAGTAATGACTCTTTCTCCTGAACTGACTTTCAACGACGGCAACACCATTCCCCAGCTTGGCTACGGAGTGTGGCAGGTTGAGGACGACGTAGCGGAAAAGGTAGTGGTCCAGGCCTTCGAAGCCGGATTCCGCCACATCGACACCGCCAAGATCTACGGCAACGAAGCAGGCGTGGGCCGCGCCATCGAACGCTCCGGGCTGAAGCCTGAGGACATCTTCATCACCACCAAGCTGTGGAATGCCGACCAGGGGTACGAGTCCACCCTCGCGGCCTTTGAGGCATCCATGGAGCGCCTCGGCCTCGAAACCCTGGACCTGTACCTGATCCACTGGCAGCAGCCGAAGCAGGACAAGTACGTGGATACCTGGAAGGCGCTGATCGAGCTGCAGAAGCGCGGCCGGGTCAAGTCCATCGGTGTTTCCAACTTCACCACCGAGGGGCTCCACCGGATCATTGATGAGACCGGCGTTGTCCCGGCCATCAACCAGATTGAGCTGCACCCGTTCTTCAACCAGGCCGAGTTGCGCGAATTCAATGCATCCAAGGGCATCCTCACGCAGGCGTGGTCGCCGCTGGGCCAGGGCGGCGAGCTCCTGGAGCACCCCGCCATCGCGGAAATCGCGGCCAAGCACAATGCCACGCCGGCCCAGGTGGTCATTGCCTGGCACCTGGCCATCGGCAACGTGGTGATCCCGAAATCCGTTACGGAGTCCCGGATCCGCGAAAATTATGCGGCCCTCGACGTCACGTTGGACGAGGCCGACATCCAGGCCATCAACGGGCTGGACCGGACAGCTGAAGGTACCGGCCGCATCGGCGCGGACCCGTCCGTTTCCGACTTCGCCTAAACGTCGTCGGCAAAGCCCGGTGAATTAGTCCCGGTCAGGAGGCCCCGCACTCACGCAGTGCGGGGCCTCCTGCGTATCCTCAGGCCGCCAGCCGCCCCTGCTCTACGGGCACGGCGTCGATAACGGCCCAGCCCTCCTCATCGGAAACGTTCCGGCTGGCGAACCGCTCTGCTTCCGGCAACGTGTCGAAGGCTTCCGTGCGGATCAGGCCGCAGCCGGTATCAAAAAAAAGTGACGTGGAATTCCCGGTGCTCCGTGGCGTCGCCAAGGGTTACCGGGGTGGGTGCCTGGCTGGTGCTGAGGTTCTTGTCCATGAATCCAGTGTGCAACCGGCCTCTGACAGTAAAGGCCACTCAGTCCGGCGTGTTGCGAAGCCGGAGCACCCTCTCCCTGGCGAGGACCTCCGCCCGGTGGCCCCTTTCCGCGGCGCGGGCGGCCAGCTGCATCTGTGCAGCGGCGGCCTCGCGCCGTCTCCTTGCCAGCTCGAACTCCTCCTCGACCTGTTTGAGGCGTGCGCGAAGGCTGCGGGCTTCTCCGTCCAGCCGGGTCATTGCCTGGACGGCTTCCTCGAATTCCGCTGCGCGGTGCATGGCTTCGTCCGCGGCTGACCGGGCGGCCTCTTCCGCTTCGGCCAGGCGGGCCTCTGCCCGGACGACCGCCGACGGCGTGGGCGCAGGCCGCTTCGTCCCCACCGCCTTCAACCGCGGCCGGCTGGCAGAGGCTGCAGGCGCGGTGCTGTCCGGCGGGGCGGTCTCCACGGACGGGCCAGCGTCCGACGGCGGCTCTGCCGGCAGTGCGAGCGCGCCGGGGACGGCCATTGCATCCCGGAGGTCCACCCTGTCCACACCGTCCGCCGAAAGCACCCGGAGCAGCCGGCCGCTCCGCACGGCGTCCTCCGCACCCTCGTCAACAGTGGCGGCCCGCAACGTGGATTCCACCTCCGCTGCCACGGCGGCACTCACCTTGCGGCCCTGCTGATCGGCCACTTCACGCACCGTTCCCATCACGCGGGTGAGGAGCTGGCGGCGCTCCTGGGAGAGCGTGCGGAGGGCGCCGGCGTCGAGGTCTTTCTGGGCGCGCCGCATGGCGGCTCCAAGCTCACCGAGCTCGCGGAGTGAGCCCGGTCGATGCACAGCAAGCATGTTCACCGCCCAGGCAGCGGCCGAGGGTTTGGGCAGGGCACGGACAGCCTCTGCAAGTTCCCGCCCGTTCTCCGCGGCAGCAGTCTTTGCCGCCGCTGCCCGGGCCGGCACGAATCCCTCGAGCGGCAGCCGATAGAGCGCGGAAGCAATGTCCGCCAATTGTTGCTCTCCCATGCGAGCATCATAGGGGCCCGGTGGAGCGGCCGGAGCGTCAGCACGTCAGTCCATCGGGGTATTCAACGTCGCATTGGAGGAAATCGAATGATCGAAATTGCCGGGCTGCCTGCCCATATCCTGCTCATCCACGGCGTCGTCGTATTGGCTCCGCTCGCCGGGTTGGCGGCCATCGTGTACGGCGTGTGGCGCGCCGCGCAACAGTATCTGGCGTGGCCGCTGGGTGTGCTGGCCCTGGGGCTCGTCCCGTTGACACTGGTCACCGCGCAGGCCGGCGAGCAGTTGGAAAAAGCCCGCCCGGCCTCACAGCTTCTCCACGAGCACGTTGAACAGGGCGACGTGCTGAAATATCTTGCCGTGGCCTTTTTTGCGGTGACTGCAGTGATGCTGGCGGTCACTTACGAGCCCTTTGCCCGTCGTCTGGAGCGCCTTGGCAGCCTGGGCTTCATTGGCCGGCTGGGGGGCAGCCGGGGAGTGCGGATTGCCCTGCTGACGGCCGGAGCCGTTGCCGGTGCGGTGCTGATCTACCAGAGCATCATCACCGGCCACTCCGGTGCTGCGTCGGTGTGGGCGGGCCGGTAAGGCGAGGCCATGACCGGTGCCCTTGGCCCCTTGCGGTGCCCCGGCCGGTGAGCGAGTGTAGGGGCATGTGGGTGACAGCGGCATGACGGATGCTCCCCGCCAGGCGGCATTCCATGACGCCGGCTCCTGGCACATCCGCCATGCAGCCGAGGCGGTGGCCGCCTACGGCGTTGACCCCGGTACCGGTCTCACCTCGGACGAAGCTGCCCGCCGGCTCGAGCGTGACGGTCCCAACCAGCTCGAGTCCGCGCCGCCGGTACCGTGGTGGCGAAGGGTCCTGTCCCAGTTCCAGGACCCGCTGATCTACCTGCTGATGGCGGCGATCGCCATTTCGGTGGTGGCCTGGTCGGTGGAAGGTGCCCGCGGCGTTCCGGTCGATGCCCTGGTGATCAGTGCCGTGGTCGTGTTCAATGCGGTGCTGGGCTTCGTCCAGGAGAACAAAGCCGAGACCGCCGTGGCGGCCCTGCAGGTCATGACAGCGGCCAACTCCACGGTCCTCCGCGACGGCGAGCTGCAGACGGTGCCTTCAGCGGGACTCGTTCGCGGCGACATCCTTGCGCTGGGCGAAGGCGACGCCGTTGGCGCGGATGCCCGCCTGCTCACCGCCACCTCCCTCCGGGTCAGCGAAGCCTCCCTGACCGGCGAAAGTGAACCGGTTTCCAAGGACCCGGGAACCCTGGCGGGAAATGTTCCGCTGGGGGACCGGCTGAACATGGTGTTCAAAGGCACGGCCGTCGCCCAGGGCGTGGGCCGGGCGGTGGTGACGGGAACAGCCATGGACACTGAAGTTGGCGCCATCGCCGGGATGCTGGAGCGGACGGTAGCGGAGCCGACTCCGCTGCAAAAGGAAATTGCGGGCGTGAGCCGGCTGCTGGGCACGACGGTGATCGTCATCGCCGTCGTCGTGATGGCCACCGTGGTTGCGGTTAACGGCGTCACCTCCCTGGGCGATCTTGTGACCGTCCTGCTGCTCGGGGTATCGCTGGCCGTGGCGGCTGTCCCCGAGGGACTGCCCGCCATCCTGTCCGTCGTGCTGGCGTTGGGCGTGCAGCGCATGGCCCGCCGCAACGCCGTCGTCAAGCAACTGCACTCGGTGGAAACACTCGGCTCCGCCACGGTGATCGCCTCGGACAAAACGGGGACACTGACCAGGAACGAGATGACGGTGGGCCGGATTGTCACGGCCTCGGGCGAGGTGGAACTGACGGGGGGCGGGTACCGGCCCGAGGGCGGTGCCCGCCAGGACGGCCGGGACGATATTGATCCGGCCGTCCTGTTCGAAGCGGGGCTGGTCCTGGCCGGCGGCACCTTTGCGAACAACGCCCAGCTGAAGGAGCACGACGGCGAGTGGGAGATCCAGGGGGACCCCACCGAAGCTGCTTTCCTTGTCGCGGCACGCAAGCTCGAAGGTGTTACCGAGCGCGTCGGCGAATACGAACGCCACGGTGAAGTGCCGTTCACCTCGGAGCGCAAGCTGATGTCCGCGGTGGCCCACCATAAGGAGCTGGGCACACTGTCCCTCATCACCAAGGGAGCCCCGGACGTGCTGCTTGGACGCTGCACCGGGGTGCAGGTGGGTGAAAGCATTGTCCCGCTGGACGACAGGCGCCGCGAACAGGCACTCGCTGCGGTGGATGCCTTGTCCGCGCAGGCCTTCCGGACGCTCGGCGTCGCCTACCGCCGGTACGGGGACGAGGACAGGCACGAACTTGAGGTACTGGACGAAGCCGATGAAAGCACGCTCGTGTACCTCGGGGTGGTGGGCATCATCGACCCTCCCCGGGCGGAGGCCGCCGCCGCGGTGGCCGCGGCCCAGCACGCCGGAATTCGGGTGCTGATGATTACCGGAGACCACCCGCTCAGTGCTGCACGCATCGCCCGCGACCTGGGGATAGCGGGCGCCGGGGAGCGGGCGGTCACCGGGGCGGAACTCGACGCCCTGGACGAGGCAGGGCTGCGCGCCGTTGCTGCCGCCACATCGGTCTATGCGCGGGTGGCCCCGCAGAACAAACTGCAGATCATCGATGCACTCCAGGCCCAGGGCAACGTGGTGGCCATGACGGGGGACGGGGTCAACGATGCGCCGGCGCTGAAATCTGCGGATATTGGCATCGCGATGGGCATCGCCGGGACGGAAGTGACCAAGGAAGCATCCAAAATGATCCTGACCGATGACAACTTCGCCACCATTGTCGCGGCCGTACGCCAGGGCCGCATCATCTTTGAGAACATCGAAAAGTTTCTTCGCTACCTGCTCTCCTCCAACATGGGCGAGGTGTTCACCGTGTTCCTCGGCGTCGTTTTCGCCGGGGCGCTGGGCCTGGCCGACGCACCGGGTGAAGCCGTGGCGCTTCCCTTGCTCGCCACCCAGATCCTCTGGATCAACCTGGTGACGGATTCCGGACCGGCGCTCGCCATGGGGGTGGACCCGGAGATCGACGACGTCATGGCCCGCAGGCCGCGTGCGACCACCGAGCGGATCATCGGCAGACGGATGTGGTCAGGCATCCTTTCGGTGGGACTTGTCATGGGACTCGCGTCCCTGCTCAGCATCGACATCTTCCTGCCGGGCGGCCTGGTGGAGGGCGACGATTCCCTGCAGGTGGCGCGTACCGCCGGGTTCACCACCCTGGTGTTCGCCCAGCTGTTCAATGCGTTCAATTCGCGTTCCGAGACCTCCAGCGCCTTTCACCGCCTGTTCGTCAACAAATGGCTGTGGGCCGCCGTCACGCTGGCTGTGGCCCTGCAGGTGGCCGTCGTTGAGATGCCGTTTCTGCAGCGGGCGTTCGGGACCGCGTCCATGGATGCCTACCACTGGGGAATGTGCGTGCTGCTGGCGTCCGCGGTGCTGGCTTTTGGTGAACTCCGGAAAATGTCATTCAGGCTCCGGACCCGGCTCCGGCTCCGCAAACCGGCGGCGGCGTGACCGGACCACTGTGGCTGTCAGCAGAACAATAGCCACCAACTGCAGGGCCGCCACGGCGGCAATGAGCGCCGGACGGGAGCTGTAGAGCGCGCCGTACAAGGCTCCGCCGGCAAGTGCGCCGCCCCCTTCGAAGGCGGCAAAGATGCCATAGGCCGTCCCCTGCCTGGCCGGCACCACCAGATCGGCCACCAGCGCCTTCACGGTTGAGTCCTGGATGCCCGTGGCGGCTCCCCATACGAGGACCCCGGCCAGCACAGGTCCCATAGTGGGGGAGAACGCCAGGACCGGGATCAAAGCAACAAGGACCGGCAGGACAAGGAGCACGGCACCGCCGGCGCGGTCGTAGCCGTATCCGCTGGCGAGGGCGCCCAGCGCCGCTGCCGCCATGGCGGCAGCATAAACCAGCGGGACGGCGGAAACAGGGGTATCAACCGCGGCCGTCAGATGGAACGCGATGACGCCGAAGGCCACCAGGCCAGCACTCCAGAAGAACGCGGAGGCGGCGAAGAGGACGAACACAGGAGGAAGGCGTCCCCCCGGCTTGGCGGCAAGTCCCGGCGCACCCCGGGCGCCCGGGGCGCCTCGGGTGCCAGGGGCGCGCGGGGTGTCTCGCCCATCCGGCGTTTCCAGTAGTTCAGCCGCTCGCTGTGGGTCGGGGACGCGGCGCCGCATCCGGAACAGGAGGGCCATTGCAAGGGCCCCAGGAAGGGCCAGGACCGCAAAAGCCGGCCACAGTGCGCCGGTGGCCGCGATGACCGCGGAGGCGATCAGGGGCCCTGCAAACGCGCCGGCAAGGTCCAGGGACTTGTGCACGGCGAAACCGCGTCCACGTCCGACTGGCCCGGCAACAGAGGCGAGCAGGACAGTCTTCGCAGGGCTCCGCACGGCCTTGCCCACGCGGTCGCCGATGATCAGTGCGGACGCCAGCACCAGCCCCGCGGCTCCCGCAAACGGTGTAACAGCTAGCAGGGGAACACTCAGCACTGTCAGTGCATAGCCGGCAAGCGTGAAAGTCCAGTACTTACCAGTGCGGTCCGCCCATGGGCCAAAGATCAGCCGGAGCCCCTGGGCTGCGGCCTCGGCAGCGCCTGTGACCAGCCCAACCACCAAGGCGGAGGCGCCCAGTTGGGCCAGCAGGGGGCCGGCGAGAGGACGTGCGCCGTCGGACACGGCGTCGACAGCCAGGCTGACCAGACCGAATCCCAGCACCATCTTCCAGGGCGAACCCGGCAGCGCCGGGCCGCCTGGAGCAGCCTGGTCGGAAGGATACGGTTTCACAGCTCAAGCGTTTCGGACGGCCTGCGGGAATACAAGAGCTCCGGCTTTTGCCGGGCGCAGTGGACCGACCGACGGATAAGATCACAGGGTGACGAACTCACCGAGTGGCGAACGCTACGTCGTGCGCCGGTGGTGGAGCAGCCGGGCGCTGCCTTGGGCAGGCCTGGTCGGTCTTTCCATCATCCTGACAGGCATTTCCTTGGAGCGGACCATGTTGTTCGCCTACGAGCCGGTACCGGAGTTTGTAGAGCGGCTGCGTGTGGGCAGGCTGTTCATGCTCGCGGGATCGGCAGCGTCCATCGCCGCCGCGGTCTGGTCCCAGATCCGGCAGTATCCGCTGTGGGTAACGCTCTGCGTTGCCGCTCCGGTGGCGCTGGTGGGCCTGGCCACGATGATCACCACGCCGCCATCGTTCATGCCGCAGATCTTTGGTCTGTTCGCCCTGCCGGCAGCACTGGCAGGGCTTATCGGAGGGGTCACCTTCAAACGCCGGTGACGACCCGGCCTGCTTTGCAGGCAGTGCATCCACCTGCGGTCGATGAGGAATACTGATCTACGCATGTCTCCTTATGGAGAGCACCGACCTCGGAAAGCCCCTGGAGCATCATGGACACCGAATCAGCACCAACGCGGCCACCCATCAAGGAGCCGCACTTCGGGCCCCGCGTATCCATCACAGGGATCATCATCGCCATCCTTTGGGTGATCACTTTCAACAGCCACCCTCCCCAGGAAGGCAGTGTGTTCACTAACGGAACCGTCGTCGACCAAGAGATCGCCTCCAAGGGCATCTGCTCACCGATCGCCGAGCTGATTGTGGACGGAGTTGCCTACCGGACTCGTCCAGGCCTCGGAGCCGAGCCCTGTGCACACGAAATCGGCGATCCGATCGAGGTCGCGTACCACCCCGACGACATCAGCGGAACCCTGCAGATTCCTTACGATGACAAGGCCACACGGCAAGTGATCGTCATTTCCTTGCCCGGCTGGATTCTTCTCTTGGCCAGCGCCGTCTCACTTGTCAACAACATCAGGTACCGCCGGAGAATGCGGTCGGCCCCGGCCTGAACACGCGGCAGCCGGCGTCGTCGCGCTGCTATTTTCGGAGCGGGCACCCGGGGCGGTCACGTGGCCGGCCGACGTCTCGTCGCGCATCAGGCGGGTCAATTCCCCGTGCTCAATGTGTGCCGTACGGTCGCCTTGAGCTCAAACGGCGACCACAGATATGCCAGTAAAAAACCCCGCATCGTCACCGAACCAGCGACAACACGGGGTTCTTCCCGAGCTTCCTATCAGAATCGAACTGATGACCTTTTCATTACGAGTGAAACGCTCTACCGACTGAGCTAAGGAAGCACCGCACGAAATTCCCGGAAGAACCGGGCGGATCATGCAAGAGACAACTGTAATAGAGTCCCTTCCCCGGGTCAAAATGAGCCATTCATGTGCCCGCCGGGTCGCCGTCTCCGACGTTGTCTGGATGTTCACCCGGCCGTCGGGGCGGGTTCAGCAGGGTGTCCGGGAGCGCCTGCACTGTGGAACGACCACATGCGGCCGCGTCGGCGGCCGTTTCTCAGCGAAGGGGCTTGGGCCATGACTCCGGACACAGCAGACGCATCCGCACGGGAAGTATGGGAAACCGCGCCGGCAGCGGCCCGCACACAGCCGGGTGCCGCCAAAGATGTCCGGCACGAGGTCCGGCTGGCCGTCGTGGCGATGGTGGGAACAACGGTGTTCGACGGCGGCCTGCTGGAGCGCGCCATGACCCGCACCCTGGCGGACCAGGGTGTGGCGGAAGGGTCGGCGCCGTTTGAGCGCATGCTCCGGTACGCACGGGACACCGCAGGGACGTCGAAACTTGAAGTCTTCAGCCATCTGTTCGAGGACCGTTCACGGGCGGCCGCGGCGAACTCTTTCTTCGAGCGCAGCTGCGATGAACTGATAGCAGACGGCATCATCCGGGCCGTTCCCGGCGCCGAGGACGCCATTGGCTGGCTGCGGGAGGCCGGCATCATGGTCTGCCTAGCCACCGGGTTCGGTCGCCACACGCAGAACATGGTGCTGGAAAGCCTTGGCTGGATGGGGCTGGCGGACCTGAGCCTTTGCCCGGCCGACGCAGGGCGGGGCAGGCCCTATCCGGACATGATCCTGACAGCCGTCCTGGCGCTGGACCTGGACGATGTCCGGAAGGTTGCCGTCGTGGGTGACAGCTGCGCAGACATCGAATCGGGACTGCGGGCCGGAGCCACCACGGTGGCCGGAGTCCTCACGGGGGCGCACGGGGAGCCGGCCCTGCGAGCGGCGGGTGCCACCGCCGTCGTGCAGTCCGTCCGTGACCTGCCGGTGCTGCTGGAGCCCCGGTGCGCTTAGCCGGTTACGGCAACGCGGCTTGAGGCAACGCGGCGGTGCGCCCGCCTAACACTGCGTGTTATCCGCAGGCGCCTCTCCGGTGAGGAGGTAGCCGTCCACGGCGTCGGTGACGCAGCTGTTGGAGCGCCCGTACGCCGTGTGGCCTTCGCCCTTCCACGTCACCAGCGACGCGTTGCCCAGCTGCTTGCGCAGGGCCCCCGCCCATTCCACCGGCGTCGCGGGGTCACCTGTGGTGCCCACCACCAGAATGGGGGCCGAGCCCGGGTACTCCACGGGCGCCGGCGTGCGGATGCTCTTGTAGGGCCAGTCCTGGCAGTTGGTGCCGCCGTAGGCAAAGAAGTAGCCCAGAGTGGGGGATTCCTGCCGCAGCTTCTGCTCTTCGGCCCGCATGGCGGCAGGGTCCGTCACCATGGGGTAGTCCAGGCAGTTGATGGCGTTGAAGGCGAAGGCGCTGTTGGACGTGTATTTGCCGCTCGGGTCGCGGTCGGCGCCAAAGTCGGCCAGCCGCAGCATCGGCGAGGGATCGCCCTTGAGGGCCGCGTCCAGCGCCTGGGTGAGCAACGGCCAGTTGTCGTCGTTGTACAGGGGCAAAATGAGGCCGCTGACGAAGGCCGAGCCGGTCACCATCCTGCCGTCCTGGGCGCGCCGCGGACTCGCGTCCACGGACTCCACCAGGTCCCGGATCTGCTGGACGCCGCTGTCCACGGTACCGGTCAGGGGGCAGCCGCTATCCGCGAGGCACTTCGCCACGTAGGCGCGGATTGCCTTCTCAAACGCGCGGGCCTGGCCGCTGGTGAGCTCCTCGTTGCTGAGGGAAGGGTCCAGGGCGCCGTCCAGCACCATGCGGCCCACGTGGTCCGGGAACAGGGAAGCGTAGGTGGATCCCAGGAAGGTGCCGTAGGAGTAGCCCAAGTAGTTCAGTTTGGTGTCGTTGACCACGGCCCGCAGGATGTCCAGGTCCTTGGCAGCGCTGACCGTGTCCACGTGGGCCAGCACAGGGCCGGTCTTTTCGGCGCACTTGGCCGCCGTTGCCTTGTTGTCGGCGAGGGCGGCTGCGAGGCCGGCGTCCGAACTCAGGTCGTAGTTCTTGGCGCGGGACTCGTCGCGTTCCTGGTCGGTGAGGCACGTGACGGGGGCGGACCGCTTCACGCCGCGCGGGTCGAAGCCCACCAGGTCGTAGCGGGCACGCACTTCACTGGAAACGTTCGTCGCACCGGCGTCCTTGACGAAGTCGTAGCCCGAACCGCCCGGACCGCCGGGGTTCACCAGCAGGCTGCCGGTCTTTTTGCCCGTTGCCTTCATTTTGAGGGCCGCAATCTCGATGCTGTCGCCGGCGGGCTTCGCATAGTCCACGGGGACCTTGATTTTGGCGCACTCGAGCTTGTCCTCGCAGGACGTCCAGGAAACTTCCTGCGAGTAGAAGCTCCGGAGCTCTTCGGGAGCCGCTTCGGCGATGGACGGGTCGGCTTTGCCGGTGCTCCCGCCGCCCGATCCGCCGTCGGACTGGCCCAGCAGGGTGCAGCCTGTCAGGGCGAGCAACACGGCCAGGGTGCCAGCAGCTGCCTTGGCCGCGGCCGATCCGGACCGTGACCGTAGGGGCAGACGTCGGGCAGGCTTCATGCAGGGCTCCTTGAGGGACTTGGCGTGGGCTCGGGCGAACATACGGCGGCCGGAGGGGGTCAGGCGGGGCTGCACTAGATCAGGCTCGCCGCCATGGATTCGATGGCCAGCAGGGGCGCCACGTTGGTGGTGGTGATCCGTTGTCGCGCCTTGTTGATGGCATCCATCCGGGCAAGTGTTGCCTCCGGACCTGAACGGGCGGCAAACTCCGCCAGCTCGCTCCTGAGTTCAACGTTCACCAGCTCCACCGCGTTCCCCATCTGGATGATCAGCACGTCACGGTAAAACGAGAGCAGGTCCGTGAGGGTCCGGTCAAGGGAATCGGTAATGGAACGTTTGGCCCGCCGCTTCTGGTCATCCTCGAGCTGCTTGAGCTGGCTTCTCATGGCGGGCGGCAGGGTGCCGCTTTCCGGTGCCCCGAGCGTGGCCAGGAGCGCCGCCTTTTCTTCGGCGTCGCGCACTTCGTTGGAGCTGTTGGCTTCCTCGGTGGCGATCTTCACCAGCTTTTCGGCCATCAGGACCGCGGCGGTGATGCCCCGCAGTCCCAGCGGAAAGCGGACGGTTTCCATGCGCCGCTCGCGGGCGTCGGCATCCCGGGCGAGCCGGCGGGCAATGCCCACATGGCTCTGGGCCGCGCGGGCCGCGCGTTCAGCAAGAGCCGGATCCACGCCGTCGCGCCTCACCAGCAGCGCCGCGACGTCGGCAGCAGGGGGGAGCCGCAGCGCCACCGGCCGGCAGCGGGAACGGATGGTGACCAGGACGTCCGCCGGCGACGGCGCGCACAGCATCCACACGGTGCGGGGCGTGGGCTCCTCGATTGCCTTGAGCAGCACGTTCGTGGTCCGTTCCGCCATGCGGTCGGCATCCTCCACCACGATGATCCGCCAGCGTCCGGACGAGGGTCGGTTTCCCGCCGTGGACACGAGGTCCCGGGCTTCATCAATGGTGATGGTGACTTTTTCGGTGCGGACGAAGGCCACATCCGAATGCGTTTCCCCCAGGATGGTCAGGCAGGCGGCGCATTCGCCGCAGCCGCGCTTGGTGACGTCCTCCTGGTCGCAGTTGAGGGCGGCGGCAAAGGCTTTAGCGGCGTTGGACCGGCCGGATCCGGGCGGCCCGGTGAACAGCCAGGCATGGGTCAAGCCTTCGCCCTGTGCGGCCTGGCGGAGTTGGGCGACGACGGCGGGCTGGCCCTGCAGATCGTCCCAGACCGTCACGGGGCAACGCCTTCTGCGGTGACCTGCCGGGCCCCTATCAGCGCATCCACCCGTGCCAGGATGAGCCCGGCCAGCTCGGCGACGGGCAGGTGGGCCGGCAGCACCAGGTAACGGTCCGGCCGGCCCGCGGCCAGGTCAAGGAAAGCGTTACGGATCGTGGCGTGGAATTCGTCCGCTTCGGATTCCATCCGGTCTTCGGCGGCGTCACCGGCGGTGCGGCGGAGACGGCCCACGGCGGGGTCGACGTCAAGCAGCACGGTCAGGTCCGGGAGCAGTCCGGATGTGGCCCATTCGTTCAGTTCGCGCACGGCATCGGTTCCGAGTTCCCGTCCGGCGCCCTGGTAGGCCACTGAGGAATCGATGTAACGGTCCGTGAGGACGATGTCGCCGCGTTCCAGGGCGGGCAGGATGACCTGGTCCGCGTGGGCGGCACGGGATGCGGCAAAGATCAGGGCTTCGGTGCGGGCGTCGATGTGGCCGTGGCCGTGGTCCAGTACCAGGGACCGCAGCTTTTCACCGATCGGCGTGCCGCCCGGTTCCCGGGTGCGCAGCACCGTGAAGCCGCGCGAATCAAGGGCCCCGGCCAGTGCTGCGGCCTGCGTGGACTTGCCTGCGCCGTCGCCGCCTTCGAAGGCGATGAACAGTCCGGGGTTCTGGGTAGTCACATGACCAGCCTACCGATAATCACTGACACCGTAGGTGCCGGGCCGTAACGCCTTTCCTGCGCTGTGGGCCTCCCACGTACTCTTTCACCATGAGTCTTTCCGAACAGCAAGCGGCCGCGCTGTCGGCTGAAACGGTGGTTGTGGCCGCCGGCCGCCCGGCCCGCAAACGCGATGCGCCCGTCAACCCGCCCATCGTCCTGTCCTCCACCTATTTCGGGACGGGACCGCTCGCAGACGGCGACCGCGGCTACGGGCGCTACTCCAATCCCACGTGGGATCCCTTCGAAGAAGCCCTGGGCCAGCTGGAGGGGTCGTCCCTCCCAGGGCTGCTGTACGCCTCCGGGCTGGCCGCCGTCAGTTCGGCGCTGTCCCTCATCCCGGCCGGGGGAGTGCTGGTGATGCCGTCGCACAGCTATGCCGGTTCATTGGTGATGGCAACGGAACTCGCGGAGAAGGGCCTGTTCGAACTTCGCACCGTGGACATCGCGGACACCGATGCCGTGAAGGCCCTGCTCGCTCCGGCGGAGGGCAAGCCCGCCAGCATGCTGTGGCTGGAAAGCCCCACCAACCCGATGCTCGGCATCGCTGACATCCGTGCCCTGACCGCTGCCGCCCACGAGGCAGGCGCGATCGTTGTCACCGACAACACGTTTTCCACGCCACTCGTCCAGCAGCCGCTGAGCCTGGGGTCCGACGTCGTCCTCCATTCCGTGACCAAATACCTGGCCGGACATTCCGACGTCGTTTTGGGCGCCCTGGTGACCTCCGACGCTGCGATCCGCGCAAAGCTGCTGCACCACCGCATCATCCACGGCGGTATTGCAGGCCCGTTCGAAGCCTGGCTTGCACTGCGCGGGCTGCGGACCCTGGCGCTGCGCATCGAGCGTTCGCAGGCGTCGGCGGCCGTCCTTGCCGAGCGGCTGAGCAACCATCCCCGGATCGAGAGCATCCGGTTCCCGGGACTGGAAACGGATCCCGGCCACGAGCGCGCCAAGTCGCAGATGAAGGGCTTCGGTTCCATCCTGTGCGTGCAGATCGCCCCGGCCGGCGGCCTCAACGGGGCCGAGGCTGCGGACAAGGTGGTCCGTGCCCTGCACCTGTGGCTGCCCGCCACCTCGCTGGGCGGGGTTGAATCCCTGATTGAACGACGACGCCGCCACGCGGCCGAACCGGTCAGCGTACCGGACAACCTGGTCCGCCTGAGCGTCGGGATTGAAAACGTTGAAGACCTCTGGGCCGATTTGGAGCAGGCCTTGGACGCTTTGGGCGGCTAGGCTGGGGACGTGGACGGAAAACAGTTGATTATCTTCGTCGAGACCTGGGTCTATTTCATCCTTGCGCTCGTGGCTTTTGGTCTTGAAGCATGGGCGTTCTTTGATTGCCTGCGCCACAAGGCGAACGCCTTTGAGGCTGTTTCCAAGCGGACCAAAACGTTCTGGCTGGCATTGACCGGCGGCGCTGTGGCCATCGGCGGCCTGTCCCTTTACGGTGGCGGCGGTGGCGGTTTCGGCACCCTCGGCCTGTTCGGCCTCGCGGCGGTCACCGCTGCGTCGGTGTACCTCGCTGACGTGCGACCCGCAGTGAAAGACGCCGGCCGCGGCGGCAGCCGCAACATGGGTCCCTACGGGCCCTGGTAACCAGGCAACACCTCAGGCGGGCGCCACAGCGTCCCAACCGACAGTTAACTCGCCCAGCCGCCAGCGTGACGGTCCGTCCTGGACGGGCCAGCCGCCGTCGAGCATTGCGCGGCACATGGCTGTCCACCGTTGCCGGTTCCCGAACGCGGCCAGCGGCGCTGCGTCCAGCCAGGCCTTGTCCAGTGCCTGCAGGAAGCCGTGGATTCTCTCCCCGGGCACGTTCCGGTGGATCAGGGCTTTCGGCAGGCGCTCGGCAATCTCGGAGGGCAGCGCGAAGCCGCCGAAGCGCATGGAGATGCTCAGGCTCAGCGGACCGCCGGCGTCCAGCGCCACCCAGGTCACGCGGCGTCCGATTTCGTCGCAGGTGCCGTCGATGAACAGCCCGTTGGGGCCCAGCCGGCCCCGGACCAGCGCCCAGATGGCCTCAACGTCCGCTTCCTCGTACTGCCGAAGGACGTTGAACGCGCGTACTATCACCGGCTGCCCGGGCACGGGGATCTCGAACCCGCCCACATGGAAGCTCAGCCCGGACCGCTCCAAGGGTTTGGCCGCCCGGACCCGCTCGGGCTCAATCTCTATCCCGGCCACCCGGACATCCGTGCGCACCGCGGACAAACGGTCGAACAGTTCGACGGCGGTGGCCGGCGAGGCGCCGTAGCCCAGGTCAATGACCAGCGGGTCGCTTGCCCGGCGCAGCCGCCAGGCCTGTGTCCCCGTGAGCCACCGGTCCAGGCGCCGCATCCGGTTGGGGTTGGTGGTGCCGCGGGTCACGTTGCCCACCGGCCGGCTGTTTTTGCCGGCGCCGCCGGCCCCGCCCCTGGTTCCGCTCCCGGTCCGGGCGGCGGCCACCCGTTCAGCTTTCTGCACCACCGGACAAGCTTAACGGTCCTGGTCCCGGCGTCCTGCCCCGATTACGGCCGGCCGGTGTAACGCTCGGCGGGGCCGCCGCCTGCTCGGCTAGGATGAAAACCATGACTTACAAGCTGATTCTGCTGCGCCACGGCCACAGCGAATGGAACGCCAAGAACCTGTTCACCGGCTGGGTGGATGTTGACCTTAACGACCAGGGCCGCGAGGAAGCGGCACGCGGCGGGGAGCTTCTGGTTGAGAACAATGTTCTCCCGGATGTGCTCTACACCTCCCTCCTGAAGCGTGCCATCAACACCGCCAACATCGCCCTGGACAAGGCCGACCGCGGCTGGATCCCGGTCAAGCGCGACTGGCGCCTGAACGAGCGCCACTACGGTGCACTGCAGGGCAAGGACAAGGCACAGACGCTTGCCGAGTACGGTGAAGAGCAGTTCATGGAATGGCGCCGTTCGTACGACACCCCGCCGCCGCCCCTGGACGACAGCAGCGAGTTCTCCCAGGCGCACGATCCCCGCTATGCCGACCTGGGCGACGCCCTCCCGCGCACCGAGTGCCTCAAGGACGTCCTCATCCGCCTGATGCCCTACTGGGAATCGGACATCAAGGAAGACCTCAAAGCCGGTAAGACCGTCCTGGTCACCGCCCACGGCAACTCCCTGCGCGCCTTGGTCAAGCACCTTGACGGCATCAGCGACGAAGCCATTGCCGGCCTGAACATCCCCACCG
The DNA here is from genome assembly GCF_000876655.1 of Arthrobacter sp. SPG23. GTDB lineage: Bacteria > Actinomycetota > Actinomycetes > Actinomycetales > Micrococcaceae > Arthrobacter. The sequence goes on from NZ_JYCN01000008.1 coordinate 42,365, forward strand.
GCATCCCGCTGGTCTACGACCTCGACGAGGACTTCAAGCCGCTCAACCCCGGCGGCACCTACCTCGACCCCGAGGCCGCTGCCGAATCCATCAAGGCAGTCGCGAACCAGGGCAAAAAGTAAGCGAACGACGGCGGGCCGGTCACCTTTCGGTGACCGGCCCGCCGTCGTTATGCCGGATGGAATCCCGGCTAAGAGATCAGCTGATTTCGGTGCTGTGCGGGTGCCACGCGCCGGTGACCAGGTACGTGACTTTCTGGGCGACGGACACGCCGTGGTCTGCGAAGCGTTCAAAGTAGCGGCTGGCCAGGGCGACGTCCACGGTGGTGGCCGGTGACTCGTTCCAGTCGCTGCGGGCGATGGCCTTGAAGACGCTCAGGTGGAGGTCGTTGACGGTCGCATTCGCCTTGAGGATGTCACGGGCAACTTCCAGGTCACGCGTTTCCAGGAGCTCGGTGAGCTTGTCTGCGATCAGCTGGTCCTGCTCGGCGAAGCTCTTGAAGGTTTCGGCGAGCTGCGCCGGAATCACGTTGGCCGGGTAGCGGAGCCGCGCCAGCTGGGCGATGTGCCGGGCGAGGTCTCCCATGCGCTCCAGCGAGGCACTCATCCGCAGGGAACCCACGATCATCCGGAGGTCGCTGGCCACGGGCCCCTGGAGGGCCAGGATGTCGATGGCCCGCTCGTCCAGGCTGTTCTGCAGGAAGTCGATCCTGGCGTCGGCGGCGATGACATCCTGGGCGAGGTCGACGTCCGCCCCCTCGAAAGCAGTGGTGGCCTTGGCGATGGCCTCGCTCACCAGCTTTGAAATTTCGACGAGCTGCTCGCCCACCTGTGTGAGCTCCTCCTGAAAAACCTTACGCACTACGCGTCCTTTCCTTGGAAAACCGTCCCCCACCGAAGTGGCAGCCGGATTTCGTATCACCGCTCTGCAGTCCAACTAATAACTCTGTCAGCGTCCGGTGAACTGTTACGCACCTATAGGTGAACGTTAGCTGAACCCGGCCGGGAATCGCATCAGATTCGCTTTGGGCGCCCGGGGCAGAGCATAAGCTGGAACCGTGGATCCTATGCTCATCGGTGTCATCGCGGGCCTCATCGGCCTGTCCTTCGGCATCTTTGGCGTGCTCGCCTTCCGGGTCAGCGAACAGCAGCGCAAGCTGGTGGATGTTGAATTCGACGAACCGGCGCTGCCGCCCGGCGCCGCGGAGGTGCTCGCCGTCGTCGGCCGTGCCTTCGTCGTGGTCGACGCGATCGACGGCGTGGTGAGGGCAAGCCCGGCGGCGTATGCCTTCGGCCTCGTCCGCGGCCACACGGTAGTCCACAAGCAGCTCCTGGACATGACGGCGCGGGTGAGGCGCGACGGCGTCATCCTCGAGAAGCAGTTCGAACTGCCCCGGGGTCCGCTGGGCCAGGGGACCATCATCGTCCAGGTCCGGGCAGCCATGCTCGGTGAGGAATACATCCTGCTGCTGGCGGACGACCGGACCGAGATCACCCGCACCGAGGAGATCCGCAACGACTTCGTGGCCAACGTGTCCCACGAGCTCAAGACCCCGGTCGGCGCCATATCCCTGCTGGCGGAAGCGCTTGAGTCCTCGGCGGATGACGAAGAGGCCGTCCGCCGCTTCGCCAAGCGGATGCAGAAGGAATCGACCCGGCTGGCCGCGCTGGTGCAGGACATCATTGAACTCTCCCGGCTGCAGGGCGCCAACGTTGCCCAGCAGGGGCACGCGGTGGACATCAACTCCGTCATCACCGAGGCCGTGGACCGTTCGCAGCTTCCCGCCGAAAGCAAGAACATCTCCATTGTGGTCGGCGGCCATGTGGACGCCATGGTCTACGGGGACCAGGACCTGCTCGTGACGGCGCTGCGGAACCTGATCGACAACGCCATCCGCTATTCTCCGGAGAACACCAAGGTGGGCGTCGGCGTTCGCGCCAAGGAAGGGCTGATCTCCATCTCTGTCACCGACCAGGGGGACGGCCTCAGCCCGGAGGACCAGGAACGCGTCTTTGAACGCTTTTACCGTGTGGACGCCGCCAGGTCGCGGCAGACCGGCGGTACCGGCCTGGGCCTGAGCATCGTCAAGCACGTTATTTCCAACCACGGCGGGGAAGTGACGCTGTGGTCGCAGCCCGGCCAGGGGTCCACCTTCACCATCAGGCTTCCAGAGATGGAGGGGCAGGACGACGGCGACGCCTCCGCGGCGCCGGCAGCGGCCGCCCGCAGCACCTCACTACACAGTAACGACGCCTCCGGCGTCCATGAGCAAGGAGCCAGCGCTTGAGCAGGATTCTCATAGTCGAGGACGAGGAGTCGTTCAGCGACCCGCTGTCCTACCTTCTGGGCAAGGAAGGATTCGAGGTGGAGGTCGTGGATAACGGCCTGGACGCCATCACGGAGTTCGACCGGAACGGGGCTGACCTGGTGCTCCTGGACCTCCAGCTGCCCGGCCAGTCCGGCACCGAAGTGTGCCGGCAGCTTCGCCAGCGTTCCACCGTCCCTGTCATCATGCTGACAGCCAAGGACGCTGAAATCGATAAGGTCGTGGGGCTGGAACTCGGGGCTGACGACTACGTCACCAAACCGTATTCATCCCGGGAACTCGTTGCCCGGGTCAGGGCGGTCCTGCGGCGGCAGGGCGAGCCCGAGGAGCTCATCACCAACACGGTCCAGGCCGGTCCCGTGCGGATGGACGTCGAACGCCACGTGGTGAGCGTGGACGGCGAGCAGGTATCGCTGCCGCTGAAGGAATTCGAACTGCTGGAGATGCTGCTCCGCAATTCAGGCCGGGTGCTGACCCGCGGCCAGTTGATCGACCGGGTCTGGGGGTCCGATTACGTTGGCGACACCAAGACCCTTGATGTCCACGTCAAAAGGCTGCGCAGCAAGATCGAGCCGGACCCGTCGGCACCGCGGTACCTCGTGACGGTCCGCGGCCTGGGCTACAAGTTCGAACCCTAGGCAACACCGCCCCCGGCACACCGGCCCCCCGGCACACCGGCACACCGGCCCCCCCGGCACACCGGCCCCCCGGCGCGCCGGGCAGGGCGAAACCGGCGCAACACAACCGGACAGCACAAAAGGAGGGCTCCCGCGCGGCGGGAGCCCTCCTTTCTGGTGTTGCGAGCTAGTGGCTTTCGCTGCTCGTGGGAGTCGGCGTAGCGGTCCCGGACGGGGTGGGTTCGCTGCCTTCCGGCAGGTACTGCTTGTACTCGGGCAGCGTGGCGTCCAGCACGGGCACCTTGACCTTGGCGGTCTGGTTGGTGCCGTCCTCGGAAATGGTGACCTCGGACAGGGAGCCCGGGATGGCGCCCGTGGTGCTGAGGATCGCCGGATCCGCGGATTCGTTGAGGAGGGTGTAGGAGTTCTTCTTCACAGGCACCTGCGTCTGTGAGCCTCCCGCACCGTTGATGGTCAGCTTGACGTCGCTGGACGAGGAATTGTAAACAGCGCCGACCACGCGGCCCGGCTTGTCCTCGCCGGTGGAAACGATCATGAAGTTGCGGATCTGGAGGGGGCCCAGATCTTCCCTGGTGCCGTCAGACGCCGAGTACTGCTCAGAAGTTTGCTGCGGGTTGATGTAGCCGCAGCCGGTCACGGACAGCAGGCCGATGGCAAGTGCTGCCGTTGCCATTGCCAGCTTGCCGCGCTGGCCCCGGTTCATCGCAGTGAAACGCACGTCACGCACTCCTTGAGAGTCTTGAAACATTATTCAGCCATAGCCTATCCTCAAACGGTCTCAAACAAGGATTCGGGCGGTACACATTAACGTCCGGAAACCCGTCCCGCCTGACCGCTCCGTACCCTGTCGGCTGCGCCGCAACCCTGGCCGCCGGCTGCCTCCGTCTGCCCTTGGCACGCCCCTCCCGATGCACTAATATCCGCATCCGTCAAGGGGTTGAAGGGGGTTGATTGGCCCCATTTTCCTTGTATTTACTGGGTTCGAGGCCCCGATCCGTGCCAGTTGTATGCCTTAATCGTGATAAACTGGTCTGCGGGAAAGGGGAAAGTCCACATGGTTTTTGAGGTCGGCGAGACAGTAGTTTACCCTCACCACGGTGCAGCAAAAATTGAAGAAATCAAGATGCGCACCATCAAGGGCGAAGAGAAAATGTATCTCAAGCTCAAGGTGGCCCAGGGTGATCTGACCATTGAAGTTCCAGCAGAGAACGTTGACCTTGTTGGTGTTCGTGACGTAGTGGGCAAAGAAGGTTTGGAGCATGTCTTTGACGTGCTGCGGGCCGAGTTCACTGAAGAGCCTACCAACTGGTCGCGTCGTTACAAGGCAAATCTGGAGAAGCTTGCTTCCGGGGACGTCATCAAGGTGGCAGAGGTCGTTCGCGATCTGTGGCGCCGGGATCACGACCGCGGCCTTTCCGCAGGTGAGAAGCGTATGCTGGCCAAGGCCCGCCAGATTCTGATTTCAGAACTGGCACTGGCTGAAAAGACGGATGAAGAGAAGGCTGCAAGCGTTCTCGACGAAGTCTTGGCTTCCTAAGAATTGAACCCCGGTGGCTCACCAGCCGCCGGGGTTTCTTTTTGCCCTTTTTTGGACAAAATCCGGGATTTCGCCCGGCGCCGGAAGGGCCCGGCCACGTAGTGTTGTGCCCATGACTGCAACAGAAATTTCCGCCGGAGCCGCGCCGGATGACGGGGAACACGCCCCCCGTCCCGTGGTAGCCGTGGTGTTGGTCGCGGCCGGGTCCGGGCAGCGGCTCGGTTATGGTATGCCCAAGGCGAGGGTCCCCCTCGGCGGGGAACCCATCCTGATGCACGCGCTGCGCGGGATCGTTTCCTCAGGCGTCGCGCAGCAGGTCTGCGTCGCGCTTCCGCCGGGCGACGGAGCACTCCGGCGGATGTGCGATGACTTCACAGGCGAACTCGCCGACGGCGGGCCGCTGCTGACGATCGTCGACGGCGGTGCCACGCGTACCGAATCGGTCCGTTCGGCCTTGGCAGCCCTGGAAGAGGGCACCCAGGCTGTGCTGGTCCACGACGCCGCCCGCGCCCTGACGCCGGAGTCTGTCTTCCATCGCGTGGTGGACTCCCTGGCGGCTGGCGCCCTGGCGGTCATCCCCGTGATACCCGTGGTGGACACCGTCAAGACCGTTGAAGCAACCAGCGACGAGGACGCACGGATTGCGCCGGAGATGGTGGTGGGCACGGCACCGCGGGAGAAGCTGCGCGCCGTGCAGACCCCGCAGGGATTCGACCTTGGCACGCTATTGAAGGCGCACCGGGAGGCTGCCGGCTTCGACGAAGCCCAGGCCGCCGCCATAACGGATGACGCCATGCTGGTGGAACGGCTGGGTGTCCCGGTCCATGCTGTCCGCGGAGCCAGCCAGTCACTGAAGATCACCACTCCCTTGGACCTCATCATTGCCGAGGGCCTGCTGGAAGGGCCGCTCGGCGCACGCTGGGTGGAGGGCTGAACGTGGCACCTCCCATCATTCCCAGAACCGGCATCGGCATCGACGTCCATGCTTTTGCCGCCCCGGACAGCCCGCGGGCGCTCTGGCTGGGCGGACTTCTGTGGGAAGGCGAGCAGGGCCTGGCCGGGCACTCCGATGGCGATCCCGTGGCCCACGCGGCTGCAGATGCACTGTTTTCGGCCGCCGGAATAGGGGATCTCGGCACCCATTTCGGCACGGACCGCCCTGAATTCGCAGGCGCCTCCGGCGTGACCCTCCTAGCCGAGGCCGCCCGCATTGTGCGGGCGGAAGGGTTTGAGATAGGGAACATCGCGGTGCAGTTTGTCGGCAACAGGCCCAAATTCGGTCCGCGCCGGGAGGAATCCCAGACGGTCCTGAGTGCTGCGGCGGACGCCCCCGTCAGCGTCAGCGCCACCACCAGCGACGGCCTCGGCTTCACCGGCCGCGGGGAAGGCATCTCGGCCCTCGCTACCGCGTTGGTGTACCGGACGGGCTGAAGCAGGGCCGGCGTTTCGCCTAGGCTTAAGGGAGTCATTTCCCAGCCGAACACTCCAGGAGACCCCTCGTGAAGAAGCCGCTTGCCGCCGTCGTACTCGTTGCAGGGATGCTGCTGACCGGCTGCGGCACTCCGAAGATGAGCGTTGAGGAAAGCTGCAAGTTCCTCAACGGGGACACTTTCGTCCCCACCGGAAACCAGCAGCAGCAGGCTGACCAGATCGCCAAGCATTACCAGGAAGTGGCGGACAAGATGGCCCCTGAGGTTGCCGGACCCATCCAAAAAATGGCGGACGTCATGAAGAAGGTGGCCGAAACGTCGCTGGGCACCAAGAGCTCCGAACAGACAAAGCAGCTGAGCGAACAGAACAACAAGATCGGCGAAGTCTGCAAATAGCTCTGGTGGGCACCGCCCTAAAGGCCATCGGCTAATCTGGAGCGGTGACCCTGCGCTTTTACGACACAGCATCCGCCGAAGTCCGCGACTTCGTCCCTCTGATACCGGGCAAGGTGAGCCTGTATTACTGCGGCGCGACGGTGCAGGGCCTGCCGCACGTGGGGCACATCCGGTCGGCCATTGCCTTCGACCAGCTCACCCGGTGGCTGGAGTACCGCGGCTTCCGTGTGACAGTGGTCCGCAACGTCACCGACATCGACGACAAAATCCTCGCCAAGTCCGCACTCTCCTTTGAACCGGACTTCGAGGAAGGCCCGGACGACATCCGCGAGGAAGAATGGTGGGCGCTGGCCTACCGCTACGAACAGGCGTTCCTCAAGGCCTACGACACGCTCGGCGTTTCCCGCCCCACGTACGAGCCGCGCGCCACCGGCCACATTCCGGAAATGCACGCCCTGATCCAGCGGCTGATCGACCGCGGCCACGCTTACCCGGCCCTCGACGACTCCGGCGACGTCTACTTCGATGTCCGCTCCTGGAACCGCTACGGTTCGCTCACCCGCCAGAAGATCGATGACATGCAGGGAGCTCCCGACGCCGACCCCCGGGGAAAGAAGGATCCGAGGGACTTTGCGCTGTGGAAGGGCCACAAGGAGGGGGAGCCGACGACGGCCAGCTGGGTTTCGCCCTGGGGAGCCGGCCGTCCGGGCTGGCATCTGGAGTGCTCGGCCATGGTCACCAAATACCTCGGCACCGAATTCGACATCCACGGCGGCGGCCTGGACCTCCGGTTCCCGCACCATGAAAACGAAATGGCCCAGTCCCAGGCGGCAGGGCACCCCTTCGCCAACTTCTGGATGCACAACGGCATGGTGACGTACCAGGGCGAAAAGATGTCCAAGTCCATCGGCAACACCGTCAGCCCGGCGGAAATGCTGGAACTCGCTTCGCCGCGGGTGGTGCGTTACTACCTTGGCCAGGCACAGTACCGCTCCGTGCTGGACTACCAGCCCACCTCGCTGCAGGAGGCGGCCGCCGCGATGGAACGGATCGACGGCTTCGTGGCCCGCGCCGTGCGGACGCTGTCTGACGACGGCTTGTCCGGTGCAGGCTCCTTGCTGTTCGGCAGGTCCGGCGAGGTTCCGGACGCCTTCGCCGCGGCCATGGACGACGACCTCAATGTTCCGCAGGCGCTGGCCGCCCTGCATGACACCGTGCGGGCCGGGAACACCGCCCTCACCGCAGGCGACAACGCCGCGGCACGGACTGCCCTGCACTCGGTAACCGACATGCTCCGCGTCCTGGGCCTGAACGATGTCGCAGCCCCCGCACGGGACGACCACGCGGACACGGCACTGGGCGTCCTCGTCGAAGCCCAGCTGGGCGCCCGGGCACAGGCGCGGGCCACCAAGGACTGGGCGGCGTCGGACGCCATCCGGGACACTTTGGCCGCGGCGGGCGTCGTCGTCGAGGATGGTCCGGACGGTGCCAGCTGGAGCCTCAAGCGCGGCTGAGTTCCGCAGGACCGGGCGCCGGACCGGCGATTTAGCCTGAGTAAGTAGACTGGAGGTCAGACTTACTCAACAAAGCAAGGGTGAAACTCATGGCCAACAACGGTCGCCGGTCGGTCAAAGCAAAGAAGGGCCCCACCATCGGAACGGGTGGCCACGGCCGCAAGGCCCTCGAGGGCAAGGGCCCCACTCCCAAGGCGGAGGACCGCCCGTACCACAAGGCCCACAAGAACAAGCAGCTTGCTGAGCGGTCCGCCGCCAAGCGTCCGGGCGCAGCCCGCGGCGCCGGTGCGCGCTCAGGTCCGAAGGGCCGTGCCACGGAGGAAGTCGTCACCGGACGCAACTCGGTGGTTGAAGCGCTTCGCGCCGGGATCCCGGCCAAGGCCCTCCACGTTGCCATCCGCATTGAGATGGATGACCGTGTCAAGGAGTCCCTCAAGCTCGCGGCCGAACGCGGCATTCCGCTGCTGGAAACCGGCAAGCCGGAACTGGACCGGATGACGGACGACGCCATCCACCAGGGCCTCGTGCTGCAGATCCCGCCCTACGAATACCAGGACGCGTACGAGCTCGCCGAGGAAACCGTGGAGAGCTGGAAGAAGGGCCACGTTGCCAACGCGCCGCTCTTCGTCGCACTGGACGGCATCACCGATCCGCGCAACCTTGGCGCGATCATCCGGTCCGTGTCGGCCTTCAGCGGCCACGGCGTCATCGTGCCGGAGCGCCGCTCGGTCGGCGTCACTGCCTCCGCCTGGAAGACCAGCGCCGGCGCAGCCGTCCGCGTTCCGGTGGCGCGCGCCGCCAACTTGAACAACACACTCAAGGCGTTCAAGAACATGGGCATCTACGTGCTGGGCCTCGACGGCGACGGCGACGTCTCGCTGCCGGACCTCAGCCTGGCCAAGGAACCCGTGTGCATTGTGGTCGGTTCCGAGGGCAAGGGCCTGAGCCGCCTGGTCCGCGAAAACTGCGACCAGATCGTCTCGATCCCGATCGACTCGGCGATGGAATCGCTCAACGCCTCCATGGCCGTCGGCATTTCCCTGTACGAAATTTCCAGGCAGCGCGCCGCGAAGTAGGATCCCGTCTCACCGGGGACGGGCTCAGAACGTGCGGCGGTTAGCCAGGACCGGGAGTTTGGTCCGGGCTTCCTTGACGACCGCGGGGTCCAGGTCGGCGAACAGCAGCCCGGTCCCGGCGTCGAGCTCGTCCAGGACCTCACCCAGCGGGGAGACGACGGCGGAGTGGCCCACCCCGGTGGGCGCCGATCCCTTCGTTTCGACGCCTTCGGTAGCGGGATCGGCCTGGCCGCATGCCAGCACGTAGGTGGTGGTATCCACGGCGCGGGCGCGAGCCAGCAGGCGCCACTGATCGACCTTCCCCGGGCCGGCTCCCCAGGAGGCACACACGATGTTGGCCTCGGCGCCCAGGTCGGCGTTGGCCGTGAACAGTGCCGGGAACCGGATGTCGTAGCAGGTGGCCAGTCCGAAGCTGATGCCGCCGAGTTCAAACGTGACAGGGCGAGTGCCGGCATCCACCGTGTCTGATTCGGCGAAGCCAAATGCGTCGAACAGGTGGATCTTGTCGTAGCTGGCGTCAACACCGGGACCGGTGGCCAGGAGGGTGTTACGAACTTTCCGGCCACGGTTGCCGGAATCGCTGCCGGCGGCATCGCCGGACTCCCCGGGGGTGAACATTCCCGCCACGATCACGATGTCCCTTTTCCGGGCAATGCTGCGCAGCCGGGTGGCCCACGGGCCATCCAGCGGTTCGGCAATGTCAATGAGCGAATTACCGAAAGCGCGCATGGTGGCCTCCGGGAAGACCACCAATTCGGCCCCGCCTTCTTTCGCTTTGCGGGCGAATTTTTCCACGATGTCCAGATTCCCGGAAATATCGCGGCCCGTAACTACCTGAGCAAGTGCAACTCGCACAATTACCTCCAACTTGGCGTCTCACTTCAGTATGCAACGCAGTATGCAGCGCTGAACAAGGCCAGCCCATTTCCCGACACATAGGGCGGAATATCGGACATTTGTGTGGCACAGCTAATATTTAAGCAATGGTCATGCCACTCCTAGACACAGCCTCCACCGTGGACGCCTCCCGGCCGTTTCCACTGGGTATCAGCGTTCCGCGCACGGGTTCTCCGGCAACGGACGATCCTCAGAGTGCCTGCGCCAATGTCGCGGTCTACGCCCCCGGGGTGGCGACGCTGGAAATCGCCTACTGCGCGCCCGGCGGCACATGGCAGCTGAAGACCCTGCCCAACATCACCAACGACGTCCACCACGGCATTGTGGACGGCTTCCCCGCGGGATCCCGCTACGGTTTCCGCTCCTCGCCCGAGGACGACGCCTTGCCCGTATCGGTGCCAACCGTGGCGTTCGACGACGACGGCGAGCAGCCGCTGCTGCTGGACCCGTACGGCCGCGCCGTGGATCAGCGCGACGGATTCCTCACCAATGTGCGCATGTCCGGCGGATTCGACTGGGGCGAGGACCGCAATCCCCACGTCTCGTGGCGCAACACCATCATTTACGAAGCCCACGTCCGTGGCCAGAGCATGCTGCATCCGGACATTCCCGAGGACCTCCGGGGCACGTACGCCGGCATGGCCCACCCGGCAATGATCGAGCATCTCGTCGGCCTGGGCATTACCTCTGTCCAGTTGTTGCCTGTCCACTTCCACTTGGACGAGCCGCATCTGCAGAACCTGGGCATGACCAATTACTGGGGCTACAACACGGCGGCGTTTTTTTGCGCCCCATCCGGCCTACGCCACCCGTGCCGCCCAGGCTGCGGGCCCTCAGGCTGTGCAGGACGAATTCAAGGGCATGGTCAAGCTCCTGCACGCAGCCGGCCTGGAAGTGATCCTGGACGTCGTGTATAACCACACGGCCGAGGGCGGCCGGGACGGCCAGACGCTCAGCTTCCGCGGCCTCGGCGAGATGCAGTACTACCGGAACGACGGCCACGGCAGGTACGTGGATACCACCGGGTGCGGCAACAGCCTGAACTTCGGCCACCCCCGCGTGGTTCAGTTGGTCCTTGACTCGCTGAGGTACTGGGTGGACGAGTTCCACATTGACGGCTTCCGTTTCGATCTCGCGGTCACGTTGTGCCGCAACGCCGCGAACGACTTCGATCCGCACCACCCCTTCCTCGTGGCTGTCGCCGCCGACCCGGTGCTCTCCTCCGTCAAGCTGATCGCCGAGCCTTGGGACGTGGGCTACGGCGGCTGGCAGACCGGACGCTTCCCGCCCGGCTGGGTGGACTGGAACGACCACTACCGTGATGCCCTGCGCTCGTTCTGGCTCGCAGACCGGGCCGCGATAGACGCCGGCGGCCAGGGCGGCTCCGTCGCCCGCCTGGCCGACTCCATCTCCGGCTCCGCAAGCCTTTTCGCGGACTCGGGACGGTCCCGGATGGCCTCCCTTAACCTCGTCACCGCGCATGACGGCTTCACGCTGGCCGACCTCGTGTCCTACGACCGCAAGCACAACGAGGCCAACGGCGAGCAGAACCGGGACGGCCACGGGGACAACCGCAGCTACAACCACGGCTTCGAGGGGCCCACCGAAGACGAAGAGATCCTGGCGCTCCGGGCGCAGACCAGCCGCAACCTGATGGCCACCCTGATGGTATCCATGGGCGTCCCCATGATCACCGCCGGTGACGAGATCGGCCGCACCCAGCAGGGCAACAACAACGCCTACTGCCAGGACAACCACATCACCTGGCTCGACTGGACCAGCACGCCCGAATCCCATGCCATGCTCAGGAGCACCAAGCGCGTCATCCGGCTCCGGAAGGAGTTCCTGGCCGGCCAGCCGCACCACTACCCTTCGCGGGACAAACAGGCCTACCTGCACTGGTTCGACGAACACGGCAAGCCCATGTCCATGGACCGCTGGAACGATCCCCAGCACCGGGTGGTCCAGCTGCTGCTGGGCTCGGACGACGGACAGGTGGACGGACTCGTGGTGGTGAACGGCAGCGCGCACGACATCAAGATCACGCTGCCCGACGTCAGCAACGACGAAGGCACGGGCAAGCGGCTGTTCGAACTCCGGTTGACCACGTCGGAGCTTCAAGACCGCCGCCAGGGAGTCCGGGTGGCGGCCGGCGAACGGGACGTGGTGCAGTCCAATACCATCAGCATCTACCGCACGTAGGTCCCGGCACATGGGGAACGCATGAGGGGTATCGCGAGGCTCCTGCTGTTGGCCGCGGTCCTGGTGCTCGTTGCCGGGCTGGGCATGCTGCTGTCCAACACGCAGGGGAGCCCGGATACTTCGGCGGGTTCGACGACGGCGTCCGCGCCCGCCGTCGGAAGTTCCGTCCCTGCCGTTCCCGACGGGCAAAACACCTCGGGGCTGGAGGCTGTCGCTGCCTCCGGCCTTCCGCCCGAGGCCCGGGAGGCCCTGGCCTTGATCGCCCGCGGCGGCCCGTACCCCTATTCGCGTGACGGTGCCGTCTTCAGCAATTTCGAGCGTCTGCTGCCGCGGAAGCCGGGCGGCTATTACAAGGAATTCACGGTCAGGACTCCCGGCGAATCGGACCGGGGAGCCCGCCGGATTGTCGTGGGCGGGGCCGGCGAAAAGTACTACACGCCCGACCACTATGAATCTTTTCTGCTAATTCTGGAAGGCAAATAGAGGCACGAATGAAGATTTACTCCGCAGACACCTGGACCATAGAAGAGCTTCGCGAGCAGGCGTCGGACGCCGGACGCCGGGTCCTGGTGATCCCGGCCGCCGATACCAAAAAGGAGGTGCTCCAGACATTCGGGGAAGTACTGGATTTCCCGGCGCACTATGGAGTGAACCTTGATGCCCTCAACGACTCGCTGCACGACTTCGCGGACACGGTCACGGACGACGGCAAGGAGCCTCTGACGTTTATCTGGCAGGTCCCGGCCGTTTTCCGTTCGGACCGGTCCTTCGGCATTATCTGCGAGATCCTGCAGGATGCCGAGAGCTACGCGGGCAAGAGCCTGTCCGTCATCACCGTCTGCCTCTAACCGGACGCTCGTTACCTTTCACCGTCAAAAACGCAACGCTCCCTCACTGAGGGAGCGTTGCGTTTGACGGCGGGTCAGGCGTTGACGATCAGCCCGAGTTCGGCCCGTGAGGCGAGGGCTGAATGCTTGGGCAGCACGCGCACGGTGTAGCCGAAGGACCCGGACCGGTCGATCAGCAGCGAGCCGCTGAAGAGGTAGCGTCCCTTGCCGAGGTCCTCCTTGGGCACCAGGTCGGCGACAGTGATGTCGGCCAGTTCGTCGCTTTCCTCGGCGCGGCCGAAGGCGACCTCCACAGCCACGTCGTCCGGATCGAGGTCGTGCAGCGCGATGTAGGCGTTCACCTGGAGGGTGTCGCCGATCTGCGGGTCCTCGGACACGCCCACCGAGTCGACGTGCTCCACCTGGATCTGGGGCCACGCAGCACGGATCCGTGACGTCCAGGCTGCCAGGGACTTGGACTGGGCGAAGTTATCCGCGACGGCACGCCGGCCGGCGATGGCAGCGGGGCGGTAGAGGATGTTCACGTAGTCCTGCAGCATCCTCTCAGCGGACACGGCCGGGCCCAGGTGCGCCATGGTGTGCTTGATCATCGATACCCAGTGGGTGGGCACCTTCTGCGGGCCGGACTCCGACGGCCCTGCGGCTCCGGCGCCGTCGGACACGGTGAGTCCGTAGAACCGGGGCGCCACCTGCGTCTCGAGAAGCTCGTACAGCGCCGCCGCTTCGATGTCGTCCCGTTCCTCGGGCGAGGCGTTGTTGTTGGCCGTGGGGATGGCCCAGCCGTTTTCGCCGTCGTACATTTCATCCCACCAGCCGTCCAGCACCGAAAGGTTCAGTGAACCGTTGATGGCTGCCTTCATTCCGGACGTACCGCAGGCCTCAAGCGGACGCAGCGGGTTGTTCAGCCAGACGTCACAGCCGGGGAAGAGCGTGCGCGCCATGGCGATGTCGTAGTTGGGCAGGAACGCGATCCGGTGGCGCACTTCGGGGTCGTCGGTGAACCGGACCAGGTCCTGGATCATCTTCTTGCCGGCGTCATCCGCCGGGTGCGACTTGCCCGCGATCACCAGTTGGATGGGGTGTGTCTCGTGCAGCAGCAGGGCCTTGAGCCGGGCGGGTTCCCGGAGCATCAGGGTGAGCCGCTTGTACGTGGGCACCCGGCGGGCGAAACCGATGGTGAGGACGTCCGGGTCCAGCACGGAATCAGTCCAGCCGAGTTCGGCGTCTGCCGCCCCGCGCTTCTTCCAGGCCGCACGCAGCCGCTTACGGACGTCCTCTACGAGCGAGACACGCATTTCGCGGCGAAGGGCCCAGACGTCCTCGTCGCTGACGTTGTAGGCAAGGTCCCAGCGTCCCATGGCTTCCGCCTCGGCGCCGAACTGCTCACGGGCCAGCTTGGAAACGCGGCTGTCCACCCACGTCGGGACATGGACTCCGTTGGTTACGGAGGTGATGGGAACTTCAGAGTGGTCGAATCCCGGCCACAGGGCCGAGAACATTCCGCGGGACACTACTCCGTGGAGCTTGGCCACGCCGTTGGCCCGCTGCGCCAGGCGCAACCCCATCACGGCCATGTTGAAGACCGAAGGATTGCCGTCGGCAAAGTTTTCGCGTCCCAGGTCCAGGATCCGGGACACCGGCACGTCGGGAGCCAGGCCGGCCTCGAAGAAGTGCTGGATCTGGGAGACCTCGAACCGGTCGATGCCCGCCGGGACCGGGGTGTGCGTGGTGAAGACGGTGGAGGCGCGCCCCGCCGCGAGGGCTTCCTCCCAGGTGAGCGGGCTGTCCGAGGACATGAGCTCCTGGATGCGCTCCACGCCGAGGAAGCCAGCATGGCCCTCGTTGGTGTGGAAGACCTCCGGCGCTGCGCACCCGGTGAGGCGCTGGTAAACGCGCAGGGCCTTGACTCCGCCCATACCCAGCAGCAGTTCCTGCTGGAGACGGTGGTCGCCGCCGCCGCCGTACAGGCGGTCCGTGATGCCGCGGGCGGCGTCGTCGTTGCCCGGAACGTTTGAATCGAGCAGCAGCAAGGGAACGCGCCCGACGTCGGCACGCCAGATGTGTGCCAGCAACCGGCGCCCGTGGGGGAGCGGCAGAGAAATTTGGATGGGCTTGCCGTTGCCGTCGGGGGTTTCCTCGCGGAGGAGGGTCAGCGGGAGCCCGTCCGGATCAAGGACCGGGTAGGTTTCCTGCTGCCAGGCATCCCTGGAGAGGGACTGCTTGAAATAGCCGGCCTGGTAAAGAAGGCCGACGCCGATGAGCGGTACGCCCAGGTCCGATGCCGCCTTAAGGTGGTCTCCGGCCAGAATTCCCAAACCGCCCGAATACTGCGGCAAAACTTCGGTGATCCCGAATTCCGGTGAGAAGTACGCGATGCAGGACGGTGCATCGTCGCCGAGGCTCTGGTACCAGCGGGGCTGTTCCAGGTACCGGTCCAGGTCTTCGGCGGCGGCGTGCACGCGGCGGACGACGTCCTGGTCTGCGGCGAGTCGCTGTAGCTCCTCACGGCTCACGAGGCCCAGGAAACTGACGGGATCGTGTGCGCTCTCGTCCCAGATGGCGGGGTTGAGACCTTCAAAAAGCTCCCGGGTGGGCCGGTGCCATGACCACCGCAGGTTGGTGGCCAAACGGGCCAACGGCCGGATAGATTCCGGAAGAACGGTTCGGACAGTAAATCTGCGGATAGCCTTCACCTGCGTCACACTAACGGACAAGATGGGCCGTCGGAACAGGTTTAGGTTTCTTTTAGGTAAATGACGGATTGCTCGGGGAAAAACGGAAGTTCCCTTAGCAAAATGGGGGATTTCTCGATAACGTCGAGTTCGTGACGACTAATACGCGAACCAGTGCCGGATCCAGCAAAAAGCCTAAGGCCCTGATCACGGAAGGCCTGCAGTTTGGCAGGTTCCCGATCACCGCCGTTCAGCCCGTGGTGGACGGAGGTAGGTTTCCCGCCAAGGCGCTCCCCGGCGAAGGGCTCGTAGTCGGCGCGACAGCATTCCGCGAAGGGCACGACCAGCTCGGCGTCAGCGCGGTGTTGTTCGACCCCAAGGGCAAGGAACGCCAGCGCGTACGGCTGGCGCCGCCCCCCGGCGACCGGGGCAAGGGCACCGACCGGTGGGAAGGCATCCTCACGCCTACCGGCACGGGAAACTGGTCGTTCGCCATCGAAGCCTGGCATGACCGGTACGGAACGTGGCACCACAACGCCGAGGTCAAGGTCGAGGCGGGCATCGACGTCGAACTGATGCTGGCCGAAGGTGCCGCACTGCTGTCCCAGGCAGCCGAAGACCCTGCCCGCCCGTCCGCCGACCGGCGGACGCTGCGCACCGCCGTCGTGGTCCTGTCCGATACGTCGCGGTCCGCGGAGGAACGGCTCGCTGCCGGGTTCGGATCCGAGGTGACTGACATCGTCGGCCGCCAGCCCATCCGCGAACTCGTCACTGTCTCGGAACGCTTCCCCCTTCTCGTGGAACGCGACCTTGCCGGCCGCGGCGCCTGGTATGAGTTCTTCCCCCGTTCGGAAGGGGCCGTCCGCGACCACACGACCGGGGAGTGGCAGTCCGGCACCTTCCAGACTGCCGCCAAACGGCTCGATGCCGTGGCGGGAATGGGCTTCGACGTCATCTACATGCCGCCCATCCACCCGATCGGCATCCAGCACCGCAAGGGACCCAACAACACCCTGATTGCCGGTCCGCACGATCCCGGTTCGCCCTGGGCCATCGGCGCCAAGGAAGGCGGACACGACGCCATCCATCCGGACCTCGGCACATTCGAGGACTTCGACGCATTCGTGGCCCGCGCCCGGGAGCTCGGGCTCGAGGTTGCCCTGGACCTCGCGCTGCAGGCGGCCCCGGACCACCCGTGGGTCGAGTCGCATCCGGAATGGTTCACCACCCGCGTTGACGGCAGCATCGCCTACGCCGAGAACCCGCCGAAGAAGTACCAGGACATCTTCCCGCTGAACTTCGACAACGATCCCGAGGGCCTGTCCAAGGAGATCCTGCGGATCGTGCTGCTCTGGGTAAGCCACGGCGTCAAGATCTTCCGGGTGGACAACCCGCACACCAAACCTGTGTGGTTCTGGGAGTGGCTGATCGCTAAGGTCAACAAGAAGCACCCCGAGGTTGTCTTCCTCGCGGAGGCCTTCACCCGGCCTGCCATGATGCATGCCCTGGGACGTGCCGGTTTCCAGCAGTCCTACACGTACTTCACCTGGCGGAACACCAAGACGGAGCTTGAAGAGTACTTCACCGAGGTCAGCCAGAAGTCCCCGGCGTATTTCCGTCCGAACTTCTTCGTGAACACCCCGGATATCCTGACCGAGTACCTGCAGTTCGGCGGCCCTGCCGCGTTCAAGATCCGCGCCGCGCTCGCAGCAACGGCCAGCCCGCTGTGGGGCGTCTACGCCGGCTACGAACTCTACGAGCACGTGGCCCGCCCCGGCGCCGAGGAATACATCGACAACGAGAAATTCGAATACAAAGCCCGCGACTGGGATGCTGCGGCTGAATCCGGCCGGACGCTCGCGCCGTACCTGACCAGGCTCAACGAAATCCGCCACACCCACCCGGCGCTGGGGGACCTGCAGAACCTGACGCTGCACCACAGCACCGATGACGCCACGATCGTCTACTCCAAGCACAAGACGCTTCCCGACGGCACCAAGGACACCCTGATCATCGTGGTGAACGTCGATCCGCACAGCACCCGGGAGAGCACCGTTTCCCTGGATCTGGCCGCACTTGAACTCGACCCGGCCGACCTCACGCACAACGGCGGCTTCAGGGTGGATGATTTGCTGACCGGCGAGAGCTGGGAATGGGGCGAATACAACTACGTGCGGCTTGACGCCCACGTGGAGCCGGCACACATCCTGAACATCCGGAGGTAGCATACGTGAGTTTCAGTCCGCAGAACCCGAGCCAGCATTTCACCCCGAAGGGCACGTTTGAACTCAACGCCCCCGGCCTGCAACACGATCCCCTCTGGTACCGCAAAGCAGTGTTCTACGAAGTCCTGGTCCGTGGCTTTGCTGACGGAAACGGCGACGGTTCCGGCGACTTCCACGGGCTAATCGACAAACTGGACTACCTGCAGTGGCTGGGTGTCGATTGCCTCTGGCTGCCGCCGTTCTTCCAGTCGCCGCTCCGTGACGGCGGCTACGACATCTCTGACTACAACTCCGTCCTGGACGAGTTCGGCACCATCAGCGACTTCAAGCGGCTCGTAGCCGAGGCGCACGCCCGCGGCGTGCGCGTCATCATTGACCTGCCGCTGAACCACACCTCGGACCAGCACCCGTGGTTCCAGGAGTCCCGCAAGGACCCGGACGGGCCGTTCGGCGACTTCTACGTCTGGAGCGACACCGACGAGAAGTACCAGGATGCCCGCATCATCTTCGTGGACACCGAGGAATCCAACTGGACCTTCGACCCCATCCGGCGGCAGTTCTTCTGGCACCGGTTCTTCAGCCACCAGCCCGACCTGAATTTTGAGAACCCCAAAGTCATCGACGCCCTTTTCGACGTCGTCAGGTTCTGGCTGGATCAGGGGATTGACGGTTTCCGCGCGGACGCCATCCCGTACCTCTTCGAGGAAGAGGGCACCAACTGCGAGAACCTGCCCGCCACGCACGATTTCCTGCGCAAGCTGCGGAAAATGGTGGACGAGAACTACCCGGGCAGGGTCATCATTGCCGAGGCCAACCAGCCGCCTGTCGAGGTGGTGGAGTACTTCGGCACCGAGGAAGAACCCGAATGCCACATGGCGTTCCACTTCCCCATCATGCCGAGGCTCTACTACGCGCTGCGGGACCAGAAGGCGGCGCCCATCATCGAGACGATGAAGGACACCCCGGACATTCCCGAAGGCGCCCAGTGGGGCACCTTCCTGCGGAACCACGACGAACTCACCCTGGAAATGGTCACCGCGGACGAACGCGCGGCCATGCTGGGCTGGTACGCGCCGGACCCCCGCATGCGAGCCAACATCGGCATCCGCCGCAGGCTGGCACCGCTGCTGGATAATTCCCGCTCCGAGATTGAGCTCATCAATGCCCTGCTGCTTTCGCTCCCGGGCAGCCCGTTCCTGTACTACGGTGATGAAATCGGCATGGGCGACAACATCTGGCTCGAGGACCGTGACGCCGTCCGCACGCCCATGCAGTGGAACCCGGACCGCAATGCGGGCTTTTCGCACGCGGATCCGGGCAAGCTCTACCTGCCGGTCATCCAGTCGCTGGTGTACAACTACGGCATGGCCAATGTGGAGGCCGAGGCCGCGCATTCCGGATCGCTGCTCCGGTGGACCCGGCAGATCCTCAGCGTGCGGAAGAACCACCCCGCTTTCGGGCTGGGCACGTTCAAGCACGTCGAGGCAGATCACGACGTCGTCCTTGCCTACCTGCGGGAACTGGGCCCGGATAATGCTGCGGGAGAAGATGCCGAATCGATCCTGTGCGCGTTCAACCTTTCGCAGCACCCCGTGGCCACCACGCTGCGGATTCCGCAGTACGCCGGCCGCGGCCTCCGGGACGTTTTCGGGGGGCAGCCGTTCCCGGCTATCGGCGACGACGGACGCCTCACGCTGACGCTCGGCAGCCACGATTTCTTCTGGCTGCGAATCCGTTCCGCTGCTTCCAACCCGGCGTCGCCGTTTACCCAGGCCATGCCGGTCCTGTCCATCGAAGGCTGAAATGACCCAATCCACACTCAACCCCCCGCTCGCCGAACTGCTCCGCGGCTGGCTCCCGCGCCAGCGCTGGTTCCCCGTCAAGACGGGCGACTTCACCTTGTCAGCCGTCGGCGGGGTGCGCCTGGACGACGGCAGCGGTGAGGTGGGCCTTGAGGTGTTCCTCGCGGCGGTCACCTATCCCACGGCCGACGGCGGCAGCCGCACCGATGTTGTTCAGGTCCCGCTCAGCTATCGCGTGGAGCCCTTGGCCGGCAAGGAGGCTGCGCTGGTCGGTGAGGGCGTCGACGCAGCCCATGAACGGCGCTGGATTTACGACGCCGTCCACGACCCCGTGTTCGTCTCCGCCTGGCTGGAACTGATGCGCAGCGGCGGCACGTCGCCGGAAGGAAAGGCCGTTGGCCATCTGGTCCCCTCCGACTACCGGCTGCCCACCGCCACCGGGACCGTGAAGGTCCTTTCCGGCGAGCAGTCGAACAGTTCGGTGATAGTGGACGACGGCGGCTCTGCAGCGATCGTCAAATTCTTCCGCGTGCTGTCCGAAGGACGGAACCCCGAGGTTGAAATCGGGGCTGCCCTCACACAGGCCAGGACCTCGGAAGTGCCGGCCACGTTGGGATGGGTCACGGGGGAGTGGGAAGCCCCGCTGGGAGGCACCGAGGATAAGCCGCGGGCCGTTGTAGGCGAACTCGCCGTGGCGCATGAGTTCCTGGCCGGCGGCCGGGACGCCTGGCGGCTGGCCGTTGATGCCGCCAGCTCCGGTAAGGACTTCACTGCTGAGGCCCATGCCCTGGGCGTGGCCACAGCAACAGTGCACCGGCGCCTGGCCGAGGCGCTGGGCCTGGCCGCGGAATCCGCGCCGGGAAAG
This sequence comes from Arthrobacter sp. SPG23, assembly GCF_000876655.1. Taxonomy (GTDB): domain Bacteria; phylum Actinomycetota; class Actinomycetes; order Actinomycetales; family Micrococcaceae; genus Arthrobacter. The sequence goes on from NZ_JYCN01000008.1 coordinate 62,793, forward strand.
GACATAGCTCCCGGAGTAGTCCAGCGCGTGCGCCAGTCCTGGGCGGAAGCCGGCCCCGCCGTCGGGCCCTATGACGACGCCCTGGCCGGCCTGCTCGGTCAGCTGGAAGGCAGTAATGCCGGGGCGCTGCAGCGGATCCATGGCGACCTGCACCTGGGACAGATCCTGCAGGTGCCGGGGCATCCCGGGGAGCCGGAGCGCTGGGCCATCCTGGACTTCGAAGGCGAGCCGCTGAGGCCCATTGCGGAACGCAACTTCCCGGACGTGCCGCTGCGCGACGTCGTCGGCATGTTGCGGTCTTTCGACTACGCCGCCGGTGCCGCCGAACGCGAGCGGGACGGCGTCCATGTACCCGGTTCGTGGGTGGATGACTGCGCCGAGGCGTTCCTGGCGGGATACGGGGAAATCACGCCCGGGACCATTGACCGCGGCTCGCCCCTGTTTGTGGCATTGTGGCTGGACAAGGCGTTGTATGAAGTTGTCTATGAGTTGCGGAACAGGCCCGGATGGCTGGACATTCCGGTAAATGCATCACGACGTCTCCTCAGCAGTACAGGTTCCGGCGCTTCAGCCGCGGCCGCAGCGGAAGGTAACAAAATGACAGGCTCAGCACGTACAGACCGGCCCGGGGCACCACTGCAGGTGGACCCGGACACCCTTTCAAAGGTGGCGTCCGGCGAATACCACGCCCCGCACTCCGTCCTGGGCGCGCACCTTGACGACCACGGCCATGTCACTGTCCGCACCGTCAAGCACCTTGCAGCCTCCGTGTCAGTGGTGACCGCCGCCGGGACGGTGCCGATGACGCACGAGGCCAACGGTGTCTGGGCTGCCGTCCTCGAACCCCTGCAGCCGGGCCACGTTCCCGACTACAGGCTGGAGGTAACCTACGAGGGTGCGCCGCCGCAGGCCACTGACGATCCGTACCACTACCTGCCCACGGTCGGCGAAGTGGACCTGCACCTGATCGGTGAAGGCCGTCACGAGAAGCTGTGGGAGGTGCTGGGCGCACACGTCCAGCACTACAAGTCTTCCCTCGGCGACGTGGACGGCGTCTCGTTTGCGGTATGGGCGCCGAATGCGCAGGCAGTCAGGGTCAAGGGTGATTTCAACGCCTGGGACGGCCGGGAGAACTCGATGCGCTCACTGGGCTCATCCGGTGTCTGGGAACTCTTCATCCCCGGTGTTTTAGCAGGGGCGTGCTACAAATTTGAAATCAAGACAAAAGCCGGCCACTGGGTGGAAAAAGCCGATCCCCTGGCATTCGGAACCGAGGTCCCGCCGCTCACTGCGTCGCGGGTGGTTGAGTCTGCCTACGCGTTCAAAGACGAGGAATGGATGACGGCCCGCGCCGAGCGGGACCCGCACAATTCGCCCATGAGCGTGTACGAAGTCCACCTTGGATCCTGGCGCCTCGGGCTGGGGTACCGCGAGCTGGCCAAGGAGCTGGTGGAGTACGTCAAGTGGCTCGGGTTCACCCACGTGGAGTTCATGCCGGTGGCAGAGCACCCGTTCGGCGGTTCCTGGGGCTACCAGGTGACGTCCTACTTCGCGCCCACATCCAGGTTCGGCCACCCCGACGAATTCAGGTTCCTCGTGGATGCCCTGCACCAGGAAGGAATCGGCGTCCTTCTTGACTGGGTACCGGCCCACTTCCCCAAGGACGCCTGGGCCCTCGCCCAGTTCGACGGCGAGCCACTGTACGAGCATGCCGACCCGAACCTCGGCGAGCACCCGGACTGGGGCACGCTGATCTTCGACTTTGGCCGGACGGAAGTCCGCAACTTCCTCGTGTCCAACGCGCTCTACTGGCTGGACGAGTTCCACATTGACGGCCTCCGTGTGGATGCCGTGGCCTCCATGCTGTACCTCGACTACTCACGTGAGGAAGGCCAGTGGCAGCCCAACAGGTACGGCGGCCGCGAAAACCTCGAAGCCATCTCCTTCCTGCAGGAAGCCAACGCCACGGTGTACAAGACCCACCCGGGCGCGGTGATGATCGCCGAGGAGTCCACAGCATTCCCCGGCGTGACCGCCCCGACCAGCGTCGGCGGCCTGGGCTTCGGCCTCAAATGGAACATGGGCTGGATGCACGACTCGCTCAAGTACGCGTCTGAGGACCCGGTAAACCGCAAGTGGCATCACGGAACCGTGACGTTCTCGCTGGTCTACGCATTCACGGAAAACTTCCTCCTGCCCATCAGCCACGACGAAGTTGTGCACGGCAAGGGCTCCATGCTCCGTAAAATGCCCGGCGACCGCTGGCAGCAGCTGGCCAACCTTCGCACGTTCCTGGCTTACCAGTGGGCCCACCCCGGCAAGCAGCTGATTTTCATGGGTACCGAATTCGGGCAGGAAGCGGAATGGTCCGAACAGCACGGCCTGGACTGGTACCTGGCGGACATCCCCGCGCACCGCGGTGTCCAGCTGCTCACCAAGGAACTGAACGAGCTCTACGCTTCGACGCCCGCACTCTACGAGCGGGACAACGAACCGGGCGGATTCCAGTGGATCAACGGTGGGGACGCCGACCGCAACGTCCTGTCGTTCATCCGGTGGGATACCGATGGCAACCCGCTGGTGTGCGCGATCAACTTCTCCGGCGGCCCGCACCAGGGCTACACCTTGGGCGTGCCTGCAGCCGGCGCCTGGCAGGAAGTCCTCAACACGGACGACTCCAGTTACGGCGGCTCGGGCGTCCTGAACCAAGGCGCGCTCACTGCCACCACCGAGGGGCAGGACGGCCAGCCGGCGACGCTGACCGTGACGCTGCCTCCGCTGGGCGCGGCGTTCTTCAAACCTGCAAGCTGATCTTGCGGTGTTGAGCCGCTAACTGATTGGGCGGCGTAGAGCCGCTCGAAGGAGATCGGCTGGGAAAAGCCCGGAATCCTTGTGATTCCGGGCTTTTCCCATGCTCCTGACGGGCGGCTTTGTATCCTCGCCCAAGTGGTGGTACAGTTTATTTCCGCGCCGCTCCCCGGAGTTGGCCAACCAAGACAACACGGAATGCCAAAAGCACTGTGAGTCGGGATGGCCGATTTGACTCGGGCGAAGCGAGCGGGTAAGTTAGAAAAGTTGCTCCGGAGCGATCCACGGCTGAGATGTTGTGGTGGTGCCGGGTGTGTCTGTTGTTTGAGAACTCAATAGTGTGCCAAGTTTGTTGATACCAATTTATTTTATGGATTGGTTGAATTGATTGGATCCGCCACCCCGTGGTGTGGTCTGGTTTTTACAGCTGGTTTCAAATTTTGTGCATTGTGTGTTTCCCGTTTTCCCGGGGGCGCATGGTGTGTCTGTTTTTGTTTTACTTCAACGGAGAGTTTGATCCTGGCTCAGGATGAACGCTGGCGGCGTGCTTAACACATGCAAGTCGAACGATGATCCCAGCTTGCTGGGGGATTAGTGGCGAACGGGTGAGTAACACGTGAGTAACCTGCCCTTAACTCTGGGATAAGCCTGGGAAACTGGGTCTAATACCGGATATGACTCCTCATCGCATGGTGGGGGGTGGAAAGCTTTTTGTGGTTTTGGATGGACTCGCGGCCTATCAGCTTGTTGGTGAGGTAATGGCTCACCAAGGCGACGACGGGTAGCCGGCCTGAGAGGGTGACCGGCCACACTGGGACTGAGA
>NZ_JYCN01000009.1 GCF_000876655.1 Arthrobacter sp. SPG23
AGGCAGAGCATGTTGTAACCACCAGATTTCCCGACCCCTAACCAGGGGTTGTGGAGCAAGGGTTACGGCGGTCATAGCGTGGGGGAAACGCCCGGTCCCATTCCGAACCCGGAAGCTAAGACCCACAGCGCCGATGGTACTGCACCCGGGAGGGTGTGGGAGAGTAGGTCACCGCCGGAACACCATTCAGGTCGAGAGCCCCAACCACACGGTTGGGGCTCTCCCACTTTAACCACCCACGCCACACCAGCACCCTCTCCCACCTAAGGCCCCCTTCCCGGGCAGCCCTCTCTCACCCCCGCGGCCCTGGCCCGGGAAACCCGGCCCGGCCACCGCCGTCGAACCCCACCACAACCGAGAGGACGTCCGCGGCCGGAATGAGCCGTTTGGGGCCTCCTCGCGTCCGGGTAAAGTTGGTGAGCATGGATAACCTCTTCAGCCACGCGTCCCCTGCGGACGAAGCACCCGACCCCGGAGATGCCCTGGACGCCGTGGTGCACACCGTGGTGGTGCCCGGACCGGTGTCCAAGGCTTTCATCGGATTCACCGAACACACCCACCTTTGGTGGCCACTTGAGGACCACAGCGTGTTCGGCGCCGGCTCGTACGTGGAGTTCGAAGAGAACTTGGTCCTGGAGACCGCTGATGACGGCCGCAGCGCGGTGTGGGGGACCATCGACGACTGGCAGCCTCCGCTGTCGTTCCATGCCAGCTGGCACCCGGGCACAACAGCGTTGTGGTCCACCGAACTCCGCGTTGCCTTTAGGGCAGTTGACGGCGGAACCGAGCTCCGCGTCGTTCATGACGGCTGGGAGGGCGCCGAAAACCCTGCCGTTACCCGTGCCGAATACGATGCCGACTGGCCCGACGTCCTGGCCCGTTTTGTCCGGTTCATGGGTGGTGCCGTTGGCTAGGGTCCGGCGGATGGCTGAGGGGGAGTGGGCTGCCCTGCGCACCGTGAGGCTTGAGATGCTGGCCGATACTCCAACGGCCTACGTTGAGTCCCTGGCGTCTGCCCAAGCGCAGACGGAGGGCCAATGGCGGAGCCGGGCGGCCGCAATGACCGCTCCGGGCAGCGCGACGTTCGTCGCTGAGCGTGGTTCCACGGCCGACTCCTTTTGCGGCCTGATGCGCGTGGTGGTGAAGCACCCCCAGCAGCCTAACCGGCCACGCCAGGCCATGCTCATCAGCGTTTATGTAGCTAGCCCCTATCGGGGCAGCGGCCTCGCAGACGAGCTGCTTGGTAAGTCGGTTGAGGCTGCAGCGGGTGAGCTGGGCGCCGGTCTGCTGCAACTGGGAGTCCACGAAGACAATGCCCGCGCGCTTGCTTTCTACGAACGCCACGGCTTCCGGGACACGGGGCGCCGGGAAGCCTATGCGCTCGATCCCGGCAAGAAAGAGATCATTATGGAGCGGGAGCTGTCACCGGAAGCGCCGGCCACCTAGAGGGGCAGGCACGGAGACGCTAACGCTGCACGGTGTCTTCCGGTGGCACGGACGTACTGGACCTGACCACAAGGTTGGTTGGGAACTCCGTATCGGTTGCGCCGCCGTCGGCTGCGTCCTCGAGCCCTGCCAGCAGGAGCCGGACCGCCAGTGCACCCTGGCCGCGGGGATCCTGGTCGAAGGTGGTCAGGCCGAAGACTTCTCCAAGTTCATGGCCGTCGATGCCGATGACGGACAGGTCGTAGGGGATCCGCAGGCCGAAGTCCCGTGCAGCGAGAATGGTTCCGATGGCCATCTCGTCGGAAGCCGCGAACACCGCGGTGGGGCGTTCAGAGGCGCCGCCGAGCAGCTGCCTGGCACTCGCGTACGCCCCTTGTATGGTGAAGTCGGCGGAGACCTGCCATTCCGGGCGGACCTGCACCCCGGCAGCTGCCATGGCTTTCTCGAAGCCGCCTTGACGCGTCCCAGGGAGCCGGAAATCCTGCTGGTAGGAGGCGTCGCCGGTCATATGGGCGATCCGGGTGTGTCCCAGCCTGATCAGGTGGTTGGTTGCGGCTTCGGCGATGCCGGGGTCGTCAATCCTGATAGTGGAGGCGCCGGGCAGCGGGCCGCCGATTCCCACGATAGGCCGGTGGATGGCAAGCAGCTGCTGTATTTCGGCTTCACTGAGTTCGAGTGATACCGCGATGACCGCGTCCACGCGTTTCCGCAGAAGAAAGTCGTTCAACACGCTGTGCCGGCGGTCGGGCCCTTCACTGACGTTGTACAGGGTCAGGTCGTACCCGGCATCGAGCAGTGTGGCCGATACCCCTTCCACCACCGAGGAGAAAAACCAGCGGTGGACGGAAGGGACAACCACGCCAACATTATGGTTCCGGCCTGAAGCCAGGCTGGAGGCGTGGTACGACAGGACAAAGCCAAGCTCGGCTGCCGCAGCCTGCGCACGTTCGCGGCTGCGGGCAGACACATTGCCTTTGCCGCTGAGCGCCCGTGACACAGTGGCGATGGAAAGGCCCGCACGCTCAGCTACGTCCTTGATGCCGGGCATATTCAGTTCTCCGTGTTCTTACCTGCGAATTTAACCTGCAGCCCGATCACCCAACAGGAAGGTTCAACCAGACCGTCTCACCTGAGCCTAGCTGATGACCGCCTTCGTGCGTTTCGGCTGACCCGGAGGAGCTGCGGAGCAGCACCTGGCCTGGCGGAAGTTCCAGGGACTCATGCCCCACATTCATGACCACGAGGGTGGTGCCGTTGAGGTACGCCAGGGATGTATCCGTGCACCAGCTCTCCAGCCACGCCAACGAACCCCGGCCAAGGTCCAGTTCCCTGCGCATCGCCAACATCCGGCGGTAGAGGTTCAAGTGCGACGTCGGCTGTCCAGCCTGCGCATCACGCGCCAGTTCGCTGAAGCTCTCCGGCTGGGGCAGCCAGGGATCCGCTCCGGACCCGAAACCGGCGTGCAGCTCGGCGGCTCGCCAGGGAAGGGGCACCCGGCAGCCGTCCCTGCCCAGCCGTTCTCCGCCAGTGCGTGCGAATGTGGGGTCCTGGCGCTGGCTGTCAGGGATATCGATCCCGTCGGGAAGGCCCAGCTCCTCACCCTGGTAGAGGTACGCCCCGCCGGGAAGCCCCAGCATGAACATGGAGGCTGCTGCGGCCCGGGTCCTGCCCAAGGCAAAGTCGGGTTGCCGGTCAAAGGCGCCGATCCCGTCGCCGTCGCGCGGTGCGGGGCCGTCATAGCCAAAGCGGGTGGCGTGGCGGACGACGTCGTGGTTGGAGAGTACCCAGGTGCTTGGCGCACCAACGGCGTCCAGCGCCAGCAGTGAGTCCGTGATCACGCCGCGCAGGCGGTGAACATTCAGGCCCGCGTGGAGGTAGGGGAAATTGAACGCCTGGTGCATTTCGTCCGGGCGCACCCACTCGGCCAGGCGGGGCAACGGATCCACATTCGCTTCGGCGCACAGGATACGGTCCTGACCGTACTCCGCCAGGATGCGTCGCCACGCCCGGTAGATATCGTGCAGCGCGGGCTGGCCGAACATGGGTGCATCGTGGCCCGGGTAGCCGTCGCAGCTGTTGCCGTCGGCCCGGCCACCCCACTCCGGCAGCCCGGGGGCTTTGACCAGGGCGTGGGCCACGTCCACGCGGAAACCGGAGACCCCACGGTCCAGCCAGAAGCGAAGCACCCGCTCGAATTCGTCGTGGACTGCCTGGTTGTCCCAGTTGAAGTCTGGCTGGGAGGTATCAAAAAGGTGGAGATACCACTGCCCGGGCCGGCCGTCCGGCTCCGTGATGCGTGTCCATGCGGGCCCGCCAAAGTGGGACTGCCAGTTGTTGGGAGGCTCTTCGCCGAAGGCTCCGCGCCCGTGCCGGAAGATGAACATGTCACGCTCCGGACTACCGGCGGGGGCTGCGAGGGCAGCCTGGAAGGCGGCATGCTGGTCCGAGCAGTGATTGGGTACAAGGTCCACGATCACCCGCAGGTCCAGGAGCGTCGCTTCCGCCATCATGGCGTCGAAGTCGGCCATGGTGCCGAAGAGCGGGTCCACGTCGCAGTAATCGCTGACGTCGTATCCGGCATCCTTCTGGGGCGAACGGTAGAACGGCGACAGCCAGACGGCATCCACACCCAGCCGGGCCAGCTGGGGAAGCTCTGCGGTTATCCCGGCAAGATCGCCGATTCCGTCCCCGTTCAGGTCCCGGAAGGACCGCGGATAGACCTGATAGATGACGGCGGACCGCCACCACCCGGAAGCTTCATCGGCAGGGTGGACCAGGGTCAGCGGTCCTGCCGCAACGGCGGGGGCTTTGGGCATTGAGTCAACGGACATGCCGGTAATCGTAGAACGGAACACCGCCAAATTGAAAACGCTTCCAATTGTGACGTGCGACTCATTGCTGCCAGTTGGACTTTGACCCCGCCCTTGAATGCAGCCATTTGCAGGCGATGATCTCCGGAGCCGCCCCGTCCTTAGTTTTGCGCCGCAGGCTACCGCCGAGTAGGGTGGCTTTCCAGCATGGGTCATTCCGTGTAGTTTGGAAGCGCTTGCAGCTGTGAGCCACATCACCGACGATGCCACAGGGCCCTAGGGGCCGACGCGTGGATGCAGGATTTTTTATGAAAGGGACACCAATGAAGGTGCAGAACACCCTCACGAGCGGGACCAGCCGCCGCGTCTTTACGGCGGGCGCGCTCTCCGTCGTGGCAGCCCTGGCGCTCAGCGCCTGCGGCGGCGCATCGGCCACCGCACCGGCCACCGCCACCGCCAAGCCGGACCTGAAGTCCGCCGGCGCAGGCACCATCACCATGTGGGTCGACGCCGAACGGTCACCGGCCCTCAAGGACATCACCGCCAAGTTCCAGGCCGATACGGGTATTGAGGTCAAACTTGTCGTCAAGGATTTCGCGGCCGTCCGCGATGACTTCATTACCCAGGTGCCCACAGGCAAGGGCCCGGACCTGATCGTTGGACCGCACGACTGGGTCGGTAAGTTCGTCCAGAACGGCGTCATTGCTCCGATCGAACTCGGCGACAAGTCCTCGGCCTTCCAGGATTCCTCCATCAAGGCCATGACCTTCAACGGCTCCGTCTATGGTGTCCCGTACGCCATCGAAAACATCGCCCTGCTGCGCAACACCGACATTGTGGCCGAGAGCGCGGCAACGCTGGATGAAGTGGTGGCCAACGGCAAGAAGGCAGTTGCGGACGGCAAAGCGAAGTTCCCGTTCCTGGTGGGCATGGATCCTAAGCAGGGCGACCCGTACCACCTCTACCCGCTGCAGGCCTCCATGGGTTCGCAGGTCTTCGGCCAGGCTGCCGACGGCGGCTACGATCCCAAACAGCTCCTCATCGGTGACGCCGCCGGCGTCGAGTTCGCCAAGAAGCTCGTGGCATGGGGCGATGCCGGTGAAAAGATCATCAACTCCAACATCACCGGTGACATTGCCAAGGAGAAGTTCCTGGCCGGCGAATCCCCGTACTTCCTGACGGGCCCCTGGAATGTTCCGGACGTGCAGAAGAAGGGCATCAAGTTTGCCGTGGACGCCCTGCCGACCGCCGGTGACAAGCCTGCCCAGCCGTTTATCGGCGTCAACGGCTTCTTCATCAGCGCCAAGAGCGCCAACGCCCTTGCCACCAACGAGTTCGTGACAAACTACCTCACCTCGGAAGCGGCGCAGGATTCCATGTACAAGGCGGGCGGCCGTCCGCCGGCGCTGAAGGCCTCCTTCGATAAGGCTGCCAGCGACCCGGTGGTGGAGGCGTTCGGCAAGATCGGTGCCACCGGCGTGCCCATGCCCGCCATTCCGGAAATGAGCGCGGTCTGGGCCGACTGGGGAGCCACTGAACTCGCCTTGATCAAGGGCCAGGGCGATCCCGCTGCCGAATGGGCCAAGATGGCTGCCAGCATCAAGGCGAAGATCGCCGGCTGACGCCTTCCGCCGGCTGACGCCTTCCGCCGGCTAGCGCCTTCAGCCGGCTAAGCCTTCCGCCGGTTCCCTCGCGCCGGCACGGGCCGGGCAGCTTCACCGCCGCCCGGCCCGTTGCCGCAGCGCCCCTCCCGCAGCGCCGCTCCTGCAGCGTCCTGCACTTTCCACGGCCCCGCTTCTTCCAAGGACCATAGACAGCCATGCCCAAAACAGACCTTTTCCAGGACGCCCCGCCGCCCCCGTCGTCGGGAGCCGGGCCTACGCCGGGAGCCGCGACATCACCGGGCGGCACTACCTCAGGCCGCAGGCCGGGGGCGCCTCACCGCAGCTCCCGCCAGGATTCCGTCAAGGGGACGGTGGCCAAGATCGTGCTCCTGGGCCTCGTTGACGCCCTGGCCGTCTATGTCCTGATGATGCTCTTCCTGAGCCAGTCCTGGGGTGCCCTGGCTGTCTCGTCCGCCGTCGTACTGGCTATTAACTGGATCTACCTCCGCAAGGGGGGATTGCCCGCAAAATACCTGGCGCCGGGCGTACTGTTCCTGCTCGTGTTCCAGGTCTTCGTGGTGCTCTTCAGCGGCTACATCGCCTTCACCAACTACGGCGACGGGCACAACAGCACCAAGGACGACGCAATCTCGGCCATCCAGTTGACCGCCCAGAAGCGTGTCCCGGACTCACCCGCCTACAAGGCCGCCGTCCTCACCAAGGGCAACGACTTCTACCTGCTGTTCACCGATCCCGACGGCAAGGCCTCGATCGGCAGCACCGGTGCGCCGCTGAAGGAAGTGCCCGACGCCGGCACGGACTCCACCGGTAAGGCCAACTCCGTTGATGGCTACCGGACGCTGAACTTCCAGGAAATCGTCGCCAACCAGCAGTCGATCCTGGCCATCACCGTACCCGTCTCGGACGACCCCGCTGACGGCACCCTGCGCACGGCAGACGGCAGCAGCGCCTACGAGTTCAAGCCGGCGCTGACCTATGACGCGGCGGCCGACACCTTCACCAACACCGACACCGGCGCCGTTTACCGCGACAACGGCAAGGGAGCCTTCGCGGACGGCAACGGCCAGACCCTCACCACGGGCTGGAAGATCGACGTCGGCATGGATAACTTCGCCCGCGCCTTCACCGATCCGAGCCTGCGCGGTCCGCTGCTGGGTGTCATCCTCTGGACCTTCACGTTTGCCGTCGCCTCAGTTGCGCTGACCTTCGCGCTAGGCCTGTTCCTGGCCATTACGTTCAACCGCGAGGACCTGCGCGGCAAGAAGGTGTACCGGATCCTGATGATCCTGCCCTACGCCTTCCCCGCATTCCTGTCGGGCCTCGTCTGGTCCGGAATCCTCAACCCGCAGTTCGGCTGGCTCAACCAGACCCTGCTGGGCGGTGCCACCATCGGCTGGCTCACGGACCCGGTCCTGGCCAAGATCAGCGTGCTGGTGGTCAACCTGTGGCTGGGCTTCCCGTACATGTTCCTGGTCTGCACCGGCGCCCTGCAGTCGCTGCCCACCGAACTCGACGAGGCTGCCCGGATGGACGGCGCCGGCCCATGGCGTGTCTTCCGCTCCATCAAACTTCCCCTGCTGCTGGTCTCGATCGCCCCGCTGCTGATCTCCTCCTTTGCCTTCAACTTCAACAACTTCAACGTGATCTTCATGCTCACCGGCGGCGGCCCGCGCTTTGCGGACACCGACCGGGACATCGGGGCCACGGACATCCTGATCACGCTCGTCTACAAAGTGGCGTTCGGGCAAGGGACGGGGCGTGACTACGGCCTCGCCAGCGCCCTGGCCATCATTATCTTCATCATCGTGGCCACCGTTTCGGCCATCAGCTTCAAGCAGACCAAAGCACTCGAGGACGTGAACTCATGAACGGGTCAACGGCACGCACCGGTACGACGGCGGCCCCCGCCGCAGGTTCACCCGCCACAGGTCCTGCCACCGCAGGCACCGTCACCGCAGCCGGCACCGACGTCCACCAGCTGAAGCAGCTGCGGCGGCGCACGTTCGGCGCCTGGTTCAAGGACAAGGGCTGGCGGCACCTGGTGGGAATAGCAGTGACCGTCTTCGCGATCTTCCCGCTTCTCTATGTGCTGTCCGCGGCGTTCAATTCCACCGGCACCCTCGTGGGCTCGAATGCACTCTTCAGCAAGCTGGACTTCGGCAACTTCACCGCCTTGTTCAACGACCCGTCCCGGCCTTTCGGCCGCTGGTTCGTGAACACCATGGTGGTGGGCGTGGTGACCTCCGCCGCAACAGTGTTCCTGGGTGCCATGGCCGCCTACGCATTTTCCCGCATGCGGTTCAAAGGGCGACGGATCGGGCTGCTGAGCCTTCTGCTGCTCCAGATGTTCCCGCAGCTGCTGGCCGTTGTGGCCATCTTCCTGCTGCTCAGCGGGATCTCCGAGGTCATTCCGGCCCTTGGGCTGGGCAGCCAGCTCGGCCTGATCATGGTGTACCTTGGCGGCGCCCTCGGGGTGAACACCTACCTCATGTACGGCTTCTTCAACACCGTGCCGCAGTCCCTGGACGAGGCGGCCAAAATTGACGGCGCCAGCCACGTGCAGATTTTCTTCGGCATCATCCTGCGCCTGGTCACGCCGATCCTCGCAGTAGTGGGGCTGCTCGCCTTCATCGGCATCTCCAGCGAATTCGTGATCGCCAGCGTGGTGCTGACCGACCCGGACAGCCAGACGCTCGCCGTCGGGCTCTACTCCTTCGTGGCCCAGCAGCGCTCGGAGAACTGGGGCGTCTTCGCGGCCGGTGCCGTGCTCGCTGCCGTCCCTGTGATGGCACTGTTCCTGTTCCTCCAGCGCTACATCGTCAGCGGCCTCACCCAGGGCTCGGTCAAAGGCTGAGCATGGCGGCTTTCCTCCCGCGCTGCCCCCTCCCGCACCACGACGGTTCACCGCTGCATGCGGCCCGGGGCGCCGGACTTGGCGATACTGCCCGCCTCCGCGTGCGGATACCCGCGGCGTGGGGGCGTGCCGCCCGGGTCTGGGTGCGGTCGGTCCAGGACGGTGAACCGCGGTACGACGCCGCCCGCAGCCTGGGGGACCTGGACGGCTGGGCATGGTGGGAGGCGGACATGACCGTCGCCAATCCCGTGGCCCGGTACCGCTTCCTGCTGGAAGTCCCGGACGAACACGACGGCGGCGAACGCGACGGCGGCATGTCCGGCAGTGGAAAAGCCGGGAGCACCCCGGGGTACTGGAGCCTCAACGCCCAGGGGCTGTTCCGCCGCGACGTCTCCGACTACGGGGATTTCCGGCTGACCACGTTCCCTGCCGCGCCGCAGTGGATGCGCAGGGGAACGATGTACCAGGTGTTTCCGGACCGCTTCGCGCGCTCGGCCGGCGCCGATTCGCATCCCGTGCCGGACTGGGCCATCCCGTCCGGCTGGGACCACACGCCCGTCGAGGGGACCGGAGCGGCCACGCCGTTCCAGTTCTACGGCGGCGACCTCACCGGGGTGGCCGAAAAACTGGACCATATCCAGGGCCTCGGCGCGGACGTCATCTACCTGACACCCTTCTTTCCGGCACGTTCCAACCATCGTTACGACGCCTCCACTTTCGACGAAGTGGATCCGCTGCTCGGCGGAAACGACGCGCTCGTGAAGTTAGTGGAAGCGGCCCATGCCCGCGGGATCAAAGTTATGGGCGACCTCACGGCCAACCATTCCGGCGACGCCCACGAGTGGTTCCGGCAGGCGCTGGCCGATCCGGTATCCGCCGAGGCCGGTTACTACTACTTCAACGCGGGGCACACGGAGTATGAAGCCTGGTACGGCGTTGCCTCCCTGCCCAAGTTCAACTGGTCTTCTGACAGGCTGAGGGACAAGTTCGTCCTGGACGATGACTCGCCGGTGGCGCGCTGGCTCAGGCCCCCGTTTAACCTGGACGGCTGGCGGATCGACGTCGGCAACATGACCGGACGGCTGGGCGCCACGGACCTCAACCGGGAGGTGGCCCGCCTGATCGCGGACCGGGTCCGGGGCATCAACCCCGACGCTGCGTTGCTGGCCGAAGCCACCAACGATGCCGCGCCGGACTTTACCGGCGAACACTGGCACGGCGCCATGACCTACGCCAACTTCACCCGCCCGCTGTGGTCCTGGCTGGCAGGGGACGCCGCGCACGTCAATTTCTTCGGCACCCCGCTGGCCGGCCCCAACCGGATGGGCGCAGAGGATTTCCTTGCCACCCACCTGGACCTGGCAGCGGCGTTCAGTTGGGATCTCCGCCTTCAGAACATGAACGCGCTGAACAGCCACGACACGGCCCGTGCAGCCACGGTGATGATCCCCGGGGGGCAGCTGCTCGGGGCAGTCATGATGTTCACCATTCCCGGTGTTCCGGTGGTCTTCGCGGGAGACGAGTTCGGCCTGAAGGGGTACAACGGCGAAGACTCCAGGACGCCGATGCCGTGGAACAACCCCGCCCGGATCGAGGCGGACCTTCGTGCCGGCTATTCGGCGCTGGCGGCCCTGCGGCGGAATCAGCCGGCGCTCACCGGGGGCGGAATCCGCTGGCTGCACGCCGACGGCGACGCGCTCGCCTATATCCGCGAGACAGCGGAGAGCGCGGTCCTTGTGTTCGTGGCCCGCGCAGCCGCCCGGGCCGATCTCGCGGCTGGCGCGCTGTCTCCGGCCCAGTTCGCCGTCCTCGGCGCAGATCCTGCCTTCTGCACCGGCCACGTCCGAACGGATGCGGGTGCCCGGAGCGCCGGCATCCGGATCAGTGCGGATGAAGCCGCGGCCGCGGTCTGGGTGCTTCCCGGGACCCGGACACCGGACTCCTCAGCTGCTCCGGACATAACTGCAGGGACGCAAGGTCCTGCCGTCTAGACTGGAGGCCGGATTCGACGGACCTGGAGGCCGCATGAGCAACATTGTGGACGAGCTCAAAACCATCCTGGAGCCCGGCAAGCTGGCCGTGGACGACATGACCTTGGCGACCTACGCCGTGGACCAGGCCCCGGTGCTCGACTACCAGCTGCCGCTGGCCGTGGTCAGGGCCGAAACCGTAGCGGACGTCCAGGCCGTGGTCAGTGCCTGCGCCAAACACAGTGTGCCCATTGTTGCGCGCGGCGCCGGTACCGGTGTGTCCGGCGGCGCCCACGCCAGCCAGGGGTGCATCGTGCTGAGCCTTGAACGGATGAACCGCATCCTTGACCTGAACCCGGATGACGAGACCGCCGTCGTCGAACCCGGCGTTATCAATGCCGACCTCAACGACGCCGCAGCGGTCCACGGGCTGATGTACGCGCCGGACCCCGCAAGCTTCCGCATATCCACCATCGGCGGCAATGTGGCCACTAACGCCGGCGGCCTGCGCTGCGCCAAGTACGGCGTTACCCGCGATTCGGTCCTGGCTCTCGACGTGGTGCTGGCCGACGGTTCCCTGATCCACACGGGGCACCAGACGTTCAAAGGCGTTGCCGGCTATGACCTGACCGGCCTGTTCGTCGGCTCGGAGGGAACACTTGGAATCGTGGTGGGGGCGACCGTGCGGCTGAAGTACCTGCCCCGCGAAGTGCACACCATCGCCGCCTTCTACCCGGACTTCCGCAGCGCCGCGGCGGGGGTCCTTGCCGTGGGGAAGGCCCGCGTGCAGCCCGCCATCATGGAACTGCTCGACGGCGGTTCGCTGCATCAGCTCGACGAGATCCATGGCTCGGACCTCAGCTCCCGGGGAGCGTCGCTCCTGCTGATCCAGACGGACGGCTTCGGGGCAGCCGCGGAGGCTGAGGTGGTCCGCGAGGTCCTTGCCGCCGGCGGAGCCACGGTGACCACCGAGGACACCGCCGAAGCCGAGCGGCTGGTGGACCTGCGGCGCAACAGCCGCGGCGTTGAAGTGGACGACGAATACCGGGTGGGGGAGGACGTGGCCGTGCCGCGCTCGCGGCTGGTGGACTACGTCGGCGAACTCGAAGCCATGGCTGTGGCCCACGGCGTGCAGCTCAAGGTCGTGGCCCACGCCGGCGACGGCAACCTGCACCCCACCTTCTGGGTGGACCGCGTGGACAACCAGGTGGACGCCGATGCGATGCAACGCCTGGGCGAGGCCCTGGACCGGTCCATCACGGTGGCCCTGGCGATGGGCGGGACCATCACGGGCGAGCACGGGATCGGCCAGTACAAGCTGCGGTGGCTGGGTCTGGAACAGCCTGAGCCTGTCCGGGAGCTGCAGCGCCGGATCAAGCACCTCTTTGATCCGGCCGGCATCCTGAATCCCGGAAAAGCGATTTAGCTAGTCGTCGGAGTCAGGGTACTCGTCGATGTCTTCGTCGCCGTACCGGGACTGCTCGGTTTCCACTTCGAGGATCTTGAGCAGTTCCGTATCGGGGTTGAGCATGATTGCTGCCTCGTCGCGGCGGTGCCGGAGGATGGAATCGATGTAGGACTGCACGGCCTCAGCCAGCGGAATGTGCCGTTCCTGCTTCTCGGACATATACCAGCGGTGTTCCAGCACTTCGTGGACAGCTTCCGCCGGCTCGAGCTTGCCTGAGAGGTCGCGCGGAATCGAACGGACAATAGGCTCGAAGATTTGGCTAACCCACAGGTGGGCGCTGTATTCCTCATCCATCTTCGGGTTGTTGTCCGCCCGGAACGAGTCCATGTCGTTGAGCAGGCGGCGGGCCTGGTTCTCCTGGGCGTCCAGTCCGGTCAGCCGCAGCAGCCGGCGCTGGTGGTGGCCCGCGTCCACCACCTTGGGCTGGAGCTGGATGGTGGAACCGTTCTGGGTGGTCTTGATCGCGTATTCCTCAACGTCAAACCCCAGCTCGTTGAGCTTCCGGATCCGGGCGGCCACACGCCAGCGTTCGCCGATTTCGAAGGATTCCTTCTCGGTGAGCTCGGTCCACAGCCGGCGGTAGCTGCCCATGATGAGTTCACTGGTGGCCACCGGGTCCACCTTTTCTTCGATCAGGCCGCCGTCCAGCAGGTCCATCAGCTCACCGGCGATGTTGACCCGGGCGATCTCGAGATCGTACTCGCGCTGGCCGGTGGAGAGGTCCGGGTACAGCTCGCCGGTCTCGGCGTCCACCAGGTAGGCGGCGAAGGCGCCGGCGTCGCGGCGGAAGAGGGTGTTGGAGAGCGAGACGTCGCCCCAGTAGAAGCCGATGAGGTGCAGCCGCACCATCAGCAGCGCCTGGGCGTCGATCAGGCGGGTGAGGGTGTCCTTGCGCAGCATCTGGGAAAAGAGTGCCCGGTAGGGCATGGAGAACTTCAGGTGCCGGGTTACCAGCACCGGATTCAGCGGCCTGCCGTCCGGGGTGGTGCGGCCGGTGATGACGGCCACCGGCTCGACGCACGGCACGTCCAGGCGCGCCAGCTTGCGGAGCATGTGGTACTCGTGGCGGGCCACGTGTTCGGAGGTTTCCTTGATGGCGATCACGGAGCCGCCCAGGTGGGCGAAGCGCACGATGTGCCGGGAGATACCGCGGGGGAGGGCCGCGAGGTACTCCGCCGGCCAGTCCTCCAGAGCGATGTGCCACGGCAGGTCCAGGAGTTCGGGATCAGCCGACGCCGCGGTGATGCTCAGGTTGCTGGAGACGCTGGAATTCTTGTCGTCGTTGGCGCTGGCCGCTTCAAACCGAGGCAGTTTGCCGATCTGGCCGTAGTCGGTGGGTTCGTCGTGCCATTGGGCGTTGCTTTCCTCGGTCATGTGCCAATTCTTCCGTACGTAGGGGCAGGCCGCCTAAACAAAGTCAGGAAACCGCGCTTAAATCACGACGGCGGCCCGTCCAGTGAGGAGGGGCCGCCGTCGGTCAGTGCTGAGGGCTAGTCGCCGAGGCGCAGGCCCGTCTTGGTGTCGAACAGGTGCACGTGTCCGGACTGCGGGCGAACGTAGATGGACTCACCCTTCATCGGGGGGCGGCGGCCGTCGACGCGTGCCACGATGTCGTGGCTCTTACCGTCCAGTGTGGTGTGGCCGTAGACGTAGGCGTCGGCGCCGAGTTCTTCGACGACGTCAACCTCAACCTGGAGGCCTTCGCCTGCGGCGACCTGCTCCAGGTCCTCCGGGCGGGAACCCAGGGTGACGGTGCGGCCGTGTGCCTCTTCGAGGACGTCGCGGGGAACCGGGTACACCGTTCCGCCGAACTGGACGCCGCCGTCGACAACGGGGAGTTCCAGAAGGTTCATGGCCGGGGAGCCGATGAAGCCGGCGACGAAGACGTTCTTGGGCTTGTCGTAGAGGTTGCGCGGGGTGTCGACCTGCATCAGCAGGCCGTCCTTCAGCACAGCCACGCGGTCACCCATGGTCATGGCCTCGACCTGGTCGTGGGTCACGTAGACGGTGGTGACGCCCAGGCGGCGGGTCAGGGACGCAATCTGCGTACGGGTCTGGACGCGGAGCTTGGCGTCGAGGTTTGAGAGCGGCTCGTCCATGAGGAAGACCTGCGGGTTACGGACGATGGCGCGGCCCATGGCAACACGCTGGCGCTGACCGCCGGAGAGTGCCTTCGGCTTGCGGTCCAGGTACGGCTCGAGGTCAAGAAGCTTGGCTGCTTCGCGGACACGCTCGGCGCGCTCTTCCTTGCTGACGCCGGCGATCTTCAGTGCGAAGCCCATGTTGTCCGCCACGGTCATGTGCGGGTACAGGGCGTAGTTCTGGAAGACCATCGCGATGTCGCGGTCCTTCGGCGGAACATCGGTGACGTCGCGGTCGCCAATGAGGATGCGGCCTGCGTTGACGTCCTCAAGGCCTGCGAGCATGCGCAGGGAGGTGGACTTGCCACAGCCGGAGGGTCCAACGAGGACCAGGAATTCGCCATCGGCGATGTCGATGTTGAGCTTGTCGACGGCGGGCTTATCGGTGCCCGGGTACAGACGTGTTGCGTTATCAAAAGTAACTGTTGCCACAGTTATCAATCCCTTCACCGGCAGGTACGTGCCGGACGATCCGTTGTGAATGGTTCATGTTTATTCAGTTGTCCACGGTTTTCCAGCCGTGTACTCCCCGGCCGAAGCCGAGGAGTATCGCGTGACGCCGCACGGTGTCTGTGCGCCACATCACAAACAGAGTATGTCAGATTTTATGCATTTGGGTGCAAATGTTACGGGCGTCACATGTGAGATTCGTAACCCGGGGCCGGCCGGCCCCCGGATTTACGCGGATTTACGGGGCTTCCCCAACAGCAAGGGTTCGTTCCCGGAGCAGCGTTTCCAGCAGTTCGGCTATGTGTACGGGGGCCTCGACGCGGAACTGAGCCTGGGTGAAGTCCAGCCCCACTTTTACGCCCACGTCGCCCGGATACAGCCGCCCCAGGGCGTCTTCGTCGGTGGTGTCGTCGCCGGCGAACACGACCGCAGTGGCATCGGTCGCCTGGCGGAGGAACGCCATTCCTTCGCCCTTGGACGCGTGGACCACGGAGGTTTCCAGCACCCGGTTGCCGTTTTTCAGGTACACGTCCGGCCGGTCCTGCAGGGCCGCGCGGGCGGCGGCGACGGCGTCCTCGGCCACGTCGTCGGCGGCCAGGCGGGTGTGGAGCACCACGCCTGCCGGCTTGTCTTCCAGCAGGGTGCCCGGCGCCTGCTCCACGATTTCCTCCAGCGTGCGCCGGACGTCTGCCAGCAGGGTCAGCTGGTCGGGGTCAAGCGTCAGTTCCGACGAACCCGGCCCCAACCAGGCTTCGGCCCCGTGGCTGCCGATGAGCAGGGTTTCCGGGGGCGGCGAAGCGACCGCCCGGAGGCTGTCCAGGGCCCGGCCCGAGATGAGTGCCGTCGTCGTCCGCGGGAGGGCGGCCAGGGCGGCGAAGGCCGCGGCGGACCGGGGGAGGGGGCGGGCGTCAGCCGCGTGGTCAACCAGCGGGGAGATTGTGCCGTCAAAATCCATGGCCACCAGGAGATGCTCGGTGGCGGCAACCTTTTTGAGTGCCGCCAGGAGTTCCGGCTGAAGCGTGAGGGGGGCTTTGCCCTGGGCTGCATCAGGTGTCATCGCGGACCACTTTCTCTTTAAGCGCTGCAAGGAAGTCGGCTGACCAGTGGTCGACGTCGTGGTCCAGGATCTGCTTCCGCATGGACCGCATGCGGCGGGCTGCCTCGGCCGGTTGCATGTTGACCGCCCTCATGATGGTGTCCTTGAGGCCGTCGATATCGTGCGGGTTCATCAGCAGCGCCTGCTTGAGCTGGTCTGCCGCGCCGGCGAATTCGCTGAGGACCAGCGCGCCGTCGTTGTTGGTGCGGGCGGTCACGTATTCCTTGGCAACGAGGTTCATGCCGTCCCGCAGTGCGGTGACCAGCATGACGTCGGCGGCCAGATAGAGGGCCACCATTTCGTCGATGGGGTAGCTGTGGTGCAGGTACCGGACGGCGGTGTTCTGCATGGTGTCGTAGGTGCCGTTGATGTGGCCCACGGTGCCTTCCACCTCTTCGCGCAGGAGGCGATACTGCTCCACCCGCTCCCGGCTGGGGCTCGCCACCTGGATCAGTGCTGCGTCCACCACGGTGACCTTGCCGTCCGCCAGGAGCTCCTCGTAGGCCTTGAGCCGGTGCCGGATGCCCTTGGTGTAGTCGAGGCGGTCCACGCCCAGGAGGATGGTCTTGGGGTTGCCAAGGTCCCGCCGGATCTGGTGTGCGCGTTCGATGATTTCGGGCTTGCGGGCCAATTCGCTGATCTGCTTGACGTCGATGGAGATAGGGAACGCCTGCGCGCGGGCAATGTGGGTGGTTTGGCCGTCAGGGCCCTTGACGTGCACCTGCTGCTGCTTGACGCTGGCGCCCAGGAAACGCCGGGCGGAACGCATGAAGTTGCCGGCATCGCTGGGGCGCTGGAAGCCCACAAGGTCGGCGCCGAGGAGGCCGTCGATAATGGCCCGGCGCCACGGAAGTTGGGCGAAGATTTCCGGCGGAGGGAAGGGAATGTGGTTGAAGAAGCCGATTTTGAGGTCCGGCCGTGCTTCGCGGAGCATCTTGGGAACCAGCTGAAGCTGGTAGTCCTGTACCCAGACGGTGGCACCGTGATCGGCGTGGCGCACGACGGCGTCGGCGAACCGCCGGTTGACCTTCCGGTACGAATCCCACCAGGTCCGGTGGAATTCCGGCGGCGCGATGACGTCGTGGTAGAGCGGCCACAGGGTGGCGTTGGAAAAGCCCTCATAGAAAAGTTCGACGTCGTCCGTGCTCAGCTGCACCGGGACCAGGTCCATGCCGCCATGGCTGAAAGGCTTGACGGTTTCATCGGGGGCGCCGTGCCAGCCCACCCATGCGCCGTCGGTTTTGGTCATCATCGGGGCGAGGGCGGTCACCAGTCCGCCGGGCGACCGCCGCCAGCCGTCCTCGCAACCCCTGTCCTCCGGGGCGCAGCGGTCTACTGGAAGGCGGTTGGACACCACCATGAAGTCATACAGCGCGTCAGCCGCGTGGCCGCCGCCGCGCGCGGGCTTCCCTTCGGCGCTTGCTTCGGATTTTTCACGGTGCGTAGTCTGCATTGGTGCCCCTTGGGTAGCTAATGGCTCGAAGTCAACCCTAGTCCGCCGGAATCTTCCGGGCTATTCATCCGTTGGGCAGGCGGACAGAAACTTGAAAGCGCAAGCTCTCAGGTTTCTCCCCTAAACTGACAAAGTTGCCACTGACGTGGTCCGCACCTGGCCGATCGACCCGAGGAACTGATGAGCGCCGCAAACGAACCCCGCAAGTCCAAAGCAGAACGCACTGCCGAGGCCCGCGAGAAAGCCCGTGAGATCCGTGAGGCGCAGCTGAAGAAGGACAAGCGCAACAAGCTCCTTATCGGTTGGGGCATCGTAGTGGCCGTTGTTGCCATCCTCGCGATCGTTGCCCTGGTGGTCAGTTCCAACATCAGGAACAACGCTCCCGTGGCGGACGAAGGCCCCACCCCGGCCAACGGAAACATCCACGGCGGTGTGACGCTGCTGGCCAACTCCGAGGTAGTGAAGTCGGACCCCGCCACCGTCAATGTGAAGGACGTCCCGACCAAGCCGGAAACGGCGCCCGCCGAAGTAAAGGCTCCCGGCGCTGAGGCGGAAGCCGGCAAGCCCGTGAAGGTGGTCGTCTACATCGACTTCATCTGCCCCGTCTGCAAGCGGTTCGAAACGACCTACAACGAGCAGTTGACCAGCCTCCGCAACGAAGGCAAGATCTCGCTGGAGTACCGCCCGCTCGGCTTCCTGGACCAGCAGTCCACCACCAACTACTCCTCCCGCGCGGCCAACGCCGCCGCCTGCGTGGTCAACGAATCCCCGGAAAAGTACTCAGACTTCCTGAATACACTCTTCGACAAGCAGCCGGCGGAAGGCAGTGCGGGCCTGTCGGACAACGACCTGAAGAAGCTGGCCACGGATGTCGGCGCCAAGAGCATCGATTCCTGTGTGGAAGAGAAGAAATACCGGCCCTATGTCAAGGTGGCCACCCAGGAAGCTGCGGCCGTCGGCGTGACCGGCACTCCGACTGCTTTCGTGGACGGCAAGCAGTGGGGCAAGGGCGACTCCGCCAAAACTGACTTGATCCCGTTCATCCAGGCCGCTATCGACGCCAAGGGCTAGCAGCCGCCTGCCGTGTAGCATTCCAGCGGCCCGGTTCCGGAACCCTCCGGAACCGGGCCGCTGCCGTTTTTACCAGCGGGGCGTCCTTGGGCTAACCTTATCTAGCACTGCATCCAGCACCGCTGTTTGCGCCTGATCCGTCAGGCAGAAACAAGCACGCCTCCTTAGCTCAGTTGGCCAGAGCACCGCTCTTGTAAAGCGGGGGTCGTCGGTTCGAATCCGACAGGGGGCTCCACGAAGCACCGCGCCTGCCTGCCGGTGTGCCCGGCTATTCGCCTCCGGACTCCGGGCCGTTTGCCTCTGGGCTGGCGCGTCCGCAGGACGGAACGTTGGCTTATGAGCCAAGAGAAAGCCGGGATCCGGCTGGTCCAGCGTCCCGAACAGCCCACCGCCGTCGTCCGGGAAAAAGTGCCCATGAACGAGCTGCCGGACTTCTTTGGCCGCGCTTACGGCGCCGTTATGGCAGCGGCCCAAAACCAGGGCGTGCAGCTGACCGGGCCGCCTTTTGGCCGGTACCTGGGCATGCCCACGGACACCGTCGACGTCGAGGCGGGCTTTCCGGTGTCGGCGCCCATCACGGCGTCAGCGGGAGTGGAGGCCGGAACCCTGCCCGCGTGCCGGGCCTTCGAAGCCACCCACGTTGGTCCTTACGACTCGCTGGTCACCACGTACAACGACATCCAGGAGCGGATGAAGGAAGAGGGATTCAGCCCGTCCGATTCCATGTGGGAGTACTACTTAAGCGACCCTGCCACGGAGCCCGATCCGGCAACATGGCGGACCGTCGTTGTATGGCCGGTGGCATAGGTCCCGGGGCAGCCTCCCGGTTCCCCGGACTAGTCCTTCTTCCCCGGACTAGTTCTCCGCATCGATCTTTTCGAGCAGGTCCTTGGCGGCCTTGGCGATTTCATCGTGGTTGTGCTGGGCAGCCCGGCTTTCCAGGGACACAACAGCGCAACGGTGGACTTTCTTGAAATCCCCAAAAGGAAAACTCACGCTGCCCTTGGTTCCCTCTGATTCGTCAGGGTCCAGGCCGAGGTGCCACGCGGAGAATTCCGAAAAGCCGTGCTTGTCGATGAAGGCATTTTCCTGGTCCGTCGAAGGTGCGTGCTCGCTCCAGTCGTCCCGGGTGTCACGGACAACCTTCCCGTCCTTCACCAGGCTGCGGGCGTGCTCCAGCGACTTCTTGTTCAGTTTCGTGGCCATGCCATACCTCCGGAGGTCTCGGATGCGGTGTGCATCAAGGCTAAATCCACGGTGTGCAGGCCGCCAGGGGCCGCCGCGTCTAAAAAGCCGCGCCAAAAAAGTAACGCCGTGGAGACTGCGGCGAAACGTGCCCACAACATGGGACGCCTACTTTGGGCCTATGACTACACGCCTGCTCACCACAATAGCCTCATGGTTCGAGGCACGGCCCGCGCCTGCAGCTGCGTCACCCGCGGACCACGGCGCCTGGGAACAGGGCAACGACGCCATCGCCGACGTCACCAGGTGGGGCTGGCTGCCGGCGCTGAGCGGCGTGGCACTTGCCGGTGACCACGCGGCCAAGGCGCACCGGGAAACGGCTGCTGCTGCCAGCGAGGTGTAACCGCCGGGCTGCGGCCCAGGAAGCATGGTTTCCGCCTACGGGCGACGCAATGTGTCGGGTTGAACACACTTTTCTTCAACTACCGGCATAATGACCTAAACTGCTTCACTGAGGTGCCTGAAATGGCGCTGCGCAGCAACGAAAGCGAACCCCCAAATGGCTACCGATTACGACGCCCCACGCAAGACAGAAGAAGAGTCTCCGGCTGAATCCCTGGAGGCCCTTCAGGCGTCCCGCGGCGGCGGAGCCCAGACTGCCGTTATCGACGTTGACGAAAACGACACGGCTGAGGGAATCGACCTTCCCGGTGCGGATCTTTCCGGCGAAGAACTCACGGTCACCGTTGTTCCCGAGCAGTCCGATGAATTCACCTGTTCCTCCTGCTTCCTGGTCCGCCACCGGTCCCAGGTTGCGCGCGAAAAGAACGGCATGAAGTACTGCCGCGACTGCGAAGGCTAGGCAGCCGCCGGCGCACCCCACAAGTTCAGAAGCACGGCATCGCAAGGCGCCGGCGGCCCGCAGGGGCTGCCGGCGCCTCGCTGTGTCACCAGGAACTGAGCCCGGGGCCGCCGTCGTTACCACGCATCACGGAACCACGCGCAACGGGCGTCCAAACGGCCCCGGAACGCTTGGATTTTCGCCGCTGAATAGCCGTCCCGTAACCTCCCGGGCGGCACGCTAACAGTTGGGCGCCGAAGGCATTTCGGCCCTCGTATTCACTTCCCGGCGCTCCTACGCTTGAGATATCTCATCACTTCCAAGGGTGGCTGAAATGAAGAAATTCCAAGTGTGGCTGGCCGCGATCCTGATGGCGGCAGGATTGGGCCTGGTGGCGCCTGCCCCGGCGTCCGCCTCGTACTGCGGACTCGTGTGGGGATCGCTGTCGAAGTCCGAGGCGGCCATGAGCACCGCGAAGGTCATCAACGTGCGGACAGGGCAGCACTACTGCTTCGACCGCCTGGTGGTTGACCTCAACGGTCCGGTGGAAGGCTACACGGTGCGGTACGTCCCCACGGTGGTGCAGGACGGTTCGGGCCTGCCCATTCCCCTGAGGGGACGGGCATTCCTGCAGATCACGGTCAATGCTCCTGCCTATGACGACAGCGGAAACTCCACGTACAAGCCGGCCGACCCGAACGAACTGACCAACGTTGGCGGCTACCAAACCTTCCGCCAAGTGGCCTGGGCCGGGAGTTTCGAAGGATATTCGAGCATGGGCCTTGGCGTCCGCGGGCGCCTTCCGTTCCGGGTATTCAGCCTGGACGGACCCGGGACCGGATCCCGCCTGGTCATTGACGTGGCCCACTACTGGTGACCTGCTGGCGTAACCTGACCGGCCCTTACTCCGGAACCACCAGGGCGGGGGTGTCCTTGCGGATGGTTTCGCCGCGGAAGAACCCGGGGCTCAGCCTGGCCATAAGCAGCATGAATACGGCGCCCAGGGCGAGGATTCCGACGCCGAGGACGAACACCAGCCCCACGCCGAAGATCTCGGATCCGCTGCCGAACTCCGGCGCCAGGCTGTCCGCGGCCGTCTGCAGGAACACCACCAGCAGCCCCAGCCCGCCCAGCAGCGGGCAGAGGAGCCGCAGCACGAAATTGCGGACGCTGCTGAAGACGGTGTTGCGGAAGTACCAGGCGCACGCGAACGCCGTCAGCCCGTAGTAGAAGCAGATCATGAGTCCCAGGGCCAGGATGGTGTCGTTGAGGACGTTTTCGCTGACCACGTGCATCACCGCGTAGAACCCCGCGGAAAGGACACCCGCTGCGACCGTCGCGAAGCCCGGCGTCGCAAACTTCTTGCTCATGTGGCTAAAGGGCTTCGGCAGGGCGCCGTAGTGTGCCATGGCCAAGAGGCTCCGGGACGGCGAGGTAAACGTGGACTGCAGCGAAGCCGCCGAGCTGGACAGAACCGCCAGCGACATCAGGATGGCGAACGGGCCCATGACGGGGGACGCCAGCGCGGTGAAGATGTTTGCGTGGTTCTCTTCGTTGTTCAGCCCGACGCCCTCGGTGCCTACGCCGGCGAACATCATGGTGGCGATGGTGACCAGGAGGTAGATACCCAGGACCACAACTGCGGTCAGGGTGCCGGCAATGCCCGCGGTCTTCTTGCCGTTGGCCGTTTCCTCGTTTACGGTCAGGCAGACATCCCAGCCCCAGTACACAAAGATGGACAGCGAAATTCCGGCGGCGATCTGGCCGAACGTTTCAATCTTCGTGACGTCGAACCATTCCCAGCTGAACGGGATGGAGGTTTCCGAGGAAGACCAGTTGGCGAAGGCCATCGCCACGAACAGTCCGAGCACCAGCAGCTGGAAACCCACCAGGCCGTACTGCACAACCTTGGTGGTGTGCAGGCCGCGGTAGCTGACCCAGACAGCCAGCGCCACAAACACGATGCAGGTGGCGACATTCAGGACCTTGTTGGCGGCCAGGTCCGCCAACTCCGGCACACCCGTGAGCTGGGCGAGGAACAGATAGAAGAAGTCCACCGCCACTGCGGCCAGGTTGGACAGTACGATGATGTTCGCGGCGAGGAGTCCCCAGCCTCCCATCCATCCCACCCACGGGCCGAACGCCTTCGTGACCCAGGTGAAGGTGGTGCCGCTGTCCGGCGAATCGGCGTTGAGCTCCCGGTAGGCCAGTGACACCAGGATCATGGGAATGAAGCCGATGAGGAATATGACGGGCAACTGCAGCCCGGCTTCGTTAACGGTGGGGCCGAGGGCACTGGTGAGCGTATAGGCCGGTGCAATGGTGGAAATGCCGAGGACGACGACGGCGAGGAGGCCCAGCTGCCCGCCCTTCAGTCCTTTTCCGGTAATGCCGTGTTGCGTGCCGGGGGCGTCGGTACCTGTTAATGCCGGGCCGGCTGCGCCGGCCGGCGAGCTGTGGCGGATGGTTTGGGTCATGTCAGGCCCTTTCTGGGTGGTCAGTTCGGTCTAGGAGGCAGCGGGTTGCTGCTGGGTGATGCAGTGGATGCCGCCGCCCCTGGCGAACAGCTCGCGGGCGTCAATGCCCACAACCCGGCGGCCGGGGTAGGCGTCGGCGAGGATGCGGAGGGCCTTTTCGTCGTTGGGATCCCCGAAGGTGCAGGCAATCACGCCGCCGTTGACCACGAGGTGGTTGATGTAGCTGTAGTCCACGAAGCCCTCGCGGTCACTGAGCGCTTCGGGAGCGGGGACCTCGATGATGTTCCACTCGCGGCCGGCTGCGTCCCGGGTAGTGGACAGGAAACTGATGATTTCGCGGCTGACCTCAAAGTCGGGGTGTGCCGTGTCCTGCTGGGAGTGGACCAGCAGTGTGCCCGGGGACGGGATGGCGGCCACAATGTCCACGTGGCCGCGGGTGCCGAACCGCTCTGAATCCCTGGTCAGGCCGCGGGGAAGCCAGATGACATGGGTGGCGCCGAGGGTGCGGGCGAGCTCTGCTTCCACCTCGGCCTTGGACAGCCCGGGGTTGCGTCCCGGATCCAGCTGCACGGTCTCGGTCACCAGCACGGTTCCCTCGCCGTCCACCTGGATGCCGCCGCCTTCATTGACGAGGGCGGAGGCAATGTGCCGGGCGCCGGACCGGCCGGCTACTTCCGCTCCGATCAGCGAGTCCTTGTCCCAGCGGGCCCAGTCCTGCCCGCCCCAGCCGTTGAAGACCCAGTCGACGGCACCGAGGCGCCCGTCGCTGTCGAGGACAAAGGTGGGGCCAATGTCCCGCATCCAGGCGTCATTCAGGTCCGCGGTGAGCACCTCGACGGCGGGACGCAGGTAGCGCGCGGCGGTCTCGACGTCGTCGGGCGTCACCACCACGGTGACCGGCTCGAACTCCACCGCG
This sequence comes from Arthrobacter sp. SPG23, assembly GCF_000876655.1. Lineage (GTDB taxonomy): Bacteria > Actinomycetota > Actinomycetes > Actinomycetales > Micrococcaceae > Arthrobacter. The sequence continues at coordinate 23,804 of NZ_JYCN01000009.1, forward strand.
GCATTGGCGACGGCGGCCCAGACGGTCCGCGCGGCATGCGCCTCTTCGGCGGTGTCGCCGAGGGTGTAGCCGCCGGTGGGGAACGCCATCCAGATGCGTTCCTGCGGCGCCGTCTCTGCGGGCATGCGCCAGTGGCTCACGCGGTCACCTCGTGGTAGATGTGTGCTTCGCCGCCGAGCGGTTGCCCGCGCCGCACGGGTTCGGTGAGCCGGGCGTAAGTGTCCGGACGGCGGGTGGCCAGGAACGGGAACAGCGTGAGCCAGTCCCTGCGCTGGTCCAGGTCCAGGTCGGCGACGAGGACGGCGGATTCGTCGCGGGGCGCCTGGGCCAGGATCCGGCCGTAGGGGTCCGAGATGAAGGAGGAGCCGTAGAAGTTCAGCGTGCCCTCGTTACCCCACCGGTTGGGCGCCACCATGAACAGGCCGTTCGCGATGCCGTTGCCCACGATCACCTGCTGCCAGAGCGGCTGGGTGTCGAAGCCGGGGTGGTCCGGTTCGGAGCCGATGGCAGTGGGGTAGACCAGGATTTCCGCCCCGCCGAGCGAGTACAGCCGCGCGAGTTCAGGGAACCATTCGTCCCAGCAGGTGGGCATCCCCAGCCTGGCGCCGCCGAGTTCGGCGGCGGAGTGGACCTCGTAGGCATCGTCCGAGGCCGGGCCTTGGCGGAAGAACTTGTCCTCGTAGTATCCGGCGGTCACCGGGATGTGGAGCTTATGTGTGCGGGCCAGCAGCTCACCCTCGGGGGACACCAGGATCGCAGTGTTCAACCCCAGGCCGTCGTCCGAACCGTCCGGGTTCTCGGCGCGCTGGTACAGCGATGCATGCACGGCAATGCCGCGCCGCCGTGCGGCCTCGGCGGCGAACCGGAACGTGGGGCCCGTCAGCAGGTCCTCGGCGAGGTCCGAGGGGCGTGGCCGGGCGGCCCAGGAACGGGAAGTGTCGTTTTCGGGAAGCGCATCAGCCGGGTAGCGGGACAGCGTGAGCTCCGGCAGGAAGACGACGGTGGCTCCCAGCCGGGCTGCGCGTGCGATGCCGTCCTCAAGTTCTGCGCGGAGGTCCGCGGGGTCGGCATGCCAGCGGTGCTGGACTACACCGATCCTCAGGGCAGGACGGTCAGAAGGCTGCGTCCGCGCCAGGGAAGCGGGCGGTTCAAGGCAGGTGATTTCAATCATGGTGAATACTCCAGTGAGACGGTCGTCACTAAATGAATGACGTTCATTTAGTATTCACGTGAAGGGGCCCTGTGGCAAGGAAAAAATGAAGAATAATCATTTTGTTAAGCCGCCCGCGAGATTCGGTGGCGCCGTTGTGGCGGCTGGGATAGTTTCGGATTACCCGAGAAACCGCTGACACCAGGAGGATCAATGAAGGCATCACCGACGCTGACGAATAATCTGCAGGCTGTGCTCGCGGACCTGATTGAACTGCACATCCAGGGCAAGCAGGCCCACTGGAACATCGTGGGAACGAACTTCCGCGACCTCCACCTGCAGCTGGATGAAATCATCGATGCCGCCCGGAACTTCGCCGATGACATGGCGGAGCGCATGCGGGCACTCCACGCCCTGCCGGACGGCCGCAGTTCCACCGTCGCGGAGACCACCAGCCTTGCGCAGTTCCCGCAGGGGCTGATCAACACCAAGGATGCAGTCGACCGCATCGTCGCGGCGCTCGAAGCTGCTGTAGGCACCATGCGCAAGGTCCACGATGAAGTTGATGAGGAAGATCCCACGACGGCGGACCTTTTGCATGAGTTCATCTCCAAGCTCGAGCAGTATGCCTGGATGGTGGGCGCGGAGAACATGAAGGCCTCGGCCAGTGTGACCACTCCCGACAGCAAGTAAGCCCGGCAGTACAGCAGGCAGGTATGACGAAAGCCCGGCGCCGGATGATTCCGGTGCCGGGCTTTCTGTTGCACTACGGAGCGCTGGACGCGCTCCCGATATTTGTCGAGCAGGACTGAGGCGGGACGGCTTTACGTGGCTTTGGGCACTCCGCGAAGTACGACGGCGACAAAGGCTGCCGCCCCCGCCATCAGTACCAGCCCGATAAACGCCGTCACGTGGACACCCGACTCAAACGCAACCCGGGCGGCGGACGTCAGGGCGTCCGCCAGCGGTGCCGGGAGCGAGTGTGCCAGTTCCATGGCCCCCGCCAGGGTCTCGCGGGCGTGGGTGATACCGTGCCAGCCGCCGCCGGGGCCCGCAGCTGCGATGCCCTCCGGCAGGACCAGGTTCCGCTGGTAGGACGCCGTCAGGATCGAGCCGAGGACGGCCGTGCCAAGCAGCGAGCCGATCTCGTAGCCGGTCTCAGAGATGGCCGCAGCCGCCCCTGATTTCTCCGGCGGCACCGCCCCCAGGATCAGGTCGTTGGAAATCGTTTCGGCTGCTCCCACCCCGAGGGCCAGGACCAGGAGGGCGCCCAGCAAAAGCGCCGGGCCGCCGGAGTGGTCGCCGAACGCCACCATGAAGTAGCCGGTGGCGCTCAGCGAAAGGCCTCCGGCCACGACGAAGCCGGGCCGTATTTTCCGCACCAGCGGGACCACCAGCAGCCCGGCGGCCACGGTGGCAATCAGGGCAGGGATCATGGCGATTCCGGCCTCCGTGGGCCGCCGGCCCTCCAGGAGCTGGAGGTGCTGGGCCAGGAACAGGATGAAGCCATTAAAGGAAAACAGTGCCAGGACGTTGGCCGTGATGGCCGTGCTGAAAATCCTGTTTCCGAAAAGGCTGATGTCCAGCAGGGGGCTGGGCAGCCTCTTTTGGCGCCGGACGAACATGTAGCCCATCAGGAGTCCGAGGCTGATGGCCGCTGCCGGCAGCGGCCCGAAACCCTCGGTTGCCAATGCCTTGATGCCGTAGACCAGCGGAACCATTGTCAACAGGGAGAGGGCGATGCTGGCACCATCCACTGCTCCGGGCCGGGGGTCCCTGGACTCGGGAATCAGGGCCCGGCCAAGCAGCAGGATGGGCAGCATGATGGGCACGGACACGAGCAGGATTGCGCCCCACCAGTAGTGCTCCACGAGCCAGCCGCCGAAAATCGGCCCCAGCGCTGCGCCGCCCGAGAATCCTGCCGCCCACATCGCGATTGCCAGCCGCCGCCGGTTGGGGTCGGGAAAGATGTTGCGGATCAGGGACAGGGTGGAGGGCATGAGCATCGCGCCGAAAAGTCCAAGTGCTGCGCGGCCGGCGATGAGCCATTCTGCGCTGGGGGCGAAAGCCGTGGCAGCTGAGACCGCGGCAAAGCCGGTGCTGCCGATCAGCAGGAGCCGGCGCCGGCCGATCCTGTCGCCGAGGCTCCCCATGGCAATCAGGAGGCCGGCGAGGACCAGGGGGTAAGCGTCAACGATCCACAGCAGCTGAACGCCGGTGGGCGCAAGGGCAGTGGCGATGGCAGGCAGCGCGAACGTCAGCGCGGTGTTGTCCACGGCGACCAGCAGTACCGGGAACATCAAAAGCGCCAGGGCCAGCCAGTCGCGGCCCGGCTTCGCGGCGGGTGAGCGGGTGCCGGCGGCGGGGGACGTTGCGGCGACGAGGCGCTGCGCGGCCGGCGTCGAAGGTGATGACAAGTTTCCCATGAAAATAACTGTACCGTCTGGACGGTATAGTTAAGAAATGAGCCCGGACCACCGGGCATGATAGGAACCATGGCCAGAAAACCCGTAGCGCGCGAAGCTGTGCTCGATGCTTTTGAATCCCTGCTGATTGAGGTGGGCGAACGCGCCGCCACGCTGGATGCCGTGGCACGGCGTGCGGAGGTGTCCAAAGGCGGGCTCCTATACCACTTTCCGAACAAGGAGGCCATGATTTCGGCCCTGCTGGAACGGATGGATCGGCTGGTTGCGGGGGACTTGGACGCCATGGCTAAAGCTCCCGAAGGAGCCGCCGTCTACTTCATCAAGTCCTCCCTCTGGGCGGACACTCCGCTGGACCGGGCTTTTGTGGCGGCCACCCGGCTCGCCGAAGTTGCGCACAAGGAAACGCTGCACCGTTTTGCGGCCGTCCAGGGGAGCTGGCTTGGACTGTTGGCCGGGGACGTCGGCCCGGCCATGGCCAAGGCCGTGCTGTACATGGGTGACGGCCTCTACTTCAATGCCATGCTGGCCAGCGGCCCCGGCGCCGCCCCGCCCGAAATGAGCGGCGACGTCGATAGCCTGCTGGCCGCCGTCGAGCGGCTCCGCGGCTGACCGTCCCGCGAGGCCGCGGGTCTTTCTGCCGGCTCCGCCGCGACCCGGGCCGTAATGCGGCGCTGGACTGTCTGCGGAGTTTGCAGACTGGACTTCCACGTAGGACAATTAGAGCTGTGACTGTTGTCACCGCTAACTAAATATGCCTTTGATCTGCGGCGGGAGAGTTCTGCAAGTAGGTACAAGCAGGCGCCGTAGGAGCAAACCCTCCCCAGGAATCTCTCAGGCCCACGTACCGCCGCGGCAAGGCAACTCTGGAAAGCAGCAGGCTGTCCGTTCGTGCCCCAACCCGGTTGGAGGCAGCAGACCGGACACGCCATGCTCACCGACGGTGCAAGCGGAGCTGTGCGAAAGCACGGTCCTGCGGAAACTCTCAGGTCCAATACAGAGCGGGGAGGAACCCGGACCACTGCGGCGTACCCTGCGCCGCCATTAGTAATGGAGTTCCTTCGTGACGGTTAGTTCAGCCTCCACCACCTTCGTCGACCGGCATATTGGCGCCCGCCGCCAGGCCGACATCGACACCATGCTCAAGTCCGTCGGCTACGACACCGTCGAGTCGCTGGTAGACACCGCGGTTCCCAAAGACATCCGCCAGGAAGTCGCCCTGACCTTGCAGGACGCCCTGAGCGAGGTCGAAGTACTGGCCGAGCTGCGCAAGCTGGCTGGCAAGAACAAGACGGCCGTGCAGATGATCGGCCAGGGCTACTACGACACAGTGACCCCGGCGGTGATCCGCCGCAACATCCTGGAGTCCCCGGCCTGGTACACCGCCTACACCCCGTACCAGCCGGAAATCTCGCAGGGCCGCCTGGAGGCCCTCCTGAACTTCCAGACCATGGTCCAGGACCTCGTGGGCCTGCCCATCGCCAACGCCTCCCTGCTGGACGAAGCCACTGCCGTGGCCGAAGCGGTCCTCATGATGCGGCGTGCCAACAAGAACAAAGCCGCCCACGACGGCAAGACCGTCCTGGACGCCGATGTCCTGCCCCAGACCATCGCCATCGTCAAGGGCCGTGCCGAGGCCCTCGGCTTCGAAGTCGAGGTGGCGGACCTGTCCCAGGGACTTCCCGACGGCGACATCAACGGCATCGTGCTGCAGCAGCCGGGCGTTTCCGGCCGGGTGTTCGACCACGCCGCCGTCATTGCCGCCGCGAAGGAACGCGGCGCACTGGTCACCGTTGCGGCCGACCTGCTCTCGCTGACCCTGATCACCCCTCCGGGCGAGCAGGGTGCGGACATCGCCGTCGGCTCCACCCAGCGCCTGGGCGTGCCGCTGTTCTTCGGCGGCCCGCACGCCGCCTACATGGCCGTCCAGAAGGGCCTCGAGCGCTCCATGCCCGGCCGCCTGGTGGGTGTGTCCAAGGACAACGCCGGAACCCCGGCCTACCGCCTTGCCCTGCAGACCCGCGAGCAGCACATCCGCCGCGAGAAGGCCACGTCCAACATCTGCACCGCACAGGCCCTGCTGGCCATCGTTTCCTCCATGTACGCCGTCTACCACGGCCCCGACGGACTGAAGGCCATCGCCGAGGCCGTCCACAACAACGCCCGCACCCTGGCCGCGTCCCTGCAGTCCGCGGGGCTCGAGGTCCTGCACGGCAGCTTCTTCGACACCATCACCGTCCGCGTCCCGGGCAAGGCCGCTGACATCGTCGCCGCCGCCGAAGCCAAGGGCATCAACCTGCGCGGCATCGACGCAGACACCGTCGGCATTTCCACTGACGAAACCACGACGCCGGAAACCGTCGCCGCCGTGGCCGGCGTCTTTGGCGCTTCGGTTGTGGACGCCGCCGACGGCGGTTCTGACAGTGGGGCTGCCTTTGCCCTCGAGGCCGCCGTCGAGCGTTCCTCGGAGTACCTGCAGCACCCGGTGTTCAACACGCACCGCTCGGAAACGCAGCTGCTGCGCTACATCCGCAAGCTCTCGGACCGCGACCTCGCGCTGGACCGCACCATGATTCCGCTGGGCTCGTGCACCATGAAGCTGAACGCCACCGCCGAGATGGAAGCCATCTCCTGGCCGGAGTTCGCCTCTATCCACCCGTTTGCCCCGGATTCCCAGACCGAGGGCTGGCGTGAACTGATCGAGGGCCTGGAAGCGGACCTCGCCGAGATCACCGGCTACGACCAGGTCTCCATCCAGCCGAACGCCGGCTCCCAGGGCGAGCTCGCGGGCCTGCTCGCGATCCGCGGCTACCACCTGTCCCGCGGCGATGACCAGCGCAACGTCTGCCTGATCCCGGCGTCGGCGCACGGCACCAACGCCGCCTCGGCCGTCCTGGCCGGCATGAAGGTGGTGGTCGTGGCCACCGCCGCCGACGGCACGATCGACCACACCGACTTCCAGGCGAAGATCGAAGCCCACAAGGACGTCCTGTCCGCGATCATGATCACCTACCCGTCCACGCACGGCGTGTACGACGCCGACGTCCGCGAAATCTGCGACTCGGTGCACGCGGCCGGTGGGCAGGTGTACGTTGACGGCGCCAACCTGAACGCCCTGGTGGGCCTGGCGCAGCCGGGCAAGTTCGGCGGCGACGTGTCCCACCTGAACCTGCATAAAACCTTCTGCATCCCGCACGGCGGCGGCGGACCGGGCGTCGGCCCGGTGGCGGCCAAGGCCCACCTGGCGCCGTTCATGCCGGGGGATGCCAACAAGGCTGCACACGAGGACGGCCACGGCGTGGCGATCTCGGCGTCGCGCTTCGGTTCCGCCGGAGTGCTGCCGATCTCCTGGGCCTACGTGAAGCTGATGGGCGGTGCCGGCCTGACCGAGGCCACCAAGTCCGCCCTGCTGGCCGCGAACTACATCGCTTCCCGCCTGAACGAGTTCTTCCCGGTCCTGTACACCGGCGAAGGCGGACTCGTGGCGCACGAGTGCATCCTGGACCTCCGTGAACTGACGGCCAGGACCGGCGTTACCGCGGAAGACGTGGCCAAGCGCCTCATCGACTTCGGTTTCCACGCACCCACCCTGGCGTTCCCGGTTGCCGGCACGCTCATGGTGGAGCCCACCGAGTCCGAGGACCTCGTGGAGATCGACCGCTTCATTGACGCGATGATCACCATCCGCCAGGAAATCGACCAGGTGGCCAACGGCGACTTCACCGTGGACAACAGCCCGCTGCGCAACGCACCGCACACCGCTGCCGCCGTCGTCTCCTCCGACTGGAAGCGCGAGTACCCGCGTGAGCAGGCCGCCTTCCCGGTCCACCACCTCAAGCAGGACAAGTACTTCCCGCCCGTGGGCCGCATTGACGGCGCAGCCGGTGACCGCAACCTGATCTGCTCCTGCCCGCCCATCGAAGACTTCGAAAACTAAGGATTCCCCCGATGACTGAGAACTACACCGCGCTCTATGAAGAGCACAAGAAGCTCGGCGCGTCCTTCACCGATTTCGGTGGCTGGCAGATGCCCCTGAAGTATTCCTCCGAGCTGGCCGAGCACCACGCCGTCCGCAACGCCGCCGGCCTGTTCGATCTCTCCCACATGGGCGAAGTCTGGGTCACCGGCCCGGACGCCGCAGCATTCCTGGACTACGCCCTGGTGGGAAAGATCTCCGCCATGTCCGTGGGCAAGGCCAAGTACTCGCTGATCTGCCAGGACGACGGCGGCATCATCGACGACCTCATCACGTACCGTCGCCCCGCGGCTGAAGACGGCACGGACAAATTCCTGGTGGTGCCCAACGCCGGCAACGCCGTGGTGGTTGCGGCGGCCCTGGCCGAACGGGCAGCGAACTTCGACGTCGTCGTGGACGACGCTTCCGCCCGGACCTCGCTGATCGCCGTCCAGGGTCCCAAGGCCGAAGGCATCCTCCTTCGCCTGGTTCCGGCGGCCCAGCACGAGCTGGTTACCGGACTGAAGTACTACGCCGCCGTCGAAGTACCCTTCATGGTGGCCGGCAGCAGCAAGGACCTCCTGCTGGCCCGCACCGGGTACACCGGTGAGGACGGCTTCGAGATCTTCGTGGACAACGACGACGCCGCAGCCCTGTGGCAGGCCGTCGCGGCCGTCGCCGAGGAAGGCGAGCTCGTTCCCGCCGGCCTGGCATGCCGCGACTCGCTGCGCCTGGAAGCCGGCATGCCGCTCTACGGCAACGAGCTTTCCCGCGAAGGCAACCCCTTCGCAGCGGGCCTCGGCCCGGTTGTTTCGCTCGCCAAGGAAAGCGACTTCGTGGGCCGCGCGGCCCTCGAGGCACTCAAGGCCGGCGGCGCCGGCTCCACGAGCGGGCGCAAGCTGGTGGGCCTCAAGGGCCTGGGCCGGCGCGCAGGCCGGGGCCACTACCCGGTCCTCAAGGACGGCGCAGTGGTTGGCGAAGTGACCTCCGGCCAGCCGAGCCCCACGCTTGGTTACCCTGTGGCGCTCGCTTATGTCGACGTCGAACACTCCGAGGTGGGGACCGCCCTGGACATCGACCTGCGCGGCAAAGCGGAGCCCTTCGAAGTCGTCGCACTGCCTTTCTACAAGCGCCAAAAGTAACCCATAGGCCGGCTCCGGGGCCGCAGGCCCCGTCGGGGCTGACATCCTCCGCGTGCTCGGTCGCGTAGACGCCCGCTGGGCGGACGTGACGCTCCCTTAGACGCACGCTTCCGGATGCCAGCCCCGAAGGGGGCCGTCAGCTGTCGCATACCCACCCGGCAAGCTCGATCATTGGGGGTTGAGCTTGTCCAAACCCGGCCACACGCGGAGAACTCGGTCACCCCGCCTCCCGCTCGACCACAAGAGATTTTCAAACGTAAAGGAAAAAACACATGGCAAAAGTAGCCGCTGAACTTCAGTACTCCGACGAGCACGAGTGGGTGGCCCGGGAAGCCGGCAACCTGGTCTCGATCGGCATTTCCGCCGTGGCCACGGACGCCCTCGGCGACATCGTGTACGTTGACCTGCCCGAGGTCGGCGCCACTGTGACCGCGGGGGAGACCTGCGGCGAAGTCGAATCCACCAAGTCCGTTTCGGACCTGTACTCCCCGGTTACGGGCGAGGTCACGGAAACCAACTCCGCCGTCGTCGACGACCCCGCACTGATCAACAGCGATCCGTACGGTGCCGGCTGGCTCTTCAAGGTCGCCGCTGAATCCGACGGCCCGCTGCTCTCCGCCGAGGAATACGCTGCCAAGAACGGCGGCGAACTGTGAGCGGCGCAACCGCGGCCGCAGGCACAAGCACCGTCGCGTTTGAGCAGGTTGTCTCCCCGTCCTTGGATGCGGACCTGTCCGCACTGGACCCGGAGATCGCGGCGAAGATCGACGACGAGCTGGCCCGCCAGCGCACCGGCCTGGAAATGATCGCCTCGGAAAACCACACCGCCAAGGCCGTCATGCAGGCGCAGGGCTCGGTGCTGACGAACAAGTACGCCGAGGGCTACCCGGGGAAGCGCTACTACGGCGGCTGTGAGCACGTTGACGTGGTGGAGCAGCTGGCCATCGACCGGGTGAAGGGCCTGTTCGGTGCCGAGTACGCGAATGTCCAGCCGCACTCCGGTGCCCAGGCCAACGCCTCGGTGATGCACGCGCTGATCAAGCCGGGCGACACCATCATGGGCCTGAACCTGGCACATGGCGGGCACCTGACCCACGGCATGCGGATCAACTTCTCCGGCCGCCTGTACAACGTCATCCCGTACCAGGTCCGCGAAGAGGACCACCGGATCGACATGGCCGAGGTGGAGCGCCTGGCCCAGGAGCACAAGCCGCAGCTGATCGTCGCCGGCTGGTCCGCCTACGCTCGGCAGCTGGACTTTGCCGAGTTCCGCCGGATCGCCGACTCCGTGGGCGCTTACCTCATGGTGGACATGGCGCACTTCGCCGGGCTGGTCGCGGCCGGGCTGCACCCGTCACCGGTTCCGCACGCGCACGTCACCACCTCCACCACGCACAAGACCCTCGCCGGTCCGCGCGGCGGCATCATTCTCTCCAACGACGCCGACATCGCCAAGAAGATCAACTCGGCAGTGTTCCCCGGGCAGCAGGGCGGACCGCTGGAGCACGTCATCGCCGGCAAGGCCGTCGCCTTCAAGATCGCGGCGTCCCCGGAGTTCAAGGAACGCCAGGAGCGCGTCCTTGCCGGTGCCCGGATCCTGGCTGACCGCCTGGTCCAGCCGGACGTCACCGCCAAGGGGATTAACGTGATCTCCGGCGGCACCGACGTGCACCTGGTCCTGGTGGACCTGCGCAACTGCGTACTCGACGGCCAGCAGGCTGAGGACCGCCTCGCTGCCATCGACATCACCGTGAACCGCAATGCCGTTCCGTTTGATCCCCGGCCGCCGATGGTCACCTCGGGACTGCGCATCGGCACCCCGGCCCTCGCGACCCGCGGTTTCGGCGAAGCCGCCTTCGCCGAGGTTGCGGATATCATCGCTGAGGCGCTGATTGCCGACGCCGACGCGGACCTCTCCGGTCTGCGTTCACGGGTCGAGGCACTCGCCGCCGCCCACCCGCTCTACCCGTCAGTTGCCAACCTCGGCTAGAGCCCGTATTACAGAAGTACAGATCACGACGCCGGGCGGCCGCCACAAGCTGCCGCCCGGCGTCGTGCATCCGGCAGTGCGACCGCCCACCGGCGGCTGCACTGCCCTCCGGCAGGACCATCTGCCGGACCAGAGTTAGAGCTAGTGAGGAACCGACCATGGCCGTTGGAGTTTTCGATCTTTTTTCCATCGGGATTGGGCCCTCGAGTTCGCACACGGTGGGCCCGATGCGGGCCGCTGCGGTGTTCGCCGAGGAGCTGAGGGCGTCCGGGGACCTGGGCAAGGTGGCCGGGCTGCGGGTGGATTTGTATGGTTCCCTCGCCGCCACCGGGCACGGGCACGGGACCATGACGGCGATCCTGCTGGGTTTGGAGGGTTACCACCCGGAGAAGATCCTTCCCGCGGAGGTGGAGGAGCGGCTCGCGGCGATCGCCGAGACCGGGACCCTGCAGCTTGCCGGTGCCGGTGACGGAGCGGGTGTTCCGCTGCCGTACGGGGTGAAGGACATGGTGCTGCGGCCGTTGACCATCCTGCCGCGGCACACCAACGGGATGACGTTCACCGTCACGGACGCCGGCGGCGAGGTCCTGCATCAGGCGACGTTCTTCTCCGTGGGCGGCGGCTTCATTGTCCGCGAGGGCGAGGAAGAGGCGGCGCTGAAGGAACTGGACGAGTCCAAGAAGGAGCTTCCGCTGCCGTTCCGCACCGCGGCGGAGCTGCTGGGCCGCTGCCAGTCCAAGGGCCTGTCCATCGGCGATATCATGTTCGTCAACGAACGGGCGTCCCGGTCCGAGGCCGAGATCCGCGAGGGCCTGCTGCACATCTATTCGGTGATGGAGGAGTGCGTCGCGGTGTCCCTGAAGCGGGAGGGGCTGCTGCCGGGCGGGCTGAAGGTCCGCCGTCGGGCACCGGACTGGCACGAACGCCTGTTGAAGGAGAACCGCGGCCAGGACCCCGCCTACCGGGATCCGAAGTACTGGCAGGAGTGGGTGAACCTGATCGCGCTGGCGGTCAATGAGGAGAATGCTTCAGGTGGCCGGGTGGTCACTGCGCCGACGAACGGTGCTGCCGGGATCATCCCGGCGGTGCTGTATTACGCGCTGCATTTCGCTCCGGGCATGGACCGGGCCACCCGGCAGGACCGTGACGATGTGGTGGTGAAGTTCCTGCTGGCTGCCGCTGCGGTGGGGGTGCTTTACAAGGAGCAGGCCTCGATCTCGGGGGCGGAGGTGGGTTGCCAGGGCGAGGTGGGCTCGGCGTCGTCGATGGCGGCCGCGGGCCTGGCCGAGGTGATGGGCGGCACGCCTGCGCAGGTGGAGAACGCCGCGGAAATCGCGATGGAGCACAACCTGGGCTTGACGTGTGATCCGATCGGCGGGCTCGTGCAGATCCCTTGTATTGAGCGGAACGCGATCGCGGCGGCGAAGGCCATTAACGCCGCGAAGATGGCGTTGTGGGGGGACGGCACGCACCGGGTGTCCCTGGACGAGGTGATCGTGACCATGCGCGAAACCGGCAAGGACATGTCCTCCAAATACAAGGAAACCGCGATGGGCGGCCTGGCCGTCAACGTCGTGGAATGCTGAGCCCGCAGTTCAATGGCTGAGGGTACAGTGCCCGGGCCTGTCGGGACCTAGTTGTGCAGGGCCGCCCACCAGTTCAGGCTGGTGGCGAAAACCAGCCATGAGATATAGGGCAGCAGCAGGAGGCCGGCGGTTCGGCTGATGGGGCCGAAGTACAGGACGGTCACGGTCACGGCGATGATCAGGGAAATGATGATCGCAAGCCCCAGCCACATCGCAGCCGTGCCCATGACCGGATAGAGGCCGAAGAACACCGGCGTCCACAACAGGTTCAACCCCAGCTGCACCCCGTACGCCCTCAGGGCGGGGCCGGTGCGCTGTCCGCCGCGCCGCCAGACGAGCCATGCGGCCACTGCCATGGCCGTGTAGAGCACTGTCCAGGCCGGACCGAAAACCCAGTTCGGCGGGGACCACGGGGCCTTGTCCGCTGTGGCGTACCAGCCGTCCACACTGCCCAGGGTGGCGAAAGCACCCAGCCAGGCAACCAGCGCGGAGGCTCCCAGGGAAACGGCCAGACCGAGCAGCTGCGCACCCGTACTGCGGCTTCCGGGACGGGCTCCAGACCCGCCGCCAGACCCGCCGCCGTCAGCGGCGCTGGCCATGGACCGTTCGTGCGGAGCCTTCATGCTTCAACCTTTGCCAGTCCGGCACGTCGAGTCAAGCGTCAGCTCGGAGCCACGCCGGCGGTGGCGTGCGCAAGTCATCCCTGGCCAGCCCCGCTGTCTACCACTCTGGCCACCCTGCGGGTGGAGTGCCACTATGGAGCTATGACTGGGGGATATGACCGGGACTTTCTGCGGGCACGCCTTGAGCTGCCCAGTCCGTCGGCAGCAACGGTTCTACTTGATTACATCCACTTTTCCGTCCGGCTGCGCACGGCGCGCAAGCTGGCCGCCGTCGTCGGCGTTAATATTCACGGACGCGAGCTGGTGCCGCTGGCCCGCGAGGGGACCTGGCATTTCGATCCCCGGATCCCGAAGGAGCAACAGGCAGGTCCGGAGGTGTACAAGAACAACGCCTTTGACCGGGGGCACCTTGTGCGGCGCCTGGATCCGGTGTGGGGCGATGAGGCGACGGCCAGGGCAGCCAACCAGGACACCTTCGCGTTCACCAATGCCGCGCCCCAGGTCGACGACTTCAACCAGGGCAAGGAACTGTGGGTGGGGCTGGAGGACCACGTCCTCAGCCATGCGGACCTCTACGACGCCAAGCTCAGCGTGTTCACGGGGCCGGTATTGGAAGACGACGACCTGCCGTATCGCGGCGTGCAGATACCCCGGAAGTTCTGGAAGATCGCGGCCTGGACCATGGACGGAAAACTCGCTGCTGCCGGATTCCTGCTGGACCAGTCCCCGCTGTTGGGGAAGGTGGACCTCAAGAAGGCCATCCGGGAACGGCTCCTGGCCGACGAACCGCCGCCGTTGGGCCCCTACCGCACCTTCCAGGTTCCCGTGGCCCGGATCGCCGAAATGACCGGACTGAGCCTTTCCCGGCTGGAAAATGCGGACCGGCTGGCCAAGAGCCAACGTGCCCTGGGCAAGGAGCCCCTGGCCGTCCGGCTCGAGTCCCTGGAGCAGATCCGGCTCTGAGCCCGGCGGACCGCGGGGAACCATCCGGTCAGCGTCCTCCTAGGGAGGGCCGATAGACTTGTGGATTGCATGCCCGGCATGCAGCCGCAGCACCGACCGCAAAGATTGGACACCGCGCACTTGCGAGAATTTACCGCCCGCTTTGCCTCCCCCGAGGAGGTCGCCAACTGGGACAACCACGTCATTGCGAACCCGAACGGCGGAAACCTGCTTCAGTCCGAGGCCTTCGCCGAGGTCAAACAGCACTTCGGCTGGAAGCCCCTCCACCTGGTCTACGAAACCGCGGACTACACGAGCTACAACCTGGTGCTGCAGAAGTCGTTTCCTGTGCTGGGCAAGCTCTGGTACCTCATCAAGGGACCGGACGTGGCAGCGGTTGAGGACATCCCGGGCATCGCTGCGGCCAACGCCGAGTTCGTGAAGCGTGCAAGGCTTGGCGTCTTTGCCATCAAGATTGAGCCGGACATCGTCCTGTCCGATGATGCGCGGCGGGTCATCGAAGGTGCCGGCCTGCTCAAAACGCCCAACCTCCAGCCCAATGACTCCACCGCGCTGCTGGACATTGCCCCGGAAGAGAACCAGTTGCTCCGCAACCTGCACTCCAGGGGACGCAACGCTGTTCGCCGGGCCATCCGGGAGGGCGTGGAAGTCCACAACGTCGAGCCCACCGAGGAGAACTTCCGGGCCATGTACTCGCTGATGACCACCACGGTGGAAGCGAAGTCGCAGGTCAGGGTTCGCGAATACGAGTATTACCGGCAGTTCTGGACCAACTTCATCAACCGCGGCCAGGGCCGGCTCCTGTTTGTCTACGAGAACGGCGTCCCCTCAGTGGGTGCCTTTGTGATCAACTACGGCCGGAAAGGCACGTACAAGGACGGCGGCTCACTCCAGAAGCGCAGCCAGTACGGCGACTCCCACCTGGTCCAGTGGACGGCCATCAACCAGGTCAAGGAACTCGGCTGCACGGAGTACGACTTCTGCGGCACACCGCCAAGCGACAAACTCAAGGACACGTCCAACCCGTTCCACGGACTCGGCCTGTTCAAGACCAGTTTCAGCAAGACGGTCACCGACTTCGTGGGCTGCTATGACCAGGTCATCAGCCCGGTGAAATACAAAACCTGGACGGCGGCCGGCGAACGCGTCGCCCGCCAGTTGTACACCCGGCGAACAGGCAAGCAGTTCTACTAGACCCTTTGTGAAGCCCTTGAGGAGGCCGCAATGACCAAAGCACCCGACGGTCGCCGCAGGCCGCCCACGACGGCGCTGCCCCCGACCCAGCCGCTCACCGCTTCCCAGGTGCGGCAGAACGCCGCCGCCAAGCGCATGCTGCGCAGGCTGGTGCAGGGCGAAAACCCGCCCACCGCCCCGATGAGCATCGTGGACCGGCTCGCGGGCAGCCCGTATGCCAACCCCATGATCCAGGTCGGGGGAGTGGATACCTCCGCGCGCAAGACGATCGACTTCGCGCTCCATCTCGCTGAGTCCATGTTCCGTTACGGCGCCGGCGCCCTCGAAGTGGAAACCAGCATCATCGCCGTCACTGCAGCCTTGGGCCTGAAACACATCGAAGTGGACATCACCAACCAGTCGGTGGCCATCAACTATGCGCCCAAGGACCAGACCCCCATTTCCTTGCTCAGGGTGGTGCGGTCCTGGACCAACAACTATGCGGGCCTGGCACAGGTGCACCAGCTGGTTACGGACATCGTTGCCGGCGGCGTCGGCCGCGACGAGGCAGTCCGCCGGCTGGAAGAAATCATCCGCAGCTCCAAGCCGTTTCCGCGCTGGATGGTCACCGTGGCCTTCGGCGTATTCGCCGCCGTCTTCGTGGGCGTGCTGGGCGGCGGGCCCGGTGCCTCCGCCGTCGCGTTCGGTTCCAACCTGCTGGTCAGCCTGCTCGCACGGCAACTGGGCCGCTGGCGGGTGCCCGACTTCTTCACCACGGCATCATGTGCCTTCCTGGTGACGCTCATCGCCTTGCTGCTGTGGCGGTTCGGCACTCCCGTCGGGATCCAGATCGCGCCCGAGATTGTGGTGGTGGGCGGAATCCTGCTGCTCCTGCCCACAGGACGCCTCGTGTCGTCCGTGCAGGACGCCATCAACGGCTTCCCCGTCACGGCGGCCGGCCGGTTCCTGTCCACCATGCTGACCTTCGGTGCGCTGGTAACCGGAATCGCCGTGGGTTTCGTGGTCGTGGACAAGACGGGGATGGAGCCGATCAACGTCACCAAAACATTCCCTCCGGCGTATCCCTGGTGGGCTTTGATCATCATGGTTGCTATCGCAGTGGTGGCGATCGGCATCACGGAGCAGACCGCCTGGAAGCTGCTCCTGCCCACCGCGGCCGTGGGTGTGGTGGGCCATCTTGTGCTCCTCGGCACGGACCTGATGGGCATGGGTGCCAGGTTTTCCCCGGCAGTGGCGGCAGTGGTTATCGGCCTCCTGGCCCGCGTCATCGCCCTGAAGATGGGCGCCCCCCAGTTGGTGGTGGCCGTGCCTGCGGCGCTGATCCTCTTGCCGGGCCTGACTATATTCCGCTCCATGTATGTCTTGACCATCGAAGAATCCGAAATCCTGATGGGCGCAGGGGGCATGCTGAACGCCGGCGCGATCGTGCTGGGAGTTGCCGCCGGAATCGTCCTCGGCGACACCCTGGCCCGGCCGCTCACCCGCAGCCTTGCAAGCAACGAACGCCGCCGCGCGCGGCGCCGCTAGCCGGTCCCGATCTGACAGGGCCGGCCCTGACCCGCCGGATCCGGACCTGTCAGATCCGGACCTGTCAGATCTGGCCGACGGGGAGCTTCTTTTCGGCCTGGAAGTCGTCTTCGACCCGCCCCTTGGCCCAGTAGCCGGACAACGACACCTGCGCCCGCTCCAGGCCCCGCTCACGGAACAAGACCTCGCGGAGGGACTTCATGTAGCCCCGCTCGCCATGGGCGAAGACCTGAACCCGGCCGGCAGGCCACTCGGCTTCCCGCACGGCGCTCACCAGGAGATCTCCGCTTCCGGCAGGAGTGCAGTTGCGCGGCAGCCAGTTGATCTGGAGTCCGGCAGGGGCCTTGATGGGCTGCACCTCGGCGTCACTGTCCACTTCCAGGAACGCGATGCCGCGCGCTTCCGGCGACAGCGACTCGACGGCGGCGGCGATGGCCGGCAGGGCGGCCTCATCGCCGGCGAAGAGGTGCCAGTCGGCCGCGGGATCCGGGTTGTAGCCGCCTCCCGGGCCGGTGAACACCAGGCTGTCGCCGGGCCGGGCTTTCGCTGCCCAAGGGCCCGCCAGGCCCTCGTCGCCGTGAATCACGAAATCGATGGCCAGTTCGCGGGCCGCTTCGTCCACCCAGCGGACCGTGTACGTCCGCGTGTACGGCCACTGCTCGCGGGGCATCGATTCGCGGATGGCCCAAAGGTCCAGGGGGAGGGGGTATTCGATGCCCGGCTGCGGGAAAACGATCTTCACGTAGCGGTCGACGTAATCGTTGTTCACATAGCCGGCGAAGCCTTCGCCGCCGGCCACGATGCGCACCATGTGCGGAGAGAGCTCCTCGCGCCGGAGGACGGTGAGGTTCGTCTGGGGGCGCGATTTTCGGCTGGCTGACGTGGCAGCAGGAACGGAAGTCATGGAAGTAAGCCTAGGCCAGGCTGCCGAGCCGACGCCCCTTACCAACCCGGACGGGTTCGCTACATTACTGCAGTTGTTGGTCTAATTGATCAGCGCCGCTTTGCAAACCTGGGGGATACACAGCCATGCCTTTGTCCGGAATACTATTCGCGAAACGCGGCAAGGCCCTTCAGGTCACCGGTTTTTCCGCGGTTGCCGCGTTCCTCGCTGCCGCCGCCATCCTTCACCCCGGTGTCGAGTCCGCTGATGTCGACCTCAACGACGGCGGCGTGTGGGTTACGAACAAGAACCTCTCCATGACCGCCCGTCTGAACTATCCGTCGCAGGCTCTGGACGGGGGCGTCACCCCGCCGGGTACAGGCTTCGACGTGGTCCAGCACGCCGGGGAGGTCTTCATTGATAACGGCGCCACCCTGACGCCGGTGGACCCTGCAGCCATGCGGTTGGAAAGCCCCCTCGAGCTTCCTGCCGGGGTGCGGGCTTCCGCGGGGCAGGGTTCGTACGTCCTCAGCGACACAGGCTCCGGCGAGGCGTGGGTCGCTTCCGCGGGAAGCGTAGCCGGCTTCACCACGGAGTCCGAACCGGTGGTGACCGGAGCCAAAAACCTGGTTGCGATGATCGGCGCGGACGGCGCGGCCTACATCGCTGATTCCGCGGCCAGCCACGTCACACGGATAGTCGTCAACCCGGACGGAAGCCCGGGCAAAACCGAAAAGGTTGCCTTTGCCGACTTCTCGGCCGCCAAGGACCTGCAGTTGACCACCCTTGGATCCCGGCCGGTGCTCCTGGACGGGGACACGGGTACGGTGTATCTGCCCGGCGGCCGGACGGCTGTGGTGCCCGACGGCAAAGGGGCCCTTCTGCAGCATTCCGGCGCAGATAGCGGATTTGTGGCCGTGGCCACGCCCGGCGGCCTGTTCAAGCAGCCATTGAACGGTGACCCGGCCAGTTCCCAGCCGGTAGCGGACGGCGGCCTTCCGGCCAAGCCGGTGCAGCTCGACGGGTGCGTGCATTCCGCGTGGCACAAGGCGGCCTTGTATGTCCGTGACTGCGAGGACGACGCTTACGACAAGCGCTCCGGCATACCCGGGGCAGACAAGAAATCGGAACTCGTCTTCCGGGTGAACCGCAGCCTTGTAGTTCTCAACGACACTAACGGGGGCAACGTCTGGCTTGTCCAGAAGGAAATGCAGCTGGTCAACAACTGGCAAGATCTTCAGACGCCGCCGAACAAGTCGGAAGAAGAGAAGGAAGACGCCGCAGACCAAAATCCGCTGACCCAGCTTCCGGACAGGACCCAGGAAAACCGGCAACCCAACGCGCAGGATGACGAATTCGGTGTACGGCCGGGCAAGACGACGCTGTTGACGCCCCTCGACAATGATTCCGATCCGGACGGCGACATGCTGACGCTGAACGTTCTCGGGGCGGGGCCCGGCAACGGGGCGCTAACGCCGATCTATAACGGCTCGGCAATGCAGATCGCAGTTCCGGCCGGAGCATCCGGAACGTCAACGTTTGGCTATCAGGTCGAGGACGGCCGGGGGAAGAGCGCGCAGGCCAAAGTCACTGTCCGGGTGCGTCAGGCCTCTGAAAACGGACCGCCGACGCAGAAGCGGAAAACGGTCATCCTTCTGGAACAGGGTAAGTCGATCAGCCAGAACGTCCTGGCGGACTGGGCCGATCCGGACGGGGACGATCTCTTCCTGCGGTCCGCAGTTGCCGACAACGGCAGCGATCAGGTCCAGGCCCGTGCCGACGGGCTGCTGCAGTTCCAGGACATCGGCACCACGACGGGGCAGAAGACGGTCACCCTTCGGGTCTCGGACGGCCAGATCGAGGCCGAAGGCAAAATCACGGTGGATGTCCGTCCCCGAGGCACGCTCCCCCCGGTGGCCAACCCGGACCACATCAGCGTGGTCGCAGGCCAGGACGTGGTGGTCTCGCCCCTGGAAAACGACCTCGACCCGGCCGGTGCTTCGCTGCGCCTTGCGCGCGTGGACGGCCCGGCATCGGCAAGAGTGACGCCCCATTTTGACGCGGGAACGTTTGTTTTCAATGCAGCATCGGCCGGAACCTATTACGTCACCTACCAGGTGACCAACGGCCCGGCCAGCCAACTGGGCCTGGTCCGAATCGACGCCACCAATGGAGCGTCCAGCGGCGCCCCGGTCGCTGTCCGCGACGTGGCAAGGCTTCCGCAGGGCGGCCAGACCCTTGTTGACGCACTCGCCAACGACATCGACCCCGCCGGCGGAGTGATGGTGATCCAGTCGGTGACGGTCCCGCCGGGTTCACCGCTGTCTGTGGCCATCCTGGACCACAGTGTCCTGAGGGTAACCGATGCCCACGGTGCCACGTCGCCCACGACCTTTTCATATACGGTGTCCAACGGCCGGGAGACGGCAGTGGGCGAAGTGACTGTCCAGCCCGTCCCGGCGCCTGCAACCTTGCGTCCGCCGCGGGCGCTGCCCGATGAGATCACCGTGCGGGCCAATGATGTCGCCTCCATCCACGTCCTGGCGAACGATGTCCACCCGGACGGCGCGCAGCTGACGCTCAACCCCAAGCTGGCCCAGACCGTCGATGCGGCGGACGGGATGCTGGCGGTCTCGGGCGACGTACTCCGCTTCAAGGCCGGCCCTGCCCCCAAGACCGTGCACGCGATCTATGTGGTGGCGGGTCCCGATGGCCAGGAATCGTCCGCGCAGGTCACCATCCGGATCAAGGGTGGCGGGGAAGACCAGAATTCCCGTCCAGAGCCCCGGAACTTGACGGCCCGCACCATCGCCGGGAGCACCACCCGCATCCAGGTCCCGTTGGACGGCATCGACCCGGACGGAGACTCTGTTGAGCTGATCGGCCTGGACAAAGCCCCCGCCCAGGGAACGGTGGCGGTCGGGGCGACCTACCTGGAATACACGGCAGCTGCCAAGGCATCAGGGCAGGACACCTTCAGCTACGTGGTGCAGGACACTTTCGGGGTCCGGAACACCGCCACTGTCGCGGTGGGGATCGGGCTGGCCTCCGGATCCAACCAGCAGCCAGTAGCGGGTGACGACGCCGTCACGCTCCTGCCTGGCCGGAACGTGGCAGTGAACGTTCTGATGAACGACACGGACCCCGACGGCGATCCGGTCTCCTTGGTGCGGGACGGGATCGAGGCGGATGCTGCCATCGGTGCGCACACCGAGGACGGCAGGGTGCGGTTCACGACGCCGGCAGAAGCAACCGCCGTCGTCCTCCGTTACAAGATTTCAGACGGCCGGGGCGGAACGGCGACGGGCACCCTGAAGGTGAGCGTCCGTCCGGACGCGCCCCGACAGGCTCCCATCGCCCGGGACGACAGGGTGTCCTTTGCCGAGACGCTGGGCAAGACCGCTGTTGACGTTCCGGTTCTCACAAACGATGAGGATCCCGACGGCGTGACCTCCGATCTGCGGATCACGACCGGAACGGAGGAGGCCGGTGTATCGCTGCGCCCCAACGGAAGCGTCAACGTCACGCTGACGCCGAAAGCCAGGATCATTCCCTACACCGTCACCGACCCGGACGGACTCGGGTCGACCGCGTTCATCCGCGTGCCTGGAACGTCGGAGCAACGCCCCGCGCTGAAAGACAGCACGCCGCTGGAGGTGGTGAGCGGCAAGGTGTTGACTGTCGATCTGAACAGCCTCGTGCTGACCAGGAAGGACCGTGCACCCCGCATCACGGTTGATTCGCGTGTATCGGCGGTGGCTGCCAGCGGGAGCCCCCTGGTCCAGGACGCGGACACGCTATTCTTCACCTCGGCGGATGACTATGCCGGCCCGGCGTCCCTGACCTTTGAGGTGGCCGACGGCCCCGTGGACGCTCCGGACACACTGACCGCAGTTCTCACGATCAGCATCAAAGTGCTTCCCGATCCTGACCGCAACCATCCTCCGGTTTTCTCCTCGAGCAAGGCCAACGTGGTCCGGGGCGAAGAATCCGTGGTTGACTTGGCCGAACTCAGCGCTGATCCGGACGAAGCAGATCAAGGCAAGCTGAAGTTCTCCCTGGTTCCTCCCCTTCCCAACGGCGTCACCGCCACCATTGATGGAAGCTCACTCAAAGTCACCGCCGGCGGTGACTCCGCTGCCGAGGGCAGCCGCGTGGCCGTCTCGGTTGCAGACCCCCGCGGGCTCTCTTCCCAAGGGACAGTGGAGCTGCTGCCCACCCCGTCGTTGCGCCCCCTGCCGGTGGCAAACGATGACGTGGTTGCCGAGGCCCGGGCGGGTGAGAACCGGAACATAGATGTCCTCGCCAACGACGTGAACCCGTTCCCGGATAGCGGCCTCAAGCTTCTCCGTGCGGTTGTTGAGACGGGTGACGGCAGCGCCACCGTGGCCGGCGGGACCGTCGACGTCAGACCGTCCGAAACGTTCGTGGGAACCATGGTGGTCAGGTATCGGATCCAGGACAAGACCGGCGACCCCCAGCGGGAGGCCGACGGCCGGATCCGCTTGACGGTAAAGGCCAAGCCGGGGAAGCCCGGCACCCCGGTAGCGACCGAGGTCCGGGACCGGACAGTGGTCCTGAACTGGACGCCGCCACCCGCCAACGGTTCCCCGATCACCGGTTACAGGGTCACGACCACTGCGGGAGTAAACAAAGTGTGCCCGACGAACACTTGCACCATGGACGGCCTGACCAACGACGTCGAGTATGTCTTTTCCGTGGTTGCCGTGAATGGCATCGGCGACTCGCCGGCTTCCGAACCGTCAGCCCCGGCGCGCCCTGACCAGCGCCCTGAGGCTCCGCAGGCTCCGACGCTGGCATTCGGTGACAAGCAGCTCTCCATCAGCTGGTCCGCCGGCACCAGTACAGGGTCTGCAATCAGCGACTATGAACTGCAGCTGTCACCAGCTCCGCCCTCCGGCCAGACGGTCCGTTCAGCCGGCCCCGGCCTCAGCTTCACGTGGAGCGGCCTCGCCAATGGAACGTCGTACCGGGTGCAACTGCGCGCCAAGAACAAGGCTCCCGAGCCCTCGGACTGGAGCCAATTCTCTGCAGCGGAAACACCCGCTGGCGTCCCGGCTGTTCCAGCCAAGCCCACTACGACCCTTGCCACCTCCGGCGCCGCGAGTTCGGTGATCCAAGTCAACTGGTCGGCCCCGGACGGGAACGGCGACGCAGTAACCGAGTACACGGTGGTGTCCGCCCATGCAGGCTCGGCGTCCGCTACCCAGGTGGTACCCGGGAACCAGACGAGCGCCGCTTTCAGCGTGGGGAATTCGGACACCGGCTACACGTTCACCGTGGCCGCGCGGAACAAGGCGGGATACTCGGCCGCAAGCGCACGGTCGGACGCCCGCCGGGCGGTGGGCGCACCGGGCCCGGTGGGCGGGCTCAGGGCGGATCCGTTGGACAACAGTGCCCAGCTGACTTTCAGCAGCCCCGGGACCACCGGCGGAGCCGCGGCCGGGGAAACCGTGTACGAGTATCGTGTCAACGGCGGCCAGGTTGCCGGGGTCCCGGCCAGCAAGGTTATTCCAGGCCTTGCGAACAACGGCACTTACACCATCGGTGTCCGTGCTACGAACATCGTGGACGGCCAGTCATACCCGGGGCCGTTTACCGACGCCAACCCCGTGGCGCCCTTCGGGAAGCCGTTCCAGGCGATCACCGATGGGTTCCACTACGGGACGTCCCAGGTGCGGACCGTTGTGACGCCCCCGGCTGCAAACGGCCGGCCCGTGGCGGGCTTTGAATGGACAAGCCGGTATCCCGACGAGGGGCGTGACGGCCCGTCCGGTACCCTTCCTGCCGGCGGAGGTGAGATCTTTGCCGGTGACAAGCCCGACCAGAACGTCCAGGTCTTCATCACCACCCTTGACAGCGAAGGCCACCGCAGTGATGTCCTGCAGGCAGGCGGCAGGACTTACCAGAACGTGAGTTTTGCGGTCAATGGTGAATTCGGGGGACTCTGCGCCTGGACCAGCCGCGACGGAGGACCGGCCGACAACAGGGTGGACTGCCTTGCGGCGGGCGGAGATTGGATTGTCAACGGCACGCGAGTGTCCATCAACTGCTCCATTGCCGCCGCGGGCTATACGTTCCGTGGCGCTCCGGCCACCCTCTGGGCGGTCGGGAGCACATATTCCGTGGCCAGGAACCTGAGGGTGGCGGGCCAGACGTTCAGTGCCCCGGCCCAGACGTGCCCGTCGTGATGCGCGGGGAACGGGGCCGGATCAAGCTGTTGAGGACAGGCTGAAGGTCACAGCACCGGGAGTTCCCAGTCCACGGGCTCCGATCCTTGGGCCCGGAGGAGTTCGTTGGCCCTGCTGAACGGACGGGATCCAAAGAATCCGCGCGCGGCCGATAACGGGCTGGGATGGGCGCTGGCGAGCACCGGAGTGTCTCCAAGCAGCGGGCGAACGCCCTCGGCATCCTTGCCCCACAACACGGCCACGAGGGGCGCTGCCGTCCCGTCAGCAACTCGGCGCCCGGCGACGGCGGCGATTGCCGCCGTCGTGATCGGTTCCCAGCCTTTGCCCCGGTGCGATCCCGCCGCCCCTGCCCGGACCGTAAGGACACGGTTCAGCAGGAGCACGCCCTGGTCCGCCCAGCGCGTGAGGTCCCCGTGGACGCGGGCCGGAAGGCCGAGGTCCGATTCGAGTTCCTTGTAGATGTTCGCGAGGCTGCGGGGAATGGGCCTGGTGTGCCCTTCCACCGCGAAGGACAACCCGATGGGGTGGCCCGGGGTCGGGTAAGGATCCTGGCCGACGATCAGGACCTTGACCGCGGCCAGCGGCCGTTGAAAGGCACGCAAAACGTTCGACGGCGACGGCAGCACCTGGTGCCCGGCCGCCACTTCCGCGGCGAGGTAGCCCAGGACACTCCGCAATTCCGCTTCCACGGGAGCCAGCGCCGCTGCCCAGTCTGCAGCCATCAGGCGGTCCAGCGGCATCTGCGCCATCTTGGCGAAGTCAGCACCCTCGACGGCAGGCTCCAGCTCGAACAAAGCTTCAGAATCAAACACGGGTCCATTCTCGCAGTGCCGGACTCACAGGAGGCTGGCGGGGGCCGGCACCATCAGAGCCCGCGCCACCCGAGAGCACGTCACACTGCGTAAATGACAGGCGTGTTATTCGCCCGTACCATGGAATGAGACTTTGACCGGATTAAAGTGAGGGATTTTGCCGTGGCCGAACCAGTGCGCGATGACCTGTCACTTGCGGGCACCGGCAGCGAAGCCGTGTCCGGCGCGGACCCTGCAGCCGCTCCGCGTCGCGGCCCCCGGCTGAGCGAGCGGGACCAGCAGATGCTGGCCCTGGAACGGCAGTGGTGGAAGTACGCCGGGGCCAAGGAACAGGCGATTCGTGAGTTATTCGACCTCTCAGCCACCCACTACTACCAGATCCTCAACACACTGATTGACACTGAGGACGCCCTGGCCCACGACCCCATGCTCGTGAAGAGATTGCGTAGACTACGTACGTCACGCCAACGGGCACGCACGGCGCGCCGTTTGGGCTCCGACGCTTAAACGTCAGGGCCGGGCAACCAGCAAGAACCAACAAGGACATCGTTTTACCATGACCAAATACGCTCGGGATGAATTCGACAGGGTCCCTGAGGCCTCCTCGCGACAAGGTGTCCACCGTGTCGCCTCCGAGGCTTCCCGGCGCCGGCTGGGACCGATCCTCGCTGTCGGTGTCGCGGCTCTCGCCATCGGACTGGTCGCTTTCCTCTTCCTTCCCAAGCTCGGATTTGCTCCTGCCGGCAGCCCGCTGATGGCGGCAGGGTCCGCCTTGGGCAGCCCTTCGGCTTCCCCCTCCGTCGAGGTGCCGCAGGGCACCGCATCCCCTGGCGCTGAGCCCGGCGCTGAGGCGAGCGTGGCTCCTGCTGCCAGCGAGACGCCTGCCGCAGATAGCCCTTCCGCCACGGTTCCCTCCGCCGAAGCGCAGGCCATTGACAAGACCCAGGCCGTCGCCGTCTACAACGGGACCACCACCGCGGGGTTGGCCGGCCGCGTGAGCAACACCGTCGCCGGGGACGGCTGGACGCTGGGACCGGTGGGCAACTGGGGCGGAATGCCGCAGCAGTCCTCCGTGATCTACTACAGCGGGCCCGAACAGAAAGCGAACGCGGAGGCTCTGGGCGAGCTCCTGAACATCACGTCGCTGGTGGACTCTGCGGAGTTCCAGTTGCCGGTGGTTGTGGTGCTGGGCCCCGGGTTCCGGTAGGAATTTTCGGTTACGCCTGAATAACTATTAGGGGCTCGCAGGGCCGGGTCCTGCACCCGGCAAACAGCAATGGCTAAAGTGATTCCGGATGCCGCGCTGCAACGCGGACCGTCCCGTCGGCGCACAATGACGTGGGCCGAGCACAAAGCAACCGGAAAGTGTGGGCAACATGGCATTGGGAACCGTTAAATGGTTCAACGCCGAAAAAGGCTATGGCTTCATCACCGTTGACGGCCCCGGAGACGACGTCTTCGTCCACTGGTCGGCCATCGACGGCGAGGGCTACCGGGCCCTCGACGAAGGGCAGCGAGTGCAGTTCGAGATCGGCGAAGGCGAGAAGGGTCCGCAGGCAGAGAACGTCCGGCCGGCCTGATGCTACCCACCGCGGCAATGCATGCCTCAGTCATCCCCGCCCGCCCTGGCCCTGCGCGGCTGAGGTTCACCGCTGCGGTGGTTGTTGCGGCGGGAATGGCGCTCGGGCTGGCCGGCTGCTCCGGCACGTCCGGCAACGCGCGTGTTGATGCCGTCGACGCCGGCGGCGACGGCACGCTGCGGATAGGCCTGATGCTGGACAACACAGGAAAGCAGTCCTTCCTCAACTCGGCCCAGCTTGCCGCGGCCAAACTGGCGGTGCAGGAGATCAATGCCGCCGGGGGCCACAAAGGGCGGCCGGTGGAACTCCTTCCCCAAAAAGTCAGTGAGGACACCACCTCGCTGGCAAAGGAACTCGTGGCGGCCAAGGCTGATGTAGTCATCGGTCCAACTGACTCAAGCCGCGCCCCGGGGGCTATCGACGTCCTGTCGCGGGCCAAAGTGGCCGTCATCTCCCCGGCGAATGCCGCGCACGGCCTCACGCGGTACAAGAGCGGCGGATACTACTTCCGCACGTCGGCAGCAGATGTGGCCCAGGCGCCCGTGCTGGTGAAGCTGGCCAAGGACAACGGGGCCCGGACAATAGCGGTGGTCCACGAGGACGGCATGTACGGCAAGGATGTCTCCGCGGCCGTCGCCGCAGCAGCAAAGGCTGCCGGACTTGGCATTGTGGCGGACGCCGGGTTCGCCGCCGGCCAGGCACACCAGGCCGCGGCAGCCGCCAAGGCCGCAGGGCCGGACTCCGTCATCCTCGTGGCAAGGACCGGCGCGCAGGGCGCCATAGCGGAACTCAACAACGCGGGAGTGGCGGGCAGCAAACTGATCCTCAGCGACGGCGCCGTCAACCAGTACGGATCCGCTCTGGGGTCCAAGGCGCTCGAGGGTGCGCGCGGAATCCTGCCTGGCGTCTTCCCTTCGGCGCACTTCCAAGGCGAACTGGTAGCGGTTGATCCCGGGCTCAAGGACATGACGTTCGCCGCGGAAACATATGACGCCGTGAACCTGGCCGCTATTGCCGCGGCCGCTGCCCAGGACGACGCCGGGCCGTCCATCGCTGCGAAGCTGATCGCGGTCTCCGGGCAGCGCGGCACCGGGGCGGCCGAACCCTGCAGGAACTACCAGGAATGCGCCGATGCCATCAAGGCCGGCAAAGCGGCGGATTACGACGGCGAATCCGGGCCGATCGGCTTTGACTCCAACGGGGACATCACCACCGCCAACTACATGGTGTTCACGTATGCCGCAGATAACAGCGCCCGCATGAGTGGAAGCGAAACTGCAGCCCGGGCCGGCGGCTGATCGCTCCTAGCGTAGTGCGGGCCGCGGAAGGGCCTTTCACCGCAATCTCTGCTTGCACTCTCCCCGGGGGAGTGCTAATTATTGACTTAGCACTCCCACGGACTGACTGCTAAATCAACGCCCGGTTCCGGCCGGCTGCGGAGAGGGGCGGGAAGAACAGGGAGCGAAAGAAATACCTTGCTGGGGTGAGATCCCATCCGCGCGGCATACAGAGGCCGCCGGTGAAGGGTCGTCCGTCGCGGGCACCGCAGTGAAGGTTCATTCTTAACGACTGTCCCGAAAGGACTACTGCCGTTATGGCCAAGATCATTGCATTTGATGAAGAGGCACGCCGCGGTCTTGAGCGGGGCCTGAACATCCTCGCCGACGCCGTCAAGGTCACCCTCGGCCCGCGTGGACGCAACGTCGTCCTCGAAAAGAAGTGGGGCGCCCCCACGATCACCAACGATGGTGTGTCCATCGCCAAGGAGATCGAGCTGGACGATCCCTACGAGAAGATCGGCGCCGAGCTGGTTAAGGAAGTTGCCAAGAAG
Organism: Arthrobacter sp. SPG23; assembly: GCF_000876655.1. Lineage (GTDB taxonomy): Bacteria > Actinomycetota > Actinomycetes > Actinomycetales > Micrococcaceae > Arthrobacter. The sequence continues at coordinate 51,675 of NZ_JYCN01000009.1, forward strand.
ACGGATGACGTCGCTGGCGACGGCACCACCACGGCGACCGTGCTTGCTCAGGCCCTGGTCAAGGAAGGCCTGCGCAACGTCGCGGCCGGCGCTGATCCGCTGTCCCTGAAGCGCGGCATCGAGAAGGCTGTCGAAGCCGTCACCACCGAGCTGCTTGCCTCCGCCAAGGAAATCGAAACCAAGGAAGAGATCGCCGCCACGGCATCCATCTCCGCCGGTGACGACGAAATCGGCGCACTGATCGCTGAGGCGCTGGACAAGGTCGGCAAGGAAGGTGTCATCACCGTCGAGGAGTCCAACACCTTTGGACTTGAGCTTGAGCTCACCGAAGGCATGCGCTTCGACAAGGGCTACATCTCCGCCTACTTCGTCACCGACGCCGAGCGCCAGGAAACGGTCCTCGAAGACCCGTACATCCTGATCGTCAACTCCAAGATCTCCAACGTCAAGGAACTGGTTGCTGTCCTCGAGAAGGTCATGCAGTCCAACAAGCCGTTGCTGATCATCGCCGAAGACATCGAGGGCGAGGCCCTGGCCACCCTGATCGTCAACAAGATCCGTGGCACCTTCAAGTCCGTCGCCGTCAAGGCTCCGGGCTTCGGCGACCGCCGCAAGGCGCAGCTCGCTGACATCGCCATCCTCACCGGCGGCCAGGTCATCTCCGAGGAAGTCGGCCTCAAGCTTGAGACCGCAGGCCTCGAACTCCTGGGCAGGGCACGCAAGGTTGTTGTCACCAAGGATGAGACCACCATCGTCGAGGGTGCAGGCGACGCCGACCAGATCGCCGGCCGCGTTTCCCAGATCCGTGCCGAGATCGAGAACTCCGATTCCGACTACGACCGCGAGAAGCTGCAGGAACGCCTGGCCAAGCTGGCCGGCGGCGTTGCAGTCATCAAGGCCGGTGCCGCTACCGAAGTTGAGCTCAAGGAACGCAAGCACCGCATCGAGGACGCTGTCCGCAATGCGAAGGCTGCCGTTGAAGAAGGCATCGTTGCCGGTGGTGGCGTGGCCCTGATCCAGGCCGGCGCCAAGGCATTCGCCAACCTGCAGCTCGAAGGCGACGAAGCAACGGGCGCCAACATCGTCCGCGTTGCCATCGACGCACCGCTGAAGCAGATTGCCTTCAACGCCGGCCTCGAGCCCGGCGTTGTTGTGGACAAGGTCCGCGGCCTGCCCGCAGGTCACGGCCTGAACGCCGCAACCGGACAGTACGTTGACCTTCTGGCTGCCGGCATCAACGACCCCGTCAAGGTGACGCGCTCTGCCCTGCAGAACGCTGCCTCCATCGCGGGCCTGTTCCTCACCACCGAGGCCGTAGTGGCCGACAAGCCGGAGAAGAACGCTCCGGCCATGGGTGGCGGCGACGACATGGGCGGCATGGGCGGCATGGGCGGTTTCTAACCTGCCCGCCCGCACTAGCGCACCACAATGAAAGTGCGGCTCCCTCGCTTCGAGGGAGCCGCACTTTTGTTTATGGCAGCTAAGGCTTCGGGAACCTGATGGTGATCATTTGCGCGCCGAGGCAAGCATGTCCTCGACTTCCTTCTTGAACTCCTCCGCGGCTGCGGACGGCGTCTTGCGGTCATAGAGTACTTCGTCGGTATACCGCTTGATGACGTTCTGCACGCTCCCCGAACCGACGGGAGGGACAGGGGGCGCCTCGGCCATGTCCGGCTTGATGTCCTGGAGGAAATTGACCACTGTCGAGTCCGCGGGCTTCAGCTTCGACGTAATGGACGTCAGTACTTCAGAGTTGGCAGGGACGCCGCGGTCGGTCATCAGGATCTCTCCCGCCTCCGGGCTGTTTGCCAGGTAATTGATGAACGTTGCGGCTGCCTCAGGGTTCTTGGACCTCGAAGAGGCCGACCAGAACATTGACGGCTTGTAGTACATGCCGTTGTCCGTCGCTTTCCCGTCCGTGCTCGGTGCGCGGAGCATCTTTATGCCGCTTCCCGTGATGGTCTGCAGGGATCCGAGCTGGTTCGTCCACCACCACGCCATGCCAATCCGGTTGGTCCCAAAGAGGCTCTCCTCCAGGCCGGCACCTGCATCCTCCGTTGCGACGGTCGCCGGCGGGCTCGCCTGGGAATCGCGCTGCTTCTTCAGGCGCTCCCAGAATGACGCAGCAGTGCCGGTGTTGAAGTCCAGCTTGCCGTCCTGCGAATACAGGTTTTCGCCGTGCTGCCGAAGCCAGATGATGAGGTCGGCTTCGTTACTGCCGTAGGCGGCTCCGTAGTTCTTGCCCCCTCCTGCCTCTGTGAGTTTTGTGGCGATTTCGTTGAAGTCATCCCAAGTCCACGTGGCGTCGTCGGGCAGCGGTACATTGGCGGCCTCGAACACCTTGGTGTTTGCCATCACCACGTAGGCGTTCTTGCCGGTGCTGAGTCCGTACTGGGCGTCGTTATACCGGCCGGAGGCGAGCTGTTCCTGATCCATTTTCGAGAGGTCGATGCCGTCTTGCTTGGCCAGGTCAAGGAGTGCTCCGCGGCCCCCGTACTCAGCGATGTATTTTTGATCCATCTGGATCACGTCGGGTGCATCGTTGGCTGCGGTGGTGGTGGCCAATTTGTCCCAGTATCCGCTCCATTCGCCGGGTGCGGCCTTGATCTTGATGTTCGGATGGTCCGCTTCGAACGCGTCAATCACCTTTTGGGTCTGGGCATTGAGGTACTCGTTGCCCCACCAGGCGAAGCGCAACGTGACTTCCTTGTCCGCTCCGGAACCCGCGGATGCCCCGCAACCTGTGACAAGCAGTGCGAGGGCAGCGGCGGTGGCTCCTATCTTCAGTCGAAACCTGTTTCCGGACGAGATCTTCATTGATACACCTTCCTGTGTACAGCCGGTGGAATGATCAGGAACCGGGCTGTCCGCCCCGCGGGGCACGTGAACTGCAAGAGGATCCACACTCGAGAAAACGTTTTCTGAGTAGGGATTTTGATTCTTGCACGCACACTCCGAGCCTGTCAACGACCCGCGGTAAGCGTTTTCCAGTCATGCCCCGGGGATTGCCGGAAGCTGGAATGTCGGGCCGGTCTGGCAGGATAGTGCGGTGACGATTACTGCAGCAGCCGACGGTTCGGCTTTAGGAAATCCCGGTCCGGCCGGATGGGCCTGGTACGTGAACGATGACTGCTGGCGGGCGGGCGGCTGGCCGCACGGCACCAACAACCAGGGCGAGCTGATGGCCGTGCTGGATCTCTTCCGCTGCACCGCGCACCTTCCCGAGGAAGAGCTGCACATTCTTTGCGACAGCCAATATGTCATCAACTCGGTTACCAAGTGGATGCCGGGCTGGAAGCGCAAAGGCTGGCGGAAAGCCGACGGCAAGCCGGTCCTGAACGTGGAGATCCTGCGGGAAATCGACCAGGCACTGATTGGGCGCAGGTACCGCTTTGAGTGGGTCCGCGGCCACGCCGGGCACGATCTGAATGAGGCTGCCGACGACCGCGCGCGGGCTGCTGCCACTGCCTATCAGCAGGGCATCGCGGTGCGGTCCGGGCCGGGCTTTGTCCGAGGCGACGGGTCCTCCGCAGCCGCCGCAGCAGCCAAAGCGCCGGTGGTGCAGGAGTCCGTGCCGACAGGAACCAGCAACCAGCCGGATCTCTTCAGCGAGCCGGACCTTTTCAGCGAGCTGGATGCGGATCCGTTCGCGGCGCCGGCCGGGCGGGAAGCAGCTCCCGAGGCCATTGTTGAAGCATTGGAACGGGAGCTGCTCAGCCCCGATACCCGTGCCGATATCGGGCGGACCGGCGTGCTGCTGCACCCCGAGTTCACGGAAATCGGCAGCTCAGGGCGGCTGTGGACGCGTGATTCAATGATGATGTCGCTCGAGGAGAACCCCGGCGGTGCAGTTGACCTGGAGATGATTGGCGCCGAGCGGATCAGCGCCGAAGCGGTCCTTCTGACCTACCGCAGCAAGGGGCGGGCGGGATCCTCGCTCCGCAGTTCGCTGTGGGTTCTCGACGGGAAACGGTGGCGCCTGCGCTTCCATCAAGGAACGCCGGAGGCTTAGCCCGGTTCAGCTGAACCGCTGCGTATTGCCCTGCTCTGCCTGGGCATACGTGGCGGCCGCGGAGGCGAGGGCCGTATTGATGGAGGCGAGGGCGGCTTCGACTTTGCCCTGGGTGAGGGTCCACTCCGTGATCAGCCCTTGGAAGTTGGTGGCCGCCGACCCACGCCACGTGCCCTGCAGCTCATCGAGGCCCCTTTTCATCGCCTGGACGTCCGCGCTGATGCGGTCAACCGTGGCCTTGACGTTGGCGGATTTGAGCTGGAGCAGTTCGGTATCAACAGAGATGATGCTCATTGTTAGTGCCCTTCGACGCTGTTCGGAAGCTTGTTCAAGCTTGCGGGCGGCCCGGGTGTCCGGGGACCGCTACGTCGAGCCTAGGAAGCGGGCGGAAGGCCGCGCTACAGCTGCTGCCTATATGTGGACAACTTCGCCGCCGTCGCCGCCGTCTCGCCGGCTGTCTGCATAGTGGGCTGCCTCGTCCTGAAAGGGGAGGCTCACCACCATGGTGGCACCGCCGCCGCCGGTCGGGACCACCCGGACGGAGCCTGAATGCGATCCGACAATGGCAGCAACGATGGCGAGGCCGAGCCCGCTGCCCCCGGTTTCGCGGGTCCGCGAGGTGTCCGACCGGTAGAAACGCTCGAAGATCCGGGGTGCTTCCTCCTCAGGGATTCCGGCGCCGTGGTCGCGTACTTCTATGACGGAGGACCGCCCGCCGGCATTGTCCGTCCGCACCCCAACGGCGAGCTCTACGGGCGTCCCGGCCGGGGTGTAGCGGAGGGCGTTGCCCACCAGGTTGCCCACCACCTGGCGCAGTTTTGCCTCATCGCCCAGAACCGGCGCCGGGGACGGCGGGCCGCCGTCGAGGCCGGTCAGGGAAATGGTCCGGTCCCGGTCGCTGGCCTGGGTGTCCACGACGGCGTCGTTGGCGAGAAGCAGCAGATCCACCGGCTTCTGCTGCAGGGGGCGCTGCTCGTCCAGCCTGGCGAGGAGCAGGAGGTCCTCCACCATGGAGCCCATCCGCTTGGCCTCGCTCTCAATGCGGCCCATTGCGGTGGCCACGTCCTCTTCCCTGGTCAGCGCGCCCTGGCGGTAGAGCTCGGAGAATCCGCGGATTGTCACGAGGGGGGTGCGGAGTTCATGCGAAGCGTCAGCGGCAAAGCGGCGCATCCGCTCTTCCGATGCCATCCTGGCCGCGAAAGCGGACTCAATATGGCTCAGCATCGCGTTGAGGGAGCCGCCCAGCCGGCCCACCTCAGTGGCGGGATTCTCCACGTCCACTCGGCGGGAGAGGTCACCCGCGGCGATGGCGGCGGCGGTCCGCTCCACGCGCGCCAAGGGCCGGAAGGATCTGGACACCGTCCAGGTGGCAATGAAGAAGGCCAGCACCAGGGTCAGGAAACCCACTCCGATGACCACCAGCGAGGCGTGCTCCACGACCGAGTCCACGGGAGCCAGGGGCAGGCCGATGATGACGACGGCATTGCGCTGGTTGCCGTCCACAACGGGCAGCGCAACAACGCGCCAGTTCCGCCCGTCGGTACCCCTGACCTGGAAGGGGGCCAGGTCGAGCTTGTTGGCTTCGGCAGGGGAGAGGCTGTCGATGTCCGGGTGCGAGTCCTTGCTGCCGCCGAAGGGGAACGCGTCCTGGTCCTGGCGCAGGAGCATCAGGGAATAATCCGTGGGGATGTTCGGATTCTGCTGCAGCAACTGGCTGAAGGACTGCTGCTGCTTCACGGAATTTACGGCGACCTTGAGCTTGTCGTCAACCTGCCCCTGCAGATAGCTATGCAGGAGTGTCAGTGTGCCGGAACCGGTCACGGCGAGTGCCACCAGCATCAGCGCCATCATGATGGCCACCAGCTGGGAACGCAGTGAGGCCGACTTCCAACGGTGCAGCAAGGTCAGCGCTTCTCAGCTGTCCGCAGTACGTAGCCCACCCCGCGCTTGGTCTGGATCAGGGCCGGGGCGTCGGGGTCGATGTCCACCTTGCGCCGCAGGTACGAGATGTAGGACTCCACGATGGATGCGTCGCCATTGAAGTCGTATTCCCAGACATGGTCCAGGATCTGGGACTTGGACAGCACCCGGTTGGGGTTCAGCATCAGGTAGCGGAGGAGCTTGAACTCGGTGGGCGAGAGCTCAATGACGGTGCCGCCGCGGCGCACCTCGTGGGCGTCGTCGTCGAGCTCGAGGTCGTCCACCCGGATCACCGCGTCGTCGTCAGGCATTGGCTGGGTGCGCCGCAGCACGGCGCGGATCCGGGCCACCACCTCGTCCAGGCTGAACGGCTTGGTGACATAGTCGTCGCCGCCCACGGTGAGCCCGGTGACCTTGTCCTCGGTGTCGTCCTTCGCAGTGAGGAACAGGACAGGGAAGTGTTTGCCGGAGGCACGCAGCCGGCGGGTGACGGTGAACCCGTCCATGTCCGGCAGCATGACGTCCAACACGGCAAGGTCGGGGGCGTGGAGCTCGGCGGCGGCGAGGGCGTCGCGTCCGTTGCCGGCCGAGACGACCTCGAAGCCTGCGAACCTCAATGAGGTGGAGAGCAGCTCGCGGATGTTTGGTTCGTCATCGACGACGAGCAGCTTGGCTTCGGGACCGTTCTTTTTCATACCTCCCATGATGCTCCCAGAATCTGGGAGTTTTCTGAATGAACGTTGAGTGTCCCATGAGTGGATCCCGGCACTCGGGGTGGCGTTACTTTACTATTTTGCCCAAAGGCCTTCTTCGAGGCCGCCCGGGCCACAGAAGGGTATCCATGAACGCGCCGTTGCTCGAAAATATGGATGCCCTGGGCGATGCCGGGCCAGAACCCCACGAGTTGGCAGCATTGGCTGCGTCGGCCCTGGGCGAAGCAGCCGTCGAATTGCTGACCGCCCGTGCAGAGGCGATTGACTTCCCCATGCTCAACATGACCACCGCAGGGCTTTGGCGGATCGACGGAACGGTCCGCGCCAGCAGTTCCCGTGCCGGCAATACTGTTGGCGTCGCCCGCTTCAGCATGGTGGTCAAGGTCATCCAGTCACCACTCCTGTGGCAAGGCATTGAGCAGGTACCGGAAGCTTTCCGTGCAGCGCTCGCCGCCCGGTACCCGTGGCGCACCGAGGCGCAGGTCTATGCGTCGGGGCTCGGCGACGTCATGCCGCAGGGCGGACGCCTTCCCGCGGTCTTCAAGATTGCCGAACTGGATAGCCAGCGGACGGCAATTTGGATGGAAGATGTTGCGGACGCTGCGATGGCCGGCTGGACGGACCGGTGTTTCGCGGATGCGGCCCGGTTCCTGGGCAGGCTGTCGGGCTGCGCCGGTGCGCGGGAATGCCTCGCCGCCATCCCGGATGCAAGCACTCCCGAAGGACTCCGCTTTTTTGTGGAGGGCGTGGGCGCGAACGTCTTCATCCCCGCGATTCAGGGAGAATCCCTCTGGCGGCACCCGGTGGTGGCCGATGCTGCGGACGCGGATCTGATCGCAGGACTGCGTGGCCTTGCGGACAGGGCGTATGCGCTGGTGGAGGAAATCATCGCCCTGCCCCAGCTCCCGGCGCACGGTGACGCCAGTCCGCAAAACCTGCTGGTGGAAGTGCTCCCCGACGGGCCGGCCCCGGCGTCGTTCGCAGTCATTGACTGGGGGAGGTACGGCCTCGCCTGCAGCGGCTTTGACCTCGGCCAGTTACTGTCCGGCTGGGTCAACCAGAGCACGACTCAGCCGCGCTCCGGAGCCTGGTGGCTGCACGTGCGGACATGGCACGCTTTGTCCTGGACCAGCTGGCAGCCACCGACTGACGGGGAAGCGGGAACCCTTTTTGCGGAAAATTCGTTCGTGCCCGAAAGGGTTTCCACTGCTACCAGCCGGTACTAGAGTGAGGCCACTGAGTCCACGAGGATTCGGGACGAATCGTTCATGCGGCACCCAATGAAGGGCATTACCACCATGACGGAAATAAACGCGCCTGAGAGTACCCGTACTGCCGACCGCAGCATCCGCGACTGGGCAGACCTGGCTGAGGAAATGTGGTCCTACCTGACGGGCAAGGGCGCAGCGATCAACTATAACTTCATCGACATGACCGTGGAGGTCCCGCGGGACATCGGCCCCGACGCCCCGCGCGCTACGTGGAAGCTCAACGGCAGCCTCCGGGTGACCACCAGTGACAAAGACGCCCTGGGGTCAGACGAGAACCGGAGCTGAGCCGGACGTGAACGGATTCCGCCTCGACATGGACCTGGACTTCTCATTCACTGATGAGTCCGGAACGGTAACGCGGGGAACGGCGCGGGCCGGCGGCAGCGAGGTACGAATCGCCGTGGACGGCCTGGAATCGTTCAGTTCAAACGGCATGCCGTCGCTGGATGAGATCCGTCCGCTGGCCCAAACGCTCGCGGAACGGGGGCTCACGGTGGTGGTTGACGGTCCGGACGGCCACATCGTGAGCCTCGGCGCGGTGACAAGCCCGGCGTCGCAGCGGCTCATCACCCGCTCACCCCATATCAAGCTCGGAAAACTTGGCGCCCTGGCGCCCCTCATGAAGCGTGGACGGCGCCCGGCGCGGGGATTCTCGCTGCTGCCACCGCAGACACCGCTGCCGTTGATGCCGACCGTCAGGCGGAGCATCGTCCGCCATGTCACCACCACCCACCACACGCGGGGCAGCGGCAGGCCGCGGCTTATTTTCGTGCAGGACTCGGCCACGTGGAACGGCCAGGTGCCGCGCGAATTCACGCTCAGCAGGGAGATCGTGAGGATCGGCAGCGACGAGTCCTCGGACATCCAGCTGGCCGGCCTGGACGGGATCCATGCGGAAATAGTCCATAACGCTGATGACGAGTACGTACTGGTGCCGCACGGGCGGGTCACCGGAAGCGTCGCGCCAACCGGCGAGTCCATTCTCCGAACGGGCGCGCGGATCCAAATGGGGCAGTGGTGCCTGGCCTATTTCCGTGAGGAATTCGCCGACCACGGGCGTCCTTTCGGTGGCCGCAGCGGCGGCGAGCTGGCCTACCAGGCGCCGCAGCTGGATCCGCGGACAGGAACTACGGAAGTGGACGGATCGCGCGGGATCAGCTGACCGCCGGCCGTCCGCAGCAGTGGGAGGGCCGGCCGGACCTGCGGGTGCCGTGGATTATGTGGCCGTGGGATTCCGACCGACGTCTTTGGCGTCCATGATCCGGTACGCGTATCCCTGCTCTGCGAGGAACCGCTGGCGCTTTGCGGCGAAGTCCTGGTCGAGGGTGTCCCGGGCCACCAGCGAGTAGAACCGTGCCGCGCGGCCGTCCTGCTTGGGGCGAAGCAGGCGGCCCAGGCGCTGGGCTTCCTCCTGCCGGGAACCGAACGAGCCGGAGACCTGGATGGCCACCGAAGCCTCCGGAAGGTCAATGGAGAAGTTGGCCACCTTGGACACCACCAGGGTCTGCACCTCGCCCGTCCGGAAGGCCGCGAAGAGCTTCTGGCGTTCCTTCACCGACGTGTCACCCTTGATCACCGGTGCCTGCAGCCGCTCACCCAGCTCGTCCAGCTGGTCAATGTATTGGCCGATGACCAGCAGCTGCTCACCCCGGTGTTGCTCCACGAGTTGTTCCACCACGGCGGTCTTCGTCTCGGACGTGGCACACAGCCGGTATTTGTCCGCGTCCTCGGCCATCGCGTACGCAACGCGTTCGTCGTGTGGAAGGTCCACCCGGACTTCCACGCAGTCCGCGGGCGCGATGTAGCCCTGGGCCTCGATGTCCTTCCACGGGGCGTCGTAGCGCTTCGGGCCGATCAGGCTGAAGACTTCGCCTTCGCGGCCGTCCTCGCGAACCAGCGTTGCCGTCAGCCCCAGCCTCCGCCTCGCCTGCAGGTCCGCCGTCATCCGGAAGATGGGTGCCGGCAGCAGGTGGACCTCGTCGTAGATGATCAGGCCCCAGTCGTGGCCGTCCACCAGTTCAAGGTGGGGGTAGAGCCCGCCGCGTTTGGTGGTCAGGACCTGGTACGTCGCGATCGTGACCGGGCGGACCTCCTTGACCGAACCGGAGTACTCGCCGATCTCCTCCGCCGTCAGCGACGTCCTCTTGACCAGCTCGTCTTTCCACTGCCGGGCGGAGACGGTGTTGGTCACCAGGATCAGCGTCGTGGTGGAGCTGGTTGCCATGGCGGCCGCGCCCACCAGCGTTTTCCCTGCACCGCAGGGGAGCACGACGACGCCGCTGCCGCCGGCCCAGAAGTTCTCCGTGGCCAGTTTCTGGTACGGCCGGAGCTTCCAACCGGATTCGTTGAGCATGATGGGGTGCGGCGTGCCGTCCACGTAGCCGGCCAGGTCTTCGGCGGGCCAGCCGATCTTGAGGAGCAGCTGCTTCAGCTGCCCGCGCTGCGAGGAGTGGACCACCACGGTCTCGCCGTTGATCCGCGGACCGAGCAAGGGCTGGATTTTCTTGGCACGGGAGACTTCCTCGAGCACGGGGTAGTCGCTGGTCCGCATCACGAGGCCGTGCTGCGGGTCCTTTTCCAGCCGCAGCCGGCCGTACCGGGACATGGTTTCTTCGATGTCGATCAGCAGCGAATGCGGCACCGGGAAACGTGAATACTTCAACAGCGTGTCCAGCACGCGTTCCGCGTCCAGCCCTGCCGCACGGGCGTTCCACAGTCCCAGCGGAGTAAGGCGGTAGCTGTGCACATGTTCCGGTGCACGCTCCAGTTCGGCGAAGGCGGCGATGGCGTGCCTGGCTTCGGTCGCCTGCTCATGGTCCACCTCGAGCAGGATGGTTTTGTCGCTCTGGACGATCAGGGGCCCGTCGTTCACGGTGCCCAAGCCGTTATGCGGGAGGTACGTGGGGTGCTGGTCACTGCTGGAATTCCTCTTCCGCCTCAATGTCGATGATCCGGTGGATGGAGAGCACGCGTTCCGTTTCGCGTGCGGGGTCGAAGACCCTGACCCGTCCGCCGTTCACAGAAACCGGAACAACCGTTTCCCGGCTGGAATTCCCTTGGCTGTCCACAACGTTCATCACCACTGCCTGCCGGAGGCGGATGGCTTTTTGCAGGGTCTCGAGGCCGAGCTGCGTTGCTTCCTCCCCGCTTGTTGCCGACGGCGGGCGGTTGCCCCCGTTCCCGCTCGGAGCGTGGGGGGCGCTCTGGCTGCGAAGAATCGCAAGCTGGGCGTCGACGTCGGCCTCCGCCGGCGCCGTGCGCGGCGCGCTATACACGGGACGTCCGCTGCCCGGAACGGCCGTGGTCCGGCGGAGCCGGATCAGCGTTGACTGCGGTTCCTCGACGGCGGGCGACAAACCCAGCGCACGCAGTACCTGCGCGGTTTCCTTGGGGGCCGCATGGGAGATGAGGACCGTAGGGGCGATGCGGACCAGCCCCAGCCCGGCGGCGCTGGATTCCTTGACCAGTTCCAGCAGGGCACCTTCGTCGTCACTTTGGATGAAGCTGGCGGCCACGCCAACGCGCAGCCTCCCGTGCCGCGCCGCGGTGTCCTCCACGAGGTATTCGAGCGGCTGCGGTACAGCGGTGGCCGAGTGCTCGCGCAGGAAACCCAACAGGCTGGCGGCGTCATGGCCGGCGTCGAGGGCGCGGCGGACGGACGCCACGGAAAAGCGGTAGATGGTGGCCGGGCCCTGCCCCTCGGCATCGGCCATCACCAGCAGCTTTTCGCTCAACTCCGGCGCCAGGTAGCCCGGCGCCACGGCGGTGAGGTCAGCCTGCAGCAGGACGTGGTTGAGTGCGGCCGGCAGATGCTCTCCAAGGATGTCCAGTGCCTCATCGGGCCGTTCCGCGGCAATGGCCGAGCCCAGCTGGCTGAGTGCGCCCGATCCAATGAGGCCGAGCATTTCCGCTTCGGCCAGGACACCCCGGATCAGTGAACTGAAGCGCCGGGCCATCCGGGGCTGGGTCCATTCGGCCCGTTGAAGCACCGCCGCGGCGTCCAGTACCGGCGCCTTGCCGTCCGCTTCCTCGGCCTCAAGGGTGAGTTCGTTGAGGATCTCCAGGATGCGCTTCCGGACGACGGGCGCGTCCGGCCGCTGGGCTTCGGCTGAGAGTGCGTTGATGGTGGTGCCGGCAGCTGCCCGGTGCGGGACCTGCCCCGCTCCGGGGCCGGTGACGGGCTGGCCCACCAGCGACGGGGCGCGTTCGCTGGCCAGCCAGGCGTTCACGAGCCAGAGCCACTGCTCCTGGCGGGGCAGCGTCAGCCACTCCAGCTGTTCCGGCTGGACCCAGGCGGAACTGTCAACGTCCAGCCGGAGCAGTCCGGCCAGGGCACAGAGCTCAACCAGCAGGCCGGCCCGGTGCAGATCTATCCGCAGCGAGTCAGCCAGCCGCTTCATCTCACGCACCCCGACGCCGCCGCTCCGCAAGGTAACGAGGGGCTGCTCCCGCACGGCATACAGGAGTTCGCCGGTCAGGCGGAGGGTCTCGGCGATGGCGCCAAGGGCGGCATTGCGGCGCAACGCCGCGGTGGTCTGCCCAAGTTTCGGAGCCGGGGGAGTGAGCGTGAAGTCCTCGATCACGGCGCCGCCGCGGAGGGCGATTCCCACGCTGTGCGGCAATTCCACGTGTGCGGCGTCCAGCGGCACCAGCAGGCCCCTTGCCAGGAGCCAGTCCACAGGCCCGACGTCGGAGCCTTCGTTAAGCACCGACGCCCGCCGCTGCGCCTGCGGTACGGCGCCCATGGCCCAGTTCCCGAAGCGGGCCAGGAGGGCCGTGGTACGGTCCGGGGCTGTGGCGAGTATCTGGTTCAAGGCTTCAGGTGTGGCCGTCCAATGCTGCAGTGACAGGGCTGCTTCCATCGGGGTTGTGGCGGGATGGATCGCGGCTCCGCTGTGGTGCAGTTCGGCGACGAGCTGCACCACACGCTGGGCGAAGGCCGGCTGCAGCCGGACCAGTTCCGTATAGCTCCGGCCCAGTCCCGCCGGATAAATCCCCACAACGTCACGGAGGCTTCCCACCGGGAGGTAGAAGCGCTGGCGGGGACCGGCCGGGACGACGGCGCCGTGCGGGGGTTCTGCACGGTGCACGAGGGCCAGTTCTTCAAGTGACTGCAGGATACGTTCAATGGCGGCCAGCGACGCGCCGTGGATGACTTTCTTCAGTCCCGCGGCCGATGCGCTGTGGGCAGTGTCCGTATTGGTGCAGAGGTGGAGGGTCTCCAGGACCTGCATCTGCGGCCGGTTCAGCCGCTCCAGGGCGCGTTGCACGCTGACCCTCGCGCTGGCCCGGGCCGCGAGGGCCGCAAAGTCGGGAACGTTCGGTGAGACCAGGTCCGGCCGCGCGGAGAACAAGGCCCGCAACGAGTCGTCGCTGCGTGCCTCCAGTTCCTTGCTGAGCGCGCGAATAAGGGACATCAGTCCAACGTTACCGCCCGCCGGACTTTCCTGCCCGGCGGCGGGCGGCGACGCCGTCGATCACCAGGACGATCATGAGGAGGAAAGCCAGCGGCAGGCCGTACAGGGCCAGGGACGTCACCCACACCGGGGCGGCGCTGCCGGCAAACGCAATGGCCATGACGGCGCCCACGGCAGCCAGTGAAAGGACGGCAATAGCCGCCGCAAAGATCATCAGTGGCCGCCGGTAGCGGGAGGGTGTCATGGAAGTAACGCTAACAGCCCGGCCCCTGCCGTGCCGCAAAGCGGGAATCCTGGTCCCGGCAGGATAACCTTGAAGATACAGACCAACATGGTCCAGGCAGTCATACCCTGAACCCGCATATCAGTGCGGATGCGGTGGCCGCCGGCCGTGTCACAGGAAGTCCAGAACGAAGAAGGTTGATTACGTGCCTACCGGCAAGGTCAAGTGGTATGACAAGGAAAAAGGCTTCGGATTCCTCGCAGGTGAGGACGGCCAGGAAGTATTCCTGCCCAAATCCGCGCTGCCCGAGGGCGTAACGGAACTCAAGGCCGGCACCCGCGTGGAGTTCGGCGTTGCTGACGGGCGCAAGGGAGCCCAGGCCCTCGGCCTGCGCGTGCTGGACAAGACACCGTCCATTGCCAAGGCAAAGCGTCCCAGCGCCAAGGACCTGGCACCCCTCGTCCAGGACCTGGTGACCGTGCTGGACAACCTGTCCGGAACGCTGTCCGCCGGAAAGTACCCGGAAGGCAACAAGGCCAAGGCGATCGCCGCTGCCCTCCGTAAGGTTGCCGACGAGCTGGACGCCTAGGCATCCGCATGACTTCCCAACCTGACCAGAGCACCCCCAAACCGGCGTCAAAGCCCCGTGCCGGCGTTCCTGTGTGGCGCACCGGCAAACCGGACGCGGTGCTCGCTGCGGCCGTGGACTTTGCCCGGGCTGCTGTTGAGGGCATCGCCCCGGCCGAGCAGATCGGACAGCATCTGGGAGCCAAGAGCGAGGGGGACCGTGTTGTCACGCATCTCTTCGAATCAAGGCTGGCCGGGTACCAGGGATGGCAGTGGTACGCCGTGATCACGCGCAATTCCCGGTCCAAGGTCATCACGGTGAACGAACTTGGCCTGCTGCCTTCGGAGGACTCGATCCTGGCTCCTGAGTGGGTGCCGTGGGCTGAACGGGTGCGCCCGGAAGACGCCCAGGACGATGAATCCGATGCCGACATGATGGACGCCGGCCCGGCCGTCTCCGACGCCGGCCCGGCCCTTTCCGACGGCGACGAAGATGCCGCTTCCGATGACGACGGCGAGGTTGCCGGTTCGAATGGCGACCCCGGCGACGCCCCGGAGGACGGAACCGACTCGGCCCGCGAGGTCGACTAGCCAGTTGGAACCATGGGGGACTGAGCAACCCGGAGGCCGGCGATGATGTCTACCTTCAAGTCCCTGCACATCCTCAATTACCGCCTGTGGTTTGTGGGCGCCCTGATTTCCAACATCGGTACGTGGATGCAGCGCACGGCCCAGGACTGGCTGGTCTTCGCCCATCTGACAGACCACGACGCAGGGGCCATGGGTATCACCATGGCCCTGCAGCTGGGGCCGCAGCTCTTCCTCGCGCCCGTGGCCGGGCTGGTGGCGGACCGTTTCAACCGCCGCCACCTCCTGGTGATGACGCAGTCGGCCATGGCGCTGCTCAGCACGGGCCTCGGACTCCTGGTGGTCCTGGGCGCCGGGCAACTATGGCACGTCTACGCGTTCGCCCTGCTCCTGGGCCTGGTGTCCGCCCTTGATGCTCCCGTCAGGCAGACGTTCGTCTCGGAACTGGTGCGCGACGACTACCTGCCGAATGCGGTGGCACTCAACAGTGCCTCCTTCAATGTCGCCAGGATGATCGGGCCCGCAGTGGCCGGCGTGCTGACGGTGGCCGTCGGGCCGGGGTGGGTGTTCCTGATCAACACTGTGACGTTCCTGGCCCTCTTGTTCAGCCTGTGGAAGATACCCTCTTCATCCCTGCGCGTCCTTCCCAGGGCGGCGGCCGGCAAGGGACGTATCCGTGAGGGACTGCGCTATGTGCGGTTCCGCCCGGACATCGTAGTGGTGCTCGTGGCGGTCTTTATCGTGGGCACCCTCGGGTTGAACTTCGTCCTGTTCATCGCGGCCATGGTGGGCACGGAATTCGGTCTGGATGCCAGTGCCTTCGGGTTGATGAACTCCATCATGGCCATCGGCTCCGTGGCGGGTGCATTGCTGTCCGCCGGCCGGGCCAAGCCCCGGCTCCGGATCATTTTCGGGGCAGCCGGCGCGTTCGGCGTCACGTCCGGGCTGGCGGCCCTGGCGCCCAGCTACTTCTGGTTCGGCGTCGCTCTGGTGCCGGTGGGCCTCTTTGCCATCACGATGATGACCAGCGCCAACGGCTATGTGCAGACCACCACAGACCCGGTGATGCGCGGCCGGGTGATGGCCCTTTATATGGCCATCTTCATGGGCGGCACACCCGTCGGGGCTCCTCTGGTGGGATGGGTGGCCAACGTTGCCGGCCCCCGGTGGTCCATGTCCGTGGCTGCCGCTTCCGGGCTGCTGGCCGCACTGATCGGCATGGTGTGGATCATCCGGGCTAAGCAGCTGCGGCTCGGATTCAACCGCCGCGCCCGGGGGCTGCGCTATTTCCGGGTGGTGTCCGCGAAGTCCAACAACTCCGGCGAAGCTGAAAGCAGCGTGGGCAAAGAAGAAGGCGCCGTCCGGGACCAAAACCCGGACGACGCCGTCGAACGCTAACGCATCAGCGTTGACTGGTTACTTACTTCCGCAGTTCGCCCACGACGTAGTCGATGCTGGACAGGAGCGCGTTGACGTCGTCCGGATCGATCGCCACGAAGGTGGCGATGCGCAGCTGGTTGCGTCCCAGCTTGCGGTACGGCTCCGTGTCCACAATCCCGTTGGAGCGGAGGACCTTCGCGATGGCCGCCGCGTCGATTGAATCGTCGAAGTCGATGGTGGCAATCACGTTTGAACGGTCTTCGGCCTTGGCCACGAACGGGGTGGCGTATTCGGAGGCTTCTGCCCAGGAGTAGATGCGGCCGGCCGAGTCGGCGGTGCGCGCAGCGGCAAAATCGAGCCCGCCGCTGGCGTTGAGCCACTGCACCTGCGCGTCCAAAGTCACCAAGGTGGCCAGCGCCGGCGTGTTGTACGTCTGGTTGAGACGCGAATTGTCAATGGCGGTCTGCAGGTCCAGGAAGTCGGGGATCCACCGGCCGCTTGCCTTGATGCGCGCCGCGCGCTCCAATGCGGCGGGGGAGAAGAGGCCGAGCCACAGCCCGCCGTCGGACGCGAAGTTCTTCTGCGGCGCAAAGTAGTACACGTCAGCTTCCGACACATCGACGTCCAATCCGCCGGCAGCGGAGGTGGCATCGATCAGGACGAGCGACCCTTCATCTGCCCCGGCAACCCGCTTGACGGGGGCGGCCACACCCGTGGACGTTTCGTTCTGGGGCCAGGCGTATACGTCAATGCCCGACTCTGCCTGCGCCACGGGCCGCGTGCCGGGATCGGCCTTGATGATGGAGGATGCGTCCAGGAACGGAGCCTTGTTGGTGGCAGAGGCGAATTTGGAGCCGAACTCGCCGAAGGAGAGGTGCTGGGCCTTGCTGTCCACCAGTCCGAATGCCGCGACATCCCAGAATGCGGTGGAGCCACCCACGCCGAGGATGACTTCGTAGCCTTCAGGGGCGCGGAAGAACTCGCTGAGTCCGTTGCGGACGGACCCTACGAGGTTCTTGACCGGGGCCTGGCGGTGCGACGTGCCCAGGAGCGTGGCTGATGCGGCGGACAGTGCTTCGATCTGCTCGGGGCGGACCTTTGAAGGCCCGGCGCCGAACCGTCCGTCCTTGGGCAGGAGGTTGGCGGGGATAGTGATGCTGGTGTCGCTCACAGTGGCTCCAATTTTTCGGCGTGGACGTGGAAAAGGCCCGGCAGTGCACGGGTTCCTGCAGTGGGAATCCCCTATATTCTGCCTGACGTGCCCGCGGGGCACGGAACGGCATCCGTCATAGTCCAGTCACTGAGACATTGCAGGGGCACCTGCGTTTCCGTTGCTGTTGCGTTCTGCTTCGCTGCGGCGTCGGTTCTGTTGGGGGGATTATCCGGAGTAATTCAAAATAGGCTAAGCTGTTCCCTGACGTACGGCGGGCCGCGATGCCGGCCGGGCTCATCCCGTGAGGCCGTCCCCGGAGGTTGATCGGTGGATGCAGGCCCACGTCGCCGAGGCCAACAGGAAGGCCTCCGCGCGGTACGGTGGGACTGACGCAAGGACTGTGCTCGAGGAGCTGAGCTGGATGACGGATCTGATCGACACTACTGAGATGTATCTTCGGACAATCTTGGAGCTTGAGGAAGAGAACATCGTTGCTCTCCGCGCCCGGATTGCCGAACGGCTGCGCCACTCCGGCCCCACCGTCTCGCAGACCATCGGGCGGATGGAACGCGACGGACTGGTAGTTGTTTCGGGTGACCGCCACCTTGAGCTCACCGAAACCGGCCGGAAACGGGCCACGGAGGTCATGCGCAAGCACCGCCTCGCGGAACGGCTCCTGGCCGATGTCATCGGCCTCGACTGGGCGTACGTCCACGACGAAGCGTGCCGTTGGGAACACGTCATGAGCGAACGCGTGGAGCGGCGCATCTTCGAACTGCTGGACCACCCCACGGTTTCCCCCTATGGCAATCCCATTCCCGGCCTGGCAGCCCTCGGCGGCCAGCCCGCCCCCGCGTTCACCGACGGCGTGGTGAACCTCCTCGACGCCATGAGCGCATACGGGGCCGACTCCCGCGTCACTGTCAGCCGGCTGGCTGAGCCGATCCAGGTTGAGCCGGAGCTTCTGGTGCAGCTCGACGAAGGCGGGATCCGCCCGGGTGCAACCCTGGCGCTGGAGCGTGTGGGCGAGTACATCTCGGTGCGCGTGCCCGAGATCGAAGGCGCCTTGGAACTGCCGCCCGAAGTTGCGGCCCACGTGTTTGTTACCGTCAGCTAACCGCCCAACTCGTAGGACCACCTACAACCGGGCTGAGATGAAGATAACGGAATTATTACCGTGCTGATTAATCACCTATAGTTGAGGACTAGCGCCGATACTAAAGCGTTACCTGATCCGAAGCCGAGCTCTGCCAGCGGATCAGCGTACGAATCACCTCCTGGCAGAGGCGGGGGAACCACCATCGGCCGTTATCAAACGGTCTTGGGGTGAAGTCCGTCAGCGGCAAGCCACTTCCGACGAAGGATTCCTTAGGGACACCCCTGTGTCGGATGCCTTGCATTGGCGGGCCGGGTCTGTGATCTCTCTGACCCGAATCCGACAGCTAACTTCGCAGGCTATCCAGAGAGGATATTTTTTGACCACGCAGACCGTCAGGGGCCGCCGCAGGGCGACCGGTCCCGCTTCGGAGTACCCCGTGGCCGAAGCCGTTATGACGGTCAGGCCGCGCGATGCACACCGCGATGCCCGGCGACGCCGGAGCCTGTTCAGCCAGGTGACCGAGTTTGCTGCCGCCAGCGGCGTGGGTCAGAAAGCCGGCATTGCGCTGGCGGCCACCGGACTGGTCCTCACCGTGACCGTTCCGTCCACTGGACCGATGACATCCACGGCAGACACGGGAAACCCCGCTGCCGCGGCAGTCGCGGCGCAGCCGGAGGTCTCCGCTGCCGCCAGCGCCAAAATCGACTTCAACCGGACCACCGTAGCCACCAAGGGGGATCCCGACGGCAAGCTCAAGCAACTCCTGAGCGCGCAGTCAGCTGGAACCATCACCCGTGCGGCGTCCACCGGCAGCCTGGGGGCGCCGCTGGAACAGATGGTCACCGCTTCACCTTTCGGTTTCCGGGTCAGCCCCATCACGGGCGGAGCCGGCGAGTTCCACCGCGGCCAGGATTACGCGGCCCAGTGCGGCACCAGCGTCTTCGCTGCTGCCAGTGGAACCGTGACCTTCTCCGGCTGGCACCCCTACGGCGGCGGTAACCGCGTGGTGATCGACCACGGCAACGGCCTGGAAACCACGTACAACCACCTCTCGTCGTCCAGCGTCCAGGTAGGCCAGAAGGTCAGCCGCGGCGACGTCGTGGCGCTCAGCGGGACCACTGGAGCCTCTACCGGCTGCCACCTCCATTTCGAAGTAATGGTCAACGGCGAAGTCGTCGACCCGCTCGGCTGGCTCTGATCCAAACGATGGGTCACTCTCGCATTCCTGTGACATGCCGTGATCTGAATGTGACATTCGTTCGGAATTCCTGTACCGTTTAGAGCACGCCAACTTTTCCGAAGTTGGCGCTCTTGAGTGGATTGCCTAACTCTGCCACCGCTCAAGGTCCGTTCGCATGACATCGTCTGGCAGAGGCGGGGGAACCAATTTTGGTCTTCGCAAGAAGACCTTGGGGTTAAGTCGCAACGCTTCCCAGGAAGCCGAGCGGCCGGGTGACTCCCATCCGAATCCGACAGCTCACCTCGTAGGCATTGGGAGAGGCTACCTTCGTGTCTACACGTCACAATTCTGCGCGCCACCGTGCGCAAACGGTTCGTACGAACCCGTTGAACTCCGTGTCCAGGGCTGTTACTGCCAACGCCGGGACCGTAGGTCGCCAGGCGGCTGTCATCGCAGCTGCTTCCGGATTGATCCTCAGCGTTGGGATGCCGGCAAATGCCGCCGATACCAACCTGGGCGTTTCCGCTTCGACGGAGTCCGGCTCACAGTCAGCACAGCTGGCCGTAACTGCAGAACCCACAGCGACTGTTTCCTTCGAGCGTCCGGCAGTGACCACGATGGCAGCGCCCAAGGTTGAAACCGTTCGGGCACAGTCCACCGGTGCAGATGCCAGCGAGACCTCCACTGAAGCTGACGGAGAAGCCAAGGCAGGCAAGCTTGCCGACGCCGCTTCCTCAGCCGCAGCATCGGGCCTCGCTGCTATCGCTTACACGGGCATTGGCAGTCCGTACGTCTGGGGTGGAACCACTCCCGGCGGCTGGGACTGCTCAGGCTTTACCCAGTGGGTTTACGCGCAGGCCGGCATCAGCATCCCCCGTACCAATGCATGGACCGCCATGAAGCCCACCGCCACTCCGGCGCCGGGCGACTTGGTCATGCAAAACGGTGGCGCACATGTTGGCATCTACGTCGGCAACGGCATGATGATCAGCGCGCTGAACCCCTCGCAGGGCACCCTCCTGCACGCGGTGTCCGCCACGGGCACCTCCGCGTTCTACACGCTTCGCTAAATCACGCCGCGCTTCCCATCGCTGAAGTGCGCGTACTTCGCTAAAAAACCCTGTTCGGGCCGTTCCGGCTTACCCCCAAGATGCCGGAGCGTCCAAAAACCGCGGCCTGCCATGCAGTCTGAGGAAAACGAAAGAGAGAACTAATGACTACACGTGCCATCGCACGGCACCGCGCCGAGGTTACCAAAACCAACTCGCTTGCTGTCATTGCCAAGGCTGTCGGCGACAACGCCGGCGGCATGGGTCGCCAGGCTGCGGTTATCGCTGCTGCCTCCGGCCTGGTCCTGACGAGCGGTATCGCAGCCAACGCTGCCGACACCAACGTTCAGCGCGAAGCAACCTCTGCTTCCACCCTGGAAGTACAGTCTTCCGCTCCGGCCAACATCTCGGCTGCCTCCAGCATCGCCATCTCCTTCGAGAAGCCGGCTGTTTCCACGTCCCCGGCTCCGGTCGTTGAGGCTCCCAAGCCCGTCGTTGAGGTTCAGGAAGCTGCTCCCGCGGCCGCTCCGGTTGCCGTCGCCGAGACCGTATCCGCTCCGGCTGCTCCCGCGGCACCGGCTGCCCCCGCCGTTGCCAGCGGAAACGGCGCTTCGATCGCAGCTGCGGCTTATGCCCAGCTCGGCGTTGCCCAGGACTGCACCGCCCTTGCCACCAACGCACTTGCTGCCGTGGGCATCAACTACCACGGCTGGCCGGCAGGTTACCTGTCCCTGGGCCGCACCGTGAGTGCCGCCGAGGCACAGCCGGGCGACCTTGCTTACTACGAGAACGGCGGCATGGGCATGGCCCACATCGCCGTATACGTCGGCAATGGCCAGGCCGTGCACGGTGGCTGGAACGGTGGAACCACCGCACTTTTCAGCGTCAACGTCGGTTCCGGCCCGGTCTTCATCCGCGTCGGCGGCTAAAGCCCCGGCTAACGTTTGCCAGAAGAACCCCTGCCTCCGGGCAGGGGTTCTTCTGCGTTTCCGGCAGGTGAATTTTTGCCGACACGGACTGTATGGTATTGGCCCCGATTCGGTGATCGGGCACTTGAGTGTTTACTCTTGTGTTGTCGATCCATAGCCCGGACAAGCAGAGGGCAGCCGGCCCTCGAGCCCCTGACGGGTGCGGCCGTGAAGAGGTATGTGCATGCGCACTCTCGTTCTTAATGCTGGATATGAACCGCTGGCGGTTGTGACCTTCCGCCGGGCGCTGGTTCTTGTGCTGACCGGAAAAGCTAGCGTGGTGGCCGAAGGCGACGATCCTGTCGTCGGGCCGCAGGAAATCCTGGGCCGTCCGTCCGTGATTCTCCTGAACCGTTACATCCGGCCGCGGTACAACACCGCCACCGCCGTGAGCCGCCGGGGCGTCCTGCGCCGTGACGGCCACCGGTGCGCCTACTGCGGTAAGGCAGCACACACCATTGACCACGTCCACCCGAAATCGAGAGGCGGCGCGGACTCCTGGGAAAACCTGGTAGCCGCCTGCCTTCGGTGCAACAACGTGAAGGGCGACCACACGCCGGCCGAGATGGGCTGGAAGCTCAGGTTCGTGCCCGCGCCTCCGCACGGCACCATGTGGCAGATCAAAGAGCTGGAAAAGCCCACGCCTGCGTGGGACCCTTTCCTGCTACCCGAATCCGCCGCCTGAAGCGTCGCCTCTGCGCGGGGCCGGCCTCAATGGCTAGGCTGGCCCTGTGGAGTTTGATGCCTTGATTCTGGCCGGCGGGCGGTCGTCCCGCCTCGGTGGCGTGCCCAAATCCCAGTTGGTGTACGACGGCGCCACCCTCCTGTCGCGGTCGCTCGCGGCGGCTGCCGGCGCGGGCGCCGCCGTCGTAGTTGGCCCGGATCCCGGTGAGCTGCCGGCGGGAGTCCTGACCTGCCGGGAGGAGCCAGCCTACGCGGGCCCCGCCGCGGCCATTGCCGCAGGCCTGGAGGCTTTGGACCGTGCGCGCGGTCCGCTGAGGGCGGCGATGACGCTGGTCCTGGCCTGCGACATGCCCAAAGCGGATCAGGCGGTCGGCGCCCTGCGGACCGCCGTCGCGGACGACCGCCCCGGCCGCCCGGGGTCGGAGGGAGTAATGGCCGTCTCCCCAGACGGCCGCAAACAGCCACTCGCAGGCTTTTATGGCACGGCTGCGCTACAACGGTCCGTGGGCGAAATGGAGAAGGGCGGGGGGCTTGTGGGGGCATCAGTCTTCGCCCTCCTTGCTAGGCTTGACGTGCGGACTGTTACCGTCCCCGCCGGTGCCACGGACGACGTGGACACCTGGGACGATGCCACCGCGCTAGGGGTGTCCCGGCAGGGGTCGTGAGCCATCATTGGTGGGACCGTGCAGTGGCACCGCAACTGAATTCTGAGTTTGGAGGCAACAGTGAAAAGCCAGGACGAAACGCTGGAGGACTGGTGCCGGGCGCTGCTGCAGGCCTTCGAGCTGGAGGACGTCGAGGTGGACGTCAATGAAGTACTCGCGCTGGCAGGTGTTGCGGCCCACTCCGTTGTGCGGCCTGCGGCGCCGCTGACCACGTTCATCGCCGGCTTCGCGGCGGGTATGGCGACCGGCTCGGGGCAGGCCCCGGATGCGGTTTCCATGCAGGCCGCCCTGGGCGTGGCGCGGGCGCTTGCAATGGACTATGCAGCAGTGGATACGGCTGTCGGCGCGCCGCACACCGCGGACGTGTCCGACCCCGTCCGGACCGATCCTGCCTCCGGGCTGTCCCCCAACAGCGGGAACTCCGGCGCATGACGGCTGCGCCGCCGGACGGCGGTGACGCCGCCAGCGACGTTCCTGACTACGGGGTAACCTCCCACCGCACCGGAGCCGAGGCGCCCGGAGCTTCCGCAGACGGATCCCACGATGCCGGCCCGGCAGGGGCCGTCGATGCCGGGCACACCCATGTGGCGCACACCTGGCAGGAGGCCAGGCAGCTGTCTTTCGATTGCGCCACGCCCATCCCGCCCGGGCCGGTGCCGCTGAAGAACGCGCTGGGCCGGACCCTTGCTGCGGATATTACGGCGCTTCAGGACATGCCGCACTACGCTTCCTCCGCCATGGACGGCTGGGCGGTCAACGGGACAGGACCATGGATTTTGGCCGAACCCGGCCAGAGGCTGGCGCCGCACCAGGCAAGCCCCATCGTCACGGGCGGGCTCATGCCCCCCGGCGCGAAGGCTGTGCTCCGCAGCGAAAGCGGCGTGATGGCGACGGATGACGAAGGGCTCCCAGTGCTGGCCCTTGGCGGCGCAGCCAGGCCCGGTGAACCGAAGAACGGCCAGCATATCCGGAAAGCAGGCGAGGAAGCAGCTGCCGGTGACGTCCTGGTCAAGAGCGGTGCCGTCCTTAACCCGGCGCACCTGGCCCTCGCCGCGCTGGCGGGCCACGACTCGCTCCAGGTTCAAGGGAAACCGGTGGTCAGGATCCTGCTGACGGGCTCCGAGGTGGTCGCCGCGGGCCTGCCCGCGCCGGGCAAGGTGCGCGACACCTTTGGACCGCAGCTTGGAGCGGTGGTGGGGATGCTGGGAGGCATCTTCGCCGGGCAGGAGAAGATCGGCGACGCCTACGACGAGTGGCTTGCTGCCTTGGAAGACGACGGGCCGGAACCCGGCGGGCCGGAGGAAGGCACCGGACCCGTTCACGGCTCGGTGCTGCCGAAGGAGGCGGGGGAGGCGGCCGCGGAAGAGGCACCTGCCGACGTCGTCATCACCACCGGCGGAACCGGCCAGTCCGGGACCGACCACCTCCGCCGTGCAGTCGCGGATCTGGGCGGGCGGCTGTTGATCGACGGCATCGCAATGCGCCCGGGGCACCCGGCCGTCCTCGCTGAGCTTCCGGACGGCCGCTTCATCCTTGGCCTGCCAGGCAATCCGCTGGCCGCAATGATGGCACTTTGCACGGTGGGCGCGCCGTTGCTGGCTGCCTTGGGCCATGGAAGCCTCCCGCCGGTCAGTGAGGTGCCCTGCGGAGCGATGATCGAGGCTGATCCGGGCCGGACCCGGCTGATGCCCTTCAGGCTGTTGTACGGCATGGCATCCCCTGCGCGGCATACGGGACCCGGTATGATGCGCGGACTGGCGGCTGCCGACGGCGTCCTGGTTGTTCCGCCGCACGGCGTTCAGCTAGGGGAGCCGGTGCCCGCGTTCGCGTTGCCCTGGGGCGCTCCGATCCAGGCACCTGAATCTGCCGCCGCCAAGGCCAAGGGGGCTCCCCGCAAGCCCCCGCGGAAGCCGGCGGCTGCGGACGGGCCGGTGGACTGGAGCGCCCTGCTCGGCTAAAGCGGCCCCGGCTGGTGAAGGTGGTCCC
Source organism: Arthrobacter sp. SPG23 (assembly GCF_000876655.1). Taxonomy (GTDB): domain Bacteria; phylum Actinomycetota; class Actinomycetes; order Actinomycetales; family Micrococcaceae; genus Arthrobacter. Next base: position 76,550 of record NZ_JYCN01000009.1, read on the forward strand.
GGCTTGCAATGATGGTCATATCCCGCACTCTAAGGAGCACATCGTGGCCCGCATGACGCAACGCCGCAAAATCCACAGGTTCGTCCTGGACGGCTCGCCCCAGTCGCTCGAATTTCCAGTGCGGCACCGGGAGGATGTCCTGGCTGTGGAGGAACCGCTGGAAATACGGCTGGATTCCCTTCCGTTTACCGTCACCATGCGCACGCCCGGCGACGATTTTGACCTCGTGGCCGGTTTCCTGGTCTCCGAGGGCATCATCTGGAACCCCGAGCAGCTCATCTCCCTGCGGTTCTGCGCGGGCGAGGACGAGAACGGCGTTCAGACCTTCAACGTCGTGGAAGCGCAGCTCAGGCCGGACGTCGTCCGCCCTGACAGGGGGCGCAACATCTTCACGTCAAGCTCGTGCGGCATCTGCGGGACTGATTCAATCGACGCCGTCCGCAAGTCGTCGCATTTCAGCCCCGCGGCGGATCCGCTGACTGTGCCCGTGGAGACCCTGTCCGGGCTCCCGGACAAACTCCGTGCGGCACAGGCCGTCTTTGACGCCACCGGGGGTGTCCATGCGGCGGGTCTCTTTAGGATCACCGACGACGGCGGCGCGGAGCTGCTGTGCCTGCGCGAGGACGTGGGACGCCACAATGCCGTGGACAAGGTGGTTGGCTGGGCGCTGCGCGAACGGAGGCTGCCGCTGGCCGGGACAGTGCTGCAGGTCTCCGGCCGGGCCTCCTTCGAACTCGTCCAGAAGGCGGCGCTCGCCGGTATTCCGGTACTCGCAGCCGTCAGCGCCCCCTCCAGCCTGGCCGTTGAACTTGCTGATGCCAGCGGCATGACGCTGGCCGGCTTCAGCCGGGGTTCCACCCTCAACGTCTATGCCGGGGACCATCGCATCACTGCTCCCGCCCCGGTGCCGGGATAGGGCAAAAGTGCTTGGCTTATTGGACCCGGCACAGTAGATTTTATCCATCGAATGGACGCGCCGATCCGCTCCTTCGGCTGAGTTCAAGGGCTTGCGCATAAGCTGAAGCCAAAGTCCGGACGCATACCGCGAACCAGCTGTCAGCTTCCATACAACAGGCATTAAAGAGGACCACATTGCACGACGACCGCCGCATCACGGAAGTCCGTCTTGACCGCTTCATGCGCGAACGCGTGGACCCCGCGGTGTACGCCCGCAGCGTCCCGCTGAACCTCAGCAGCTGGGACGTTCCGGACGAGCCTGTTTCCGTCCTGGAAGCACTGCGCCACGACTTTGTCCCGCTGGAACACGGATCGGCGTGGGGCCACCCGTGGAGCACCAAATGGCTGAGGCTGCAGGGCGAGGTGCCCGACTCGTGGGGCACCGCTCCGGATACCGCGGTGGAGATCGTGGTGGACCTCGGGTTCACCCGGGAGCTCCCGGGCTTCCAGTGCGAGGGGATCGCGTGGCGGCCGGACGGCACCATCATCAAGGCCATCTCGCCGCGGAACCAGTACATTCCACTGAAGCTCCTCGGAAGCGGGATGGCAGTGGACTTCTACGTGGAGGCAGCCGCGAATCCTGACGTTGCCCAGGGGTGGACGTTCGCGGCCATGCCTTACGGCGACAAGGCAACAGCGGGACGCGATCCGAAGTACCGGCTGGGTGCCATGGCCATCGCCGAACTCAACCAGACCGTGTGGGAACTTCAGCAGGATGTCTGGACCCTCAGCGGACTCATGCACGAGCTTCCGACGGAACTGCCGCGCCGGCACGAGATCCTGCGGGCCCTGGAACGGATGCTTGACGTCATGGATCCGGATGATGTTCCCGGCACCGCGGCGGCAGGCCGTGCAGAGCTGGCTGAAGTTCTCTCCCGTCCGGCGTATGCCTCGGCCCATCAGCTGGTTGCCACGGGTCACGCGCACATCGACTCGGCCTGGTTGTGGCCTGTGCGGGAAACCATCCGCAAGTGCGCCCGCACGTTCTCGAATGTCGTTGCCCTCATGGACGAGTTCCCCGACTTCATCTTCTCCTGCTCGTCCGCGCAGCAGTTCGCCTGGATGAAGGAGTTCTACCCGGAGCTCTTCGGCCGTATCCGCGAGAAGGTCAAGGCCGGGCAATTCGTGCCCGTGGGCGGCATGTGGGTGGAATCCGATACCAACATGCCGGGCGGCGAGGCCATGGCCCGGCAGTTCATCGAAGGCAAGAAGTTCTTCCTCGACGAGTTCGGGGTGGAGTGCCGGGAAGCCTGGCTGCCCGACTCCTTCGGCTACTCCGCCGCGTTGCCACAGATCGTCAAGGCTGCCGGCAGCAAGTGGTTCCTGACCCAGAAGATCTCCTGGAACCAGGTCAACCGGATGCCGCACCACACCTTCAACTGGGAGGGAATCGACGGCACCCGGCTGTTCACCCACTTCCCGCCCGTGGACACCTACAACTCGGAGCTAAGCGGCCGGGAACTGGCGCACGCGGAACGGAACTACCGGGACCACGGCCGCGGGACTGTCTCCCTGGTCCCGTTCGGCTACGGCGACGGCGGCGGCGGACCGACCCGGGAGATGATCGCCGCAGCCCACCGCACTGCCGACCTCGAGGGGTCCCCGAGGGTGCGGATCGGAACGGCAGCGAACTTCTTCACCCAGGCGCAGGCCGAATACACGTCCCTTCCCGTGTGGGTGGGGGAGATGTACCTGGAACTGCACCGCGGGACCTACACCAGCCAGGCGAAGACCAAACGGGGCAACCGGCGCAGCGAGCACCTGCTCCGGGAAGCCGAACTCTGGTGTGCCACGGCATCAGTCCGCACCGCCGGCGGATTCGCGTACCCGGCCGCCGAGCTGAAGCGCCTGTGGCAACTCGTCCTGCTTCAGCAGTTCCACGATATCCTGCCCGGCAGTTCCATTGCCTGGGTCCATCAGGACGCAGAGCGGAACTATGCGGCCATCTCGGATGCCCTGGAAGCCATCATTGCGGGCGCTGCACGCGCCATGCTCGGTGAGGGTAGCCGCGAGTTCCTGCTCAACGCGGCGCCGCACGAACGCAGTGGCGTGCCCGCGCTGGCTGCCGCAGAACCGGTCCGCAGCGACCACCCGGTAGCGGTCACTGAAGCCGGCGGGGGCTACATCCTGGACAACGGCGTCATCAGGGCCGTGCTGGACTCCAATGGACTCCTGACGTCACTGATCGACCACGCAAGCGGGCGCGATGCGATTGCCCCGGGCCGGTTCGGGAACCATCTGGAACTCCACCGCGATACTCCCAACGAGTGGGACGCGTGGGATATTGACGAGTTCTACCGCCGCAACGTGACCTCACTGACCGACGCGCGTTCGGTGACACTCGAGCGGGGAGGCTGGGACGCCGTCGTGGTGGTGGAGCGGCTGGCCGGATCATCCGCGATCACCCAGCGGATTTCACTGGAGGCGGGTTCCGGGTCCCTGGGCATCCTGACCTCCGTGGATTGGCAGGAACGCGAAAAGCTGCTCAAGATCGGCTTCCCCCTGGACGTGCGCGCAGACCGCTCAGCGTCGGAGACGCAGTTCGGGCATGTCTTCCGGCCCACGCACACCAACACGTCCTGGGAAGCGGCCAAGTTCGAAATCTGCGCCCACCGCTGGATCCACGTGGCGGAGCCGGGTTACGGTGTGGCGGTCACCAACGCCTCCAGCTACGGACACGATGTCACCCGCAGCGTGAGGGACGACGGCGGCACCACCACTACGGTCCGCACGTCACTGCTGCGCGCACCCAAGTACCCGGACCCCGACGCCGACCGCGGACGGCACGAGCTATTGGTCAGCATCCGGCCCGGAGCGGCCATCGCCGACGCCGTGGAGGAGGGCTACCGCACCAACCTCGCACCCCGCGTAGTCAAGGGGGCCACAGCTGTCAGCCCGCTGTTCACGGTGTTCAACCAGGGGATCGTGGTGGAGGCGGTGAAGCTGGCGGAAGACGGTTCCGGTGACGTCATTGTGCGTCTCTATGAATCTTTGGGGGAGCGCTCCGAGGGCATCGTGACGGCTAACTTCGACACCAGTGACGTGCGGGTGGTGGACCTGCTGGAACGTCCGGTGGAGGGGCAGGGCGTTGAACCGGGCCGTGATTCCGCGCAGCTGACGCTGCGCCCGTTCCAGCTGGTCACCCTGCGGTTTACCCGCTGAGACCCAGCCGCTGAGGCGCTCCGGTCTATAAATAGGCTGAGTGGGGGCGGTCCCCAACGGCCCGCCACCACTCATCCCCCCAATAGCGTTCAGTAGACGCGCGGCGCCGCACGGATTGTCCCCGTTCGCGAGCCTCGGCATCCACTTTCACACATTCATGATTCTCTCACGTTCTAATGATTTTGTGAAAGCGCTAAGCCTACTTTGCAGTAGATGACCTCCGCGCGGGCGGCTGCGCCCGTACACGGCCTATCCAGATCGTCAACAGGCCCCCCATCAGACTCAGGACGGCCAGATAATTAATGAGGGCCTTCAGCGGGCCCAGCTCGTCAGGCAACAGGGGATAGAGAGTTCCCGCCGGGAGGGCGACAAAGGCTACGGACAGCAAGCCCGCTCCCCAGCGGATTGACGCGGCCAGGTTGGACGAAGCAGCGGCTAAGGTCGCCGGCAGAAGGCTGGCCGCCACATATGCCGGGTACAGGCGGCCAGCAGCCGCATACAGTTCGATGAGTTGTGCATTGCGGGGGCTTCTGGAGGGTAGCGTGGTGAGACCCGCGACACTGCCCTCCGTATCAGCCAGGAGGAAGAGTACCAGGGTAGCCGTGGCAATCACCGCCAAAATACCAAGCCCTATCGGGCCCAGGATCAGCCGGATACTTGCGGGGGCGCCGAAGCCCCTGGCGATCCGGTAGCCGACAAGCAGAATGACGGCGAAGATCACGAAGCGCAAGATGAGGTTGGTGACGTTGGTGCCGCCGAGCAGCCGGTCGATCGCCACGTACGGGCCATCAATGCTGAGGAGGATCGCGAGGGTGGCCAGCACGAAAATGTAGAAGAGCGACCTGTTCTCACCCCTGACGGCACTTGGAATGCGGGCCACCGCGGCGGCGCCACAAATCGCCAGGGTGGACCATTGCAGGATCTCGATCATCCGAGGTTCTCCCAGATTGTCTTGGTTTGTTCGTGGTCTTGTTCCTGGCGCTTGAGGGTTTTTCCCAGTGCCTGGAGCCTTTCGCCCGCTAGCGCGGCGAGCTCGCCGTCAGTTAAAGCGTCCAGGGCCGCCTGCCTCGCTCCGGGAGGCCATCCGGCTTCCGCTTCGGTGATCATCCCGGTGGCTACCAGGCCGCCCGTCAGCCCCACCCCGGCTTCCCGGGACGTGGCGATGGCCAGTTCCGGAGTCAACCGGTTTGCGGTCAGCTGCGCGGAGTAGTTCTGCGGGGCGATCCCGGTTGCTGTGGAAACCCGGTGCCGCAGCTCGCCGTCGTCAATCGCATCCACCCAGTTCTTCACTGAGGTTGCATGCGGTGCCGGGGTCAGTGGCGGGGCGTGCTCCGGTGCATCCGTTCCACCCCTGCCCGCAGCTCCGGCGGAGCGGGCAATGACTGCTTTCAGCAGATCCATCGTGGCGATCTGGCTGACCAGCTCCGCGGCGCTGGGAAGAACGGGGCTTGCGGCCAGCTCGCTGTAGTTCTCGAAAGTGGCCAGTGCCGCTACGGGGTTGATGTTGAAGGCCCGGCTGATGCTGACAACGGTGCTTTCGGCCACTTTTCCGCGGACCAGCTGCTGCGCCAGGGTGGTCCGCTTGACCCCGGAGATTCTGCAGATGTCGGCAGTGCTCGCTTGGGGCGCGATTCCGTGGAGCCAGCGTTGGAACGCCTTGGCGGGGAGTGGCATAGATGGCTTTCTGCAGGATGGGGCGGCCGGATGTCACCGGTCGATTTTACGGCGGGGGGTATATGAACTATGCTAAATGGTCGAACCCGTTGGTCCGTACACCCCCCAAGTCCGGACCAGCGGGTTCTTCCATGCCCGGCGGGCTTCCAGGCCGTTTTGGGCCGCAGTGAGAGGATGGACTAATGACTGCAACCCTTGTTGCCAAAGACCTTTCGGGCGGTCACGACCACCGCACACTCTTCTCAAATCTTTCCCTCACAGTGGCCCCTGGCGACGTTGTGGGCGTCGTCGGCGCTAACGGCGCCGGCAAATCCACCCTGCTCCGCCTGCTCGCCGGAGTGGACCAGCCCCTGGCAGGCTCGGTAAGCCTGGCTCCGTCGGACGCCTTCGTTGGCTGGCTGCCGCAGGAACACGAACGCATCCCGGGCGAAACCGTGGCGGATTACGTGGCGCGCCGGACCGGCTGTGCCCAGGCAACGGCGGACATGGAGTCCACGGCTGAGGCCCTAGGTTCGGGCGCCCCGGGCGCCGACGACGCCTATTCCCTGGCATTCGACCGCTGGATGGCCTCCGGCGCGGCGGACCTTGACGAGCGGGTTGCACCGGTCCTGGCCGACCTGGGGCTGGACGTGGGTCCGGAGGCGCTCATGACGGGCCTGTCCGGCGGGCAGGCCGCGCGCGTGGCACTGGCCGCCCTGCTGCTGAGCCGCTTCGACGTGGTGCTCCTCGACGAGCCCACCAACGACCTGGACCTCAACGGGCTGGCCAAACTCGAGTCATTCGTGCAGGGCCTCCGCGGCGGTGTGGTCTTGGTGTCCCACGACCGTGAATTCCTGGCCCGCTGTGTCACCACCATCGTTGAACTGGACCTTGCACAGAACTCCGTTGCAGTCTATGACGGCGGCTACGAGGCATTCCTGGAGGAACGCGCCGTGGCGCGCCGCCACGCCCGTGAGCGCTACGAAGAGTACGCCTCCACCAAGGCGGACCTGGTCTCCCGGGCCAGGACGCAGCGCGAGTGGAGCTCCCAGGGTGTGCGCAACGCCATGAAGAAGAGCCCGGACAATGACAAGATCCGCCGTGCGGCCTCCACCGAATCATCGGAAAAGCAGGCCCAGAAGGTGCGGCAAATGGAATCCCGGATCGCGCGGCTCGACGAAGTCGAGGAACCCCGCAAGGAGTGGCAGCTGCAGTTCAGCATCGGCCAGGCGCCGCGGTCCAGCGCGGTGGTGGCAACCCTGCGCGATGCCGTCGTACACCAGGGCGACTTCACCCTGGGGCCGGTGAACCTGCAGCTCAACGCCGGAGAGCGGATCGGCATCACGGGCCCCAACGGGGCCGGTAAGTCGACGCTGCTCCGGCTCCTGCTGGGGACCCGGCAGCCTGATTCCGGCAATGCGGCCATGGGCGCCTCAGTGGCCGTGGGCGAGATCGACCAGGCCCGCGGCCTGCTGGCCGGGCATCTCACGCTGGGTGACGCCGTCGAGGCCGTCCTGACCGGGCTGACCCCGGCGGAAGTCCGTACCCTGCTGGCCAAATTCGGCCTCAAGGCGGACCACACCTCGCGCCCTGTCGACTCGCTGTCCCCGGGCGAGCGGACCCGCGCGGCGCTGGCGCTCCTGCAGGCGCGCGGGGTGAACCTGCTGGTCCTGGATGAGCCCACCAACCACCTGGACCTGCCCGCTATCGAGCAGCTCGAGGAAGCACTGGAAAGCTACGACGGCGCGCTGCTCCTGGTCACCCATGACCGGCGACTGCTGGAAAACGTGCGCCTGGACGTCCGCTGGAACGTCGAGGACGGTGTGGTGACCGAACAGCACGCCGGCGCAGCAACGCCGCACGGCGGCACGGACCGAGTCAACGAACGAACCACGAAAGGCCAGTCACGATGAGCATGGACCGGGTAGCGTGGAGCTCCCTTTACAACATCACGCGGGCCTCCAGCGGTTCCAAGCCGTTCTCCAAGGCCACGCTGAAGCGCGTGTTCGGCTTCGCCCGGCCGCACCGGCGCAAGCTGATCGCCTTCGTACTGCTGTCCATCGCCATGGCTGTCCTTGCCGTGGCCACCCCAGTGCTGGCCGGCCAGGTGGTGGACGCCATCATCGCCGGCGTGGGTGCCGACGTGGTGATCCGGCTGGCCGTGCTGATCGCCGTCGTGGCCGTGGCCGAGGCCGGACTGGGCCTCGTGACGCGCTGGCTGTCCTCGACCATCGGTGAGGGCGTGATCGTGGACCTGCGCACCAAGGTGTTCGACCACGTCCAGAAAATGCCGATCGCTTTCTTCACCCGAACCCGGACCGGGGCCCTGGTCAGCCGGCTGAACAACGACGTGATCGGCGCCCAGTCCGCCTTCGCCGGAACACTGTCCGGCGTGGTGAGCAACGTGGTGGCTTTGGCACTGACCCTGGTGGTGATGCTGGGCAAGTCCTGGCTGGTGACCGTGCTGGCCATGGTCCTGCTGCCGATCTTCCTCATCCCGGCCCGCCGGATGGGCTCCAAGCTGGCAGACCTGCGGCGCGAGGCGGCCGAGCACAACGCCGCCATGGGCACGCAGATGACCGAACGTTTCTCTGCCCCCGGGGCCACCCTGGTCAAGCTCTTCGGCCGCCCTGATGAAGAGTCCCGCGAATTCGCCGTCCGTGCCGGCCGCGTGCGGGACATCGGCGTGCGGACCGCCATGCTCCAGTTCACCTTCGTCACGGCGCTGACGCTCGTCTCGGCGCTGGCCCTCGCCCTGGTCTACGGGCTGGGCGGCTTCCTGGCGCTGCAAGGGCAGCTGGCCGCGGGCGACGTCGTGGTGCTGGCACTGCTTCTGACCCGCCTCTATGCGCCGCTCACCGCGCTCTCGAACGCCCGGGTGGAGATCATGAGCGCCCTGGTCAGCTTCGAGCGGGTCTTCGAGATCCTGGACCTCAAGCCCCTGATCCAGCAGAAGCCCGACGCCGTGGAGGTGCCCCCGGGACCCGTCTCGGTGGAGTTCGACGACGTCCGCTTCGCCTACCCCTCAGCGGACAAGGTGTCACTCGCTTCGCTCGAGGACGTGTCCACCCTGGATACCCGCGGCGGCGAGGAAGTGCTGCACGGCATCAGCTTCCGGGTGGAACCCGGCCAGACCGTGGCCCTGGTCGGCTCCTCCGGCGCCGGCAAGTCCACCATCGCCCAGCTGCTTTCACGGCTGTACGACGTCGATTCCGGCGCCGTGCGCCTCGGCGGCAGCCTGCCCGGCACCGGCCTGGACGTCCGTGACACCACGTTCGATTCGATGCGGGCCACGCTGGGCATGGTGACCCAGGACGGCCACCTTTTCCACGAATCCATCGCGTCCAACCTGCGGCTGGCCCGTCCGGACGCCACCGAGGAGGACATGTGGGACGTGCTGCGCAGGGCACGGCTCGAGTACATGATCCGGTCCCTGCCGGACGGCCTCAACACCGTGGTGGGGGAGCGCGGCTACCGGCTCTCCGGCGGTGAACGCCAGCGACTCACGATTGCCAGGCTCCTGATTGCCCAGCCCCGCGTCGTGATCCTGGACGAGGCCACGGCAGCCCTGGACTCCACCAATGAGGCGGCCGTGCAGGCTGCGCTGGGGGCTGCGCTCGAGGGCCGCACGGCCCTCGTCATCGCCCACCGGCTGTCCACCGTGCGCGCCGCGGACATGATCCTGGTGGTGGAGGACGGCACCATCGTGGAGCGCGGTACCCACACCGAACTGCTCGCGGCTGAAGGCCGCTATGCGGAGCTCTACCGCACGCAGTTCGCGGAAGCCAGTGCAGTGGTGGAAGAAGCCGTTCCGGAGTTCTAATCCGGCGATTAGGCGCGGACGCCCGGCGCTATGCCCGGTCCGCTGCGAGGGCGGGCAGGATGTGGTCCGTGAGCAGCGGTGCGAGGTCCGCCGGCAGGTCGCCTGCGAGGTCAAGCCAGCGGATTTCGGCTATCTCCGCGGACGGGTGCGCGCTCCAGGTGCCCGGAGCGGCGAAAACCGTTGCCTCGATGTCCGTGGCTGCCTCGTTGGCGGCGTCGGCAAGCCACACGCCCATGAGCCGGAGGTCTTCCGGCGCCACGGCGATGCCTACCTCTTCGAGGAGTTCACGCGAGGCGGCCTGGGCTGCGGTTTCGCCGGGTTCGGGTTTGCCGCCCGGGTGCATGAACTTGTCCGTGCCGCGCTTGCGGACGGTCAGCAGACGGCCGGCCTGGTCATAGACGCAGACGGCGGACACAACAATGCGGTCTTTCACGGCTCCGACCCTAGCCCATCGGCGGCTGGCCGATCCGTTTCCGGGCCCTTGGTGTGCGGCCCGTCGATGCGCGGCGCATCCGTGCCCGGGCCGAGCCGCCGCAGCACCGATTCCAGGAGCAGGTCCTTCCTGGGCCCCCGGACATCCCAGGAATAGCTGAATTCGTCGGGTCCGCGAAGGGCGTACGTCACCCGGTAGGTGTCCGGATCACACCAGTGGTTGTCCTGCCTGGCTGTTTCCCGGAAGCTCATCCGGTGGAAGGGACGCCCGTCAGGGAACGTCATGTCCATCGCATCGGGGGCATCAGCAGGGTGCAGGAGATAGTCGCGGCTTGCAGGGCCGGTGAAAGTGCCGCCGGCCGGAGCAGGCCAGCGCATGGTGCCGTCTTCGTGGAAGGCAAGGCCGCCGTCGTCGTCCTCCGCGGAAAAGCGGGCGACGCCGGTGAACGTGCCCCGCGCGCCGGAGCTGCGGTCCCACAGGGTGCGGTCCACGGACCAGCTGCCCAGCAGGTAGGACCGCAGATCAAAATCGTGATCCTGCGGCTGGAAGTTCAAGTGCCCTCGATTGGAATCGAACCAACGACACCGGCTTTAGGAGAGCCGTGCTCTATCCACTGAGCTACGAGGGCGGGCGTCCGAAGCGGTTGGCACAGGCCGTCCTGTTCGGGCACGGATACAAGCATACAAGGTGCCGGCCCGTACTACGCTCTTGGCATGACTGCAGCAACACCAGCAACTTCCTACCGGGCCGGATTCCTTCCAGAGATTGCCTCCGCGCGGGAGTATTTCGGGGCGTGGGCCAAGCTGAGCGTGTTGCAGTATTTCGTGGCTGAAGCGGCCGTGATCGCGGCGTGGGCGGGGCCCAGGCCCTATGACCGCCGGACCGGCTACATCAGCGATCTTGGTGCCATCCATTGCGCGGTCTACGAGGGCCGTGACGTGTGCTCGCCCCTGCACGCGGTGATGAATGCCTCGTTCGTGGTGCAAGGCCTGGGCATGCTGGTGGGGGCGCTGCTCCTCAGCTCTGCGCTCCTGTGCGTGGCAGCCAGGCCCGGCGTGAGGCTTGCCGTCGGTCCCGGCCACCGCGTCCCGTGGTTCACTGCCCTCGCGGCCAAGGTCCTTACCTTCACCGCGGGAACCGGGACAATCATCGTGGGTGTGGTGCCCGAAGACGCCGGATGGTTTGCCGTGCACCTGACCGGCGCCGTGATGTTCTTCCTGGGGGGAGCGCTGGCGCTGCTGATGTTGGGGTGGCTGTGGCTGCGGCAATCACCCCTGGCCTGGTTCATTCTCGCCTGCGGAGCTGTTTCCCTCGGGGCGCTGGTGATCGGCGGGCTGACTGGCATGGATGTCCCGGAACCGGGCACGCTGGAACGCTTTATGGGTTACCCCGTCACCATTGGCCTGGCCACTGCCGGGCTGGTCATCGCCCAGCGCGTTCGCCATGAACTGAAGGTGCGAAAGGCTGCGCTGGCAGCCGCCCGGGCTACTGCTTCCGCGGCTTCCGGCCAATAACGACGGCGGCGCCGCCGGCCAGCAGGCTCAGCACGAGCAGGACCCAGCCGGCAACAGTGAGGCCGGATGCGAGGGCAACCTGGCCGGCGTCGGCCGTTGGCGCGGACATCATCGAATCAATGGCGGCGTTGCCCCACAACCGCACGGCGGCGAAAAGGAGCGGGAGTACCCACAGCGCCCAGCGAAGGGGTTTGCGCGCCACGTTGGTCCCGATCAACAGCAGCCAGGTGAAGCTGAAAATCAGCGGAAACAAGGTGCCCGCCGTCTTGTGGAGGTAGTTGAGCTGGCCGCGCGCGTCGTCGTTCATGGCAGCCCTCAGCTGGTCCACGAAGGCCTGGTCAAAGCCGCCGACCAGCGAATCGGGCATGGGAAGGCCGCCGGAGAGCTGGGTGAGCTGGTTCAGCGTCAGCAAATGCAGGTACCAGAACAGGAAGAGGCTGGCCACAACGCCGGCAATGAGGATCAGGCTGCTGTTGTTCTGCGCCTTCTCCGGGCTTCGCCGGGTGGTGGGGTTGATCACCGGCGGAAGATGGTGCTGGGGAACGGACGCCTTGGCGCCGTGCTTCTTGATCCGCTGTGCTGGTGTCTTGGCCATGTGTTCATTATCGCTGGTCCAGTGCACGCTGCTGTCCTTGGATCCTGTCCTTGGCCGAAGGCCACCTATAGGCTGGACGCGTGACGGAACTGGGAAGACACAAACTTGGCAGGCACAGCGCGGCGGAACTCAACGCGGGCCTGGACGACTACCAACTGGCCGAAGCGCTGGTCAGGGAAGCAGGCATGCTGGCCCTGATGATGCGCCAGGGCGGCCTGGAAGGGCAGCAAAAAACGTCCGTTTCCGACGTTGTCACGGCCGCCGACCATGCCGCCGAAGACTATGTGCTGGAACAGCTGCGCCGCTGCCGGCCGGACGACGGCATCCTGGGGGAGGAAGGCGCCTCCGTAAAGGGGAACAGCGGCCGGACCTGGGTGATCGACCCCGTGGACGGCACCTACAACTTCCTGCACGGCTCCACGTACTGGTGCTCCGCGCTCGCCCTCAAGGACACCGCCGGCACGGTCCTGGGCGCCATTTTCCAGCCCGAAGAGGACAAGCTGTGGCTGGGCGGAACCACCCGGCCCGCGACCCTGAATGGTGAACGGCTCACGTCCTTCCAGGACGACGGCGGGGCCAGGACCCGGAAGCCGCTGGCCGAGCAAGGTGCCGCAACCTACATCCACCCGTCCTGGCTCGCGGACCCGCTGTGCGCCATGCCCTGGCATGCCGCGGCCACGGGCGCGGCGGCGCTGCGGATGTTCGGGTCAGGGTCCTGCGACCTGGGCCGGGTGGCCGACGGCGAACTGGACTGCTGGTTCCAGCACAGCTGTCCCGAATGGGACTGGCTGCCCGGCAAGGCAATCGTGATCGCCGCCGGCGGCGCCGCCGAGACCGTCCGGGTCAACGGACTCGAGTGGTTCGTCGCGGGCGGCACGACGGCGGTCCGGCAGCTCCGCGCGGCCCTTGAATCGGGCTCGGTGGAGTAGCCACGGAAGTTAGTGTCGGCCCTACCGCCTAGACTTATAGCACCATGGATATGTTGTTTGACCCGTATGCTGACGGACCGTTCAAGGCTGCCCCGCAAGCGGCAGCGCTCGCCACATCGCGCCCGGGGGCCGGCGAAGATACGGCGCGCCACTGGAACGGCGGGCCGGAATCCGAGGGGGAACGGGCACGTCCGAAGCTGCCCGGCGTGGACGAACTCCTGCGGGGCCTCAACCCCCAGCAGGAAGAAGCGGTCAAGCACACCGGCGGTGCGCTGCTCATCGTTGCCGGAGCCGGATCCGGAAAGACACGCGTGCTCAGCAACCGCATCGCGTACCTCATCGCCACGAGGAGAGCGCATCACGGCGAGATCCTGGCCATCACCTTCACCAACAAGGCCGCCGCGGAAATGCGGGAGCGCATCGAGGCGCTGGTGGGCGGCCGCGCCAAAATCATGTGGATTTCCACCTTCCACTCGTCCTGCGTGCGCATCCTCCGGCAGGAAGCCGCCAACGTCGGGCTGAAGTCCAATTTCTCCATCTATGACTCCGCGGACTCGCTCCGGCTGGTGACGCAGGTGTCCAAGAGCCTCGACCTGGATCCCAAGAAATTTGCACCCAAGGCCATCCAGCACAGGATCTCGGCGCTGAAGAACGAGCTCATCGACGCCGATTCCTACTCCTCCTCCGCCAACCACAACGATCCCTTCGAGTCTGCCGTGGCCGATGTCTTCAAGGGCTACACCCAGCGGCTGCGCCAGGCGAACGCCATGGACTTTGACGACCTCATCGCCGAAACCGTCTACATGTTCCGCGCCTTCCCTGCGCTCGCCGAATCGTACCGCCGCCGCTTCCGGCACGTGCTCGTGGACGAGTACCAGGACACCAACCACGCCCAATACGCGCTGGTCCGTGAAATTGTGGGCGAAGGTCCCGGGGCCTCCGAGCTCACCGTGGTGGGTGACTCGGACCAGTCCATCTACGCGTTCCGCGGTGCAGACATCCGCAACATTGTCGAGTTCGAAAAGGACTACCCGAACGCCCGGACCATCAAGCTGGAACAGAACTACCGTTCCACCCAGAACATCCTGAGTGCCGCCAACTCGGTGATCTCCCGCAACCCCAACCGGCCGGAGAAACGGCTCTGGACCGCCGAGGGCGAAGGCCACAAAATCATCGGCTACGTGGGCGAGAACGAACACGACGAAGCCCAGTTCATCGCCAAGGAAATCGACAGGCTGCAGGACGAGGACAACCTCCGTCCCGGCGACGTCGCCATCTTCTACCGCACCAACGCCCAGTCGCGTTCGATCGAAGACGTGCTGGTGCGCGTGGGACTGCCTTACAAGGTGGTGGGCGGCACGCGGTTCTACGAGCGCAAGGAGATCAAGGACGCCCTTGCCTACCTGCGCGTGCTGGTAAACCCCGACGACGACGTCAACCTCCGCCGGGTGCTCAACGAGCCCAAGCGCGGCATCGGCGACCGCGCCGAGGGCGCCGTGGCAGCCCTGGCCGAACGGGAACGGACCTCGTTCATGGCCGCCGCCCGCCGGGCGGACCAGGCCCCGGGCATGGCAACCCGATCGGTCAACGCAGTGCTGGGCTTCGTGAAGCTCCTGGATGACCTCGCCGAGGTGGCCAGCGGTTCCGGTGCGGCGGCCGCCCTGGAAGCCGTCCTGGAGCAGACCGGCTACCTGGCCGGGCTGCGGTCCAGTACGGATCCCCAGGATGAGTCCCGCGTGGAGAACCTCGCTGAACTGGTCGCCGTCGTGCGTGAATACGAACAGGAGAACCCCGAAGGTTCCCTGGGCGCGTTCCTGGAGCAGGTGTCCCTTGTGGCGGACGCGGACCAGATCCCGGATGCCCCGGGCGCGGACATCGACGCCGCGGTGGCGGAAGCCAAACGGCTGGGGGTCGTCACGCTCATGACCCTCCACACAGCCAAGGGGCTGGAGTTCCCGGTGGTCTTCCTCACCGGGATGGAGCACGGCCTCTTCCCGCACCAGCGTTCGGCCACGGATCCCAAGGAACTCGCCGAGGAGCGCCGGCTGGCCTACGTGGGCCTGACCCGTGCCCGGAAGCGACTTTACGTAACTCGGTCGGAAGTCCGCAGCATGTGGGGCCAGAGCCAGTACAACCCGGCCAGCCAGTTCATCGAGGAAATCCCGGCCGAACTCGTGGAATGGCGTCGTGAAGGCACCAGCCGCCAGGTCAGCGGCTGGGGGAGCGGAGCCTCCATCGGGTCCAGCCGGTACGGCGGTTCGTTCTGGGGCGCCGGCACTGCCCGCGGCCAGGCCGCCAGCCCGTCCGCCGGCTTCAACGCCGACGTGCCCGCCGCCGTCGCGAAGAACCGCGTGCAACCGCAGAAGGAAGTGGTGGCCGTCAGCGTGGGGGACAAGGTCAACCACACGAGCTTCGGCAACGGCACGGTCCTGGCCGTTGAAGGCGCCGGCGACAAGACGGTGGCCAAGGTGAAGTTCAGCGTTGGCGAAAAGCGGCTATTGCTAAGGTACGCGCCGCTGACCAAACTGGACGCATAGCGCCGCAGTTTCGCGGCGCGGAGCCGCTAAAGCCCAGAGCGAGTCCGGGGGAACCATGAAGATCCTGTTCGCCAGCCAGGCCATTGACGGCCATTTCAATCCGATGACCGGCGTTGCCGTGCGGCTAAGGGAGCGCGGCCACGAGGTCGGCTGGTACACAGGTCCTGTCTATGAGGACAAACTGCGGAAGCTCGAGGTTCAGCACTTCCCGTTTCGCCGCGCCATCGAGCACCGGGGCGACAACCTGAACGAGCTGTATCCGGAACGCGCCCGGCTCAAAGGCCCCAGGGCCATCGGATTCGACGGCGAAAAGATCTTTGCCAGCAACATCAGCAACTTCTTCGAGGACATCCGGGAGCTCCACGGCGACTTCCCTTTCGACGTGGCAGTGGTGGACAGCTCCATGTTCATCCAGCGGCTGGTTTCCCGGTTGATGAGCACGCCGGTGGTGACGTTCGTGGCGATTCCCAACATGGAAAGCGACCCCCTGGTGCCGCCGCTCTTCTTCGGTTTCAAGCCGTCCCGCAACCTGGCAGAGAAAGCCGCCCAGGCCGCGGCGGGGCTGCTGTCAGACAAGGTCATCCTCCGGCCGGCCAGCCAGAGCTACCGGCGGCAGCACGCGGCCTATGGCCAGGAGGTCCCCCGACGGGGACGGCTGACCGACGAACCGTACCGCTGCGCGGCGGCCGTCATCCAAACAGGCCCGGAGTCGCTGGACTTCCCGCGCCGGAACGTGAATCCGAAGGTCCACTACGTCGGCGCGCTCCTTCCTTACCGGGCGCCGGAGGCTGTCCATCCCGGGACGGACGGCGCCCGTTCAGCGGAGGCGGTGCCGGGCACAGACGGCGAATGGCCGCGGTCCTACCCGGCCACTCTGGTGGTGACGCAGGGAACCGTGGACAACATAGACCAGAACAAGCTGATCGTCCCTGCGCTCGACGCCGTGAAGGACATGGACGCGCTGGTGATCGTTGCCACCGGCGGCCGCGGCACCGAGGAATTGAAGGCCAGATATCCGCAGCCCAACGTCATCGTGCGCGACTACGTGGACGTCGCCAAAGTCTTCGAGTACACCGATGTGTTCATCAGCAACGGCGGTTTTGGCGGAGTGCAGCTAAGCCTGTCCAAGGGCGTTCCGCTGGTGGTGTCCGGCATCAACGAGGGCAAGAGCGACGTCAATGCCCGGGTGGAATACGCCGGCGTGGGCATCAGCCTGCGGACTGAGGCACCCAGGCCCGGCGACATAGCCCGGGCGGTGGCCGACGTCCTGGGGGATCCCGCCTGGAAGAGACGGGCGGCGCAGATGCGGGAGCAGTTTGACCAGGCGGACCCCGCCGAAGCGGCTGCCGCGGTCGTCGAAGGTGCAAGGCCTGCCGCCGGCTCCTAGCCGCTGCAGGCATAATGGAGCGCATGCGACGGACTGTACCGGGGATCCTGGCCGCCCTCATCCTGCTGGCCTGCACGTCGTGCACCATCACGCAGAAGGACCCGGACTACGTCCCGCCGCCGCCGCTTTCGGCACTGGAACAGCTCAAGCAGGCCCCCGTGGCGGACGCCACTCCGTTCTCGGCGGGCAGCGACGTGCTCAGCTTCGTCACCGCCGATCACAGCGCCGTCTGCTCGCTGACCTCGGCACGCGGCGAGCACATCAACCTGCCCTACGAGCAGAACGCCTACAGCGACGCCGCCAACAACAAGCTGGCCATCGTCCCGGTAGCGCACTGCGAACTTGCCGTTTACCCCAAAGCCGAGGCCGCGGACGTGGCGGATGATTGCGCCGGCACGGGCCTGGGCTACCTCGGCGGCACCGCGTTGCTCACGCCGGAGAAAGCTAGCTACGGCGAATGCCGCTCCGGCGTCACGCAGATGGAGGCAGAATTCGGGCCCAGGGGCAGCAAGAACGGGCCGGTTTCCCAGCTGCCCGTACTCGAAGACGGACAGAACCTCGAACGGAACGGCCTGCGATGCTCGGCCTATAACGGTGGCGTGGCCTGCGGAAACGTCTCGGCCGGTGTTGCCTTCTTCGTTTCGCGGGACCGTTACGAACTAATTTCCGCGGAGGGTGCAGACCCCTCCGCTACGCCGTCAGAGGCGCCAAAAACCCCGTAATCTAGGGGTTTTTCTACGCTCCATAGAATAGTGTCCTTACTCACATAACGGGTACTCTGGAACGGGCCGGTCCGCAGAAAGGACTAGAGTTCCGAGAGGAGCATTGCGCCGTGTGGCTCGTTTCCGAACCAGTCGCAGGGTGCGTTTATTCCGCAGCCCGGTAACCACGATTACGTGGGGTCCGGCTGTACAGAAACTACTTCGACGTAGAAGGACACTAAACCGTGGACCTGTTTGAATATCAGGCGCGCGATATGTTCGAGGCGCACGGTGTACCCGTGCTTGCTGGCATCGTGGCGCACACCCCTGAAGAAGCAAAGGCAGCTGCCGAGAAGATCGGCGGCGTAACTGTCGTCAAGGCACAGGTTAAGGTCGGTGGCCGCGGCAAGGCCGGCGGCGTTAAGGTCGCAAAGACCGCCGATGAGGCGCTGGAGCACTCCACCAACATCCTGGGCATGGACATCAAGGGCCACACGGTCAACAAGGTCATGATCGCCCAGGGCGCGGACATCGCCGAGGAATACTACTTCTCCGTCCTGCTGGACCGGGCCAACCGCAACTACCTGGCCATGTGCTCGGTTGAAGGCGGCATGGAAATCGAACAGCTCGCCGTCGAACGCCCCGACGCCCTCGCCAAGATCGCCATCGATCCCGCAGTGGGCATCGACCAGGCCAAGGCCGACGAAATCGTTGCCGCTGCCGGCTTCGCTGAGGAACTGCGCGGCAAAGTCGCCGCCGTCATCCTGAAGCTCTGGGACGTTTTCAAGAAGGAAGACGCCACCCTGGTGGAGGTCAACCCGCTGGTCAAGACCGGTGCCGGCGACATCGTCGCCCTCGACGGAAAGGTCTCGCTGGACGAGAACGCCGACTTCCGCCACCCCAAGCACGCTCACCTTGAAGACAAGGACGCTGCTGACCCGCTCGAGGCCAAGGCCAAGGCGCAGGACCTGAACTACGTCAAGCTGGACGGCGAAGTGGGCATCATCGGCAACGGCGCCGGCCTGGTCATGTCTACCCTGGACGTCGTTGCCTACGCCGGTGAAAACCACGGCAACGTCAAGCCGGCCAACTTCCTGGACATCGGCGGCGGAGCCTCCGCCGAGGTCATGGCAGCCGGCCTGGACGTCATCCTGGGCGACGAGCAGGTCAAGTCCGTGTTCGTCAACGTCTTCGGCGGAATCACCGCCTGCGACGCCGTGGCCAAGGGCATCGTCGGAGCACTGGCCGAGCTGGGCCACTCCGCGAACAAGCCGCTGGTCGTCCGCCTCGACGGCAACAACGTCGAGGAAGGCCGCCGCATCCTGGCCGAGGCCAACCACCCGCTGGTTACCCTGGCCGCCACCATGGACGAGGGCGCCGACAAGGCCGCCGAGCTCGCCAACGCAGCTAAGTAAAGGGACGCACCATGTCTATCTATCTGAACAAGGACTCCAAGGTCATCGTCCAGGGCATCACCGGCGGCGAAGGCACCAAGCACACCGCCCTGATGCTCAAGGCCGGCACCAACATTGTGGGCGGCGTCAACGCCCGCAAGGCCGGCACCACGGTCCTGCACGGCGATAACGAAATCACCGTTTTCGGCACCGTCAAGGAAGCCATGGCCGAGACCGGCGCCGACGTCTCCATCGTCTTCGTCCCCCCGGCATTCACCAAGGACGCCGTTGTTGAAGCCATCGAGGCCGGCATCGGCCTGGTCGTCGTCATCACCGAAGGCGTGCCGGTCCAGGACTCCGCCGAGTTCTGGGCACTGGCCCAGTCCAAGGTTGACGCGAACGGCAAGCAGGTCACCCGCATCATCGGGCCGAACTGCCCCGGCATCATCACCCCGGGTGAGGCCCTCGTCGGCATCACCCCGGCCAACATCACCGGCAAGGGCCCCATCGGCCTCGTCTCCAAGTCAGGCACCCTGACCTACCAGATGATGTACGAACTGCGCGACCTCGGCTTCTCCACCGCCATCGGCATCGGCGGCGACCCCGTCATCGGCACCACGCACATCGACGCCCTCGAAGCGTTCGAAGCCGACCCCGAGACCAAGGCGATCGTGATGATCGGCGAAATCGGTGGCGACGCTGAAGAGCGTGCTGCGGACTACATCAAGGCGCACGTCACCAAGCCGGTCGTCGGCTACGTGGCAGGCTTCACGGCTCCGGAAGGCAAGACCATGGGCCACGCAGGCGCCATCGTCTCCGGTTCCGCGGGCACCGCCCAGGCCAAGAAGGAAGCCCTCGAGGCTGCCGGCGTGAAGGTCGGCAAGACGCCGTCCGAAACCGCCAAGCTGCTGCGCGAGGTCTACGCAGCCCTCTAGGTCCGCCTCTTTCCAGGCAAAAGTTTCACAAAGTACGACGGCGTCCGGCCGCCTTCCCCAGGAAGGTGACCGGACGCCGTCGTACTTTTCTCTTTTAAGCTGCGGACCCTGAGCCGGGGGACCGGCCGAGCAGCTCGTCCAGTTGGTCATAGCCGGCCGCGATGCCGGTCTCCATGCCGTCAGCAAGGAATCTCGCGCGGGCCTCGACGCTCGGATACACGGACCTGCCGCTGAGTTTGGAGCGGCCGCCCGGCAGATCCTGGAACGTTGCGAATTCCAGCGTGACCACGTCCGGGTACCCCTCGTACTCAAAGGTCTGCAGCACGAAGGCGTTCTCCCGGACAGTGTGGAAGACGCCCCGGAAGGCGTGCTGGCGACCGTCCCGGCCCTCCTGCACGAAGCGGCACGTTCCGCCCGGTCGGCAGTCGAAAACGTCGATCCGAGTGCTCAATTCCCGCGGTCCGATCCACTGCCGGAAGACCTCAGGATCGGAGTGGGCTCGGAAGACAGCTGCCGCCGGGTAATCAAACTCGCGCTCGGAGTGCACGAACGGCACGTTCTCCGGGGCTACGAGCTTCAGGGGGTTGCTCATGCCGTCACCTTTCCGGCCTCCGGCCGGCCCGTGGCGGACATGTCCGTGGCGGCGCCGCTGAGGAGCTCGTCGAGCCGCTCGTAGCCCTCGGTCAACCCGCCTTCCATGCCGGACTGGGCCATGCCGTCGCGGGCCTCAAGGCTCGGATAGACAGAGTGGGCCGTCAGCCGGGTGCGTCCGCCGCCCAGATCCACGAAGGTCAGGAACTCGATGCTGACCACGTCCGGGTAGCCGTCGAATTCGAAGGTCTGGATGGCGAAGTCGTTCTCCCGGACAGTGTGGAAGACGCCGTTGAAGCCATAGCTTTCGCCGTCGGGTGCGATGTGCGTGTAGCGGTAGCTGCCGCCGGTGCGGAAGTCGTAGTGGTCCACGTCCATCTTCAACCGCCGCGGTCCAAGCCACTGGGCGACGAGTTCGGGCTCCTTATGGGCGCGGAAGACATCCGCCACGGGAAAGTCGAACTCCCGCTCGAAGTCGATGAAGGGCAGCCCCTCCGGAACGGAGACTTTCAGGGCGTTGGTCATGATGGGTCCTTTGCCTGTGCGCCGCGTGACGCGGCATTTGATTGGAGCACGGCGTCAAGGCTGCGGAACTGCCTCTCGTGGACCAGCCGGTACTGGTCGATCCAAGCGGTGAGTGCCTCCAGCCGTGCAGGGTTCAGGTGGACGGGCCGGCGCTGGGCGTCACGCGTGCGGGTGACCAGCTGTGCCTGCTCGAGGACCTGGATGTGCTTCGAGACCGCCTGTTTGGTGATCGCGAAGGGTTCCGCCAGTTCGTTTACGGTGGCCGGGCCCCGGCTGAGCCGGGAGATGATGCGGCGGCGGACCGGGTCGGCCAGGGCCAGGAAGGCCGCGTCGAGCTGTTCGTCGTCGCCGGTGTCCATGGCCTGCCAATCATCCGCCTTTAGTCAATCAATGTCTTTATCAACCTTTTGGTTGTTTAAACATACTCCCGGGATGGAGCGGATGGCAAGGGTGTCTTTCACCGGCACCTTGAACTTCGGGAATGTACTTTGTTAGTATGACAGGACAAACTAATTAGGGAGCTAAAATGCCGCTGGTACGAATTGATGTCAATCAGGGGCGCAGCCCCGAGGACCTGGGCCGGCTCAGCCGGGGGATCCACGATGCGATCCTGGCCGAGTACGGGATTCCGGAGCGCGACTATTTCCATGTCCTCACCGAACATCCCCGCGGGCAGATCTTTGCGCAGGATGCGGGACTCGGCTTTGAGCGCACGCCGGATGTGGTGATGATCCAGATCTTCACCCAGGGCGGCCGGAGCCAGGAGGCGAAGCAGTCCCTCTTTGCAGCCATTGCCGCGAGGTTGGCGGAGCTGGGGGTGGCTGGTGAGGACGTGTTCATCGGGTATGTGGAAAACACTGCCGGCGACTGGTCGTTCGGCTTCGGGCGGGCCCAGTATGTTACCGGCGAGCTGGCGGTTCCACGGAAATAGCCCCGGGATGGGCCCGTTGAGCGTGGTTCCGAGGGGGCCAATCGGTCGGGTTATGCCAAGTTGTAAGTATGTCAGTACAAACCTTTGACAGGACAATAATTCTAGGGCAAAGTAGTGGTTGTGGCCCCGCTCACGGGGGTCCGCCAGGCACCGGAGCTCTATCTGTTTAGAGGTACAGAGTTCAAACCAGAAAGGTCTGCGATTACCGTGACCCACGAACTGCTCACGATCGGGCGCATCAGCGTTGATATCTACCCGAACGACATCGGGGTTGATCTGGAGGATGTCACGTCCTTCGGAAAGTACCTCGGTGGATCACCGTCCAATGTGGCCGTCGCAGCCGCCCGGCATGGCCGCCGGACCGGAGTGATCACCCGCACCGGCGACGACGCCTTCGGAAAATACCTGCACCGGGAACTGCGCAAGTTCAACGTGGACGACACGTTCGTCACGCCGGTGAAGGAATGGCCCACGGCAGTCACGTTCTGCGCGATCAAGCCGCCGGAGGACTTCCCGCTCTACTTCTACGGACGCTTCCCTACGGCCCCGGACCTGCAGATCAAGGCCGAAGAACTGGATCTTGACGCCATCCGGGATGCACGGATCTTCTGGTCCACGGTCACCGGACTGTGCCAGGAACCCAGCCGTGACGCCCACATCAAGGCCCACGAGGCCCGCCCGCGTAAAGAGCTCAAGGAAGGCCAGTACACCATTCTTGACCTGGACTACCGCCCCATGTTCTGGGCCTCGGAAGAGGAAGCCCGGGCCCAGGTTGCCAGGATCCTGCCGCACGTCACGGTGGCCATCGGCAACGACAAGGAATGCGCCGTAGCCGTGGGCGAGGGAACCCCGGACGAGCAGGCGGACCGACTCCTGGCCGCCGGCGTCGAAATCGCCGTCGTCAAACTCGGCCCCGAAGGTGTCATGGCCAAGACCCGCACCGAGCGCGTGGTGTCCGCCCCCGTTCCGGTGGAAACCGTCAACGGCCTGGGCGCCGGGGACTCCTTCGGCGGAGCCTTCTGCCACGGACTGCTGTCCGGCTGGAGCCTTGCCGAGGTCCTCGATTACGCGAACGCCGCCGGTGCGATCGTCGCGTCCCGCCTGTCCTGTGCGGATGCCATGCCGACACCTGATGAGGTCACCTCGCTGCTGGCCGAACGCGGCCGGCTTGTTCCCGGCACCCTGATCACTAACGGGCTCGCCACCGAAGGAGCAGCACTGTGACTCTCAACGTTTCCCGTACCAGTCCGGATACCCTCCCGGCCGCTGCGGGCGTGGACGACGATCCCCGCCGTTACGCCCACCTGAGCACCATCCGCCTGGAGGATCCAGACGCTGTTGCCCGGGCCGCGAAGGCACGGCGCCGGCACCCCGGCCTCAAGTACGGCCGGCAGAACTTCATCGTGGCAGCTGACCACCCTGCCCGCGGCGCCCTCGCGGTGGGCAACGATCCTGTGGCCATGGCCGACCGCCGGCAGTTGCTGGACCGGCTGCAGATCGCCCTGGCAAACCCGGACGTGGACGGCATCCTCGCCTCCCCGGACATCATGGATGACCTGCTGCTGCTGGGCGCACTCGACGGCAAACTGGTCTTCGGCTCCATGAACCGCGGCGGGCTCACGGGCCTGGTCAACGAATTCGACGACCGCTTCACCGGCCACACGGCGGCAGCGCTGGAGGCACTGGGTGCCGACGGCGGCAAGATGCTCACGCGCATCTGCCTCGGCGACCCGGATACCGTTTCCCTGCTGGAAGCGACGGCAAAGGCGATCGACTCCCTTGCCGAACGCAAGCTGATTGCCATGGTGGAGCCGTTCCTGTCCGCCTGGCACAACGGCAGGGTCCGCAACGACCTGTCCACCGACGCCGTGATCAAGTCCGTGGCCATCGCCGAGGGCCTTGGCTCCACCAGCGCCTACACCTGGATGAAACTGCCCGTGGTGGCCGAGATGGAACGCGTCATGGCCGCCACCACCATGCCCACCGTGCTGCTGGGCGGAGACCCGGAAGGTACCCAGGACGAAGTGTTCGCCAGCTGGGAAGCCGCCCTCGCCCTCCCCGGCGTGCAGGGCCTGACGGTCGGCCGGACCCTCCTGTACCCGCAGGACGGCGACGTTGCCGGCGCCGTGGCCACCGCCGCCTCCCTTCTCCACCACACCGCATCAGCCCACACCGCAGAAGTATCGGAGTAGCCTCCCATGGGGATGAAAACTGCCACAGCAGGAACCCGCCGCATGACGGTCGCCCGGGCCGTCGTCGCATACCTTTCGAAGCAGTACACCGTTGACTCTGTCGGCGGTCTGGATTACCGCGAACGCCTGATCCCGGGAACGTTCGGCATCTTCGGACACGGCAACGTTGCCGGCATCGGCCAGGCCCTCAAGCAGTACCAGGCTGCCGACCCCACGATCATGCCGTACTACCAGGGCCGCAACGAGCAGGCGCAGGCGCACCAGGCCGTGGGCTACGCACGCCACACCCGGCGCCGCCAGACGTTCGCCATCAGCACCTCGATCGGGCCGGGCTCCTCCAACCTGCTCACCGGCGCGGCGCTGGCCACCACCAACCGGCTCCCGGTCCTGCTGCTCCCCAGCGACACCTTCGCCACGCGGGCTGCGGACCCGGTGCTGCAGCAGCTGGAACAGCCCTACGCCTACGACATCACCGTCAACGACGCCTTCCGGCCGCTGTCCAAGTTCTTCGACCGTGTCTCACGGCCCGAGCAGCTGTTCTCCGCGTTCCACCACGGCCTGCGGGTTCTGACGGATCCGGCCGAAACCGGCGCCGTCACCATCTCCCTCCCGCAGGATGTCCAGGCGGAAGCCTTCGACGTGCCCGAGGAGTTCCTGGCCGAACGCGAGTGGCGGATCCGCCGCCCGGACGCGGACGACGAGGACATCCGCCGCGCCGCCGAAGCGATCCGCGCCGCGAAGCGCCCGCTGATCATCGCCGGCGGCGGCGTCCTCTACGCCTACGCCAACGATGAACTCGCGAAGTTCGTCGAACTCACCGGCATTCCGGTGGGGAACACCCAGGCCGGCGTGGGAGTCCTGCCCTGGGACCACAAGTTCTCCCTCGGCGCGATCGGCTCCACCGGCACGACGGCGGCGAACGCCATCGCAGCGGAAGCGGACCTGATCATCGGGATCGGCACCCGCTATGAGGACTTCACCACCGCCTCCCGGACCGCGTTCCAGAACCCGGACGTGAAGTTCATCAACATCAACGTCGCCGCCATCGATGCGTACAAGCACGGCACCACGCTGCCGATCGTGGCCGATGCCCGCAAGGCCCTAGTCAAGCTGAACCAGGCGCTCGGCGGCTACCGCGTGGGCGCGGACCTGGAGCAGCAGGTCGCGGCCGAGAAGAAGCGCTGGGACGCCACCGTGGACGAAGCGTTCGACACCCGCTTCACCCCGCTGCCGGCACAGAACGAGATCATCGGCGCCACCAGCCGGGCCATGGACGCCCAGGACGTCGTCATCTGCGCCGCCGGGTCGCTGCCCGGTGACCTGCACAAGATGTGGCGCGTCCGGGACCCCTTCGGCTACCACGTGGAATACGCCTACTCCTGCATGGGCTACGAAATCCCCGGCGGGCTCGGCGTCAAGCGCGCGGCACTGGCGGAAGCGGCAAAGGGCGGTGCGCAGCGCGATGTCGTGGTCATGGTGGGGGACGGCTCCTACCTGATGATGCACACCGAACTGGTCACCGCCGTCGCCGAACGCATCAAACTGATCGTGGTCCTGATCCAGAACCACGGCTACGCCTCCATCGGCTCGCTCTCCGAATCCCTCGGTTCGCAGCGCTTCGGTACCCAGTACCGTGCCCTGGACGAGGAGCAGCACAGCTTCGACGAGGGGGACACCCTCCCGGTGGATCTGGCCCTGAACGCCGAGAGCCTCGGCGTGAAGGTGATCCGGATCGAACCGGGGGAGAAGGTCATCGCCGAACTCGAGCAGGCTATCCGGGATGCCAAGGCCGCCCCCGAACGCGGCGGACCCATCCTGATCCACGTCGAATCCGACCCCCTGCTGGACGCGCCGAGCTCCGAATCATGGTGGGACGTCCCCGTCTCCCAGGTCTCCGACCTCGAATCCACGCAGCAGGCCTTCAAGACCTACACCGACCACAAGAACCGCCAGCGCAAGCTGCTCGGCTGAATCCCCCTTCACTTAAAGCCACAGACCAAGGAAGTCCATCACCATGTCAACGACGACCGTCACCACCACCATCAATCACTTCATCAACGGGGCCGAGACCGCCGGCGAAGGCGACCGCACCCAGCCCGTCTACAACCCGGCCACCGGCGCCGTCTCCGCGGAGCTGCGGCTGGCCAACCGGGCGGACCTGGACGCCACCGTTGCCGCCGCCCGCAAAGCCGCCGACAGCTGGGGCGACATCTCCCTGGCCAAGCGCACCGCCGTGCTGTTCAAGTTCCGCGAACTCGTCGCCGCCCACGTGGACGAGCTCGCCGAGCTGATCACCGCCGAGCACGGCAAGGTCCTCTCCGACGCGAAGGGCGAGATCGGCCGCGGCCTGGAGGTCATCGAGTTCGCCTGCGGCATCCCGCAGCTGCTCAAGGGCGACTACTCGGACCAGGTCTCCACCGGCATCGACGTCTTCTCCTTCCGCGAACCGCTGGGCGTCGTCGCCGGCATCACCCCGTTCAACTTCCCGGTCATGGTGCCGCTGTGGATGGCCCCGATGGCGATTGCCACCGGCAACGCCTTCATCCTCAAGCCCTCCGAGCGCGACCCCTCCGCCTCGATGCTGCTGGCCAAGCTCTGGAAGCAGGCAGGCCTGCCCGACGGCGTCTTCCAGGTCCTGCACGGCGACAAGGAAACCGTTGACGGCCTGCTGACCCACCCGGACGTAGATGGCATCTCCTTCGTCGGCTCCACCCCGATCGCCCAGTACGTCCACGAGACCGCCACCAAGCACGGCAAGCGCGTCCAGGCCCTGGGCGGCGCGAAGAACCACGCCATCGTCATGCCCGACGCCGACCTGGACAACGCCGCAGATCACCTCGCGGCAGCCGCTTTCGGTTCCGCCGGCGAACGCTGCATGGCCATCTCGGTTGCCGTCGCCGTCGGCGATGCCGCGGAACTGCTGGTCAAGAAAGTCGAAGAGCGCGCCCTCGCCGTCAAGGTCAACAACGGCACCGCGCCCGACGCCGAAATGGGCCCGGTCATCACGCCCGCCTCCAAGGAACGCATCGTGAAGATCGTCACCGAAGCCGAGGCCGCCGGCGCCGCGATGGTGGTGGACGGCCGCGACCTGGTGGTCCCCGGCCACGAGGAAGGCTTCTGGGTCGGACCCACCGTCCTGGACCACGTCAAGACCGAAATGACCGCCTACACCGAGGAAATCTTCGGACCCGTCCTCGTGGTGGTCCGCGTGGAGGACCTGGACGCAGGCATCGCCCTGATCAACTCCAACCCCTACGGCAACGGCACCGCCATCTTCACCTCTTCCGGCGCCAACGCCCGCAAGTTCCAGCGCTCCGTGACCGTGGGCATGATCGGCATCAACGTGCCGCTGCCCGTCCCGGTGGCCTACCACTCCTTCGGCGGCTGGAAGGCCTCACTGTTCGGTGACAAGCACATCTACGGCCCCGAAGGCGTCTCCTTCTACACCCGTGGCAAAGTAGTTACCTCACGCTGGCCCGAGCCCACCCACGCCTCGGGTGCCTCGTACAACTTCCCGTCCAACTAGTACTTCCGGTCCCAAGAAGAAAGACAACGCTGTCATGACTGAGAACAAACTGATCATCGGCACGGCGCCGGATTCCTGGGGTGTCTGGTTTCCGGATGACCCCAAGCAGACGCCGTGGGAACGGTTCCTCGATGAGGTGGCCGAGTCCGGCTACAAGTGGATCGAACTCGGCCCCTACGGCTACCTGCCCGCCGACCCGGCCCGGCTGGCCGAAGAACTCAAGCAGCGCGACCTGAAAGTCACCGCCGGAACGGTCTTCACCGCCTTCCACCGCGGGCTGGACCAGTGGGAGGCCGCCTGGGAGCCGGCCCGCAAAGTTGCCGAGCTCACGGCAGCAATGGGCGGCGAGCACATCGTGGTCATCCCGGCCATGTGGCGCGACGACGTGACCGGCGAAGCGGTGGAGAGCGGACAGCTGACAGAGAAAGCCTGGAGCGACCTGTTCAGCGGCCACAACCGTCTGGGTAAGACCCTGCTGGAGGACTTCGGCCTGAAGCAGCAGTTCCACTCGCACGCCGATTCCCACGTCGGGGCCCAGGAGGACATCGAAACCCTCCTGTCCGCGACCGACCCGAAGTACCTGAACCTCTGCCTGGACACCGGCCACGCCGAATACTGCGGAGCCTCCAGCCTTGAACTCATCAAGAACTACCCGGACCGCATCGGCTACCTGCACCTGAAGCAGATCAACCCGGACATCCTCAAGAAGGTCAACGAGGAAAACATGACCTGGGCCGCGGCCAACCTGGCCGGCGTCATGACCGAGCCGCCGAACGGGCTGCCGGACCTGCGCGCCGTCATTGAAGCAGTGGAGGCACTGAACCGCCCCATCTTCGGCATCGTGGAGCAGGACATGTACCCGGTGGCCTTCGACGTCCCCATGCCGATCGCCAAGCGCACCCGCAACTACCTGCTGTCCTGCGGCTCCCGCACGGCAGTCAACTAACAGCCGCCCAGGCACCCGAAACGTAAGGAAAGAACAATGACTGAAACCCTTCGCGTCGCCGTCATCGGCGCCGGCCGCATGGGCGCGGACCACATCCAGCGCCTCAGCAAGCGCATCCACGGCGCTGAAGTTGCCGCCGTCGTCGATGTTGACCTTGCCCGTGCACAGGCAGCCATCGAGGGCATCCCGGGCGCAGTGGCCCTGGCCGATGCGGACGAGGCGCTCAACAACGGGGACGTCAACGCCGTCCTGATCGCCACTCCCGGGTTCCTGCACGAGGACATCCTGCTGAAGGCCCTTGCCAGGGACATTCCGATCCTCTGCGAGAAGCCGCTCACCCCGGATGCCGAGTCGGCATGGAAGATCGTCGAGGCCGAGGAAAAGCTGGGTCACAAGCGCATCCAGGTGGGCTTCATGCGCCGCTTCGACGCCGAATATGCAGCCCTGGGCCAGGTCATCCGCGACCACGAACTGGGCGAACTGCTGATGCTGCACCACCAGCACCGCAACCCCACCACCCCGGCGGGCTTCACCAACGAAATGCTGATCAATGATTCGGTGGTGCACGAGTTCGACGCCATCCGGTTCTTCACCGGCGAGGAAATCACCAGCGTCCAGGTCCGCCTGGGCAAGGCCACGAAGAACGCCCCGGCCGGCCAGCACGACCCCCAGCACGTCCTGGTGGAAACCGAGTCCGGCGTCTTGGCGGACGTGGAGATCTACGTCAACGCCAAGTTCGGCTACGAAGTGGCCACGCAGGCCTCATTCGAAGACGGCATCGTCAGCATCGGGGGCGACAAGGGCCCCTACACCCGCAGCGCCGGCCGCTGGGGCGGCAACGTTACGCCCGGCTTCGAAGAGCGCTTCGGCGCGGCGTACGACGTCGAAATCCAGGCCTGGGTGGACGCGGCGCTCCGCGGCGAGATCGGCGGTCCCACCGCCTGGGACGGTTACGCCACCGCAGCATGCTGCGAAGCCGGTGTGGAAGCGCAGAAGAACGGCGAGAAGGTGGCCGTGAAGCTGAACGCCAAGCCCGCCCTCTACAACTAAGCCCGCCCGTTCGACAACTGACTCATCCACCATGGAGTGTTCCCCGTGAAAATCGCACTTGATCCAACGCCGTTCCACCACTCGCACAGCCTGCTCGAATTCCCGCGTGTGGTGGCGGACCTCGGCTACAAGTACATGCAGATGACGCCGCACGCCGACTTCATCCCGTTCTACAACCACCCCAAGGCCGACGACGAACTGGTGGGCAAGCTCAACAAGGCCTGCAAGGACGTGGGGGTCGAGATCGCCTCGGTGCTGCCAGTACTCCGTTGGTCCGGGCCGGACGAGGATGCCCGCGAAGCTGCTGTCCGTTACTGGAAGCGCGTCATCCAGATCACTGTGGACCTGGGCGTCAGCACCATCAACACCGAATTCAGCGGACGCCCGGAGAAGGCCGAGGAATCAGAGCGCGCCTTCTACCGCTCCATGGAGGAGTTGCTGCCCATCATCGAACGCGAAGGCCTGGACCTCCTGATCGATCCGCATCCGGACGACTTCGTGGAGGAAGGCCTGGCCGCCATCCGCGTCATCCGCGGCCTGAACTCCAAGAACGTGGGCCTCGTCTACGTGGCATCGCACAGCTTCCACATGAAGAACGCGCCGCTGGACATCATGCGCGCGGCGGGGGACAAGCTCCGGCTGGTGCACGTCGCAGATACCATGAACCACCACGCCTCGCACGGCCTGCGCTACATCACCAACCCCCCCGGCAACCCGGTCCGCGTGCACCAGCACCTGAAAATCGGCGACGGCGACGTCAACTGGGAGGAATTCTTCGGCGGCCTGCAGGAAATCGGCTTCCTGGACCGTGAAGACACCGTGATGGTGTCCAGCGTCTTCGCCGAAGACGAGAACGCCGCGGAGGTTTCCCGTTACCAGCTGGACACGATGAACAACTACATCGCGAAGGCCCGGTAGCGGCTGCCCTATGAAGCAAACGGAAAATACACTCCCCGGTACATCGGCCCGATCCCGGTCCGGAGGCGACGGCCCGGCCAGTGATGCCGCCAATCCCAAGGGATTCATGCGGCGGGTGGCACTGTTCTCGACATTCGGCGGGCTTCTCTTCGGCTACGACACCGGTGTCATCAACGGTGCCCTGCCGTTCATGCAGCGCGACCTCGGGCTGACGCCGCTGACCGAAGGGCTTGTCACTTCGACGCTGCTGTTCGGCGCGGCCTTCGGCGCCATCACCGCCGGCCGGCTGTCCGACCGTTTCGGCCGTCGCAGGACCATCATGGCGCTGGCGATTATCTTCGCCCTGTCCACCGTCGCCTGTTCCATGGCGCCCACCACCGAGCTGCTGGTGGCAGCCCGTACCGTCCTGGGCCTGGCGGTGGGCGGGGCATCGGTGATCGTGCCCGTGTACCTTGCGGAAATGTCGCCGGCAGCCCAGCGCGGGCGAATCGTCACGCAGAACGAGCTCATGATCGTCACGGGCCAGTTCCTGGCGTTCACGTTCAACGCCGTCCTGGGCAACGCCTTCCCGGAAGCGTCCCACGTGTGGCGCTGGATGCTGGTCATCGCAACGCTGCCCGCGGTCGTACTCTGGTTCGGCATGCTGGTGCTGCCCGAAAGCCCCCGCTGGCTGGCGTCGGCCGGACGCTTCGGCGAGGTCCTCGAGGTGCTACGAAAGACCCGTGCCACGGCCGATGTCTCCACGGAATTCGATGAAGTGCGGCAGGCGGCCCGGGAAGACTACCAATCCAAGCTCGGCACGTTCCGGGACCTCACCGTGCCATGGATCCGCAGGATCTTCGTGGTGGGCCTGGGCATGGCGGTCATCAACCAGATCAGCGGCGTCAACGCGATCATGTACTACGGCACCTCGATCCTCTCCAGCTCCGGCTTCGGGGACCAGGGCGCCCTGCTGGCCAACGTGGTCAACGGCATCACCTCCGTGGTGGCCGTCATTGTCGGCATGTCCCTGATGACGAAGGTGCGCCGGAAGTCGATGCTGATCGTGGGCCTGGCAGGCACGGCATCTTCCCTGCTGGCCATCGGCCTGATTTCCATGCTGGTCCCGGAAGGCATCGCCCGCGGCTACCTGGTGCTGCTGTTCATGGTGACGTTCCTGGCGTCCATGCAGTCCTGCATCGGCACGGTGACGTGGCTGACCATGTCCGAAATCTTCCCGCTGCACGTACGCGGCATCGGCATGGGCATCTGCGTGTTCGTGCTGTGGATGATCAACTTCGTGATCGGATTCTTCTTCCCGCAGATGGTCGCCTGGATCGGCGTTTCAACCACGTTCTTCATCTTCGTGGCCATCCAGCTGGCAGCCATCGTCTGGGTGAAACGGGTGGTCCCTGAGACCAAGGACAAGAGCCTTGAGGACCTGGAGCACTACTTCAAGAACGCCGCAGTCAAGGACGCTGCGGTCAAGGACGCTGCCGGAGTCACGTAGGCGTCCCTTCAGCAAGAAAGCCCCGCGGGCGCGCTTCGGCGCGGCGCGGGGCTTTTGCGTTGTGTGACTACACGTGTGCGTGGAGCTTCGGCAGCGCGTCCACCAGCGGGGCGAGCTCCGGGATCTCCTGCGCTTCGGCCAGGGCCCGTTCCAGCGTGGCGTCGTGGGTGGGTCGCGCCTCCTCCAGCAGCTTGATGCCGCTCTCCGTCAGTTCAGTGTAGATACCGCGGCGGTCGTCCGCGCAGAGGATGCGCGTGAGCAGGCCGCGGTCCTCGAGCCTGTTGACCAGCCTCGTGGTGGCGCTGGCGCTCAGCGCGGTGGCGCGGGCCAGCTGCTGCATGCGCATGTGCCAGCCGTCCTGCCTGCTCAGGGCATCGAGCACTGTGTACTCGACGACGGACAGCTGGGCTTCGGCTTGGAGCGAGCGTTCCAGCTCCGACTCGATCAGGCCGTGCAGGGCCGCCAGGGTGCGCCATCCCTGTGCGCGGACTTCAACGGCGTCGTCCTTGATGCCCATCGTGTACTTCCCTTCGAATCGCGTACCCCATGGAGATGAAACGGGGCACAACAAATAATAGTTGCTTGCGCGTGGTATCTGCTTGTGCAACAATAAATAACGCGTCTGCAACTATTAGCTTACGCGCCCTGCCCCCATTCCGTACAGTTTTGAAGGAGCTCCGCCATGCCTATTGGCCTGTTAGCACTAGCCCTCGGCGGGTTCGGGATCGGACTCACTGAGTTCGTGATCATGGGCCTGCTGCCTGAGGTTGCCGCCGACTTCCGCGTCAGCGAGGCCACGGCCGGCTGGCTGATCTCCGGCTACGCCCTCGCCGTCGTCGTCGGCGCCCTGCTGCTCACCGCGGCCGTGACGCGCTTCGAACGCAAGCCTGTCCTCGCCGTCCTGCTGGTGCTGTTCATCGCCGGCAACCTGGTCTCGGCCACCGCTCCCGACTACTTCATGATGATGATCGGCCGGATTGTGGCCGCTCTGGCCCACGGCGCGTTCTTCGGCATCGGGGCCGTGGTGGCCGCGGACATGGTGGCCCCCACGAAAAAAGCGGGCGCCATCGCCATCATGTTCACCGGCCTCACCGCCGCCAACGTCCTGGGCGTCCCGTTCGGCACCATGCTCGGCCAAGCGGCCGGCTGGCGCTCCACCTTCTGGGCCATCACGGGCATCGGTGTCCTGGCGCTCATCGGCATCCTGACGCTGGTGCCCCGGACCGGGCAGGGCGACACGGCTGCCCAGGCTGCCTCCGGCGGGCTCCGCGGCGAGCTGCGCGCCTTCCGGTCCGGCCAGGTGTGGCTGTCCATCCTGGTCACCGTCCTCGGCTACGGCGGCATGTTCGGCGCTTTCACCTACATCGCCTACACCCTCACCGAGGTCACCGGCTTCGCGGCGTCCACCGTGCCCTGGCTCCTGATCCTCTTCGGCGTCGGGCTGTTCATCGGGAACACCGTGGGCGGGAAGGCCGCAGACCGCAATGTGGACCGCACGCTCCTGGTAGTTCTCGCCGCGCTGGTGGTGATCCTGGTGGCCTTCGCGGTGACCGCCGCTAACCAGCCCCTCACCATTGCCTCCATCGTGCTGATGGGCGGCTTCGGCTTCGCGACTGTCCCGGGGCTGCAGATGCGCGTCATGAAGTACGCCGACAGTGCCCCCACCCTGGCCTCGGGTGCGAACATCGGCGCCTTCAACGTCGGCAACGCCCTTGGCGCCTGGCTGGGCGGCGTCACCATCACAGCGGGCCTCGGCTACACCTCGCCGATCTGGGCCGGGGCAGGGATCACCCTCCTCGGACTCGGTGTGATGGCTTTCGCCGCCGCGAAAGCCAAGCGGCAGGATCATGAACGTACGACGGCGGCCTCCGCGCCCGCTGCTGCCGAGGCGCCCCTCGGCGTCTAGCAGCCGCGGAGACGCGCCCCCGCGGCCCCGCCCGGCGGGGCGTGGGGGCTTTCGCATGGCAGCGCCGGGGATGGTGGCTTGGCCGTCATCCCCGGCGTTTTTCGTGCCCGGAAATGCGATTTCACGTAAAAACATCCTAATGTCAGGACAAACTATTGACATTAGTGAGGCGAATCACCATGATCGAGGTAGACAGTCCTCCGGCGGTTGCAGAGTGGCAGCCCGGAAACTGAGATCAAAGGAGATTAAGGTGGCTAATTTTTCTTGGCGCAAGGCGGCCCTTGTTGCGGCAGTGGTGCCGATGATGGCGCTAAGTGCTTGCTCCAGCACCGGCGGCAAGCCCGCCGAAACCGGTGGCGGCGCAGGCGGAGGGCAGGTCGCCGCGACCGACCGCATGAAGATCGCACTCATCACCCATGCCGCGGCAGGCGATACCTTCTGGGACATCGTCCGCAAGGGTGCAGAGGAAGCCTCCTCGAAGGACAATGTTGAGCTCCTTTACACGTCCGATCCCGAAGCCGGGCGCCAGGCCCAGCTCATCCAGCAGGCTATCGACCAGAAGGTCGACGGCATCGCGGTCACGCTCGCCAAGCCCGAAGCCCTCAAGGACTCACTGAAGAAGGCCGCCGATGCTGGCATCCCGATCGTGAGCCTCAACGCCGGCGAGGGCGTCTCGGCGCAGTTGGGGGCGTTCACCCACTTTGGTTCGAACGAAAAGCTCGCCGGTGAGGCCGTCGGCACGCGGCTCGCGGCGGAGAATTTCAAGCACCCGGTCTGCGTGATTCAGGAGCAGGGGCATGTGGGCCTGGAAGCCCGGTGTGCCGGCGTGAAGGCTAAGGTGCCTGGAACGGAGATCCTTTACGTCGAGGGCAAAGACATGACCTCCGTCCAGTCCACCGCGACAGCCAAGCTGCAGGCGTCCAAGGACGCCGACGTCATTATCGGCCTCGGCGCCCCCATCACCCTGACTCTTCTCAAGTCGGTCACGGACGCCGGGAGCTCGGCCAAAGTGGCCAGCTTCGACCTAAATAAGGAACTGGCGCAGAAGATCTCGGACGGCAGCGTGCTGTTCACAGTCGATCAGCAGCCGTGGCTGCAGGGCTACGGCGCAGTTGATGCGTTGTGGCAGAACAAGCGCGGCGGATTCAAGCTTGGCGGCGGTCAGTCGGTTCTGACCGGTCCGGCAATCATCGACAAGTCGAACGCGGCCGATGTTCTCAAATTCGCCGAGCAGGGTATCCGCTAATAGCCCGCTGGCCGGGCCGGCGCACGCCGGCCCGGCAGCAAGGAGAATTATCATGACCATCACCCAGACACAGACAAAGACGGCGGCGCCCGACGAGCGCGTCGCCAAGCGTAGCCCGTTCCAGAAACTTCTCGGCCGTCCCGAGGTCGGAGCCCTGGTGGGCGCCATAGTACTTTTCATCTTCTTTGCCGTTGTTTCCCCCACCTTCACGCAACCCAATGCCTTCGCCACCGTGCTGTACGGCAGCTCCACCATCGGGATCATGGCGGTCGGGGTGTCGCTGCTCATGATCGGTGGGGAGTTCGACCTTTCCACAGGTGTGGCCGTGATCTCGTCGGCGCTGACGGCGTCAATGTTCAGCTGGTACTTCAGCACGAACGTCTGGGTCGGTGTCGGACTGGCTTTGCTGGTTTCCTTGGGCATCGGCTTCATCAACGGCTGGATCCTGATGAAAACTAAGCTGCCCAGCTTCATCGTCACGCTGGCTACATTCCTGATGCTGACCGGTTTGAACCTGGGCCTGACCCGCCTGATCGGCGGTTCCGTTTCCTCCCCGTCCATCTCCAACATGGACGGCTTCGCTTCGGCGCGGGCGGTCTTCGCCTCCTCGGTGAGCCTCGGCGGAGTCGAGGTCAAGATCACGGTGTTCATCTGGTTCGCGCTGGTCGCGGTGGCCACCTGGGTGCTGATGCGGACCCGGGTGGGGAACTGGATCTTCGCCGTCGGCGGTGATGCGAACGCGGCGCGTGCCGTGGGCGTGCCGGTCAAGGCCACAAAGATCGGCCTGTTCATGGCGGTCGGCTTCTGCGGCTGGATCCTGGGTATGCACAACCTGTTCGCTTTCGACACCGTGCAGTCCGGTGAGGGTGTGGGCAACGAGTTCCTCTACATCATTGCCGCGGTGATCGGCGGCTGCCTGCTGACCGGCGGTTACGGTTCGGCGGTGGGCGGCGCGATCGGCGCGTTCATCTTCGGCATGGCCAACAAGGGCATCGTGTACGCCCAGTGGAACCCTGACTGGTTCAAGTTCTTCCTGGGCCTGATGCTGCTGCTGGCCACCATCGTCAACCTCATCGTCAAGCGCCGCGCGGAACTGAAGTAAGGGGCCCGGAGAAATGAATGCCAAACAGATTGACCAGCAGACCCTGCTCCAGAACGAAACCGATCCGCTGACCCACACTCCGGTGCACCTGCTCTCGCTGGACAAGGTCGGCAAGCACTACGGCAACATCGTCGCCCTGACCGACGTCACCATGGCCGTGGACAACGGCCGCGTCACCTGCGTCCTGGGCGACAACGGCGCCGGCAAGTCTACGCTGATCAAGATCATCGCAGGCCTGCACCAGCACGATGAGGGCGTCCTGAAGGTCATGGGGGAGGACCGAAAGTTCACTTCCCCCCGCGACGCCCTCGACGTCGGCATCGCCACCGTCTACCAGGACCTCGCCGTCGTGCCGCTGATGCCGATCTGGCGGAACTTCTTCCTCGGCTCCGAGTTGACCTCCGGCTTCGGCCCGTTCAAGAGCATGGACGTCGAGAAGATGAAGGACATCACCAAGCACGAACTCGCCGAGATGGGCATCGACCTGCGCGATGTGGAGCAACCCATCGGCCAGCTCTCCGGCGGTGAACGCCAGTGTGTGGCGATCGCCCGTGCCGTGTACTTCGGCGCGAAGGTGCTGATCCTGGACGAGCCGACGGCGGCCCTGGGCGTGAAGCAGTCCGGCGTGGTGCTCCGCTACATCCTGCAGGCCCGTGACCGCGGACTGGGCGTCATTTTCATCACCCACAACCCGCACCACGCCTTCCCGGTAGGGGACCGGTTCCTGCTGCTCAAGCGCGGCAAGTCGATCGGCTACTACGAGAAGAAGGACATCACCCTCGACGAACTCACCGCCCAGATGGCTGGCGGCGCCGAACTGGCCGAACTCGCCCACGAGCTCGAACAGCTCGGCGGACACGGCGACGTGGTCAAGGAAGTCAAGGGCGAGGTGGCCGAGGTGGCACAGACTACCGGCAAGGCCTACAGCTGAACCCTGCCCGGACAAGATGCACGAGCAGGGTCAGCCCGCCGGGACGGCCCTGCTCAGCCATGTCATGACCCGGCACGTGCCGGGTCCAAACATTTCGGACCAATTGAAGGGACCACACCCTTGGCCTACATCACCCAGAACTCCGCCGGAGTTCAGGCCCCGGTGAGGACCGGAGTCATCGGCTCCGGCTGGATGGGAGCGTTTCACGCAGA
Organism: Arthrobacter sp. SPG23; assembly: GCF_000876655.1. Lineage (GTDB taxonomy): Bacteria > Actinomycetota > Actinomycetes > Actinomycetales > Micrococcaceae > Arthrobacter. Next base: position 114,135 of record NZ_JYCN01000009.1, read on the forward strand.
AAGCATCGCCCGGCGCGCGCTGGCGATGGCGCTGGCCTGCATCGAATCAGTAAAGCAAGGCGCCCCGGCGGCGGTGGCAGCATCAACGGTGGATTATGCAGAGGAGAAATCATGAAGGACGTCATTCTTGGCCTGGTCGGAGTGGGGCGGATCGGCGTCATGCACGCCCACAACATCTCCGCGCTGAACGGGGTCCTCAACCCGGAAGGCATCAACGTCAGGCTTCGGCTCACCGACGTCGCGGAAGAGCACGCGCGGACCGTTGCGGCAGGGCTCGGCGCCGAGTTCGTTCCCTCGGTGAAGGCACTCCTGTCCTCCGGGCTGGACGGCCTGGTCATTGCCACCGGAACGGCTACCCACCCGGAACTGATCAAGGCCGGGGTGGATGCCGGGATCCCGGTGTTCTGCGAGAAACCGGTGGCGCTGAACGTGGCGGACGCGCTGCCTGTACTGGACTACATCCGGGACCGAAAGGGTGTGGTGCAGATCGGGCACCAGCGCCGCTTCGACGCCGGATACCTTGAAGCCCGACGCGCCTACCAGGCCGGTGAGCTGGGCTGGATCCACTCGCTGCGGGCCGTCACGTGCGACATGGCACCCCCGCCGGTGGAGTTCCTGGCCAGCTCCGGCGGCCTCTTCCGGGACTGCTCCGTCCATGACTTCGACATCCTGCGCTGGCTGACCGGCCGGGAAATCGTGGAGGTGTTCGCCAAGGGCTCCAATAACGGCGACCCGGCCATCGGCGGGGTGGGGGACGTGGACACCGCGCTCGCGCTGGTGACGTTCGACGACGGCACGGTCGGGACCGTCTCCGCCACCCGGTATAACGGGGCAGGCCACGACGTCCGGCTCGAAATCCAGGGTTCCCGCCGTTCGCTGATGGTGGGGCTGGATGACAAGACGGCGATGGTATCGGCCGAAGCGGGCATCGACTTCCCGGCGGGCGAGCCGCACAAGACCTTCGCGGAACGCTTCGACCAGGCGTACCGCTCCGAGATGGCAGCCTTCGTGGAGCTGATCCTGGGCCGCCGGGAGAACCCGTGCACCCCGGAGGACGCCGTGGCCGCATCCCGGGTGGCGGACGCCGCCCAGGAATCGCTGGCAACGGGCGTCCCGGTCCGCGTGGCCCAGAAAGTGCCCCGCTGACCCCGGCGGCGCTGGTCCCGGCGGCGCTGGCCCATAGCGCCCAGCGGCAACGAAGAAGCCCCTGACCGGCTGAACCGGTCGGGGGCTTCTTTTCGTCTCTAGGCGGTGAAGGGCAGCCGCGGGTCCACGTCCTTGCCCTCCCAGGTCTGGCGGATCCAGCCGTGGTGCGGGTCATCGCTGATGAGCCACTCACGGACGGGACCGGGGCCGGCCATCACGTTCAGGTAGTACAGGTCGTATCCCGGGGCGGCCATTGCCGGGCCATGCCAGCCGTAAGGCACCAGGACGACGTCGCCGGTGCGGACCTCAGCCGAGACGTCGATGGGCCGCTCGTCGGAGGCGTATACGCGCTGGTAGCCGATGGCATCGCCTTGCACGCCTGAGCCGGCGGCCGGACCGTCCGGCGCTACGCGGGTCTCGAAGTAGTAGATTTCCTCGAGGTTGGTTTCGCCGTCCTTTTCCTCGTCATGCTTGTGCGGGGGATACGAGGACCAGTTGCCGGCCGGAGTGATGACTTCGCAGACGATGAAGCGGTCGGCCTCCAGCGCGGCCGGGGTACCGAAGTTGTGGACCTGCCGCGAGCAGTTGCCGGCACCCCGCAGTTCCACGGGAGTCTCGGCGGCGGTCACGAGCCGGGTCGGGTAGGACGTCTTCGCGGGAGCCGTTGCAACCGCCACCCTGCCGCCGTCCGCAGAACTGATGGTGACAGCCTTCTCCGTCCCGGAGTACAGCACATCACTGGGGCCGTGGAAAACGCTGGCCCGGCCGGCCAGCCGGAAGTCTTCGCCGTCCACCGTGGCGGTGAAGGAACCGCTGAGCGGAACCACGATCCGTTCCTCGCCGGCGGCGGGGAGTTCGACGGCGGCGCCCGCCGGCAGCGTCGCGACTTTGAGCCCGGTGTGGGCCCAGCCGTCCACGTCAAGGGCGGAATCGGACGTTCCCAGCGAGATGTCCCAGCTGCCGTCGGCGGCGGAACCCAGCGGATATACCCAGTTGGCCATAGATTTATTCTTTCGTTTAAGTGCTTGCTGCCGCAGCGCCTAGCGCTGGACGAGGGTCATTTCAAAGCTGTAGGAGTCGGCGCGGTAGACGTGGTGGCCGGTCTCCACCATGCGTCCCGTGTCGTCCACAGCGGTGCGTTCCATGGTCACCAGTGCCAGGCCAGGCTCGGTCTCCAGGAGCGGCGCCTGGTAGTCATTGGCCACCATGGCTCCGATGCGCTGCGAGGCCAGCCGGAAGTTCACGCCGCCGTTGCGCAGGATTGCGTACAGGCCCTGGGCGGCCAGTTGGGCCTCGTCGATGGGGGTGATGTCGTCGCGGACCCAGTTTTCCATCAGGGCCAGCGGCTTGCCGCCCACCTTGCGCAACCGGGTGAAGTGGTAGACCTTGGCGCCGGCGGGAAGCTGGAGGGCTTCACGCGTGGGGGCATCGGCTTCGATATGGGAGAAGCTGAGCACCTCGGTGGTGGGCTTGCTCCCGTTATTGGTGAGGTCGTCGTAGAGGCTCGAAAGTTCCAACGGCCTCCGGACCTGGCTGGACACAACCTGCGTGCCCACCCCGCGCTTGCGCACCAGGAGCCCGGAACGCACCAGCTCGTCCATGGCCTTGCGCATGGTGGGCCGGGACAGGTTGAGCTGGGCCGCAAGGTCGATCTCGTTGTCCAGCCGGCTGCCCGGGGGAAGCAGCCCGGTGTGGATGGCCGACTCGATGCCCTGGACCACCTGGTGGTAGAGGGGCACCGGTGAAGAGCGGTCGATGCTGAGATTTAGTTGATTCGCCACTGAGCGCTCCCTTGTGCTCCGCGACCTCCGAGGGTACCGGATGGCCCGCGTATGTCAGCGTATGTTCTCTTGATAGGACATACTGCCTTTTTGACGATAATAGCAGGCTGCTTTCCGGTGGCCAAGGTCCGGCAACCGGATGCCGCAAGGGGCTCAGTCGCTACGCGCTCGCCGCGGCTGCCGCTGTAGGCCGCCCGCTGCGGCACACCTCCACGAACTCCCGGAAGGGTGCGACGCGTTCCCCGGCCGGGAGCTCCAGGACTTCGGGATGCCACTGAACGGATGCCACCCAGCGTGAAGGATCCTCCAGCGCTTCCACGGTGCCGTCGCCGGCGACGGCCGTTACGATCAGCCCGTCCGCAACGCGCGCCACCGCCTGGTGGTGTCCGGAGGCGATCTTCACCGTCAGGCCGTCCGCCCCGCCCTGCCGGTTGTAAAGACGTCCCACCTTGGAAGCGGGGAGGATGTCCACGTCGTGCCAGGCCCAGGGTCCCGGCGCCGCTTCATCGGCACCGTTCATCGCGGCATCGCCCGGCGCGGGCTCGTGGTGCGTCACCGGCCCGGCAGCCATGTCCTGCACCAGGGTTCCGCCGTAGAGGACGTTGAGGAGCTGGTGTCCTCGGCAGATACCCAGCAGCGGCAGGCCCTCGTCCAGGCTTCCGCGCGCGACGGCCAGGTCCAGTTCGTCCTGTGCCGGGTTGACGTCGTAGCATGCGGCGCCCTGCTTTTCGCCGTAAAGTCCCGGGTCCAGGTCCCCGCCGCCGGGGAGTACGACGCCGTCAAGCCCCTTGAGCGTTTCGGCCAGCCCGCCGTCGTCGGAATCTGCCGTCAGCAGTACCGGCTCCCCGCCGCCGCCGCGGACCAGCTCCACGATGTACCCGAACAGTTCATTGGCTTCCCCGACCCGGGGGTCGGTACCCCGGGAGCTGCTGAGCCGGACCGGGATTCCGATCCGGGGGCGGCCGGCCGGGTGCAGGGGAGGAATGCGCATGACTTATTCTGCAACAGCCCGAAACGGTTAGGCTTGCCGGATGAACAACAGATACCTTGTGTCCCGCCAGCGCTTCATCGAGGCCGGCCCCGAGGTTATTTTCGAGGTCCTGGCCACGCCTGCACTGCACAGCGTGATTGACGGGTCGGAGACTGTGAAGGCCGCCCAGCCTCGCGGTCCGGAGCGGCTGTCTGCCGGCGCCAGGTTCGGCATGGAAATGAACATGCTGGTTGACTACAAGATCCTCAATACGGTCTGTGAGTTCGAAGAAGGCCGGCGCATCGCCTGGCGGCATTTCTTTGGCCACGTGTGGCGCTATGTGCTGGAACCGTCCACCGACGCCCGCGGCGTCCCGGGCACGCTGGTCACCGAGCAATGGGATGCCCGGCGGGTCCGCGGAAAGTCCTTCCTTCGGCTGGCCGGCTACCTGCGCCGCCACCCCGCCAATCTGGAGGCCACCCTGGCGAAGCTGGACCAGTATGTCGCCGGCTCGGGCCAGGATGCTGATCCGGGTCGCGTTCGACAGTAATGTTGAAGGCACCCGCAGCGGCGGGTAAGACTGAAGGCAGGAGCCGGGATGGGCCGCAGGACACTCGTTGACGACCTCGTCGACGGCCTGCTCGACGACATCCTTGACGGCAAGCTGAAGCCGCACGATGCCATTCCCCCCGAAGCGGATATTGCCAAGGCCTACGATGTCAGCAGGCTCACCGTACGCGAGGCGCTCAAGGCGCTGCGGGCGCAGAACATCCTCTACGTCAAGGCCGGCCGCGGAACGTTCGTCAATCCCTCGGACAACTGGACCGGGCTGGACGCGATCTTCAAGGCCGCCTCGCACGGAAACGCGGCAGACCAGGTCTCCGTGGGGCTGATCGAGATGCGCCGCATGGTGGAAACGGGTGCGGCCTCCCTGGCTGCCAAGCGGCACACCCCCGAGCACGCCGAGCAGATGCGGGAGTGCATCACGGCAATGAAGCGTTTCCATGAGTCCGGTGACCTGGACCGCTTTGTCGAGGCGGACATCGCATTCCATGACGCAGTGCTGAAGGCCTCGGGCAACCCGTTTGTCCGGGCCCTGTTCGCGCAGCTGGGCCAGCTGCTCTACATGACCAGGCGGGAGACCTCGGCCGTGCCCGAAATCCAGGTCCACGCCATCGAGTACCACCAGAAGGTCATGGACAGCATCCTCAGCGGGGACGCCGAACTGTCCCGGCGAACCATGGACGAACACATGGAGCAGACGTACCGCGACTACGAACGGTACGTGCACCGCTCCGAACCCTGACAACCGCGCAGCCCGCGCCGGTATCCGGCCCGACATGTGCAATCGCACCCCGCGGCGGCTGCGCGGCGCGGGGCTTGACGTAACCCAGATCACGCTCCTATGATTTTCCTCATGTTCTTCCGTCAGATGTCAGACATCAGACTCAGCTGGTAGTCCGACGGAATCACCCCCCAACATCTCCTAAGGATCGCGTCGCCGTCCAGGTGCCGCCTCCGTCAGACAGAAGGTCGATGATGACTTCACTCTCCATGCAGTCCACCGGACTCGGCGAGCTCGGCGAACGCACGCTCCGCAAGGTCCGCCGCCGCGTGATGCCGCTGATCGTCCTGCTCTACTTCGTTGCCTACCTTGACCGCAATAACGTGGGCTTCGCCAAACTCACCATGAGCGAGGACATCGGCCTCAGCGCTGCTGCCTACGGCCTCGGTGCCGGCATCTTCTTCCTCGGCTACGCCCTGCTCGAAGTGCCGAGCAACGCCGGAATGTACCGCTTCGGTGCACGCAAGTGGCTTGCCCGGATCCTTATCACCTGGGGCATCTTCGCCACCGCCATGGCGCTGGTCAACGGGGAAAGCACCTACTACATCATCCGCTTCCTGCTGGGTGCAGCCGAGGCAGGGTTCTTCCCCGCCATCCTCTTCTACCTGACGCTGTGGTTCCCGGCCGCGCAGCGCGTCACCGTCCTGGGCATCTTCATCCTGGCCCAGCCGGTATCCAACGCGCTCGGCGCCCCGGTGTCCGGGCTGCTGCTGCAGATGGACGGCATCCTGGGCCTGCAGGGCTGGCAGTGGCTCTACATCATCGAAGGCATCCCGGCCATCCTCCTGGGCCTGCTGACCCCGATCCTGATGACCGACCGCCCCCGGGACGCGAAGTGGCTCAACACCGACGAACGCGAATGGCTCGCCACCACCATGGACGCCGAACTGGCCGCCAAGTCCAAGGGCGGAAAGCACAACTTCCTGGCCGGCCTGAAGGACAAGCGCACGCTGGTCTATTCGGCGCTGTACTTCGGCCTGGTCTGCGGCATCTACGGACTTGGCCTGTGGATGCCCACCATCGTTGCAGCCCTGGGCAAGTTCTCCACCGCCGAAGTGGGATTCATCGTCTTCATTCCCTACGCCGTCGCCGCCGTCTTCGTGTACTTCTGGAGCAAGCGGGCGGACCGGACCGGAAAGCGCGCCTGGCACACCGCCGTCAGCATGGTTCTCGCCGGCATGGGCCTTCTGGCAGCCGGGTACCTGCTCCCGGTCAACCCCGTCCTGGCCCTGATTGCCCTCACGGTCTCCGCCATGGGGATCTACGGAGCCATCGCCCCGTTCCTGTCCATGCCGTCCGCGGCCCTCACCGGTGCAGCCGCTGCGTCCGGGCTGGCCCTGGTCAACTCCCTTGGAAACCTTGGCGGGTTCGTGGCACCGTACGCCGTCGGCATGCTCAAGGACGCCACAGGTAACAACCAGAGCGGCCTGCTCTTCCTGTCCTTCTGCCTGTGCGTCACTGCAGTGGCCACCTACCTCTACGCCCGCAAGCGGCCCGAAGGCGATGCCGCCCTGGATCCTGCAGTTGCCGCCGCAGCAGCCGTGAACGTGAACCCGGCCAAAGCCCGCTCCTGATCAACCGAACACCATCGAATCCTGACGAAAGACACACCATGACAATCACCTCATTCCCCGCCGAACGTACCGTTGTCCTGACCGGGGCAGCTTCCGCCCGCGGCATCGGCCGCGCCGCTGCGGACCGGATGGCCAGCGAGGGCTGGTCGATCGCCATCCTGGACATCAACGCCGAGGACGCCAAGGCCGCGGCCGCCGAGATCGGGTCCAACCGCGCCGTGAAGGCCCTGGGAGTAGGCGCCGATGTTTCAGATGCCGCTTCGGTGGACCGTGCGATCAGTGAAATCGAAGAATCGCTGCCGCCCATCGTCGCGCTCGCAAACCTGGCTGGCATCAGCTCGCCGACCCCCTTCATGGAGACAACCGTCGCGGAATGGGACAAGGTCTTCGCCATCAACATGCGCGGCACCTTCATCGTCTCGCAGCGCGTGCTCAAGGGCATGATCGAACGCAAGCTCGGGCGGATTGTGAGCATCTCCTCGATTTCCGCCCAGCGTGGCGGCGGCACCTATTCCAAAGTTGCCTACAGCGCTTCCAAGGCCGGAATCATCGGCTTCACCCGTGCTCTGGCCCGCGAAGTGGGCGAGTTCGGCGTCACTGTCAACGCGATCGCACCGGGCCCCATCGACACCGACATCATGGGCGGCACCCTGACCGAGGAGCGCAAGGCCCAGATGTCAGAGGGCATCATGATGGGACGGGTGGGAACCCGCGAGGAAGTCGCCGCCCTGATCTCCTTCCTGCTCGGGCAGGATTCCGGCTACATCACCGCCGCTACCTATGACATCAACGGAGGACTGCAGGTCAGCTGACAACTAGGCTGGCTCCATGAACGCCGCGCACAGCCTGAGTCCCAGCCCCAGAACCCTTGAGGTTGAAAGCCTGGACAGCTTTGACCGGCTGGTAAACACTGGCGTCCGCAGCATGCAGGGCTGGCACGCGCAGTCCCTGGACCTCCGCGGCCGCACCGCTCCGCTCGAAGCCATGGACCCGCAGGGGGCCATCTTCCTGGGCTGCACGTTCGATGACGGTGTGGAGGACTCGCTGCGGAGCCGGGGGGCGTTGATCTTCCCCAAGCTGGACACTGTGCCCTTCAATCCCTACCGGGGCCAGCTGTATTCACCGCAGGAGCTCTACTTCGGTCCGCCGGGCGGCCGGTACGAATCAACGCTGGACGCCCGGATCTACCAGTGGAGCATCCGGCCGGGCCAGCGGCACCGGCTGGACGCCACACTCGCAGCGGCCCTGCATGACCACTCGATCGGTGACGCCCTTGATGAGCTGACACGCTCCGAAGTGTGCCGGGGCCGTCCGATGGTGGGCGTGATGGGCGGCCACACGGCGCGGCGCGGAACGCCGGCCTTCGAGGAGGCGGCCCTCGCCGGGCGGCTTCTCGCCAGGAGCGGACGGGTGGTGGCCACCGGCGGCGGTCCGGGCGCCATGGAAGCCGCCAACATGGGCGCCTACCTCAGCGAACTGCCGGACCCGGACTTCCACGCGGCGTTGGCGCAGCTGGAAGCCGTGCCGGGGTTCCGGCCCTCGGTGTCCGCCTGGGCGCGGGCGGCGGCGGCCGTCGTCGAACGCTATCCGGACGGGACGCCGTCGCTGGGGGTTCCCACGTGGTTCTACGGCCACGAGCCGCCCAACTATTTCGCGACCCACATCGCAAAGTACTTCGCCAACGCCATCAGGGAAGCGATCCTGCTGGAGCTGTGCGACGGCGGTGTGATCTTCCTGCCGGGATCGGCGGGCACCCTGCAGGAAATTTTCCAGGACGCCTGTGAGAACTACTACGGCGCTTCCGAAACCATCACGCCCATGGTCCTCGTGGGCAGCGAACACTGGCAGCGACGCTATCCTGCCTGGCCGTTGCTGCAGAGCCTGGCCTCGGGCAACGCGATGGCGGACAGGATCTTTCTGGTGGACACCGTGGACGAAGCCCTCGACATCGTGGCGGGCTAGCCGAGGCGGGCTAAAGGTCCTTGCGGCAGCCGGTCCTGCCCAGCTGGTAGAGACCGTTGAGGTCTCCGGCGGCGAGGCCGTCCGGAGCGCCGATTTCCGGGTACATGAGCTGCCGCGGGTCATCGACGTGTTCCAGCCCCATCACGTGGGACAGCTCGTGGAGGATCACGGCCGTGGCGTAGGCGGAGCCCTGCGGCCGTTCGAGTTCGCCGGCTATCTGCGGGGCATCGAGGTCCAGGCTGCCGGTCACGAAGGTCTTCGGGCCGCCGTCGAAACTGTAATGGGTGCTGCCCCCGGTGCCGATGACCTGCCCCTTCAGCTTCGGGGCGGCCTCCGGTGTGGTCCAGGCGATGAGGAGCGGCGCCCAGCGTTCGCCGTACGTTTCGGGCTGGTAGGGGTCGCGTTCCTCGGCCGGCGCTTCGGCGGTGGGCCCATCGTTGATGAACCGGATACCTGTGGCGCGCGAGATGGTGCCTATGGCGTCTTCTACCAGGTTCTCCGCACCCGCGGGCGCCAGCCCGGCGTTGACGACGTAGTGCAGCGGACGGCAGGGCGAATAGCCCACGGGCGTCCCGTCGTCGTTCGTGGCCAGGAACTTGAAGGAATCACTGGCTGCGGGCGGTTCCTCCGCTGTTCCCAGCGGCGAGTCCGCTTCCTCGAGCCCCGGGGGAGGCGCGTCCGCGCTGACATCCTTCGCGACGACCCCCGGCTGCTGCTCCGCGGCCTGTCCGTCGGGGACAGTGCTGTTGCGGAACTGGAAGAGCCCCACAAAGCGGGGATCCCCGTAAAACAGGCCGGCGGCCGTGAAAGCTGCCGCTGCGATCACAGCGGTGAGTGCCGCTGTGCGGAGAATCCGGACCGGCGTGCTCAGCCGGCCCGCGTGCCGCGGGCGGCGTTGCCGCGGTTGCGGACCCTCCACTAGCCCACCACCGCGCCGAATGCCATCCCGAGGAGGTAGGTGACGGCGGCTGCGCCCATGCCGATGGCCAGCTGCCGGAAACCGCGGCTGGTGGGGGAGGTCCCGGACAACAGGCCGACGACGCCGCCCGTCAGCAGGAGCGCCATGCCCACCAGCACGGCGGAAACCGCAAGCGCCGCCACGCCCGTCATGCCGAGGACGAACGGGATGATCGGGATGATGGCGCCGGAGGCGAAGAAACAGAAGCTCGATGCCGCAGCGCTCCAGGCGGTACCCACGGCTTCGTGCTGGTCCTCTGCGTCGGGCAGTTCGGGCTGCAGTGACAGGCTGGGATCGCAGTCGCAGTCCAGCAGGCCCGTCCGTTCCGCCACGCGGTGTTCGGCGGCTTCCCGGGACATGCCGCGGGCCAGGTACACAAGCAGCAGCTCGTTGTGCTCAAGGTCCAGCCGCGGGGCGGCGGTCAGGGTGATCTGGGTGGGCCGCGTTGCCGCCAGCAGTTCCCGCTGTGAGCGGACGGAGATGAACTCGCCGGCACCCATGGACAGAGCGCCCGCTAGGAGTCCGGCCACGCCGCTCAGGAGCACCACCTGGCTGCCGACGCCGGACGCGGCCATGCCCATCACCAGGGAAAGATTGCTGACTAGTCCGTCATTCGCGCCGAACACGGCTGCCCGGAAGGATCCTGCCAGCCGGTTCCGGCCGCGGGTGGCGAGGCCGCGGACCACTTCCTCGTGGATTTGTTCGTCGGCAACCATCGCGGGCGTGGACGGGTCTGAAGCATAGGGGGAGCGGCCCTCGGCGCGCTGCGCCAGGGCCAGGACGAACACGGAACCGAAATGCCGGGCCAGGAATCCCAGCAGCTGGCTCCGGAGGGACGCCTGCCGGGGCTTCCCGGCGTGATCGCCGAGGAGCTGGAGCCAGTGGGCTTCGTGGCGGCCCTCGGCCTCGGCCAGGGCCAGAAGGATGTCCCGCTCCTCGCCGCTGCGGTTCTGGGCCAGCTCTCGGTAGACGCGGGCCTCGGCCCGTTCATCCGCGAGGTACTGGCGCCACCGCTTGATGTCGGCCGGGCTGGGGGTGGTCTCCGCGGCGGTACCTTCGGGTTCTACGGGGGCGCCTGCTGCCGGGTTGTCGGCGGGAAGGGCATGGTGATGGTCAGATTTAGCGTGCTGAGACACGGACACTCCTGGGCTAGATGGGGCATGGTTTCGGCCCCATTGCAGCTCCAGCGTACCGCGGATTTACGCGGATTTTCGGCCGGTATTCCTCACCCGGAAGTTTAGGCAGCCCTCAAATGGAGCCCCAAAACGGTGGTACCGGACGGGGTTTTTGCGGCTCGGCGGCGGGGTTGGGCGGCGTTGGATTGCTGCGGCTATTGGGCGGCTATTGACCGCGACGTATGCCGGTGCTGTGATGATTGCCAGGGCAGGTGCTTCCGTAGCCCCACCCCTGGCCGCATAACCAGACACGGAGGTTTGCACCATGGACACCAACGGATCACACCCCACCCACCCGGAGCGGGACACCATCGAATCCGATCCCGCCTACGACTTTGCGGAGGACGCGCCCATCGACGACGCAGCAGAGACCGAGGAAGAGGAACTGTTCGAAGAGGCCGGAAGGCTTGTGCCCCTGGGCGAGGAGGATTTCCTCGGCGACGAGAAACCGGTGGTGCCCCTGGGCGGGGAAGAATTCCTTGAGCCGGAGGAAGACGAGTAGTTAAACGCCCGACGGCGGTGCCTCCCGCGCAGGGGAGGCACCGCCGTCGGGCGCTCTGTTGCCGGTGCTAGTTGGCCAGGGCCGGGACCGGCTCTTCCTCGGGGACGTTGCCCGCCACCCGCTCCTGCCAGTGCTGCATGACCCGGGGGTCGGTGGGCGTGGTGGCCAGGGACACCACGATGTATACGAGCCCCGACGCCAGCAGGCCGTAATAGATCGGCTCATTGGCGTAGATGCCGTCCAGCGGCGCCGCGGCATTGATCTCCAGGTAGATCATGGTGCCCAGCGTGACCACCGTGCCCACCGCCATGGACGCTGCCGCGGCCGCCCCGGTGCCGCGCTTCCAGACGAGCCCGCCAAGGATCGCGACCAGGAGTCCGCCCACCAGGATGTCGTAGGCGATGGTCAGTGCAGCCACGACGTCCTTGGTGACGATGGCGATGAGGATGGCCACGATGCCCAGGCCAAGGACCCACATGCGGTTTGCCCTGACGTCGTGCTCCGGGTTGTCGGTGTCATTGGTGTTGATGTCCTTGCCGAACCAGCTGGCCACGAACGGCAGGACGTCGGCGCGGGCTACTGTTGCGGCTGCGATCAGTGCACCGGACGCGGTGGACATCATGGCCGCAACTGCTGCTGCGAGCACCAGGCCGCCGATGCCGACGGGCAACAGGTTCTGGGCCACCTCGGCGTAGACAACGTCCTTGCCCTCGGTGGCGACGTCGATCTCCGGAAGGGCCACCCTCGCGCCCAGGCCGATCAGTGCGCCTGCTGCGCCGTAGAGGATGCAGTACACGCCGGCCGTTGCGCCGCCCCAGCGCGCTACGGTGGGGGTCTTGGCGGTGAACACCCGCTGCCAGATGTCCTGGCCGATCAGCAGGCCAAGGGTATAGACCACGAAGTAGGTGATGATGGTCTGGACGCCGATGCCGTCGATCTGGAAGAAGCTGTCCTCCACGCGGCTCCGGATTCCGTCCAGGCCGCCCGCTGCGTTGAGCGTGAAGGGCAGCATGAGCAGGAAGATTCCCACCGTCTTGATCACGAACTGGACCTGGTCAGCGAGGGTGATGGACCACATGCCGCCGATGGTGGAGTACACCAGGACGATTGCGCCGCCGATGGCGATGGCCAGTGACCGGTCCCAGCCGAACAGCACCACGAAGATCGTGGCGTAGGCGCTGGTGGAGGTGGCGCACAGCATGAGGGTGTAGGCCAGCATCACGATGCCGGAGGTCTGGGTGGCGCGGCTGCCGTAGCGGAGCGTGAGCATCTGGGACACGGTGTAGATCTTCAGCTTTTGGATGGTGCCGGCAAAGAGCAGGCTCAGCAGCAGAACTCCGGCGCCGATGGCCACCACCAGCCACATGCCGGAGATACCGAACTTGTAGCCAAGGCCCACGCCGCCCACCGTCGAGGCGCCGCCGAGGACCACGGCCGCCATGGTCCCGGTATAGAGGAAGGGGCCAAGCCTCCGGCCGGCCACCAGGAAGTCGCTGTTGTTCTTGGTGCGGGATTTGCCCCACCAGCCGAAGGCCAGCATGGCGATCAGGTACACCACCACAATGGCGATGTTGACGAAGTTTGCGTCCATGTTGATGGGCTCCTTGGAGCGTAGTGGCAGCAGGGCCGGACGTCGCAGGAGGCCGCATAGGCCCCGCCGGAATTCACCTGCCAAAGAGCGGGGATGCAGGGGTGGATCCCTGATGATGACGAGCTGATTGTCTAATAGACAACACTTGTTGCCAAAAGGGTATGTTGTGATCCGCGTAACAGTCAAGGTGCATTGACACCAAGGCCTGTTCCGGCGTCACAAGGTAGGTATCCCGCTAGTATGGCTCCAGCGATGGGGCCGTGCGGCCGGCTGCGAAAGGTTCGTAAATGAAGGCTCTACCAGTTGAACCGAGCAACATTCCGGTTGCCATCGGTTCGCGCATCCGCGCTGCCCGCCAGTCACAGCGGCTCACCATCGAGCAGGTCGCCGACGCCACGGGCCTCACCAAGGGGTTCCTCAGCCGGGTGGAACGTGACCTGACGTCGCCGTCCGTGGCTTCGCTCGTGACCCTCTGCCAGGTGCTGTCGATCTCCATCGGCGACCTTTTTGCCGCCCCTGAAACGCACCTCACCAAGAAGGACGAGGGGCCCCGGATTTCGCTGGGCGGCGAAGGCATCATCGAACGGCTGCTCACCGCCCGCTCCGAGCGCCGCGTCCAGATCATCCAGGCCGTGATCGAACCGCGCGGCCGCGGCGAATCCGAACTCTACGCCGTGGACTGCGATGTCGACGTCCTGCATGTGATCAAGGGCAGCATCCGGCTGATCCTGACCAACGAGGAATACGAGCTGGGCACCGGGGACACTGTGACGTTCCCCGGCCGGGAGCCCCACACCTGGATCAACCCCACGGACGACGCCGTCGAGGTCCTCTGGGTGCTGGTCCCCGCCGCCAGCCGCTGACTCCGCGGGCCGGCTGACTCCGCGGGGGGGCGGCTACCTCGGCGGGGCCTAGCCTACGTGCACCCAGGGCCGGCGGGTGATGTCCGGTTCGGCTTCGCGCAGCACCTCACGGGTCACGGGGGCGATCTCACCCTCGCCGAACAACAGGAACCGTGTCAGGTTGGTGAGCGGGTTTCCCTCGGTCCAGCGGAAGTAGATGTGCGGCATCAGGCCCGTGACATCGCGGAGGTGGAGCAGGACGGCCGCCAGCGTGTTGGGCACGTTGTTGCTGTGGATCTCCAAGATGCGGAAGCCGTGCCGGACCTTTCCGGTGACCATGAGCTCCTGTTCGAAGTCTGAACTGTCGTCCACCAGGATCTCGATGAAGATCGCGTCGCTGTCCGCGGGCAGGTGGTTGGCCAGCTGGGCATGCTCCAGCTTGGCCCGGTACCGCGCCGCGCTGAGGTGCTTCGGTTCGTGGGCAATGAGCCGGATGGGTCCCTCTTCGCTGGCGGCCATGAATTCCAGGGCCCGTTCGTCCAGCCGGATGTGGGTGGCGCGAAGTTCGAACGACCGCCGGACGCGGGAAGCGAAGCTGACCGCCACGATCCCGAGGATGAACAGCGCCGCGATCTTCAGCCCGTCGGGGCGCTCCACCACGTTCGCCACTGTGGTGTAGAGGAAGACGACGGCGATCGCACCGAAGGCGACCGTCCAGCCGCGTTGGTGCCGGCGCCGGGCAGACAATGTGACGGCGATGGACGCGGAGGTCATCAGCACCAGCACGCCGGTGGCGTACGCGCCGCCCTGTGCTTCGACGTTGGCGTCGAAAACCACCGTGATGAGGAAGGCGACTGCGGTGAACACCAGAACCAGCGGCCTGACGGCCCGGGTCCAGGCGGGCGCCATGCCAAAGCGCGGAAGGTAGCGCGGCACCAGGTTGAGGAGGCCGGCCATCGCGGACGCCCCGGCGAACCAGAGGATGGCGATGGTGCTGAGGTCGTACACGGTGCCGAAGCCGTCGCCCAGGTACTGGTGTGCCAGGAAGGCCAGCGCGCGGCCGTTGGCCTTGCCTCCCGGCTGGAACTCGGCTGCCGGGATCAGGAACGTGGTGATGAAGCTGGACGCGATGAGGAACGCGCTCATGATCACGGCGGCAGTGGTCAGAAGCTTGTGCGCGCCGCGGATCCGGCCCTCGGGCTTTGCCTCAGTGTCGTCCGGGCTGCCCTGGATCTGGGGCATGACGGCGACTCCCGTTTCGAAACCGGAAAGGCCCAGGGCGAGCTTGGGGAAGACCAGCAAGGCGATACCGATCATCACCAGCGGGTTGCCGTGCTGCTGGTTGAGGGCGGCCCACCAGTCAGTAACCACGTGGGCTTCGCTGAACACATGCGCGATGCCCACCAGCACCACCACCGCATTGAGCAGCAGGAACACCGCCACCAGGACAACGGCCATGTTGATGGCTTCCTTGAAGCCGCGGAGGAACACGATGCCCAGGCCCGCAATCAATGCCAGCGTAATGGCCACCTCCTGGCCGTGCAGGAACTCCGGAGCGAACGGGTTTTCGATGGCGTGCGCGCTGGCATCCGCGGCCGAGAGGGTGATGGTGATCATGAAGTCCGTGGCGGCGAATCCCAGGAGCGCCAGGACGAACAGCTTGCCGCCCCACCGTGGCAGGAGCCGTTCCAGCATGGCGATGGAGCCTTCGCCGCGGGGGCTCTCCGAGGCCACCCTGCGGTACACCGGAAGGGCGCCGAGGAGCGTCACTGCCACCAGGACCACGGTGGCCAGCGGGGAGACCATCCCGGCGGCGAGGGCGGCAATGGCCGGCTGGTAGCCAAGCGTGGAGAAGTAGTCGACGCCGGTCAGGCACATGACCTTCCACCACGGCTGGGGCGTATGGTCCGCCTGCGGCTGGCCGTGCGGCCCCTGGCGTTTGCCGGATCCTTCGGGCATGCCCTCCAGCAGCCAGCTTCGCAGCCGGTGGGGCTTGCGGTTGAACCGGTCCGAGGGGTCGGCCGGCGGCCTGGTGAGCGTGGTCACGATATCCTTTCACGCAGCGCGCCTTCGGCCGTTGGCGGTCCGGGGTACTGCTCCTGATTGGAGCGTAGGCCCGGGAAAGCCCGTGGGACGTCCGCCTTAACGAAACCTTTACGGCCGCTGTGACGGTCGTCACGGCATGGTGAGATGTACGTCACATTGTGGAAACCTGCCGGAAACCTGGAATTCATGCCCGGACCCGCCGTTTAACCTCCCCGAAAAACATTGCGGCAACGGCGGAAACACCCCGGTTGTAGCGTCGGATTCGGGGAACGACCAGCTGGCGAGTTCCAGCAGGCCGTCGATTTTTAACAGCTGTCCCGTCGTTTTGAATGGTCTCGCCGTAGCCGGCGCCCAGGAGCGCCACTTCTCGAGGAAGGCTCCCGAAATGAACATCTCTGTACTCAATGTGGGAATGGCGGTGGATCCCACAGCGCTCGATCCCGGCGCCACGGCCTGGATGCTGGCGGCTTCCGCCCTGGTCCTGCTGATGACCCCCGGCCTGGCCTTCTTCTACGGGGGCCTGGTGCGGATGAAATCCGTCCTGAACATCATGATGATGAGCTTCGGCGCCATGGGTGTTGTTGCCGTGGTCTGGGCGCTGTGGGGCTACGGGCTGGCCTTCGGGCCCGACACCATGGCCGGGCTCGTCGGGGATCCGTTTGCCAACCCCGGGCTGAGCGGACTGGCCAGCAGCATCGGTGGCAAAGCGCCGGGGCTCCCGGATATGGTGTTCATCGGGTTCCAGGCCACCTTCGCCATTATCACCGTCGCGCTGATCAGCGGGGCCGTGGCCGAGCGGGTCAGGTTCGGGCCGTGGCTGCTTTTCGCCGCCCTGTGGGTCACCCTGGTCTACGCCCCGATCGCCCACTGGGTCTGGGGCGGCGGACTCTTCGGTGCCACGGGCATCGTGGGCAGCAAAATCTCCGCGCTCGACTTCGCCGGCGGAACGGTGGTCCACATGAACGCCGGCATCGCCGGACTGATGCTCGCCGTCGTGCTCGGAAAACGCCTTGGATTCATGAAGGATCCCAACATCCGCCCGCACAACCTCCCGTTCGTGATGCTCGGTGCAGGGCTTCTCTGGTTCGGCTGGTTCGGCTTCAACGCCGGCTCTGAGCTCGCCGCCGATGCCATCGCCGGGCTGGCCTGGACCAACACCCTGCTGGCCACCAGCGCGGCACTCCTCGGCTGGCTGCTCGTCGAGCGGCTCCGCGACGGCCACGCCACCTCCCTCGGTGCCGCGTCGGGGGCCGTGGCGGGCCTGGTTGCCGTCACCCCTGCCTGCGGCTTCGTTGACCCCGTTGGGGCAATCCTGATCGGGGCCGTGGCCGGCGCGGTGTGTGCGCTCGCGGTGGGCCTCAAGTTCCGGATCGGCCTCGACGACTCCCTTGACGTGGTGGCCGTGCACTTTGTCGGCGGACTCTGGGGAACGCTCTCGCTGGGATTCTTCGCCGTTCCCTCCGCCAAGACCGAGGGCGGGCTCTTCTACGGCGGGGGCCTGACGCAATTCTGGCCCCAGATCCTCACCGCGCTCATCGTCACGGCCTGGAGCGCCATCATGACCACGCTGATCGGGTACGCCATCCACAAGACGATGGGCATGCGGGTGTCCGAAGCCAACGAGCGGTCCGGCATCGACGTCACCGAGCATGCCGAAACCGCATACGAACTACTGATGGTGGGCGGAACCTTCCACCCCGGCGAACACCACGGCAAGCCAGGGCCGGCAGACGCTCCTGCAGCGGAAATCCCCGCGGACGCAACGGAGCAGAACCAGGCTGAGCGGGGCAGGGTGCGGACGTGAAACTCATTACGGCCATCGTCCGGCCGGAAAAGATCGAGACGGTCCGGGCCGCCCTGGAGGGGTTCGGGGTCAACGGCATGACCGTGAGCCAGGCAAGCGGCTACGGCCAGCAGCGCGGCCATGTGGAGGTCTATCGCGGAACCGAATACAACTCGGACCTCCTGCCGAAGGTGCGCGTGGAGGTGCTGGTTACTGAAGAGGCCATGGACGGCGTGATGGCGGCCATCGAAGCCGGTGCCAACACCGGGCGCTTCGGTGACGGCAAGATCTGGACAATCTCCGTTTCCGACGCTGTTCGGGTGCGCACAGGGGAGAGGGGGCCGTCCGCCATCGACTGAGCAGCGGCTGGATTGGTAAACACTTGATGCACATCAGGAAACTGAAGTGTATGATAGGTGTCACACTACCGATCCATCCTCGAAGGAGAGGCGTTCCTTTGGAAGAGCTGCGCATCGAGGCCAACGGCAACCTTGGCCCTATCGATTCATCCCGTATTCCCCGCTATGCAGGGGCCGCGACCTATGCCCGCCTGCCGCGGCTGGACCAGGTGGCCAAGGCGGACATCACGGTGGTGGGAGTGCCCTTCGATTCCGGCGTTTCCTACCGCCCTGGTGCCCGTTTCGGCGCCAACCATGTTCGCGAGGCGAGCCGGCTGCTCCGCCCCTACAACCCCGCGTGGGATGTCAGTCCGTTCGAAAACGTCCAGGTCGCGGACGCCGGGGACATGGCCGTCAACCCGTTCAACATCAATGAGGCCATCGAAACCATCCAGCAGAATGCCCTCGACCTCACCGCCGGCGGCAGCAAGCTGGTGACCCTCGGCGGCGACCACACCATTGCGCTGCCGCTGCTGCGGGCCGCTGCAGAGCGCGCCGGTGAGCCGGTGGCCATGCTGCACTTCGATGCCCACCTGGACACCTGGGACACCTACTTCGGCGCCGAATACACCCACGGAACCCCGTTCCGGCGCGCCGTCGAGGAAGGCATCCTGGACACTGAAGCCATCAGCCACATCGGCACGCGCGGCCCCCTCTACGGCAAGAAGGACCTCGACGACGACCACCGCTTCGGCTTCGGCATCGTCACCTCCGCGGACGTTTACTACCAGGGCGTCCTGGAAACGGTGGCCAAGGTCCGCGACCGCATCGGCAACCGCCCGCTGTACATCTCCGTCGACATCGACGTCCTGGATCCCGCGCACGCGCCGGGCACCGGCACGCCGGAAGCCGGCGGCATCACCAGCCGGGAGCTGCTGGAGATCATCCGCGGCTTCCGCGGCATGAACCTCGTGGGCGCGGACATCGTGGAAGTCGCTCCGGCCTACGACCACGCTGAAATCACCGGCGTCGCGGCCAGCCATGTAGCGTACGAACTTGTCACCCTCATGGCGGACTCCGCTGTCGAGGGCAGCAGGTTCGGTGCCCCGAACGGCTACGCCGCGCAGGCCCTGGGGCAGGAAGCCCGGCGCCAGGCAGGATTCGCCGCGAGCACTCCCCAGCGCGTCGAAACCGGCGTCTCCCCGTGACTGGCGTCCGCAACGGCGGGGACCTCGTCGTCGAGACCCTCGAAGCGCTGGGCGCGAAAACGGTCTTCGGCATTCCGGGCCAGCACGCCCTCGGCCTGTTTGACGCGATGGGCCGCGGAAACCTGCACTTCGTGTCCTCCCGGGTGGAAAACAACTCGGCATTTGCCGCCGACGGATATTCGCGCGCCACGGGTGAGGTTGGCGTGTTGTTCCTGTCCACCGGTCCGGGCGCTCTGACGTCACTGGCCGGGTTGCAGGAAGCATATGCCACGGGTGTGCCCATGGTGGTAGTGGCCAGCCAGATTCCGCTGGACGGCCTCGGTGCCCGCCGCAAGGGCATGCTGCACCAGCTTGATGACCAGAAGGCCTCGGCCGCGAACGTCACCAAGAGCCAGCGCCTGATCCAGCACGCCTCCGGGATCCCGTCGGCCATCCAGGATGCCTGGACCGAGGCGATTTCCTCGCCGCAGGGGCCCGTCTGGCTGGAGATCCCGCAGAACGTGCTGCTGGATCCCATCATGGTCCCGCCGGTGGAGGACGCCCTCGCCGAAGCGGCGGACAACCCGCCGCGGGTGGAGCTTGTTCGCGAGGCCGTGAAATGGCTGTCGACGGCGGAACGTCCCGCCATTATTGCCGGCGGCGGCACGCGCCGCGGCCGGGCCGAAAAGTCGCTGCTGTCCATCGCGGAAAAGCTTCGGGCGCCGGTGATCTGCACGCCCGGCGGTAACGGCGCGTTCCCGTGGAACCATGAGCTCTCGCTGCAGTCCTGGATCGAGGACAGGTACATGACGGACCTGCTCGAGGACGCGGACGTGCTGATCGTCATCGGGTCCTCGCTGGGCGAAGTCACGTCCAACTACTTCACGTTCGAACCGCGCGGCCGGATCATCCAGATCGACGCCGAACCCCGGGTCCTGGAGTCCAACCGGCCCGGCCTGGGCATCCGCGCCGACGCCGGCCAGGCCCTCGCCGCGCTGGACGCTGCCCTGACGGTTGAGATTGTCGAAACCAGGGCCGACTGGCACGGCAGCACCCCGGAAGCGCTGGTCAAGGAGTCCCTGGCCAAGGTCGCGGCGAGGCTGGAGTCCCAGGACCTCGGCAAGGAACTGAGGTTCATGGCGGACATCCGCGACGCCGTACCCGCGGACATGCAGACCTTCTGGGACATGACCATTTCCGCGTACTGGGCCTGGAGCTGCTGGGATGCCCGCGAAGGGCAATTCCACTCCGCCCAGGGTGCCGGCGGCCTTGGTTTCGGCTTCCCCGCAGCCATCGGCGGGGCGGTGGGGCTGGGGACCGCAGGCAAACACGGACGTGTCCTGGCGGTTTCCGGTGACGGTTCCGCCATGTATTCCATCTCCGAACTGGCCACCGCAAAGCAGCACAATGTGCCGGTCACCTGGCTGATCGTGGACGACGGCGGGTACGGCATCCTGCGCGAGTACATGGTGGGCGCGTTCGGCAAGGCCACTGCCACCGAACTGGGCCGCCCCGACTTCGTCAAACTCGCCGAAGCCTTCGGCGTCCCGGCCGTCCGGGTGGCACCGGAGGACGTGGGGGACGCCCTGAAGGCGGGCTTCGCCGCAGACGGACCGAACGTCGTCGTCGTCGAAACCCTGCTGAAGATGTTCGGCCCCACCCACCTGGACGTCTAACGGCCCCGTCAGCACACCCCGCCACATAGCGCGAACGGACACTTGAGGCCCCATTTCCACTCGGATTTGGGGCCTCAAGTGTCCGTTCGCGCTTGGCGTTTAAGGGTCTGAGTGCCCGGCCGCTTGTTCCTTAGTTTCCCAAAGCAACCATTTCATTATATAGTTGCCTTGGGCAAGCAAAGGGGTTATCAAGCATGGCAGTTGCACCAGAAACCGCGGCCGATCTGGTCTACCAGATCTTCGACCTCCAGCGGGCGGTCCGCTGCGTCGCCGTCGCAAGCATGCGGGGGCAGGAAACCGGCGTGGCGCTGCAAGGCGTCCTGCGGTTCGTGGGGGAGGGGGAGTCCAGGGCCACGCACCTCGCCGCGAGGCTGGGTGTCAGTGCTCCCGTCCTGAGCCGGCATATTGCGGACCTTGAAGAGCACGGGCTTGTGGTCCGGCGCCCTGATCCGGAGGACGGGCGGGCGCAGTTGGTGGCGCTGTCCGAGGCCGGGGCGGCCAAGCTGCGCGCGATAGAACAGCAGCGCACGGCAACGCTGCAGGGCTACCTGCAGGACTGGAGCCAGGTCGACGCCGAAGAGACCGCGATCATCCTCAAAAAACTTGCTGGATCCCTCAGGGACTCAGCCCGGGCAAAGACGGCCGGATCCACCGAAATCATTCCTCACGCTTAGGAGCTGCACATGGCAAGCCACGCCACAGCCACCGGTCCGTCCCGGGCCCCGTCACCGTCGTCACAACCGTCATCCAGGCAGCCGCATTCACCGGCGCCGCAAGCTGCGATGAGCCACCGCCAGATCATGGAGGCCCTCACCGGCCTGCTGGCCGCGTTCTTCACCGCGATCATCAGCAGCACCATCGTGGCCAACGCACTGCCCACCATCATGTCCGAGCTCAAGGGCACGCAGACAGACTTTGCCTGGGTGATCACCGCAGCACTCCTGGCCAACGCCGCCACCACGCCGATCTGGGGCAAGCTCGCCGACCTCTTCGACAAGAAGCTCCTGGTCCAGCTGAGCATTGTGATTTTCGTTGCCGGCTCCGTCATGGCGGGCCTGTCCGAAACGATCCCGCTGCTGCTGACCGCCCGCGTTATCCAGGGTGTCGCCATGGGCGGACTCACGGCGCTGGCGCAGGCCATCATCGGCTCCATCATTCCGCCCCGCGACCGCGGCAAGTACTCCGGTTACATGGGCGGCGTGATGGCCGTGGGCACCGCCGGGGGACCGCTCCTCGGTGGATTCATCGTGGACAGCCCGCTCGGCTGGCGCTGGACCTTCTTCGTCTGCGTCCCGTTGGCCGTCATTGCACTCATCCTGCTGCAGATCACGCTGAAGCTTCCCCACGTCAAGCGCCACGCGAAGATCGACTGGCTGGGCTCCATCCTCCTCACCGCGGGCGTCAGCCTGCTGCTGATCTGGGTGTCCTTTGCCGGCAACCCGGAGTACTACGACTGGTGGTCCTGGCAGACGGCCGCGATGGTGGGCGGCGGCGTGCTGCTCCTGGCCCTCCTCGTGGTGGTGGAGTCCAAGGTGGAGCAGCCCATCATCCCGCTCAAGATCGTCAGCGAACGCACCACGGCCCTTGCCATCCTGGCTTCCGTTGCGGTGGGCGTCGGCATGTTCGGGTCCTCAGCATTCCTGGGCCAGTACTTCCAGGTTGCCCGCGGCGCCACCCCCACCGAAGCCGGCCTCCTGACGCTGCCCATGATCGCCGGCAACCTCCTCGGGTCGGTCCTGTCGGGCCAGTTGATCAGCCGCACCGGCAAGTGGAAGCGCTACCTGATCGCGGGCTCCATCCTGTTGATCGGCGGCCTGGGTCTGGCCGGAACCATCGACCACACCACCGAGCTCTGGCTGACCGGCCTCTACACCGCGGTCCTGGGCCTCGGGCTCGGGCTGCTGATGCAGAACCTCGTGCTGGCAGTGCAGAACACCGTCCGGGCCTCCGACATCGGGACCGCCAGTGCCTCCGTGGCGTTCTTCCGTTCAGTGGGCGGCGCGATCGGCGTATCCGTACTTGGCGCCGTGCTGGCCAACCGCGTCAAGGAACTTGCCACCGAAGGGCTCGCCGCGGCCGGGATTCCGGTCACCGGCGGATCCGCGGGAGCCAGCATGGACCTCCAGGACATGCCCGCCCCGATCCGGGACATCATGCGGGCGGCCTACGGCGACGCGACAGCCGAGATCTTCCTGATCTCCGCAGTCATCGGCATCATCGCCCTTGTGGCCATCCTTTTCATCAAGGAACAGCCGCTGCGCCGCACAGTTGATATCGTGCCCGCCGCATCCGGGAACGGCGCCGAGCCCACGAACGGCGCCGAACCCACGAACGGCGCCGAGCCCACGAGCGACGCCACTGTCACCGCCGGCGGCTCCGGCAGTGTGGACCTTGACCGGGAGTTCATTGAGGTCCTGAGCAGGCAGCGCGCCCACGAGTCACGCTTCCCGGACGCGGCACGGCAGGACCGGGACATCCCCGGCGACCACGACGGCAGCCGCGGCGGCGACGCCGAAGCAAATGCGCGGGAGGGTTACCGGGTTCGTGCCCGGACCATGGTGGCTGACCCGCGGCCCGAAGCGGCCGACGTCGTGCCCGTCCTGCTGCGGACCCAGCAATTGCTGGCGGAGCAGCAGCTCCAGCTGGCAGAGGCGTTGCGTGCCGTCCACGAGCAGTCGGCGGAACAGCGGGAAATCGCTGCCGAACAGGCACGCATCAGCGAGCAGCTCACCACCCTGCGGCGCCAGCTCGCCAAGGAGCGGAAGCTGCAGCGCGCGGCGGCCGACTACATCGCAACGCATGGACGGCACCGGAGCGAGTAACCACGGGAAACGTTTAAACACAAAACGTACGACGGCGAGGGCGGCTGAGTGCCGCCCTCGCCCTCGCCGTCGTCAGGGCTCCGGGACCGGAGAGGCCACCACCACCACGTTCTTCCCCCAGGGATCTTCGGTGTAGCAGCTGATGAGGACCAGGCGGTTGGGAACGCCGGTCCAGATCGGGCTGTCCTTCAGGCTCGATTTCACGTAGGTGTCCACGGAATCCACCCGGTAACGCATGGTTCCGGTGGCTGTGGTGGCTTCGAAAACATCCCCCGGGACGCTCGCGGCGCTGAGCCGGTTGAACGGAGCATCGCGCCCCTCCCAGCTGTGGCCGAGGATATAGGTGGTGTTGGTGGACCCGGCGCCGGGAACGCCGAAGCTCGTAACCCAGTAGCCGTCCACGGTGATCGGCGGCACGATTGCCTGTGATTCCAGTTCCTCCGGCGTGGGCGTGAGCGGATGGATGGTGACGTCCAGCCCGGCGGCCGGATAAACGATCCTGGTGGGGGCGGCGGCGGCCGGGTAGTTCGGAATTTTCTGTGGCGCTTGCTGTGCGGCGGGCGCAACAGCCTTGGAACCGTAGCCGCCCTCCGCCGCCGAGCCCTTGCCGCTCCAGGCGAAGGTATCGGGCGGGATGGCAGAGCCAGGGGAAGCGGGGGTGGCCGCCCGTGAATACGGGGCAGCTTCCAGGTGGAGTCCGGTCCCTCCGGAGGGGTGCCCGGAAGATACGATTCCCGGCAGGAACGTCAAAGCGAAGAAGGCGACGACGCCGGCGAGCAGCAACAGCCGATCACCGCGGTTGAGAGACAGGCGCTGCAAGAACGGCAATTTCCGCGCAAGGCGCTGGAGCCAGGGCTGGTCGGAGGCGCCGTCCTGGCGGGGGCGGGGCTCGCCCGCTTCCGGTGCTGCGCTCCGGCTGCCGAGGGGCGGCACGGCCGCGGGCTTGTGGCCGGGGAAGGTCATCGGAACTCCTCCGTAGGATGTGGTGTGGACGGGCACCGCACCGTGATGGCGGATGCCCGTCCTCGCCGCGGGACGGACCTTACTTGGATCCGGGTGCATCCTGCAGGCGTCCCCGCTGCCTCAGGGCAATCAGCCCCGTTGCCCCCAGGAGCGCCGCCAGGCCGCCGAACCAGGCCGGCATTCCGGTCCCTGGCTGGCTTCCGGCCGCCGTCTGGGCGTTGAAGCCCCGGTTGACCACAGGTACTACTGCGGCCGCCGCGCCGACTGGTGCCGCTGCGGCTCCTGCTCCCGCTCCCGCAGGAGTCTGTGCCGGCGGAGTAACGGCCGGTGGAGTCACCGCAGGCGGTACCACTGCCGGGGGAGTTACCTCCGGCGGAGTGACGACCGGCGGGACGACCACCGGGGGTTTTTCTTCCTCTTCTTTCTCTTCTTCTGCGACGCAACCACCGGCCGGGACCGGGTAGATGTCGGCGCGGCCGTTGTGTCCGTCCTTGTGGCCGTTCCACCAGGCCTTTTCCGGAATGGTGATCACAACGTACGGGTTCTTTTCAGATCCCGTGGCGTGGCAGATGGTGATCTTGTCCGGGCCGTGGCCCCAATCGTCATCATCATCCTTGCCGCCACCGCCTCCGCCGTGTCCTTCTCCACTGGGACAGCCGGACGCCGGTGCCGGAATCATGTCGCCCTCATGCGAGGCATGGCCGCCATTGCCGTTCACCGCATTTTCGCTGACCGTGATGTGAACGTACGGGTTCGATTCCGAGCCCGTGGCGTGGCAAATGCTGACTTTCTTGTCGCCGTGATCGCCCTTGTCGCCGCCGGCATTAGCCGGAGCTGTGACGCCTACTAATGCAATGCCTGCGATTCCGGCAGTTGCGAGGATTCTCTTCATGGGATTCTCCATCTGGATCATTGGGGACTGACCAGACTGCGGGAACGGGAGGCACACGGAGGAGCCGTCCGTTGTTCGTAGATGCCCAGATCACCTGCGACTCTCCTGCAGAGTTGTCAACTAACTGACCTCTTCACGCTAGGCCCCGGACACTGGAGTAGTCGCGAGTAGCCGGTACTTGACTGGGTACCCGTTTTTCACAGCCGGGCCCCTTGGAACCGAGGGGCAACACCCGTTTCACCCGTAACAAGGGACACGTGGGGAGCTTTTTTTCCCCAAGGGCGCTACGCCGTTCGGATGATATTTGCGGGGCGTTGTTTCGCACAGGCAACGGATTTCGTAGAGTGGGAAGGCTGAGAGTGTCAGCCCCTGCTGGTATTACTTTCCTGCACTCACTTCGCGCTCTTCCCAAAGGACTCCCGGGCATGCTTGTCACCCTCATACGGCGCTACTCCAAGCCGTATTTGCCGTATATCGCGGCAGTCATTCTTTTCCAGCTGGCATCAACCATCGCGGCCCTCTACCTTCCCAGCCTGAACGCACAAATCATCGACGAGGGAGTCTCCCGCGGAGACACCGACTACATCTGGAGAACGGGCGGGCTCATGCTTGGGGTCGCGCTGGTCCAGGTAGCCACCGCCGTCGCCGGCGTGTACTTCGGTTCCAAGGCTGCCATGGCGTTTGGCCGGGACCTGCGGCGCGGCGTCTTCCGCAAGGTGACAAGCTTTTCCGCCAAGGACGTCAATGTGTTCGGCGCACCCACGCTGATCACGCGTGGCACCAACGATGTCCAGCAGGTGCAAATGCTCGTGCTGATGGGGCTGAACTTCATGGTGGCCACGCCCATCATGTGCATCGGCGGCATCGTCATGGCGTTGCGCGAGGACCTGAGCCTGTCCTGGCTGGTGTGGGTTTCCGTTCCGGTGCTGATTGCGGTGGTGGGATACCTCGTGGTCCGGCTCATGCCGCTTTTCCGCTCGATGCAGACAAAAATCGACCGCATCAACGGCATCCTCCGCGAGCAGATCATCGGCATCCGCGTGGTCCGCGCCTTCGTCCGCGAACCGCACGAGTCCCAGCGTTTTGGCGACGCGAACCGCGAACTCACCGACGTCTCCCTGAAGATTGGCGCACTGTTCGTCCTGATGTTCCCCGCCATCGGCATGATCCTCCACGTCTCCACGGCCGCCGTGCTGTGGTTCGGCGGCCAGCGCGTGGATGCCGGGGAGATGCAGGTGGGCTCCCTCACCGCCTTCCTGCAGTACCTGCTGCAGATCCTCATGGCGGTCATGATGGGGACGTTCATGGCCATGATGATTCCGCGGGCCTCAGTCTGTGCGGACCGCATTGGTGAGGTGCTCGACGTCGAGCCCTCCATCCACGAACCGGCGGCGCCGGTGGCGCCCGCCCAGCGGACCGGACGCGTGGAGTACCGCAACGTCTCATTCGCCTACCCGGGGGCCGAAGAACCTGTCCTGAGCAACATCAGCTTCACCGCCGAGCCCGGCCAGACCGTGGCCATCGTCGGGTCAACCGGCGCCGGCAAGACCAGCCTGCTGTCACTGCTGCCGCGGCTTTACGACGTCGCGTCCGGTGAGGTCCTGCTCGACGGCGTTTCCATCACCGACCTCGAACGCTCCGAAATCACCGGCCGGGTGGCCATGGTGCCGCAGCGGCCCTACCTCTTCTCCGGGACCATCGAGCACAACCTGCGCTTCGGCAAGACGGAGGCCACGGACCAGGAACTGTGGGATGCCCTCACGGTGGCCCAGGCGGCTGACTTCGTCCGGGAAAAGAAGAACGGTCTCGGTTCCCGGATCGCCCAGGGCGGCACCAACGTGTCGGGCGGCCAGCGCCAGCGCCTGTGCATCGCCAGGGCCCTGGTAACCCGGCCCAAGGTGTACCTGTTCGATGACTCCTTCTCGGCGTTGGACGTCGCAACGGATGCCAGGCTGCGCCGTGCGCTCAAGGCAAAGACCGCGGATGCCACGGTCATCATCGTGGGTCAGCGGGTGTCCACGATTGCCGACGCCGACCAGATCCTGGTGCTGGACAACGGCAGGATCGTGGACCGGGGAACACACGAGGAACTGCTGCTGAGTTCCACCACCTACCAGGAAATCGTCGAGTCGCAGCTGACCGCGGAGGAAGTGGCATGAGCACCAACGAAAGACTCGCCGCCGGCCAGGAACCGGTTCCCGCGGAAGACGACGACTTCTACGAAGAGGAGTACAAGCCCACGGAGGCCGACGGCGACATGTTCGGCGGGGCGCCCGCGAAGAAGGCGGAGCATTTCTGGCCGTCCGCCAAGCGCCTGATGGGTTTGCTGAAGCCCGAGTCAGCCGGTATTGCCGTTGTGCTGGCCATGGTGACAGTCGCCGTCGTCCTCAACGTCATCGCCCCCAAGATCCTGGGGCAGGCCATGGACGTCATCTTCGGGGGAGTGGTGGGAAAGCAGCTGCCCGCCGGCGTCAGCAAGGACCAGTTCGTTGCCGGGCTGCGGGCCCAGGGTGAGAACAACTTCGCGGACATGATCGCCAAGATGGAACTCGTTCCGGGTGTCGGAATCGACTTCCAGAAGTTGTCGTTCCTCATCAGCGTGGTGCTGGTGATGTACTTCGTGGCGAACATTTTCACCTGGCTGCAGGGCTACGTCCTGAACGTGCTGGTGATGCGCGTTGTCCGGAAATTGCGTGACGATACCGAGAAAAAGCTCAACCGGCTGCCGTTGAACTACTTCGACACCCGCCAGCGCGGCGACACGCTCTCCCGTGTCACCAACGACGTCGACAACATCCAGCAGGCGCTGCAGCAGGCCTTCGCGCAGCTGCTCAGTTCCGCGCTGACAGTGATCGGCATCGTGATCATGATGTTCATCGTGTCGTGGCAGCTGGCCCTGATCGCCCTGGTAGCCCTCCCGCTGTCCGGCGTGGCCGCCGGCATCATCGGCTCGCGAAGCCAGAAGCTGTTTGCCGCGCAATGGAAAAATACCGGCCAGCTCAACGGCCAGATCGAGGAATCATTCTCCGGCCACGACCTCGTGCGCGTCTTCGGCCGTGACGCGGACATGCTGGAA
Organism: Arthrobacter sp. SPG23; assembly: GCF_000876655.1. GTDB lineage: Bacteria > Actinomycetota > Actinomycetes > Actinomycetales > Micrococcaceae > Arthrobacter. Next base: position 142,764 of record NZ_JYCN01000009.1, read on the forward strand.
CGCTTCGACGAACGGAACGAAGCCCTCTACAAGGCCAGCTTCGGAGCCCAGTTCGTCTCCGGCATGATCATGCCGGTCATGCAGTTCCTCTCCTACCTCAGCTACGTGGGCATCGCAGTGGTGGGCGGGTTGCGGGTGGCTTCCGGCGGCATGAGCCTGGGCGATGCCACCGCCTTCATCCAGTACTCCCGCGAATTCACGCAGCCGCTGGGACAGATGGCGGGCATGGCCAACATGCTGCAGTCCGGCGTTGCCTCGGCGGAGCGTGTCTTCGAATTCCTGGACGCGGAGGAACAGGATGCCGAAACTGCCACCGAGCACCTGCCCGCCAAGACCGACGGCCACGTGGAGTTCAAGCATGTGACCTTCAGCTATTCGGCGGACAAGCCCCTGATCGAGGACCTTTCCTTCACCGCCGAGCCGGGGCATACCGTGGCGATCGTCGGCCCCACCGGCGCAGGCAAGACCACGCTGGTCAACCTGGTGATGCGGTTCTACGAACTCACGTCGGGAAGCATCACGCTGGACGGCGTGGACATCACGCACCTGAGCCGTTCCGAACTGCGGGCCAAGGTGGGCATGGTCCTGCAGGACGCCTGGCTGTTCGGCGGCAGCATCTACGACAACATCAAATATGGAAACCTCAACGCCACCGAGGACCAGGTCATGGAGGCGGCCCGGGCCACGTTCGTGGACCGCTTCGTCCGGGCACTGCCGGAGGGCTACAACACGGTCATCGATGAGGAAGGCAATAACGTCAGCGCTGGCGAGAAGCAGCTCATCACCATCGCACGGGCTTTTGTGGCCAACCCCTCCCTGCTCATCCTGGACGAGGCCACCAGTTCGGTGGACACGCGCACGGAAGTCCTGGTCCAGAAGGCCATGGCGGCCCTGCGGACGGACCGCACCAGCTTTGTGATTGCGCACCGGCTCTCCACCATCCGCGACGCCGACACCATCCTGGTGATGGAAGCCGGACGGATCGTGGAACAGGGCAACCACCACGACCTGCTGGAAAACAAGGGCGCCTACTACCGGCTGTACATGTCCCAGTTTGCGGGCGAGGACGCGGAGGCGGCCCTGGCTGATGCGGCGGACGACTCGACGGCGGTGCGAAGCTGAGCGCCGCCGGCCGGACCGTGCCAAGCGGGCGGCGCATCGAGGTCCTGGTACCCATGCGCTGGGGAGACATGGACGCCTACGGCCACATCAACAACGTGCAGATCGTGCGGATCCTGGAGGAAGCGCGCATCGCGGCCTTCGGACCGCCCCGCGGGGCCGGCCTTCCCGGGGTCGAGCCGCAGGTGTCCCTCTTCAACGACGTTGAAGAAGGCACCATGGCCTTGGTGGTGGAGCACAAGATCCGCTACGTCAGGACGCTCGAATACCGGAACGTCCCGGCCGTGGTGCAGTTGTGGATCGGCGCCGTCAAAGGCGCCAGCTTCGACATCCACTACTTGTTGCAGGACCCCGTCACCCGGGAAGACTGCGTGAAGGCCACCACCCACCTGGCGTTCGTGGACGAGGCCACCGGCCGGGTACTTCGCCTGACCCCGGAACAGAAGGAGCGGCTGGCCCCGTTCACGGCCTGAGCCCAAAGCCCCTACCCCGGGCACGGCTGCGTCCCTAGTATCGTCACTACATGATCGCCCGTATGTAGCACCAAACGGCAGTCATCAACCGAACCACTCCAGCGCACCAACGGAATCAGGGAGCATCAGCCATGGCCACTAAGAAAAAGAAGAAGTCCTGGAAGGAAATGCCGCCGCTCGCACGGTTTGGGACGGTGGTGGCAGCTGCCGTGCAGCTTTCCCTCCTGATCGCAGCCCAGCGCGACATTTCCCGACGGCCCGCCGAGCAGATCCGCGGCAGCAAGGCGATGTGGCGCGCTGTCACGCTGATCAACTTCGTCGGCCCGGGAAGCTACTTCGCATTCGGGCGCAAGAACCTGCCCGCCGCCCGCTAGCCGCCGGCTGAAACGGCGCCGCCGCCGCTAGCCATCGTTGGATTCGTTGCTCAGCCAGGATTCGAGGTAGATGCGGTTGGTGGTGCTGTCCGGCAGCAGGATCCAGGCCCAGATGTAGAACGTGAGGGCCGGGCCGGGCACCAGGGCCAGGACCAGGAAGACGATCCTGGCCGCATTGGGGTCCACGCCCAGCTTCGCGGCTATTCCGCCGCACACACCGCCGAGCAACCTGTCCGGTCCGCGGCTGAGCCCCGTTCCCCGGATGGCCGTGAACATCTTCCGGGTCAGGTCTTGAAAAGTCATGGCACGCTCCTTTGTGCCGCCAGCCTATGGCCGTTCCTTCCCCGTTGATAGGGCCAAAAGCCATCTGGCAGGACAGGGCGGAGTGCCGTTCGCGTGGTGCTGCCGTTCAGGTTAAGCCTGTAAATTTGAAGGCATGACCCCCACCGCGAAGCCTGCCATGACCCGCGCCCCCGGAATCTCCAAGGAGATCGAGGATGCGGCGTGGTTTGTCCTGGGGGCCGGCCTGCAGGGCAAGCCGTCAGCGCTGGACGGACGGACCCAGACGTGGACCACCTCAGCTGCCGCGGAGCTGCTGGAACGGCTGGAGCGGGGCGTCGCGGACTCCAAAGCGCCGATGATGACCAACCTCCGGCAGAACCTTTCGGACGCCTCCCGCGCAGCGAAGCAACTGGCTGTTGAACTGTTGTTCCTCCAGTCCCTGCCGCTGGCCCACGAAGTCAAGTCGCTGAAGGTCAAGCGTGCCCGGGTGGCCGAGGCGGCCTCGTGGCTGGAACCGCCGCTGGAACTGCCGGACGAGCTGTACAAAGGCATGACGGACCACGGCGTCATCCGCGACCGCACCGCCGAATTCAACTGGACCATCTGGGACCACCTGAGGTGGCTGTGCCGTTTCGTGCAGCACGTTGACCAGCAGTCCACGAATGCGGTGACCAAGGCGTTGAAGGATCCCCTCGCGTTCCACCAGCTCGCCTCGGCTACACCCGATGACCAGCCGGCGATTCGCCGCAGCATCGAATACCTGGCCTGGCCGAGCTACTTCGAACCGGTGGTGGCTGACGTGGAGCGGCAGGAAATCAGGGACGCGTTCGCTTCCCTCGTGGGCGGCGCGAAGGGCGACAGCGAAGCGGAAATCACCGCCGATATCCACCGCATCCGCCTCTACCTCGACAAGCAGGCCGGCCAGCGCATCGACTGGTATGCCCGCCAGCTGGTGAGCCAGTGGCGCAAGGTGGGGGACCCGGGCCGCCGCGCCTGGCTCCTGCGCACCCACCACGACGTCAAGGACCTCCTGGCCGCGTGGCTCGGGGAGGAGAAGGTGACGCTCGATGTCGAGCATCTGCGCCTCCTGGACGCCGGAGTCACCGCGGGCGTCGTGCAGCACGCAGTGGACGAAGACTACAAGCACCTGGGCTACGTGGAGCGCGAGGACAACAAGACGGCCGTTTTTGCCTTCCTCACGGTGATGAAGCCGGGAGACCTGGTCCTGTACCAGCACGCGGGCGCCGTCCGCCTGGGCGGGGTCCTGGGGGAGCCGGAGCACAACGAGGACAACCGCCGGATGCGCCGCAAGGTCCGCTGGTTCGATGACGCGCACAGCATGGCGGACCTGCCGCGCCACGTCCAGCGCCAGCTCACCACGCCGGGGGTCATCGTGGATGTCACCCGGGTGGTGCAGGCGCTGCAGGCGCTGCTGCCCGCCGAAGCGGAAGCGGAGGCCGACGACGCCGCCGAGCCGGCCGCCGTCGTCGAACCGGTTCCGGAGGGGTTCCGTCCGCTGACGGAGGAGTTCGCGGCGTCCCTGCACATGGACCTGGAACCGCTGCAGGAAATCGCCGAACTCCTGGAGGAGAACCGGCAGCTGGTGCTCTACGGCCCGCCCGGAACGGGCAAAACCTACCTCGCCAAGCATCTGGCGGCCCACCTTGCCGGGGACAGCACCGACGAACGCGTCAAGCTGGTGCAGTTCCACCCGTCGTACGCCTACGAGGACTTCTTCGAGGGCTTCCGGCCGGACAAGACCGACGAGGGGCAGGTGTCCTTCAAACTGGTGGCCGGCCCGCTGCGCCGCCTTGCGGAAGAAGCGGCCAAGCCCGGCAACGAAAACAAGCCCTACTTCCTGATCATCGATGAGATGAACCGCGCCAACCTGGCCAAGGTGTTCGGTGAGCTGTACTTCCTGCTGGAGTACCGGGACGATCGCATTTACCTCCAGTACAGCCCCAACGAGCCGTTCACGCTCCCGGACAACCTGTACATCATCGGCACCATGAACACCGCGGACCGCTCGATCGCCATGATGGACGCCGCCATCCGCCGCCGTTTCTCCTTCATCGAGCTGCACCCCAAGACCGAGCCGGTGAAGGGTTCCCTGCTCCGCTTCCTGCAGGCCCGGAACCTGGACACCACCCCTGCCCTCCTCCTGGACGCCCTGAATGACGCGATCGACGAATGGGACCGCGACCTGATGATCGGGCCGTCCTACTTCATGAAGAAGGCAGCCCAGACTCCCTCGGGCCTCCGCCGGATCTGGAAATACGAGCTCATGCCGCTCCTGGAAGAGCATTATCACGGCCAGCTGAACCGGGCCCAGCTGCAGGAGCGCTTCGGGCTGGAGCAGCTGCTGGGCCGCCTTGCGTCCCGCTAACGGATTGCTGCCCGCTGACAGACGGGCGCCCGTGGCCGTGCCGCCGCGGCCGGCGCGGCCGCCCTCCAGCGCCCGCACGGCCGCACGCCACATCGTCCTGGACGAGCTGTCCGGCGGCGTGGTGGACAAGCTCGACGCAGCGAGTGCAGCGTTCGTGAACGCCAGCGGGCTGGCCAAAGCCTCGCCCATGGGCATGGGCCTGTTCAGGATTGAGCCGGTGGGCATGGTGGGTTCGGTGCGGACGCCCACGGTGCAGCTGGAAGTGCGGCCCAAGGACCGCCTGGGCCTCAGCCGGCTGCTGTTCCTCCTCAGCTATGCCGGAAACCAGGGCTTCCGCGACGACCCGGTGGCTGCCGTCGAGGACTCGGATTTGTGGAGTGCACTGGCCGAATCCCTGGCCCAGCTGGCGGACCGGGCGCTAAGCCGCGGAGTCCTGCAGGGATACCTCACCGTAGATGAGTCACTGCGGACGGTGAAAGGCCGCATCCGGATCTCGGACCAGATCTCGCGCCGGCCCGGAATGCTTGTGCCGCTGGAAGTCTCCTATGACGAATTCACCGAAGACATCGCCGAGAACCGCATCCTGCGGGCCGCCCTGGAGCGCATGGCCCGGGTTCCGCGCGTTCGGCCGGACGTGCAGAGCCGCCTGCGGCTGCTGTTGGGAAAGCTCGACGCCGTCACCCGCCTTCAGCCCGGGGCGCCGCTGCCGCCGTGGCAGGCCACCAGGATGAACACCCGGTACCACGCGGTGCTCCGCCTCTCCGAAGTGATCCTGCGCAACGCCTCAGCCGAAGCGGGTGACGGAAAGCAGCAGACGGCGTCGTTCGTGGTGGACATGGGGCAGGTCTTCGAGGATTTTGTGGGCACTGCCCTCCGCGAAGCCATGGCTGCCCATCCCGGGGAAATGCGGCTGCAGTACAACGCGCTGCTGAACGAAGCCGTCCGCGATTCCGACCGGCTCACGGTGAATCCGGACGCAGTGCACCTGCTCGGCGGCCGTCCCGTGGTGGTCTACGACACGAAGTACCGGGCGGCGACGGACCAGGGCGCGTCCCTGTCCGCGGACCACTTTCAGATGCTGGCCTACTGCACGGCCCTACGCGTCCCCACCGCCTGGCTGGTGTACGCAGGCGCGGGGGAAATGAAGCTCCGCCGCATCCTCAACACGGACATCGACGTGGTGGAGTACCCGCTTGATCTGTCCCTGCCGCCGTCGGACATCCTGGCAGCTGTTGCTGACCTGGCACAGCAGTCCTGGGGCGAAGTGGTGCGGCAGGCAGCGCTCAATCAATGACTGCGGGCGCGGAGCGGCCCGGCAATGACATGAGGTGCATAAGCAAAGCCCTCTCAGGGTTGCCTCGGTTCTTGTTGAGGCAACGGCGCAGCTGATTGCGGATTTCCGACCCGTCCGGATTGGTGTCCGTCAGGATCGCATCGATGATTTCCCACGCCTGGTGGCGAATCGGCTCAAGATTCACGCGCCCGCGTACGGGCCCCCCAACGGCATGGATCCCGGACCTCGCCTGCCGCGAGCCGCCCTGGCGGGCCCCCACGGCTGACAACGTTTTCTTCGGCATCTCCTACCCTCCTGTGGCACAAGCGCTCTGGCTCAAACGCCTGGGATTGCGACCGACCGGAATGAAGAGAATTTTATCCCAGACAGACAAGTCTGTCTTCCCCTTGCGCTAGACTATTTGCAATGAACCCCACGCCAAACCACGCAGTGATTCAGCCTGCACCGGTCCAGCCTGCCCTGGATTGCGAGGTTGCAATCACTGGCGCGGACGCGAGGCAGCGGATCGTTGATACGGCCTACGGACTTTTCGCCCGCCGCGGGATCCGCGACGTGGGCGTCAACGAACTGATCAGCCGCGCCGGCGTGGCCAAGGCGACGTTCTACCGGCACTTCGCCTCGAAGGATGAGCTGGTGCTTGCCTTCCTCGAGCAACGCGACCGCCAGTGGACCGTGGACATGATCGTTGCCGACGCGCGCCGCCGCGGCGGAACACCTGCCGAGCAGTTGCTGGCCATCTTCGACGTGTTTGGCGACTGGTTCCGCCGCGACGACTTTGAGGCGTGCTCCTTCATCAACATCCTCCTGGAAATGGGCGCGACCCATCCGCTGGGGCGGGCAAGCATCGACTACCTCGCCCGGATCCGCGGCCACATCCAGCAGCTGGCCGAGGAAGCGGGGCTGCGGGACGCCGAGGATTTCTCCCGTTCATGGCACATCCTCATGAAGGGATCCATCATTTCCGCTGCCGAGGGTGATGCCGACGCCGCCAAGCGCGCGCAGGCGATGGCCCGGACATTGATTGAGCAGTACGAACCCTAGACGGGCACCCTGATGGTGAAGGTGGTTCCCTCTCCCGGCGCACTGCGAAGCTGAATGCTTCCGCCGTGGGCTTCAACAATGGCCTTGCTGATGGACAGGCCCAGCCCTACGCCCGGGATGGACGTGTTCCGCACGTTGCCGGTCCGGAAAAACTTCGTAAACACCTCCGCTTGATCCTTGTCGCTCATGCCCATTCCCGTATCGCTCACCCGGCAGACCAGGTCGGACCCCTCAGAGTCCAGCGACACTACAACGTCGCCCCCATCGGGCGAGTATTTGATGGCGTTGGACACGAGATTATCCAGCACCTGCGACATGCGCCCCGAATCCACGTGGGCCTCCAAGCATGCGGGAGCGTCCGCACGGAGCCTTACTTTTGCGGCGGCGGCACGGGGCAGCGCGGCGCTGATGCTGGCCCGGACAAGTTCGGCCACGTTCACAGCCTGCGGGCTGACAATAAGCTGCCCGCTCCGGCTGGCCAGCAGGTCAGACACCAGCCCGAGCAGCCGCTCGGAGTTACGACGGATGATCAGGAGCGCTTCGCGGCGGGGGTCGCTCAAGCCGTCATAGTCGTCCAGGAGCAGCTCCACGTAGCCGAGGATCGACGTCAGCGGTGTGCGGAACTCGTGCGAAACGTTAGCCAGGAAATCGTCTTTTGCCGCCAAGGCATTCACCAGGTCCGTGACGTCGCTAAAGACGATCACCGAGCCGGCGAAGGAGCCATCCTGGTCCCGCATCGCACGTGCGCTGGTGGTGATGGCGCGCTGTTCGCTGCCGCTGCCAAGCCAGACCAAATTGTCCGTGAAGCTTTCGCCCCTCACGGCGCGGCGGACCGGCCGCTGTTCGACCGGTACTGTGGTGGTCCGGTCGGCTTGGAATACCAGGAGCTGGGATTCGTTGGGGTCGGCGTTGCCCGCAGGGCTGGCCAGCCGGTGGTTTTCCCGCTGTTTCCGGTTCATGAGGATGTCGTGCCCGTCCGCGTCCACTGCCAGGACGCCCAAGTGCACCGTTTCCAGCACGGAATTCAGCAGTTCCTCCTGCCGCTTGCTCTCTTTGAGGGTTACCCGCAGTTGAGCGTCCTTTTCTTCCAGGTCCCGTTGTTGCCGGACCATGCTGAGCGTCAGCACGCTGACTGAGACGCCGATCCCCAGCATCATCACCGGCAGCAGGAGTGAGCGCGCCAGGTCCGGGCCCGTGACGTTCCCGTGAAGGAACAACGGCACCCAGATGATGGCCAGGGGAGCCACGAAGGACGCCACCAGGGAAGCGCGGGGGTACAGCCCCGAGGCGCACAGCCAGATGACGGGAAAGACGGCCAGCAGGCTGATGCCGGTCAGGCCCTCCTGCCCGCCCTCCCTGCCCAGTGCGATCGAGACGAAGTCAAGGACGGGAACCACCAGGAAGCTGGCGAACGGCAGCCGGTGCCATGGAATGAGGTAGCACAGCGCCAGGATCAGGACCTGCGTGGCCAGGAAAGCGATGAACAGGGGATTCCCCAGCGTCCCCGGGAAAAACATGAGCATCAGCACGGCGGTGAGCGCTGCGGTGATGGATAGCGGCATCTGGCTCAAGGTGACGCGTCCCCGCAGGGAATACTCGTGGAACGGCCGGCGGAAGAAGAGTATCCGACCGGACTTGATGTCCCAGGTGACGTTGCCACTCATGGCCGGGTGACGATCGACGTGCGGTTTACTGGACGCATACCCCCACGATATCGGGCGAGCGCTATACTTCTGACGGTATCGAGCGGACTGAGGGGGCTGCGATGAGTGAATCACGTGTGGGTCTGGTTATCGAGGACGATCACGACATCCGTGAACTGGTTCGGGTGGTGCTGGTCCAGGCCGGGTTCGACGTCCAGGTCGCGAGCAGCGGGGCCGCCGGCGTCGTCGCGGCCAAGGAACTCAATCCGGCAGTCATCACCCTGGACTTGGGCCTCCCGGACATCGACGGCTTTGAAGTGGCGCGCCAGATCAGGGAGTTCTCCGACGCGTACATCGTTATGCTGACGGCCCGCGCCGAAGAACTGGATACCCTCATCGGACTGGAATCCGGTGCGGACGACTACCTGACCAAGCCCTTCCGTCCCCGGGAACTGCGTGCGCGCGTCGCCGCCATGATGCGGCGTCCGCGTTCGACGTCGGACTCCGCCGCCGGTGGCAAGGCACCTGCCGTGGCAGCCGCCGCCGGAAGGACGCTGACCCACAACGGGCTCGAGTTCAGCTACGACGCGCGGACCGTGAGTGTGGACGGACGCGAACTGCACCTGACCCGCACCGAATTCGATCTGCTGCACGCGCTCCTGGAGGCGGGGAGGATGGTGCGGACCAAATCCGAACTGGTGAGGCGGCTGCGCGACGAACCGTACGACGTCGGGGGCTACATCTCAGAAGCGGACGAGCGGTCCGTTGAAGTGCACATGGGAAACCTCCGCAAGAAGCTGGGCGACAGCCCGCAGAACCCGCGCTGGCTGCAGACTGTGCGCGGGGTGGGTTACCGGTTGGCGCCTGCCGAGCGCTAATTCCGGGCTCGGGGCATTGCTTCCGGGTGCGGGTCCGGCGTTCTGGCGCCGGATTCAGGCCGCTGCCGCCGCCGAGAGGCCGGCCACGGTCTGATCGGTGCACGCATCCATGCTTTCCAGGAGCGCGAGCTGAAGGCGGGGCGGTTGCTCGGCCACGGTTTCCGGGTGGGACTCCAAGTGCTTCAGGATGGTTTCGAGCTCATCCGCGAGCCTGCTTAGGTACGCCGCGCCCACCATCATGCTGGAGGTCTTCACGCTGAGGACGGCATCCATGGCCGCATCCAGGTCCATTGCTTCCACCGCGTGGCGGAGCCGGTCCAGCCGCCGCGGAAGTTGCTGGATGTAGCTGTTCACAAATACGGTGCAGTACTCGGCGTCGGGCTCAAGTTCACAGCGGAGTGTTTGGAGCACGGAGGGGTCAACGTACGGCTGGCTGACGCCATCCTGTCCATCCATTGGACACCCCTTCCCTTGGCGCTGCACAACCGGGATAACGGGTGCGGCCACAACCTTGCCTCTTTTACAGTAGGGCTCCGGCGGACACGGAATGCGGTTTCCCGGAAAATTTGCGCCAATCTTGATCGGACTGGCCCGCCTGGGCTTTAGGGTCGGGACAAGTGTCTGCCGGCACCGAACTGACCCGTGGCGTTTCGAGCCACCAGCCGATTGCGGGGACCGCTGTGTTCAGGATCGTGGGTAACCTTGTTACTGGCCTGCTTGTGGGACTGGGTGTGATGTTAGCTGCCGTCCAGCCTGTGCAGGCTGCGCCCGCCGCGGCTGTCGCGGCGGCCCAGGTCTACCTCAACCCGACTGCGGGGCCGGTAGGTTCGGCGGTGACAGTCAGCGGAACAGGGTTCAAGGTTTCCACGACGGGAACCGTGATTGTGGGCTCCTCCACCTTCTCCTTCAAGACGGCGGCAAGCGGAGCGTTCAGTACCTCGATCACCATTCCGGCTGCAGCCACCGGACCGCTGACCATCACGGCCAAAACGTCCTCGGTCAAAGCGTCATCCGTTTTCACGGTGACTACTTCCGCTCCCGCCCTCCCTCCCGTCAGCACGTCGGCGCTCCGCTTCGGGGTGGCCACGGCGGGAGGTCCCCTGGCCAGTGCCGAACTGGATGAGGTCTCACAGCTTGCCGGTGAAAGCCCGTCAAGTGTGCTCTTCTACAAGGACTTCCGGCAGGCGCCGCCCATCACCGAGATGAACGCCGTGCGAGCCCGCGGCGCCGTCCCGCTGGTCACCTGGGAGCCGTGGGCATGGGGCGGCGGGCTTACGCAGCCTGCCTACGCCCTGGACCGGATCACCGCCGGCGACTTTGATGCCTACATCACGCAGTGGGGCCAGGCGCTGGCGTCCTGGGGCCAGCCCGTCCAGCTGAGGTTCGCGCATGAGATGAACGGCAACTGGTATCCGTGGGCGGAGGGCGTGAACGGCAACCAGTCCGGCGATTACGTGCAGGCTTGGCGGCACGTGCACGACGTCGTGACAGCCACCGGTGCCAGCAACGTGACCTGGGTATGGAGCCCGAATGTTCCGTACTTTGGTTCCACCGAGCTTGCCGGGCTGTTCCCGGGCGCCAGCTACGTGGACGTTGTGGCCCTCGACGGATACAACTGGGGCACCTCGGCGTCGTGGAGCAGCTGGATGTCGCCGCAGGACCTTTTCGCGCCCGGGATAGCCCAGCTGCGGGCACTCGCGCCCGGGGTTCCCATCCTGATCGCCGAGACCGCTTCCGCCGAGGCGGGCGGTTCCAAGGCGCAATGGAATACCGACCTGGTGAGCTACCTGGCAGCCCAGCCGGACGTGGTGGGCTTCGTCTGGTTCCATCTGCAGAAGGAAACCGACTGGCGCATCAACAGCAGTGAAGCGTCCGCTACGGCGTTCAACGCCGCGTTGGCCGCCCGCCGGGCGTCGTAGTCCGGCACGCCTTCAGGCGAGGAACTGCTCCAGCTGCTCCTCCAAGGCGGAGACGTCCTTGAGCTCGCACTCCCAGACGGTGAGCACCTTCCACCCTGAAGCTTCCAGGCGCCGGCGCTGTTCGGCGTCGCGGTTTCTGGTCCGCGTCCGCTTTGCATCCCAGAACTCTGCGTTCGCTTTGGGGGCGTGCTGGCCCGCCTTGCAGTCGTGGAAATGCCAGAAGCAGCCGTTGACGAAGATGACCTTGTGCCGTCCGGCGAACACCAGATCAGGGTTACCGGGGAGTTTGCCGCCTCGCGCGCTGCCGTGCAGACGGTAGCGGTAGCCCTTCGCGTGCAAGAGGCTCCGTACCAGCAGTTCCGGCTTCGTGTTCTTGCCCCGGATCCTGGACATGTTCCAGCTGCGCCGTTCGGGAGTCAGCTGGTCAGCCATGGCTTAAGTCTAGGCGGCCACCATTGCACGCGGCCGGCCGCGGCGGGTGTCCGCAGCGGCCGGCCCGGCTGCAATCCTAGATTTCCCGCTCCGGATGTTCCCCAAACTGGAAGTGCCGTCCGCTGACCGAAACCGGCTCGATCTCAACGTAGAAGTCCTTCAGCGTGGGAACCCAGGGCTTCAGGCCGAGCGACTCCGCTGCGGCGATGTCCGCAGACTGGTCGAGGACCCGCGCTGTTCCGCGAAGCACTACGGACCAGGCCTCGTCGGACATGATGCCGTCCGTCTCAAAGAGGACTTTCGCGTTGATCGTCAGCTCAGCAAGCTTGTTGCCCGGAGCTGTCCGGAGATAGAGCTTCCGGCCGCTCACGGCGTAGTTGACCGGGAAGATGTCCGGTTCGCCGGCCACGGTCACTACCAGCCGGCCGTGTTTGGTGCCCTCTATGAGCTTCCACGACTGGTCATCGTCAAGGTTGAGAATGGGATTGCCGTCTGCGTGTGTGAACATCATGTGCCTATTGTTCAGCCGGCGGCAGGCATTGGCCAGTGACTTAAGGACGTATTCTCGTGTCGGTGGTGCCGTGACGTGAGCATTCCGCGGTCCAACCCAGTGGCGTGACCTGCACTTTCATGCGGCGCCGGCAGGCGGCGCAGTACCGCGGTGGCTCCATCGCGAGCCGCTCGCCGCAGCGGCGGTGAGCGGACGACGTCGGGCCGGCGCCGCCGTCGGACGGCTCGCCGCAGTGGCCGCAAAACGCGGCGGTGGTTGAGTCTGTTGAAACCCCGGTCATAGTGTTTTCTGGAGTTCCTTGATGGGCATGTTCAGCTCGACAAGGAGGTTGAGGTCGGCGGTGGCGGGGCGGCCCAGGGTGGTGAGGTAGTTGCCGACGATGACGGCGTTGATGCCTCCGAGGAGTCCTTCGCGGGTGCCGAGGTCGCCGAGGGTGAGTTCGCGGCCGCCGGCGTAGCGGAGCACGGTGCGGGGCATGGCGAGGCGGAAGGCGGCGATGGCGCGGAGGGCGTCTTTGCCGTCCATGATGCCTTGGTTTTCGAGCGGTGTGCCGGGGCGGGGGTTGAGGAAGTTCAGCGGGACTTCGTGGGGTTCCAGGGCGGCGAGCTGGGCGGCGAGTTCGGCGCGCTGTTCCAGGGTCTCGCCCATGCCGATCAGGGCGCCGCAGCACAGTTCCATGCCCGCGGCCTTGACCATGTTGCAGGTGTCCAGGCGTTCTTCGTAGCTGTGGGTGGTGACCACTTCGGGGAAGTAGCTGCGGGCGGTTTCGAGGTTGTGGTTGTAGCGGTGCACGCCCCAGTCTTTGAGCTGGTCCACCTGGCGCTGGGTGAGCATGCCCAGGGAGCAGGCGATGTTGATGTCCACGGCCTCGTTGATGCGGTCGATCGCGAACTTGATCTGGTTCATGAGTTTGATGTCGGGGCCGCGGACGGCGGCGACGATGCAGAATTCGGTGGCTCCGGTGGCGGCGGTTTCCTTGGCGGCTTTGACGAGTTCGGGGATGTCGAGCCAGACGCCTCTTACCGGGCTGTCAAAGAGGCCGGACTGGCTGCAGAAGTGGCAGTCTTCGGGGCAGCCGCCGGTCTTGATGGAGATGATGCCTTCGACTTCGACGTCCTCGCCGCAGTGCTTGAGGCGGACTTCGTGGGCCAGTTGGAGGGCTGCGGGAAGGGCGTTGTCCGGGAGGCGGAGGATCTCCTCGAGCTGGGACTGCGTCAGGCCGATGCCGTCCTCGAGGACCTGCTGGCGGGCGGTTTCAAGGATCGCGTGGCTGGACTCATTTGTTGTTTCGTCGCTTGCGGGGACATTTGCCTGAATCGTCATCGATGGGTCCTTATCGCGGGAACGTCTGGTCTCCACCGACGCTAGTTTGGCTTTTGGCTGGCGTTTTTGTGGGTTGTCGACAAAGAGCAGGCGTTGAGTTTGGGAAGCCAAAGTAATTCGCAATGGTGCCCGCATGACTTTCCTGTCCGATGCCCTGGGTGATAAACCGGAGAGAGTACCTGTGGATAACTTTGAGCACCAAAGTGTGACCTCAGTTACCCTTTAACCATCGTCCGGAGTTATTGCGGGCGGCTCGGACGTCTTGAAACTATCGGGGGAATAGCTGCCCATGACATCTCGTACTTTGTTTTTCGCGCGGTTGCGCTATTCGGCCGCTGCTGTTTTCGCCGCCTCTGCTCTGACGCTCACTGCGTGCAACGGGGGCGCCACCCCGCCGGGAAATGACAGCACGTCGGCGCCGGCATCAGCGTCGGTTACGGCCACGCCGAGCCCCACGCCGACGCCAACCGCCGCCTACAAGCCAGCCGACTCCAAGGGCAAAGCGGAGAATGTTCCCGTTCCGGTGTTGCCTGAGGCTGCCAAAGCGGAGACGAAGGAGGGGCTGGAGGCCTTCGCTAAGTATTGGTATTCCTTACTGAATTACGCATTCGAAACTGGCGACTTGGAACCCGTCAAAGCAGTCACGGGAACGCCGTGCGCGATGTGCGACAAGATTTTTCCGGGGATCGTCAAATGGAACGCTGAAGGAAGGTGGGTCTCGGGTGCGAGCATCACCGTTCACGCGGTTCAGACAAACTTCGTGAAAACAGGACCGGGAGAATATCAGGTAGCCGTTCAATCTCAGCAGAGAGCAGGCACTCTCCATAATGCCGACGGCAGCATTGGCCAAACGGTGACCGAGTCCCAAATGCTGGGTGACATTATGGTGGCAAAGTACGACGGGGGATTCTGGCGGGCACTCAACGTTGACAGATTAGGTGGGTAATTCGTGGCCGCTTGGGGGAGGCTTTCGATCTTGGGTGTCTTCTGCGTATGCGTTCTGTCGGTCTCGGCCGGAGTAGTACAGGCGGCCGAGGGCGATTCCGATCTTTCGTGGTCTGGTCCCGGTATTGGCGTGTGGCGGTACGACCCCGGTATCGGGGGGTGGGTGGACAGCCCTCAGTCGCCTCCCGAAGACCCGAATACTTACAAGGTTGAGTATCTTTGCCTGGACGAAGATCAGAACAATTTCGATGTCGCCTGCCTCGCAGGTGCCGTGAAGTGTACAGCAGGCGAGGACGGCCGGCCTGTTCGTTGGTTTTCCTCCTTGAAGGCGTTCCAACCCCCGATCTGGACTCAGATACGGCCTGATCGTTGCGTCTATTCTGAGAAACCAGTGGACGTGATGGAGCAAATCGCTCAGCAAATCCAGAGTAAGTTCGAGCAGTTGCCAGTGTTGGCCGGCGACTCGGTGGCGCAACCAAGCCCCCATACGCTTCGAGGTGCGGAGACTAATTTCTACGCTGTTGCCGTGGAACAATCTTTCACCGTTGACATGCTCGGCCAGAGCGTCTCCATTGTGGCGAAACCCGTGCAATATCGTTGGGCTTACGGAGACGGAAGCTCCTTCGGGCCGACGACTGTGATGGGTGGTCCGCTGCCGCAGGACCGGTGGGGTGAAAAGACCCGCACCAGCCACGTCTACACCCAGACCGGCGATTTCCAGGTGGTGCTCACCACCCACTTCCAAGGAACGTACTCCGTCAACAACGGGCCGCCGCTGCCCATTCCGGGCCAAGGCCAGTTCAGTTCACCACCCCAGACCATCAGTGTCTGGCGCTCGATCACCCGCAACTACGCTGACGACTGCATCAAGAACCCGCAAGGCCAAGGCTGCCCGGGAGCCGCGCCGCCAGCCCCATAACGCGGGGCGGCACCGCAGGCCTCACTGCCCAGCCCAGTCCCGCCACCGCCGGCCGCGGTCAGGACTTCAGTTCGCGGTCGACCCGTTCCATCCGCGCACGGACCAGTTGAAAGCGCGGATCGCCCGGTCCGATGAGGCTGGCTATTGCTGCGGCTGCTTCGACGTCCGATGCGCCCATGTCGCTCGCACACCACCGCATGATGAGCTGGGCGTCCGCGCTGGAGCGGACCGAGGCCCCCACAGCTTCATTGAGCTCGTCCCGCATCAGCTCGACGGTCAGGTTAACAGAACGGTTGAGCAGCTTGGCGGGGTAGGCGGCCAGTGCTTCCCGCGTCCTTCCGGCCCGCAAATGGCCGGCGACCACGGATGCGTCGGTGGTTACGCGGATGGCCGGTGAGAAGCGGTAAGGGTTGGGCTCCACCACGTTGCCCAGGATGCCGCGGATCCGGTGCATCTCGGTCCGGATGGCCGTGGCGGCGCCGTCTTCGCCGTGAATCCGATACGCGAGTTCATCGGCGCTCCACCCCTGGGTCCGGGACGCCAGCAGCGCCAAAATCTCAGCTCGGCGCAGGGTCAGCGGAAGGCGGGAACCGCCGTCGAGCTCGGCGCTCGGCTTGTCACCCAGCAAGCTCAGCGTCAGCGACGTACGCACGCCGCCGGTCTGCTGCGTCGAGACTGCAGGCGCGTCAGCAGACTTCAACAGTTCCTCCGCCAGCCGCACCCCGCAGCGCACCATGCGCAGGCTGTCCGGTGTCACCGATTCGAAGGGGCCGGAAACATCGAGCACTCCCACCACTTCGCCTGAGTACGGATCGCGGATGGGCGCCGCCGTGCAGGCCCAGTCGTGATGCGTGCGCACCAGGTGTTCGGCGGAGAACAACTGTGCGGGTGCTCCGGTCATGAGGGCCTCGCTGATGGCATTGGTCCCGACGCCGGATTCGGACCAGTCGGCGCCTTCCACAAACTCCAAGGAATCGGCCAGCCTCAGCGCCTGCCGGCTGCCCACCCGCCACAGCACCTCGCCCTGTTGGTCGGTGACAATCAATAGGTGGCGGCCCGAGGCGGACTCGTCCGCGAGCAACTGGGACAAGGCCGGAATCACGGTGGCCAGGCGGTGCCCCGCGCTGAGCGAGCGTGCCTCGGATACCTCGTGCCGGTGAACAGGCCTGTGCTGATCAGGGTTAATGCCCAGTGCCAGCGAACGCTGCCAGGACTTGATCAGCTCCGGCGAAATGGAAGGATCCGGGCTGCCCGCAATCGTGGCTTCGTGGGCTTTGCGCAGTGTGCGCGCATACTCTGCCGGTGCCGTGAACCTGAGGTCGCGAAGTTGGGTGATCGCGCCGGTGCCGGTCCGCATCAGCAATCTCCCAACTCGTCATCGAATCGTTCACGGGCCGCTCGCTGACGGCTGATCGCCGGGAGCTTCTCCCCGGAAGGGCGCCGTGTCACTCGATTGTAACCCCCGGCGTCTTTTACTTGTGATGCGGGTCACGGACGGTCATCGCGAGGCAGCCGGAAGCAGCCCACCGTAAGCAACGAAAAGAGGAATCATGCCTGAGACACCAAACGGCGTCGTGGAGGCCTGGCTGGCGCAGTTCGAAGAGGCGCTGCGCAGTAGGGACACCGACGCCGCATTGCAGCTGTTCGACGATGAACCGTACTGGCGGGACTTCGTATCCTTCACCTGGAACCTCAAGACGCTCGAGGGCAAAGAAGCCATCAAGCGCATGCTGGACGCCACGCTCGCGGATGTGCAACCCGGCAACTGGGCGCTCGCCGAGGATGCCACCGGAGACGCCGCGAACACCGAAGCCTGGGTGGACTTCGAAACCGCCCAGGCGCGGGGCTATGCCCACCTGCGCCTCCGCAACGGCAAATGCTGGACCCTGCTCACCACCATGCAGGAGCTCAAGGGATTCGAGGAGAAAAAGGGCCCCAATCGTGAGACGGGCGTGGCGCACCGCATCGAGAAAGGCCGCAAATCGTGGCTGGAACTCAAGGAGGAGCAGGAAGCCCGGCTGGGATACGAAGACCAGCCTTACACCGTGATCATCGGCGGCGGCCAGGGCGGTATCGGGCTGGGCGCGCGGCTGCGCCGGCTCGGGGTCCCCACGATCATCATTGAGAAGAACGAAAAGCCCGGAGACTCGTGGCGGAACCGCTACAAGTCACTCCACCTGCACGATCCCGTCTGGTACGACCACCTGCCGTACATGAAATTCCCCGACGACTGGCCCGTCTTCGCCGCCAAGGACAAGATCGGCGACTGGCTGGAGCACTACACCCGGATCATGGAGCTCAATTACTGGTCCAAGACCGAGTGCACCAACGCCCGCTTCGACGAGGCGTCCCAGGAATGGATCGTGCAGGTAATGCGCGACGGCGAACCGGTCACCCTCCGGCCCAAACAGCTCGTCTTCGCGCTCGGCGTCTCCGGTTACCCGAATGTTCCAACGTTCGACGGCGCCGAGTCCTTCTTGGGGCAGCAGTACCACTCGTCCAAGCACCCGGGCGGCGGAGACTGGACAGGGAAGAAGGCAGTGGTGATCGGGTCCAACAACTCGGCCCACGATATCTGTGCCGACCTTTGGGAACACGGGGCGGACGTCACCATGGTCCAGCGGTCTTCCACGCACATTGCCCGGAGCGAGTCGCTTATGGACCTTGCGCTCGGGGACCTGTACTCGGAGAAGGCCCTGGCCAACGGTGTCACCACCGAGAAAGCCGACCTCCTGTTCGCCTCCCTGCCATACCGGATCCTGCCGGAAGCCCAGATCCCCGTCTACGAAGAGATGGCCAGGCGCGATGCCGGGTTCTACTCCCAGCTTGAGGCCGCAGGCTTTGACCTGGACTTCGGGGTGGACGGCTCAGGCCTGTTCCTCAAGTACCTGAGGCGCGGCTCCGGCTACTACATCGACGTCGGCGCGTCCCAGCTGATCATTGACGGACGGGTCAAGCTCGCGAACGGGCAGGTCACCAAGATCACCGGCAACGCGGTGGTCATGGACAGCGGAGCCGAGCTCGAGGCCGATGTCATCATCTATGCCACCGGCTACGGGTCCATGAACGGCTGGCTGGCCGACCTGGTCTCGCCCGAGGTGGCGGACGCCGTCGGCAAATGCTGGGGCTTCGGCTCGGACACGCCCAAGGACCCTGGGCCGTGGGAGGGGGAGCTGCGCAACATGTGGAAGCCCACGAACGTGGAGAATCTCTGGATTCATGGCGGCAACCTGCACCAGAGCCGCCACTACTCCAACTATCTGGCGCTGCAGCTCAAAGCACGGATGGAGGGGCTGCCCACGCCCGTCTACGAGCTCCAACCCACCCACCACAAGCGCTGACCCAGCAAGGCCGTGACAATCACACTCCCGGGCACCACACTGAGGGTGACGGCCACCTGCTGTGACACTCCAACGACATGCCGTGGATGCGCCTGACCGGTGCATCCACGGCCCGTAATGCGAAGGAAAACACCATGAAAGCAGCACGTTTCCACGCCCGAGAGGATCTCCGGATCGAAGACGTTCCGGAGCCGGAGCTGCGCCCCGGAGCCGTGAAGATCGCGGTTGCCTGGTGCGGGATCTGCGGCACGGACCTCCACGAGTTCCTGGAGGGGCCCATCTTCACCCCGCCGCCCGGACATCCCCACGTGCTGTCGCACGAGGAGGCCCCGGTCACCCTGGGACATGAGTTCTCCGGGACTGTTGAGGAACTGGGTGAGGGGGTCACGGGGCTCTCCGTCGGAGACAGTGTGGTGGTGGAGCCCTACTTCGTCTGTGACGAATGCGGTCCGTGCCGGGCGGGCAACTACAACCTGTGCACCAAGTTGGGCTTCATCGGGCTGGCCGGCGGCGGCGGGGGACTGAGCGAAAAGATCGTGGTCGACACTCGCTGGGTCCACCCCGTCGGCGACATTCCGCTCGACGAAGCCGCGCTCATCGAACCGCTCGCGGTGGCCTATCACGCCGTCGGCCGGAGCGACGTCAAAGCCGGGGACGTCGCCGTCGTCGGCGGTGCAGGTCCCATCGGGCTGCTTACGGCGGCTGTTTTGAAAGGGCTGGGCGTCACCACCGTGGTGACCGAACTGTCCGCCGCGCGCAAGGAGAAAGCCACGTCGTCCGGCGTCGCCGACCATGTCCTCGACCCCAGCGCAGTCGACGTCAAAGCGCGGGTGCTGGAACTGACCGGGGGAGCGGGCGCGGACGCGGCGTTCGAATGCGCCGGCGTGAACGCCGTCCTGGACACCATGCTCGACGTCGTCAAGCCCGCCGGGGTGGTGGTCAACGTGTCTATCTGGGGCCGGCCGGCCACCGTGGACATGCAGAAGATCGTCCTCAAGGAAATCGACCTTCGCGGAACGATTGCCTACCGGGGCGACCATGCGGCCGCCATCAAACTCGTCCAGGACGGGAAGGTCGACCTCAAGCCCTTCATCACCGGACGGATCGCCTTGGACGACCTGGTGGACAAAGGCTTCGACACCCTGATTCACCACAACGACACGGCGGTGAAGATCATCGTCCACCCGTAGTGATCCGAGTCTCAGCAGGAATAGTTGCATGCGCCTCGCAGTTGGCACCTCTGGACCCAATCCGCTGTGAAAGGAACTGCACATGCTGTTTTCCCCGTTGACCCTCGGAGGGCTTGAACTGCCCAACCGCCTGGTCATGGCCCCGCTGACCCGTCTCCGCTCGGGCGAGGAGGGCGTACCTGCCCCGATCGTTGCGGAGCACTACCGCCAGCGCGCTTCGCTTGGCCTGATCGTCAGCGAGGGCACGTACCCGAGCCCGGCCGGGCGCTCGTACCCCGGGCCAGCCCGGCATCGTCACCCCGGAACAGATTGCCGGCTGGAAGAAGGTCACGGACGCTGTGCATGCCGAAGGCGGCCGGATCTTTGCGCAAATCATGCACGGGGGCCGGGTTTCGCACGAGGACATCAACGGCGGCCGCCAGGTGGTCGCGCCGAGCGCCATCGCCGTCGAGGCTGAGACCCGCACGTACAAGGGCAAGCAGGCCCACCCCGTCCCGCACGCCCTGACCACCGACGAACTGCCCGGCATCCGCCAGGAAATCGTGCAGGGATCGCTAAACGCGATCGCCGCAGGGTTCGACGGCGTGGAGCTGCACTCCGCCAACGGTTACCTGCTGCACGAATTCCTTGCGCCGTCGTCGAACCAGCGTGATGACATCTACGGCGGCTCACCGGAGAACCGGGCGCGTTTCGTCATCGAGACAGTGAAGGCTGTGGTGGAGGCCGTCGGCGCGGACCGCGTGGGCATCCGGATCTCGCCCGCGCACAACGTCCAGGGAGCCCTCGAAACGGATGCCGCAGACGTCCGCGAGACCTATGGCCTGCTGGTGGATGCGATCGCGCCGCTTAACCTCGCCTACCTGAGCATCCTGCACAAGGAACCCACCAGCGAGCTGGTCCAGGACCTCCGTGCGCGGTTCAACGGCACCTTCCTCGTCAACACGGGGTTCGGCGTCATCACCACCCGCGAGGAAGCCATTTCACTGGTGGCCGACGGCCACGCAGACGCCGTGGTGGTGGGCCGTCCGGCCATCGCCAACCCCGACCTCGTCCGCCGCTGGCGCGAAGGCCTCCCGGTCAATGAGCCGGACCAGGCCACGTTCTATGCCGACGGCGCAGAAGGCTACACGGACTACCCGTTCTACGAGGAGTCCGCGAACTAGCCACTTCCGGGTACTGGACCCGGGGCTCCATAGGCCACGCAAACAGGCGGGCGCAACTCGATTGCGCCCGCCTGTTCTGTGTTCCCACTTGATTGTGACCGGCGAAATCCGCCCCTGCCTGCCAGCCCTATAGGATCTGAACATGCAGCGTCCGTCCCAGATCAACAGTCCCGGCAGCCGCAAAGGCAAGCCCGTGAGCCGCCAAGTGCTGGCCGACCACGTCTATGAGGAACTGCTGGAATCGCTGATGGACGGCCGGCTCGAACCTGGCGCCACCGTCAGTATCGACGGAACAGCGCGGGATCTCGACGTTTCGCCCACCCCGGTCCGCGAAGCCCTCGCCCGGCTGGAACACACAGGCATGGTCCGCCGGGTTGCGCTCAAGGGCTACCGAGTGGCCCCGGTCTTCACCCGTGAGGACTTCGCCGAACTCATGGAGGCCCGGCTCGCCATTGAGCCGGTAAATGCCCGCCTCGCCTGCGGCCGGCTGACCCCGGAGCGGCTTGCCCAGCTGGAGCAGGCCGTGACCGACTTGAGGACCGCGCCGCGGGGACCGTCATTCGCTGAATACCGCGACTACCTCGAAGCCGACGAACGGTTCCACCGGCTCATCGCAGAACAAACCGGAAACCAGTTCATGGTGGCAGCGTATGCCGCACTCGGTGGCCAGGTTCAGCGCTTCCGGCTGTTCGGCGGCGTGGGCATCACGGATGCCGAGAACGCCATCGCCGAACACCAGGCCGTCCTGGATGCGATGGCTTCCGGGGACCCCGAGACGGCTGCCGCGGCCATGGCTGACCACGTCCGGAAAGTCCGCGGCCGCGCTATCGCCGACGCCCCGGAGGGCTAAGCCCAACCCACTGAAGTGACTGGCAGTTAATGTCGTGACAGCGCCTTTTCACGACATCTACTGCTAGCTAGTTGGGCTGACACTACCCAAAGTGTGACCTTGACAACTCCTTGTCGATAGTAAATCCTATAGGAAACAGGATTCGCACCAAGGAGTGAACACCATGGCCTACACAGCCGAGAACTGGCCCATTACTGCGGCCCTGCTTCAGTTCCCGGGCACCGACGCCCAGGGAACCCACATCAACGACGCCGACGCTTCGGCCTGGGCTGAGGTCTTCACCGAGGTGAAGGAAGCCGGGTTCGCGCACGCGGACCTCACCGACAGCTGGGTCCGCCCCGGCGATCTCAGCAAAGAGCGCCTCGCCGAGTTCAAGCAGACAGCGGACACTGTGGGCATCGGCGTCCCAGTCATCTCCGCCATCCGCCGCAGCGTCATCGAAGAAGGCAACTGGGAAGCCAATCTGGCCTACAGCCACCGCACCATCGACGCCGCCGCCGAACTGGGCTGCGAAGTGGTCTCCTTCGGCCTCCACCAAGCCATCACCCCGGAACAGCAGAAACAGCTCTGGTTCTGGACGGTCGAGGGGTACAAGGACCCGGCCGGCAACAAGGAAGCCTGGGGCAACGCCGTCAGCCGCCTCCGCGAACTGGGCCGGCACGCAGCCGAAGTAGGCGTGCTGCTCTCCCTGGAAATGTATGAGGACACCTACCTCGGCACCGCGGATTCCTCCGTGCAGCTGGTCCAGGACATCGGCCTCGCGAACGTTGGCCTCAACCCGGACCTCGGCAACCTGATCCGGCTCCACCGCCCCATCGAGGACTGGCGCGAGATGGTGGCCAAGACAATGCCGTACTCCAACTACTGGCACATGAAGAACTACATCCGGGACGAGGACACGGCCCGCGGCATGTACGTCACCATGCCTGCTCCGATGGAAAGCGGCCTCATCAACTACCGCGAGGCCTTCAAGCTGGCACTGTCCGTTGGTTTCCAGGGCATCCTCTGCACCGAGCACTACGGCGGCGACGGCCTGAGCGTGACGGCCAGCAACCAGGACTACCTGCGCCGCCACGTCCTGCCCAAGACGGACGGCTACGCCCTCGGGCAGAGCCAGGTGGCGCAGGGACGCCAGCAGCCCGCCGCCGTCGAACTCGCCGGTGTGTAACGAAGCCGGCGCCGGCTGACACAAGCCGGCCACCAACCCAACACCGCATTTCCCAACACGGATTCAATGAGGAAACCATGACCCAGATCTTCGACAACCCCGCTGATTTCGCGGATGAGGCACTGGACGGCTTTGTGGCAGCCAACCGCGGGTACGTTGCCCGGGTGGACGGCGGCGTGGTCCGCTCCACCGAGGTGCCAGCCGGCCAGGTGGCCCTGGTGGTGGGCGGCGGCTCCGGCCACTACCCGGCCTTCGCCGGCCTGGTGGGACCGGGCCTCGCCGCCGGATCCGCCTGCGGCAACATGTTCGCATCCCCGGCGGCCGGCCAGGTCTACCGGGTGGCCAAGGCCGCCAACGCCGGGGGAGGCGTGCTGCTGAGCTACGGCAACTACGCCGGCGACGTGCTGCACTTCGGCCAGGCCCAGCTGCGGCTCAACGCCGAAGGCATCGAAACCCGCACCGTCCTGGTCACGGACGACATCGCCAGCGCGCCGCTGGACGAGATCGAGAAGCGCCGCGGCATCGCCGGGGACCTCACGGTCTTCAAAGTCGCCGGCGCCGCAGCCGAGGCGGGGCTGGACCTCGACGCCGTCGAGCGCCTGGCCATCCGCACTAACTACCGCACCCGTTCCCTGGGCGTGGCCTTTGACGGCTGCACGCTCCCGGGAGCGGACGCGCCGCTGTTCCACGTTCCCGCCGGGCAGATGTCACTCGGCCTTGGCATCCATGGTGAACCGGGCATCTCCGAACACCCCATGCCCACCGCCTCCGAACTCGCCGAACTGCTGGTCTCCAGGCTCCTGGCGGACAAGCCCGACGACGCCGGGAACCGCGTGGTGGCCATCGTCAACGGCCTGGGCACGGTCAAATACGACGAGCTGTTCCTGCTCTTCGGCAAGATCGAAAAGCTCCTCACCGCGGCCGGCCTGACCGTGGTGGAACCGGAATGCGGCGAGCTGGTCACCAGCCTGGACATGTCCGGGCTCTCCCTCACCCTGCTGTGGCTGGACGACGAACTGGAACAGTTCTGGGCAGCCCCGGCAGACACCCCCGCTTTCCGCAAGGGAAACCTGGCCCCGCGGGCCAGCCGGGAGCTGGCCGGACCGGAGGACGCCGTGGCCGGTGAAGCGGAAAACACGACGCCGGCAGCAGCTGGGCTGGGCCGGCTGGCAGCCGCCGTGCTCGCCCAGGTGCAGGGTGTCGTCGTCGAGCATGAAGAGGAACTGGGCAACCTGGACGCCATCGCGGGCGACGGTGACCACGGCATCGGCATGCGCCGCGGCGTGGACGCGGCATCCGCGGCAGCACAGGAAACCTCGGCAGCCGGGGCGTCGGTGGAACGCGTCCTTACTGCGGCAGGGGAGGCGTGGAGCGAACGCGCCGGCGGAACGTCCGGGGCGTTGTGGGGATCCGCGGTGATCGCAGCAGGCCTGGCCCTCGGCAACAAGGACTCCTACCGCGGCGAGGACGCGGCCGCCGCCGTCACCGCCTTCGTCGACGCCATCACCGAACTCGGCAAGGCCGAACCGGGGGACAAGACCATGGTGGACGCGCTGCTTCCCTTCCGGGACGCCTTCCTCACCGCGTTCGACGGCGGCACGCCGGTACGCGGGGCACTCGCCTCAGCATCGGCTGCTGCACAGGAGGCCGCTGAGACCACCGCTTCGCTCCGGCCGCTCAAGGGCAGGGCGCGTCCGCTCGCCGAAAAGAGCCTGGGCCATCCCGATCCCGGCGCGGTGTCCTTCGGGCTGATAGCCGCCCGGATTTCTAACTATCTCGATTCTGAACTGATCGATTCCGACCTGACGGATTCACCACTGGCCGCCTCCGCGGCCGGAAATGGAGCACACGCATGAGCGCAAACCAAGGTGCTGCAGCAGCCTGGCGCATTGTCATCGGCAACGATGAAGCGGGCGTCGAATATAAGGAGGCGCTGAAGGCGCTGCTCGAAGCGGACAGCCGCGTCGCGTCCGTCGTGGACGTGGGCGTCGGGGCGAACGACTCGACCGCGTACCCGCACGTCGCCGTCGACGCCGCCCGCAAAGTGGCCGCCGGCGAGGCCGACCGCGCCCTGCTGATCTGCGGCACCGGGCTGGGCGTGGCCATCGCGGCCAACAAGGTTCCCGGGATCCGCGCAGTCACGGCCCACGACGGCTACTCCGTGGAACGCTCCGTCCTGAGCAACAACGCCCAGGTCCTCACCATGGGCCAGCGCGTGATCGGCCTGGAACTGGCCAAGAAACTGGTGGGCGAATGGCTCGACTACCGTTTCGACGACACTTCATCCTCCGCCGCCAAGGTGGACGCCATCTGCTCCTACGAGCCCGAATACACGAAGGCAGTCTGATCATGACCGAAACAGCTAGCACCCCCACCGCGGCGGCACTGAACAGCGCCCGGAAGATCGCCGTCGTCGGCTCCGGCTACATGGGCGGCGGAATTGCGCAGGTCCTGGCGCTCGGCGGCGCCCGCGTGGCACTCGCCGACGTGTCCGCCGAAGTGGCGCAGAGCAACTACGACCGCCTCCTCGCGGAATCAGACCAGTTCGTGGCCGACGGCCTGTTCCCCGCCGGGTCCACAGAGATCCTGAAGCAGAACCTCTGGGCCGCCAAGGACATCGAGGAAGCCGTGGCTGACGCGGACTTCATCGAGGAAGCCGTCCCCGAGGTCATCGCCATCAAGCACCAGACCCTGGCCCGCATCAGCGCCGCCGCCCGGCCCGGCGCTATCATCGGCTCCAACACCTCCACCATCTCCATCGCGGAACTGTCCGAGCCGGTCACCAACCCGGAGCGGTTCCTGGGCGTGCACTTCTCCAACCCCTCGCCCTTCATCCCCGGTGTCGAGATCATTCCCCACGCCGGGACCTCGGCGGCCACGGTGGGTGCGGTCCGCGACCTGGTCCACGCCGCCGGCAAGCAGACCGCCGTCGTCAAGGACGTCACCGGCTTTGTGCTCAACCGCCTCCAGTACGCCCTCTTCCACGAGGCAGCGCAGCTGGTGGAGCAGGGCATCGCGACGGCGGACGACGTGGACACCCTGGTCCGCACCACGTTCGGCTTCCGGCTGCCGTTCTTCGGCCCGTTTGCCATTGCGGACATGGCCGGGCTGGATGTCTACAACTTCTGCTACAAGTCCCTGCAGACCGACTTCCCGGAGCGGTTCGCCACCCCGAAGATCCTCAGTGACCTGGTGGAGGCCGGAAAGCTGGGCACCAAGACCGGCGCCGGCTTCCTCAACGTTCCGGCCGAGCGCACCCCCGAGCTGATCGCCTACCGCAACAAGGCCTACGTCGCCATGCAGCAGCTGCTCGAGGACCTCGGCCCCGCACCGATCAGCTGATCTCCCGTCACTCTTCACCTTTCCAGGAGCAACCATGAGCATTTTCCCCGCAGAACGCACGGCAATAGTCACCGGCGCCGTCTCCGAGCGCGGCATCGGCCGGGCCACCGCCAACTACCTGGCCGCGCAGGGCTGGAACATCGGCATCATCGACCTCGACGACGCCTTGTGCAAGGCCACAGCCAAGGAACTGGCCGCCCAGTACGGTGTCCAGGCCTTCGGCGTCGGCGCCAACGTGGCCGATGAAGCCTCCGTCCGCGCCGCGATCGACGAGATCGAAGCGGAGCTGCCGCAGATCGTGGCACTGGCCAACGTGGCCGGCGTCAGTTCACCCGTTCCGTACCTGGAACTGGACGCGGCCGAATGGGACCGCGTGCTGAACATCAACCTCAACGGCGTCCACTACGCCACCCGCCGCGTAGCCGAATCCATGGTCAAGAACCGGATCGGGCGCATCGTCAACATCTCCTCCGTGTCCGCCCAGCGCGGCGGCGGCACGTTCTCCAAGACGCCGTACTCGGTGGCGAAGGCCGGCGTCATCGGCCTGACCCGCGCCACCGCCCGTGAACTGGGGGAATACGACATCACCGTCAACGCCATCTCCCCGGGGCCCATCGACACCGACATCATGGGCGGCACGCTCAGCGAGGAGCGCAAAGACGAACTCACCAAGGACCTGGTGGTCAACCGGGTCGGATCCACGCGCGACATCGCAGCAGCCATCGCCTTCCTCATCAGCGAGGACGCCGGATACATCTCCGGCCAGACGCTGAATGTGGATGGCGGACTCTACATGCACTAGGGAAGGCCAGCCATGGCACAGCACAAACCAGTACCATCCCAGGCCACGGGGCTCAGGTCCTGGAGCCGCGAACGCCGGATCTACCTCGCAGTGGGCATCCTTGCCTGCCTCGCCGGGATCATGATCATCGCGTTCTCCCGCTAGGACCCGAAGCACCCACCTTCGTTCGCAACTGATTTACTCAAAGAGGAGTTTTGATGTCCCTAACAGCAACGTCCACCAAGGAGCTCCTGGATTCGCCGGTCCTCAAATCGGCGATTTCCAAGGCCTCGTTCCGGCTGATGCCGATGCTCGTCATCCTGTATGTCGTGGCTTTCCTGGACCGCACCAACGTGGGCTTCGCCGAGGCGGCGCTCGGTGTGGACCGCGGAGTCACCGCCGGGGCCTACGCCCTTGGCGCCGGTATCTTCTTCATCGGCTACGCCCTGTTCGAAATTCCCAGCAACCTGCTCCTGACCAAGTTCGGTGCCAAGGTGTGGCTGGCCCGCATCGCCATCACCTGGGGCATCGTGTCCGCGTGCTTCGCCTTTGTCCAGGGCGAGACGTCCTTCATCATCCTGCGCTTCCTGCTGGGTGTCACCGAAGCGGGACTGTTCCCGGGCGTCATCATGTTCCTGGCGGCCTGGTTCCCGAACAAGGTCCGCGTGAAGATGTTCGCCATCTTCTACCTGGCGCAGCCGTTTTCCCAGATGATGGGCGCACCGCTGTCCGGCTGGCTGATCAACATCGGCGACCAGGTTCCCGGCGTGGCCGGCTGGCAGGTCATGTTCTTCGTCGAAGGCATGCTCGCAGTCCTGGCCGGCGTCGCCGCGTACTTCTTCCTGATCAACAGCCCGCAGGACGCCAAGTTCCTGAACCCGGGCGAAAAGAAGGCGCTCCTGGATGTCATGGCGCTGGAGGACACCGTCAAGGAAGAAACCGGCCCGCGCGGGGTGCTCGCCGCCATGAAGAACCGCAAGGTCTGGTACTTCACGGTCATCTACTTCTGCCTCCAGGTGGCGGTGTACGGCGTGACCTTCTACCTGCCGCAGCAGGTGGCGCAGCTGACCGGCCAGAAAGTGGGCTTCGCCGTAGGCCTGCTGGCCGCCATCCCGTGGTTCTTCGGCATCTTCGCCTGCTACTTCATCGGCAAGGCGGCCAACACCATCGTCCGCCGCCGGGTATGGGGCACCGGGCTGTTCATCTCCACCGGGCTCTGCATCTTCGGCTCGGCCTGGGCCGGCGCCAACCACATACCTGCACTGGGCATCATCTTCATCACCCTGGCCGTGTGCAGCTTCCTGTCGATCGGGCCCATCGCCTGGTCCTACCCGACGGCGTTCCTCACCGGAACGGCAGCCGCCGCAGGCATCGGCCTGATCAACTCGCTGGGCAACCTGGGCGGCTTCGTGGCCCCGATCCTGCGCACCACGGTCAACCAGGCCACGGCGTCCGACACCGGAACCATGGGCGTCTACGCCCTCGGTGTCCTGCCGTTCCTGGCGGCCGCCATGATGTTCGCGACCAAGAGGTTCCAGAACAAGGCGGACGAACTGCTCGAGAAGTAAGTCCTTACCCGCCACCAGTAGGAATACAGCAGCAAGAAAGCAACACACATGCAGCACGCTTCAGCCAGCCAGGCCACGCCCACAGTCACTGACAGTGCTATTGACTCCGTCACGTATGTCGGCGTCAGTACCAAGATGTACCTGGGCTACCGGGACACCCTGGACTGGCTGGAGCGGCTGCGGCACGAAGTGGACTCCCGTCCGGCCCTCGCGGCCGGGCGGGTGGTCCCGTTTGTGATCCCGTCCTTCCCGGTGCTTCCCGCGGCCACCGCTCTTCTTGCCGGTTCGCCACTGCTGCTCGGCGCGCAGAACTGCGGCTGGGCCGCGGGCCCGTGGACCGGCGAAGTGGCACCGTCCATGCTCGCCGAGCTCGGCGTCCGCCTGGTAGAGATCGGCCACGCCGAACGCCGCGCCCACTTTGGCGAAAACGACTCCATGGTGGCGCTCAAGGTCCGGGCCGCGGACGACGCCGGGCTGACGCCCCTGCTGTGCGTCGGCGAGGACTCCGTTAGGGAAGAATCAGCCGGCGACGCGGGCGCAGCCGCCCGGGACGCCGCCGGCTTCGTGTACCGGCAGATCGAGGCCGCCGTCGGGGGCGAGTGGGAACTGGCCTCGCGCCTCATCATCGCGTACGAGCCCGTGTGGGCCATCGGCGCCGCCGAGCCGGCGGACCCCAACTACGTGTCCGGCGTCGTGAATCACCTCCGTGCGCTGCTCGCGGCGCACGAGCTTCAGGAGCTCCCGGTCATCTACGGCGGTTCAGCCAAGCCCGGTTTGTTGCCCAGGCTCGGTGGCGTCTCCGGATTGTTCCTGGGCCGCTTCGCGCACGACGCCGGGAACTTCGGCGCAGTTCTGGACGAGGCATTGCTGGACGAGGCACAGCTGAAGTCTGGCTCGGCTGTTTCTAGCGTGCCACCGACCGCTGGCACAGTCCGATAAAACCGCCCAACTGTTCGAGGCCCTCCGGATGGGTGGGCAGGTAGTTGGTCAGTTCCGGTGCCCGTACCACCACGGCGCGCCACTTGCCGCGGGATACCGCCACGTTGATCCGGTTCCGGGAGAGCAGGAACTCCATTCCCCGCGGAGCCTCGGCCACCGCCGAACAGGCCATGGACACAATCACCACGGCGGCCTCCTGGCCCTGGAACTTGTCCACCGTGCCCACGCGGACCGATGCGTGCCCGGCGGCGTCGAGGGCGTCCCGGATCAGGTTCACCTGCGCGTTGTATGCAGCCACCACCAGGACATCTTCCGGCCCGAGTGGCCGGCCGCCGGCTTCATCGTGCCACGCCAGGCCCAGGTGCCTCCCGACCTGGTGCACCACTTCGGCGGCTTCCTCCGGGGAGGACGTGATGTTGCCGCTGTGGGCAACCATCACGGTTTCGATGCCGGCAGGGACGCCCTCCAGGGACCGCAGATCCGCCGCGCTGGCAGACTGCAGCCTGCCCTCGTAGGAGAGCTCCGAAACGGCGGCACACAGCGGCGACGCCATGCGCCAGCTGTCAGCAAGGAAGTAGCCGAGCTCCGGCGGCAGCGTGGCATGGCCCGCAGAGATCCAGCCCAGCGCGGACTCGTTGACCGGCTGCGGGTGGGTGCCCTGGCTGACCTGGGGGAGCTGCTGCGGATCGCCGAGCAGCAGCAGCCGCGGGCTTGCCTGGGCAACGGCCAGGGTGTTGGCCAGCGAGAACTGCCCGGCCTCGTCGATCACCAGCAGGTCCAAGGACCCGGCGGGCACGGTGGAACCGGTCATGGTCCAGGCGGTGCCGCCCACCAGGGCGCCGCCCGGAGAACTGAGCAGCCGGTCCACGTCGGCGGCAGCGCGGTGGTGCCACGGCAGGGTGCCGTCGTGCTTGACGTCCTTGGCGACCCTCCTTGGGTCCACTCCCGCTTTTTCGACGGCGGTGCAGAGCAGGTTCTCCACCACCGCGTGCGACTGCGCAACGACGCCCACTTTCCAGCCCCGGGACACGAGCCGTCCAATGACATGTGAACCGACATGGGTTTTGCCGGTGCCCGGCGGTCCTTGGACGGCCAGGTACGAATGGTCGAGGGCCTCTACTGCCGCCGTGATCGCGTCGATGAAGCGGTCCGGTCCGCCCGCCGGTGCGGGGAGCGGGGTGCCGGTCAGCAGCCGCGGCGGAACCCGGCGCACCAGGTCCAATGCCGGATGCTTCCGGAAGGCAGGCCCTCCCGGAGTCTCCGCCAAAGTGTCCGGAAGGCCGGCGGCGACCTGGCCGGCCAGCACGGCCAGCGCCTCCTCCAGACTCTTGGTGGCAACAGGCTGGTCTTCGGTGAGCGCGATGGGCAGGTTGTTATGCGGTTCGATCTTCCGGTGCAGCCGGTCCCGGATCACCACGGTATCCCTGCCGTCCTCGTGGCCGAGTTCCAGGACCTCGGTCCCGAACCACCCGTTACGGCCCGAGCCGTCGCTGCCGGTGCCCTCTAGCCCGGCAGGCAACGGACGGTCGTACATGCGGAACCACTTGCTGCCCTCGCGGAGGTCCGAGCCGGCGCTGACGGTGCCGGTCAGCTGTACCCTGCGCTCGGGGAGCCTGGTCCCGACCGTGTGCCAGTCATCGAGGATGCGGGCTTCCTCCACGAGGAAGACGTTGCGGTCCTGCTGGTGGGTATCGGGTCCGTTCTCGCAGCGGTCAAAGTGGGCCCACCAGAAAGCCTTGCGCTCGCGGCGGTGGTAGCTCACGGCCGCGTCAACCATGGCGACGGCCCGGACGTCGGCCTCCGGGCAGCCGAACTCCTTACCGGCGGCGCGGAACTCCGCTGCCCGGTCCAGGAAAGCCCTGATGGCGAGTTCGGAACGCCCGAGCGCGGCACCGCCGTCGGAATCAGGCGCCGCCCGGCTTAAATTTCCGGCAGCTCCTGGACTTCCTGCCGTCCGGCTTTCCGCAGCGCTGCCGCTGCCGCGTCCGGAGCCGCCGGAGCCGCCTGGCTGGGCGCCAGGTCCGGCCGACGCTGCAACGCCGATTCCGCGCTCGGCGGCCAGCCGCCGCAGCCATTCGCGGAGCTCCAGCGTGGAGAGGCAGTCATATTCGTTGTAGTCAGAGATGCCGGCGAGGATGGCCGCGGCCTCCTCGGCCAGGCCGGCGTCCCGCGCTTCGCAGTAATCGGCATAGGCAACCACCGAGGCGCCGGCGTCCTTCACGTCGCCGGAGCGGAGGTTGCTGCCCATGTAGAGGGGCTCGAGTTTCTTGATGCTGTACGAGTTTTCCGAGATGCGGATGCTGTTCCGCACGGTCTGGTACAGGTCCACGAGGAGCCCGTCCCGCAGCCAGGTGTCCACGGTGTCCTCTCCGGCGACGTGCATCACCGAGAGTTTGCGGAGGGCGGTCTTCTCGTAGGCGGCGTAGTGGTAGACGTGCATGTCCGGGTACCGGCGCCTCCTGTCCTCCACGTAGTCCAGGAAATCGAGGAAGGCCTGCTTTTCTGCCGCGCGGTTGTGGGCCCAGAACGGCTTGAACACGGTCCGGCCATCCGGTTCCGCCGGCGCTTCGATAACCCCGAACAGATACTCAAGGCCCCAGCTTCCGGTGGCGCTGTCCTGCCACAGCGGATCCCCTTCGAAGTCGAAGAAGATATCTCCGGGGCTCGGCGGGGGCAGTTCCGCCAAGGTGTTCTCCGGGATCACCCGGTAGCCGATGCTGTGCTGTTCGCCGTCCTTGACGTAGCTGACGGAACCTTCTGCTGTGCCCGCGTTGCTTTGCATGCGGGCCTGGTCCTGCATCCGCAGCAGGGACGGGTTGGCGCCGGGCAAAGTGGCGTCAGCCAGCTGTTTGACCGTGAAGATCCCCTGCTCGTGGAGTTTTTTCCGCTGTGCCGAGTTCATCCGCGCCACGAGGAGGAGGTCGTCCGTGGCTTTGACCTGTTCCTGGCAGTAGTCGCACCGGCCGCAGGCCATAACTCCGGGCTGGCCCCAGCCGACGGTGTCGGGCTGGTTCCGGTGGCCGGCTGTCAGGGCGAGGAACCTGTCCCGCCTCTCGCGGAAGACCGGGAGGATGTCCGCCAGCTTGTGGCTGCTCCGGACATAGTCGAAGCCGCCTTCAGCCGTTTCCACTGTTGCACCGAGGATCAGCGTGACGGCAGGATCGGGTTCGATTCCGGCGTGCAGCAGCTGGTCGCCGTAGGCGGCAAGCTGGAGCAGCGCCGTTACTTTGGCGTGGCGGGCCAGCTTGGTGTCGTACACGGCATAGTTGCCGGAGTCCTCTTTGACCAGGAAGTCCGAACGGCCGTGGAAGCGGCCGTCGAAGAAAGCCGCCTGGAACACGACATCTGCCCCGGCCCGCAGTGCGGCAATGGATTCGGCATGTTTGGCCTGCAGGGTGGCGCGGTCCATCGCGGTGGCGGCCGCGACGTCGTACACACCCCGGCCGGTGGCGGGATCCCACGGACCGAACTCATCCAGGTATTTGGCAAGGACTTTGTGTTCGTGGATGTCCCCGAGTTTCGCCGTGCGGGCCAGCATCTCGTCGGGCTCGAACTCGGCCTTGGGGGAGCGGCCCAGTTTTTCATCCAGCTTGCGCAGCAACTGGTACTCACACGTCGCCGCGATCACCAGATCGCTCGCGGAGAAGACCAGGTCCTGCCCCAGTTGCGGTACTTCCGGTTCAAGAAGAAACACTGCGCCTCGTTGCCCTAGATGTTGCGGTGCCGATTGATGTGTTGCCGTTGTCGCATTGCCGTTGTTGCCTTATTGCCAAGCTACCAAAGCGCCCTGACAATTTGGCTTCCTCCCTGCCCGGCGGCTCCGCCACTGTCCGCTGCCCTCTGGCCCAGGCATCACGGTCGGCGTAAGGTCTGAGGAACATGACTGAACAGCAGCCTTTTGACGTCGTCCAACGGTTTCCGGATTTTGAAGTGCGCCGTTACCCGGCGCACGCTGTTGCCGAAGTGAAGGTGAACGCACCCTTCGACAGTGCGGGCAACGCCGCCTTTCGGCTTCTTTTCGGGTACATCAGCGGTAACAACACCGCACGCGAGTCCGTGTCCATGACCGCCCC
This sequence comes from Arthrobacter sp. SPG23, assembly GCF_000876655.1. GTDB lineage: Bacteria > Actinomycetota > Actinomycetes > Actinomycetales > Micrococcaceae > Arthrobacter. The sequence goes on from NZ_JYCN01000009.1 coordinate 176,718, forward strand.
GGTCCTGCAGAGTCCCGCGCCATCCCGGAAACTGGCAATGACGGCGCCGGTGGTCCAGAGCGGTGCCCTTGGCGACAGCGAATTCGTTGTTGCATTCGTTCTTCCCGCCAGCATCACGGCGGCCACTGCTCCCGTTCCCAACAATCCGCAAGTGGTAATCCGGGCCGTCCCCGGCTCGGTGGCGGCCGTCCTCGGATTTTCCGGCAGAGGGACCGAAGCGGCGTTCCAGAAGCGGAACGGTGCCCTGCAGGAAGCCCTGGCGCAAGCGGGGCTCAGGCCCGTCGGAGCGCCGCGGTTCGCACGCTTTGACCCGCCCTTCAAACCCTGGTTTCTCCGGAAGAATGAAGTGGTCCAGGATATCGAGGAGTCGGCGGGACTTGCCGGCCACAGGGGAGGCCCGCATGAACAAACAACCACGTGACCACACCGCCACCGTGGCAGCCGCTTCAGCCGCTGCCACCTACGACGAAGCGGCCTTCGAAGCAGCTGTCCGGGCCGCGGAGCAGAGCCTCAGTGAAGGCGGCATCCCCATCGGGGCCGCCCTCGCGAGGGGGAGCGAGGTGATCGCCAGCGGCCACAACGAGCGGGTGCAGCACGGAGATCCCATCGCCCACGGCGAGATGGCCGCACTCCGTGCTGCCGGGCGCCAGAAGAGTTACCGGGACACCACGCTGTACACCACCCTGGCGCCGTGCGCGATGTGCACCGGCACCATCATCCAGTTCAAGATTCCACGGGTGGTGGTGGGGGAAGCCAGGACCTTCCCCGGCGAATTCGAGCTCCTGCGCTCCCGTGGTGTGGAAGTGCTGGTGCTGGACGACCAGCGCTGCGTGGACATGATGGTTGGCTTCCAGCGCGACTACCCGGAACTGTGGGCAGAGGACATCGCCGAATAGCCCTTGGCAGTCCACACGGGCTCCCGCCCTTTCATGGCGGCGGTCCAGGGCGGCGAGATGGACCGCCCTGGAACCATGCTGGGCTCGTGAGGCAAGCCTGCAGGTCTAACAACTAGGACTATTGCGCATAGCCATGTATAGGCGCATCGTAATACTCAAGGGTCTCCTGTGCATAACTCAAGAACAGGTTATTCGTGATGTGGATCGGCGACACCGACAAGGCATTTATCCGGGGTAATTTCACCGCGCTTAAGGTGCCCGAAATCGGGGGCGTCGCTGCTCAACGTATTCCGGAAGTCATCCGATCCGTTTCTGAAATGCTCGCAGACATCGAGAAGAACGGCATGGACGCCGTTCTTGAATACTCGCGGAAACTCGACGGCTGGACAGGCAACGACGTCGAGATCAGCCAGGCTGAATTGGCTCAAACCGGTGACCGGCTCCCTCCTGCACTCCGTGAAGCGCTCCGCGTCGGCGCGGACCGTACCCGCCTGTTTGCCGTCGAGCAACGAAAACACCTGACCGACTTCGAGACGGAGGTCCTGCCGGGCGTCGTGGCAGGGCAGAAGTACATCCCTGTTTCCCGCGTTGGCGCCTACCTTCCCGCCGGGCGCTTTCCCATCCTCGCAAGCGCCTTCATGACCGTGGGTGTCGCCAAGGCGGCGGGCGTTCCCAGCGTCATCGCGTGCACTCCGCCCACCAGCCCCACCGGCGGGCATCCCGCGGTACTGCACGCTGCGTACTTGGCAGGGGTGGACAGGGCATTCGCCATCGGAGGCGTGCAGGCACTGGCGGCCATGGCATTTGGACTGCTCGGTGACCAACCCGTGGACATCCTGGTCGGAGCCGGTAACGCCTACGTTACGGAGGCCAAGCGCCAGCTCTTCGGCCGGGTGGGCATCGATCTTCTCGCAGGGCCGTCCGAGGTCGCCGTAATCGCTGACGAATCCGCGGATCCGGAACTCGTTGCAGCAGACCTGCTGGGCCAGGCCGAACATGGTCCGCAGTCACCGGCATCCCTGGTGACCACCTCGGCGCCCCTGGCTGAGGAAGTCATCCGCCACATCGAAATGCAACTTGAAACCCTGGCCACCCGGGACATCGCCGGTCCGGCCTGGCGCGATTTTGGAACGGTGTACGTGGCCGATAGTCGGGAAACAGCCGTGGAAATCATGGATCTGCTGGCTCCGGAGCATCTGGAAATCCAGACCGTCGATGACAACTATTACCACGAGAACCTTAAGAACTATGGCTCCATTTTCTTGGGGTCATGGTCCACAGTGGCCTACTCGGACAAAGGCATCTCCGGCACCAATCACGTGCTGCCCACCGGTGGCGGCGCACGGTCATCGGCCGGTCTGTCCGTAGCCAGGTTCCTCAAGCCGCTGACGTTTCAACGGGTTGAGAGGGAGGCTACTCCGCAGCTGGCCCCTTACGTTTCAGAGATTTCCGCTTTCGAGGGCATGGAAGCCCACAAAGCCACGGCGACGCTCCGACTCAATCGTTTCAACCGCTAGTACCATCCCTCTCTATCAAAGGCACCAAGATGAAAAGTTCGATCAAACTGAGCAAGCGCCTCAGGGCACTGCTACCCATGGGGCTCGTGGCTGCCTTGGCGCTATCGGCGTGTGGCTCCGGTTCATCCAGCGGCGGGGGCGGCGGCGGGGAGCAGAAGACCATCACCATCGCCACGTCCAACGATGCCCCCTTCTCCTTCACCGATCAGGCAACAGGGGAACTCAAAGGGATTGACGGAGAGATGATCAACGAAATTGCAGCTAAAAAGGGATGGAAGGTGAAAGTCTTCACGTCCGAGTTCGCCACGCTGATTTCTGCTCTGTCGGCAAAGAAAGCCGACGTCATTGTGGATGCCATGTACATCACGGACGACCGCAAGAAACAAATCAATTTCACTGACCCCTGGTATACCGAGGGCGAGGCAATGGTGGTGCCGGCTGATTCCACCCTTGCTTCCCGGGACGATGTCAAAGGCAAAGTCCTCGGAGCACAGACAGGCACTGTGTTCAAAGACCTCATCGAGACCTTGGGGGGAAGCCAGGTGAAGCTCTTCGATTCCCAAGCGGCTTTGCTCGCAGCGCTTGAAAACAAGCAGGTCGACGCCGTGTTCACGGACAGTGCGGTTGTTGGGTACAGCCTGGTGCAGAAACCGAATCCGAAGTTGAAGCTTGTAACGCCCTACGAGCCGTACTACCCAGGCATTATCGGTGCCGGCGTGCGCAAGGACGATACGCAGTTGCTGAATGACCTCAATTCCGGACTGGCCGACCTGAAGAAATCACCGAAGTACCTTGAGATCCTCAAGAAGTACGGTCTGACCGAAGCCAACGCAGCCAAGTAGGTTCACGCGCAGCAGGCCGCCAGTCTGAAGGAATAACGACGCCGACAGCCGCCGGCCCATGCGTGGACCCTGAGCTAGGGATCCCCTCATGGACTTCATAAATAACACCCTCGCCGTATTCCCGGCATTACTTGTCGCTGTACCCGTTGTTGTGCAATTGGCGCTTGGAGCCATGGTGCTCGCCCTTGTTTTGGGCCTGCTGATCGCGCTGGCGCGAATCTCCAGCATCAAGATCCTTCGCGGCATCGCCACCTTCTACCTCGAGGTCATCCGCGGAACCCCGCTGCTGGTGCAGTTGGTTTACATCTTCTTCGTGCTCCCGAGCATCGGAGTCGAGATCGAGCCGGTTCCGGCCGGCATCCTGGGCCTGGGGCTGAACTATGCGGCCTATCTGTCCGAGGTGTTCCGGTCTGCCATCCTGTCGGTGGAGCACGGCCAGACCGAGGCTGCGCTATCCCTCGGATACACTCCGACCAAGACACTGTGGAAGGTCGTGATTCCCCAGTCGTTCGTTGTCTCCATGGGACCGATTGGAAACTACTTCATCGCCATGATCAAGGACACCGCCCTCACCTCGGTGATCGCAGTTACGGAAATCCTGAAGACGGCCAACATCCTCAACAGCCAGACGTTTCAAACCACGGCCATTTACACCGCCGCGGCCATCCTGTATCTCATAATCAGCCTCCCACTCTCGCGGGTCGTGGTAGTGCTTGAACGAAAGGCACGCTCCAGTGGCTGACGACACCATCATCAACGTTCGCGACGTCCACAAAACGTTCGTCTCCGAAACGAAGCGTCCGCTGTGGAGCCGACTTACTGGCCGGGCCCACGTGCAAAAACGAGTCGAAGTTCTCAAGGGGGTCGATCTAACGGTCCACCGGGGCGAAACCGTGGCCATTCTTGGCTCCAGCGGGTCGGGCAAAAGCACGCTATTACGCTGCATCAACAAACTTGAAACCATCGAGGCCGGGAGAATCTATGTCAACGGCCATCTCATCGGCTACGAGGAGAAGGACGGGGAACTGATCAGCGAAAAAGCCTCCATCACCGCGAAAAAGCGCACCGATATCGGAATGGTCTTCCAGCAGTTCAACCTGTTTCTGAACAAGACCGCGCTCGGCAACGTCATGGCGCCGCTCCGCGACGTCAAAAAAATGTCGGCCACGGCTGCCCGGGAAATCGCCATACCCACGTTGGAATTGGTGGGGCTTGGCGACAAGATGGAGAACTATCCGAGCAAACTCTCCGGCGGTCAAAAGCAACGTGTGGCCATTGCGCGGGCTCTGGCCATGGAACCCAGCGTCATGCTCTTCGACGAACCGACGTCCGCGCTGGACCCGGAGCTGGTGGGGGAGGTTCTTGCAGTGATCAAGAAAATCGCCCAGCAGGGGACAACCATGGTCATTGTCACCCATGAAATGCAGTTCGCCAGGGAAATTGCGGACCGTATCGTCGTTATGGATCAAGGTGTCATCGTCGAGCAGGGGCCGCCGGAAGCCATCTTCACCCGCCCCCAACATCCGAAGACCAAGGCTCTCCTCAGCCGGTCGGGAATGATCCCGCGGGAGTCTACCGACAGCTGACCCGAGCAGGCCGCCGCGGCGCTATAGGAACGCCTCGCGGCCCGTCCCCTCCCGCACCAGCAGTTTGCCGTCTTCGATGGACACGAGGAGGCTCTTGGGTTTGCCACTGAGTTTCAGGCCACCGGACAGGCCCCGGCTGGTCACGTCGACGCCGATGGTGGCGCCGCGCGCCGGTAGCGGGATCGCGACCTCCTCGGCTATGCCAAGCAGCGGATTCGTGGAAAGTTCGGTATCGCGCCTCGCCTGCTTGCCGTTGACGAAAACCGTGACATTGTCCTCCTCAAAGCCGCCCTGAAGGATGATGAGCAACTCCTGCATCGTGGACCGCCTCCGTAGATCGCATGGCTCCCCCAACTGCCACTACATCACTTCTTTTCCCCTGTGGATAGCCCCAGTTTTGACCGGTTCGGGGCCGGTACAGGGACGAAACAGCGGCACAGTGTCGGCCCGGTAAGGCAAAATGTTCTGGGTGAACCACATCCCGCAGCGCCCTTCCCCGTCCGCCACCAAAACCGCTGACTCCACTGCCGACCACATCGCGGCCCAGATAGCCGGCGAACTGGGCGTCAAGGCGTGGCAGGTGAAGGCCGCAGTGGAACTGCTCGACGGCGGCTCGACGGTGCCTTTCATCGCCCGGTACCGCAAGGAAGCCACCGGGACGCTGGACGACACCCAGCTCCGCGACCTCGAGGAGCGGCTCCGGTACCTGCGCGAACTGGAGGACCGCCGTCGGACGGTCCTTGAAGCGATTGCCGCGCAAGGCAAGCTGACGCCGGAACTGGAGGCCGCCGTCGTGGGCGCCGACACGAAATCCCGGCTGGAAGACATTTACCTTCCCTTCAAGACCAAACGGCGGACCAAGGCCCAGATAGCGCGTGAAGCGGGGCTCGAGCCGCTCGCCGACGCCCTGCTCAAGCGCCCGGAACTGGACCCGGAGCGCGAGGCCGCCAAATACGTGAACGCTGAAAATTCCATCGACGACGCCGCGGCAGCGCTGGCGGGCGCCCGGACCATCCTGGTGGAGCGCGTGGCACAGGACCCGGACCTCGCCGCGACGCTGCGTGAACGGCTCTGGACGCAGGGCCGCATGGTGTCCCGCGTGAAGAAGGGCCAGGAGGCCGAGGGCCAGAAGTTCAAGGACTACTTCGAGTTTTCGCAGGCGCCCTCCGGGATGCCGTCGCACCGCGTCCTGGCGCTGCTCCGCGGGGAAAAGGACGGGGTGCTGGAGCTGGACCTCGCCGAAGCTGAACCGTCCGACGACGACGCCCTGGCCGCCGCCCGCGGCCGGTATGAATCCGCTGTGGCCAGGTTCCTCGGGGTTGCGGACCGCGGCCGGCCCGCCGACCCGTGGTTGCTGGAGACAGCGCGCGTGGCGTGGCGCTCGCGCGTGCTGGCCCGGCTCACGGCCGACCTGCGGGGACGGATGTTCGCCGCGGCCGAGGACGAGGCGGTTCGGGTTTTCGCCGCCAACCTTCGCGACGTCCTGCTGGCGGCGCCGGCGGGCAACCGGGCAACGCTGGGACTCGACCCGGGACTGCGCACCGGCGTGAAGGTGGCGGTGGTGGACGGGACCGGCAAGGTGGTGGCCACGGACACTGTGTACCCGCACGCCCCGGCGCGGAAGTGGGACGAGGCCCTGGCCACGCTGGTGCGGCTGGCGCGCCAGCACGCCGTCGAACTGGTGGCGATCGGCAACGGGACGGCCTCCCGCGAGACGGACAAGCTGGCCCTTGAACTGATCAAGAAGCTGTCCGCGGAGTCAGCGGGGCAGGCCGGCGCCGGAACCCGGGCGCCGGAAAAGCTGGTGGTATCCGAAGCCGGCGCCTCGGTGTACTCGGCGTCGGCGCTGGCTGCCGCCGAGCTGCCCGGCATGGATGTTTCCCTGCGCGGTGCGGTGTCCATCGCCCGGCGCCTGCAGGATCCGCTGGCTGAGCTGGTGAAGATCGAGCCGAAATCGATCGGCGTGGGGCAGTACCAGCACGATGTCACGGCCGCCAAGCTGGACCGCAGCCTGGACGCCGTGGTGGAGGACTGCGTGAACGCCGTGGGCGTGGACGTCAACACGGCATCGCCGGCGCTGCTGAGCCGGGTGGCCGGCGTCGGACCGCTGCTGAGCGAGAACATCGTGGCGTACCGGAACGAGCACGGGCCGTTCGCCAAGCGCAGTGAGCTGAAAAAGGTGCCGCGGCTGGGTGCCAAAGCCTTCGAACAGTGCGCGGGGTTCCTGCGGATCACGGGCGGCGCGGAGCCGCTGGATGCATCCAGCGTGCACCCGGAGGCCTACCCGGTGGCACGGAAGATCCTCGCCGCCGCGGGCGGAAAGTCAGCGGGCGCCAAGTCCACTGCCGGGAGCTTCGCTTCGCTCAACCCGCAGGACTTCGTGGATGGCGCCTTCGGACTGCCCACGGTGCAGGACATCATCTCCGAACTGGAAAAGCCCGGCCGGGACCCGCGGCCGCAATTCGCGGCCGCCAAGTTCTCGGAAGGCATCGAGAAGATCTCCGACCTCCGGCCCGGGATGATCCTGGAAGGGACCGTCACCAACGTGGCCGCGTTCGGGGCGTTCGTGGACGTCGGGGTGCACCAGGACGGGCTGGTGCACGTTTCCGCGCTGGCCAACCGTTTTGTGTCCGATCCGCGCGAAGTGGTGAAGTCCGGACAGGTGGTGCGGGTAAAGGTCCTTGAAGCCGATCCGGAAAGGAAGCGCATCTCGCTCACGCTGAGGCTCGACGACGAGCCGGCATCTTCCGGCGGCCGGCCGGCGGCTGCCGGTGCCCGGCCCGCTGCTTCCGGGCGGCAGGGGAACGGCGCGCCACGGCAGGGGAACGGCGCACCCCGGCAGGGGAGTGACGGCGGCCAGGGCCGGACTAACGGCAACCAGCCGCGGAACGACCGCGCCGATGCCAAGCGGACGCCGCCGCCAAAGCCCGCGCCGGTCAACACCGCCATGGCCGAGGCACTTCGGAAGGCCGGCCTGGGCAAGTAACCGCCAATCCGGCCCGCCGGAATCCGTCCTACCGCTGCCGGCTGTGGTTACAGTGGTCCCCATGACTTTCACCCGGCCCGATCCCTTCACCACGCGCCCCACCCTGCGGGGAACCTTCGGGATGAGCGCCTCGACGCACTGGCTCGCCACCGCGGCTGCCCAGGCGGTGCTGGAACGTGGCGGGAACGCGTTCGACGCCGCCACCGCCGGGGCGTTTGTGCTCCACGTCGTCGAGCCGCACCTGAACGGGCCGGGCGGGGACATGACCGGGGTGTTCGTCACTGCCGGGGAACCAGGCAAACCGGTGGTCCTGATGGGGCAGGGGCCGGCCCCCGCCGGCGCGACGCCCGGGCACTATCGCTCGGAGGGCCTGGAACTGGTGCCTGGTTCAGGCGCCCTGGCGGCGGCGGTGCCCGCCGCCGTCGACGCCTGGCTCCTGCTGCTGCGCGATCACGGGACCTGGGAGTTGGAGGCCGTGCTCGAGTTCGCGATCGGGTACGCCCGCGACGGCCATCCGGTGCTGGGAAGGGTTGGCGCGACGATCGCAGCCGTTTCCGAGCTGTTCACCGAGCACTGGCCCACGTCCGCCGAGCTGTGGATGCCCGGGGGCAGAATCCCCGCCGAGGGGGAGCTGGTCCGGAATCCGGCCTACGCGCGGACCCTTGAACGGCTGGTGGAGGCAGGAACCGCGGAGCCCACGCGGGAAGCGCGCATCGACGCTGCACGCCGGGAATGGCGTGAAGGTTTTGTGGCAAAGGCCATGGTGCAGTCCGTGCAGACGCCGCACCGGCATTCGTCCGGGACTGACCACCGCGGCGTGCTGGAGATGGGTGACCTCGAGGGATTCGAGGCCAGCTACGAAGCCGCGGCCACTCTGGAGTTCAGGGGACACACTATCGCGAAGACGGGTCCGTGGGGCCAGGGCCCGGCGCTCCTCCAGACCCTTGCGATCCTGGACGGGTTCGCGGACGAGTACCTTGACCCGTCTACGGAACTGGGTGCGCACACCATTCTGGAGGCGCAGAAACTGGCGCTCGCCGACCGGGAGGCCTACTACGGCGACACGGATGTTCGGCTCGACTACCTGCTGTCCGCAGGGTACGCCGCGGAGCGCCGGGAACTGATCACGGAGCGGGCCTCGCATGAGTTCCGGCCCGGCCGGGTTCCTGGACACGAACCGTTTGTCCCGCCGCTGCGGACGGAGTACGAGCCGCCGCCGGTCGCGAACGACGACGACGGGCCGGGTCTTCGCGGGGGCGGCACCGGCGCCGGCGCGGGTGAGCCGACGGTGCTGGCGACCGGCGAGACGCGCGGCGACACATGCCATATCGATGTGGTGGACCGCTGGGGCAACATGATCTCGGCAACTCCGTCAGGCGGGTGGCTGCAGTCCTCCCCGGCGATTCCCGAGCTGGGTTTCTGCCTGGGAACCCGGCTGCAGATGACCTGGCTCGAACCCGGAACACCCTCCACGCTCACCCCCGGGAAGCGTCCCCGCACCACCCTGACGCCCACCCTCGTGCTGCGCAACGGCACGGCTGTTACGGCGCTGGGCTCGCCCGGCGGCGACCAGCAGGACCAATGGCAACTCCCGTACCTGCTGCGGACCATCGTGGGCGGCTACGCTCCGCAACAGGCCATCGATGCGCCGACGTTCCATACGACGTCGATGCCGGGGTCGTTCTGGCCCCGCACCTGGGAGCCCGGCGGCGCAGTGGTGGAGGGCAGACTGGGTGAGGACGTCATTGCCGGCCTGGAACGCCGTGGCCACCGGATCACGTGGGCCGGCGACTGGACGCTGGGACGGTTGTCCGCCGTCGTCCGTGATCCCCGGGCGGGTGTCCTGCAGGGCGCAGCGAACCCGCGCGGTGCGCAGGGCTACGCGGCGGGACGGTAGGGGTTAACGCCCTCACGAAGTACGGCTCGAGGCCCTCATCAGCCCTGCCTGACGATATCGACCGAGATCTCCACCGCCGGAACGGTTCCCCTGTTCTCGAGCCAGTGGGTCGTGTTCCGGTCCTCGGGCCATCCCACTCCGGGCCCGTAGTCCGTGGCGACTCCGTTTCGATGGTCAGTGATCGTTCCCTGCAGGATGTAGACGCTGCCAGGCCGGCCCACGTGGTCGTGAACCGGGCCGAAGACGCCGCCGGGCTCGATGGTCACCATTCGCGTTCGAAGTTGGAGTCCTTCCATGCCCTCGATCTCGGGGCCAAGGGCAACCGTTGAAAGTAACTCCACCGTGACGCCTTTCGTCTCAGGTGCCGCCTGTTCGTTGCCCATGGTGCTCTCTTTTCTCTACGTCCCTGCGCGTCCGGGCCTCTTGCTGGTGGTCCAAGCCTGACCGTCATCGGCCGCACCGGCTTGCGCCGCCACTGGAGCCCCGTCCCGTTCTTTCCCACAATAGATGCCTTCGCGTCCGTTGGGCTGCCCGCGACCCTTCGGTGTCCCCGAGCATGCTGAACCGCGAAACAGGGGGTTAGACTCAGGACGACGTCAGCTCCGGGGGGAACAGATGCGTTTAGCAAGATCTTGGTTTGTTGCAGCAGCCCTGGTCATTCCGTTGGCAGGATGTGAGTACAGCGGGCCGGGGGACAACGCCGCCGTCTCGCCGACTCAGGGCGGTAGCGAGCAGAAGCCATCTTTTGAGGACAACGTCGACGACGTGGCAAGGTTGCTCGAGATATCTGCGGAGGATCCTGGAATGCCGTCGGAAACGGAGCCGGCCGGGGAACTGTCGGTTGATCTCGTTCCCGGTGACTACATGGTCAAGGGCGCATGTGCCGGTGTTCACGGCCTTAAGGTCTCCATTGTTGAAGGCGAAAAGGCACCACTAACGGTGCCCTACACGTGTGACTCCGTCATGGAGCGCTTCATCCGGCACACCGGCGGGCCCATCACCATCAGTGCCACCCCGCCCATGGACAAGCCCGCCGCGGCTGGCGTCACCATCCGGCCCAATACTGATCCGCGCGCCGCAGCGCTGAAAGACATGGCGGAGTGGTTAGCGCAGCAGCTACAACCCGAAATAGCTGGACAGCACGCAGGTTCCGCAGGCTCGAACTCCCCCACCAGCATGGGTATGCCAGCAGAACCGGGCAGCTACGAAGTGCACTTCATCTGCGAAGGACCGCCCGAAGCTCAATTTTCGGTGTCCAGTTGGGCAGGGGTCGAAGTTTTGGCCCCAGTGCGCGTCCCTTGCAACGGTGACGTCTTTAAAGCGTCGGTGGAGTTGCCCACCAAGGGGGCGGACTTCAACATGGCCCCGAGTAACGGGGCCGAGAGCCGCTACGCCTTCCGGCTAGTTTCGTCCGCGTAGTTTGGCGTAGCCCGGAAGTCCGGTGCCGTGCCGGACGTAGGGGAGGCCCTAATCTACGCCCGGGGGCCTGCCAGGGGACTACGTCCCTTCGCCCGGCAGGCCAGCCCTGCCGATTGTGCGGTTAGGCGCCAAGCACCCGCGGCCGGCCAAACTGGGTCCGGACGCCGGGGGAGAACAGCACGGACTCGGGCGGACCCGCCACATCGAGTCCGGCGGCGCCGATCAACCCGTCCTCAAGGACCGTCAGCTCAGCCCGGTAGAGCGGCCAGGGCGAATGGGTGTTCGGGATGTACAGCGTGCGGCCGCGGAAGCGGGAGTGCAGCCCGAACCTGGCCGTGAGGTGGATGGACAGCGGATCCGCGGCCGCGTCGTCGAGCGCAGGAACAACCGCGAAGTCGCTCGTTGCCCCGCGCCGGAACCGCCGCACCGAATAGCCTGTTGCTGGGCTGCCGGGGTGGGCCGAACGGAAGCGGGCATGCGACCACACATACGGAATGCCGGCCGCGCGTGCGGCCAGCACCACGGCCAGCCGGTCCGCGTCCAGGCTCAGGAAGACCACGCCCCGGGTGCCGTCCGGTTCCCGCGAATACAGCCGGACGTTGATCTCGTTGAAATCCCCGAAGAACGGCACTGCGGGGCCGCGGCCGATGCCCGCCTTCTGCATGCGGAAGCCGATCAGCCCCACCCACGCCGAGCCGTCGAAAACGTCCGGCACCACCCCGGCCGGCATGAACGCTGCCGCCGCCGTTTCGGGGATGCGCCAGTGCAGGAACACCGCGTCGGTCCACCGCTGGTCCATGATCACGGGGGAGGGCAACTCCGGCGGCTCCGGCCACGGGTGTGGCAATCCCAGGCCCTGCAGCTCCGGACCGGCCACTAGTTGAGTGCCCGTGTTCCCTCGGGCAGCGCACCCCCGGCCAGGAGCCCGGCGGTGGCGTCGGCAAAGGCCGTCAGGGCCACCCGCTGGGTCCAGGGGCCATAGGAAATGCGGGCCACGCCCAGTTCCTGCAGCTTGGCCGGAGCAAGGGACCCCGGAACGTTGATGACGGACACCTTGTTCCAGCCGATGCCGTCAACCAGGGCGGCCACGGTGGGCTCGTCCAGCAGACCGGGAACGAAAACGGTGGTTGCTCCCACGTCGAGGAACGCCCGGCCGCGTTCGATGGCGTCGGCCAGCACGTCAGCGGGGTCGCGGTCCTTGCCCTTGAGGAAAGCGTCGGTGCGTGCGTTGAGGACGAAATCGATGCCTTCGGCCTGGCCTGCCTGGGCGGCGGCATCCATTTGGGCGACGGCGTCGGCCAGCGGACGCATCTGGTCCTCGATGTTGGCGCCAACGATTCCCACGCCGATCGCCTTCCGGATTGTCTCGCCCGGGTTGCTGTAGCCGGATTCGAGGTCCGCGCTGACCGGAAGGGTGGTGGATGCTGCGATGCGTCCCACGGCTTCGATCATGAGGTCCAGGGGGATGTTCTCGCCGTCCTCGTAACCCAGCGAGGCCGCAATGGAGTGGCTGGCCGTGGCCAGGGCGGCGGTACCCGGGACATCGGCGGCAACCTTTGCGGTGATGGCGTCCCAGACGTTGATGACCTGCAGGATTTCCGGTGCCTGGTGGAGGCGAAGCAGTTCGGTGGCTTTAGCGGCGTTGGTTTCAGTCATGCTGCGAGCCTAACCGAGGGGGCTGACACGGGTGAAGGCTTTCAGCCCTCCGATGATGAGCTCGACGCGCCAGCAGAGGCTACCGCGCCGGCGGGCTGTTTCTGCCAGGGCCAGCGGCCGGTGATTTCCAGCTCCAGCGAAAAGCTCAGGAAGGTCCGGATGAGCACGATGATCGCCAGCACGCCCACGCTCTCGAAGGTCGGCGTCACGGCGACCGTCCGGATGATGTCCGCTGCCACCAGGAGTTCAAGGCCGAGCAGGATGGAACGGCCCAACAGTTGCCGGTAGGAGCGGTAGACGGAAAGCGGCTCGGATCCCGGCGGCAGGCGTTTCGGCTGGAATCCCCGCAGCGCCATGGGGATGGAAACGACGGCGCCGATCACCATCACGGCGACGCCGGCAAAGTCCATGAACCTGCCTACGGTCTCGATAATGTGCTGGAAATCCACTGTTCCCCTTACAAGGCTTCGGACAAAGAAAAGTGCAGCGGCATCACGGGTGGCGGACTCCTTCGCCCGCGAGGATCGCGCGGTACCCCTCACGGAAGGTGGGGTAGGCAAACTCGAACCCGGTGCTCCTGAGGAGGGCATTGCTGCACCGTTTATTGCCGCCCCGGGACGGCTCGCCGCCCGCTCCGCCGCCGCTGGCACCACCCGGAACGTCCGACGACGGCCGCGGGAGTCCCAGCTCGTCGGCCAGGAAACGCTGGACCTCGCCGAGCTCCGCGGGATCGTTGTCCACGCCGAGGTACACGGGGCCGGGGTCGGCGGCCGTGGTGCAGAGGTGCACGATCGCCGCCGCGGCGTCGTCCCGGTGGATGCGGTTGGTGTAGCGCGGCTCCGCCGGGGCCACCGCAGCCCCTGAGCGGACCTGGTCGATCAGCCTGGTCCTCCCCGGACCGTAAATGCCGCCCAAGCGGAGCACCACTGGGCTGATCCCGGTGCCGTCCAGGCGCTGGTGCAGCAGATCCTCCGCCTCGCGGATGATGCGGCCGGAGAATCCGCCGGGTGCCGGCGTCGTGCTTTCATCCACCCAGCCGCCTTCCGCGTCGCCGTACACGGCAGTGGAGGAGACGAACAACACACGCCGAAGCGGCGACGGCAGCGCCGCGGCACCGCGCTCCCTTACCGGCACAAGTTTCGCGTCGCGCTCCAGCGCATCCAGGACGTTCGAGAGTCCGTCCACGTAGGCGGCCCGGTAGGCCTCTTCGGTGGGGGAGTCGGCCGCTACCGCGATGACGACGGCGGTGGTGTCCGCCGGGATCGGCGGCAGCGGCGGCCGGGCCAGGTCAGCCGCAACACCCTCGATGGCGGCCGGAAGCTTGCCCGGCGACCGCCGCCACCCCACCACGCGGTGGCCGGCTGCCGCGAAACGCAGCCCGGCCTCGGTACCCAGATCGCCGCAGCCGGCCATAAGAACAGTCATACGGGCCAGTCTGCCAGAGCGGCGGCGAAGCCTTGGCCAGGCCCGCGATTGACGGTTAGGGTGCCGGAACCGGGAAGAACAGCCGCGGGTCCTGCAACAGGGCGGGGTAGTCGAACGAGGAGCGTTCCACGACGTCCGTGACCTGGAAGTTCCGGGCGAAACGGCCGTCCACCGTGATGGGGCGCCCCTGGACCTTGCCGATCGCGAACGTGGCGCCGCCGTCGAACGGCACGGCGATTGCCGAGTTGCCGGGCAGGGTGCGGAAGGCCTCCTCCTGCTGCTGGCGCTTCCGAGTGGGCTTTTTCACGAGCTGCTTGGGCGGCCGCTTCTTGGGGTTCTTGGCCGGGCGCCGCGAGTCAGTGTCGGCGTACACGAACTCGTACTCGTCCGAATGGGCGGCGGCCTTCGCGGCGCGGCCAACCTCCGGCAGGCTGATGGTGTCGAGCTTGTCCGGGGCGGTGTCTCCCACCTGGGCACGCAGGATCCAGAGGCGGTCGCCCACCGGATCCTCGGGGAGGAACTCATGCCGGGGTTCAGGCCAGACGTACTCCAGGTCCGCCGGCGTTCCGGGGAACAGCTCGCTGTAAAAGCGCGGTTCCTTCTGCAGCAGCCGGGAGCGGTGGCTGAGGTGCAGGTCGGGCTCGCCGAGCCACGGCGGCATGGGGATCTTGGCGGCGTAGGCTGCGTGGTCTGCCTGCGGTGCGAATTCGAGGATCTTGGCGCGGGTGGTGTCCTCGCCGCCGCGGGCGATCCATTCATCAACCATGGCCAGGCCGTACATGGTCAGTGCGGGGACGTAGCCCATCCACATGCGGATGGCCGGGTGCGACTGCCAGCCGTACTCCGGGATCACCAGCGCACGCAGTGTCTGCAGCGCCTCGACACGCTGCTTGCCGAGCCGGACGCGGTCGAGGACCGCGGCGCTCTGCTGGAAATCTGGGTAGGGAAGGAAAGTCTGCATCCTTCAAGTGTGGAGGTGCCGCGGTCCCAGACCAAATGCCGGCGGCGGCGGCACAGCGCTGAGCTAGCGCCGGCGCAGCGGCAAACGCTGTTAGGATGTGAGCGGCCTGAGAGCAGCGCGGCGTAGTCTACTGGACCGTATGCTGAGACGGGGGAGACAACACGGTCACAATTTCACTAAGATGACCCCAACCAAATCCCGCCTCAGCCACCCTCCGGAAGACACGAAATGACACTTACCCAAGCAGTTCCGTTCACGCCGAAGTTCGGACAAATGCTGAGCCCGGAAGCCAAGGGCATCCTGGTGCTTGATGAATTCACCATCGACCCGGAAGCGGCCCGCAAGGAGCAGCACGGCTTCCGCGCCGCCCTCGGCTCAGTCGCCCTCACACTCCGGCGCATCGTTGCCCTCCGCCTGTTCATTGCGGTGGTGGCCATCGCCAACCTTCCCCTGTTCCTGCTGTCCACCGGATGGTGGATCTACGCCGTGTCCCTCGCCGTTGTCGTCGGAGTGCACGCAGCAGTTTCGTGGCTCAACGCGCATGAGCCGAAGGTGCGCCAGCGCCACTCGCTGGAGTTGCACTTGCACCGCGAACGCAGCGACAACTACCGCAAGGTGCGTGACGCGGTGAAGTTCGTGATCGATTCGCCGTCGCGCATGAACGAGCACCTCTACTTGGAGCTCCTGGCCGCAAAGCGGGTGGCCCTGCACCTGCACATCGGCACCGTGGCCCTTCTGGACACCAGCGACGACTCCGCCTGGAAAGTCCGGATCGTCCGCGAACTGCCGCAGGCGCTCTTCACGCAGGCGGCCTAAAACAACTGACTTAAGAAACAACGACGCCGGAGCTCCCCGCCAAGGGAACGCTCCGGCGTCGTTGTTTAACGCTTTGCAGCCTAAACCCTAGGCGGGCAGCTGAAGCACCTGTCCTTCAAACACCAGGTCGGGGTCCACGATGGTGTCCGTGTTGGCGTCGGCAAGGGTCTGCCAGCCGCCGGTGATGTCCAGCTTTTCGGCGACGGTGCTCAGGGTGTCGCCGGCCGCAACCGTGTAGGTTTCGCCGCTCAACGGAACCTGTGCGGCGTGGCGGGGTTCGGCCTGCACCGGAGCCACTGCGGCCGAGGCTGCCTGCACGGGTGCCTGCGCGGCCTGCACCGGTACCTCGGCGGGGGCCGGGGTGACCGGAACGCTGGGTGCGGGTGCTCCGCCGCCGCCGCTAAGGCCCAGCTGGGCAGCGCAGGCGGGCCAGGCGCCCCAGCCCTGGCTGGCCTGGACGTTCTCGGCCACGGCGATCTGCTGCTCTCGGGTGGCGTTGGCCGCCGATCCGGTGCCGCCGTACGCCGCCCAGGTGCTGTCCGTGAACTGCAGCCCGCCACTGAACCCGTTGCCGGTGTTGGTGCTCCAGTTGCCGCCGCTCTCACACTGGGCGAGTGCGTCCCAGGTGCTGGTGCTGGTTGCCGTGGGCACGGCCGCGTTGGCGGCTGTGGCGGACAGCGCGAGACCTGCCGCGGAAACGGCGGCCAGCGTCACTCCGCGGCGCGCCGCGGTGCCCACCTTGGACTTGGTCATGCGTGTGTTCATGCGAGTGGAGGTGTTCATGAAAGTGGATGCTCCTGAGGGCCACCTGCGCTCGGTCCGTCCCCGGACGTTGTCGCGCCACTGCCCGCCCCTGACGAACTAGAGGTCATGTACGGTGTCTGCCGGCCGGGCAGTAACTGGTGGTGGCAGCACCGGGCATTCGTTGTCCCGCTTGGCGGGATTACGTTCCACGCTAAGACAGTGCCGCCCCGTTATCAAATCGAAATACATACCCGGCATAACCGGCGTCCCCTCGGGGGGCGCGTGATGGCCTGCGCCGATCAGTGAGACAGCGCCGTGGCCAAGTACGGCGCCGTACGGCTAGTCGCGGAACGCGCGACGGCGGCGGGCGTCCCGGATGCCACGATCTCACCGCCGGCGTCGCCACCGGCCGGGCCGAGATCGATCACCCAGTCCGCGGCGGCCACCACGTCCATCTCGTGTTCCACCACGACGACCGTGTTGCCGGCGTCCACCAGGCCGTGCAGCTGCGCCATGAGCAGCTGGACGTCCGCAGGGTGGAGTCCTGTGGTGGGCTCGTCCAGCAGGTACAGCGTGTGGCCGCGGCGTGCCCGCTGGAGCTCCGTGGCCAGCTTGATCCGCTGGGCCTCGCCGCCCGAGAGCTCGGTGGCGGGCTGGCCCAGCCGGAGGTACCCCAGGCCCACGTCGCGCAGGGTCTGCAGGCTGCGGGCAGCGGCGGGAACGCCGGCAAGGAACTCCGCGGCGGCGTCCACGGTCATGGCCAGCACTTCGGCCACGTTCCTGCCGTCGTACGTCACCTCAAGCGTCTCCGGGTTGTAGCGCGACCCCCCGCATTCAGGGCAGGGGCCGTAGCTTCCCGGGAGGAACAGCAGCTCCACGGCCACGAACCCTTCGCCCAGGCAGGTCTCGCAGCGGCCGCCGGCCACGTTGAAGGAGAACCGTCCTGCGCCGAAACCCCGGGCGCGTGCCTGCTCGGTGGCAGCGAATTCCTTGCGCACGGCGTCGAACAGTCCGGTATACGTTGCCAGGTTGGACCGCGGCGTGCGGCCGATCGGCTTCTGGTCCACCCGCACCAGCCGGTCTATCCGCTCCATTCCGCTGGTTTCTGCGACAGCTTCGGAAACGATGAGCGGTTCTCCGGACCCGGCGTCCCCCGATTCCAGGTCTTCGGCGGTTACCGCCGCGGCGGCCGCATTCTGAGCCGCTTCCGGATGCAGCCGCGCCCCCACCACCTCGGCCAGGACCTGGCTCACCAGCGTGGACTTGCCCGAGCCCGAAACGCCCGTGACCGCGGTCAGGATGCCCAGCGGGAACTCCGCATCGAGATCGCGAAGGTTGTGCCGACTGATGCCTTTCAACCCGAGCCAGCCGTCCGCCTGCCTGACCTCAGCCTGCCCGCGCGCGCCGCCGTCGTTCTTCTTGCCGTGATTCTTCCGGCTGTCGCGATTCGCGCCGCCGCCGTCCGGGAACAGGAAGGGCCGCGTGACGGACGATTCCACCTCCGCGAGCCCGGCCACGGGGCCGCTGTACAGGATCTCGCCGCCGCCTTCGCCGGCGCGGGGCCCAACGTCAACCAGCCAGTCGGCACGACGGACCACGTCCATGTTGTGTTCCACCACGAACACCGAATTCCCGGAGGACTTGAGCGCTTCGAGCACGGCCTGCAAGGGCTCGGCGTCGGCGGGATGGAGCCCGGCGGACGGCTCGTCCAGCACGTAGACCACGCCGAACAGGCCGGAGCGCAGCTGGGTGGCGATCCGCAGGCGCTGCATTTCGCCGGGGGAGAGCGTGGGCGTTGCCCGGCCCAGGGCGAGGTAGCCCAGGCCCAGCTCCAGCAGCACGGTGATCCGCAGCAGGAGGTCACGGGTGATGGCGACCGCCACTTCGTTGGTTTCGCCCGAGGCCGCAGCCCGGCTGGCCGTCCCCGCGTCCTTGAGGTTGCTGGTGGGCCGGATGATCTCTGCGAGTTCCGCCATGGGCACGGCATTGAGCTCGGCGATGGTGCGGCCCGCGAACGTGACCGCCAGGGCCTCGGGCGTCAGGCCGCTGCCGCCGCAGCGCTCGCACGGTCCCGTTTCCATGAACCGGAGCACGCGCTGGCGCATGGTGTCGCTCTTGGAGTCGGCCAGCGTGTGGAGCACGTAGCTCTTGGCGCTCCAGAAGCGGCCCTTGTACGGTTTGGCCACCCGGTCCCGCTTCGGCGTCACCTCCACTACGGGCTGTTCCTCGGTGAAGAGGATCCAGTCGCGGTGCTTTTTGGGCAGCTTCCGCCACGGCGTGTTGACGTCGTAGCCCAGGTGGCTGAGGATGTCGCGGAGGTTCTTGCCCTGCCACGCGCCCGGCCAGGCCGCGATGGCGCCGTCGGCGATGCTCAGCGACGTGTCCGGCACCAGGGATGATTCGCTGACCGTGTGGGCAATGCCCAGTCCGTGGCAGACGGGGCAGGCGCCGGCGGCCGTGTTCGGCGAAAACGCGTCCGAGTCCAGCTGGGCCGTGCCTTCCGGATACGTGCCGGCGCGGGAGAACAGCATGCGCAGAGAGTTGGAGAGGGTGGTCACCGTACCCACGGTGGACCGGCTGCTCGGCGTACCGCGCCGCTGTTGGAGCGCGACGGCGGGAGGCAGCCCCGTGATCAGCTCCACCTTGGGGTTGTGTCCCTGCTGGATGAGGCGCCGGGCGTACGGGGCCACGGACTCGAAATAGCGGCGCTGGGCTTCCGCGTAGATGGTGCCGAAGGCGAGGGATGACTTGCCGGAACCGGAAACGCCAGTGAACGCGACGATGGCGTCCCGGGGCACGTCCACGTCCACGTTGCGCAGGTTGTTTTCCCGCGCTCCGCGCACCCGGACGAATCCGTCGGTGGGGTGGTCCGGAGTCAGGAAGGGCATATTGGAAGCCTGCTTGTTATGTTGCATTGGTTCGACTCTATCGGTGCGCGGGCGCTGCGGGCATATCCTTACCGGATGGAAACTTACGACGGCGCGCCCGGACCCGGCGGCGCGCCAGCACTCAGCGATGCTCCTGTATCCGACGCTGGACAGCCTTTGGCCGATCAGCCCCTGACTGAACAGCCCGGTGCGGCACAGCCAGACGCCGAAGAGGCCGCAACAGACCAGCCTGTCAAGCTTCTGCCGGTGGCCGAGCTGCACCTCCACATTGAGGGGACGTTGGAGCCGGAGCTGATCTTCGCCCTTGCCGAACGGAACGGCATCACACTGCCGTACGCGGACTTGGACGAGCTGCGCGCCCGCTACGAGTTCACCGACCTGCAGTCCTTCCTTGACCTGTATTACGCCAACATGGCCGTGCTGCAGACGGAGCAGGACTTCGCGGATATGACCCGCGCCTACCTTGCCCGTGCGGCGGCCGCGGGAGTGCGGCACGCCGAAATCATGATGGACCCGCAGGCCCACGTATCCCGCGGAGTCCCCTTGGGAACCTGCGTGAACGGGGTCGCCTCCGTGCTGGCCAACTCGCTGGAGGAGTTCGGGGTGTCCACCCTGCTCATCGCCGCGTTCCTGCGAGACCTGTCCGAGGAATCGGCCCTCGAAGTCCTGGAACAGCTGCTGGCCATGAACGCGCCCATCGCCGGCATCGGCCTCGACTCGGCCGAGGTGGGCAACCCCCCGGCCAAATTCGAACGGCTGTTCGCGCGGGCGAAGGAAGCAGGTCTGCACCGGATCGCGCACGCCGGCGAGGAGGGCCCGCCGTCGTACATTATCGATGCGCTGGAACTGCTGGACGTGGAGCGGATCGATCACGGCATCCGCTGCATGGAGGACCCCGACCTGGTGGAGCACCTCGTCGCGGAGCGCGTGCCGCTGACCGTATGCCCGTTGTCCAACGTGCGGCTCCGTGCCGTGGACACCCTGGCCGAGCACCCGCTGCCGGCCATGCTCGCTGCGGGACTGAACGTCAGCGTGAACTCGGACGATCCTGCGTACTTCGGCGGCTATGTGGACGACAACTTCCTGCAGCTGCAAACCGTCCTGGGGCTGTCCGAGTTCGACCGGGTGCGGCTGGCCTCCAACTCGATCCGCTCCTCGTTCGCGGACGAGGAGCGCAAAACCGAGTTGCTCGCGGAACTCGGCTACTCCTAAGTTGGCGCGGGCCTGGCGAGTGCTTGCGGGGCCGTGGAAGAAGCTGACGAAAACAACCTCGAGGTGGGCAAACCCAAGGATTGGGCCGCAGGTTTTCCCGGCGTCACCATTCCATGGGCCGGGCCGGGCCGTGCGAGGCAGCGTTCTACACCAGCGGCCGCACGTCCAATGAGGCTGCGTTCCTGTACCAGCGGCGTTGGGGCGGCCGGTCTCAGACGTCGATCGAATCCATGTGCGGGTAGCGTGCCCCCGCCGCCACCCCGGCAGGGGCCAGCTCGTCGAGCAGGGTGAGGTCCTGGTCGGAGAGTTCGACGTCGAGCGCACCGAGGTTTTCCCGTAGGCGCCCGCGTTTCTTGGTGCCGGGGATGGGGACGATGTGTTCGCCCTGCGCCAGCAGCCAGGCCAGCGCCAGCTGCGCGGGGGTGCACTCCTTCTGGTCCGCCAGTTCTTTCACCCTGTCCACCAGTTCGAGGTTCCGGGTGAAGTTCCCGCCTTGGAAACGGGGCGAGTGGCGCCGGAAATCGTCCGGCGCGAAGTCCTCGGGGGTGCGCAACTGGCCAGTCAGGAAACCCCGGCCCAGCGGGCTGTAGGGTACGAAGCCGATGCCAAGTTCCGCCAGCAAGGGAAAGACCTTCGTCTCCGGTTCCCGCTCCCAGAGGGAGTACTCCGTTTGCAGCGCAGTGATCGGATGGACTGCGTGGGCGCGCCTGATGGTGTCGGCGCTGGCCTCGGACAGGCCCAGATGGCGAACTTTGCCGGCCTGGACCAGTTCCGCCATGGCACCCACGGTGTCCTCGATGGGCACAGTTTTGTCCACGCGGTGCTGGTAATAGAGGTCGATGTGGTCCACCCCGAGGCGCTGCAGGCTCGCGTCGCAGGCGGAACGGACGTAGTCGGGCCGGCCGTTGATGCCAACCCAGGAGCCGTCCTCGCGGCGTTCATTGCCGAACTTGGTGGCAAGGACAACCTCGGACCGCCGGCCGGCTATGGCCCGTCCCACCAGTTGTTCATTGGTGAAGGGTCCGTACATGTCCGCTGTGTCCAGGAGTGTTCCGCCGGCGTCGAGGAACGCGTGGATGGTGGCCACGGATTCGTTGTCGTCGCCCGTGCCGTAAAACTCACTCATGCCCATGCAGCCGAGGCCTAGGGCAGAAACGGTCAGCGTGCCAAGAGTTCGGGTGTCCATGGTGGTCTCCTCATCGAGGGAATGTCGGACTGGCGCGGTGGCTTCACGGGAAGGTCGCCTCATTAGAGGCAGGACGCCACTATAGGCATGTCCTTTCCGGGCCCACAACGGGTGGTCCGGAATCCAGCTGGTCCGCCTGCTTGTCAACAGGCCCAAAGTCCCGTTGTTTCCGTCCCGTAGCTGAGACGCTAAGATCACTTGCGCTGCATTCGGCGTCACAGTCGGTCACGACACACGTTGTTAACGCCCATAGTCGCCTCTAGTTACAGTTCACTGGCAAAATGCTGAGTGATCACCTGCTCGAAAGGACAAATATGCCCACGGCTATTGCAGACACCACCACTGTTCGACTCAAATCAGTGCTCGACATCCTCGCAGAAAGCGTTCTGTCAGGCGAGACCCTCGGCGCGGGCGCGGTCCTGGCCCAGGCCACGGTCCGGGTACCGCTGAACGAGAAGGAAAGTGAGCTGCTCAGCGGAGGCATTCCCCGGGGACACAAGGCACTGACCACCGCCACCAGCAAGCTGGTCAAGGCCGGCTGGCTCGTCAAGGGACGCAGCGGCTGGACCATCACCGAGGACGGCCTCCGTGCCACGGTGGCCTTCCCGGATGCTGACTCCTTTGCCACCGCTCTCGCCGAGGGAACTCCGGTGCCCGCTGACATTCCGGTCCCCACGTCTCTTCCCGCCAAGGCTGCGGCTCCCAAGGCCGCACCGAAGAAGAAGGCGCCCTCCAAGGCTGCCAAGGTGGTCGAAAAGGCTGCTGAGCTGATCGAGGACGCCGTGGCGCCTGTGGCGAAGGCTGTGCGCACGCGCAAGGCCGCCGCCAAGCCGGCCAAAGCCAGCGAGGACACCCCGGCAGAAGCGCCCAGCGTGGAGTCGATCGACCAGCCGGAAGCAGTGGCCATCGCCGGTGACTTCAACGTGCTGCTGGGAGCGCCCGCGAACTGGGCGCCGCAGTACGACGAAGCGCAGATGAAGCTGGATGCAGTGGACCAGCTGTGGAAGCTCACCACGGACCTTCCGGCCGGGCACTACAGCTTCAAGATCGCGCTCAACCGCTCCTGGGATGAGAACTACGGGGCGTTCGGTGCGTTTGACGGCGCCAACCACGAACTCCACCACCCCGGCGGCCGGATCACCTTCAACTACGATCACCGGACCCGGGACATCACCCTGGTATAAGCCGCCCTTTTCCAGCGGCGCTGCTCCAAGCCGAGCTGCTCCCAGCGGCGCTGCTCCACGCAGCGCTGAAGGGTGCTCCTGTAGGCAGCTGACCCTGATCGGCCTAGAATCAGAGCCATCAGGGTCAGCTCCACAAAGGTGCGGTGCGGCATGGACACCGTTGAGATTTCAGGACTGCGAATCAGCTATCAGCGTGCGGGCCAAGGTCCTCCGCTGGTACTTCTTCACGGTGCGTACGAGGACAGCCGCGTCTGGCGTCAACAGCTGGAAGGCCTGTCCGGCGAGTTCACGGTCATTGCCTGGGATGCCCCGGGCTGCGGCCGGTCCGACGATCCTCCGCCGGACTTCTCCGGCCGTGAACTGGGCGATGCGCTCGCCGGGTTCCTCCGCGAGGTGGCGCCGCGGAAACCGCACGTCCTGGGGCTGTCCTGGGGTTCAGGCGTCGCCCTGGAGCTGTACCGGGGCCACCCGAACATGGCGGCCTCCCTGCTGCTGGTTTCGGCCTACGCAGGCTGGGCCGGCTCGCTGCCGCCGGAGGAAGTCGAGCGCCGGTATGCGCAGATACTCGCGGAGCTGGACCAGCCGCCGGAACAGTTCATCCCCGTCTGGTTGCCCACGTTGTTCACGGAGCGCCCGGATCCCGCCGTCGTCGCAGAGACGAGCGCCATCATGGCCGACTTCCATCCCGCAGGCATGCGGGCCATGCTGAGCGCCAGCGGTCATGCCGATTACCGTGACGTACTTCCCACCATCAGTGTCCCCACGCTGCTGCTCTACGGGGCAGAAGACGTGCGGTCGCCGCTGGCGGTGGCACAGGAAATGCTCCGCCAGATTCCCGGTTCGCAGCTCGTGGTGATTCCCGGCGTCGGGCATTTAGTCGCAGCCGAAACGCCGGAGGCGTTCAACACCGAAGTGCGCCGGTTCCTGCACAGCATCGGCGACTAACCACGCATCGGCTAATCACGCATCGGCGATAAGCGCGGCCGTGAGCCGAATTTCAGAACCGTGTGGGGTCCGGGTTCGGTGCGGGTGGCACCGGTGGCATGGGTCCCGGGTCCGGAATCGGCAGCGGACCGGGCGTCGGGGATGGTTCCGGTCCCGGATGCGGCGGCCGGGGCTCCGTGGGGTCCGGTCTGCTGGGCGGGAACGGGTTGTCCGGGTCGGGCGGTCCGGTGGGTCCCGGTTCCGGCGGGAACGGATCCGGCTCGGGAAGCGGCGGAATAGTCATGATGCTCTCCTTGCTTGGCTGGCGTGCTTGGCTGGTGTTTGGTCAGGTGTTGTGTTGCCGGCGGAAGACCTTCAACTCCCAGGGGCGCAGGGGAATCGCAGTATGCGTCCCGGCCCCGTCGGACGGATAGTTGCCCAGGATCAGCTCAGCCGGGTAGTGGCCCAGCTCCGGCTCATCCGCGCCGGCTTCGGCATCGCCCCAGCCGCCGCCGTCGAGCTCCACGGTGCGGTCTTCGCCGGAAAAGTTGCCGAGCACCAGCAATTGGACCCCCGGCGTCGAAGCCGCATTGGCAGCCGTACCGGCAGTCGCTCCAACAGCTGCCCCGGTGCCTGGCCCGGGGAGTGTCCGCCGGAAGGCGTACACGTGCTGGTCGTCGGGCAGCAGCATGGTGAAGTCGCCCTCCGCCACCACAGGTTCGGCGTGCCGAAGCGCGATGACCCGGCGGTAGAAGCTGAACACCGAGTCCGGGTTGTCCTCCTGCTCGGCGGCGTTGATGTGGCTGGTGTTCGGGTTGACGGCGATCCACGGCGATCCGGTGGTGAACCCGCCATGCCGGGTGGCGTCCCACTGCACCGGGGTGCGGGCGTTGTCCCGGTTCAGGGGCGCCAGGGCGGCCAGGACCTCGGCGTCGGTGTGGCCCAGATGGGTGGTTGCTTCCCGGTGGTGGTTGAGCACCTCGATGTCGCGGTAGTCGCTGATGGCCCCGAAGCTCATGTTGGTCATGCCCAGTTCCTCACCCTGGTACACGTACGGGGTGCCACGGTGCAGGTGCAGGATGCCGGCGAGCATCTTGGCGGAAAGCTCGCGGTACGGCCCGTCGTCACCGAAACGGGACACGGCACGGGCTTGATCGTGGTTGCCCCAGTAGAGGCTGTTCCAGCCGCGCTCGGCCAAGGCGTCCTGCCAGCGGCCCAGGGATTGCTTCAGGTCGGTAAGCCGCAGCTTCCTGGGGCGCCACTTGTTGCCGTCCTCCTGGTCCAGCGCCACGTGCTCGAACTGGAACACCATGTCCACCTCGCGCCGGGCGGGGTCGGTGAACAGGACGGCGTCCTCCACCGTGACGCCGGGCATCTCGCCTACGGTCAGCAGCGGCTTGTCCCGGCCGGCGAAAACCTCCAGGTGCATTTCGTGCAGGAACTCGTGGATCCGGGGCCCGGACATGAAGTGCGGGCTGCCGTCGCCAAACAGCATGCCGTCGCCCTTCGGCCCGTCCGGCAGGGCCGTGTCCTTGGAGATGAAGTTGATGACATCCATCCGGAAGCCGTCCACACCGCGGTCCAGCCACCAGTTCATCATGTCGTAGACGGCGGCGCGGACTTCCGGGTTTTCCCAGTTCAGGTCCGGCTGCTTCCTGGAGAACAGGTGGAGGTAGTACTCGCCGGTGGCCTGGTCGAACTCCCAGGCCGGGCCGGAGAACGCGGAGCCCCAGTTGTTGGGTTCTGCGCCGGCGCCGCCCACGGGACTTTGCCGGGGCGGCCGCCACCAGTACCAGTCACGCTTGGGATTGTCCTTGGAGGACCGTGATTCCACGAACCACGGGTGCTCGTCCGAAGTGTGGTTTACCACCAGGTCCATCACCAGTTTCATGCCCCGCGCATGCAGCCCGTCGGTCAGTTGCTGCAGGTCGGCGAGGCTGCCGAAGAGGGGGTCCACGTCGCGGTAGTTGCTGATGTCGTAGCCGTTGTCGTCCTGCGGGGAGGTGTAGATGGGGGAGAGCCAGACGACGTCGACCCCCAGCTTCTGCAGGTAGTCCAGCTTGCTGATGATGCCCGGAAGGTCGCCGATGCCGTCCCCGTTGGAGTCCGCGAAGCTGCGCGGATAGATCTGGTAGACCACCGCTTTATGGAACCAGCCGGGTTCCGTGGCCGCCTCGTCGTCGTCCGCCGCATCACTGACAGGGGGTTCCGTTGCGGGGTCCGCGTGGGTGGTCATGGCCTGGTCTCCTCAGTTGCTTGCGGCTGGTCTGATGGTGGGGCTCGGTTTGATTATTGTTCAGATCGGGCGGGCAGGAAAGGGCTGCTAGTTCCGTGCCGAGAGGGTCTTGTCGCGGTCCTCGAAGACTTCCTCGCCGGGACCGGTGAACGCGCGGGACCGCTCGATGGCTTCGACGGAGCCGGTGAAGAGCTGGGAATCCTGCGGGTCGGAGTGCTGACGGGCCTGCAGCGGCGCCGGCTCCCGGGAATCCACGGCCGGCTGCCGGGAAATCTCACGGGAAGGAGCGGGCGGGACGGGTTCCCAGCGGACGTGCGGCAGCGACTCCGGGTGGCCCTGCTGCAGGAAGGTCACCATGGCTTCGCGGATGAGGCAGCGCAGGTCGAAAAGGGCGGCGCTGTCTGCCGCGCTCACCAGGATCCGCACCCGGACGTAGCCGTTGGTGGCATCCGTGATCTGCAGGATTCCCACGCGACTGTCCCACAGTTCCGTTCCGTCCAGCACCGTGCGCAGTTCGGCACGCATGTCCTCGATGGGAGCGCGCCAGTCGAGGTCGAACTCGACGGTACCCATCACCTCGGACTGGCGGCGGGTCCAGTTCTCGAACGGCGTGGTGGTGAAGTACGTGGAGGGCAGGATGAGCCTTCGGTCGTCCCAGATGTGGACCACCACGTAGGTCAGGGTGATCTCCTCGATCCGGCCCCACTCTTTCTGGACCACTACGACGTCATCCACCCGGATGGCGTCGGTGAAGGCGAGCTGCATGCCGGCGAACACGTTCACCAGCGACGTCTGGGCGGCCAGGCCGGCCACGATTGAGATCACGCCGGCGGAGGCAAGCAGCCCGGCGCCGAGGGCCTGGATGGCGGGGAAGGTCAGCATCACGCTGCCGAGGGCCAGCACCACGATGAGCGCCACGCCGATCCGGCGGGCCAGGATCATCTGCGTCCGCAGGCGCCGGGCACGGCGGTTGTCGGCCACGTCCACGCTGTAGCGGCTGAGGACCAGTGCCTCCACGATCAGCAGCACCGCGACCGCGAGCCAGGCCAGGGAGCCCATGAGGGCGATCAGCAGGAGATGGTCGACGGCGGACCGCCACCCGCCGTCGTCCGTTGTCAGCACCAGCGCCACGCGGACGCCGATCAGGCAGAGGGCCATACGCAACGGAAGCCGCGCCACCCGGGAGGTGGCCTGGAGTTCGGGGCGGCGGCGGTTGAGCCGGAGGACCGTCTTGCGGATCAGCCAGGAGAGGACCAGGCCGGCCGCTACTGCGAGCGCCATGGCCAGGAAGGGCATTGCAGGGGTGAGGAATTCTTGCATTGGTTAAGCTCTATCAAGCTTCCGGGAACCGCTGAAATCCAGCGGGCCGTCGGCGTGCCGGTAACATTTGGACATCGATTGGATTTATTGCTTTGGCGGAGCCGGGCAGCAGTCCACAATTGAGGAATTATTCGCGGTCTCATGAAATTCAGGAGAACAGATGCACCGCTCAGCACCCTCGGCCATCGCAGTCTCGGGGGCCCTATGCCTCGCGTTCCTGCTGGTAGCCTGCGGACCGCCGGCCTCGTCACCGTCGACGAGTTCCCCGGACGCCACCGCCACCTCCACCTCCACAGCTTCGGCCACCGTGACCACGTCGGCCTCGTCCAGCGCCACACCGTCCGCCTCCGCGTCTTCGAATCCCGAAGCGGGCTGGAAGTCCTACACCACCGCCGACGGGCTGACCTTTGATTATCCGGAGGAGTGGAAGATCACCGACGCGGCCGGGGAAGCAGCTGCGGGCGGCGTGTTCGTGAAGATTACCAACGCCAACGGCAAGAACCTGGCGTCACTCCGGACGAACATGGTCACGGGCTCCGAGTGCACGGTGAAACAGCCGTTCGGCGTCTATGAGTCGCAGCCCCTGCCGGCACTGGAACAGAACGGCACCGTGCCCCGGTACACCTTCGAGACCCGGACGGATACGGCCGCCACGGATCCCAAGCTTATGACCGTGTTCGCGTACGGCATCACGACGGCGCCCGAACCCACCGGAACGGAAGCGTGCCCCATCTTCCACTTCTTCAACTGGCCGCCCAGCGGTGCCACGTTCGGGGGCGCGTACGACCCCTTCGACACCACCCCCGGCAATGAGATGCATGTGGACACGCCAGAGGTGTACATGGGCACCCAGGAGTACAAGAACATCAAGAAGATGATCACCTCGCTGCGGCCCGCCTAGCTACAGAGGGCCCCACGGCGAACGTTGCGCACCGCGGACAATCCGCGGTGCGCAACGATGCTCCTATAGCGGTCAAACCCGTCGTTCCGCTCAATTTCCTACAGTCCATGCTCGGCGACGGTGTGAGGTTGTCAATTCTCGTAACGAAGCAATTACAAAATTGTTAAGGCGGGAAAATAGTCCATCGATTAGGCATATGGTCGAGGTCCGATTCATTACTCATGGGGGAGAAAGATCTATCAGAGCCGAATCAGAAGAGCGAGCATTGTCCTGGCCACATGCGCAGCGCTACTACTGGGAGGGAGCGGCGCCAACGCGGTCCCACAACTGGCCACTAGTAACGCAACTTCGCAGGAGTCCAGGAGTACAAACGCTAATCCGAAAAATGATGCAATCGTGCGAGCGGTTGACGAAGCATTTCGAGGCGAAAACAGTGGGTTGGAAGCGTTGTTGAACGGGCCTCAGTCGGCAGCCGTTCAGCAGGAGTTGAGACGTCGCCTCGAAGAGCGAGGCGACTTCCAGAGGGTAGAAGTGCCTGGACCAACTGAGGGTTCAGATCTGACTCTGATGGCAACAGGCGAGTACGACAACTACTGCACCGGATACAACGGTGTGACGATGGGGTGGTACGGAAAAGAGATTCTCGCCTGTCACGGCTGGCTAGATTCATACATTTCCGGACGGCATGTCGCCCACTATAGCCCCGACTTGATTCCCCGGGGATACCCTGTTTCAGTCGGCTGTGCCTACGCCGCATTTGGAGTCATTATGTCCCTGACCATGCCCTTGGGATCCATCGGATGGGCTGCTTATGGCAGTGGCCTGCTGTTTGCGGGAGGTGGCATTGTTATCTCCTGTGGATAAGAAAATCGAGTCGACTCCGTGGTCTGTCATTTTGATTACTCAACTTCTGGGCGTAGTTGGGCTAGGCGCGTTGCTCATTCGTCTTCAAGCCGAGTGGTACGACTTCCTCTTGGTCGGGCTATTCATCGTCTACGAGATCCTTGTGATCCGCGCGCTTGTGCGCCGGGCCTCGTCGTCAGCGTCGCCAACGAATAACCCCTTGTAACCATCGGGCAGCACTTCTGGAGGCCGGGCTGAACCTGCAGCCCGGCCTCCAACTGCATCTCCTTGCGCAGAGTTCTGCTAAATCGCTTCCCACGCACCGATGTCATGTGTGTCGCCGGGACAGCCCACTGGTCCATACGACCTTTCTGGGCTTGATGTTTTGACATGCCGGCAGCGCCGGCGAGGCGAGGCCGGCGCAAAGGCTTGCTGTCCAGCAGAGCCCTTACGACGCCAGGCTTCTTTCGACTTCGCCGCCAGCTTCCCTGGTGTGTAGATGGGCTACCGTTTGCTCGGTGAGCCATTGGCGGTAGGTCGCAGCCAGGTCGTCATTTCGGATGTGCCCGCGTTCCAGACGCGAAATGATTGACACCCATTGACCAATTTCCTGGGCTACGGTCGTGATGGTGATTCCGAGATCGGTCCGCATGCGTCGGAGGTCTGAGTTGTTAGGTGCCGGCCGGGGGTTGGTGATCTGGCGGTAGATTTCGCGGGCTGCGTAGCGTTTGAGGCAGCGCATGATTTCGCGTTTGCTCTTGCCCTCGGACGTACGTTTGGTTACGTAGTCCTTGGTGCGCTGACACGAGGCCATGCGGACCAGGACTACTTGATGCAAGGCGTTATTGGCGCTGCGGTCGCCGCCTCTACTGAGTCGGTGACGCGTTGTCTTGCCTGATGAGGCTGGTACCGGGGCGACCCCGACGAGCGAGGCGAATTGGGCTTCGTTCCCCAGACGGTCCGGGTTGTCCCCGAAGGTGATCAACAGCTGGCTGGCTACTTCGGTCCCGACTCCTGGAAGATCGCAAAGCATTGGAGCGTAGCTGTCCAGGATTTCCTTGAGAGCCGCGTCAGCAGCCTCGATTTCTATTCCCAGAGCCTGACACCGGGAGGCCAACGCTTTCAGCGTCAGCAGGGTCACGTACTCGGGGTCAGCCAGATGTCCTGAAGGTCTCGTGCGCTGCAGCGCAGTAATCAGCGCGGGGGTGGCCAGAGCCCGGTATTTCGCCCGAATTTTGTCCGGCGCCGAAACGAGGAGCGCCTTGATTTGGTTGATGGCTGCGGTGCGGGCCTTGATCGCTGATGCGCGCCCGGAACGTAGGATCCGCAGGCATTCGACTGGGCCGTCCTTGGCCTTCGGGATTGCCTTCGTCCATCCCTCGAGTACAGACTTGGCGGCCTGGTAGGCATCCAGCGGGTCGGACTTCCCCTTGAGCCGGCGGGCGGCCCGGTTCGGGCGGTTCACCTCCAGCACGGTGATCCCTTCACTCCGCAGAGTTCTGGCCAGCTCGGCGCCGTAAGATCCTGTTCCTTCGACCCCGACGGCTATGACTGTGCCGTAGGAGGTGATGAACTCGATGATTTTCCGGTATCCCGATCCCACGGCTAGGAATTCCCTGTCCGCGAGGGGTTTACCGTGTTCATTGATGACGGCTACGTGGTGTGTGTCGGCGTGGGTGTCGATACCCGCAATGACTATTGTTGGTTCGCTTGCCAAGATGGAAATGCCCCTCAGTCGCGTCGAATGCTGATTGATCGGGCGCGGGCCAGGTGGGCAGACAAAACGGTAATGGGACTGGTCGTATCAGGCTCCTATGAGGTCATGTCCGCCTGGCTCGACACCCCTTTTAACGGACCTTGAGCCGGCGGACAGATCGTCGGGAAGACAGTGCCGCCTGGTACGTCAAGTTTTGGCTGGGTCACGCCGGCTCAAGGACTGTTCCAGTATTACCGTTTTGGCGGCGAATTTACCCCGCCCCGCGCGAGCCGCTGTCCGCAGGCCCACAATTGATCCCTAAGCTGTATGAGGAGGATTGCATGCGCCGACCAATGACGCCCGGCTGTGGATCGTCCGGGCCGCCACGTTCCCTTGCAGCAGCTTCTGCGGGGGCCTGCCTCGCGGTGCTCCTGGCAGCTTGCGGGCCGCCGCCCGCTCCGCGGAACCCGGGGTCCGCCGCGGCACCCCAACCAAGCGCTTCGGCCGGCGCAACATCGAGCGGAACAGCGGACGCAACAGCCGGCGGAACCGCCCCTGCTTCGGCCAATGGAACCGCCTTGCCGCCAAGCACGACGGCGGGCGTACCGCCGGCGGAACCGGCGCCGTCGGGCACGTCCCCCAGCCGGCTGCCGTCACCCACGGCGTCCGGCTGGAAGACGTTCACGACGTCGGACCGTCAGCTGACGTTCGATCATCCGGGCGACTGGACCATCAAGGATCCAACCGGAAAATCGCCGCTCGGCGGAGAGTTCGTGGAGGTGCTGAACGCAGCAGGGAAGTCGATGGCCGTCCTCGAGACCAGGATCGTGACCGGCTCGGAGTGCGTGCAGAAGTATCCGTTTGCGGTGCTGGACTCCGAACCCATGACGGCCCTGGCTGAGAAGGGTGTGCCGGACGAAAACGCCCCACGGTTCATGTTCGAGACGAGGGGAGATGCCTCGGCGCCCGCCCGGACGGCCGAAACCATCGCGGCCTACGGCATCACCATGATCCCGGAGGAGGTGGGGACGCTGGCGTGCCCCATCTTCCTGCTGTTCAGGTGGCCGCCCAGCGGTGCGATGTTCGGGGCAGGGTACGACCCGGCGAACAACACCACGCCCGGCGAACCGGCGCTTCCCTACTGGGAGAAGGCGAAGCTGTATGTGGAGACGGGCGAGTACCGGAACATCCGGCGGATGATCGCCTCACTGCGGCCCGCGCGGTAGCCGCCAGCTGCCTGTGCGGGGGCTCCTTGACTGGCCCCGTGCGCCCGAGCAGACTCGAATGAGGACTCGGTTCTATCAGTAGTCGGGGTTCTGATGCACGCACTGGGGAAGCAATGGCCTGTGAGCGGTGCGAAGACTATGGCATCCGCCCTGGGTACGCTGTGCGTGGCCGTGTTCCTGACCCTGGGTGCAGTGCTGGGACTGGGCGCCTGCACGCCGGGCCCTCATGCGGAGCCGACATCCACGGGCACCACCTTGCGGCCCACATCCGGGAGTGAACCGACCCCAATCGTTGAGGAGCCCACGGACTGGAAACCTGGAGCGGGTCCCGGCCCTTTCCCGACGGTGCGTGCCACCCCGACCAAAACGCAGCCCTCTGAGGGCGAAGCGTCAACGCCTCCGCCGCTTCCCACCTCAACTGCCTTCGAACGGGCCAGGCGGGCCAAGGAAATCCTGGAAACCTGCGTCCGGGGCGAGCTGACCTTCCGGCCGCCGTCCCCGATGCGCCAGGGGGAGACCCGGGAGTTCGTCCTGCATGTCACGTTGGGCGACCCCGGCGCAGGCCACGAGAAGAACATCCCCGGACCCAATCCGGTGCAGACCCGTGCGCCGATTGTGTGCGAGGAGATGCGGGCGGATCTCTCCGGAGCGGGCATGACCATTGAACGGGCCGGAAATCCGAGCGGCGAGATGCTGGTGCCGGAACAGGGCGTCGCGGAGTGGCGCTGGTGGGTCACGCCGAAGGATCCGGGACGGAAAACCATGACCCTGCAGCTGTTTGCCACCGCCGAGGACGGGCCGGACCTGAGCCTGGAGACGTTCCGGGAGGACATCCAGGTGGAGATCGAACTGGTTTACGTGCTGAACGCGCTGGTGAAGGACTGGGCGCAGCCGCTGGGTTTGACCATCCCGGTGCTGATAGGTGCACTTGGCGCCCTCCTCGTGTGGTCGCGCTCCAAGCGCCGCAAAGCCAAGCATGCCGCCAACACAACGCCGCCGGGCTGAGCCAGGCGCTGAGCCTGTGCGGTGGGGGAGCGAAACCTCCGGTCACGGCACTACATTGGAACCATGGCTCATGCTGCAGATCAGGACGCGGGGCCGGAGGTCCGCTTGCGGGCACGCGTCGAAGGCGTGGTCCAGGCGGTCGGGTTCCGGTACTGGACCGTGCGGAAGGCTGAGGAACTCTCGCTGACCGGAACGGTGAGGAACGACGACGACGGCACGGTCGCCGTCGTCGTCGAAGGTCCCCAGGCGGTGGTGCTGGAGTTCCGCCGCTGGCTGAGGTCCGAGGACGCGCCGGGGCGCGTGGACCACGTGGAGGAGTCGGTGTCGCCGGCGACGGGGGAGTTCAGCGGCTTCGACGTGGTGTACTGAGCCGGACTCCGGCGGTTAAGCCGGCGGCCGACCTTACGTGAGGCCTTCCCGTTGCAAGGCTTCGTCGTGCTCGGCGTGGGCCTGCTTGAGCAGGTCCATGAACTCGGTCTCGTCCCGGATGAGCCGCTTGTACTTCTCGGGGAGCTTCCTGAGCTCGGCTTCCTCACGGACCATCTTGTTGAAGATCTCCTCGCGTTCGGCAATGCCCGTCTCGTAGTTCAGGTCCACGTATTCGGTGGCGTGCCGCTTGGCGCCGGAGACCATGTTCTTCGCCTTGCCCTTGGGGCTGTAGATCGAGGCAAGCACCGTGACCACCAGGACGCCGATAATCACGGTCAGAGAGAGGCCTGTGCTGATCTCGACGACGGTCACGTGTTCGCCGCCGTTGATGAACGGCAGGTTGTTTTCGTGCAGCGCGTGGAGGATCAGCTTGACGCCGATGAAGCCGAGGATCGCTGCCAGGCCGTAGGCAAGGTAAATGAGGCGGTCCAGTAGTTCGTCGATGAGGAAGAACAGTTGGCGCAGGCCCATGAGCGAGAACGCCGTGGCGGTGAAAACCACGAAGACGTTCTGGGTCAGGCCGAAGATTGCAGGGATGGAGTCGAGGGCAAACAGGATGTCCGTGCCGCCGATGGCCACCATCACCAGGAGCATGGGGGTGAGGACTCGTTTGCCGTTTTCCACGGTGAAGAGCTTGTCGCCGTCGTAGTGCTGGGACGCGGGGAGGAACTTCCTGGCGAGCCTGACCACCAGACCCTCGGAGTCGTCGTCGTGCGAATCGGGTTTGAGAAGGTTGCCGGCGGTGACCAGCAGGATGAGGCCGAAGATGTAGAACACCCAGGCGAAGCTGTTGATCAGGGCGGCGCCCAGGAAGATGAAGCCGGTGCGCGCGATCAGCGAGAAGACGATGCCGAACAGGAGTACTTTTTGCTGGTCGGCACGCGGAACCTTGAAGCTGGCCATGATGATCAGGAACACGAAGAGGTTGTCCACGGACAGGGCCTTCTCGGTGACGTAGCCGGCGAAGTATTCCGTGCCCATGGTGGGGCCGCCAAAAACCAGGACGCCGATGCCGAACAACAGGGCGATGCCTACGTAGATCGCTGACCACGTGGCCGACTCCCTGAGCTTGGGGGAGTGCGCCTTGCGGACGTGGAAGAAGAAGTCGAAGGCCAGCAGGCCCACAATGCCGATAATGGTCAGAATCCATACGTATAAGGGGACCTGCATGCTGCGTGCCTTCCGGTCGGTGGGGGTGATATCAACCCTACCGGGCGGTTGTTGCAGGGCGGTGTCAGCTATTGGGCAATGTCAGCTACTGACCGGTGTGAGTTACTGGGCGGTGTCGGCCCAGCCTTTGCTGGACGGTCCGCCGTCGGCTCCGTCCTCGCACAGCCGGAAGGCCACGGCCGCGGCCTGGGCGACCGAGGCGGCGGAAGCTTCCTTGGGCGCCGCCCCTCCGGCGGCATTGCTTGTGGTTCCCGCGCTTCGAGTTCCGGCGGCGAGACCCGCCGCATAGCCCACCATCAGCGCCGTGATTGGCGCCGCTGCGTGGGTGACCGACCGTGCGGATTCACCGGCCAGGTCAAGGATCAGTTCACGGTCGAAGTCGAGGTCCAGGAGCTGCAGCGCCTGGGCCAGCCGGTGGCTCCACTGGTCCAGGATCTGTGCTTCGACGTCGTTGGCGGCCATGTTCTCTCCTCAGTCAGAAATAACGGCAGATGCCTCGAGGTTAGGCTGTAGCGAGAGCCGCTATCAAGGAGATCCCGATGACTGATGTAACCATCCGCCACAACCCGGACCGCGAGCGCTTTGAAGTTGTGGTTGCCGGCAACGTGATCGGCAAGGCCGCGTACAAAACGTACGACGCCGGCGACTCACCGCAACGGATTTTCTACCACACGGTGATTAACGAGGAATACGGCGGCCAGGGGCTTGCGGGCAAGCTCGCCACCGTTGCCCTTGATGAAACCGTCGCCGCTGGGCTGGGCATTGTGCCGGTATGCCCGTACATCAAGAAGTTCCTCACCAAGCACCCGGAGTATGCCACCGCCACCGTAGCGACGACGCCGGCCCACCTCGAGTTCCTCAGCTCGGCGCTGGCGGCCCGCGCCCGGACATAGCTGGCGCGGAGCTGTGCCTGGCTTGGCCGGCGGCGGGACGCGTTGCCAGCGTGAGTGAAGGCGTAGTCAAGCCGCGCAGCCAGGCAGCGATCCACGACTCCCAGTCCGGGAACGGGTCGACGGGCAGGTCTGTATCGGGACCGTAGTTCGCGCCGGGGGTGTGCTCCGCCGTCTCAGCAGTTTGCACCACGTCGGGTGGCCAGTGGTTGGCAGGTGGCATCCAAGGTGGTTCCCAGTCATGCTGTTCGCCGGGGTAGCGGCGTCCTGAGGGTGATTCCCAGCCGGGTGGCGCGTCGTGGGTGGCGTTGATCGGTTTCCAGCCGGTGGTGTGCCGGAGGCGGTGGTGTTTGCGGCATGGCTGGCCGAGGTTGGAGACTCCGGTGGTGCCGCCTTCGTGCCAGGGCGTGATGTGATCTGCTTCAGTGTCCAGGGACTGGTTGTTGCATCCGGGAAACGGACATTTGCCGTCCCGGAGGCGAAGCCATTGGCGCATGGCCGTTGAAATGCGGTAGCTGGCGCGTTGGATTTCCAGCGGTGCCCCGGTGCGGGGGTCGGTCAGGACGCGATGGAAAGAGGTGGCGCCGTCTGCGATGAGCCGGCGGGCCATGCTGGGCGGGATGGGCCCGTAGCCATCCAGGTGGGCAGGTTCTTCCGTGGCGCCCAAGAGCGACAGCACAGGCACTGTGACCAAGACTTGCGCCTTGGGCGACGGGACGCCGTCAGCGACGCCGCCGAGTAGCCAGGCGGCGGCGGTGTCGGCCCGGAGTTGGGAAAGGTTTCGGGGTTCGGCCGGGTTTTGGAGGTCCCTGGCTGCGGCAGTGGCGCGGTTCCAAATGGATGCGGCAGTGTCCGCGGGCAAATAGGCGGAGAGCCAGGCCATGCCGTCGCGGTCCGGGATGTATTCCAGGCGCCGGTCCTGGGCGCTGGTCCTGTGGCGCTGTTCGATGCTGACTGGGTGGTGGCGTTCCCGCCAGATGCGTGCTTTGGCGCGGAAGCGGGAGGGCACGAGGTCCCCGGGTGGGCAGCCCCGGGCCGGGTTCACAGCATCGGGGTCCAGGAAATGCGCTTCCAGCGTGGCGGCTGCGGCGGGGGTCAGGCCGGTGGTTTCGTCGACGAGGACCCGGGCGTGCTGCCAGGAGATGGTCCCGGCCTCCAGAGCAGTAAGCGTCAGTGGCAGTGCCGAAGTGAGTTGCCGGGCTTCCTCGAGGAAGGCTCCTGCCGTTCTTTCGGTGACGGTCAGGGCACAGGCCAATTCGGCCACCAGGCCCATTTCGGCGGCGCACTGCTCCTGGGGCGACGCGGCCGGGGATGCCATGGCCCGGGACGCCGCGGCGAACGTGTCAGCCAGCCGGACCTTGAAGGCGGCGGTTCGAGCTTCGATGCGACCCACCTCGGTGAAGGCATCCAGGCAGTCGTCGGCAAGCTGCCGTAGGGGATCCGAATCCGGCGCTCCGGCGAGCCGTGAACTATCGCACAGGCGGTGCAGCGCAGCAACGGAGGCCGTTATGGCGTTGAGTGCCTCGGATACTGCGGTGCTTTGCATATAAACAGTCTGGTGGGAGGGTCTGACATTTAACGCTGCCCGCAGCGCCCACCGCACCGAAGCGCCGCCGTCGTGCGTTGTATTCCGGTTCCGCACACCGTTTCGCTCCGAACTGGGCAAGCCGAACTGGCCAAGGCGCCCGGCTGCCCGCAGGT
Organism: Arthrobacter sp. SPG23; assembly: GCF_000876655.1. Taxonomy (GTDB): domain Bacteria; phylum Actinomycetota; class Actinomycetes; order Actinomycetales; family Micrococcaceae; genus Arthrobacter. The sequence goes on from NZ_JYCN01000009.1 coordinate 214,274, forward strand.
CAGCCGTGGGGCAGAATGGGGGCGTGACCTCACCGAACGTAACCGTAAACCGCAAGCCGAAAATGAAGCAGTGGGGGCTGACGAGCCTGGTGGTGACTGCGCTGGTCCTCTGCCTCGGCCCGGTTCTTATGGTGGTCGGCACACTCCAGATCAATGCCGACGAGGACTTGGCGCGGACCGGCGAGCAGGTCGCTGGAACCATCACCGAATTCCACGACAGATCGAACGCTTCCAAGCGCAGGATGAAAGTGGAGTTCCACTCAGCCGACGGTTCGCTGCACTACGAGTGGATCGCGGTGGACTATGAACAGCACCCCGTAGTGGGCGAGGAGGTCACGGTGGCCTACCGGGAATCCGACCCGGGCCAGGCAACGGTGCTGGGGTTTGAAAGCGACGGCGTGTATTTTCGGGGAGTCGGCACCGTCCTGACCTGTATTTTCGGGGGAATCGGAATCTTCCTTGTCGTCTCCTACCTGCTGGGCGTCCGGCAGGACCGGAAGAAGCTCGCCGAGCAGCTCAACCAAGGCAGCCACGGAGGTTAGGCTGAAATGATGGACTACCACATCCGTCAGGCCACTCCCGAGGATGCTGAGGCCGTGGTACGTATGCACACTTTGGCGCACGAGGAGTGCTACGGGCGCCAGTTATCACCGGAATTCTTCCAGGCCCGCAGGGCGAGTATTCCCGTACGGGTTGAACAGCGCCGACAATTCCTGGCGGCCACTGACCCCCGGCTCATTGCCCTGGACGACAGCAATGAAGTGGTAGGACTGGCCGACGCGGGCCCTGGCCTCGATGCGGACGGGCCCGAACAGCTGGAGGTGTATGCGATCTACATCCTCCGACGCACGTACGGCAGCGGCCTTGGCGCCGCGCTGTTGCATGCCGCCGTCGGCGATTCACCGGCGTACCTCTGGGTGCTCGAGGACAATCCCCGGGCGCGGGCCTTTTACCTCAAACACGGCTTTCGGCCCGACGGTGAACGCAAACTGCTTCCGCCGGAGTGGGAGGAACTGCCCGTGATCCGGATGGTCCGGCCGGTCAGGACGTAGGTTAGTCCGCAGCGTCATCCGGCTCCGAGCGCAGCATGTCGCCGGGCTGGCACGCCAGCACCGGGCCACAAGCCCAACGGCCGTGGTAGCCTGCCGACGATGGCTGTGGACCCTGCCCTGCTCGACTGGCTGCTTGACTCCGACCCGGCTCTGCGCTGGCAGGTGGAGCGCGACCTTGCGGGCGCCCCGCTTGAGGAGTGGGGCGCCACCCGGGCGCGGCTTGCGACGGAAGGGTTCGCGGCGCGGCTGCTCGCGCTGCAGGATCCCGACGGGCAATGGGCGGGCGGAGCGTTCTTCCCTGGCGACTTCGACTTCCATGGCCCCGAGGCAGCCGATGACGCGGGGCAGCCGTGGACCGCAACGACGTGGACCCTCAACACTCTCCGCGACTGGGGCCTCGATGCGTCCGCGCTCGCCGGCACGGCCGAGCTCCTCGCAGCCAACAGCCGCTGGGAGTACGACAACCTGCCCTATTGGGGTGGCGAGGTGGACTGCTGCATCAACGCTTACACGCTCGCCAGCGGGGCGTGGCTCGGGGCGGATGTCGCCGGGATTGCCCAATGGTTCCTGGACCATCAAATGGCCGACGGCGGCTGGAACTGCGAGTGGGTGGAAGGCTCCGCCCGTTCGTCGTTCCATTCCACGCTCAACTCCCTGAAGGGGCTGCTGTACTACGAGGCCACGACCGGCGGAAGTGACGCGCTGCGCGCCGCACGCCGGGCCGGTGAGGAATACCTGCTGCAACGCCGGCTGCTCCGCACCCTGTCCACCGGCGAACTCGTCGGTCCGTGGGTGACGCATTTTGCTTACCCGTTCCGCTCTTTCTACAGCGCGCTCAACGCGGCGGACTACTTCCGGGAGGCGGCCCTGCACGACGGCGTCCGGCCCGACCCAGCCCTTCAGGAGGCGGCCCTGCACGACGGCGTCCTTCCCGACCCGCGACTGGCTGACGCGATGGAGGTGATACGGGCCGCCCGCCGTCCTGACGGCACCTGGCTGCAAGAGCGACGCCACCCGGGACGGGTGTGGTTCGAGATCGACGTGGGCCCCGGCGAGCCGTCGAAATGGTTGACCTTCATTGGCACCCGGGTGCTCCAGTGGTGGGACGGGACGGTCGGGGTCCCGTAGCTGCGGGCCTCAAGTGTCCGTTCGCGCCCTCCCGGACGCCGGCGGACCCGGATGCAGGACCACCGGCCTATATCGCCCGGCAGTCCTGATGGGTACCGTGGCCTCATGCAGAAGATTTCGATCGAAGCCCTTGCCCGGCAGCAGCTCGCCGCGGCGCTTGCAGCGAACAACGGGCGTGCTGCCGACACCGTTTACGGCGGGCACGAAAAGGTGCTCCGCCAGACTGTCATGGCGCTCAAGGCCGGCACGCAGTTGAGCGAGCACCAGAACCCGGGCGACGCCACGGTCTTTGTGCTCCAAGGCAGCCTCCGCCTGCGCGCCGGCGACAACTCGTGGGACGGCAGGCCGGGTGACCTGCTGATCGTCCCGGACGGCCTGCACAGCCTGGAAGCGGAGGAAGACTCCACGTTCCTGTTTACCGTGGCGAAGGGCGCGAAGGGCACGAAGGGCACGAAGCAGGACTGAGGCCGCCGCAGCCTTCTCTCGGGCCCAACTGGCTCGCACTTAACGTCGTGAAAAGCGCTTTTGGCGACGTTAAGTGCCACCCAGTTGGGGGCGCGGAGAGCGGCTCTGACGGCACGCCGTCGTAACCAAGTTCGGACACCCGCGCCGATGTAGGCAAGACTGTTTCCGTGAGCAACAAAACCCGGACAGCCCTCGCCGTTGCCGGCCTCAGCCTGGGCACGTCGTTGAACCCGCTGAACTCATCCATGATCGCCGTCGCCCTCGTGGTGCTGCGCGCGGATTTCGGGCTCGACGTCGCCACCGTCACCTGGGTGATCACCTCCTTCTACCTCACCTCTGCGGCGGGCCAGCCGCTGATGGGCCGGCTGGCGGACCGCTTCGGGCCGCGGCGCCTGTTCAGCTTCGGAATGGTCCTCGTCGCGGTTACCTGCGCGCTGGCTCCGTTCGCCCCCAACTTCGCCCTGCTCTGCGTTGCCAGGGCGCTCATGGCCCTGGGCACGGCCACCGCGTACCCGAGTGCCGTCGTCATTGTCGGCGCGCTGGACCGGACAACGAAGGTGAAGTCCACCCGGCCGCTCGGCCGGATCCAGATGGCCAACACCTCCGCGGCGGCGGTGGGCCCGGTGGTGGGCGGGCTGCTGGTGAGCCTGGTTGGCTGGCAGGCTCTGTTCCTGGTCAACGTCCCGTTGTCCCTCGCGGCACTCCTCATTGTCCGGAAATTCGCGCCGGTGGACGAGGACCGGGAACGGGGGAGCGCCTCGGAGCTGCTCCGCGATTCCGACATTCCCGGCATCCTGGGCTTCGTCGGATCGCTGACCTTGGTCATGATGGCGCTGCTGAACGTCCTGCCGGATGCACGCTGGTGGCTGCTGGCCGGGGGTACAGTGCTGGCCGCCCTTTTCGTCTGGCGTGAATTGAAGTTCAGCCCGCCGTTCCTGGACCTGCGGCTTCTCGGACGGAACCGGCCGCTGCTCCTGGTCTACCTGGGCTTTGCGGTGTTCAACGGCATCTACTATTTCGCCTTCTTCGGCCTGCCCCAGCTGCTGCAGGAAGCGGGCGGTTACGATCCCGGCGTCGTGGGTCTCCTCATGCTGCCGCTGGCAGCGATGTCCGTGATCGCGACGCCCTTCGCGGTCCGCGCGATCGACCGCTTCCGGGTGCGGCGGGTGCTGATTGCCGGGGTGCTGTTCCTGGTGGTGGCCGCGGCAGCCATGTGGCTGCTGACCGCCTCCTTCGCCATCCCGCTGGTGCTGGGGCTCACAGCACTGATGGGCATTCCGTGGAGTGTGGTGAGCATCGCGTCCAGCCAGGGCATGTACATCTCCACCCAGCCGCAGGAGCGCGGCGTGGCGGCCGGCATTTTCCAGACCTGCCGGTACCTGGGGGCAATCACGGCGACGGTGATGATCGGCATCTTCTACGGCAGCGGTGTGAACCAGGCCAACTGGGGCCTCATGGTGCTCACCATGCTGGTGCTCGGCGCAGTGGCCTTCGGCGTGACGCTGCTGTGGCGCGAACGGAAATGAGCCCTTGGGTGCAGCCCGAAACCGCCTGAACAAGCGGCCCCGTCAGGCGCGCGAAGGCTTCCAGCTGCACCCCGCTTCCTTGTTTCCACGGCTTATTGACACCCAAAATTGCCGGGAATAACCTCTGGCTTAAGAACGTCTCCTGCCCCGTTGTCGAGTAATCGGGGTCAGCTTGTGGGCCGCTTCTGCACACCCTGCGGGCACACGTTGCGGGCGGCCATGGACCGGGGGATTTCTAACTGGTCTCATTCAAACAAAGGAGCCGAAAATGGCTGAGGGAACTGGACTCCTCAGGCGGTTTTACGAAGAAGTGCTGGTGGGCGGAAATCTCGCCCTCATTGATGAATTTGTGCTGGACGACATTCAGGACCACGTGGAGCCGATGCCCGGGCAGCCGCAGGGAAAGGACGGCGTGAAGTTCTACACCAACGTCATCCGCACGGCGTTCCCCGACCTCAGCGTCACACTGGACCCGGCGTTCGCCGACGGCAACCTGGAGGCCTCCCACGTGGTGATGTCCGGAACGCACAAGGGGGAGTTCCTGGGTATTCCGGCAAGCGGCAAGAGCGTGGCGTTCAGCAACACGGACATCATCCGGATTGAAGACGGAAAAGTGGCTGAACACTGGGGATCCTCCGATACGCTGAGCCTCATGCAGCAGATCGGGGCAGCGCCCGCCTGACCGGCGCCGCCCCGCCGTTACGGCCCCGCCGTGGGTTAATGGCCGACGGCGGGAGTCACCACGTGCGGCACCGTCCCGTGGCGGTGCCGCACCCTTAGGCGCGCGCGGCCACGGCAGGTGCCTCTGTCGACGCTGCAACAGGCGCAACGTAGCCCGCCTCTTTCGGGCCGGGCGGGTAGGCGTGCCTGCGTCCGGTCACCATAATCACCAGCGCGGCGACGACAGGCACCGCAGCAGCCACCGGCACCATCAGCGGCCCCGCCGTGGTGAGGGCGGCTGCGCCATACAGCGCACCGATGGTGATTCCCAGCTGGATGGTCAGCACAGTGAGGCCGTTGGCGGCTTCCCGGTACTCCTTACCGGCACGGAGGATGGCGGACTGGTTGTAGATGCCGATCGCGCCGAAGGCTGCTCCCCACACCGCCATGAGCACCAGGGCTCCAGGGACTGTCCTCCCACCCAGGGGAAGGAGGAGGAACGCGGCGGCGATGACCGCCGTCGTCATCAGCAGTGAACGGCGCGGCCGCATGTCCACCGTGATGCCGGCGATCCAGATGCCCACCAGTCCGGAGAACCCCAGGACGGTGAGGGAGAGGGTGATGCTGTAGTCGGGCAGGCCGGCCTCGCGGAGGAACGGTGCGATGAAGGTGAACAGCGCGAAGTGCGCCATGAGCATCAGCGGCCAGGCGATGGCCACCGATTTCACGCCGGGCTGGCCAATAGCCTTCCGCAGTGACGGCCGCGGCGCGTCCGGGAGCCGCCGCACGGCGGGCAGCAGCCACATGGCCAGTCCCGCGAGGACCACGCCGGTGCCCGCCAGCAGGAGGAAGGACGCGCGCCAGCCGATCAGCGCGCCCAGCGCCGTTCCCAGCGGGGCGCCGATGGCCAGGCCCAGGCTGTTGCCGCTGAAGACGATGGCCATCGCCTTGCCCACCTTGTGGGCCGGGACAATGCGCGCCACAAAGGGCGCCATGGCCGTCCAGAGCAGGCCGTGGGCAATGCCGCCCACCAGCCTGGCGGCGAGGGCTGCGCCGAAGTCTGACACCAGGCCCACTAAGGCGTTGCTGATGGCGAACGTCAGCACAAGTGCCACCAGCAGTGTGTGCCGGGGGACGCGGGCCAGGAGCATGGCGACAGGGATCACCGTGGCCACGATGATGGCGGCGTACCCGGCGGTGAGATAGCCCGCCACGGGTTCGGACACGTTGAGGCCGGCGCTGATCTGGGGGAGCAGGCCGGAGGGCAGCAGCTCGGTGGTGATGGCGGTGAAACCGATCATCGACAACACCAGCAGGGCCCCGAAAGGCATGCGGTCGCGTGCAGAAACGGAGGTCGCGGGAGGCACGGGTGAAGAGTCCTTTTCAGGGAGTGGGGAAGGAACACGGCGCCGGTTGCCGGTGTCCTACACTCAAATTACCTGACTTATTGGACGTGAGGCAGGGTCTGTCAGAACCACCTTCGCGGAAACGTGCGGACTCCTGTGAAGGCGGAGTGTTCTCTGCGGGTCAGCCGATCCACTCGGCCTGGTCCTGGAGGACTGACCGCCGGTAGGAGCTTGGCGTGAAACCCAGTGTCCTTTGGAAGTCGTTCGTCAGATGGGCATGATCGGTATAACCGAGTTCGGCAGCGATCGCCGCGAGGTCTGCCGCCGGGTTGGTCCGGGACCGGTCAGCGGCCTCCTGCAGGCGGCGCCTTCGGATCAGCGCGGACGGGCTCAGGCCGATGTACTTCTTGGCCACCCGTTGCAGGGTTCGCGGCGATACAAACAGCCGCGCCGCAACGTCCTCAAGGCGGGTCACGTCGGTAGAGGCGCCGATAAGGTCCATCATCGCGTTGGCAAGAAGGCCCTCCTCGGAGACCTCCGGACCCTCCGCTACCAGCCAGCCGGTGAACGCCTCAACCGCGCGCTGCCGGCGTTCGTGTGGATCGGTTCCGCCCATCGTCTCCGACACGGAGGCATGAAGATCCGCGAGCGGCAGCGGCAGTTGGGCATCCCGCAGGCTCCCCGGATCATCCGTGAAACGCGGCACGAGCGCGGGACGCAGGAGGGCCCCCACCGCCCAGCCGCGGCCCGTGAGATCGCGGTGTGACCGGCGGGTCGTTGGTCCGGCGAACTCCACAAGATCCTTCTGGACCACAAGGTTGGACGTCGGGAACGCAATCACGTGCTGGCGTGACGTGCGCCCCGGCTCAATGTCCCATTCGGGGATCCAAAACCACTGCACCAGGTCCGTGATGGACTCAGGTGCGGGCACCCGGTGAAACGTGGGGAGCCGGGCCGGGTACAGGATTCCCTTGAACGAATCCACCATGGGCACTCCTATCCGGGCTGTCGCAATTCTCCAAGCCGCCGGGGCGGACCCGCGCGTACCGTGAGAGTCATGACTGATACTACAAGCCCCGAACTGACCGTGGCCGCGGACGGCAAGCACACAACATCCGGCATCCCGCACGGCTTCACGAGCCTCACGCCGTTCCTTGCGATCACCTCGGCCAAGGAGGCGATCACCTTCTACCAGGATGTTTTCGGTGCGCGCACCGTCAATGTCACCGAGATGGGCGGCATTGTGGTCCACGCCGAACTGGACTTCGGCCAGGGGCGGCTCCAGATTGGTGAGCCCAACCCCGACTATCACCTCGTGTCCGCGCCGGACGGTGAGGACGACTGCTACTCCATCGGCTTCTACTGCGCCGATGCCGACGCCCTCGTGGCGCGCGCCGAACGGTCCGGGGCCACCGTTCGGGAGCCCCTGTCCACCTTTGTGTCAGGGGACCGGTTCGCCAGCATCCGGGACCCGTACGGTGTGCGATGGTCCATCATGACCCGCGTCGAGGACCTCTCCGAAGAGGAGAGCACGCAGCGCGTCACCGACTGGGCAGCCAAGCAAGGCTGAACCCACTCAGCCCTGGTTCCGCAGCGGTGAACACTCCGTTTTCCCACAATCCCCGCCAGCAACGGACTTTCCGGCAGCTGTTGTGGGTGCACGGCGGAGAGCCTACGCTGTGCGCACGGCCCCACTCCGGGGACCGCTTCCAGCCAGGAAAGACCATGACCAAGTATCTTTTTGAAGCGAATTACGTGGGCGAGGGAATCAAGGGGCTCATGCGCGAAGGCGGTACCAAGCGGCGCGAGGCGCTGGTCCAGGCCCTCGATTCTGTTGGCGGATCGCTCGAGAGTTTCTACTACGCTTTCGGGGACACCGACGTCCTGGGCGTCTTTGATGTTCCGGACCAGGCCGGGGCAGCAGCCCTCTCGCTGATGATCAATTCCACGGGCTCCGTCAACGTGCGGCTGAAGCCGCTCATGACGCCGGAAGACATCGACGAAGCAGCCAAGAAGACACCGGCGTACCGGGCGCCCGGGCAGTAACGCGGGACTAGACCGGGAAGCATGACGGCGGCACCCGCTTTGGTGCCGCCGCGCACTTCAGGTGTTCGTCACCTCAGGTGTACATCAGCGAGCCGGGTGTGGTGAGGAGTTCGCCGGTTTCCAGCCAGGTCTTCAGGCCGGAGAGGATCATCGGCCAGCCACCGAAGAGCTGGTCGTTGGCGCCGTCGCGGAGCTGGTCGTGGGTGACCGTCAGGCGGCAGGAATCGCCCACGGGCTCGATCTCCCAGGTGACCCGGGACGTGCCTTCGGCCTTGACGTCCTCGCCCCAGAGCGCGCGCATGCTTTGGACGAGCCGGCGCGGCGGGTCCACCTCCAGGTTCTCGCCCTCGCCCAGGAGGTCCCCGGATGTGGGGTTGCCCATCTCGAACCGGGACCCCGGCGTCCAGGCCGAGGTGATGACGGATCCGAACTGATACTTGCTGCGGATCTCGCCGTCCGTGATGGCCTCCCAGAGCCGTTCCGGGGTGGTCTTGATATAGATTTCGAAGATCTTTTCCATGGGACTTTCCAATCTGGTTTTGAGGTCGCTGAGGCCAGCGGCCCATGGTTCGGCATATTTGCTCACCCAGCGGTCGTGGACCAGCCGGATGGGCACCGGATTCAGGAAGTGGAGTTTCTCGCGCCCCCGGCGGCGGGTCACCACCAGGCCGGCGTCCTCCAGGATCCTGAGGTGCTTCATCACGCCGTAGCGCGTCATCTCGAAGCGGGCCTCGAGGGCGTGGAGGGTCTGCCCGTCGTTCCGGAAGAGTTCGTCCAGGAGGTCGCGGCGGGTGGCGTCGGCCAAGGCCTTGAATACGGCGTCCACAACTCCAGAATAGGTGACTAATTGGTCACATGTCTAGGGGGTGCGGGTTAGGGACAAAGACATTAAGGGACGGCTACTGACCGCCCCTAAGATTCCGAGCGCTTCGATGTAGTGGTCCACGCGCGGGTCCCTGGTGTAGCCCATGGCTGTGTTCGTGTCCTCAGCCGGCGGTGACCTGCTCGCGCAAGATCTGCTCGCGCAGGATGTCCGCGTGCCCGCAGTGCTGGGCGAGCTCCCGGAGCATATGCAGGTACACCCAGCGCAGAGGGAGCGGGCCGCGGCGGTTGCCGCGGAGCACGTCGTCGAGCTCCAGGACCGAGGTGGCACGGAGGGAGGCTTCGCAAGCTTCGCGGTGGGCCTGCTGAACGGTTGCGATGGTGTCCCGGTCATCCAGGATGAATGACTCATCCGGGGTGGCCGGGATGCCGATCTCGGCGCGCGACCGGCAGGTGATGGCCTCGTCGAACCAGACCTTCTCCACGAAGGTGGCATGCTTCACCAGGCCCAGCAGCGTGGTCCGCGAAGGCACCAGGGAGCGCCGCGCCTGCTCCTCGGTCAGCCCGTCCAGACAGGCATTAAGCATGCTGCGGTGCTCATTGAGGAACGCCTCGAACTGGACGCGGGCCGGCTGGTTGATGACGTCTCCGGTGAAGGTGGCGGGGAGGGCAGGCATGTGTGAAGTATTGCAAGGCCGTCAAGGCGGGGCAACGGCACGGTTGCTCTCCCGGCCACCGGCCACCGGGCAGACCCGCGACCGGGCAGCCCCGCGACTGGGGAGCCCGTCTATTGGACAGCGCGGCTACTGGGCCGAGCGCCGGTGGCGCGCCAGGCGCACCAGCTGGCTGAAGGCGAAGACGAAAACGGCCTCGATCAGCACCATCAGTCCGAGCAGCAGCCACTGCCCCTGGCTGATGAACACGACGGCGCCGGTGAGGACCAGCACGGTTCCGAGGAACAAGGCATATACGGCGAACCCGAAGGCCACCTTGGCGCTCCGCACACCGGTGCGGAAGCCAAAGCCCATTGGCTGTCCGCCAGGGAGCCCCTCAACGCGGTCGGGGCCAGCGGGTTGGAGCTTGTCGAACTCTTCCCAGGGGTCCCGGTCCTGATCCTGATCGGTCATAACTCCATTATCCCGCTCATCCGGCCGCCCTATCCGCCAGCGCCGCTTCCATGCAAGCATGGGCCTCACCGAAACAGTGAGGGGACCTGATGAAATCCAATGAACTGCTGCTGGACGCCTTCGGCCGGATCCGCGAGACCGTGGAAGCAACCCTTGACGGGACGGACGACGCCGGCCTGGCCCGCCGTCCGGCGGGCACCGGAAACTCGATCGCGTGGCTGATCTGGCACCTTGGCCGGGTGGAAGACGCGCAGGTGGCCTCCGCCGCCGGCCTGGAACAGGTCTGGACCTCGCAGGGGTTTGTGGGCCGCTTCAACCTGCCGCTTCGCGAGCATGACACCGGGTACGGCCATTCCAGCAAGCAGGTCGATTCGGTGCGGGCGCCGGCGGAGTTGCTGCTCGAATACTACGACGCCGTCCACCGGCAGACAGCGGATTTCCTGCAAACCCTTGGCGACGACGACTTCGACCGCGTGGTGGACACCCGCTGGGACCCGCCGGTCACGCTCGGGGTGAGGCTGGTCAGCACCATCGCCGACTGCCTCCAGCACGTGGGTCAGGCAGCCTACGCGAAGGGCCTGAAACACTGACGGACTGAGCGGAAGCTGCCATGTGCCGACTATTCGGGCTGCACGCTGGTTCCCGGCCGGTCCGAGCCACGTTCTGGCTCCTGGACGCCCCGGACAGCCTCGCGGACCAGAGCCGGCGCGAGCCCGACGGCGCCGGCATAGGGACGTTCGACGCGGACGGCAGGCCCCGCGTTGCCAAACAGCCGCTTGCCGCGTGGGAGGACCACGCTTTCGCCCGTGAGGCGCGGGACCTGAAAAGCACCACGTTCCTGGCCCACGTGCGGTATGCCAGTACCGGCGCCCATACGATGGTCAACACCCACCCGTTCGAGCAGGACGGGCGGCTGTTTGCCCATAACGGGGCCTTCGGTGACCTCGCTAAGCTCGATCAGCGCCTGGGGGAGCTCGGCGTCGCGGACCTCGTGCTGGGCCAGACGGACAGCGAACGCCTGTTCGCACTCATCACTGCCGAGAGCCGCCGGGCCGGAGGCGACGTGGAAGAAGGCATCACCGCCGCGATCAGCTGGGTCGCTGCCGAGCTGCCGGTCTTCAGCCTGAACCTCATCGTGAGCACGGCTACGGACCTGTGGGCGCTCAGGTACCCGGCGGCCCACGAGTTGTACATTCTTCAACGGGACCCTGCCGCTGCTCCGGCTCCGGCGGCCCCTCTGGACGCGCGGAGCAACCGGATCCACTCCCGCAGCACCGAACTCGCCTACAACCCGCATGTCCTCTTCGCTACCGAACCGATGGACCATAACCCGGCGTGGCGTCCCATGGCATCCGGCGAACTGGTGCACGTCGATCCTTTCCTGGCGGTGACCGCCACTTTCCCCTTCCCGGGCGGCCCTGCGCATCCGCTCACTCTCGCGGATCTCGAACCTCACGCGGCGGCGTCCCAGAAACCTTGACCACTGATCCGCCAAACCGCGCTTGGTCCGGGACTAACCCCGGCCGCCTGCCAACGCCTGCAGTTTCTCGAGCGAATCAGTCCAGCCGCCGCGGTGCAGTTCCAGCCGTTCCTCCGTGAGGAACGGTCCCTGTGACAGCGCCAGGCGCGTGCCGTCGTCGGCCGTTTGGAGTGAAAGGTCGACGACGGTGTCCCGGTCATCCGGCGTCGGCTCCTCCCAGCGGAAGGTGTAGACGAGGCGAAAGGGAGGATCGATCTCGAGGAACTCGCCGGAGAGGTGGAACGGCTCGCCTTCCGGCGGCGCCATGCGGAACCGGTAGCGGCCGCCCTCAGCGAGGTTCAGTTCGGCTGACGGGATGGTGAAGCCGTGCGGGCCCCACCACTTCACCAGTTCGGATGGCTCGGTCAGCATCCGGAAGATTCCCTCCGGAGGAGCAGGGAGCGTGCACTCCAGGTTCAGGACCAGCCCGGCGGTTTCCGCGTTCATCGTCCCACTCTGGCATCCTGCGGACACGGAGGAAAGACGCCAGCGAAAGAAGCGGACGCCGGCGGAAGACGCGGGCCTACTGGTTGTGCCCGGCCCACAACTGCAGCCACAGGAGAAGGCGCGTTTCGGGATCATCCAGATCGATGCCGAAGAGGGCCTCCACCCGGGACAGGCGGTAGCGGACGGTGTTAACATGCACGTCCAGTGCCTTGGCGGCCTCGATCGCGTTGCCGCCGCAGCCCAGGTAGGCATAGATGGTCTCTTCGAAGGACTTCTTATGGGTTTCGTCGTACTCGGCGATCCTGAGGGCGTGGCTCCCGGGGAGGTGGCCGGACGCCGTCAGGGACGAGGCGATCTGGCGCAGCTGCAGCCGCGAGCCCAGCGACTCGTCGTCCGCCACCACGTCATCCGAGCCGGCAGCTATGCGGCCCTCGACGACGTTGCGGACCAGTTCGGACAGGACCAGTTCCGCGTTGACCCTGGACTCGGTGAGCCGGTCGATGGGGGCCGCCGTACCCAGCGCGGCGAGGACCGGGCGTGAGAGCAGCCGCCGCGCGTTCTGGACAATTTTGAGCAGCGCGCCGCGTTGAAACTGCAGGGACGAGTCAGTGCTCTGCGGCAGGACGATGTACACGATGCCGTCCGCGAGCCCGCAGACTGCTGAGGGCAGCCGGATGGCGCAGGCGGTCCGGATGGTGTCGAACAGCCGAAGGCGTGACTGCAGCGTCTCGGCCGCTATGGCGTCCGCCGGCCAGACGCTGAGTGCGGCCACCCGGATGGAAGCTGCCGAAATGCCCAGCCGGATGGCGGCCAGCTCGGCGCGCTCCGGCTCGAACAGCAGCGGCTGGACCAGGTCCATCTGGCGGGTGAGGTTGGAGACGTACGTGGTGCGCTTGTGCAGGATATGGAGCGCGGCAACATTGGCGGCTTCCCGCAGGATCCGGTCCGCGTCCTCGTTGTGGTGATCGGCGCGTTCCAGGAGCCAGAGCGATCCCAGCACGGCGCCGCCGGCCCGGATGGCGATGGCCGTACGCCGGAGCCGGGGGTCCTCGGTCGCCACATCCAGCGCGTCGCTGGCGGCATGGACGCGCCGGTAGTCCTTGTCGGTCTGCACGGAATGCGGAACGTGCAGGCGCAGGATGGAGCTTCGCCGCGTCTCGTCGATGGGCTGGTCCGGGAGGGTGGAATAGGCCAGGATCGTCTGGTCCGGATCGGCGATCGCAATGGCACCGCCAGCCTGGGCTGCCACGGTGTTGGCCAGGTCGAACAGGTCCCCGGGGCGGATGTCCACCAGGGTGCGGCCTGACTGCCGGTGCGGGACGACGGCGGCGTCCATGATCTCCGCCAGCTGGTTCCACGGCACCGGGTCGGACGCGCGGAAGAGGGCCATCCCCGTTTCCCTGGCGGCTGCCCGGAGGGCGGCATCCGGCTTCCCGTTGGTCTTGTAGACGATGGCCACGTAGCCGGCGTCGCGGAGTTCCTGGACCTTGCCCCGCAGCCGCTTGCCGGACAGCGACAGGCCGATGGCCAGGGCAACAGCGCCGGGGAATCTGGCTGGCGCGGCCGTCGAGTCGTACAGCACCGAGCCCGCGACAACCTGATGGTCATCGGCCGGCATCTCCACGACGCTGACGATTTCCGATCCGGCCGAGAGCGCCACGTCCGCGAGTGTGGGCTGGGATTGGTTCTGCGCGCCGGGGAACACCCCTGCACCGTGACCAGGCATAACGGAGCTACTGACCGTATTGGCGGCGTCGGGGACTATGACGCACGTTGCTGGACACGGGCGGGCCGGAGCACGGTGGCCGTCAGCCAGGTGACGGCGCTGCACACCCCGGCACCCCAGGCGATGTCAGTCACGGCCACCAGGACGGGGAAGTCCTTCAGCACGGCGAGCGCGGTCAGGGCCCAGGTTGCATAGGTGAAGAAGCCGAACAGGGCGGCGCCCGTCACCCGTTGCCGCATGGTGGCGTCGGCGTCGTTGGGCCGAATACCGTAGTGCACGATCCCCACGACAAAGATCAGGTAGAAGACGACGGCGCCAGCGACGTTCACGCTGGGCGCGAGCAGGTCCCCGATCTGGCTTTCGTACTGCCTGTTGGCCACGGTGATGATCCAGGCAACGTCGATGACGGCGAACACGACGGCGGCCGCCGCGTAGGCGAGCAGCCATCTTTTGACTCGAACGTTCATGCTTGGCTCCTTGGCTGGGCGTAGAGGGTTTCGACGATGTGCCGGGTGCGTTCGGCAAAGGCTGCACGCTTGAGCTTCATGGTGGGCGTCACTATACCGTTGGCCTCACTGAGGTCGGTGAGAAGCAGCACGAAGCGGCGCACCTGCTCGGACTGCGCGATCTTCGCGTTCGCGGCACTGACAGCGTTGCCGATCGCGGCGAGGAGCCGCGCGTCGTCGACCCGGACCGCGCCGCCGTCGTCCGGGATCCGCAAGCGGGCCAGGTCCGCTATGCCCTTGCGCGCTGCCCAGGCCGCGACGGAATCCGGATCCAGCAGCACGAGTCCGCCGAGGTACGGTTTGCCCTCTCCCACCATCACGGCATGGGCCACCAGGGGGTCGCCCTCCACATAGCCTTCCCAGATGGCGGGGGAGATGGTCTTGCCGCCCGCAGTGACAATGACGTCCTTGAGCCGGCCCGTGAGGGTGAGCCGTCCCGTCCCGTCGATCCGGCCGAGGTCTCCGGTCCGGAAGAACCCGTCCGCGAAGGCGTCCGTGTTGTCGGAGGGCTTGCGGTAACCGGCAAAGACGCCCACGCCGCGGGCCAGCACCTCGCCCTGGTCCGAGATGCGCACGGTTGTTCCGGGCATGGGGACGCCCACGGAGCCTGACATTATCGCGCCGGGCATGTTGCCGGTCAGCGGAGCGGTGGTCTCGGTGAGGCCGTAGCCCTCGATCACCGGCAGGGACAGGCCGCGGAAGAACAGGGACAGCTCGGCGTCGAGGGCGGCCGCGCCGGACAGCAGGAAGTCGAGCCGTCCGCCCATCAGTTCCCGCAGCCGGGCGTAGAACAGGCGGTCGTACAGCGCATGCCTCAGCCTCAGCCTCAGGCCCGGCCCCGCCTTGGCCGCCGGGTCGGCGTCGCGGGCTTCGGCGAACCGTCCCCACGCCACCGCGGTGCGCTGCGCCGAAGACCACACCCGTCCCAGATGCTTCTTCGCCGCGGCGCCCGCAGCGGACGCCTGGATCTTCTGCAGAACGCGGGGAACCACCACCAGGAACGTGGGCCGCAGGACGCCCAGGGCGGGAACGACATCCCGGGGATCGGACAGGTGCGCGATGCGCATGCCGTTGGCCAGGCAGATCAGCTGCAGTCCGCGGGCCAGCACATGGGACATCGGCAGGAAGATGATGGTGTTGCCGCCTTCACGGACCACTTCGGTGTAGGCGGCCGCCACGTTGAGCACCTGCCCCACGAAATTGCCGTGGGTGATGAGGGCACCTTTCGGCGCGGCGGTGGTGCCGGAGGTGTAGACGATGGTGGCCACCGAGTCGAGGTCTGCCAGCAGGCGCCGCTCCTCGACGGCGGCATCGGAAATTCCGGCGCCCCGGACCACGAGCTCAGCCAGGTCCGCGCCCGGGCGGGCGTCCATCGTCCAGACACCCAGGCCCGGTATTTCGGCCTGCTCGAATCCGTGCTCCAGCAGGGCAGCGTGCCCAGCGGTGCCGGCAACCGCGAGGCGCACACCTGCGTCGCCGAGGATGGCGGTCACCTGGGGAGCTGCCGACGTCTCGTAGATGGGGACGACGACGGCGCCGGCGAACCAGGCTGCCATGTCGGCCAGCGCCCACTCGTACCGGGTGGGGGACATGATGGCCAGCGATTCGCCGGGCCGGAGTCCGACGGCGATGAGGCCCTTGGCGAGGGCCCGCACCTCCTCCACGAACTGCCGGGTGGTCACCCGCCGCCACGGTTCCGTGATTGCGGCATCGGCGGCGCGTACCTCGAAGGCGACGTGGTCGGGGGAGGTCCGGAACCGCTGCATGAGCAGCTCGGTCGCGTTTCGGTGAACGGACGGCTCAACCAGCAGCGGGGTGGTGAACTCTCTCATTGGCTGTCTCTCTCGGAAAGTGCGTGGAGGTGGTCACGCATCAGGTGCCGGGCGACGTCGAGGAAATCCGCCACGGCGCTCTGCTGTGCGGCCGGTAGGGCCTGAAGGTGCCGGTCCGTGGCAGTCATCAGGGGCCGCATCAGGTCCATGATTCCTGTGGAGTATTCCCGTGTGGTGCTCACTCGGACCTGGCGACGGTCGTCGGCGCCGCGGTGCCGGGCCACGTAGCCGCGGCTCTCCAGCCGGTTCACGATGGCAGTGGTGGTGGCAGGCGTTGTGCCGAGGTCCTCCGCGAGCCTGCCCACGGTCACCGGTCCCGATCGCTCCAATGCCGACAATGCGCGGAAGTCAGTGAGGTTGATGCGCATCCCCCGTGCGATCTCGCGCTCAGTTTCGTTGGCGAGGGCGAACAGGGTTTGCAGCGCCACCGCGGCCGGGTGATACGTCGGTGCACCTGGGCCCTCACCTGCTTGCATTTGCATGTATCCACCCTACTCAATAAAATTAGATATTCAAACAGAATTGAATAGTAGGCTGGCTAGCGTATTCAGCCCCGGGTGCTCTTGTCGGATTTCGTGCCGGCGCCTGAAAGGAAGCTTTGATGAAGGAATCGGACCGTAAAGCACTCATTAGTCTCCCGGTGGTTGTGGTCATTGGGGCGTTGGTTGCCGGGGCCGGCAGCCAGGCCGGCGCAACACTTGGCGGTTTCCCCCTGTTCGCCCTCGGAGTCGGGGCTGCGTTCCTCATCCAGTGGGTGGCGTTCATCCCTGCCTTCAAGGGGCAGACAGAGAAGTTCTACGACCTCACCGGCGCCCTGACGTACATCTCCATCACCCTCCTCCTGGTCCTGCTCACCCCGGGCGTGGATGCACGGGGGCTTCTGCTCACGGCAATGGTGGTGGCGTGGGCCGCGCGGCTGGGAAGCTTCCTGTTCCGCCGAGTCAGCAGGCACGGCAAGGACGATCGCTTCGATGAGATCAAGCCCTCGTTCCACCGGTTCCTGAACGCCTGGACCATTCAGGGGCTCTGGGTGGTCCTCACGGCAGCAGCTGCCTGGATTGCCATGACGAGCGCCACCCGTGTGGCACTCGACTGGTGGGCCCTCGCGGGCTTTGTGGTGTGGGCGGCCGGCTTCGGCATCGAGATAGCGGCGGACAACCAGAAGGGCCGGTTCAAGGCGGACCCTGCCAATGAGGGCAAGTTCATCTCCACCGGGTTGTGGTCGAAATCCCGCCACCCCAATTATTTCGGCGAGATTGTGCTCTGGATCGGCGTGCTCCTCATCGCCATGCCGGTGCTGGAAGGCTGGCAGTGGGTGGCCTTGCTCTCTCCGGTGTTCGTGGCGCTGCTGCTCATCAAAGCCAGCGGCATACCGCTCCTGGAGAAGAAGGCCGATTCGAAATGGGGCGGCCAGGCCGATTACGAGGCGTACAAGAAGAACACCCCGGTCCTGATCCCCAAGCTTTAGCAACGCCGTACCCACTTTGGTAGGCACTGCCAAACTGATGGCCCATAATTTGTTGTTCCCTCCATAGTCGTCCGGGGTCCCGCTTCGTACGCTGAACCACAACGTATGCACAAAGGGGAAAGGCCGTCATTGAAAATCAGCGAAGCCAGGCAGCTCGTCCAGGTCAAAGCCCCCGTACTATCCCGACGACGCCGAGTGCTGGCCAACGCTTTTAATGTGGAGGAATACCGGAAAGCGGCACGCAGGGTCCTGCCGGCCGGGATTTTCGACTACCTCGACGGCGGTTCCGAGGACGAGGTGACGCTCCGCCGCAACCGTGCCGTCTTCGATTCCTGGGCGCTGATGCCCAGCTGGGGCCCGGTCTCGGGACCGGACACCAGCACCACGCTGCTGGGAAAGAGCAGTGCCCTGCCGCTCACCCTGACGCCCACCGGGGCAACCCGCCTGTTTCATCCCGACGGCGAACTGGCCGTCGCCGCTGCCGCGGACCGGGCAGGCATCCCCTACGGGCTGGCCGGGCTGAGCACCGTAGCCATGGAAAAAATTGCGGAGAACCACCCGGCACTCGACCGCTGGTTCAACTTCGGGCTCACCTCCGACGCGCAGGCACTGAAGGACAAACTGGCGCGCTGCGAAGCTGCCGGATTCACCACCCTGATTGTCGGCGTCGACACCCGCGCCCTGGGTGCCAGGGAACGGGACCTCCACAACGGCTTCACCGCGCCGCCGGCACTGACACTCTCAACCATCGCGGACATCGCACGGCGGCCGTCCTGGTGGATCAACTTCCTGACGGCGGACGGCATCAGCTTCCCCAACCTGGATCCGCGCAGCGCAGCGGCCACCTCCGTGGTCACCCCGTCCATGTGGCAGCACATCCTGGGCCACTCGGATGCCACCAGCGGGTGGAAGGAACTGGAGGCCCTGCGCCAGGCGTGGCACGGCAGGATCGTGCTCAAGGGCTGCGTCAACCCGGCCGACGTCGACAAGGCAGCCCGGATCGGCCTGGACGCCGTCCAGCTCAGCAACCACGGCGGCCGCCAGCTCGACCACATGCTCAGCCCCATGGACGTGCTGCAGGAATCGCGGCAGCGCGTGGGCGATGCGATCGAGATCTATGTGGACTCGGGCATCCGCCGGGGGAGCGACGTCCTCAAGGCGCTCGCGCTGGGCGCCGATGCCTGCTCCATCGGCCGGGCCTACCTGTACGGGCTGGTGGCGGCGGGCTCGCCGGGTGTCGGGCGGATCATCGAGATCTTCTCGGACGAACTCCGGCGTACCATGACGTTAGTAGGCGTTTCCAGCATTTCCGAGGTGAAAGATCGGGGCGGGGAAATTCTCCGGGACATCCGTCATTCCGGGGAAATCCTTGAAACAACAGCGTCAGGCACCACGCACTAAACGAGTTCCGAACAAGTACACAGTGCACTTCTCCCGCGGCGTTGCGGGAGCTGCAAAAATCCCTGAACAGCTAAGGAAGCCATGCGCACCCGATACCTCATTCCCGTCCTCACCATCGCCACGGCGCTCTCGCTTTCCGGCTGCGTCGACAACAGCCAGCCGGCGGCCACCGGCGGCGCGTCCGGCACCGCCGAGGCCATCGACGTGAAGAAGAATGACGCCGTTGCCGCGATGCTGCCGGAGAAGATCAAGAACGCCGGCGTGCTGAACGTGGGCATGGCCAACAACTACCCGCCCAACGAGTTCAAGGATGACAACGGCGCCCCGGCAGGCTGGTCCGTGGACCTCACCAACGCCCTGGGCAAGGTGATGGGCCTGAAAGTCAACTTCGACATCGGCACCTTCGACAACATCCTGCCGGCCGTGCGCGCGGGCAAGGACGACATGGGCATGTCCTCCTTCACGGACACGCTGGAACGCGAAAAGCAGGTGGACTTCGTGAACTACTACTCCGCCGGCATCCAGTGGGCCGCCCCCAAGGGCAAGACCGTGGACCCCAACAACGCCTGCGGGCTGAAGGTGGCCGTGCAGGCAACCACGTATGAGGACACCCACGAGGTGCCCGCCAAGTCGAAGGCCTGCACCGACGCCGGCAAGCCCGCCATCACCATCTTCAAGTACGACGCGCAGGACCAGGCCACCAACGCCCTGGTGGTGGGACAGGTGGACGCCATGAGCGCCGATTCGCCCGTGACCCTCTACGCGATCTCCAAGACCAAGGACAAGCTGCAGACCGCCGGCGACGCCTTCGAAGTGGCGCCGTACGGCATCCCCGTGGCCAAGGGCAGCGAATTCACGCCGGCCCTTCAGAAGGCGCTCCAGACGCTGATCGACGACGGCACCTACACCAAGATCCTGTCCAAGTGGGGAGTGGAAGCCGGCGGAGTCAAGACGGCGGAGCTCAACGTGGCAGCCAAGGGGTGATACAGCATGAGCGAGCCGGAATCCGGCCGGATGATTGAGGCGGACCCCGGCAGGAACGGGGACCCCGGCAGGACGCCGGAACCGGGCAGGAAGCCCGAATCCGCCAGGAAGCAGCGGGCAGGCAGGGCAGTGGACGACGACGGCGCGCCGCCGGAAGCGATCGTGGCCATCCCGCTGCGCCACCCGTGGCGGAACGTGGTGGCAGTGCTCCTCATCCTCGGGCTGGCGGTCTTTGTGCTGGACGCCGCCCAGCGCCCGGACTACGGCTGGGCGGACGTGGGCAAATACATCTTCGACCGCCGGATCAGCCAGGCCGCGTGGGTCACGTTGTGGCTGACCATCTACGCGATGATCGGCGCAATCGTGATCGGCCTGCTGCTGGCCATCATGCGGCTTTCGCCCAACCCTGTGCTGAAGAGCATCGCCTGGCTGTACATCTGGATTTTCCGCGGCACCCCGGTGTACGTGCAGCTGGTGTTCTGGGGCATCGTGGCGCTCATCTATCCGGTGTTCACGCTGGGCATCCCGTTCATGGACCCGTGGGTCACCATCCCGAATGAGGTGTTCACCAACCTCTTCATCACCGCGGTGATCGGCCTGGCCCTCAACGAAGCTGCCTACATGTCCGAGATTGTGCGGGCCGGCCTGCTGTCAGTGGACGAGGGGCAGGCGGAGGCGTCGACGGCGCTGGCCATGTCCTGGGGTCAGACGATGCGGTTTGTGGTGGTCCCGCAGGCGATGAAGATCATCATTCCGCCCACCGGCAACGAGGTGATCTCGATGCTCAAGACCACCTCGCTGGTGGCGGCGATCCCGTTGAGCGTTGACCTCTACGGCGTGTCCCGGGGTATCTCCGCGGTGACGTTCACGCCGGTGCCGCTGCTGATTGTGGCGTCCCTCTGGTACCTGCTCTTCACCTCGGTGCTGATGGTGGGCCAGCACTTCATTGAAAAGCGGTTCTCGCGCGGAACCGGACGGGCCAAGACGGGCAAGGAAGGCACGACGCCGGAACCGACGGCGGTTTCCGGCGGACCGGGCGGTCCCGGTGCCCCGGGCGTTCCCGGCGGACCGCTCGGCAATGACTTTGGAGGAAAAGGATGACGGACGCGCCGA
Organism: Arthrobacter sp. SPG23; assembly: GCF_000876655.1. Lineage (GTDB taxonomy): Bacteria > Actinomycetota > Actinomycetes > Actinomycetales > Micrococcaceae > Arthrobacter. The sequence continues at coordinate 235,442 of NZ_JYCN01000009.1, forward strand.
TGGTGCTCGCGGAGAAGGTCTCCAAGAATTTCGGCACCAATAAGGTGCTGCGCGGAATCAACCTCAAGGTCAACCCGGGGGAGGTTCTCTGCATGGTGGGGCCCAGCGGTTCGGGCAAGTCCACGTTCCTGCGCTGCATCAACCATCTGGAGCGGGTTGACGGCGGCCGGCTGTCGGTGGACGGCCAGCTGGTGGGCTACCGCCAGAAGGGGGACAAGCTCTACGAACTGAAGCTCAAGGAAGCAGCCTTCCAGCGCCAGGAAATCGGGATGGTGTTCCAGCGGTTCAACCTGTTTCCGCATTTGACCGCGGTGGAGAACATCACCCTGGCCCCCATGCGGGTAAAGGGGATCTCCAAAGCCAAAGCCACTGCCCGGGCCAAGGAACTGCTGGAGCGCGTGGGCCTGGGGGACAAGGGGGATGCCTATCCGGCGCACCTGTCCGGCGGGCAGCAGCAGCGTGTGGCCATCGCCCGCGCACTGGCGATGGACCCGAAGCTGATGTTGTTCGACGAGCCCACCAGTGCACTGGACCCGGAACTGGTGGGCGAGGTGCTGGACGTCATGAAGGAGCTGGCCAAGAGCGGCATGACCATGATCGTGGTGACGCACGAGATGGGCTTCGCCCGCGAGGTGGCGGACACCCTGGTGTTCATGGATGAAGGCGTGGTGGTGGAGGCCGGGCCGCCGCGGCAGGTCCTCAGCGATCCGCAGCACGAGCGGACCAAGGCGTTCCTGTCCAAGGTCCTCTGACGGCTGCCCGCCAGGGACGCCTGTTCACCGGGCCGGCGGCTGCCCCGTCACGGGCGTCACCCGGATCCGGGCGATGCGGAGCCTGTCCATGGCGAGCACCGTCAGCACGTGGCCCGGCACCTCCACCCGGTCCCCGACGACGGGCAGGCGGCCCAGGCGGGAGATGACGAACCCGGCCACTGTCTCGTAGCGGCCCTCCGGCAGTGAGATGCCGGTGGCCGCCGCAAACTCCTGCAGGATCAGGCCGCCGTCCACGTCGATGGATCCGTTGGCCACGGTGACGCGGTCCTCGTGGTCGGCCCCTGTGTCGTACTCGTCGTAGATTTCGCCCACCAGCTCCTCCACCAGGTCTGCCAGCGTGACGATGCCGTCCGTGCCGCCGTATTCGTCCACCACCAGCGCTATGTGGTGGCCCAGCCGTCGCATCCGCGACAGCGTCGGCAGGACCCGGTTGGTTCCCGGCAGTGGGAGGAGCTCGCGGACAATGTCCTTCACCATTCCCTGGTCCTGCTGTTCATCCCGGGGCATCAGGTCGCGGATGTGGACGAAGCCCAGGACATCATCCGGGGTCCTGCCGATCACGGGAAACCGCGAATACGGGCCGTCCCGGACCATACTGCGGGCGTCCGCAATGGTCATGGTGCCGTCGATGAACGTCACCTCGGTCCGGGGGCGCATGACCTCCTGGAGCGTGCGGTCTCCAGCGCCGAACACGTCGGTCAGGATGTGCCGGCTGCTTTCTTCCAGCAGGTCGCTCTCCGCCACCATGTCCCAGAGCTCCTCGGAGCTGATGCCCTCCCGCTTGGCGTGCGGGTCACCGCCAAAGAGCCTGACCACGGCGTCGGTGGAAACGGACAGCAGCCAGATGACGGGCCGCATGACCTCGGACAGGACCACCAGCGGCGGGGCCAGGACCTTGGTGAAGCCGACGGCGCTCTGCATGGCCAGCCTCTTGGGAACCAGCTCACCCAGCACCAGCGAGAGATAGGCCACCAGCAGCGTCATGCCGATAAAGGCCACCGGCTCGGCCGCGGCGCCGAACCCCGCGCCTTTCAGGATGGGTTCGATATCGGGTGAAATGTTGGACGCGCCGTAGGCGGCTGAGAAGAAACCGGAGAGCGTCACGCCGATCTGGACGGTGGAGAGGAACCGGTTGGGGTTCCGGGCCAACGCGGCGGCGCGGGCCCCGCGTTTGCCGGTCTTTTCGATCCGGCGCACCTGGCTTTCCCGGAGGGACACCAGCGCCATTTCGGTGCCGGCAAAGACGCCGCCCAGCAGCACAAAGAAGAGAACCAAGGCGAAGTTGACCAACGTGCCGCTGTCCATGACCTGACACTACCGAATGCGGCCACCAACCGGTCACGTCGCGAGTGTCAGCAGCTTCCCGTCCGTCACGGCCTGGCGGGACAGCGTTTTGTAGCCCGCCTGTTCGAACAGCACGGTGATGGTGTCCTCCTCGTGCCGCATCACCAGGCCCGGCCCCCATTCCTTGTGCCGGACGGCGGCCTGGAGCGGGAAAGGGTCACCCCCCGCGGCGGCCGCTGCGGCGTCGTCGTAATCTTCTTCGTAGGCGGAACCGTCGGTGCAGGTATCGCAGTTGCCGCAGGGCTCGGGGAGGTCCTCGCCGAAGTAGCCCAGCAGGAACTGGCGCCGGCAGGCGTCCGTCTCGGCGTAGCCGCGCATCATCTCGATGCGGGAGCGGTCCACGCGCTGGCGTGCTTCGGCATGTTCGACGGCGCGTTCCACCACCCTGGGCAGCTTGGCGCCCGCTTCCAGCCGGATGCCGCGCTTGCCGGTGCGGACGGCGCGGGTTTCCTGGAGCTGGTTCAGCAGTCCGGTGAGCTTGCGCGGCGAGAAACCGGTCTGCTCGGCGAGGGCCTTCTGCTTCACCGGTCCGCCGGCGGCGCGCAGTGCCTGGAGGACGGCCAGGAGCGACTCCTCGTCCGGGGTGTGGGTGCCGAAAAACGTGCGCAGGCCCAGGTCCTCGGAGCGGTAGTGCAGGAAGGCGGAGGCGGGCTGGCCGTCGCGCCCGCAGCGGCCGATCTCCTGGTAGTAGCTGTCCAGCGAATCGGGGATGTCCGCGTGGATGACGAAACGGACGTTGGGTTTGTCGATGCCCATGCCGAAGGCGGTGGTGGCCACCACGACGTCGAGCTCGTCGTCGAGGAACTGCTGGTGGACGCGGTCCCGCTCACTCTGCTTCCGGCCGGCGTGGTACGCCTCGGCGCGCAGGCCCAGGGCGGTGAGCCCGGCGGCGTACGCCTCGGTGTCCTTGCGGGTGGCGGCGTACAGAAGGCCGGGGCCCTTCAGCTCGGCCACCTGCCGGGTCACGGCGCGGCGCTTGTCCTTGTCCTTGTGGTGGCGGATGACTTCCAGCCGGATGTTGGGCCGGTCGAAGCCGTGCACCAGGACCAGCGGGTCCGCCATGTGCAGGCGCTGCTGGATTTCCTCGCGTACCGGGGGAGAGGCGGTGGCGGTGAGGCCGACGACGGGCGGGTTGCCCAGCTGCGCGCGGACTTCGCCAAGGCGCAGGTAGTCGGGGCGGAAGTCGTGGCCCCAGGAGGAGACGCAGTGGGCTTCGTCCACCACCAACAGCGGGACGTCCAGGGCCGCGAGCCGTTCCACGGTCTCGGCCTTGGCGAGCTGTTCCGGGGCGAGGAAGACAAACACGGCGTCGCCGCTCTCCGCGGCTTCCCAGGCGGCGTTGTTTTCGGAATCGCTGTGGCCGGAGTTGATGGCGACGGCGGCCTGCCCGCCGAGGGTTTCCAGCAGGCCGTCCAGCTGGTCCTCCTGCAGGGCGATCAGCGGGGAAACCACGACGGCGGGACCGCGGCTTGCGCTGTTTCGGTGCAGTTGGAGCGCGGCCACCTGATAGATGGCGGACTTGCCGTAGCCGGTGGGCATCACGGCGAGGACGTCCCGGCCGGCGATGAGGGCGCGCATTCCGGCGAGCTGGCCGGCGCGGAGAGGGGGGAGTCCGAAGGTGCCGGCCGCGAGCTGGCGGATGCCGGCGTCGGGCACTGGCTCGTTCCCTGGGCGGTTATGCGGTGTTTGGTCAACAGTCACGGTGTGCTCCCGGACGACGGTGCAGTGGCCGGGTGTCTTCAGCCGTGCCTCCAGCCTAGCGTTCCGGACGCCGGTCCGGGCGGGGTAGCAACACCCTATTTCGCCGGCGCTGAATCGTGTCCATAATGGCCATATAAGCTTCGGGAATCCGCTCCGTTGGCGGTTGATGCAACGGTTCAGGGTTCCGGGTGGCCGCCCAGGGAGTCGGCGCGGAGGGCGATCACATGGACTGGCGAGGGGTGGCCGGGCCGTTACCGGGGGAGATATCGCCATTGAGGATGCGGCAAGGAGAAGTGTCATGCTCAAAGATCTGGAAGTCATGGCTGTACTGCCTGCGAAGGACATCAACCGGGCCAGGGATTTCTACCGGGACAAGCTGGGACTCGAACCCTCCCGTACCCTGGACGATCAGAACCTGATCTACAGCTGCGGCAACGGGACCTCGTTCCTGCTCTACCAGACGGACAACGCCGGCAGCGCCAAGAATACGCAGATGGGCTGGGGCTCCACTGACGTGGAGCGGGATGTGGAGGAGCTCCGCGGCCGCGGCGTCGTTTTTGAGGAGTACGACTTCCCGGGCCTGAAGACCGAGAACGGCATCGCCACCCTGGACGTGGGCAAGGCCGCCTGGTTCCTGGACAGCGAGGGCAACATCCTCAACATTTCCTCGCTCCCGTGAGGCCTGCGCCCGCCTAGAACGGCGCGGGTTCAGACGGCGGGTTCGCGCCTGCCGCGGAAGGCAATGCTGAGGCTCTGGCGGAAAGTCAGCCGGCTCCGCCGGCTGACAACCACCACGGCGGCCAGGCCTGCCAGCAGCACCACGATGCCGCCGGCGGCTACGGACCAGCGGGCGCCGAATTCGCTGCCGATCCATCCCATCAGTGGCGCACCGAGGGCGGTGCCGCCCTGCAGGATGGCCAGGTAGAGGGCCAGGACGCGTCCGCGGAACTGCGGCTCCACGCTGAGCTGGATGCTGGTGTTGCAGCTGTTGAGGAATGTGATGGACGCCAGGCCCACGGGGATGAGGACGGCGGCGTAGAGCCAGAACGTCGGCGACACACTGCCCAGGAGGGTGAACACTCCCAGGCCCAGGGCACCGCCGAGCATGAACCGCAGCCGCGGCCCGGACCTGCGGGCTGCCAGCAGGGCCCCGGCCAGGGTGCCGATGGCCATGATGGAGCCCAGGAGGCCGAACTCGCCCGGCCCGACGTGGAATTCAGTGGTGGCCATGAGCGCGTTGGTGACGGGGAAGTTCATGCCAAAAGCACCAAGGATCCCCACCAGGAACATGATCAGCACCAGGTCGGGGCGGCGGCGGACGTAGTTGATGCCCTCGGCCACCTGGTGCTTGCCGCGGCTTGCGGTGACGGCCGGCACCAGCTCGGAGGTGCGGATCCGGAACAGGGAGAACAGGACGGCGGCAAAGCTGGCGGCGTTGAGCAGGAACACGGGGCCGGTGCCCACCCAGGCGATGAGCACGCCGGCGATCGCCGGGCCGGTGAGCCTTGCGGTGTTGAAGGAGGCGGAGTTCAGGGCCACGGCGTTGGCGATGTTGTCCTGGCCCACCAGTTCCGAGACGAAGGCCTGGCGTGCCGGCGCGTCGATGGCGCTGGCGATGCCCAGGCAGAAGGCGGCAACGTAGGCGTGCCAGAGCTGGGCCGTGCCGGTGACCACCAGGAGTCCGATGGCCAGGCCGGTGAGGCCCATGGCCAGCTGGGTCCAGAGCAGGATGACGCGTTTGCGGTAGCGGTCGGCCAGGACGCCGCCGTAGGGGCCGAACAGCAGCATGGGCAGGAACTGCAGGCCGGTGGTGATGCCCACTGCGGCCCCTGAGTGGTTGGTGAGGACCGTCAGCACCAGCCAGTCCTGCGCCACCCGCTGCATCCAGGTCCCGATGTTGGAGACCAGTGCGCCGCCGGCCCAGATCCGGTAGTTGCGGTTTTCCAGGGCGCGGAACATGGCACTCATTTGCCGCTCATTTCCTGCATGATGCGGGCGGCGCGGCTGAGGACGGTGCGGTCCTCCTCGCTGAGTCCGGCCACGCGCTGGGCAAGCCACGCGGTCCGCTGGTTCCGCGCTGCTTCCAGGACGGTGCGCCCGGCGCCGGTGATGTCCACGTGGACCTGGCGGCCGTCGTCGGGATGGGCGCTCCGGGTGACGAAGCCCTGCTCCGCGAGGGCATTGACGATCCGGGTCATGGAGGGTGCCTGCACGTGCTCGCGTTGGGCGAGCGCCCGGAGGGTGGCGGGGCCGCTGCCGTTGAGTTGGGCGAGGACGGTGTATTGGCCGGGGGTGATGGCCTCGCCGGTGGCCTCGACGCGGAGCCGTCGCGACGTGCGCATCACGGCTGTGCGGAGGTCTATGGCCAGGGTGTCCGTGGCGGCGGGGTCGGCTGTGGGCTGGTTCGTGGTTGGGGCGGGGGTCATGCGGGCGGGTGCGCCTCCTGGCCGTAGGGAAGGAATCCGGGGCTATCCGAATCCTTAGCATTGCTAATTAGCTCTGCTAACCATTATGCTCCCGTTCCCCGCTCCTTGTCCACGAAGGACGGCAGGCGAGGGGGTTGTTGGCGATCGTCCGGAACTGTACGAAGGCGGCAGCGGGACGCACCAATAGCAATTGTTAAGCCGGGAACCTTGAAATGGTCGGTCTCGATCAAGAACAGATCAAGACTGGCCCAGTATTCGCCCAAGATTCGTCAACCCGAACCATTTATCCATTTCCGGGAAATAACCTCATGAAGACGATTTTGCACGGGTTAAGCAGATGCCCTGCGACATTGCGGGCCCGGTCTTCGGGCCTTTATTAATGGGGAAAAGAATGTCGAACTATGTGACCCTTCTGGGGTCAGCACCTACCGGGGAGGGGCCGAGGCCGCCACGCAAGCCACGCGCTTCCACGTACATCGTCGGGGCCATCACGGCGCTCTTTATGCTTCTCGGCGCCCTAAGCGGCGGCTTGGGTGGCGCGTTGGTTTTCCTGGCCATTACGGCGGGACTCACCGGCCTCTATGTCCTGGCGACCGGTCGCCGTTCCTGGGCGTGGCTCCCGGCTAAGCGAAAGGCGGGGGCAATCGCCCTTGCCGTCTCCTTTGCCCTGCTTATCGGCGGTGCCGTCGCAATGCCGCGGACTTCTTCCTGGAACGTTGAGGCGGCCTCATCGGAGAGCACCGCGTCTCAGGCCTCCGCTGCGGCGAGCGCTCCTGCCAAGGCGACACCGACGCCGTCGTCCGCTCCAACCGTCCAGGAGACGGGCGAACCGCTGGATCCTGACAGCCCTTACGTCCTGGCGCAGGGCGTCAGCGCAACGGCTCCGAAGTCCCAGCCCGCCTTTGCCACCAAGGCGGCGGACCTGCTGGCCACCCTTCCGATCAAGGGCCGCGCACCGAAGACGGGGTATGACCGCGCCCTGTTCGGGCAGGCGTGGGCGGACGTTGACCGGAACGGCTGCGACACCCGGAACGACATCCTCAGGCGCGACCTGACGGGCATCACCTACACGAACAGCGTCCCGTGCAAGGTGCAGTCCGGAATGCTGGCGGATCCCTACACGGGCACCAGCATCAGCTTCCTGCGGGGGAGTGCGACCAGCAGCAAGGTCCAGATAGACCATGTTGTGGCCCTCAGCGATGCCTGGCAGAAGGGCGCGCAGCAGCTGACCACGGAACAGCGGACGGCCTTCGCCAATGATCCGCTGAACCTGCAGGCCACCGACGGTCCCACCAACATCAAAAAGGGCGACGGCGACGCCGCCACCTGGCTGCCGCCGAACAAGGGCTTCCGGTGCGAATACGTCGCCCGGCAGATTTCCGTGAAGGCAACGTACAGCCTGTGGGTCACCCAGGCGGAGCACGACGCGATGGTACGGATCCTGGCCGACTGCTCGGGCCAGCTGGCGCCGACGAATGAGCAGGCGCCCGCCGCTGCGGCGCCTGAGCCGGCTCCGGCACCCGCCGTTGCTGAGCCTGCGCCTTTTGTGGCAGTCCCTGCCCCGGCAGCGCCCGCCCCCGCTGTGGTTGCGCCGGCTCCCGCTCCTGTTGCTCCGGCTCCTGTCGTCCAGGCTCCCGCTCCCGTTGCGCCCGCCCCTGCTGCCGCGTACTACGCCAACTGTGCGGCGGCGAAAGCCGCAGGTGCCGCTCCCATCTACGCGGGGCAGGCAGGTTACCGGGCTGCCCTGGACCGCGACTCCGACGGCATCGCCTGCGAAGGCTAGCCAAACCCAATCACTCCACAGTTCCAAACTTTCCTAGGGGAAAAATGAAGAAGACACTGGCACTTGTTGTGCTTACCGGCCTCATGCTGACCGGATGCGGCGGCAAACAGGCGGCATCCTCTGCAACCGCTGTTGCAGAGGTTGCAGACGCTGTCACGGTTCCCAGCGTGATGGGCCTGACCCTGGATAAGGCCACGGATCAGCTGGAAAACCTTGGGCTCAAGGTCAAGGCGGACGACACCGTCGACGGCAAAATGATCATGTCCAAGAAGAACTGGCAGGTGACGTCCCAGGACCCCACGGAGGGCGCGAAGGTGGCGAAGGACTCCACCGTGCACCTCGGCGTCAAGAACCTTGAGAAGGAGGCGGCGGAAAAGGCCGCCGCGGACAAGGCAGCTGCAGAGAAGGCTGCGGCAGTAAAGGCGGCTTCGGACAAGGCCGCTGCGGACAAAGCAGCGGCAGATAAGGCGTCAGCGGACAAGGCTGCAGCAGCTGCGGCTGCCGCGAAGTTGGCGGCCGAGCAAGCTGCGGCTCAAAAGGCAGCGCCGCAGGTGCCGGTAGCTCCCGCGGCGCCCGTAGCTCCCCCTGCCCCGGCAGTCCAGGCGCCGGCCACCGCCTACTACGCCAGCTGCGCCGACGCGAAGGCCGCAGGGGCCGCGCCGATCTACTCAGGACAGCCGGGCTACCGTGCCGGTCTTGACCGCGATAACGACGGCACCGCCTGCGACAAATAGTCGCCGCTTCCCGCGGCAGCTGTTCTGCCGTGGATGCCTTCCTTCGCTGGAGGGTGTCTACAGCAGACGGCTTTAAGGACAAAGGTTCTCTGATTGCCCAGACCCGCGGCGGCAGTAGCAGGGAGGCTAGTTTGCGTCCGGTCTTCCGCGCCGCACGTGTCTGTGGTGCAGCTCGTAGCTGTCGAATACATCGGCGGCCGTGGTTCCTGCATGGCCGAATTTGCCGCGAAGGACGTCCGCGAGCCCATCCAGTGCCGCGTGGAGCATGCGCCCGGCGAACTGGAGTTCAGGGCTCTCGCTGCGTTGGGCCTGGGATGCCAGCTCCTGGGCGTACGCCACCGTTGCGGGCAAGGAGCCGCGCTGCTCGATTTCACGGAAGTAGTAAGTCTCATGGAATGCGAGCAGGTCTATGCTCACCGATGCCACGTTTCCGGCAATTGACTCCAACAGCCCGGCAGCGTGACTGGGGTCCAGCGCCAGGACACCTGCCGGGCCCGCAGCCTCCCCGAACAGGGTCAGCTGGTGGGCAAGGGCGCGGCGGCGGTTCAGGGCCGGGAACGTCTGCAGGATCCAGGTGACCGTAGCTGTCAGCAACCCGAAACCGGTGACCGCCTGGAGGGCAACAACCAGCCTGAGTACCGGGTGGGCTGCCACGATGTCGCCGAACCCCACGGTGGAAAGAGTGACGAGGGAGATGTAGAGGGCTTCGGCAAAGTCGGCCCGCAGCGGAACCCCGGCTCCGTAGATAAAACCGTCCGTCAGATGGGGCAGGTAGAGCAGGGCCCAGCCGATGGCCGCCAGACCTGCCCACGCGCCAATGACGGCGGCCATCGCCAAGGGTGCAGCGATGAAGGAGCCCCGGCCCCGCAATTTTCTGGACACAAGCCAGAACCCGCGCATGATCGCCCGGCCCAGGGGACCGGAACCGTGCGGGTACAGGAGCGTGCGGAAGACGTCAACGAGCATCAGCAGAACCAGCCCCGCGCCCAAAACCGTCCAGAGCGTGTCCTCGAAGTCCATGCCTCATCTTAGAGGCGGCACGTATCGCGGAGCAGCCACACGATAGGGTCGTCTGCATGTTTGAACTTGTTGTCCCGGACGCGTCCTTCTACCCGTCGTTTGCCGAGTCCCACCGCGAGTGGGGCGGCGCCCATCAGGACGGTGCCGGGCTGTTGCCGGACGACGACGTCACCACCGCGGAGGGGTTCGCTGCCTGGGTCCGAAGGCTGGCGGGTGCTGAACGGGTCGCCGAATCGGGCGGCATTGTTCCCTGCACCTATCGCTGGATCACGGAGGGCCCGCGGTACGTGGGAGCGATTGCCTTCCGCCACTACCTCACTCCGGCCCTCCTGAACTCAGGCGGCCACATCGGATACGGCGTCCGGCCGTCCTATCGCGGGCGAGGGGCGGCGTCGTGGGCTCTCCATGAAGTGTGTGCCCGTGTGGCTGCTCAGGGAGGGCCTGACCGCGTGCTTCTGACCTGCGATGACACCAATGCAGCGTCAGCCAGGACCATCGAGCGTTGCGGAGGCCTGCTGGAGGATGTGAGGATGGGCGGGAACGGACGGAATTTCCGGCGCTACTGGATTGATGTGGCGCGCATTTAAGCCAGACGGGCGTGGTGCGTTTCCAGCTAAAGCACCCGCGCCAGGGAACGCCCCACGGTCCTGCCGGTGAAGAGGCAGCCGCCCAGGAACGTGCCTTCCAGTGCGTTGTAGCCATGGGCCCCGCCGCCGCCGAACCCCGCTGCCTCACCCGCAGCGTAGAGGCCGGGGATGCGCTCGCCGTCGTGCGACAAAGCCTGGCCGCTGAGGTCCGTCTGGATGCCGCCCAGGGTCTTGCGGGTCACAACATGGAGCCGCACGGCAATCAACGGGCCGGCTGCCGGGTCCAGGATCCGGTGCGGTTTGACCGTGCGGAACAGCCGGTCGCCCAGGAAGCGGCGGCTGTTGTGGATGCCCAGGATCTGCGTGTCCTTGGAGTAGGGGTTGCGGATCTCGGCGTCCCGTTCCTCGATCTGCCGGCGCAGCCCGGAGTAGTCCAGCAGCGGCTCCGAAGTGAGGCCGTTCATGCCGCGGACCAGATCCGCCAGGTTGTCCGCCACCACAAAGTCCTCGCCGTGCTCCTTGAACGCTTCGATGGGCCCTGCGGCGCCTCTGCCCAGACGGGACCGGAGCAACAGCTTCAGGTCCCGGTTGGTGATGTCCGGGTTCTGCTCGGAGCCGGAGAGGGCGAACTCCTTTTCGATGATCCGCTGGTTCAGGATGAACCAGGAATGGCTGTACTGCTGGATGTCCGGGGTGGCCCGCAGCAGCCGCAGGGTTCCCAGGGTGTCGTAGCCGGGCAGCCCGGGGGAGGGAAGCCGCCGGCCCAGCGCGTCGAACCACAGCGACGACGGCCCCGGCAGGATCCGGATGGCATGGTCCGGCCAGACGGGGTTCCAGTTCTGGATGCCCTCGGTGTAGTGCCACATGCGGTCGCGGTTCACCAGCCGGACGCCCGCGTGGTCGGCGATGTCCAGCATCCGGCCGTCCACGTGCCGGGGCACCCCGGTAATCATCTTCGCGGGCGGCGTCCCCAGCCGCTGCGGCCACCACCGGCGCACCAGCCCGTGGTCGCCGCCGATCCCGCCGCTCGCAATCACCACCGCCTGCGCGCGTAGCTCGAACTCCCCAATAGCGTCCCGGTTCGAGGCAACGCCGCGCGGCGAAGCGTCCGGTGCCAGCACGGTGCCGCGCACCCCGGTGACCGTGCCGCCGTCGAACGTTAACCCGTCCACCCGGTGCCGGAAGTGGAACGTGACGCTGCCCGCGGAAGCGGCCGCCCGGGCCTTGTCTGCGAACGGTTCGGAGACGCCGGTGCCCGTTCCCCACGGGACGTGGAAGCGGGGGACCGAGTTGCCGTGGCCGCCGGCCCTGCCGTCGCCGCGTTCGGCCCAGCCCACCAGCGGCGTGAACTTGATGCCGTGCTCCTGCAGCCAGGAGCGTTTGTCCCCGGCCGCGAACTCGACGTACGCGCGGCCCCACTGCTGCGCCCACTCGTCCTCCGGAAGTGGGCCGTCCAGCCGGTCCCACTGGGCCGAGCCCTGCCAGTCTTGCCAGGCCAGCTCGAAGGAATCCTTCACGCCCAGGCGCCGCTGCATCGGGGTGTCCACCAGGAACAGCCCGCCGAGGGACCAGAAGGCCTGGCCGCCCAGGTTGGCTGCGTTCTCCTGGTCCAGGATCGCCACGCGCTTGCCGGCCCGGACCAGCTCGTCGCTGGCCACCAGCCCGGCCAGCCCGCCGCCGATGATGATGACGTCCGCGTCCATCAGAAAACCGCCCCGGTTGAAGGTAAGTGAGAGTTCAGCATCAACCTACCGGACCGTTCGTCGTAAAGTCCCTACCGCTTGGCGCGCCAATAGTACGTTTGCTGATGATTTGGGCACATGATTGCTGGAGGCCAAGAATGCGATCAAGACCCGGCAGTTCTGGCTGGTGTGGGTGGCGCTGTTCTGCAACGTCACTGCGGGAATCGGCATCCTGGAACAGGCGGCGCCCATGATCCAGGACTTCTTCCGAAAGTCCGACGGCGTGTCCCTGGTCAGTGCCGGCGTCGCCGCCGGTTTTGTGGGGCTGCTATCGATCGGCAACATGGCCGGGCGCTTCGCTTGGTCCGCCACCTCAGACGTCACCGGCCGTAAGCGCATCTACATGGTGTACCTGGGCGTGGGAGCGGTGCTCTACACGGTGCTGGCACTGGCCGGCTCCAGCACCACTGTCCTGTACGTGGCGCTGGCGTTCTTCATCATTTCGTTCTACGGCGGCGGTTTCGCCACGGCACCGGCCTACCTGCGGGACCTCTTCGGCACTTTCCAGGTGGGCGCCATCCACGGCCGGCTGCTGACCGCCTGGTCCGCCGCCGGGGTGGCCGGGCCGCTGATTGTCAACGCGTTCCTGGATGCGCAGGGCAAGCCCGGACAGCTGAACGCGGCGTCCTACCAGCCGGCCCTGCTGACCATGGTGGCCCTGCTGGTGGTCGGCTTCGCCGCCAACCTGCTGGTCAAACCCGTGGACGAACGGTTCCACGAACCCCGCTCCGACCGCCGTCGGCCCGAACCTGCTTTGGAGGCCTGAGATGAACACACAAAACACCGGCGGCGCACAGGCGCCCGTCAAAGCGGTCACCGGCATGCTTGTCCTGGCCTGGGCGCTGGTGGGGATACCTCTGCTCTACGGAGTTTTTGTCACGCTGACCGGCGTCGCGGCGCTGTTCGGGTGAGGGGTTAGGGGGGCCGCAGGGCGGGGAACGACGTCAAGGGGGGAACGTTGTGGGCAGTGGATCACAGCCGAATGGAAGGGCCCTGCCGCGCTGGGCCCGAACCGCCGTCGTCGTCTACCTCTCGGTGACGTTCGCCGTTGTGGTGGCTGCGCTGCTGAGCGGAGTCCTTGTACTGGGCCTGGATCCCGGGTTCAAGGAGGGGCTGCTGCTGGTCCTGGTGGTCCTGACCCTGCCCGTTTCGCTTGCGTATTTCGTGATCGGCACTTTTGGCTCCGGCGGCGGACTGGGCCTGGCTACGGTCCTCTACTATCTCGGATACCTCCTCCTTGCGGCGGTCAACGCGGGGGTCTTCCGGTGGATTGTCCTCAGCGCCCGGAGGCGCACACCGGTCCCCGCTGCCGGCACGCCCGGCCCCTCGCGTCAGTACCCGACGGCGAAATTGCGCGGGATAACCCCGGACGTCACAAAGCTCTGGTGGGCCGTTCCGCTGGCAGTTCTGCTGAGCCTTCCGCAGTGGATGGTGGCGAGTTTTGCCTGGTGCGGCGTCAGCGGGTGCAGCGGCGGTGGTTTCGGGGTGGCCACCGGGAGCGAGTGGATCGCGGTCATCCTGAGCGCGGCCAACGGCCTCATCCTGGCAGTGGCCGTGTTCGGAGTGCGCTGGCTGTATCCCACAGGGAAGCGTGCCCTCATTGCCCTGGCGGCCGGGACGCTGTTCGGTCTGCTGGGCGCCGCAGTCACCCACGGGTAGCTGCCGGCCTCGGCTGAACCGCTGCCGGCCTCGGCTGAACCGCTGCCGGCCTCGGCTGAACCGCTGCCGGCCTCGGCTCATCTCACGCTCGATAGGTGAACCATGTCCACAGTCCATACCGGCCTGTGGGGCAGCAACATCATAATGACCATGCTGCTGGGCATCATGGCGGCAACCGGCCTCAGCATCCTGCTGACATCGGTGTTCCCGAAGGCGGACATGCTGGCATTCGGCTGGCGCTATGCCTTCGGTGCTGGTGCGCTGCTGGCGATCTTCGCGCTCTACCTGCGCAGCCAGGCCGTTGAATCAGGATTCTTCGAGGAAGCCAAGGAACACCACGGCACGGCCCGGACCGTCACCAAGCGCCAGCTGACCATCATTGCCGTCCGGATCCTGATGCTGTCCCTGCTGACCAACGTCCTGTACTACACGTGGGTAAGCTTCGCTTCGTCCTTCGCCATCTCGGGCAAGGGCATGGACCCCAACGCGGCGTACATCGCCACCTTCGCCGCAGTCCCCGGCGGCACCGCGCCATACCTCCACACGTGGCTGAGCTCCGTGCAGCTCGGCTGGGTCTTCTCGCTCTACATCGTGGTCCTGGCCATCGCCACCCTGGTGACCATCCGGTTCATCCCGGAAACGGCCGGCATCGAAATGAATGAGATCCCGCTGCCCGGCGAGGAAGCTGCGGCAGGCGAGCCGGTCCGGGCGGACATGTGGAGCTGAGAATCCGTGATGTCAGAATTTGGCACCGTTTCAGACCCAGATGAAGGGTCCAGCGTCTTTGCGCTGGACCCTTCATCTGCAAATGCTTGTTGCACTACAGCGGATCGGTGTCTCCGGTCTTTTTCCGCATAAAAAGGTCGCTCTGATCGGCCTCGGCTATTGAGTCGCGGATTGCATTTTTCACTGCGCGATATATAACGCCATAAAGGCAGTACAGAAATATTGCAGTGAAAATTATAACCAAGAACGTCAGTAGGGTTTGATCCACTATTAAAGTGCTCCATATATTGGTTGTGATGACTTCCTCAGCACGTCGCCTTGGTTTGAGTAACCAACGCTAAGTGCGCCGAAACCTGCCGAGACAGACACTACACTGCCGCCACGGTTGGCCTCATAAGCGAAGGCGATACCAACTTGAGCCGGGCCGCCAACTGTGCAATTCGCCGCGTTCAGAGTCGACGTTACGTACCCATTATCTGTCAAATTCGCGAATCCAGAGGTTCCATCGTGGATGTTCCAGATTGGCGCCTTTGATGAAACACCTGCATCTCTGAGGGTGGCGCGGTTGGTGACGGAACCATCCCACATGCCGGTGTTGGCCGCCAGATTTCCGTGCCTGACGCAGTCGGGGTAGCTGAACTGAAGTGACGCGATGTCTTCCGGAGCCGCTTGGCCCACGAAGTCGTCCCTCCAGTCCCACTGGCCATAGACCTTCAGTTGGCGACTGCCTTGCGCCAGCGGCACGTAGGTGACGTAGACATCGAAGGCATCTGAAGGAAAGGCGGCCAGAGTCAACCCCGAGTGCTTGCCGTTCAGGACCGCTTGCGCGTGCTCCGGGGTCACTTCTCCTTCGCCGTTGATGGATACGCGCGTCCCCTGTCCCGTGAGCCTCTTCGAGAGACGATCAAGCCCCACAATATCCCGAGGTTTCTTTGCTACATACTGGTCGAGTTGTGCCTCGATTTCAGCGTTAGAAAGCGTCCTTTTTTCGGCTGCACTAGCGGGTTGGGCTGCAATTCCCGCAAGAAGAGCGGTGCATGCGACAATAGCGAACTTTTTACTTAGTTTCCCCAAATTTTCCCCCATATAGAAATACTTGAACACTACAAGGCTAAACGCTATATGTGGCAGGGTGCAAGCTGAATCGACCATTGGAATTCAAGGATTGTTAGTCGCAGATAGAATGCGGATAAAGAAAAATCAATGATCCTATCCGGAAGTGTTGCAAAATTGCCAGTCAAAGCTAGCTGACCCACTCGGCGTTCTTCCGTTTGGACCAACGCGGTTGCGGCAATAGCACTCCCATCGTTCAAGACGACCTGGACCATCTCTCGGAGAACACGACCCAAGCCTTGATCGAAGACATCGAAGACATCGAGGCCGTAAGGCAGCATCTGGGCATACAGAAGTGGATCGTCACCGGCGGATCTTGGGGCAGCACACTTGCACTCGCCTATGCGTTGCAGCATCCCAGCAGGGTCCTCGGTATTGCACTGGTCGCAGTAACGACAAGTAGCCGTGAAGAGATCCAGTGGATCACAGAAGATGTTGGACACATCTTTCCCGAAGCGTGGGCTGACTTTGCAGAGGCGGCCGGCGCGGAACCAAAAGAACGCGTGATCCATGCCTACGCGCGCCGGCTTGCAGGCCAGGATCGCGAAGACGCCCGCCGTGCTGCCCTGTCCTGGGATCGGTGGGAATCCACGCACATTTCGCTGGACCCAAGCTGGCTTCCTGGCCCGATGTTTGAAGACGAGCAAGAACGCATGACGTTCCCACTCCTCGTGACGCACTACTGGGCCAACGACGGTTTCCTCGTCGAAGGACAAGAGATCATTCCTCGAATTCACGAACTCAACGGCATCCCCGCTTACCTCATCCATGGCCAGCGGGATGTCAGCGGACCTGTCGTCACCGCATGGCGTCTGCACCGGGGCTGGGATTCAAGCCGGCTCATCGTCATTGAGGACGAAGGTCACGGAGGTACGTCCTCCATGGCTGCTCTCACACGGGCGGTCCAGGACATCGCTGCGTTGCTCTAAGGTCCTCTCGTTCTGGGTTCCCAGCTAGCCACCGGCGGTAGTCGGCGGCCAAGGCGTCGTTGCGGAGGAGGCCGCGTTCCAGGAGGGAAATTTTGGAGGGCTATTGGCCGAGCTCTCGTGCGACCCTAGCAATCGTGCAGCCGAGCGTGATGCGCGTTTGGCGTAGATCTGAGTTGTCTGGAGCCGCTTGCGGGTTGGTGATCTGGCGGTAGATTTCCCGCGCTGCGTAGTGTTTGAGGCAGCTCATGATGTCCCGTTTGCTCTTGCCCTCTGCGGTGCGTTTGGTCACGTAGTCCTTGGTCCGTTGGCATGAGCCCATGCGGACGTTCGTGTGGCGCGAGCCGTCTGAGGAGCGGCCCACCGAGACACCGACGTTCGTCGCCGCGTCCCAGGAGATGTCGAGTTCGAGCTCGTAGGCCCGCTCGCTCCACGGCAGCACGGGGCTGCCGTGGACGTGCCTACGCAGGACGATAGTGTGATTCGCGGGCCATGGTCAAGCGTTTGATCAAACTGACTTTCGCTGCTATCCCGGAACGCTACGGGTCACCGGGAGGAAAAATATATATTTGCTAAAACGCTTGATCAACACGACTAATGACGCTAGGTTCATGGTGATCAAACGCTTTAGCAGAATGGACATCAGCGCAGATGAAACGCTCAGTCTTCTTCCAGCCCACCGATGGATGGGTTGGTGACCTCATCCCCTTCGAGAAGGACGGGGAGTTCTGGCTCTTCTACCTCCACGAAGTACGCTCGGACCCGAAACCCGGCACGTCATGGAACCTCGTCACCACCAAGGACCTCACACAGTTCGAGTACCACGGCGTTGCCCTGCAACACGGCACTGAGGACGATCTCGACTTCAACGCCTACACGGGCAGCGTCGTGGTCGATGAAACCGGCACCCACCACCTGTTCTACACAGGGCAGAACCCGCGCAACCTGGGAGCGGACGGGGCGCCCCTCCAGCTGGTCATGCACGCCACGAGCACCGACGGAATGCAGTCCTGGACCAAGCATCCCGAACTCACTTTCGGCGCCCCCGACGGCTTCGAGTCCGGGGACTGGCGGGATCCCTTCGTATTCCGGGATGAGAGCACAGGCCGGTGGCGGATGCTGCTGGCGGCCCGGCACTCCGCCGGACCGGAACGGCGCCGCGGCGTCATCGCCCAGTGCGTCTCCACCGACCTGATGGCCTGGGAGTACGCGGAACCGTTCTGGGATCCGCGCCGCTATATCACGCATGAATGCCCGGACGTCTTCTCATGGGGCGGCTGGTGGTACATGGTCTACTCCGAGTTTTCCGAATCGTTTACCACCCGGTACCGCATGGCCACGAGCCCCGACGGGCCGTGGACCGTCCCGGACCGGGACAGCATCGACGGCCGGGCGTTCTACGCCTCAAAGACTGCCGAACGGGACGGGCGCCGCTTCTTCTTCGGCTGGATCGCCAGCAAGGAAGGAAATTCCGACGACGGCGCCTGGCAGTGGGCGGGCACCATGTCCGTGCTGGAAGCCCGCCAGAACCCGGACGGAACGCTCGCGTTCGGCTTCGCCGACGAACTCGTGGACAGCTTCTGGGACGACGTCCCCGTTTCATTGACGAGCGGGCTGCCCACGCGACTGGACGCGCCGGACGGGTACACCGCCGTCGTATCCGACGAGGAACTGCCCGGCCAGTTCTATGCCAAGGCTGTGCTGGACATCGCCCCCGGCACCACAGAGTGCGGGCTGCTGCTGCGCTCCAGCCAGGACGGGGACCACTCCTACATCCTGCGACTGGAACCGAAACGCGGCCGGCTCGTCTTCGACCGCTGGCCGCGGGCCATCACCGGAGACGCCCAATGGCACGTTTCCGGGGACGTCCCGTTCGACGTCGAACTGGAGCGCCCCTGTGATCTCAGCCCCGGCCAACACACGCTGGAGGTCATCGTCGACGGCGACCTGTGCGTCGCCGTCGTCGACCGGCAGGTGGCGCTCAGCACCCGGATCTACGACCTGCCTGCGGGGCGGATCGGCTTTTTCGCCGGCGAAGGATCCGCCACCGTCACTGAACTTGAGATACGTACGCGCACCGAAAACTGAATAGCCCCACCCCAACCCACTGACCCAATCAAGGGAGATTGCCGCAATGAAGAAACTATTCCGTGCTGCCGCCGTCGCAGCCGCCGCAGCCCTGGCGTTGTCAGCCTGCGGCGGCGTAGGAGCCGCCAGCGACCCGGCCAACGTCAGCCCCACCGGCGAGATCAAACCCCGCGAAATTTCGTGGCTGCTGTCACGTCCGGCCGACGGGGCAGTCATCAACATCATGAAGAAGCTCGCCGACGACTACGCCAAGGACCACCCGGGCTTCGCACTGAACCTCATCACCACCCCGGACCGCCCCTCCTACATCCAGAAGCTGGAGACCCTGGCAGCGGCCAACAAGCTGCCTGAACTCTTCGACACGGACGCCACGCCCTTCGCCCAGCAGCTGGCAAAGCAGGGCAAAATGGTGGACGCCGAGAAGCTCCTGAAGTCACTGGACGTCTACGATGACTACCGGCCCGGGGCCCTGGACTACCAGCGTTTTGACGACGGCTCCTTGTACATGATCCCGTTCCAGTTCGAGCTGGAATTCATCTGGTACAACAAGGCGCTGCTGGAAAAGGCGGGCGTTACGGTGCCGAAGTCCCTCGATGACCTCCCGGCAATGTGCACGGCGCTGCGCAGTGCGGGGATCACGCCGATCGCCATCGACGGCCAGGACCAGTGGCCGCTGGAACGCTATGTGGCCTATCAGCCGTTCAGGGCAGCCGGTCCGGAGTTCGTCCAGAAGCTGAAGAAGGGCGAGGCGACGTTCACCGATCCCGCCGGGCAGAAGACCGTTAAGTGGATGGCCGAGCTGGGCAAGGCCAAGTGCTTCCAGGACGGCTTCTCCGCCCAGGGCTACTCCGACGCGCAGAACCAGTTCACGTCCGGGCAGGCGGCGATGTACAACATCGGCACGTGGGAGCTGCCCAGCCTGGCTACCGACAAACTGAACTCCGAGGTCCGGGACGACATCGACTTCTTCACCCTGCCAACGACGGACGGTTCGGTGACGTCGGCCAACGAGTTCGTCTCCCCGTCAGGCATCGGAATGGCCGTCAACTCCAAGACCTACGATCCGCTGGTGAGCGACTTCCTGAAGTTTGCCCTGGCGAAATACCCCGCCGAGTACGCGGCCACGGGCGCCCTCTCACCCACCACCACTGTGCAGACCACGGTCCCGGCCAACGCCACCCCGCTGTACAAGAAGGCGCTGGAAACGGCCGACACCCTCGGGGCAAAGCAGGCCATGCCGTGGGACACCCAGCTGGACCCCACCACCAACGGCAGGCTCCAGCAGGAACTCGTGCTCCTGGTGCAGGGCAACATCACGCCTGAGCAATTCACCAGCACGATGGACAACACCATCAAGCAGAACGCCCCCAAGTTCTTCAAGTAAACCGCAGCGGCGGGGGACCGGAAGGTCCCCCGCCCGAAAGGCCCAGCCATGCTTCCCAACAGGTCAAGGACCTCAGTCCTGGTTTTCCTGCTTCCACCATTGCTGCTCTACTGCGCAGCCGTACTCTTTCCGATTCTTCAGTCGTTGTTCCTCAGCTTCTTCTCCTGGAACGGCATCAGCGACATGGAGTTCGTCGGACTGGATAACTACGTCCGGATGCTCACCGCCGATGACATCTTCTGGCGCTCGTTCTTCAACGCCCTCCTCTACCTGGCCATCTGCCTGGTCCTGCAGCTTGGCGGCGCGTTGGTCGTAGCCAGCCTGCTCACGTCCCTGCGGCGGGGACGGGAGCTCATCAAGACCCTGTACCTGCTGCCCGCCGTGATCTCCACGGTGGCGATCGCGTTCCTCTTCGTCCGCATCTACTCCATCGACCCGGTGGGGCTGCTCAACCAGCTGCTGCATTGGATCGGGCTCGGCACCTTCGAGCGCGCCTGGCTGTCCGACGTCAACACGGTGCTTGCCGCGGTCTCCGCTCCCGAGGCTGGCGGTTCACCGGGCTGTACATGCTCATCATCTACGCCGCGCTGATCGCCGTGCCCAAGGAGCTGGAAGAAGCTGCCGTTCTGGACGGTGCCTCAAAGTGGACGCTCTTCACGAAGATCCGCTTCCCGTACATCCGTCCGGTGTGGATCACCACCACCATCATGGCCACCACCTACGGCCTGCGCGGCTTCGACATCCCCTACCTCATGACCAACGGCGGCCCCGGCCAGTCCTCTGAACTGCTCACCACGTACATGTACAAGACGGCATTCACCAGTACGGACTTCGGGTACGCCAGCACCATCTCCGTGTTCATCGTGATCGAGTGCCTGGTCGCCGTCGGCCTCATCCTGTTCATGCTCAAGCGGAGGGCAGACTCATGATCACCCAAACAGCCCCGGCTACTCCACCCGCCGCCGTCGTGCCCCCCAAGCCCGCCATCACAAGGCGACGCCGCAAGCCCAGCCTGTACCGGACCCTGTCGCGGGTGCTGATCATGCTGATCGTGATCGTCCAGGTCTACCCGCTCGCGTGGCTGTTCCTGACCAGCCTGCGCACCGAGCACGACTTCGCCACCGGTGACCCGTTCGCCCTGCCGAGCTCGCTGACGTGGGAGAACTACGCGCGGGCGTTCGAAACGGGCGACCTCGGCAGGTACATCCTGAACAGCTTCATCGTCACCATGGGTGCCAACATCCTGATTGTCCTGTTCGGCATGATGGCCGCCTACGCCATCCAGGTCCTTGGGTTCCGCCTGAGCAGGTTTGTCCGCGGGCTGTTCCTGATCGGAATCATCGTTCCCGTCCAGATCGCCCTGGTGCCGCTGTTCATCGACTACTCAACCGTGAACCTGCTGGACACCTACCAGTCGATGATCATTCCCCTGGCCGGCTTCGCGCTGCCCATGTCCATCTACCTGTTCTCATCGTTCTTCGAATACATCCCCCGCGAAACCTACGAAGCCGCCTCCCTTGACGGCGCCGGCCCCTACCGGATCTTCGGACTGATAACGCTGCCGCTGTCGCTGAACACAGTGGTCACCGTGGTGCTGGTCAACAGCATCTTCATCTGGAACGACTTCATCTTCGCCAACACGTTCGTTCTCTCCGAGGACCTGAAAACAATCCCCCTGGGCCTGCAGAACTACATCGGCGCCATGGGCAAGGTGGACTGGACTGCCACCTTCGCTGCTGTGTGCGTCACCATCACGCCCCTGCTCCTGGTCTTCCTGGTCCTGAACAAGGCCATGATCCAAGGCTTGGAAAGCGGGGCGACGAAGGGATGACGGCCATGGCTGATGGATATACTCCTGATGGAGGACAGATGATTTCGCAGGAGAAAGACTCAGGCAACGCGGCCACCCCCGACGTTCCTGTGAGGAAAAGCCGTGCCCAGCCGGTGACTCTCCGCGAAGTTGCTGAAGCGGCCGGTGTGTCCACTGCCACGGTGTCGCTGGTGATCAACAAGAAGAAGAACGCCCGCATTGCGGAGCAGACGCGTCAGCGCGTCAAGGATGCGATCCGGCAGCTCGGGTACCGCCCCAACGCTATGGCGAAGACGCTTGTCAGCGGCACCTCACGGTTTATCGGGCTCGTCGCAGACGGCGTAGCGACCACCCCGTTCGCGGGTCAGATCATCCATGGGGCGCAGGACGAAGCGTGGAAACACGGCTACGCGCTGCTGATCGCCAACACCGAGGGAAACCGCGATCTGGAAACGGATGCGATCGCCATGATGCTGGAGTACAAGGTGCGCGGCATCCTGTACTCAACATGGTTCCACCGTCCCACTGTCGTCCCGGAAACACTTCGCGAGGCGGACTTCGTCCTGGTCAACTGCTTCTCTCCGGAGCCCGGCGCTGCCCGTGCTGTTGTACCCGACGAAGAGCAAGGTGGTAAGTCCGCGACGGAAATCCTGCTCCGCGGCGGTCACCGGCGCATCGCCTTTATCAACGCCACCACTCCCGCGCCCGCCAGGGACGGACGGCTCCAGGGCTACAAGGATGCGCTGGAGGCTGCCGGAATTCCATTCGACCCGGAGCTGGTGCTGGAAGCTTATCCGGATCAGGAAGGCGGCTACGGCGCCACCGAAGAGTTGCTCAAGCGCAACGTCGCCGCTGTGTTCTGCTACAACGACCGGATGGCCATGGGACTGTACGACGGCCTGCGGGAAAACGGGCTCTCCATTCCGGATGACATGGCCGTGGTGGGCTTTGACAACCAGGAAGTTATCGCGGCCCACCTTCGGCCACCGCTGTCCACGGTGTCCCTGCCCCACTACGAACTCGGGGCGGCAGGAGTGCGCATGCTGCTGGGCCTCGACGAGGCCTCCAACGACTCCGCGGTGAAGATCATGTGCCCCGCCGTTGAACGGGCATCCGTGGCGGTGCACTCACCGGCGTAGGTTGCCGCGGTCCGCCCACGCTACGTTTGACCCGCGGACAGGACTTCCTTGATCCGGGTCAAGTAGGGCCTCATTTGGGTTTCCCACCATTTGTCGGGGTCCTCTGCAAGCACTTCGTTTGCAGGGAGTTCAATAACGGTTCCAAGAGTGAGAGTGCATCCGGTTGAGGTCGGTTCAAGGCGATAGGTCGAGCGACTATTCATCTCGTCCGGCGATACGGGCCTCGTTGTTGCCCACCATGGGCTTTCTTCACCGATGACCTCGATGATGGAAACCGAACCGTTGCGGCGGATGAAGCATTGCTGTTCCCCGACGCCAACAGGTGTCCCCGGCACGGTGAAGGCCCTTTGTACGTCAGTGAGCAACACGGCGCTCTCTGCCGGCCGGATCAGCGACCAAACAGTGTGGGCGTCGTGTTCGTAGGATTCCGAGATGTGCGCGCTGAAGGTCCTGGTGGGTCCGGCCGCGGCCGCGGTCTCCGCGTTTGGGGCGGAATGCACCGCCCGCTTGTATCGGCGGTTGACCACGGCGGATGCGATGACGAGTGTCGCCGAGACGGCGGCGAGGGTCAACATGATGCCGAGACCTACCGCCGGCTTGCCGTTGCGGCTGATCACTGAGGCAAGCACAACGATGGCCAGGTAGCCGCCAGCGTAGATGATGCTGTGGAGGACCTTGATGAGTGTGATCACCTGGTCATTATGAACTGCGTCCGCCGTCGGCGGTGAGAGGCCCGCTACTGCGCGGCGGGGGCCGGCCCCGAACCCGCCGGAGCTGCCATGACTGCCGGCAGCCGCCTCCACAGCGCGACCGCGAGGACAGCCACCCAGAGCAGGAATGCCCCGATGCTGATTCTTTCGCCGATGCCCAGCACGAGGTTGGGCCCCGGAGCCGCCGCGAATGCAATCATGCCCATGACCGCGGAGGCCGCGAGTGAGACGATCGAATACGCGCGCATCCGGCCGTGGAACCCTGCAGCCACGAAACACATTGCCGCGACCATAAGGGCGAGCTGAATGTTGGTGACGAGGATATGCATGGGAACGGAAGCATCGTCCTCCAGCGTCAGCGGGTAGAGGGCGCCCATGATGTTCCACAGCCCGTACCCGATGAGCAGGCCGCCGCCGATGCGCAGGGCGCGGTTGCCGCGCACGGAGTTCCAGACGCCCACCCCGAACGCAGTGAACAGCACCGTATAGAGCCATGTGAAGGGCAGCAGGACGTCCCGGCCGGGGGAGCCGACGGCGAACAGCTCGCTCACCATCTGTTCGGTGCGGCGGTACCCGTCCCACATGGACGCAGCCACGCCATCTGTGGCAATCACGTAGAGCAGCGAAGACAGCGCTCCTGCCGCGAGCAAGGCCTTTCGGGCGGATTCATGGCGCTGAGTTCCGTGCGTCGCGGCCCGCCTGCGCAACGGGAGCCGGCGCTTATCGAGTGACATGTCCGGATGTCCTCAGAGCTCGCGGTCTGGCAAAAGCTCGGTGCAGGGCCCGCGGGCGTTCGTCCCAGCGCCTCCGTCTTTAAGCTTTGGCCCGGTTGCCGCAGGTTTGATAGGGCCGAACGGCCTTGGCCTGCAGGTGCTTGGGGGACGCCTTGAAGTACGGCGTCTACGAACCATTGATACGGACGCTGGCTGTGTTCGGGTGATGGCGGGACACTGGCTAGGGCTTGGAGGAGCCACCCCCGTGATCAGGGAGATGTGGCTTTTCGTGGGCTGAGACAGGTTCATTCCCACGGCGGTCCGGCATTTTTACTGAATCAGATGCTGTCCAGAGCGAATCCCTTGGGCGGATATTCGTGCGTCGGCCTTTGGGCTCGCTGGAGATGCGGGACCCGCTTCCAGGTTGCAGGGCTCCCTCCCGCGGAGGGCATGACGCTTCCCTCTGACAGGAAGTGGGCGTCTGTTTCATCATTGAGCGGCGTCCACCATCCGCTTGCCGGGCAATGCTCGCCCGTCCGCGAAAACAGAAGCCGGTCGCCCTGGATGAGGGCGGTGTTATGCAACTGCATGCGCTTCTTCATGCTCACTCCTTTGTGCGGCGCTGTCTGAAGTGGTGCCCGCCAAAGCGGGACCTCCCTACCGGAAGCCGAAGTGAATCCCCGGAAAGCAGGATTTTACATTCGGATTGTTGACAATAGTACACCTGACTCCTAGGTTTTATGTAACACACATCACACGATGTGATCATCCTGAGTAGCCCCGGCAGGTCCGGGCGAAGGAGTACATATGACGGGCAACATTTCACGTAGGAACGTCCTGCGAGGCGCTGGAGTCGCCGTTCTTGGCGCCACCGTAGCCGGCTGGGCCTCAGGCTGTTCCAGCGTCGCCGTTGGCGGCCCCGCATCCGGTGCCGCCAGCAATCTGCTGGAGACAGCAAAGTCCCAGGGCTTCCTCCGGGTGGGCATTGCCAACGAACCGCCCTACACGCAGGTCAGTGCTGACGGGAAGGTGACTGGTTGCGAACCCGACGTGCTTCGAGCCGTCTGCAAACGGCTCGGCATCGACGAGGTCCAGGGCATCATCACCCCGTATGAATCCATGATTCCCGGCCTCAACGCCAACCGCTGGGATGTCATTGCGGCGGGCCTTTTCATGAAGGAATCCCGCTGCGGGCAGGTTCTGTACTCGGAGCCGGTCATCGTTTCCACAGAGTCCTACGCCACGCCCAAGGGAAACCCGAAAGGCATAATGTCCGTGGCCGACATCCTGGCCGACAAGTCGCTGCGGATCGCGGTGCTGCCGGGCGGTTTCGAAGAAGGCGTCCTGAAATCGGCCAATGTGCCGGCCTCGCAGCAGATCAAGATCAATGATGGCCGCAGCGGCCTCGAGGCACTCAAGGCCAACCGGGCGGACGCCTTCATGCTTCCCACCCTCTCGCTACAGGCGCTGGCGAAAGACGATGCGAGCTTTGACATTAGCGAGCCCCTGAAGGACGCACCGCGCACGGGTTCCGGTGCGGCGTTCCGTAAGTCAGACACTGCCTTCCACGAGGCCTACAACAAGGAACTTGCGGCCTTCAAGAAAACGCCTGAGTTCGCCGAAATCCTCAAAAAATGGGGTTTTGATCCTTCTGTGGTGGAGGGCGTAACCGCCGCGGAGCTATGCAAGACCGCGGGCTGATCTTGCCGGCACGGAAGGAGGGCAGCGTATGTCCGCAGTAATCGACTACGCACCACTGCTTTGGCAGGGTCTGCTGACCACCATCCTGGTGGCGGTGCTCAGCGGCGCTCTCTGCCTGGTGGTCGCGTTCGCGGCCGGACTGGCGCGTTTGTCCAGCCACCGGCTCATCAGCTGGCCGGCGGGCATCTTCATTGAGGTTTTCCGCGGCACGTCGCTGCTGGTGCAGATGTTCTGGCTGTTTTTCGCACTGCCGTTCTTCGGCATCCAGCTCCACCCGCTGACCGCCGCCGTCCTGGCGCTCGGCCTGAACGAGGGCGCGTACGCCGCGGAAGTGGTGCGAGGCGCCATCGCCAGCCGCGCCAAGGGCCAGACCGAAGCCTGCATTGCGCTCGGGATGGAACCGGCACTGCGGCTGCGCAGGATCATCATCCCGCAGTCCATTCCGGCCATGCTGCCCCCGTTCGGCAACGTCATGGTGGACCTGCTGAAGAACACCTCGCTCGTTTCGCTGGTCACCGTGGCGGACCTGACCTTCCGGGCTCAGATGATCCGCAGCACCACGGGGCAGACGACGGCGATATTCCTCACTATCTTGGTGGCGTACTTTGCCCTCTCCTATCTGCTGACCCTGCTGACGGGCTGGCTCGAACGTCGTTTCGCCCTTGACCGGCGGGCGCTCGCTGCCCAGCGCAAGGAAAGCCGTCTCATGAAGGTAGGTGCAGCATGATCTGGGATAGCAATTTTGCCGTGTCAGTTTTCCCGCTGCTCCTGGAAGGCCTCTGGGTAACCATCCAGATCACCCTCCTGGGCACCCTGCTCGCGGCAGTGCTCGGGCTGTTCTTCGCCGTTCTGAGAAGGCTTGCCATCCCGGTCCTGTCTCCTGTGGTGTCCTTCTTCGTCGTGTTTGTCCGCGGCACGCCGTTGCTGGTCCAGGCCTACTGCGCCTTCTTCGTGTTGCCTGCCTACGGTGTCAGCTTTGACGCCTTCACCACCGGTGTGGTGGTGATCGGTGTCAACTACAGCGCGTACATGGCAGAGGTTTACCGGAGCGGAATCCAGGGGGTCCCCAGCGGCCAGTGGGAGGCGGCAACGGCGCTGAGCCTCCCCGGCGTCCGCACGTGGGGCAGGATCATCCTCCCGCAGGCAGTGCGCACCGTGGTGCCCATGCTCGGCAACTACCTTATCCAGATGTTCAAGGACTCGGCAGTCTTGTCCGCCATCACCGTGGTGGAACTGATGGCCACGGCACAGGCCATCGGCAGCTCGAATTTCCGTTATCTGGAACCCCTCACTATGGCCGCCATGCTGTTCCTGGCCATCAGCTACCCGGCCTCACGGCTCGTCAACAGATTGGAGCGGCGCTATGCGCCCCAGCACTGAACCCCAGCCACTGTCCGCGGACGTGGCCCTCGCCCCGGACCCGATCATCAGGTTTCAGAATGTCAGTAAGAACTGGGGGTCCAACCAGGTCCTGAAGTCACTCAACTTCGAGGTGGCACCGGGCGAGAAAGTGTCCATCATCGGCCCGTCCGGTTCCGGCAAGACCACCATCCTGCGCATCCTGATGACGCTGGAGACGCCCACGGAAGGTCTCGTGACGGTCGACGGTGACACTCTGTGGGATGTCACTGCCGGGCAGAAGGTCCGGGAGACAAAGCAACTGCGGGAAACGCGCCGCAAGATCGGCATGGTGTTCCAACAGTTCAACCTCTTCCCGCACATGACCGCCATGGAGAACATCATCGAGGCGCCGATCCATGTGCTGGGCATGGGCAAGGCCGAGGCAAAGGAGCGTGCCGCCGACCTGCTTAACCTGGTGGGTCTCGGAAAGCACATGAACCACACACCGCCCCAGATGTCCGGCGGCCAGCAGCAGCGGGTGGCGATCGCCCGGGCGCTGGCCATGCGCCCCAAGGTGCTGCTCTTCGATGAGCCCACGTCAGCCCTGGACCCGGAACTGATCGGCGAGGTGCTGAACGTGATCCGGAACCTGGCGCACACCACGGACATGACTATGTTGATGGTGACGCACGAGATGCGGTTCGCTGAGGAGATTTCGGACCGTGTGGTGATGTTCGATAACGGCGCCGCCGTGGAGAGTGGACCGCCGGCCCAGATCTTCAAGGACCCGCAGCAGGAACGGACCCGGACCTTCCTTCGGGCCGTCCTACAGCACTGATCCTGCGGCACTGATCGGCCGCTAGACCTCCACGATCAGCGAAATTTCAACGGGCGCCTGCCCGGGCAGCTCCGCAACACCCACGGCTGCCCGGGCATGGCGCCCCTTGTCGCCGAAGGCCCTCTCCAGGATCAGGGAGGCGCCGTTGATAACAGCCGGCTGGTCAGCGAACCCTTCGGCGGAGGCAACGTAACCGGTCAGGCTGACCACCGAGACGATCCTGTCCAGCGAACCCAGGTGCTGGCGCAGGGCCGACAGGCAGTTAAGCGCGGCTGTGGCGCTAGCCTGCTGGCCTTCTTCGACGGTGAGCTCGCGTCCGAGCTTGCCGCTGACGGTGAGGATGCCGTCGCGCGTGGGCGTCTGGCCGGACGTGAAGACCAGGTTCCCCACCTGCCGGACCGGCACGTAATTGGCCACCGGAACCGGGGGAGAGGGCAGCTCGAGCTCGACGGCGTGGATCGGGTCTTCTTGGATGTTCATGGTGCTCCTTCGAGGGGGATGGGGTCATAACGGACACTAGGCA
Organism: Arthrobacter sp. SPG23; assembly: GCF_000876655.1. GTDB lineage: Bacteria > Actinomycetota > Actinomycetes > Actinomycetales > Micrococcaceae > Arthrobacter. Next base: position 264,223 of record NZ_JYCN01000009.1, read on the forward strand.
AGCCAGCAAATGTTGTCAACAATCTACTATTTGAGGAGAATTATGCGGACTAGTGAAGTGGTGTTGGCCGGCCCGGCGGCGCAGACCGGAATTGGCGTGGTGTGCCCGTTCGACATGGCGCTGGACCGGGAGCTGTGGCGTTGGATGCCACAGGACGTGTCCCTGTTCTTTACGCGTACACCGTTCGTCGATGAACCCGTCGGCCTGGAGATGGCAGAGGATGTCAGTGACGACGGCGATATCCTCACTGCCGCAAAGAATCTGAGCGTTGTGCGCCCCAGCGTCATGGCCTACGCCTGTACTTCGGGCAGCTTCGTCAGCGGGGTTGCGGGCGCACGCCACATTTCGAAGATTATGGAGGCCGCAGGCGGCGCGCAGGGCGTCAGTACCTCCGAAGCGCTGCTCGAAGCGCTGGACCATCTGGGCGCCTCCAATGTGGTGGTGGTGACGCCTTACGTGGCGGAACTGACCCTTCGGCTGGGTGACTTCCTGGAGGAGGCAGGCCACTCTGTGGTGGCCCAGGCCGGTCTTGGGCTCGAAGGGGGCATCTGGGAGGTTCCGTACCGGACCACGTGCGAGCTGATCCGCGGGGCCGATGTGCCTGAGGCGGATGTCATTTTCATCAGCTGCACCAATCTGCCCACCTACGACATCATTGCGCCCCTCGAGCGCGAGCTGGGCAAGCCGGTACTGTCGGCCAATCAGGTCACGGCCTGGGCGGCGCTGCAGCGCGTTGGCAAGGCGGCGGTGGGCCCCGGCCAGCGGCTCCTTTCTTAGCAAGCAAGAAGGCGCCCCGGCTGCCGGCAGTATCCGTTACTGCCTGCTCGCCGGGACGCCTTTCTCGCTTTGCTGCGTGCGGGTTAGGCCCCCACAGATACATCCGCTGTGTGCTTGAAGAGATAGCCCAGGGCGTCGCACGGGCGCAGGGCTCCGGCGAGACGAAGGCCTTGCCACACGGTCACTTGGTTTGCCGTCAGAATCGGCTTGCCGAGGGCCGCCTCAAGTTCGTTGATCCAGCGGGCGCTGTGCAGGGCGGTGTCCGGGATCAGGATGGCCTGCGCCTCCGGGCTGTCGTTGCTGCGGGCCAGGTCCAGGACGCCTTCCCGGTCCAGTTCGCCGGCGAGAGCGGCCGTGGGAATGTCGTGGCTGACCAGCTGGGTCACTTCTATTCCGCCGCGGCTGAGCAGCTCCGCGAAGTGCCGGGAAACGTCCTCCGGATAGGTGGCGGCCACGGCCACCCTGTCCAGGCCCAAAGCCCGCGCGGCATCCACGAATGCCAGCGAGGTGGAGGAGGCGGGAACCTCAAGCGCCTCCTGGACCTCCAAGGCCTGCTGTCGCGCGCCGTCCCAGCCGAACACGAAGCTGCCGGACGTGCAGGCCCACATCACGGCGTCGGGCTTGGCGGCGCGCAGGGCTTCGGCGCCTTCGAGGAGTCGCTCGCTCTTGCCGAGGTCCAGCAGGGCCTGGACCTCATGCGCATCCACGCCCACGGAAGTATGGACCAGGGGAAGGCGGACGCCATCACCCAGCAGTTCCTCCATGTAGGGGTAATCGTCCTCGGCTCCGTAGCCCGGGTAAAGCATGCCAATGGTGACGCCCATAAATTCTCCTCTGAATGGACCGGGGACCTCCCGGATTGTGCACAATCGTACAAAATGGAGGGAGCAAAAGATAGGGAAGTAGGATTGTTGACAATCGTGACGCGGGCCACATAGCCTGACGGGAGTGTTATCGGGATCACAGATTGTTGGGACTGCATATTGTTTGGACGGACAAGGAGCTGCAAAGAGTGATTGATTCGCTGGAATGGGCCACTGCCACGGAACTTCTCACCGCTTATCGTTCCGGCGAGGTTTCGCCGGTGGAGGCCACGCGTGCGGCCTTGGATTCGATCGACCGGCACGATGCGGACATCAACGCCTTCTGCCTGGTGGAGGAGGAGTCTGCCTTGGCGGCGGCGCGCGAATCGGAGGCGCGCTGGCTCCGGAATGAGCCGCGCGGCCAAGCCGACGGCGTTCCCACCTCGATCAAGGACCTGATGCTGACCAAGGGGTGGCCCACGCTGCGCGGCTCCCGGCTGACCTCATCTGATGGCGATTGGAGCGAGGATGCCCCCGCCGTCGCGAGGCTGCGCGAGAACGGAGCTGTCCTGATCGGCAAGGTCACCAGCCCCGAATTCGGCTGGAAGGGCGTGACGGACAGTCCCCGGTGCGGCATCACCCGCAATCCCTGGGACACTTCACGCACCTCCGGCGGATCCAGCGGCGGCAGCGCTGCCGCGGTCGCCCAAGGCATGGGTCCTTGGTCGGTAGGGACCGACGGCGGCGGCTCCATCCGCATCCCCGCCGGCTTTACCGGCGTCGTCGGTTTCAAACCCACCTACGGAACGGTGCCGCTGTACCCGGCCAGCCCCTTCGGGACGCTCGCGCATGCCGGCCCCATCACGCGGACCGTGGAGGACGCGGCCCTGATGATGGATATCCTTTCGCAGCCCGACGCCCGGGACTGGTCCGCCGGCCCTGCGCCTATGCGGTCCTTCCTGGAAACACTCGGCGAAGGGCTGCGCGGCCGAAAAATCGCCTTCAGCCCGGATCTCGGCTACGGCCGCAACGATCCCGACGTCGAAAAGGCAGTCCGCGACGCGGTCCAGGTTCTGAGCGAACTCGGAGCGGAGGTCGAGGAAATCGACCTCGGCTGGACGGACCCTGTGGACGCCTACCATGTGCTGTGGTTCAGCGGGGCGGCCAAGGTGGTGGAAGGCTATGGCCCCGGTGCCATCGACCAGGTCGATCCGCTGCTGGCCGCTGCACTGCAGCGGCACGCAGGCTTCAGTGCCGGCGATTTCCTGGACGCCACCGCGGTCCGGATGAAGCTGGGACGGGAAATGGGCCAGCTCCATGAGCGCTACGACCTCGTGGTGACGCCCACCCTGCCCATTCCCGCGTTCGAAGCCGGACGCGATGTTCCGGCCGGATCCGCCTCGGCGGACTGGACCTCCTGGACGCCCTACACCTATCCGTTCAACCTGACGCAGCAGCCGGCCATCAGCGTCCCCTGCGGGTTCACCGCGGAAGGGCTGCCCGTCGGGCTGCAGTTGGTTGGCCCCCGGCACGGCGATGCGCGCGTGCTTTCGGCCGCTGCCGCCTACCAGAACGCGACGGGCTGGCACCACAGCCGCCCGCGCAGCACCTCACAGCTCTCCATCCCCACCCGGAAGTAAAGGAAAGAATATGGCCCGGTACATCAACATCACCCTCGAAAAGCGCGGAGTGACCTGCAAGGCCCTCCTGCATGATGAGGCCGCACCCCGCACCAGCAACGCGGTCTGGGATGCCCTGCCGCTCAGCGGCCAGGTCTTCCACGGAAAGTACGCCCGCAACGAGATCTACAACCTGGTGCCCGCCTTCGCTCCGGCCGAGCCCGGCGCGGAGAACACCACCGTGACCCCGATTCCGGGCGACGTCTGCTATTTCACGTTCACGTCGAATGACCTCAAGACGCCCTCCCACGGCTACGAGCAGGACTCGGGGACTGACTCCGTGCAGACAATCGTTGACCTGGCTGTCTTCTACGGCCGCAACAACCTGTTGCTCAACGGAGACACCGGATGGGTGCCCGGCAACGTGTTCGCCACCATTGTGGAGGGCCTGGACGAGATGGCGGCAGCCTGCCAGGACATCTGGATGGGCGGGGCGCGGGACGAAACCCTGACGTATTCGCGGGCGGTGGAAACCAAGCCCTGAAGGTCACGCCCGGGCCCGGCAGCGGGCATGGCCCGCCGAGGATTCGTGGTTTCTCCAACCGCCGGATCTTAATCCTGTAGGATTGTAGACAGTTTCTAGTCCAGTCTGATCCCTCCGGGCGGACACAAGGACGGGTCTGACTGCGTGCCCCTGGGCCGCAGCCGGACCCCCGAGCGGAAGAGTGGTTACCGATGCAAAGATTTGAGCCCGTGGTGCGCGAATCCACGCCATCAATTATCGCCGGGAAATTGCGCACGGCGATAGGCCTGGGCCACATTCCGCCGGGAGCCCAGCTCGGCGAGGCGGAGCTGGCCAAGGAACTCGGCGTAAGCCGCGGGCCGCTCCGCGAAGCCATGCAGCGGCTCACCCAGGAGGGCCTCCTCATCAGCATCCGCAACCGCGGCTTGTTTGTCATCACGATGACCGACGAAGAGGTGCGGGACATGTATGTGGCGCGGACCGCCGTCGAGCGTGCTGCGTCCGAGCTCATCCTGCAGAAGGGGGCCCAGGACGTGGCGGCCCGGCTGCTGAACGTCGTAAAGGCCATGAAGAAGGCGGCGGACAAGGGGGACCTGGACGCCATGTCCGAGGCCGACATGGAGTACCACGCCACGCTCGTGGCGGCTGCGGGAAGCACCCGGCTCACCCGGATGCACAACACCCTGCTGACCGAGACCCGGATGTGCCTGACAGCGCTGGAGAAAAAATACCCGGACCCGCACACCCGCGTTGCCGAGCACCACGCCATCGCCGATGCCTTGGCTGCCGGTAACGAGGAACTGGTGGGCAAGCTCCTGATCAGCCACATGGACGACGCCCTGGACCGGCTCACCGGCGCCAGCAGCGAAGCCCACGTGGCATCGGCGTAGGCATGGGCGCCAACGTTTAGACCTCAAGGCAATAGGAAAGGCTGGCTGCTACTGCAGCCAGCCTTTCCTTATTGCAGGGGAAGCCCGTTAGCCGTTGCCGTGGCGCAAGCACATGAGGGCGTACGCGCGGGCGGCCGCGACGATCTCGGCGATGCTGACGGACTCGTTCACCTGGTGGGCCTGGTCGTTCAGGCCGCCTGGGCCCATGACGATAGCGGGCACGCCGAGGTCGCGGGCCACGAAGCCGCCGTCGCAGGCCGCTGTCCAACCGCTGATGGCGCTGTCCACGCCGGCGTCCGCCAGCGCGGACACGGAGTTTGCCACGAGCGGATGGGACTCCGGCGTGCGGAACCCGGGCATTTCCATGGTCACGGAAGACCCCACGGAGATGCCGTCCGAATCAATGCCGGCCTCGCTGATCCGGGCCATGAGCTTGTCCAGGATCTGCTGCGCGTCGTCATCGGGCATGAGCCGCCGGTCCAAGGACACTGTGCATTCTGCCGCCACCATGGAGGTTCCGGTGCCGCCGCTGATGAGCCCGATGTTCCAGCTTCCGGCGCCGAGCAGCGGGTCCTGCCCGGCCTGCAGCCGGGCGTGGTCTTCGCGGACCAGATCCAGGATCTTCGCCGCGGCGTCGATGGCGTTCCGGCCGTCCGCCGGGCGGCCGGAGTGGGCCGACTTGCCCGTGACCTTCAGCTCGATGTAGCTGTCCCCGCGGCAGCCGATCACCGTCTCGAGGTCGGTGGGCTCCGCTACGACACACGCCGAGTAGGAAAAGGCGGGATCGGCGAGGGCAGCGGCGGTGTAGGCCCGGATGCCGATGCCCAGGTCCTCCTCGTCCACCGTGCACGCCAGTGCAGCGTTGAAGGGCAGCTGCGCGCCGGCGTCCTTGAGTGCCTTGAGGGCAATGACGACGGCGGCCAAGCCGCCTTTCATGTCCGTGGAACCGCGGCCGAAAAGCCGGCCGTCCCGGACATAGGGTTCGAACGGCGGCCGCTCCCAGCCGGGCCCGGCGGGAACGACGTCCGAGTGGCCGAGAAACAGGATGCCAGGCTGGACGGCGGCGGGCTGGCTGGCCCCGGGCACGACGCCGCCCGGCAGGACGGCCGTGAAGTTCGGCCGTCCCGGAGCAACTGTTTCCGTTGTTACCTCGAGGCCCGCAGCCACGCAGAAGTTCTTCAGGACCTCCACCGTGGCTCCCTCAGTGCCGCCGGGATTCTCGCCGCCGGCGGCCACGAGGGCCGTGGTGAGTGAGACGAGGTGGGCCTCGGTGATCAGGTCGATGACCTTCTGCTCAAGGGCCAGTTGTTCCAGAACCCGCTGTTCCATGGCCTGGTGTCCAGAAGCAGTGCTCAAGCGTTGTCGCCGCCCTTCACTGCCGCGAGCTCAAGGTCGATTGCCCGGCGCAGGCGGATGATGCCTTCCTCGGCCCGTTCGGGAGTGGTGGACGCGAAGCAGAGTCGGAGCGCGTCGTCGAACTTTCCGCTGGCTGACAGCGCCGGCCCGGGGATGAAGGCGACGCCTTCGGCGAGTGCCGTCTCGAAGAGCTTCCGCGTGGAGATCCGCGCGTCTTCGCCCTGGAGCGTGAGCCAGAGGAAGAAGCCGCCTTCGGGATCAGTGGTGGTGACGCGGTCGCCGAGGTGGCGGCGCAGGCTGTCCTGCATCGCGTCCTTGCGGCGCTTGTACTCCGTGCGCAGGCCTGCGAGGTGGTTGTCCAGGCCGCCGCGGCGGATGAACTCGGCCACGATGTGCTGGGCGGGAACGTTGGTGCAGGTGTCCATGGCCTGCTTGGCATTGATGACCAGCTGGCGCAGCGCGGGGTCCGTGTCCACCCAGCCCACGCGCAGGCCCGGGGCCAGGATCTTGGAGAAAGTGCGGACGGAGAACAACAGCGGATCCCCGGGGCTCAGGGCCTGCAGGGACGGCAGGTCGTCGCCCTGGAAGCGGAGCAGGCCGTAGGGGTCGTCGTCGATGATCACGGAGTTCCAGTCGTGCGCCAGTTCCAGCAGCTGGTGGCGGCGCGGCAGCGAAAGAGTGGTGCCGGACGGGTTCTGGAAGTTCGGGATCGTGTAGATGGCCTTGGGCGTGCGGCCCGCGGCGGCAACCAGTTCGGGCAGGGCCTCCACGATGAGGCCGTTCTCGTCGGTGGGTGCCTCGAGGAGTTCGGCGCCGTAGCTCAAGGCGGTGGCGCTGCCGTTGGTGTAGGTGGGGCTTTCCACGATGACCAGGTCGCCGGGGTTGATGAAGATCTTGCAGGCTAGGTCCAGTCCCTGCATGCCGCCGGCGGTGATGGTGACGCGTTCCTCGGCGGTGGGGTCCGATGTTCCGGCAAGGTACTCGACGAGGGCCTTAAGCAGTACTGGCTCGCCCTCGGTGGCGCCGTAAGTCATGGAGCTGTGGTCGATGACCTGATCCGCGATATCCCGGAATTCGGCCAACGGCACGGCCTCGTCCGCGGGGGAACCCATGGCGAAGCGGACAATGTCGTGCGTCTGCGCGGCCAGCAGTGACGTGCTGGAGTCAATGACCGAGCCGACGAGGTCGGCTGCGCGGTCGGCCAAAGGCAGGGCGGTGCGGGATCGGGTGGCAATGTGGTCAACAGTCATGGCCTAGCCGCCTTTCTGGATGAGTTCGCGGGGGAAGCTGGTGAATGTCTCGACGCCGTCGGCGGTGACGCGGATCGATTCGGAGAGTTCGTAACCGTAGTTGTCCATCCACATCCCGCCGATCACGTGGAAGGTCATGTTCTCCGCTAGGACGGATTCTTCCTCGGAGCGGATGGAGATGGTGCGCTCGCCCCAGTCGGGCGGGTAGCCGACGCCGATCGAGTAACCGATGCGCGACGGCTTTTCCAGGCCGTATTTGGCCAGTGTCCAGTTCCAGGCGCGGGCGAGTTCGCGGACGGGGACGCCGGGCTGCACCTCGGTCAGCACGGCGTTCAGGCCGTCGGCGACGGCGTCAGCCAGCTTCGCGAGACGCTCCGGTTTCTTCCCCAGGGTCAGGGTGCGGGCCAGCGGAGTGTGGTACCGCTGGTGGGCGCCGGCCAGTTCGATGACGACGGCCTGGCCGGCCTCGAAGCGGTCCTCGCTCCAGGTCAGGTGCGGGGTGTCCGCGGCCTCGCCCGTGGGCAGCATCGGCACGATGGCGGGGTAGTCCCCGCCGATGCCGTTGGCGCCCTTGATTTGCGCCTGGCTGATGGCCGCCGCGGCATCGCACTGTCGGACGCCGACGTCGATCGTTTCGACGGCCGCCTCCATGGCCGCCATGCAGACCTGCGCCGCGCCGCGCATCAGCTGGATCTCCGCGGGGGACTTGATGGAGCGGACCCAGTTGACCAGCTCGAAGCTGTCCACGAGTGTCCATTCCGGGATGGCGTTGACCAGCGAGCGGTAGGCCTTGGGGGAGAAGAAGTGCGAGTCCATTTCCAAGCCCACGCAGCCCTTGGCCGCCGGGGCAATGAGGTAGCGCTCGCGCAGGGCAAAGGCCACCCAGTCGAAGGGGTGCACGTGCGGGCGGTGGACGTACTGCTCCGGGTATCCCACGATGCAGTCCTCAGGCAGCCAGGTGGTGCGGGAGGCGCCGCCGGCGTCCATGGCCCGGGTGAAGAGCAGCATGGGGCCGTCCGCGGGAACGAAGACCAACTGCGGGGTGTAGAAGGACCACGCGTTGTAGCCGGTCAAGTAGTAGATGTTGGCCGGGTCGGTGACAAGCAAAGCCGAAAGACCTTGTTTGGCCATGCGCACGCGGACACCGGCGAGCCGGGCGTCGTACTCCTCTTGGCTGAACAGCAAAAGACACCTCCGAGTTAATTGGTAGATTGTTTACAATCTAGACCATGTGGTGCGGCTCACACAAACCGCCGGGTTTTGTAGTTTTGGGTGTCAGCTGCTGCTGACGTAGCCGCGTTCCTTGTCCACCACGTTGGCAAGTCTCCCGCCTGCCGTCCAGTGCTCAAGGTTGTCCAGGAACTGCCTTGCCAGCGCGTCGCGCCAGCCGACGACATCGCCGCACATGTGGGCTGACATGTGGACGTTGTCCATGGCCCAGAAGGGGTGGGATGCCGGGACGGGCTCTTCGCTGAACACGTCCAGCGAGGCAGCTGCAATCCGGCCTTCGCGTAGGGCTTCAATAAGAGCCGGCTCGTCCACTAGTGCGCCGCGGCCAACGTTAACGAGGTGCGCGGAGGGTTTCATGGCTGCCAGGGCGCGGGCGTCCACCATGTTGCGGGTCTGTTCGGTGAGCGGGGCGATCAGCACCACGTGGTCCGCCCAGCCGGCGTGCTCGGCCAGGTCCGCGCTCGGGTGAACCGTGCCGAAGTCGGGATCGTCCTCGCGGGCCGCGCGTCCCACGCCGCGGACCTCCAGTCCCACGGCGCGCAAGAGGCGGGCGGTGGCGCGGCCGATTCCTCCGGTACCCACCACCAGGGCGTGCGAGCCCGCGGTGCGGGTGAGTTCGCGGTGCTGCCAGGCGGCTCGCTGCTGGAGGCTCTTGCTCAGGTGCAGTTGCTTGTCGTGGGCCAGGATGGAGGCCAGGACGAACTCCGCGATGGGCTGATCGAAAGTGCCGTGGGCATTGGTCACCACCACGTCGGAGGAACGCAGTTCGTCGAACATCATGGCATCCACGCCGGCGGCGGCCACATGCACCCATTTTAGCGAATCCGCGTGCGGCCATGCGTCACGCAGTGCGGCGGAAAAGAAGTCCCAAAGGAACAGTACGTCGGCTCCCTGCGAGGCTTCCGCGAGGCCGGCGGCGTCGGTCACGGTGACGTCGGCCCGGGCTTCGATCTCGTTGAGGTTGCAGGGGAGGGGCTGCCCTTCAGCGGCGAGTATGACGACGCGGGGCGCTCGGGTATTTTCAGTGTTACTCACACCACAACCGTACGGGATCGCAGGATTGTTGACAATAAACAGATGTGACCTGCATCATGGAATGCATGACTTCCCTTAGCCCCGCACTCAAGCAAGCAACCCCCGTCGTTGTGGACCACGCTCTTGGCAGCTGGATCCACGGGACCGATGGCAAGGACTACCTGGACTTCACCACCGGCATCGGTGTGACCAGCACCGGCCATTGCCACCCCAAAGTGGTGGCAGCCGCTCGCGAGCAGGTGGGCAAGATCATCCATGCCCAGTACACCACGGTGATGCACAAACCCCTCCTGAAACTGACCGAAAAGCTCGGCGAGGTCCTCCCGGCAGGCCTTGACTCCGTTTTCTATGCAAACTCCGGTTCCGAGGCGGTGGAGGCCGCCGTCCGCCTGGCCCGTATGGCCACCGGCCGCCCCAACATCGTGGTTTTCCAGGGCGGCTTCCACGGCCGCACCGTCGCCGCCGCCTCCCTGACCACCGCGGGCACCAAGTTTTCCGCCGGTTTCGCCCCGCTGATGGCCGGCGTCCACATGTCCGCGTTCCCCTATGCCTACCGCTACGGCTGGGACGAGGCACTGGCCGTGGAGTTTGCCCTTCAGGAGCTCGACTACCTTCTGCAGACGCGCACCGCGCCCAACGACACCGCAGCGTTCCTCATCGAACCCGCGCTGGGCGACGGCGGCTACCTGCCCACCCCGCCGGCCTTCATGGAGGGACTGCGCGAACGTGCAGACAAATACGGCATCCAGCTGATCTTCGATGAGGTCCAGGCCGGCGTCGGCCGCACCGGCAAGTTCTGGGGCCACCAGTACTCCGCGGCGACACCGGACATCATCGTCACCGCGAAGGGCATCGCCTCCGGCTTCCCGATTTCCGCCATCGCCGCCTCCACCGAGACCATGTCCAAGGCCTGGCCCGGATCCCAGGGCGGCACCTACGGCGGCAACGCGGTCTCTGCCGCGGCCGGCGTGGCCACGCTCGAGGTGGTCAAGGAAGAGGGCCTCGTGGAGAACTCCCGGATCCGCGGCGAGCAGCTGCAAGCCGGGCTTAAGGAAATCCAAGAGCGCTTCCCGGTGATCGGGGACGTCCGCGGCCGCGGCCTCATGCAGGGCATCGAATTCACCGGCGAGGACGGCAAGCCGGACGCCGCAACGGCCGCCGCGGTCCAGCAGGCCACCACGGACCAGGGCCTGCTGACCCTGACGTGCGGCCCCGCCGGCAACGTGGTCCGCCTGATCCCGGCCCTGGTGGTCACCGCCGAGGAAATCTCCACCGGCCTGGAGCGTTTCGAGGCTGCCGTGGGTGCCGTCGTCGGCGCCGTCCCCGCCACCGCCGGAGCCTGAGCCAAGCGATGACTGTATCTTCCCCGCCTGACGCTTCCGTCGCCGTCGTACCTTCTGCTGCGCCCAATCCGGCGCAGCGGGCGGTGCTGGACCGGCTGTCAGCGGTCGGGATCAGCGCCGACAGCTCGGCGCGGCGGCTGGCCGAATACTCCTACGACGCTTCCAACTACCGGGTGCCTCCGCTTGCCGTGGTGTTTCCGCGGTCAGCGGAGGACGTGGTGGCCGCGCTGGCGGTGTGCCGGGAAACCGGGACCCCGCTGATCAGCCGCGGCGGGGGTACGTCCATGGCGGGCAACGCGATCGGGCCCGGCGTGGTGCTGGACTTCTCCCGGCACATGAACAGGATCCACGGGCTCGATGAGGGAGGCGGCACCGTGGACGTGGACCCGGGCGTGGTGCTTGCCGTCCTTTCGCGGGAGGTGGAGAAGGCAACCGGCAACCGGTTCACGTTCGCCCCGGACCCGTCGTCCAAGAACCGCGCCACCGTGGGCGGCGCGCTGGGCAACGACGCCTGCGGCAACCACTCCGTCCGCTACGGCCGAACCTCGGACCACGTGGTGGAACTCGACGTCGTCACCTCCGACGGCGCCCGGCTCACCGCCACTGCCACCGGGCTGCGCGCCACACACCCGGAGGACAGCGCCGCCGCGGCCCGCGCCATGGCCCTCACCACCTCGCTCAAGGAGTTGGCCCACAACAACCTGGCCGGCTTCCGCACTGAGCTGGGCCGGATCCAGCGACAGGTCTCGGGTTACCACCTGGCCAACCTGCTGCCGGAAAAGGGCTTCAACGTGGCCCGCGCCCTGGTGGGCTCCGAAGGCACCTGCGTGATCGTCACGGGTGCCCGCATGAAGCTGGTGCCCAAACCTGCCAGCGCGCTGCTGGTCTGCCTCGGCTACGCGGACGTGGTGGACGCCGCGCGGGACATCGAAACCATCCTCGAGTTCTCCCCGGCCGCCGTGGAGGGCATCGACGAGGCGATCGTGGACACCATGCGCTTCCGCCGCGGCGAGGGCGCAGTGCTCGGGCTGCCGGAAGGCAAAGCCTGGCTGTACGTGGACCTCGACGGGGACGACCCCACCGAGGTGAAGGCGCAGGCCAGCCGCCTGCTGGCCCGCCTCCGGGAAAATGGCCGCCTCGTCGAAGGCCGGCAGGTTCCGGACGCGGTGGAGAGGGCTTCCCTCTGGCGCGTCCGCGAGGACGGCGCCGGGCTCTCGTCCCGGCTGTCCACGGGCGGCGAGTCGTGGCCCGGATGGGAGGATTCCGCCGTCGCGCCCGAAAACCTGGCGGACTACCTCTCCGATTTCCGGGAACTGCTGGACCGCTACGGCCTCCAGGGCGTCATGTACGGGCACTTCGGCGCCGGCTGCATGCACATCCGCATCACCTACGATCTGCGCACCGAGGAAGGCCGGGACGTCTTCCGGCGGTTCTCGAGCGACGCAGCCCGGCTGGTGGTCCGGCACGGCGGCTCGCTCTCCGGCGAACACGGCGACGGCCGGGCCCGGTCCCAGCTGCTGCCCCTGATGTACTCGCCCAGCATGCTGGAGGCGTTCGCCGCCTACCGCCGACTGTGGGATCCCGCCGGCATCCTGAATCCGGGTTCGCTCACGGATCCGGACCCGCTGGATGAGAACCTGGCGCTGAACGGCGTGCCGCAGCGGGAATGGCGGACCAGCTTCGACCTCCGCCCCCTGCACTCCGGCGGCGGGTCCTCCGCGGAGACGGACAACCCGGCAGACGCGGGCGGAAGCGGCATCGATCCGTGGGTCCATGCCGTCCAGGGCTGCATCGGCGTGGGCCGCTGCCGCACAGATTCCGGCGGCGTGATGTGCCCCAGCTACAGGGCCACCCGCGACGAGAAGGACTCTACCCGCGGCCGTTCCCGCGTGCTGCAGGACATGGTCCGCGGTGCCCGCACGGTGGAGGAAGGCTGGAAGTCCGAGGAGGTCCGCGAGGCCCTGGACCTCTGCCTGTCCTGCAAGGCCTGCTCCAGCGACTGCCCCACGGGCGTGGATATGGCCAGCTACAAATCCGAATTCTTTGATCACTACTACCGGGGCCGGCTGCGGCCGCTCTCGCACTTCTCCCTGGGCTGGCTGCCGCGGTGGCTGAAGATCACCGGCCGCGTCGCGCCGCTGGTCAACGCCGTGCTGGCAACGCCGCTCGGCAAGGCGGCCGCGATGCTGGGCGGCCTCACCACGGAGCGCTCCCTGCCCCGGTTCGCCGGCGGCAACGAGTGGCAAAGGGAGGTTGCGGCGGCGGGCGTAGTGATGCCGGGTGCCGGCGGCGCTGCTGATGCGAATGCCGCAGACGGCGTGGTGCTGTTCGTGGACACGTTCACCAAGGGCTTCCGGCCCGAGGTGGCGGGTGCCGCTGCCCGCGTGCTCACCGGTGCGGGGGAGCGCACCGAATGCTCGGCGGATGCGTGCTGCGGGCTGACCTGGATCTCCACCGGCCAGCTGGACACCGCCAAGAAGCTGCTGGGCAACGCCGCCGACGTGCTCGACGACGGAACCGACCGCCCCATCGTGGTGGTGGAGCCCAGCTGCGCGGCCGCGCTCCGGAAGGACCTGCCCGAGTTGGTCCACACGGAGCAGGCACGGCGGGTGGCGGCGCGGGTGCGCAGCTTCGCGTCGCACGTGGACCAGCTGGCACGCTCCGGCTGGACGCCTGCCCCGGCGGAGCCGCTTCCGGAACAGGTGGTGCTGCAGACGCACTGCCACGAGTACTCCGTCTTCGGCGCCGGCACGCAGAAGGCCGCGCTGGCCGCGACCGGCGTTACTGAGGTGGTGGACGCCACGGGCTGCTGCGGCGTGGCAGGGAACTTCGGCTTCGAAAAGGAGCACTACGAGGTGAGCATGCAGGTGGCGGAGCAGGCACTGGCTCCGGCGCTGCGCAGCACCGGCCCGGAGTCCGTGGTGCTCACCGACGGCTTCTCCTGCGCCATGCAGGTCAAGCAGCTCGACGCCGAGCGGCCCGGCCGGCACATCGCCCAACTCCTCGATCCGGGCACCGGCGATTCCGGCTCAAACCAGACCATTCTGACCCGCCCCGCGGCGGCCCCGAACTTTCCGAACACCAACGAAAAGGATTCCTGACATGACAACCCAGACCACCAGCACTGCCCGGACCTCGCAGAAGGCGCTCGACGCGATCGCCAAGGTCAGCACCGGCCTGTTCATCGACGGCGAGTGGGCGGAAGCCGCCTCCGGCAACCGGTTCGACGTCGTCAATCCCGCCACCGAAGAGGTCATCGCCACGGTGGCCGACGGCGGTCCGGAAGACGCGCAGCGGGCCATCGAAACTGCCGGCCGCGTGCAGAAGCAGTGGGCTAAAACCTCGCCGCGGGAGCGCAGTGAAATCCTGCGCCGCGCCTATGACCTGGTCATGGCCCGGCAGGACGAACTGGCCCTCATTATGACCACCGAGATGGGGAAGCCCTTCGCGGAAGCCAAGGGCGAGGTGGCCTACGCGGCCGAGTTCTTCCGCTGGTTCTCCGAGGAAGCCGTGCGCATCGGCGGCGACCTCACCACCACGGGTGACGGCAAGAACCGGATCCTCGTGTCCAAGGAGCCTGTGGGCCCGTGCGTGCTGGTCACGCCATGGAATTTCCCGCTGGCCATGGGGACGCGCAAGATCGGCCCCGCGATCGCTGCCGGCTGCACCATGGTGTTCAAGCCGGCAAACCTCACGCCGCTGTCCTCCCTGGCGCTGGTGGACATCCTCATCGAGGCCGGCCTGCCCAAGGGCGTCCTCAACGTTGTCTGCACCACCAAGGCCTCGGATGTGGTGTCGCCCTGGATGGCCAGCGGAATTGCCCGCAAGGTCAGCTTCACCGGCTCCACCGAGGTGGGTGTGCGGCTGCTCCAGCAGGCGTCGCAGCACGTGATGCGCTCCTCGATGGAGCTCGGCGGCAATGCGCCGTTCATCGTGTTCGAGGACGCGGACCTGGACCGCGCCGTGGAAGGCGCCGTGGCCGCGAAGATGCGCAACATGGGCGAGGCCTGCACGGCTGCCAACCGGCTCTTTGTCCAGCGCCCCATTGCCGACGAGTTCGCCCGCCGGTTGGCGGCCCGCTTGAGCGCGCTGTCGGTGGGCGACGGCGCGGAGTCCGGCACCGACGTCGGGCCCCTCGTTGAAGAGAAGGCGCTCACCAAAGTGCAGGAGCTGGTGGACGACGCCGTGTCCAAGGGTGCCACCGTGGTCTGCGGCGGCTCCCGTCCGGAGCGCCCCGGCTACTTCTACACGCCCACAGTGCTGTCCGGCGTCAGCCCGGAATCCGACCTGATGAGCCAGGAGATCTTCGGGCCGGTGGCTCCGGTGGTTCCCTTCGACACCGAAGAGGAAGTCACCCGGCTCGCCAACGACACCCCGTGGGGCCTGGTGGGCTACCTGTTCACACAGGACGTGGATCGCGGCTTCCGCATGGGGGACGCGCTGGAAGTGGGCATGGTGGGGCTCAATACCGGCATCGTGTCCAACCCTGCGGCGCCCTTCGGCGGCATCAAGGCCTCCGGACTGGGCCGCGAGGGCGGACGCGTTGGCATCGAGGAATTCCTCGAGACCAAGTACATGGCCGTACCGCGCGGTTAAGACCTGCGCAGCTAAACCCCAAGGCGGCCGATTTTGCTAACGAAAAATAATTCCCTGAAGGACGAACCGATGATGACCAGTCCCCAGCCCGTGCATGACATGCACCCGGAACCCTTAGCCGCGCCCGGGGCGGAGCCCCGCACGGTGGAGGGCAAGCGTTCCCTCCACCGGTCCATCCTTGGTTCCGCCCTGGGCAACGCTGTTGAGTGGTTCGACTACGGCGTGTACGGCTACCTCACCATTTACATGGCCACGAACTTCTTTGGCTCCGAGGAAGGCGATGGCGGCCTCGGCGTGACGCTGACCCTCGCCACCCTGGCGCTCTCCTTCCTGGTGAGGCCGTTGGGGGGCCTCATCCTGGGACCGTTGGGTGACCGGGTAGGCAGGCAGAAGGTCATGGTGCTCACCGTGACGCTGATGACGCTGGCTACCGGCGCCATCGGCCTTTTGCCCACACTGGACACGGTGGGCCTGCTCGCGCCCGCGCTGGTGCTCCTCTGCCGTCTGGTGCAGGGCTTTTCCGCGGGCGGCGAATACGGCGGCGCGGCCGTCTACATGGCCGAGTCCGCCCCAGACCGGCGCCGGGGGTTCCTCGGTTCCTTCCTGGAGTTCGGCACTACGGTGGGCTTCATGCTGGCGGCGGTGGTCTGCACGTCGCTGATCGCTATCGTGGGGGACCAGGGCATGGAGGACGGCTGGTGGCGCCTGCCGTTCCTGCTGACTATCCCCCTTGGCCTCACCGCGCTGTGGATCAGGACACGGCTGGTGGAGGCGCCGGTCTTCTCCGAGGCCTCACGGCACCAGGAGACCACCAAATCGCCGCTCCGGCATGTGCTGAAGCACAACTGGCGGCAGCTCCTGGTCCTGGCCGGCTTCGTGGTGCTGCTGAACGTGGCGTTCTACCTGATCCTCGGCTACATGCCGACGTACCTGAGCGGGCAGCTGGGCCACAGCACGGCACAGGGAAACTGGATGCTGGTGGCCATCATGGGGCTGATGCTGGTGGCGATACCGCCCGTCGGTGCGCTGTCCGACCGCGTGGGCCGCAAGCCGTTGTTGCTCGTGGCCGCCGCCGGCTACGCAGTATTGTCCGTGCCGGCCGTAATGCTGCTGGGCATGCCGAATCTTGTCCTGCAGTTCCTCGGCCTGGCGGTGCTCGGACTGCTGCTGGTGATCCTGGTTTCGTCCGTCTCGTCGACTCTGCCGGCGCTGTTTCCCACTGCGGTCCGGTACACGGGCTTCGCGATCGCCTACAACTTCTCCACGGCGTTCTTCGCCGGACCGTCGCAGACGGTGGCCAACCAGCTGATCGAGTCCACCGGAAACCAGTTGGTGCCCGGCTGGTACATGGCCATCGCCGGCGTGATCGGCCTGGTCAGCGTGCTGTACATGCGGGAAACCGCTCAGGCGACCCTGCGCGGCGAGGAGCTTCCCGGCCTACCCGAGTCTGTGGGCTTTCCGAAGCCCGGATATGTGGCGGGAAACCGTGCGGACGCCGAGGCGCGCCGCGCGAGCTTCTCGAGCTGAACTGACTGCTGAATTAATAACGACGGCGGCCGCCCCGGAATGGGGCGGCCGCCGCTTTTCTGCGCGTCGAAGGCGAGCCATGCAGTGAGGGCCGGAGGTTCCCGACGGTCGGCGCCTAGAGCGATCTTAGGGGAGTCGACGTTCATCAAGCCGGGTCCGTCCACCAGTCCGGTGGTGTTCGAGCACGGGGGAGCGCGAGTCGGCCTGATGACCTAATACGACCTGCGGTTCCCGGAGCTGGCCAGATCACCGGCCGACGCCGGCGCGCAGGTCCTGCTGGTCTGCGCCTCGTGGGTGCCGGGCGAACACAAGACAGAGGAAGATCTTGGCGTGGAGGACTGTGGGCGGGTAGCCGCCACGGCACACCTGTATCCTGACAATGCGGGTTGAATGGCTCCAGCGGCCATCAATCACGCTCGGTTCGCGGCCGGATGACGGTCCGGATCCTGGGACGTAGCCATCCACGTCGTGGAATCACCGCCGCAATCGTCAGTCGCCGATCGGCTCCTCTGACGCTTGGAATGGATCTTTATCACTACCGACACGCCAGCTCCTGCGGGAATCACGACACCGGTCCCCAAACTCTCGCGCACAGCTGCGCTGAATGATCCCGCCGTCGTGACCTGGGCCGGGGCCGGGATCAGCATGACCGCGCGGTGGCGTTCGGCGAACGGCAGGCCGGCGCCGACGCGCGTCGAAATGGTCTCCGACTCCCTCACGGCCGATGACGCGAACCGGATGGCATCACAGGGGATCGCGATGCTCTGGCACGGTGACTTCCACAATGCACGGCAGATCCTCAACGCCATGGACCGGCGGATGGGCGCCGGAAAGAAAGAGATCGCAGCAGCTCCGGCCGATCAGTTCTATCGGCACCGCCAGTCCCGCTCGCACCGTGCACGCGTTCTCGGCCTGCTGCTGGTTCCGCTTGATCCGGGCCCGGTGGTGCCGCTGCGCCGCGCACCGGACATCCGGCAGGCCGCCGCTGAAGCGTACGGTGATATCGGCGAATCCTCCGTTGTGTCCCTGCATGAGCTTGTCGGGGCAATTGGCGCCCACGAGTGGCGGCGGAATGGCGTCTTCGTCGATGCCCTGCAGGGCCGCATCCACCCGCACTATGGCACGTTCTTCCCCACCCGGAGTGAGTATGTGGATCTCGTCGCCGCCGCTGCGCTGCCCTCTGACACGCTGGCGTTCGACGTCGGAACCGGCACCGGGGTGCTCGCTGCCGTTCTGGCGCGCCGCGGCGTCCGCCGCGTGGTGGCGACGGACAATGAACCGCGTGCCATCGCCTGCGCAGCTGAGAATTTCCGGAACCTCGGTGTCCAGGACCGTGCTGAGGCCGTCCTGACCGACATGTTCCCGCCCGGGCGGGCACCGCTCATCGTGTGCAACCCGCCCTGGATTCCGGCCACTCCGCATTCCAGCCTGGACAGCGCAGTCTACGACCCCGGTAGCAGAATGCTGTTCCGCTTCCTGAACGGACTCTCCGACCATCTGGACCCCGGTGGGGAGGGCTGGCTGGTCCTCTCCGACCTGGCCGAGCACCTTGGCCTGCGGTCGCGTGAGGACCTCCTGGCCGCCATCGAGGCGGCCGGGCTGAACGTGGTGGAACGGCTGGACACCAAGCCAACTCATCCGAAGGCATCGGACCGGGACGATCCTCTGTTCGAGGCGCGCACGGCCGAGGTCACGTCCCTGTGGCGGCTTGTTCCCCGGTAGTCACAACCTTCCGCCGTCGGGGATCACGACGGCGGCCAGTCGCCGGCGCCCGGTCCGTCGAGCAACGCGCTGGTGCTGCTCTGGGGTACCACCACGTGGACGGCGTTGCGCTGGACGGTGAAATCGGGTGGGCGTGGTCGTCGCGATCTCGCCGTCGAGGTTCAAGCTGCCATCCTTGAGAAGCCGCGCGATGCTCACGTGCTCCCGGAGCGGCCCCGCAAGGATGGCGTAGATGTCAATGAGAGTGCCTCCCCCCACAACATTTCTTCGTCCCTGACAGGCGTTTATGGTGGTGGGTCTTGCTGATAAAGGGGGTCGTCCGGGCCCCTCGAGTTCCCTAACCCAAGTGAATGGCGTTGTGGACCGCATTCAAGGCACTGACCATCTTGGCCTTAGCGTCGTCCAGCTGCCGATTCATCGCGGTGTATTGCTCGACGTCTTCGTGTCGCAACTCATATGGAACATATCGGAACTGCCCGTTTCTCCCTGGCTTTCTGGCCAAGTTATGAAGTAGAGCAAGATATGCACTGGCGGCTTGTTTGCAACCCGCCCAAATAGGGCGGAGGTCGGCCGACATGACAGGCCTAGGGTCGTCGTGCCAACGTTCCACCGTGGCACATAATGCCTCGTAAAAATCTTCTGCAAAGGCTTCGTGATCTGCCCTCTGTAGGTATCTAAAGTTGCTATCGGCGAAACCCCAACCTTCAATGCGGCTTTCGAGGAGATCGAGGTCTTTTGCTCTCTTGACACCGAGCGCACGTAGGCTGTCAAGTTCCTGACGGAGGTTCTGTGCTGTGAGTTCGGCGTCTCTCGCAGTACCTTCAGCCTTTTTTGCGGCAGCTTCTGCGTCTGCCACGGCATTCTCCGCTTGAGCTTTAGCAGTTTCAGCGGTTTTACTAGCGCTTTGTGCCGCCTGATATTGCGCCGTGGCCTTGCGGGTCGACCACATCCGCAACAATGGAAATGTAAGACAGATCAGTGCGAAACCGGCCCAGCCCACCCAGAAAAAATCAATCAGAAATTGTCTGAACTCTGGGATGAACACGAGAGCGATAGCACCTACGAGTAGGCCACCCAAGGTGGCTATGAATCCCACTTGCGAAGAATGGGTCTGCTTCAATTTGGTCACCAAAGGACCTTATCTGATCTCGTGTTTGCTGAGTTCGCAAAGGGATAACGTGACGTCTGTCTACGGTAGCGAGAAAATGCAAGCGGGCAGCCCATATTCAATGCCACTTCCAGCACGTCACCGTCGCAGGCGGCGCAGCTAGCGCCGACAACTCGTAACGTGCAGCATGAAGATGAATTTGATCATGGCCTCGACGTCGTCAAAGGGCAGGACCGAGGCTTCCTTCGCTAGGGGAGAAGTGACCGGCCAGCTTACGCGGGGTGTTCGATGACTCGGCCTCCGCGGCTAGCTCCGTCGGCCTGCAGATCAGCGGACAGCTGTTCGGCGCCGTGTTCCTCGCCGGCTCAGTCGTGGCGTAGTTCGCTAGCTCGCCCCCGGAGAGCACGTGGTGCACGGCGGAGATGGGCACGCCTGCCTCGCGCATCGTGTCCACGGTAAGTTCATGTGCCGCCCCTCGGCGTGATCCGGCGTTGATGACGACGGCGGCGGAGCGGGCGTCCCGGGCAGCATTCATGTGGGACATGTTAGGCGGCGGACCTGTGAATTCTCTTAGCCAGCCACCGCCGCCTTCGCCTCCTGCTTGGCCTGCATCCATTCGCTCATCCACGGTGCCCGGACGCTGGACGTGATCCGGCAGTCGGCCACGAAGGTTCCGTTGGCGCCTGCGTCGATCCAGTCCGGAAGCGCGGAGAGATCGGACAGCGTACGGATGATCGCCGACTCGGCACCGAGCGCGCGGGCGACGCCGCTGAAGTCCACTTCGGGGATCAGCATCGGCTTTTCGGTCAGGCCTTGGGAACCGTACTGGTGGATTTCGGCTCCGTAGGCGGCATCGTTGTAGATCACCACGACGGCGCTGTTCGCCGCACCGATCAGCGATTCGAGGTCGGACAGGCCCATCAGGAAACCACCGTCGCCGGAGGCCAGCACCAGGGTGCGGCCGTCCTCCACGGCGCGGGCCGCTCCGACGGCGCTGGCAAGGCCCAGACCGATGGTCTGGAAGGCCGTGCCCACCATGACCAGGTCCTGCGGCCGCGGGATGTTCCAGTACATGGGGGCCCAGCCGAGGAAGTGCCCGCCGTCCTGGACCACCGTGCGGCGCTCCGGCAGCATGGCGTCCAACGCGATGGCAAGGCAACGCGGGTCCAGCCGGCCGTCCACGGTTTCGGTGGTGCCTGCGTGGTGACCCGGTCCTTCGGCCAGTCGCTTGCGGGCCTCCGCCCGCCACGCTTCTGCCGAAGCCTCGCCGTCCAGCAGTTGGAGGAGGCGCCCCGCGGCAGACTTCACGTCCGCGCTGACGAACGTATCCACCCGGGGGTGCGTGGGCTGCAGGGCGGAGTCGATCTGGATGACGGTGCTGTCCGGGCCGAGCAGGTGCCCGAACCGCATGGTGAAGGGACTCAGGCTTGCCCCGGCCACGAGGACCACATCGGCCTCACCCATGAGCCCGGCCGCGGTATCCGTGCCGAAGCCGCCCGCGACGCCGAGGTACCCCTCGCCCTGGAGGAGGTTGAGAGCCAGGGCGGTTCCGGCGGTCAGCGCGCCCAGGCGGTCGGCGAGTTCCCGGAGCTCCGGGCCGGCGCCGGCCAGATGCGCACCGCGGCCGGCCAGGATCAGCGGCCGCTTCGCCCCGGCGAGCAGGCGGGCCACCTGCCCAAGGCCGCCGTCGACGTCGTCCGTCACCGCCGGTGCCAGCGGCTCGGGAAGCTCTTCGTCCCCGGCCTCGAGTGCCGCGAGGTCGTAGGGGATGGCAATCACGACGGCGGTGCGCTTGGTGAGCGCGTACTCCACCGCCTGCTGTGTGATGGAGCCCGCGGCGTCGCGGGTGACGGTGAAGGTGGCCGCGCCGAGTGCTGTGGCGATGGCTGCCTGGTCCACGTCCTGGGGCCGGGCGCCGCTGCTCGGGGCGACTCCGGTGACCAGTACGACCGGGATTTGCGCCTGGACCGACTCGGCGAGGGCGGTGAGTGCGTTGGTGTAACCGGGGCCGTAGGTGGTGGTGCCCGCGGCGAGGCGTCCCGACGTCCGGTAGTAGGCGTCGGCCGCGGCGATGACGGCGCCTTCATGGCGGACGGCGGAGAAGCGGAGGCCCAGCTTTTCCGCGGCGTCCAGGAAGTAGACGTTTCCGTTGCCCATGACGCCGAAGACATCGCTGACATAGCTGCTGAGAACCTGCGCCACGCGGCCGGAGACGGTAAGAGTAGTCATGCAGGAATCATGTGGGCTAAGTCACGAATCGGCAAGAGACTGCATTTGGGTTGGGATATTTGGCAGGCGCTAGCGGGCGGAAGTGAAAATATGCACACTTGTGGCGTGCGTCACCCGCACTTAGGTGGAAGGGCGGGATTCCTGCTCGGAGAGCCGGGCCAGGAGGCCGTCGTACCGCGGCGGCATGAGTTCCAGGACGGAAATGGCGGTGCTGGTCCGCTGGATCCCCTCGATTTCCAGGATCTCGTTGGTGATGCGGTAGAGGTCGGCCGTACCGCGGGCCACCACCTTGGCCATAAGGTCCGCGTCGCCGGTGGTGGCATGCACCTCGATGACCTCCGGGATCGCGGCGAGCCCGTCTTCCACCGCGCCGGTCCGGGTCTGGCTGATGGACAGTGAGAGGAAGGCCATGAGTTCGTAGCCCAGCGCGGCGGGGTCCAACCTCCGGCTGAAGGAGCGGAGTGCGCCGCTGTGCTCGAGCCGGGCCAGCCGGGCGTGGACGGTGTTGCGTGCGACGCCGAGCGTCCGGGAGAGTGCCAGGGCGCTGGCTTCCGGATCCTTGTCCAGGGCCAGAATGATCCGGCCGTCGAGGGAATCGAGGGTGCGAGAGTTCGCGATGGTCATATTTTCACCACACACAGTAGAAGTTGAGCAGAAGTCCCAATGGGTTGAGCGTATCTTGCATTGTGGGCGGGGTCACAACATGATCAGTCCTCATGACCCCTGATCAGCTCCTGGCCGAACCCGAAACCGCGCTTCCCGCCCTGCGTGGCGCGGTGGCCGGTCTTCCGCCCTACGTCCCGGGCCGGCGCAGCGCCGGGCCGGACATCGCCGCCCTCGCCAGCAACGAAAGCCACTACGAGCCACTCCCCGCTGCCGCGGCTGCGGTGGCCGCAGCAGCCGGTACCATGAACCGCTACCCGGACAGTGCCGCCGTCGAACTCCGTGAACGGCTTGCACGGCACCTCGGCGTCACCGCCGGAGAGGTGGCGGTGGGACCCGGCAGCGTGGGCGTACTCCAGCAGATCATCACCGGACTGTGCGACGCCGGGGATGAAGTGATATTCGCGTGGCGCTCCTTCGAGGCCTACCCCATCCTGGTTGAGCTGGCAGGCGCCCGGCCGGTCCGCATCCCGCTGGACGCCGCTGAGGGCCACGACCTCGACGCCATGGCCGCGGCCGTCACTGACCGCACGAAGGTCATCCTGCTGTGCACGCCCAACAATCCCACCGGCGTCCCGATCAGCCACGAACGCATCGGGGCCTTCCTGCAATCCGTCCGCTCGGACATCCTCGTGGTGATCGACGAGGCCTATGTGGAATACGCCGAAGCGGGCAGCGGCCCCGATTCCCTGGCGCTCTACCGCGAGTACCCCAACGTCTGCGTCTTGCGCACCTTCTCCAAGGCGTACGGGCTCGCCGGCCTGCGCGTGGGATACGCCGTGGCGGCACCGGCCATCGCCGACGGACTGCGCCGCACCGCCCTTCCCTTCTCCGTGAGCGCACTGGCCCAGAAGGCGGCCATCGCATCACTGGACGCGGGGGAGGAGATGGAAGCGCGGGTGGCCGCCGTCAGGCAGGAGCGCGCGCGGATGGCCGCGCAGCTCGAAGCCCAGGGCTGGAAGCTGCAGCCGAGCCAGGGCAATTTCCTGTGGATCCGTGCGGACGAGGGCCTCCGGGCGAGGCTGTTGGAGGCGTTTGACGCCGCCGGCGTCATGGTCCGGGCGTACCAGGGCGACGGCGTGCGGATCACCGTTGCCGATCCCGCCTCCAACGACCGCGTGCTCCGGCTTTTGGAAGCCCACGCGGCCTCGACAATCGCCTGACCTTTTACCAACCCGTTCCGCCTACAACCAGAGGAATTCCCATGGAACAACAGACAAAGACGTCTGCCCGCGCCCTCGGCGCGGCCCTTAAACCCCGCCAGCTCACCATGATGGGCCTGGGAAGCGCCATCGGCGCCGGCCTGTTCATCGGCTCCGGCGCGGGCATCCAGGCTGCCGGCCCGGCGGTGCTGATCTCCTACCTCGTGGCCGGCACCCTCATCATCCTGGTGATGTGGGCGCTCGGCGAGATGGCCGCCGCCAACCCGGACAGCGGCGCCTTCTCCGTCTACACCGCCAAGGCCTACGGTCCGGTGGCCGGTGCCACCGTGGGCTGGCTTTGGTGGCTGCAGTTGGTTGTGGTCATCGCGGCCGAAGCGCTCGGTGCGGCAGGCCTGCTGGCCACCATCTTCCCGGCCCTGCCGGTGTGGCTGATGGCCTTCGTGTTCATCGTGGTGCTCACCGCCGTGAACCTGACCAGCGTGAAGAACTTCGGCGAGTTCGAGTTCTGGTTCGCGCTGCTGAAGGTGGGGGCAATCGTGGCGTTCCTCCTGGTGGGTGCCGCCCTGCTCTTCGGCTGGCTGCCGGGCGTGCAGTCGCCGGGCCTGTCCAACTTCATGGGCGACGGCTTTGCCCCGAGTGGTTTCGCCGGGATTGCCACGGCACTGTTCGTGGTGGCGTTTGCGTTCGGCGGCACCGAGATTGTGTCCGTGGCGGCAGCTGAGACCGCGGAGCCGGCCCGCAGCGTGAAGAAGGCAGTCCGGACTGTGCTGTGGCGCATTCTGGTCTTCTACATCGGTGCGATCTTCGTGATCGCGGCGGTGGTTCCCGTGGGATCGGCGGGGCTGAAGAGCCCGTTCGCCGCGGTGCTGGATGCGGCTGGCATGCCCGGCGCGGCCACTGCCATCACCCTGGTGGCTGTCGCGGCACTGCTCTCCGCCCTGAACGCCAACCTCTACGGTGCGTCACGGATGGCATACTCCCTCGCGGAGCGGGGTGAAGCACCTCGCGTGCTTGCCTCGGTTTCCAAAGCGCGTGTCCCGGTTGTCGCAGTCCTGGCCAGCGTCGCCTTCGGCGTTGTCACGGTGGTGCTGGAGCTGGCCTTCCCCGAGAAGGTCCTTCCCGTCCTGCTCAACATCGTGGGTTCGACGTGCCTGCTGGTATGGACCTCCGCGCTCCTCGCCCAGCTCGCCTTACGCCTCCGCGCCGACCGCGAGGGGACGGAGCTTCCCCTGCGGATGCCCGGCTTCCCGTGGCTCACGGTGTTTGGTCTGGTCATCCTCGCGGCGATCTTCACGGTGGGCTTCATCGGCGAGGATTCCCGTCCCCAGCTCCTGAGCACCTTCGGACTCGTGGCGCTCCTGGCGGTGGCAAACTGGCTGCACCACCGGAGCGGCAAGGTTTCGCCGGTTGTCGAAACATCCGAGCGTGACAAGCAGCCGGTGCTCATCGACTGAATCGGGGGCCTGTACCATATCGCGCGTCCGTGCACGCGAAGGGGCACGTCCTGCTTTGGCCGGGCGCGCCCTACGCGCTACTGCACAGAGGGGCTGTAGTGGGACCCTGTGCCATCCGTCCGGCACACCAGAAGGCTCGGGGGTGAGGCAGAGATTTCCCGAGCACTGTCCCAAATGAGGACTGCACCCCGTTTAGCGGGCGTTCTAGATGAAACTCGTCGGCCACCGAATGCTGAGGTAATCCAATCGCAATATGACCAGGGCCGGTCTTCGTTTGGCACGTGGGAGGCACTTGGTCGAGGAGTTTGAACGCGCCGCGACCTGCCAAGCCAGGATCCATGAATACAATCACCAGAGATCCAGGCGGCACCGGCGGTTTCTCACCTATCAGCCGCATCCACACCGCCCGGAGAGGTGCAACCACAGAGGAGTAAGCGATGACCAATATCGAGAGCATCACGCTGGAAGCAGAGCTCGTCGGCGAGGACGCCACGCGTGACATTGCAAAGGCGGTCAGCGCCCGTCACTCGATCGCTCGCAAGTACGTCATGAGGCTGCGCCGGCGGCATCCGGACGCAACGCCCGCTGAGGTGATCCAGATGCTAGAGCGTCACTACGGAACCTCGATCACCACTGCGGGTGCCCTCATCAGCGCCGGCGCGATCGCGGCTGATATTGGTATCGCGATGATTCCAGGAGTCGGGGCGGCAGCAGCCGGCATGAAGAGTGCGGGACAACAGGCCGCCAAGAAGACCGGCAAGGAAGCCGTCAAACTTGCCGCAAAGAGCGCTGCGAAACAGGCCGCAAAGAACATGGCCCTCGGTACTGCGAAGAACGGTGCACAGCGGGCCGCTGCTCTCCTTCCAGCAGGCGATGAGCAGCTGCAGTTCGAGATCACCGCGGTCTTCGCGCTCGCTATTGCCGACATTCACGGAATGGACCTCGACAAAGACCAGGCCCTCGCCCTTGTCTACGGACTCTCGAACGAACGCGTGAGCCAGAAGCAAATCGCAACGATGGCGACAGACCTATCGAGCGCGTCGTCTGACGGCGTCGTCGGCGTCGGCAATAGGATCGCTGCTGGCCGCACGGACTGGTCGCACTGGGCGAACACGCTCGCGGACACCCTCCCTGGAGGCGCCGCGCAGAGTTTGGTTCGGACCATGGAGACAGGTCAACTGGACGCCGTGCGCGAAAATTTGAGTGGAAAGCAGCAGGCAACGATTGAGTACGGCGTTGGAGCCTTGGCGGGAGGGGTCACGCGCTTCGTGTTCGGTCGCGACGTCATCGTCGCAGCACGGGCAGCATTTGCCGATGCCCCCGACACGTTCCCCGAACATCTGGCCGTTCCTGTAAAGGCAGGCGACGATGACCGCGACGTCGAACAGAACCGAGCAATCGCAGCCATGGAAGATGCCGCAAAAGTGACGGGGAACTGGATTGCTGGCACTGCCAGCACAGTCGGAGGCGGCGTCGCAACGGGCGCCGTGGCAGTGGGCAGCGGGGTGGCCACCGCAGCCGACACGGTATCGCGCGTGTTCCGGAGCGTGGATATTGACGGGGACGGGATCCCGGATGAGCCTCAGGCCCTCAGTGCTGTCAAGGGCGTCGGGGGCGCCATCGCCGGTACGGCGGGCTCGGTCGGAGGGAGCGTCGCAGGGTTGTTCAAACGGAAGAAGCGTGGCGAACAGACGGCGGACGGGTCTGAGGCCGGCGACGAGGAAGTGGTCGAGAAGTAACCCTGCACAGCAGAGGGTGTTCAGGGGCGACGTGGTTATGTAGCCGGCCCACCTCTGGCCCCGTTGGGCGCTCTCAGTCTTTGCCCATCTGGGACGCCTCGTCCTAGTAGGCCTCGTCCCCGACTTCTTCGTCGCACGACGCAGACGAGCGACGCAACTGCCCTCTAGGGAAATCGAGTTTTCGTCAACTCCAACATCCGGAGCTGGTGATCGGAGAACAGTAAGACCGGTCGTGGCGCTCGGAATAGTCGTTCATGTTGGCCGTCGGCTTGCCACAATTAGGACACGGCCAATGGGGGCCTTCGCATGAGCGACTGTTGTGACCTTCAAATCCGCATTTACCACAAGCCATGTCGACACCCTAGTCCGGAACTTAGCAGCACGGCAACTAGCTAGTTGACCGGCCCGGCGAGCTACCTACCGGCGCATCGCGTCAATCCCAGACAGTGACGTGGCGTAGCCGCCAGGCTCTATCACCGACCACCACTCACGTGCTGTGACGGAGCTCCACCGGGTCGGGGTCTGACCTCAGAAAACTCTGATCATCGTGATTGGTGAGAACGTTGCCCGCCTAAGCAGCGACACGACGAACCAGCAGATGAGGGTGGGTAACGGGAACAACAAGGTAATCTGCTAAGTGACGTGGCTGAATTCAAATTCCATGTAAAGTGCCCAGCTGTAGCCATGTGGGGGTCTCGCAGCGTCGCCGTCCTCCATCTGGTCTTCAGGTCTATGCTCGGGGGATGATGTCGTGTCAGATGACTTGGTAACTGGGCTCCTGCCAGTGCTTGGCAGGTCCCTCGAGCTGGGTTTCAACGTTTTTGACGTCATGCACCACGGACTCCACGAGAAGCAGATCTCGAATGTATTCAGGTGGTTGTTGGACCCCGAGCAGACGCACAACCTAGGTGACCGTTTCCTGCGGATCTTTATCGACGAGTTGAACCGGGTTTCGGTGGGGAGTGAACCGCTTCCGCATGGCAGCTACTTGGTGCGTCAGGAGGTGAACACCTCGGTGGGCGGGTCGGGAGCGGACATCGCCGACCTTGTCCTTGAGAGCGAAGCTGCGGTCGTCGTCGTGGAGAACTATTTCACCTCTGACGGTCACGGTCACAGTTACAGCGGTTACCTGGCGTTCAGCGTCCGGGACGGCAAGCATGGTGCCGTCGTGCTCTTGTGTCGCGATGAGGATGCGTCCTTGCAGACCGTGGGGTGGGAGGACGCCGCGGTCCTCACGTATGGCAAGTTGGCTCAGCGACTGCTGGAACACATCGGTGGCGACAGGGCCTACCAGCGGAAGAATCCCGATGCCTACGCGTTTATCGAGCAGTTGCACCGTAAGTTCGTTAGGGAAAGGGGCCGCGTGGGTGATCAGGAAGTGCTCAACTTCGTTGTTGCCATGTGTGATACCGGGGAGGTGCGCAGATATCAGGAGCAGCCGCAAGATGTAGCCGCCGAGCGCTTTGCTGATGATCTTGCGGTGCAAGCGAGAGAACGGTTTGGCGAGGGCCGCGACCTCCTCCAGCGAGTCAAGTGGCGCCTCAGCGCCTTCAGCGAAGGACCGCTCAGACGCCAACTCAACGCGACTCGGGGTGAGGGGTTTGTGCGCGGAGTCGACGCGAGATTCGCGGGGATATACCAGTGGACCATCAACATCGAGGTGGAAGAAGATGCGACAGACTCGGGCCAGTCGAGGCTCCAGCTCAAGTTCGGGCCGTCCGCATGGTTCGCCAACGAACGGGATCCGAAATGGACCCGAACGGTCGAATCTGGCCAGGCGGACTACTCGCGATTGTTCGTTACGCGGCCCGGGGTCAAGGAGATCCATCAGTCGACCCTGAGTATCCAGGACGTCCTTGACGGCCTCGAACCCGCCGACCATAGGCTTCACGATGAGATCATTGCGTTGCTCAGAGCAAAATGAAGGCTGCCGGACCGGAGCGCACTCGGCTGGTCGGAATCTTCGGTGAGTCAAAGGGCAAGTAGGGACCTTGGGGAGCTTCAATCCAGCGGTCGCGGGCTCTTTGGCGAAGGCCCAGAAACTGCGAGGCGTAAGCCCGAGCTTAGCCTGACAGGAGTTCCAGCCAGCAGCCAGTGATGGCGTAAGGGAAGTTCTTTAATTACAAAAAGCGCTCAGCTGAGAACTTTTTGTAATTGTCTTGATTGTCCGCGGTGGCGGCTACTTTGTCGGTATGGCTGAATCAGGAAAGACAAGGAAAGCTAATGCGACCAGAAGGTGTCCGATTTGCGGGCACGAATCCTGGCGCATCATCTACGGCATGGTCATGCGTGACACAGTCGAGCAAAACCCGAAGACGGAATTTGCTGGTTGCGTCATGATGCATGAACAGCGTACCTATCCCGCGACCGGCCACATTGAGTGGGGCTTGCCGAAGTGGGCTTGCCAGAGTGCCGAGTGCCGGCACCGCTGGTGGTAGACGGCACCCTGCAAACTATAAGTCGTCGTCGGCTTTACTCTGCCGAGACTGTCGCACGACCTCTGCTTCTCCTGCCCGGCAGAAAATCAACACCAGCTCGCTCACTGTCTGTCCCGTAATGCGCTCCACCATGCGGGCATAGGTGGATAGCTGGCGCCAATAAGACATGAGCCTCTCCTGCGTGACGCTGATGTCCGTCTTGAAGTCGGCGATGACCAACGCCCCATTGTCCTCGCGGTACATTAGGTCGATGATGCCCTCCAACGTCATGCCGTCGACGGACGTGACAACAGGCAGCTCCAGCCAGTGCTCCCTGTCCGCTGCACGCTGAACAGGAGCGCTCCTTAGCGCAGAGCGCGCCCGTTCCGCGAGGCCGGCGGGGTCTTCGAGGCCGGCTGCGCTGGCGATCCTCTGGGCCAGCGCATCGAAGTTCCCAGTCTCTCGCAGGTCGCTCAGTTCGAGCAGTCGGTGCAGTGCAGTACCGAAGTCCGTGCCATGCTCCGCGCCGGGCTCAGCGAAAGACGGTACCTTTCCGGCCTCTTCCAGGCTCACAAACCGCGCAGCGCCATCCGAATCCAGGCCTGCCAAGCCGCTCTCCGTGCCTTTTGCAGTCGCGGTGACCGAAGTCGAGGAGGCTTTGGCTGAGGACTTCTGCCAGGCCCCGCGATCCTGCTGCCAAACATCGAACTCTTCTACTGGCCGGACCTCATGAGGCGTTCTGGCCTGTTCTGGCATGTCCTCCGGAATTTCCAGATCCGGTGCTGAAGCTCCCTCGGCTGCCTCCTTGAGGAGCTGGCCCAGGCTGTTCTTGGCATTCACGTAGTGGGAGACCACGAGATGGCTTTCCGCGCGCGTGCAGGCAACATAGAGCAGGCGGCGACGCTCGGCGTCGTCGAACTGCTTCTCCACTTCCTCGGCGGTGCCATATCCAGCCGATCGGATGTCGCCAATGAAGTGCACCTGCAGTTGTGCGCTTTGATCCCAAAGGGCTGCGGCTTTCTGGTTGTTGGGGCCAGACCCGGTACCGGCCAGAATCACCATGGGGAATTCCAGGCCCTTCGAGGCGTGGATGGTCATGATCCTTACGGCCTGGACATCGGTCTCAGGCACCACAGCTTCCTTGACCCGCGAGTTTTCCTCCTGCTGCACCCCGGCCCATACGAGGTAATCGCGCAGGCCGCCATGCGTGGCCTCCGTCCAGGCCCTGGCCTGGTCGATCACGAAACGTAGCCTGCGCCAGACGTCGCGGTAACGGGGGGCGTCGATCGCCGCCTCCAGCATGCGTCGGTCGTTGACCAACCGCTCCATGAGTTCAGCGGGCGTCAGGACTTCGATGTCGCGGCACAGCGCGGCAAGGTACTGAACGGAGTGCGCCACGGTGGATTCCTTGAGCGCATCCGGTGCGGGGGAGAAGAGGTTCCACCGGCCTTCGGCCTTCTTCCATTCAAACAGTTCATCATCGCCGCAGCCGAACATTGCCGACCGAAGTGTCAGCACAAGCGCAGCTTCGTCCGCCGTGTTTGAGATGGCTCGCAACGCCAGCAGCAGGTCGGTGACCTCCTGTGTCGAGTAGACCAAAGACGAAGCTTCGGCGCGGTACTCAATGCCGGCCTCGTCCAGTGCATCCTCCAGCGCGGCGAGGGACGTGCGGGTGGGGATCAGGACGCATATGTCCTTCAGCTCGACCGGGGAGGGCTTGAAACCGCCGGACCGCTTGCTTTGCTTTTGCCAGGCTGGCTGTCCTGCGGTCCCGGTCGCGATTCTGATCGCCCCGGCAACGTCGG
Source organism: Arthrobacter sp. SPG23 (assembly GCF_000876655.1). GTDB lineage: Bacteria > Actinomycetota > Actinomycetes > Actinomycetales > Micrococcaceae > Arthrobacter. The sequence continues at coordinate 295,472 of NZ_JYCN01000009.1, forward strand.
CTGCCTCCTGGCGGCGCATGCCGTCAGCCGAGACCTTTCCGGACTCGCTAGGCTGGGCACCGGCGCGGCCGATGACTGCGACCGCCGGGCCGTGCTCGAGGTCCCATTCCGGGCGTTGCGGATCGGGCGTCAGCGCGCGGTATTCAGGCTGGATGGTGCCGCTCGCAGTGATGAGCTCACCGAATGTGGCGTTGATCCATTCGAGGAGGCTTCCGGTTGACCGGAAGTTGGTCTGGAGCGACGCGATGTTTGAATTTTGGTCGTCAGCGAAGCGCTGCTGGGCGCCCAAGTAGGTGGCGATGTCGGCCCTGCGGAAACGGTAGATGGACTGCTTGGGATCGCCGACGGTGAACAGCCGGCCCGGAGGGATGCTTAGCTGCTCCCACCCGTCCGGTCCGCAGACGGCCTCGGCCGTAATCCGGCTGGCCAGTTCGGCCTGGACGGGGTCGGTGTCCTGGAATTCGTCCAGCATAATGCAGCGGTAGCGATTGTGGAGTGCCGCGTGGACGGTGCGTTTGTCATCGCCGACGAGGAGGTCCCGGGCGTGGATGAGGAGGTCGTGATACTCGAGTTCGCCGCTGTGCTGGCGTTCGCGGGCAGCCTGGACGAGTACTTCAGCCATGGCGGCGGTGACAGTTTCCACGGCGGGCTGGACGAAGCTGTTGAGCAGGGCTGTCGCCTGTTCGGCTAGGTCTTTGCATGAGCTCCTCACATCGGCGACGTTGATGGACCAGTTGCCTCTTTGTCCGCCGCTGAGGCCCTTCTGCGGGACAGAATGCAGGAGCTCGAGAACAAGGCCCAGCTCGCCGGTTTCGGCCTCGGCCAGCCCACCGTGCCAGCTCTTGATGTGTTCGAAGGCGGTAAGCAACTTGTCGGCGGGGTCCGTGCAGTGATCAGCGTGTGCGAGGACCTCGGACGTCTGGCGCAGGAGCGGGCCCAGGTCCACAGCCGGGATCTGGCGCTTCCGGGGAGGGTGGCTTTCCAGCCGGTCCCAGTTCGCGTCCAAGTCAGCCGCCACGTTCTGCAGGTGATCCAAGGAAACGCCGACGGCGAGCAGGATGCGGAGGGCGTCGTCGATGGACGGGTCGGTGAAGAGTTTCTGCCGGGCCGCTTCCCATCGCCGTGTGAACGCAATCTGGGACCGCAGCTCGTCCACCACTGTTATCAGGGGCGGAACTCCGGCCTCGATTGGATGTTCGCTGATGATCCGCGCCGCAAAGGAGTGGATGGTGCCGATGGGAGCGGTGTCCAGCTGGTTCAGCGCCCGCACCCGCAGCTCCGTGGGGTCCGCGTCGTTCAGCTGGCGGCGGACCCGTTCCCGCAGCTCACCCGCCGCTTTCTCCGTAAAGGTGATGGCGGCAACGCTTTTCAGTTCTACCCCTGCGTCCACCATCGCGCAGATGCGCTCCACAAGTTCATGGGTTTTGCCGCTGCCCGCTCCCGCCTCGACGAAGATATTCGCTTCGAGCTCTTGCTCGATCAGGGATCGGTCGGTCTGGTCTACGAGTTCCAGGACTTCGGTTTTCATTTCTCCGCCTTCAGGAGCTGGGCATAGGGCTGAAGTTCGTGGGCGTTTTGAAGCTTTAGCCAGCGCAGGCCAAGCTCCTGGGCCCCCATCATGGTGGTGAAGTTGACATAGCGGTCAGACTCGGGCCGAGGGGGGAATATCCCGTTCCGCAGTGCCGACATGATGAGACCGGCGTCCGCTCGAAGCTGCTCGATGACGTCGTCAGTCACGTCGTAGCCGATCTTGGCGAAGCCGCCGGCCTTGGAGATGAACCAGTACTCCGCTGCGACGGGTGAGTGCGGGGCTGCGAGGGTCCGTGCAAACAGGCCGTAGACAGGAAGCTGGTAACGGGTACCGTCTGCGGTGGGGTGGTTGTTGAGCGGCTTGAATTTGTCGGCCTTGCCGGTTTTGTAATCGATGACCTTGACGGTGCCGTCGACATTCCGGTCGATCCGGTCCACCTTTCCCCGGAACCGGACCACAGTGCCGTCGTCGAAGGTCAGCTCGACCGGCGGGTAGCTGTCGGTGTCCTCCGGCCCGAAGCTGGCCTCCTCAGCGAGGTAGCTCCAGCCCTCGGCGGACCGGGCATCATCGTCAGCCAGAACCCGTTCCAGGTCCTGGCGGATCATGGCCTGGTTCCGCTCCCAGATGTGACGGAGCCACGCCGGGTTGGCGAATTCCGCAAAGGCAGCAGTGGCAAGCTCCGTGAGGCGGCTCGACGACGGTGGAAGCCCGTCCTTGGTGATGCTGCGGACGTAGTCTTCCAGCACTTGGTGAACGAGGATGCCTCGCTGCTGTGGCGAAATCTGAACCTCCAGTTCGACGTCCTCCAGGATGCTCACCTTAAGAACGTGCTTTAGGAAGTAGCTGAAGGGACTTGTCACCCAGTCCTCGAGGCGGGTCGGGGACAACGCCCTCTCGGAATCAACGATGGTTCCGGCGTGAGCGCCGAGGTTGCCATTGAACCTGGAGAAGATGCCGTCGCGCCGGTCGCGGGTGACGTCAAGTGCGCGCTGCAGCGCAGCATCCATGCGAAACGCCGCTGAGCGGTCCTCCGCGCTGAGGATGTGGCGCAGCCTCCACTCCTGGGCAGTCGGCGGGAGGGCAGCCGATGCGGGGGCGCCGTTCTCGATGCCATGGGCAAAGGAATGCAGTTCCTTATAAGACTTGGCGGTGATCCATCGGGAGATCTGATAACTGCCGGATCCGCGCAGGTCGCCGCGGGGGCAGGTGATGATCCGTTCGGATCCTGCGGCGAGGGCGGCGAAAAACTGTTCCCTGCTGGCTTCTGCACGCTGCTCCACAGTGGGGAGGTTCCCGCCCATCATGGTCCGGACACTGTCCGGCAGGAGCGGGTTTTCCCTGATTCTTGCCGGTGCAAGCCCTTCCGCCGCGCCAAGCAGGAACAGGGAATCCAGATCCCTGGCGACGGCGTCGGCGTAGCTGCCGATGACGACGCCGGTGCCGCTTTTCCCGGTCCAGCCGCCCTTCGCAGCGATCCCGTCTTCCATTGCGCTGCGGATGAGCGAGGGGGTGGGCGGCAGGCCGACGAGGTCGAGGTGGCTGAGGTCGCGGGCGATCTGGGCCAACGCGTCGCGGGCAGCAGCCTTTTCCGGCCGTTCGGTGGTTGTCCGCGGGCCCATGAAGCCTTCAAGGAGTCGGACCAGCCCGGCTGATGCTTCGCTCCAGGTCGCGGCAGTCTGAATCTCACCAAGCCGAGAAACAAGGTCCGCCACAAAGGATCGCAGCGTTCCGAGCTGCTCCCGTTGACTGTCCCGGGTAGCGGATACCGTCTCACCGGTGCCTTCATCGGCGTCGTCTTCGACCGGGGGACTGGCGTGAAGCCTTTCGCAGACGGCGCTGCTGGGCAGCTTTCCCGCCTGCCAGACGAACGTTCCTTCGGCGTGGATGTTCAGTATGGCCCGCATGTCCGGAGCCTGCGGGTCGAGCGTCAGCAGTTGCAGGAGGCCACGCGCGATCGGCGAGTCCGTAAGGCGGTGGGCCGCCGGACCAACGAAGGTTATGCCGGCCTGGCCAAGGCGCTGGGTCAGCAAAGCGGCGTACGGCTGCGAGGCCGAGTGGAATATCCCGATGCGATGGCCGGGCGTGCCCGCTGCCAGCCTCTCGACGACAAGGCGGACGACTGCGCGGACTTCGTCGTCAGCGTCGGAGGCGGTCATGAGAATAGTGCCTTCATCCCCGGTACCGGACGCCGTGACTCCTAGCATTCCGGCCTCTTCGAGGCTCCTTCGGAAGGAAGAATCGGACGGATGCGCTTCGGTGCCCGGCATGAAGCCTATGACGGTGCCAAGCCGTCGCATCGCCGCCTGGGTTCCAAGTTTGCGGCCAGCGAGAGTGAAGGCTTCATGGTCCGTGTACCAGCGCGGGCCGAGCACCTCCGTGGCTTTGCCGTGGATCCGCAGCACTTCATGCATGAGCTTGGGCAGCGCCGGGGCGGAGGGGCCAGGTACGGCGTCCAGTAGCTCCGCCGTCTTGGCTATGGCTCGGGCAGTAGCGGGCTGTTCGGCGACATCTTTGAAGAGGCCTGGATTATCGATCAGGACCTTGCTGACCGCTCCAAGCCTGAGGACCGGTAGGAGCGGACGTTTCCCCGCCAGGGCGGGGTCGTCGGCGATGAGTTCGGTTGCCAGATCCTTCAGAGTGACTGCCTTGATGCCCGCACTTCCTGCGCCCGCGTTGAGGGTCCTGCCGAGGAACCTGGTGACATCCAGCCCGGACGCATGGGACGGGACCAGCACGGTGACGGGGGCAAGCGGATCCGCGGCCTGCGCCCGGCTAATCATTGCTGCAAGCTCGGCCAGAGCATCGCTCACCGACGGAAAAGTACTGCAGGTCATGCTGTCCCCCTCATCCTGACATCTCACACAACATAGCAACCGGCAACGACAAAACTGCTACGAAGCTCCCGAGCCGCTATCTCCGCCTGCTTCTGCTGCGGCACCAAGCAGACGGTCAAAACTCGATATTCCATAATCAGGCGGCGTGACGGTGACGATGACTCGCGTCGTCCGGACCGCGTTGTTTACCCGTTTCACCACCGGATTCCGGGCTGGCACTGGCGGCTGCTCGCTGATTGCCTGAAGCTCTACCCCGGGAACACCGTTGACGAGCAACGGGAGGGGCTTGCCGTTTTCGATCAGCGCCCTGAACTGATGGGCGGATAGATTGTGGGTGGAATTTCCGGTCAGCCCCGCGACTATGTCGTTCACTCTTGCGGTGATACTGTTCAGGAATTTTTGTTCGGCGGAGGCTTTTCCTCTGATGGACAGAGCCGTGAAGACGATGGCGAAGACGGCGGTAAACAGAGTCACTGCTCCGAAACTTCTGAGTCCGGGCAAGAAGATCATCAGGATGAGGCACAGCACCGCACCGAGCAGGGCGAAGCCGATGAACATATTTCCGCCGTCCTGAGCGGGCCTGCCGCTCCACTGGTCGGAGGTGAAGCTGCTGATGACGCGCCGCTCCGGCTGGGCCTTTGGCATCATTGCTCTCGTTTCGCTTCGAGTAAGGCCTCGGCTAACATGATGGCGTGCCGTGCATCCTGGAGATCGTTGCGCAGACTCGGGTCCGGGGTTGCCACTGCAGCTGCGTCCGCCGTCCCTGCAAGTTCTCCGATCGCCCTGCTGAGGTTTTCGCGCTCCTGCGTGAGCATCCGCGACGACGTCAGCTTCATTTTGCTCTTCTCCAGGCCGGCCAGGGATTTGTTGATCTCGTCGCGGAGGGTGCGGACCACAGTTGATCGGTCGTCGATCCGCTGTGTGCGGTTCCGGAAGAGTGGCTCCATCTTCAGCGCAATCTCGTGGAGCTCGACCAAGGCAGCTTCCCGCTCGGGGATCTTGGCAGAGTCAGTCAAGAGGGCAGAGCACCGCATAAGGCGGTCTTCCCAAAGCTGAAGGCCTGTGCTGTTCTGCCGAAACAGCAGAGTCAGGATCTCAACGGTTTTGTCCAGGCCGTTGCGTCGAACCGTGAGTTTGGCGCTGGCGGCATCGAGGCGTCCGATGAACTCGTCATAGTTGTCCACTTTTGCTGTGGTCTTGGCTGACCACGCTGGCTTCCTGGGCGCCGCCATCAGTCTGAGCCCGACTCGGCGCCATCGTTGCTGGCCACGCTGCCCTCGCTGGGGTCGCGAAGGGACAGGTATTCCCTCAGTACCTGAGACCTCGAGGGATGACGCAGCTTCTTCATCGTCTTGGATTCGATCTGGCGGATACGTTCGCGCGTGACGCCGTAAACCCTTCCAATCGCATCCAGCGTCTTTTCTTCGCCGTCTTTGAGCCCGAAACGCATCGCAATGACCGCTGCTTCCCGCTCGGCGAGCGTGTCAAGTATTGCGTAGAGCTGGGCCTTAAGCTGTTGCTTCTCAATGCGCTCGACAACGTCCACATCTGTCGGGTCCACCAGCTGGTCCGCCAGTGGCTCCAGGCCGCCCTTTCCATCGGGAACCAAGTAGTCCAGAGAATGAGCTGGCCGGTCAAGACTCAGGAGATACTCCACCTTGTCTGCTGACTGGCTAGTGAGCTGTCCGAGCTCCGCGTACGTCGGCGTAATTCCCTGCACAGCCGCTCCGCGCTGAGCGGCCAGGACTTTTTGCACCTGCTCCACCATGTGAACAGGCAGTCGGATCATGCGCCCTTGATCGGCCAGGCCCCGCGTGACGGCTTGGCGAATCCACCAGGTCGCATATGTCGAAAACTTGTAGCCGAGGGTGTAATCGAACTTGCACACCGCCCGGTGAAGGCCGATGTTGCCCTCCTGGATCAGGTCCAGGAAATCCATGCCTTGATTCATGTAGCGCTTGGCGATGGACACCACGAGCCGAAGGTTTGCCTCAAGGAGTGTGTCGGCGGCGCGGTCACCCAAGAGCGCAATTTCGCGTAGCTCCCGGGATTCCCTACGACCGCGGGGAGCGCCGTCCGCCAGGAGGTGGGCGGCGTATAGCCCGGCTTCAATCTCCTGGGCGAGCTCCACTTCCTGCTCAGCCGTCAGAAGGTCCGCACGTCCTGCACGACGCAAGTAGTCCTGCACGGCGTCCTCGCTGAAGCCTTCCATGCCGGCAAGTTCTTCCGGCCACTCAGGATCTTCCAGATCGAAGTGCGTCGGCGCGCCGTCGTCGCTTTGCTCGCTGTCGTCGACTTCGTCGCCGCCGTGCTCGGGAACCACAACTTCCGGTTCAGCAAGGGCTTCACCGTCGGTCTGATCCGCCGAGCCACCTGACTCCGTCCCAACCACAGCCTGGCTGACGAGGAATTCCTGCAGCCGGTCCAGGTCGGTCGTGATGTCGAAGAACTCCACGTTGCGTGCGAACGGCAGCACCTTGCCGAGGAATTCCTCGCCCTGCACGTTGGGATCCTCAACGGTGCCGGTGGAGTAGAGGACCACGAGCCGTCCGGCGCGGCCGTCCGCCTTCGTGCGGATGACTCGGCCGAGCCGCTGCACCATCTGCCGCTGGCTGCGGTTGGCCGCCACGATGATCCCGAGGTCAGCTTCCGGAACGTCGATGCCTTCGTCGAGGAGCCTAGGTGCGGCAAGGATCTGGGAGGCGCCGCTGCGGAAGTCCTCCATGCCTTGCCGGCGGTCGTCCTTGGCCATCCCGCTGAACAATGCGGAGGCCTTGGAGCCCATGGCCGTGTACAGCTGCTGGGCCCGGCGGGCGGATTCCTGCGTCTGGGTGAAGACGAGGGTGCCGTGTGACTCATCAACCGTCTGCTTCAGGGCCGCGAGCGCGTGATACTTGGTCTTTGCCTCCGCTAGGAGGGCGAGCCGCGATGACATTGCCCGCATGTATTTGCGGGCAATCGTTGCTTCCCTGCTTGGTGAATCCGATCCCGCGAGGGCGGCAACCGCGGCGATGAACTGGTGGAAGGGCTTCCGGGGGATTCCGGCGTAGGACTCCAGGTTTCGGGCCGCGTCGGACATCGTGTTGGAAAATTCCTCGTAGTTGACCTGTTCGGAGTGGGTCAGGTCAACGCCGACCAGCGCGATGTCGAACGGCGCAATGACCTCGTCCTTCAGAGCACGGTCATACCAAAGCGAGTAGATGACGCCGCCGAAGTAGGGCGTCAGCAGGTTCTCGTGCTCGCCGTCAGACCGTTCGTACGTAGCCGTCAGCCCAAGCCGCCAGGCGTACCCTTCCTGCAGTGCGCCGGTGAACATCGGTGCGGCGTAGCGGTGGCACTCGTCAGCGATGATCAAGCCGGCCTTGTGGCTGCGAAGCGTCTCGCGGTTGGACGCCGAATGGACGATCGCCACCAGGATGTCGACGTGGTCGAGGGAGTCGAGCCGGCCGTCGCCGAGTGCGCCGCGCCTCGCTTTCGGCAGGTCGCGCTGCAGCGACGCCAGCCACTGGCGCTGGAGTTCGGCTGTTGGCACGAGGATGAGTACCTTGATGCCTTGGCGGACTGCCTCGAACGCGGCGGCGATGCCGACGCGTGTCTTGCCGGAACCGGTGACAGCTTCAACCACGCCGCGGCGGGCGTTCGCGTGCCACGCGTTCAAGGCTTCCTGCTGCCACGCGTACAGAAAGGCGTAGTCGTAAGAAGCCGGCACTAACGCGGGCGCAACCCGGGCTGGCACCTGCGGAACAACCATGACCGGGCTTGTCCCGGCGTCGACCAGTTCTGGCATTTCATCCCCCATTGGACGGTTCTGAATCTAGTGACTGGAGACTATGCGGTGGCTCCGACAATTAACGTGAGCGCCATCACCTAGAGATCCTGCAGCACCGGACTCCACGCCTGCGCACGTGACAACGCCACCTTCAGCTCCCGGCCGCCGGCCTCCTCCAGCAAGCCCGAGTCGCCAACAACCACCAGCAGGCTCCTGGCCCGGGACAGCCCGACGTAGAGCTGCTCGGCCGCCCGGTCCATGTCCTTGAAGCCGTTGACGCACAGGACCACCACGGACCGTTCCAGCCCCTTGAAGCCCAGGACGTGGCCGTAAAATTCGGCTTCACCGGCGTGGAATTCGCTCCAGTAGTCTTCGGTGGCGCCGCGCTCGAAGAAGTCGAGGTGCACCGGATGCCGTTCCTTGGTGGTGAGGAGGGCGATCTGGTTGTTGGCCCAGCCTTCGGCGATGAGGGCGTCCACGCAGTCTCCGGCGACGTTGAGGGCCTCGCCGGTAGGGCAGTCGACGAACCGGACCGGCAAACCCGTGCTGCCGCGGGGAGTAAAGTGCTCGCCGGCAAAGGGCCTGAAAGTTTCGGCGATTTTTCGGGTGTTGCGGAGGTTCTCATCAATGTGGATGGGCACCAAGGCGGCCATCGGGCCGGAGGTGAGGTCCGCCGTCGCGCCGCCCCACCGGCGGTAGACGTCCTGGCGGTCATCCATGAAGGCGTACACCTCGCCGCCGTCAGGGTCCTTCGTGCAGGCGAGCAGCGCCTCCCACCACAGCGGGGCGAAGTCCTGGGCTTCGTCGACGACGACGGCATCCAGCCGCTCGTGCGGCTTCATGGTTGCTGCCAGTTCCTTCAGCAGGAGGGGCATCTCCACGTCGAAGTACTCCTGCCCCGATCCGTCCGGAACCCCCAGCCCGCGCACGTATTCGTGGAACTCGCCGGTGAACACGGGCTTGGCCTGGCGCCAGGTGGAAACACGGTCCTGCAGGTACTGCCCGAGCCCCTTGTTGTAGCAGAAGAGGCCGACGCGTTTGCCCCGCCTGCTGAGCAGGCGCGCCTTCTCCACGGCCAACCAGGTCTTCCCGCTGCCGGCACCGCCGGTGAACCGGATCCGGGGGAGTGAACGGGTTGCTTGCAGCAGGACGGCCTGACGCTCCGTGAGGTGGTCCTGGGCGTCTTCATCCTCCTGGGGATTGCCGGAGGGCCCGACGGCGGCGTCCAGGTTTCCGCTTAGCTTGCGGACGATGCGCTCAAGGAAGACCGGAGCCAGCGGGGAGGCCCCGCCACCTTCGTTTTCTATCGCCCGGCGGACAAGCTCGGCGGGGGACTGGCTGTCGGTCTGGTCCAGGATGAGCGAGCGGGGGCAACCAGCCATGGCCCAATCGGTGGGAACTTTGGTGTACGGCAGGCTGACCATGTAGGCGCAGCGGCTGCTGAGGCGCGAACCGAGTTGGTCCTCGAGCCAGTTCTTGAGAGCATGCAGCGAGCTTTGCGACTGCGCCACCGGGCTCAGTATCTTGCGCTTGTTGTTCCGGTCCGATTGGTACCACTGGCCGTCGGCGATGGTGACCTGGCCGCCTTTGACCTCGATGGCCGCCATGCCCACTCCGGGCCAGAGGACGAGGACGTCGATTTCGTATTCTTTCCGGCCGTCGCGTATGTGCACGGAATGGGCCAGGACAACGTCATCAGGAAGGCTTTTCTTCAGTGCGTCCCAGACGGCCTTTTCTGCCAACTGCCCCTCGCCGAATTCCGGTTCCTCCGGTATGCACCTCATTGTTGCCCCCCACACTGTTGAACCGGCTGTCCGGTTTGCGCTGTTCCAACGTTAGCGGAGAGGCTTGTTCATGGAAGTAGCCGGTGATGGGTCTTTGCTTCGTCAGACCTGATGGCTCCGGGTTCTGGCGAACTCGGCTAATTCGTCGGAGAAAGCTGCGAGGAGGACTGAGGCGCGGTGCGGACGGGGCCGCCGGCTTCAATGCCGCCAGATACTCGGACGCCGTGGCAGGTGCATCCGTTCGCCGGGGCGATAGGGGAAGGTTTCAGTGCTGGGCGGTCGGTGGTCCGAGTTGCCTGGGCCGCAGCAAGGGGCGCCATGTAGGTGCGGTCTTCTCATGGCTAAGACTGCCCACGCCTCAGGGGCCCCACCTCTTTCGACCTTTCGATCCTCAGTGGCACACACTCGCCATCGGCTCGACGTCCCCCGAGAATCATCCCAAGCCCAGCCAAGGATTCACGTTCGAGAAGCGACGGATTCTTCTCAAGCATCGATGTGATGGTCTCCCCAACCTGCTGGGGTGTAAGCGCCACCATTGCGGCTTTCAAACTCAGTGGATCACCATCGTCCTCGATTTCGGCATTACGTAGCATTCTCATCTGCTCTTCACTGAACGCCCTGGCCAGTAGAGCTACAACAAAGCGTTGCCGCGCCTCTTCGCTGCTCATGCGGGCTCGATAATCCTTGAACGCAACTTCCAGTTCTGTGGAGGAATCTTCACGTACAGGTTCAGCCGCGGGGACCATTTCAACGGGGGCGTCGCTGCGCTCGGGTTTCCGAGTTCCGGTAAATCTGTTCCACGTCGACTTCACGGTCAGAAGCGTATTGTCGCTTGTCGACTTCACGGCCAGGAGTGCAGTATTGCCTGCCGACTTCAGGCCCGGAATTGCTCTGCCCTGCCACCATCTCTTGACGTGCGGCGCAGCTGCAGCTGCAACGATGATTCCGAGGCGAACTAGGGCCTCAAGCGCCTCGTCGAGTTCCTTGTCCGCAAGTTCGCGGCCCTCTTTTGGCCTCGAATCCGAAACATACACGTACTCAATGTAAGGCGAATCCGATTCGTCCTTGGCCGGCTCAAATAGCTCCGCATGACCAACGAGACCATTCGTTTCATTGTCAAAGAGATGCGCGCGATAGGCGCCATCAGTGTCTCTTGAAAACCCGAGATGCTGCCCGTCGGGAACTTCAACATCGAGTCTTTTCCTAGCCATTGGTCGCCTTCATTTTGTCGAGATGCAAGTTGGGTACGCCTTGCGAGCTGACTTCCCGGGAAGTCCAGAAGCGCATGGCCGCTGTTGTCGAGCGGGACACGTTCTTTTGGAATCATGCTCCAACTCTACGTGCGGCCCCGGACGGGTTCAGGGATCGGGTGAGTACCACCTCCCAGCCTTCGTAACACCCTGCTCAGGCTGCCAGATCCAAATTCCCTTGTTCGACTATTCCAGCGACCATGCGCCAAGTGTCGTCTGCCGGAAGGCCGGCCTCCCTGTGCCTGCGGGCCATGACCGCCAGCCGGTCAGCAAGGATGTTCAGCCGGTGGTCCGCGTGGCCTTTGACCCAGAGGAACTGGACGTCGGCAACGGCGACCAGCGTCCGGATCCGCTGGACTTCGTCACGGCACGCCAACGTTGATCGTTCTCGAGGGGAGTCTCCCTCGCGGAGCATCCTCACGGCCGAGAGGTTGTCGGAGCAAACGGTGACTGAGCAGCGTCCATCCATGACGCCCGTGTACGCGTTCTTGGCTGCGCAAAGGGCCAGCCGGATCGCCCGCAGCTCGCTTTCCAGAATGCTTCCGCCGCTCACGGCCTTCAGGCCCGCTCGAAGCGGCTGCCCCTTGCCGAAATCCAACACCCAGCCGTGTCCTGCCCAGGGAGTGCGGTGCCCCACCGAGGCGTCGGTGGCAATCTCCAGCCGGGAGAACACCGCATCGAGGCTTTCGGCGATGGCCTTTTCCGTGGCCACCACACCAGCTGCCGGGGGATAGGAATGATCAACAGGAAGCCCAAGCTCCAGCAACCGTTCGGCCGCGGTATCCACCGCGGAAAAGACGGGTTCGCTCCGGTCCGGAACCAGTTCCACAAGGGCATGAACGGCCTCCGCGTATGCCTTGCCCCAGCGCGGTCCGGCTGCGGCCTCGGCGATCCAGCCGGAGCGCAATCCGATCACGGTTGATTCGACCGTTCTGGCCACGGCCCACAGGACAAGGCCCCGGCGCGGCGCGACAAGCACGGTAAGTCCGGAACGCTTTGCAACGACCTCAGCGGCCGACTGGACTCGTCGCAGCGGCGGGGCGGGAAACGGCATGTGGCCCTCCTTGGAACGGATGAACTGTTGCTGGGAAGGCTACAGACGGCCACTGACATTTTTCGCAGTCACGACCCCGCCAATGCCAGCTCTCGGCTGCAGCAGCGCACCGGCACCCCTCAGCACCCGCATGAACAGCTCATTCGGCCTTGCCGCCGACAACACCCGACGAACATCCTCCAACGCCTCCATCGGAGACACCCCGGCAACCGAAGCCCCATACAGCGCAGCCACCGTGGGCGTCCGAGACTCGGCCCGGACGCAGTGCAGCAGGACGGTCTTGCCCTCCGCACGGAAACGCTCGACGGCGGCCGCCGCCTCCCGCAGCACGAAAGCGGCATGCGCGTTGTCCTCCTCAGTAGGAGAATCAACCACCCAGAACGTGGCGTGGTCGTCCGCCGCAACAGCAGGGACATCCAGCGTCCCCAGCCGGCACAGCGACACCACGGCGTCGATCCCCAGCTCCGCTACGCGGCCAAGCGAACCGACCCCGCCCAGCCACACGCCGTCGTCGTGCGGGTGCCGGACCAGCACGTCGGTGCGGCCCCACATGCTGTAGTCGTGGCGCTCTGCGCGCGGCCAGGACGCCGTCCGGCGGCCCTCGCCGCGGCCCAGCTCCATGCCCAGGACCATCAGGTCGCGGGCACGCATCCCTGGCCAGCCGTGCAGGCGCCGCCGCCATTCGAAGGGCACCGCCGTGTAGCCGTAGGCGGCGCCCAGCAGTCCGCCGGCGATCGCGGCCACCGTGTCGGTGTCCCGGCCGCCGCGTACCGCCTCCTCCAAGGCCGCCCGCAGGTGGGCCGGACCGGACGCCGATAATCCCGCGTAGTGGATGGCGCTCCACGCGCCCTGGAACGCCTCCACCACCCAGCCGTTGCGGGTGAAGTCCCGCGGACGGGACCGCTCCGCAACATCGATCCGCTCCAGCCACACCGAAACCCGATCAGCAGGCAGCAGCGGCAGGCCCGCCCGGACGTCGAGCCGCCCGGTGAGCACAGAGTTCCGGATGGCAACGCACCAGAGGCCGCAGGCTTCCTGCGCGTCGGGGTCGGCGTGGGTCAGGGCGCTCATCACTCCCGCGGCGGCCATGAGCTCGGACGGCTCCCGGTCCAGGTACGCGAGGGCCAGCGGGGCCGTGCGCATCAGCGAGCCGTTGCCGGCGCTGCGGCTGGTGCGGGCGTGGAAGTCCGCGGCGGCGGCGCTGAAGTCGGCCGCGTGGACCTTGCTCCGCCCGGCAGCGGAAGCCAGACGGCGGGCTGCCGCGATGACAGAGCTGGTCTGGGCGCCCACGTCCTTCGCCTCCGCAGACCACGATGTCCAAGCCCGGACCACCATGGTCAGCGCGGCGGGGGAGGAGGACCCGGTGCCGGAAGCGGACTCCAGCAGCGCCTGGGCGATCGGGACGGCCATGGATGTGTCGTCGGTCCACTCGGCCGGCGCGAACCCGAACGGGCCGCCGCCCTTCATGGTCACTTCGGCACCGTCCGGCAGCGGTGCGCCGAACTCGTAGCCGGCTCCGAGGGCGTCGCCCGCGGCCAGGGCGACGAGGACGCCGGCCGCGCGGTCATTCTGCAAGGGGTTCAGTTTCATGCCATCTCCATCAGGGGGTGTTTGGTGTTCCAGCAGGTCAGATGGGCCAGCTGGGGGCGACGTTGGGGGAGTTCGACGGCGATGCCGGCGGCGGTCACCGCTCCGGCGGCGCGGGAGATGTTGCGGCTGCGGAGCGCGCCGTGGTTGCGGACCTCCACGGCCGCCGGGCCGCCGTCGAGCGTTCCGAAGTCCATCGCCTGGACGTGGGCGGCGAAGTCGCGGGCGCGCTGGCCGGCCATCGCCCCGGATGCCACCGTCTGGGGCGGCAGGAGCTCGAGATCGAGCAGGGCCGCCTCGATCAGCTGGCGGTAGTGGCGGAGGAAGAGCGTGCTGGTGCCGAAGACTTCCAGGAGCAGGGGCTGCTGGCCGCGGCCGATCACCACGCCGCGCTGGCCTTCCAGCGGCTTGGGTGCGTCTGCGGCGCTGAAGCGGTTCCGTTCCTCCTTGTCGTCCTTGAACCAGTCCATGTGCTGGAGGAGGGAGCTAGTGGCGGAGGCGCCCCGGGCGTTGTCGAAGCGGCTGACCCGCTCCCAGATTCTGCCCTGGCGGTTGCCGCCGCGCTGCCCGCCGGGGCCGTTGGCCAGCTCGGACCAGACGCTGAGCGGGGCGCGCCGGGCCTGACGGCGGTGGCTGCTTTCACCTGCTTCCCAGCGGCCGGCCTCGACGCAGAAGGTGTCGATGTCGCGGGTTTCGCCCGGGCCGAGGACGACGTCGCGGGCACAGGTCCGGTGCTGCTGTCCGCCTTCGAGCAGCTCGCCTTCCAGGAGCAGCGCGGGGTGCGGGCCGTTGTTGGTGACGGTGAGGCGGCCCACCTGGGCGCCGCCGGCGAGTTCGGTGACGGCGACGTCGGCGTGGGTGCCGGTGCTGATGCCGAGACTGCCCGAGCCGGAGGTCCAGACGGGGAAGATACTCAGGGGGCCGAGCCTGCTGCCGGCGCCGACGTGGAGCTGTGGGACTTTCATGGTGACCTCCAGTTGATTTAATGCATTTCTGCGCTAATTGATCCCAGTATGCACGGCTTGCGTCTTTAGCGCAATACTGCGATAAATAAGGTGTGAAGGATTCCAAGAACAGCGCTGCCCCGTCCCTGCTTGACTACCCGCGGCCGTCGGTGGCGGTGGATACGGCCGTATTGACCGTTGCGGAGGGGAGCGTGTGCGTGCTGCTGGTGCGCCGCGCGGAGGACCATCAGCACGGAAAGTGGGCCCTGCCGGGAACGTTCCTGCGTGAACGCGAGACCCTGGCGGATGCGGTGCTGCGCTGCCTGCGCGAGAAGGCAGGTATCTCGGGGCGGGTGCCGCGGCAGCTGCAGGTGTTTGACGAGCCGGGGCGCGACGACCGCGGCTGGGTGCTGTCGGTGGCGCACGTGGACGTTGTGCCACTGGGGGCACTGCGGGAAGCTCTAGAGTCCGACGGCGTCAGGCTGGCTTCCGTGATCGGGGAACCGGAGCTGATCGCCGGACTCCCGTACGGGCACGCGGACATTGTGGCCAAGGCGGTGGAGTGGCTGCAGGCTGCTTACGCGGAGGAGCCGGATCCGGGAGCGCTGCTGGACGGGCCGTTCACGTTGAAGGACCTGCGGGAGCTGCACGAGGCGGTGGCCGGTGCCCCGTTGATGCGGGACACATTCCGGCGGTTCATGGAGCCTAAGCTGGCCGGGACCGGGCAGATGTCCGACGGGACGCGGGGGAGGCCTTCGCGGTTGTGGGTGCGGGGGGAACTAGCAGCTGGCTAATCGCGCAATCCGCGTGGCTGACACAAGCCGCCTCGTGGGAGACACGGGGCAGCCCTGTCAGCAGCAAGGGGCTAAAAGTCGGCTCCGACGTGGCTTGCCCCGCTGTGCCGTCGGTGGCAGTTGTTGGGCCATATCCAGCGAGTACGCGACGGAGCTTCAGGATATGAAGGCGATTCAGGGTTTCGGCGCAAAGTTGTCGGAGATAGCTGTTAGAAATAACTTCGTAGGTCTACCGTGCGGTAACCGGATGGGGGAGCATGGAATCGCATTCTTGGGACTACGATCAGTGGCAAAGTGAACTCGATCGTGTTCTACTTCGCGGACGTAACAACACGGACCCGGTGGTCGTGTTCGTGAGCCGCGAGATGCTAGAAGAGAATTTTCCCTTTTTTGAGGCACCGCTAGATTCCCTGGCTCGGGCAGTTCTGAACGCTATGCGGCCGGACTCTCCAAGTAAGGCGTTCGCGCCGATAAGGCAACGCCTAACGGTCTGGGAGAAGAGCTCGAGGAGTTTGGTTCCCCCTATTCTTCCCTTGGTTGCTTTGACGGTTGCAGCCGCAGCGGACATGGGGGCCGATGAAAGGGGCGGGCCGCTCATGTACTACGGTCGCCTTCAGGAGATCCTCGGAGAGCCTATAACTGCTCAGCAATTGAGCAATTCGTTCGAGGACGTTGCGTGGATGTGGCGAACACTAAGCCAGTGGATCACCGAGCAACAGTGGTTGGGTCCGAGCACGATCCTTGAGGACACGCACCTGTCGAGAATCGGGTTTGCACGCTCTCAGGCTGTGATATCGAAACAGGACGCCGCAAACTTGCGTGACTTCTTCTTCTCAATCGGCAGAGGAAAACTGGACGATCTCACCCCCCGGCAGCTCTTGTCCGAGCTGATGCGGTGGAACCGAAAGTTCAAGCGCTTGAGCCGAGTCCTTACGCGGTCGTTGGAGGGTGATCAGACGGGCCCGGAAATGAAGTTGCTAGCGTCCGTCATGCCTCTTCTGGCAAGAAAGTGGGACGGCCAGCCGAAAGAACATCAGTCGCAAGCCCAGCTCAGAGTTCAAATTCGTCTCGATTTGGACGCTTGGACGGCGCGTTGGGTGGTTCCGCGCCGCCAAGGGATCGATGCCCTTGATGTCGTCGACGCAAGCGGGCGGGAGCTGTCACTGCGCTCGGTGGGCGTCGGCGGCTTCTACCGCTCTACTGGTCTGCCGGACTCTGTCGCTTCATCCATTGATTCCAGCCATAAGTGGTCTACCGCCGACGTGCGAATACAAATGAAGCCACGAAAGGTGTGGATGTTTGCAGTCGATGCTGTGTCTGGCGACTGGGTTTCAACGAACGTCTTGGAGCCGTTCGACGAAATAGCCCTGCTTATCCGGGAAGACCAGACGGAGGACTTTTGCGGGATCCTTGACGCCGTCGGAGTCCAAGGCTACAAACGGATCGGCGGCTCTCGCCAGATCGTAAATGGATGGGACCTTTTTCTTCGAGTAAATCTCTCCGACAACGCTGATGACACGCGGATCATTGAGTGGCTGGGGTACGGGCGTGCGTCTGTGGAGGAATCCGCTGAGTCCCCTCGCCTCGTCAATGGGCTCAGGGTCCGCTCGCACTCAGGTGTAGAGGTCTATGTCGCCGGGGGCGAACCTGACCTGGTTGTGCCTGCTACTCCGTTCGGCACTTACTCGATTTCTTTGGACGGCTCGGATGAGATGGAATTGAGAGCGAATGGAAGCGCCCTTCCGCTTCATAAGCTCGTGACGCCAGATCCGGCCAGCCATTTCCTCTTTATTAACGACTCTCATATCCTCGAGTTTGAGACAATTGCGGTCGATGACCCTAATCTGGTTCCGGCGAACAATCTTATGGAACCGGTTACTGGCCGCAACCTAGTTAGTGTGGATACTGGGCGGGAACGAATCGTCCTTGCACGAAGCGCAGATCACTGGACTGTGACCAGGCATGGGACGATCACAAAGATAGTCGCACCAAAAATACCGGAGTGGCTGAGCAACGCCGGCTATACAAATGAGTATCGGTTTGATGCTGAAGTTCCGGCGGACGCGGTTTGGTTGGTCACGGTCCGTCGCGATGCTATTCGCTCGATCAAGAAGCTTGGCACTGCAGATGTCGAGCTAAATCTGGATGGTATGGGAGCCTCCGAAGCGGAGTGGAAGTTCTTGTCCCGAGATGAAGGACTTGTTCAACGCGGCGCTGATTGGCTAAACGTAGTTTATCAAGCAAGAAGATTGTTGAGATTCTAGATGGATCGCGCTGAGATTTTTCTCATTTGGTTGACTAGCCAGGGAATGGGTACATATGAGCGACTTATACGAACAGTGTCCAGTCACTTCGCCGAGGAGCTGGGCGCGGGAATCTCATATGGAGCCCGGCGTATCGTTGCCCAGCTCCAGCACCTTGGTTATTTGAAAGTTGACTGGGCAAGCGGCCATTGGCAAATGCGGCCATCCAGCGTTCACCTTCTCCCTGGAGGAGTCGCTCTCGCCACCCTGCGAGGCGGCCGGCAAGCATCCACACTGCATCAATTGGAGTCCGTGGGACTTTTCCCAAAGCTTATCTCCGCCACAGGTGACGGCGAGTTTGCCTCATGCTTGCCACACACTGTTCTGCTTGAGTTTGATGGAATTCCTGAGGCTCGGGACGCATGCTCAAGTATCGGCATACGGTTCGAATCCACATACGTGGAACGGTTGGCAGCGAACCTGTCGCAAATCGGCTACTCCGACATTCCCGTCGGCGGCCCGGCTACAACTGGGGCGCCCCTGCAAAAGTTCAACCCGGTGACTTATCGATACAGTGACGTTGGCGAAGCCAAGGGCGACGGCCTGTACCGGCAGCAAGGATTTGGGCTCACTCGCTACTGGGGGCGAGTCGACGAGAGTTGGTACCAGACAAATCGCGCTGAGGGGCAATGGCTCGCGTGCGCTGGGAGCCATCCAGAGTTGCTCGAGTGGGATTATCTCAAAGAACAAAAGATCGGGCAGCTAAAGGTACCGGCGCAACTCGTTTTCCCGTTCGACCACGTTGAGGTTTTGTCGGCGTGCTCGGGCGTCCTACCGCAGCGGATATCCGGTCAAAGACACTTGTTTCACAACGTTCCGGAAGCCGTCTATTCGGCCCTTCGGACGTCACTTTTACCCAGCATTCGCACGGCCGCTTCTATCGCATATGGGAGATAACTTGACCTCTAGTTCGGATGGCATCGACGCCTTCGCAGCTTTTGCTTCTTTGAAAGAGGCACTTCTTCGCTACTACGACACGCCATTTGGGCTTGCCAACGAGTCCCTGATGGAAGAGCGTAGGGCACTCCTCGACAAGGATCGTGGTCTCTACCGGGAGCCGCTTCTCGAGTTGCGGGCGCCCTACAAGACAACGGGCCGATCAGTCGCGGAGTCTGCGGCGTCGGCGGGCCTCAGCTCAATCGAGGCTGAGTTCCTTACAAGCGGGCTGATGGAGCCTGGGCTTCAGCTTTACACCCATCAGGAAGCGTCTCTTCGCTCAGCCCTTCGTGGGCGAAAGAACATTGTCCTTACCCCCGGCACTGGTTCGGGCAAGACCGAGGCCTTCCTGCTGCCTATCCTCGGCCAGTTGCTCATGGAGTCGCGGAGATGGGGTGGAAAGGGATCAAGTGCCAGCGAATGGTGGGCGGGCCCCGGGATGCCCTTCTCACCCATGCGCACGCCGGTCGCCGGCCGTACGGCGGCAGTCCGAGCCCTGATTCTGTACCCCATGAATGCCCTTGTAGACGACCAACTAGTTAGGCTGCGCCGCGCTCTCGATAGCACCGAAGCGCATAACTGGCTTGATCAGAACCGAAATGGGAACAGATTCTATTTTGGTCGGTACACCGGAGCCACTCCAGTAACTGGCTCCAGGGACAAGAAGCAAGTGGATCTTCTGCGCTCACTCATGCTGGATGCTTCGGCCCTCTACGACGCTGCAATGACAGCGGGAAACGGACGGGAGCACTTTGTTCCAAGGCTTGACGGCGGAGAGATGTTTAGCCGATGGGACATGATCGAGTCACCCCCTGACTTCCTCATCACCAACTACTCAATGCTGAATGTGATGATGCTGCGGGACAGCGAAAGTAATTTCTTTTCATCCACGCGCCGGTGGATGGACGAACATGAAGACAATGTTTTTACAATTGTGCTCGATGAGATGCACTCGTACAGGGGGACAGCAGGAACCGAAGTTGCCTACTTGATTAGGAATCTGAAGAAGAGACTCGGACTCGATGTCAGGCCGCAGAAGCTCCGGGTCATCGCAGCTTCCGCCTCGCTTGAACCGGACAGGGACAAGCAATACCTATCCGACTTCTTTGCACTACCGAAAGAGTCCTTTGAGTTTCTTGGTGGCTCGATCAGTCGGCTCGATGTCGGTCCGAAAAATCTTTCAGATTCGTGCGAGCCTCTACAGCGGGGAACTGCCGCGCCGAGTCTAAATCTGGCCGCTGCGCTCGAGAACGCCTTCTACGATGGCGCCAAGACTCCTGAGGAAGCCACTCCCGAAGTCCGGACCCTTGCTGAACTTGGCTCGCGGCTCTTCCCTAATGAGGGAGGGGAAGTCCGGTCTGCAGCGACGATGCGGCTCCTACAAATGGCGCGGGAAAGAGAAGGTGGTATTCGCTGGCCAAAGTTGCGTGCGCATATGTTCTTCCGGAATGTCGCGGGCATGTGGGCATGCAGTGATCCCAAATGCAGCGAGCTGCCGATCATGAGACCCCAGTCAGTTAATATAGGCCGGCTTCATGCCGTTCCCACGCCTCGATGTGGATGCGGCGCGCGCGTGCTTGAGCTCCTCTATTGTCAAGGATGCGGCGACGTAATGCTCGGAGGATACACGACAGCCGGTGCCCCACAGCAGAAATCCCTGAACCTGTCGTTGTTATCCGATGTTCCGGATGTTTCCATGCTTCCCGACAATGCATCCCTGGACCGAACGGCCAACAACTACGTCGTTTACTGGCCCAACACACGTAATCCGGAGCTGCTAGAAAAGAACACGACCGCAGACAATGGCAAGGTCGGCTATAGCTTCAAGCCCGTATCTATGAACCCGCCCGCTGGCAGCATCAAGTCGACAGACGATTTGCACACTGGGTGGGTGTTCAGGGCGCTTGCCCTCAAGCCCAAGGACCGCTCTCCGGAGTCAGTGCTGCCCTTTCCGATCACGTGCCCTGCATGTGGAGACGACTGGAGAATACGATTCGATGCGGCTGGCGTTCTGAAGGCCACGGACGCCCGTACGATGAGATCTCCCGTTAGGACCATGCGGACTGGCTTCGAGAAGGTGAATCAGGTTCTAATAACAGAGCTCATGCGCCAGTTCGACGACGACAATAGGAAATGTATTGTCTTCGCGGATAGTCGACAAGATTCTGCGAAGTTGGCATCCGGGATCGCGTTGAATCATTATCAAGATAGTGTGCGGTCCCTGATTTTTTCCGTGTTGAAAACGTATGGAAACTCGATGCCGGGGCTAATGCATGCGAGGGCTTTTATTAGCGGAGAGGACAAGTCGGAACTGAACAAGGCTGCCGCAATAGCCCTGCAGAAATCTGAGCCATCGGTATTCGCCAGGTTGCAGGGCGTGTGGTCAGGTTTGTCTGACGAGACGGAAGACCTGGTCTTGGCGGATATAGCTGGTGCCCCATCCATCCTCGAGCTGTCGAGACGGGTGCGAGTTGAGTTTCTACGTCGAGGCATGAATCCTGGTGGCCCGGGTGTTGACCTGGCATCGGCGGTTGAGGCCGGGGAAGGGCCTCGGGAGGTTCCGTGGACGAAGATCTACGACTTCACTAACTCCAGTCCGGAATTGCAACCCTCCCTGAGTCCGTCACTGGAGCTGCTCTTCAAAAAGATTGAGAATGCCCTAGTGCATAACGTCGAGGAATCTTTGGTCTCGGGCTCCGGCCGAGATTTCGAATCCATAGGTCTCGGTTGGCTCTCCACAACTAAATCGGGTGATGCCTCGGGAAGTTCAAACCTCCTTGGATCGGTTGCGCAGTCAAGCTTGCGGATACTCGCCGAGAAGAAGAGATTCGTAGGACTTCGATACGAGCTCGACCAGCCCCCGGCTGCCCTGAAAAAGTTCTGGTCAAAGGTCTCCGAACGGCACCATCTCGAGAACGATGAGATCCAGCAGGCCGTGCAGGACATCTGGGGTGACGCAGTCAGAAAATACCTCATAGATCCCGCCAAAGTTTTTGTACGCCCTGCGAATGCCGATGTCTTCCGTTGCGACAAATGCCGACGAGTGCACATGACGCGCGGCGCGGGCCTGTGTACTCGATGCTTTCAAACCCTTCCGGATATGGCTGGGAAAGTTGATCAGTCAGATGACTACTATGCACGGCGGGCTACCGCCGACGAGGGGAGCTTCCGGCTGAACTGTGCCGAATTGACGGGGCAGACGGATAGAAGTGAGGCGCAGCTGAGGCAGGCCCGATTCCAAAAAGTTTTCCTCGGTACCCGCGACATACCCATAGCCGACGAAGTCGACCTCCTGTCGGTCACCACAACAATGGAAGCGGGCGTAGATATTGGATCCCTAGACGCTGTTGTCATGGGCAACATGCCCCCGACTCGGTTCAATTATCAGCAGCGAGTCGGTCGCGCAGGTAGGCGGAGTTCGCCTGTGGCGATTGCCCTGACCGTCTGCCGACCAAGAAGCCATGATGAGCACTATTTTGCAGATCCTCGGGCCATAACGTCGGCTCCTACCCCTAAGCCGTACCTAACATTGGGTAGCGACACGATCGCAAGACGAACGCTTTCGGCTGAGATCCTGCGCATGAGCTTCGAGGCAAACGCGACAGCCATAGCCCAGACGGACTTGGACGCGACCGTCAACACGCATGGGCGCTTCGGGCGCTCAGAAGATTGGCCTTCAGTACGGAATCTGATATTGGAGTGGATACGCACACAGGAAACCGCGACGGTGGAAGCGGCCAGAGCGCTGCTGGATCGCACACCCCTGGCCGGACGTGCGGCGGTGTTCGCGAAGGAGACCATCGAATGGCTTACGGACATGGTGGACAGGGTCGCTGCAGAAGAGACGGGGCACGAAGATCTGAGCCAGCGCCTGGCTGAGTCTGGCGTGTTGCCAATGTTTGGTTTTCCATCGCAGGTGAGGAATCTATACCTCAAGACACCGGAAAACCGGCACCCCTGGCCTCCGCGCGCAACAATCGACCGCGATGGGGTGCTTGCCGTTTCATCGTTTGCGCCTGGTAGCGAGCTGATCAAGGACGGATGGGTATATCGAGCAGAGGGCGTTGCGAACTTTGTACCAAGTTTCCCCCGCCCAGCTCTGGTCGCTGACCCGTTAGGCCGTGGCCGCATTATCCATACGTGTCGTCGTTGTGCGTATTTGCGGGAGAGCTCAGATTCAACTTCACAAGAAGTTGCATGCCCTCAGTGTTCCGCGGAGCCTGGAGTCGCGAAAATTGTAGATTTGCGGCAGCCTGCTGGCTATTTTGGGGCGCAGTCGAGGCCCTTTGACGGGAACTTCTCGTGGGCGCCGCGAGCCATGCCGGTCAGGGCGATGGTCGACCTCAGTTCGTTGTCGCCCAACTCGATGGATTCGTTCATTACCTACAGAGGCCCAGCCCTGAAGTATGTCATCAACGACAACGGGGGCCGGCAGTTTGAGTTCGTCCCGATTGCGGACGGGAAAAAGTTGGTTGAGCGGGCATTTTTGAAGATGCCCATGACGGAGCAGATGTCAGCGCAGACCAAGCGTGTGGCCATAGGAGCGATTCAGCCAACAGACTTCCTATTTATTGGGCCCAAGACTTCTAAGTTTGCTAACGGATGGCGCCTCGACCTGACGTCCGAGGATCAGCAAATCGGCGGGCAGCTGGATAGAGTAGAAGGTCGCCGAGCCGCCTGGTATTCGTACTCATATCTTCTTCGCAAGATTGCTGCTCTCCATTTGGACGTCCAGCCCCATGAACTTATCGCTGGCCTCTACTCGACGGTGCAACACGGGGTGCCCACGTCGTACGCTTTTATCGCAGATGAGCTGGAAAACGGTGCTGGCTTCTCCACTAGCTTGGGACATCCTGAAAATTTCGGAAAGTTTCTGGATGCGGTCGAGGAAAATCTGGTCAAATTCGATGAATTTTCCCACTCAAGTATGTGTAAGGGTGCTTGCTACGGTTGTCTCCGGGACTATCAGAACATGGCATTCCACCCGTTGCTCGATTGGCGTCTGGCCCGTGATGTTCACCGGCTCCTGTCGGGCCAGCCCGTAGAAATCGACCATGACCGCCAGCGCACGCTTCTGAACCAATGGAGGCTGGCAAATGACGGCGAGATTCAAGAGATGTCAGCCGGGCCGGTAGTGCTGACTGATCACCCAGCCCGCGGGAGCTATGTGATCTTGCCGCACCACCCCCTCGAGGGTGTAACGCAACAGTGCGTCACTGAACGGATTCGTAGACTCAGCATTGAAGTTGCGCAGGCGTACCCGGGATATGGCCAGGTATTCATTGATGAGTTTTCGCTGGATAGGACTCCGGCGGTAGTTCTCGATTTGATCGCGTCACTTGCCGGGTAGGCAAGTGACCGACTCCCGCTCTGGAGCACCAACAACGATTAGGGTCGGTACTTTCTCGGTGGACGAAGCCCTCGTCGAAGCGCTTGAGTTTGTTGCGCCCTTTGTCGTCGACGACGTCGACGACAAAGGGGCTTCGGGCAGACGACTAACACTGTGCGTGCTGGCGTTCCTCGGCCGCTCGCTCGGATTCCCCCATTCGCCAACAGGCGGCTAACCGATGCTTTCCGCGCACGGGGCTCGCTGTGGGGCCACAGGGCACCAAGGATCGAGATATTGGCGTCGAATATGCCTAATAACTTCGAGCCCTGTATGTTGTCGATGTGGGGGAATCGAAACCGTGGAACGACGACGAGACACGTGCGCTTGTGAGCGCTTATTTTTCAATGCTTGAGCAAGAGACGCGTGGCGCGGCCTACTCGAAGATTGCCCACAACCGACACGTTCAATCGCATACAGGCCGCAGCAAGGGCTCCATCGAGTTCAAATTCTGCAACATCAGCCATGTCCTGGCAGAGGCCGGCCTCCCATATGTCGCGGGTTACAAGCCGCGTAGCCATGTACAGGAGGCCTTACGCGCGGCCGTCCTTGGTGAGGTTGGTGCGGAGAGCAAACGCTCAAGCGGCGTCAAACCTCCACCCTCCGTCGGCGGGGTGTTATCTTCGTCGGATACCCCCGGTATTGCTGCACAGTCCGCCGCAGCCTTCAACGAAAGAGGCCCGTTGTCTGCTTCAACCCCAGAATCAAAAATTGGCAATTCCTGGGATGGCCTCGTCGGGCTGTGGGATCGCGCAACCGGAGGGACCGACGTCGCGGCACGGCCCGACCACCCTGTGGATTCGTCTTGGCCGTCTGCACTACGTCCCGCCGGCGTAGAAGAGGCCTGTGAGTGGCTGAAGTCGGGCGTATCTGCTGGGCGCCCTCCTCGATTCCTGTTTCTGGTCGGAGGGCCAGGCGCGGGAAAATCCCATGCCACGGCACACGTCGTACATGGCATGCGCCTCATGAGCGAGCTCGAAGAAGGACTGGCGCATCGAATTTATGACTATGAGGGGACGCTGGCTGATCTAGTCGTAGTCAACGACGCCACAATCAACTTGGAGGCTTCCAATCGGGCTCCACTCATTTCAGACATTGATCGGGTCGTAGGCGTCGGCATGGGAGCGGTCCCGCCGTCCCGTTCGCGCCATTTGATGGCATGTGTGAACCGAGGCGTCCTGGTTGAGGAGATGTCCGAGTCCCGGCTCCGTGATTCACAGGACTGGACCGCGGGCGATGTACTGGTGCGCTGGTTGTACGGCTCCCCGCTGACTGGCCCGATTCAGTCGTCGTGGCAGGTGACTGGCGTGACCGGACAGGACTTTGTCCGATCCGCCAGGCTGAGCCACATGGGTGAGCACGTTGCCAACGTATTGGCAGTGTTCGTTGACGAATGCTCGCTTTTCGAGGAACGCCCCGCCATCACCATCGGTGCCGATTCCCACGTGTCCGCTGAAGAATACCGGATTGTGCCCCTGGCGCAGCGTCCAGAAATGGAAGCGTCGCGCACTCCAGCAGCCGACTTGCTGGTCAACGTCTTGAAGGCTGTTGAAGAGTCGGTGGACAATCCTCGAGAACACGCATTGGAGACCGTTGTCGACCCGCTTGGGGCCAACCTGCAGTCGCTCCGCTCACCGTTGGTACGCTCAGGGCTGTTGACCATGGCACGAAGCGCTGAGTTAATGTCGGCAACCCGTATGACCTATCGGGAACTTTGGGGTTTCCTGACTCGCGCTTTGGTGGGTGATGCGCCATCCCGGATGCCTCGAGAACACTTGGGCGAGTTTGTCATGGCCAACCAGCCATCGGGTCTGGGGGCGGAAGAAGATTTTGAACGCATGCGAATCCTGTCGGCGCTTAGGTTCAACCAGAGCATCTTTGGTGCGGGGGAACGCTCGGCAGCACCGGATGGCTCAATGCGGGATCCAGTCCTGAAGCTCCTCATCCCAGTCGACCCAGTCAGCGATGCCGTACCAGGTTCGAACCCCGATGCGCCGGGAGAAGGCTGGGCCACTCGTATTTCTGACGCTTTCGGCGTCCACGCCTCGGACGGGACGCCGCTACAGAGTCTGCTTGATTCGGCAGCAGAAGATGGTCCATTACACGCCGTCGTGACCGACTTTGACCGGCGTCTCGACGATGCTTTCTGTCAGTTACTGCAGTCGCCACACCTCAAGGACGAGAAGCGGTTGGAAGCCACCGGCTGGTATGGGGCCTACCTAACGCGCCTATACGCTGTGTCCCACGGGATCTGTGCGTTTCGGCGCGAGGTGGACCTGCTAATCAGAACCTGGGTGCAGTCCCCACACCTTCCGGATGACTTGAAGTCTCCGCTGCGTACCCTCATCAGGCCCAAGCGGAATCCGACTGAATCTGGCTCGTCCCTCTTGCCGCTATTCGATAGCAGGACGGAGCCAATTACCGGAAGAACCGCGACGCCGAAGCTCGCTGTCCGCGTCAGGGAACCAGAACTTTCCACCAATCGGCAAGGACAGGGTGAGCAAGTCCTCCTGGTGATCGGGACAGATGGAACGACTATGAGCCGAGTGTCCCTGGACTTTCCCTTGATCCGGGAGGCCTTGGCCTGCGTAGACGACCACATAGGCGTCACTGACCTCATTGATGTGACCGCACCACGTTTGGAACGTGTTCGGGCATCCAGGCTCCTGTCGTCCCACCTACACGGGGCCGAGTTCTGCCTGGCCGATGGCGACAGTGAAGTCCAAATAACCCAGCGGTACAGGAAGGAGTCTTGATGGACAGGGCTGCCCAAGCGAAACATCTCCTGCTTCCGTTCAATCGGCCAGAGTACTTTTCAGTGCCCGAGGCCCTGCTCTCGTCGCTTGCTTGGCGTGCCTACGAGATCGCATCAGACACGGATGCGCGTAAGCCTGTCGGCCTGATGTACAAGGCCGATGCCAAGGAGACACAGTACCTATCGCTGCGGCCGACGAAACCAGCAGGTGCTGCCGCAGAAGCGCTTGGACACGGGCTCAAGAAAATGGCCTTGAACACCGCTGCTTCTGACCTTCTCTTGGGCGAGGCTGTCGCGTCGAGCGTCATGGGCATCCGAATCGAAAAAACGGGGAACCAGCCCTCCAGTCCGATGACGCCGGCTCTTGCACTCATGCAGGATCCCCGTGGTGTTTTGGTGAAGAAGGGGCCACCCGACTTTGCCTCCATTATTGAAAGCCTCTTCACTGTTGGTCATAACCCAGGGGGGCCGTCGGAGTCCGCCACACAGCTATGGCTGCGTGCCGCGGATCAGCGGCTGGAGCTGGACCCGCTGTTGAACGTAATTGATGCGTGCATGATGTCGACCGTCTTCGATGATCAATGCAGGCGACGCCCATCGTTCCCTATTTCTGAAGACAGCGTCGACTGGTGCGGCTTCTATCCGGAGACCCCCTATCAGTGGTTTGCCAAGTCGTGGGCGACCCTGACCTCTGAAGAGTGGGTCGAGGCGCTTCCGGCAAGAGTCTGGGTTGACTGGGCAACCACGGTCCTGCGACTCGCAATGGGGCTCGGATTCCTGTGGGAATATGCGTGGTACGAAGCGCTGGGCGCGACGATAATTCAGGGCTCCGTACCTGACACTTTTGAAGAATTGCGAACCACGGTTAGGTCGCCGCTGCCTTGGCAATCGAGCCGATCGTCTATTTCCGTGCGCGATGTTGGTTCCAGCATTAAGTGGCGTATTTCGCGAGGTGAAAGAATTAGGAAGAGCCTCAAGGAACGGTTGAACGAACTTGGCGGGCAGCAGGACGCTATTGAATTTCTACGCGGCGCCGCAGAAAGTGACTTCAGGCGCTCGCTAGCGGCCGAGGTTGCAGAAAAAAAGGAAGCCGGAAAGCTTGTATGGGAAACGGTCAAATACGGCCTGCAGATCCGCGAATCGAGCGGACCCTTTACGGACTATTACGGAATTCTCAAAACGCGGGGGCGCAGGTACCTCGTAATCGATCCGGGCACTGAGTGGATTGCAGTTGTTGCCAGCCTCACCTGCGGTACACCCGGGTCTCAGTGCAACGTCGGAGACGTCCTACGGGACCTAACGATATTAGGAATGCGGCCTGAACTCGGCGACCTCGTGTCATTGCTTGAGCGGGCCGGGATGGCGCGCGGCAGCGCAGATGCTGACCACGCCGTTATTGTCGAGAGCGCTTTCTAGGAGAATCATGGCGTCGATTTCATTGGGCAAAGTTCTCGGACGTGCCCTTGCAACAACCAACGGCCTCGTACACGTCCACCTCCCGGAAGGAATCGGAAGCGACGTAGCAGAGGAGATTGTTCGCTCTGCCAACACGGCTCGGCCGACTACACCCCCGTTTGCTCTTCTAGTTAGAGCAGGGCAAGAGTCCCTCGAGGATGTGAACTGTCCGCGTGTGAACCCCCAGCGCACAATCCAATACCGTCAGGGCGACCATTTGGCGGTCGTGTACGGCCGCCAACCTGACCTTTCATCATTCGTTCAAGTCTTCCGCGAGGTCTTCGGCCAGAGCTTTCCAGAACAGGCTGAAGGCGCAGTGGCTATCCACGAACTATCAAACCAAATGGTTCATGAACTTGTCGGAGAGTTTGGCCTCGAAGGGCTGAATGAGAGCCAACGAGCACGCTGCTCCGAGGTACTTTCTTCGTGCCTGTCCACGCTTTCGACTTTACATTCGCGGTCGGCGGACAGCGGACGGAGCTGGAACGCAGCCTGGTTTGCGCATGTTGATCGCGGAATAGGCAACCTGCTGGTAATACTGGACCACTTAGTGGCGACCGGCTCCTCCTTGGAACTGCCGGAGGCCTTGGCTAGGTATGCGTACGCGTGCTTCGCGTTGCCCAGGCCCAGCTCGGCCGTGGCAAGGTCGTTCCTTTCCTCTGTATCGGCGGCAGTAGCGCTGGGGGATTCCCTTTCGGAGTGCTGGAGCGACGAGGAAACCTTTCGGATGAGCGCGGGACAGCTGGCTACTCGTCCAGAAGTCAAAGCGGCCGGGGGCAAGCACCCCCTCGAGGATTTCGCTATTGACAACCTCGATGAGGCAGTCTCCCGCGAAGGCAACGCATGGTTGGGGTTGACCGATGTCATCGGAGTATCTCCGGAGAACATCGAGCGCTTTTCGGAACTGACGGAGGCACAGTTTAGGAGTCCGGCCCGTGAGGACAGCGACTCCCTAACTATTGATATTGCGTTCGCGGTGGGAGGCTCACTCGTGCTTGACCCTGAACTCCCCGAAAGTCCCTTCCTCATTCCTTTGTCTTCGGATGGATCCGCCGGTGGAAGGCAGCTCCAATCCGAGCTTCTGGCGATTCGCATACCGACGTTGGAGCGCATCGGTCCAGACGTCGCCCGCTCCTCTCAACTTGCGATTCAAGTCTTGCCTGCAAACATCGCAAATTGGGTGGGGACCGTGGAGATGGCCGAAGACGGAAGCTTGCTAGCCGTTGGCCGGTTCGTCAAACCTCGCGGAAACGGACGCAGCGCCGCGCCATTCCGTTTGGTCTCGCTAAGGGTTTCGCTAACGACCAACGACCCGCTCGCGCCGTGGGTACGGACCGATCTGACTGCCAAAGGGTATGTCTTTTCCGGCATGCAGACCTTCCTGGCGGCGGCGCCATTCAAGAAGTCGGGTGCCCTCGGGAAGGTCTCGTACCTTGGACCGATGGATTGGACCCCGTCCTCCAACCCGGATGAGCGCGAACAGGACTTCGCGGACGAACTTCCAGACGTGCCGGGTGGTTACCAAGTCATGCTTTGGCACCCTGACGCCGCGGAGCAACCGCTGTTGGACGGTGTCGCACTCAAGGTTCATCCCGTACTTGCGGGGCTGTACCCACTACGCTTCGCGCCCACAGGCGACAACGAATTCGTGGCCAATGGAACTACTTTCCGTGTGAGGCCCGTGGCAGCTGGAGGGGGCCACCAGTCCGCGCTCCTCGCTGCTGCAGTCAAGCAGCAAGTCGTACCGGACAGGCCTAAACTAGCGACAGAGGGTTCAGTCCGGGGGCAAGCGGAATCGTTCTATGCCAGCCGGATAGTGGCCGGGGACGAGGCCATCATCGCTGCCCTTGGCCACATCATGATGCCGAGTAATGAGTCGACGCGGGTCGCGGACGCGCGTCCTCAGGACCGCGGTGCAATTCTCATGCCGGATGCCGCGCGATCAGCTCTCGACAGTGTCAGCTATTTCGAGGTGGAGCAAGACTTTGTATCTGGCGCCGAAGCTGAGAGGTTCCGAGACGCATTTCGAGCCCTAAACCTGGCCGGCCTCCTCCTGCGGAAAGACGTGCACGGTGAGGGCGTCGATTTCGAATGGCCGTCCCGGACGTCCTGGCGGTCGCTCTGGGGTTCCGCGGAGTTAAGCGAGTACTTGGATGCTTACACGCAACTCGTTGACGCTGCTCGGGCAACGGGAAGGGACGAGAACGTCTTCTGGGCGGCTTACCCAATGTCCGTCAGCGTATGGGATGTCAGGGGGGACGAAGGCTGTCAGGCCGTGCTCTTGAGCCCACTCCATCCGTTAAGGCTGGCATGGCTAGCTGGTGCGGAACATGTACTATTCGAAGCCAAGAACTCGGTGCAGCATGCGGGCTCGATCGAAGGATGGAACCTTCCACTAGTTGGCCCCGGAGAGTCTAGCTCTGGACGGATGTTGGCGGTTCCCACTGACTCGGGGGAGGACCAGATATTTCTGGGATGGTCTATGATGCTTCCCCCTGGGCGTTCAAGGCCCCGGAGGCTATCTCCGCCGGATCGGATTGGAAATGCAGTCACACCGGGAACGGCAGTGAGTGGACTCAACGCAACAGCGGTGGATGCCGCTTTGAGGTCTTTCCGCAGGATGCATCCCCACATCACGACACTGACAGTGGACTTGCATGCCCAGGACCGCCAGATCCGCCTGACCGAAATTGACGATTCCGTCCTCGCCGTCGCAGAAGAATGGGGCAAAGACGATCCCGGACGCCTAATAGGCGGAGTGAGGGTGCTCGACTCCGTGATGCGCGAGGGGCCTGTGCCCCGGGACGCGGTCACGAGGCTAGTCCGTGAGAATCGAGACATGCTCTTGACCTGGTCCCGCTACGTCCCACGTCCGGATTCAAAGGTCTGGTGCAACATACGGTTGCTGCAGGACTCAGGCACTACTGTCCGGGTGGGGGACGGCGGGCAGGCCTACGGTGTGCTGGGAATCGTGCCCCTTCGACGATTTGAAAGCAACCTTAACCGGCTGACAGAAAGGAGACTCAGCCAGAGCCAGCCAGCGGTTCCAGGGCACATGGGCTGGGTCCCATTTAGCCGCGCCCTCGAGGCATGTGAGTCTGACGATTCCGCTCCCGTCGTTGAGGCCGGGATGATGCGCCGTGACGTAGCGGATGTGACGGCGGACTGGACCGTGATGGGAGAATCGTTCCTTAGCCCCGCGATCATGGCTGAGCTGATGGACGCGCACGGCGAAGGCGGGCGCATGCTGTGGGAATGGCGCCCGCCGGTCTTCGAACGGTCCGCGGACGTTCCTTTCATGGAACGTCGTCCCTTCGTGTCCATTGCCAAAGTTCCGGATAGCTTCGGGCATCAACTTGAAAGTCTCTTGACGAAGGCCACCGGGAAAGAGGACACGTCTGCCCTCAAAGCGTCAGTCATGTCGAGACTTGGAAGCCGTGGAGTTGGCCTGTCTTCCCTGCTTTCCATGGGCGGTACACATGTAGCAGGCGCTCTCGGATTCTTCCTCACATTTGGTCTTTTCGATAAGGCCCTTTCCAGAACAACGAACCGATTCGTTCTCCCAATCGATGCTGCCGACTACTTCCTACGCACCCTCTCCGGGCAGGCCAACCATGGCCAGCATCAGCGTCGAGCTGACTTGCTTTTCATAGAAATGGATGACGAACAGATCGTTCTTTCTCCGGTAGAGATCAAATGCTACGGCCTAAAAGGTGATTCGATCGGCTCCACGCTCCCCGGCCCAGCCTCTGCGGCATTAAAGGAACCTCTTGCGCAGCTCGAAGCCAGCTACCGCCTGTTGACAGGCATTGAGCTCAGGGCTGCCGAAGTCTCGGGGGCCGACAGGGTCATCTGGATGAACAGCTTGGCCACCTTGGTAGAGACAGCGGCGCGCCTTAACCACATTCTTGCCGGTTTGCCGGGTGAGTTCGCCAACCGCCTATCGGCTTTGGTGGATGGTCGAATGAAGGTTCGTGTGGGCAGGCCGCTCCTCACATACCTTCAACATGGCGCGACCACGTCAACAGGTGATGCCTTCTACGCCGGCACGGTCGGCGGCGACGAGTTCCAAGCTGGGGCGTTGGTTGCCGATACCGCAACCGTCTTTGAGGCATTGGACACAGCTGATCAGAGCGGCATCATCGAGGGCTGGGCCAGACTGGTCGACTGGTCCGCGGCCGAAGCAGACGACGAGGAACTTCCTATCAGGGGCGCTTCGGACGAAGAGCTGATCGCCGAAAATGGTAGCCACGAGGGATCCGAAGGTCAAGAAATGGCCGATCCAGTGCCACAGCAGGGCATGTCTAGCGGCCAGGAGCCGTCCTCTGGATTGGGAGTCGGCGCTGGAACCCAGACCGGGTCTGAAAATTTGGAATCAGGTCGCGATGTGGGCGGGGAAGCCGATTCCCGGGGTGGAATAGCTGGGGACGGGGTCCGAATCAAGGTTGGCAAGCTGTTGGGTTCCGTCGGCAACTCGGAGGTAGATTTTTGGCCGAGCAGCACGAACCTCAATCAAATGAACGTCGGAATCGTCGGCGATCTGGGAACAGGTAAGACCGAACTCGTGAAAGCTTTGATCGCCCAGATCCGGGAGCAAGCTCGCGAAAAGCAGCCTTCTGTGGCGACGTCCATGCTGATCTTTGACTACAAGGGCGACTTCCAAAAGGAAGAGTTCATAAGCCGCGTCGGCGGCGTTGTCCTGGAACCACACCAGATACCGGTGAACATATTCATGCCTGTGACCGGCGAACATTCAAAGCTGCCCTACCAACAGGCGGCAGCCTTCGTCGATGTGCTCCGGAAGATCTACCGGGGCGTGGGTCCAGTCCAAGCTAGCCTCCTGAACGAGGCCGTCAGGGAGCTCTATGAGCAGAATGACAATAGGCCACCAACACTCGCGGAAGTCAGGCTTGCCTATTTGGAGAAGTCGGGCAATCCAGATTCCGTGTCCTCTATACTCGACAGCTTCGTGCTTAGCCAGATATTTAGTGCCGACAGGGAAAATCTAAAGCCGTTTGGGGAGTTGCTCGAGGGCAAAGTACTCATCGTTGCCCTGGACCGGCTGGGTCAGGACCAAAGCGCCAAGAATGCCCTCGTCGCCCTGTTTCTGAACCTCTATTACGACAACATGTTGAGGACGCCCAAGCCGCCATTTCAGGGTGACCCACCCAACCAGCTTCGCTACTTGAAGTCATTTCTGTTGGTCGACGAGGCAGTCAACATCATGCGCTACGATTTTCAGGTCCTCATGGACTTGATGCTTCAAGGTCGCCAGTTCGGGTACGGGGTCATGCTGGCGTCCCAGTATCTTTCGCATTTCAGGGAGGGCCGCGAGAACTACGGACAGCCTTTACGGACATGGTTCATCCACAAGGTGCCGTCCGTTAGCGGACGTGAACTTGCCTCCCTAGGCCTGCCGGACCTTTCGCCGGACGTACCCAGAAGAATCCCCGACCTTCGCCAGCACCAAGTCTTGTACAAATCTCTGGGCTATGACGAAGGTCGCTTCATCAGCGTGGTGCCGTACTACGAGCTTTACGGGCTTTGATGCCCGCGGACCACTGTGCCGTGCCCAAGGAATGGGGTCGAGCTCTGGCACAATGTATCAGTGATGAAGTTCGTTGACCTGTTCTCGGGTTGTGGTGGTCTCTCGTTGGGCATGGAACGGGCGGGGGGCGAACTTGTCGCTGCCGTAGAGAAGTCGGATATGGCGGCTCGGACCTTTTTCCATAACTATGTCGCGGATGCTGCTGACATGCGCGTCTGGCAGCAATACTTGCAGCGCAGCATCCGACGTCAGTTCGAGGGCAAGGTGTTGGTAAGTGAGCTGGCCAAGGTGCTCGCTGATGATGACCTCATCCAGAGATTCAATGAGCAGGATCTTGATGCCGTAGTTGGCGGCCCTCCGTGCCAGGGGTTCTCGCTCGCCGGCCGTAGGCTTAAAGACGACCTGCGGAACCGGCTTGCGTGGGAGTATCTGGACTTCGTGGAACGCACTGCCCCAAAAGCGGTTGTGATTGAGAACGTTGTTGGCATGAGCCAAAGCTTCGTAAAGGGCGAGGAATCCTCCTTCTCACAGCTGCAGACCGCACTGACCAACATCGGATCTGGATACGTAGTCCAAGCCGTTCGTGTCAACGCTGTCCACTACGGGGCCCCCCAGTTCCGGCCCAGGCTCATGCTGATTGCCCTGCGGAGTGACGTCGCGAGAAAACTACGGATACTGGCGACGCCCGGAATTTGGAAATCAGATTTCGCGGATCTGGTGGGCGACGTCCCGCCCCTAGCGCCCGTACCCACCACCATGTCTGGTCGTGCATTCACAATCCGTGATGCCATCTCAGATTTGGGCGGCTGGGAAGCTGCGGACACTGGTAGGAACGGGGAGTACTTAGCCGGGCTGAGGCAAGCGGAGGAGGCCGTACGCCCCAAACGTCGCGAAACTCCCACCGATCCTCCAAACCAGACACCCAGACGGCACACGGACATTGTTGTAACGAGGTTCTCTTTCTACCGGATGATGCACAGCAATGGCATCGACCAGCGGCTGCTCAGCCAGATGAGCGCCTTGGACCCGGAAGGTCAGAAATCGCTGGCGAAGCGTGCCTTGGCGAACATCGAATTTCCCCTGGACCTCCAGTGTTCGACAAGGCCATCAGCGGCGAGGACTATCTGTTCTTTGGACGAGCTGGTGGAACTTGCTGTTGACCTTGTGACGCGGAAGCACAGCCAGAAGGTGCTTAGTGCCAGCGAACCGAGCCGAACTGTGGTCACGCTGCCGGACGACTATGTCCACCCCATGCAGTCCCGGATCTTTACGGTTCGAGAGCTTGCACGTTTCCAAGGCTTTCCTGACTCATTCGAGTTCTTGGGTAGGGAAACCACCGGTGCGCATAGGCGGAAGATGGAAGTACCCCAGTACACCCAGGTGGGGAACGCTGTATCGCCGTGGCAGTCGTTTGCAGTGGGCACCCTCCTCGCAGGACTGCTGGCAGAGTACCGGCGAAATAAGGCTTCGGAATAGCCTTCGCCAGAGGTCATCGTCCGGCTTCAACATCATGCGAGTCAGCGGCGGGCTGGCTCAGCTACTGGCCTGCTTGGCCGGCCGACAGCTGCAGCGTCCGCGGGCCACTGGGGCGGTCGGGGCGGAACTAAAATATAAACATGGCTGACTTCATGAGCCCTGAACGCCGAAGTGCCCACATGGCAAAAATCCGTTCCAAAAATACAAAGCCAGAGATTATGCTACGGCGAATGTTGCATCGCGACGGGCTTCGGTACCGCCTCCACGATCGCCGGCTGCCCGGAAAGCCGGACTTAGTTTTCGCTGGGCGAAGGAAGGTCATCTTTGTCAACGGGTGCTTTTGGCATGGGCATGACTGTCCGGTGGGATCACGCTTACCGAAAAGCAACACTGAGTTCTGGGCAGACAAACGACTGCGGAATCAGGAACGGGACGCCAAGCAGCGCATCCAGTTGGTTGATCAGGGTTGGGGCTATCTAGACATTTGGGAATGTGAAGTGTTGGCCGACGAAGACCTAGTCAGCCATGTGAGGCTCTTCTTGGAGAAATGAGAAGGCGATGATGCAACTGCTAAAGTGTTAGCCTAAACGCTGGCCCCATGCGCTGAATTCACAATCTCAGCCATCGCGAGGGAGACCCTTCACGGTTAGGACCCGCCGTTCAGTGCGGAATTGTGACAGATCCTGTGGGTCTTTCGGACAGCATCAGGTGCGTCCCTGAGACGACTAAAAGCGACAGATATCTTTAGCCGGCATCCTCAAACATCATATCCAGAAGATAGAATCACGAGATGGAATTTTTCGTGCGGAAGTACCTGAAGGACTCAAAGTCGTATGAGTTATCATCGGAATCGGGGCTGGCACATGAATGGGGTATTCGAGGGCGACTAGAGAAAGTCTTTCGTCCGACGGAGCTCTGCAATGACTGAATGGCTGATTTTGGCAGCAGGCGACAAGCGCGTGCATGGCGGTAATAGTGGATATGATGACATTCCAGCAGAGCATTACTCATGGGATTCAACAGTTCCTCGCCACGCGCTGGTGAAACCTGGCGACGTCGTCGTCCTCTGGAACAAGCTAGTCCTATTAGGGGCATCAAGGATTGATTCAATAGATGTGGAAGAGCGCTCAAATGTGTACTTTCATTGCCCTCGTTGTGCAGGACAAACGTTTAAAGCACGCTCGACTCTGACACCGAAGTGGCGCTGCAACATGTGCTTCCATGAATTTGATAATCCGAACGAGACCCGGAAGAGGGTAACGGCTTATCGGTCCAGCCACGCCGGTGGCTGGCTAGACCTACAGGGTCTATTGACGGGGAGTGTACTGCGCTCGGTGTCTATGAACCCAAAGGAACAGCTCAGCTTACGCTATCTCGATTGGGAGAAGTTCGTTGACGCGTTGGAGCAGGCTTCTGTAGGTTCCGGCATCCAGAAACTGGCAGCAACGGTTCCGGACATCGTGAGCGATGAGCTGCCCGGTGGCTTTAAGGAAGGGACCGTCAGAGCGCGTGTGGGTCAGGCGGCATTCCGCGCGAAACTGCTAAGCATTTACGGTGAGAACTGCGCTGTCTCTGGGCCGAGTATCCATGCAAGTCTTGAAGCTGCGCATCTGATGCAGTATTCGAAGCACGGATTGCACGATTTCAACGCAGGGCTTCTCTTGAGGCGTGATCTGCATTCACTGTTCGACCGCAAATTACTGTCGATCAATCCGCCAAGTTGGCGTGTAGAAATGTCGCCCCACCTACTCCACATTCAGGGATATGTTGAACTCCAAGGAGAAGATTTGCGCGTCCCGAAAAAACCTAAAATCCAAGCCATTATGGCCCTTCACTATAAAGAGTTTCGAGAAGCGGTCCTCTACTAGCTGGACTGCCGTCATGGCCGCTAGGGCTTCGTGTCCATCTGGGGACGGGCAACGGATTTTATGCTTTGCCCGGTGTGGCTCTGAAGCAGATGTAAATGGGGGCCCACCCGTTCCGTTTACGGATTGTTAGCGGCCATGAAAAACTGCCCATAGGCGGCCACGAAAGTGCCCGCTGGCGGCCAGTAGAACTGCCCGCCGGTGGCCATGAGATCTGCCCACTTCCTTACTGAACCGACCGCGTCTTAAGCGGTGGGGGCCTCTCCCTGGGGTTTGATGACGGTGTCTAAGCGCACCAAGCGAACCAGGAAGAGGCCCTGTATGAAGTCTGACGGAGAAATCATGGAAATTCTTGTTGCCTACGATCTGACCGGGTCGTTGCGCGCCACCGCGGAGCTCACGGGCTGCTCGCACCACACCGTTGCCAAACACGTCCAGGCCCGCGACGCGGGCCGGCCGATCGGGGAACCCGCGGCCCGCGGCCGGGTCACCGACGCGTTCCTGCCCAAGATCGAGGAATGGATCGAAGGATCCAAGGGCCGGATCCGTGCCGATAGGGCTCACGAAAAGCTCCTCGCCCTGGGCTACACGGGTTCGGAACGGTCCACCCGCCGGGCGATCGCCCAGGTGAAGGCCGCGTGGCGGCTGGGCCATACCCGCGTCCACCGGCCCTGGATCACCGAGCCGGGCATGTGGCTGCAGTACGACTTCGGCGACGGGCCACGGATCGGCGGGGTGAAGACGATCCTGTTCGTGGCCTGGCTGGCGTTCTCCCGCTTCCGGATCGTGATCCCGCTCAGGGACCGGACCGCGCCGAGCGTCTTCGCGGCACTGGACCGGTGCTTCCGGATCCTCGGCGGCGCACCGACGTATGTCCTGACGGACAACGAGAAAACCGTGACCACCGCCCATGTTGCCGGGGTCCCGGTTCGGAACCAGCAGACCCTGGACTTCGCCCGGCACTACGGAATCACCGTGCTGACCTGCCAGCCCGCAGACCCGGCCACCAAGGGCGGGGTTGAAGCCTCGGTGAAACTCGCCAAGGCCGACCTCGTCCCCAAGGACACGAACCTCCGCGGCGAGTACGCCTCCTTCGCGGAACTCGAGGCCGCCTGCGCGGCGTTCATGGAGGACGTAAATAGCCGTGAACACCGGGTGACCCGGCGCAAACCTGCGGCCGTGCTCGCCGAGGAAGTCCCCAGGTTGCACCGGATCCCGGATACCGCCCACACGGTCGCGTTCGGGCTGGCCCGCACGGTCCCGGAAAACACCCCGATGGTCACCTTCGAAAACGCCCAGTACTCGGTCCCCGCGCATTTGCTGGGGTCCCGGGTGTTCGTCCGCACCCACGGCACCGGACCCGGCGAGCAGGTCATCATCGTCCACCACGGCACCGCCGGGCCCGTCGAGGTCGCCCGCCACGGCCGGGCGCGGCCCGGCAGCCCCGCCATCAACGATGACCACTTCCCCGGAACCCGGGCAAAGCTCCCTGGCGATTATGAGGTCAGGGCCCGCAGCGCGGACGAGGCCGCGTTCCTGGCGATCGGCGAAGGCGCCCGGACTTGGCTGCTGGAAGCCGCCGCGGCCGGGACGGCACGGATGAACGTGAAAATGGCCGAAGCCGTCACGCTGGCCAAAATCGCCGGCACCGACCACGTCGACCGGGCACTGGGCGACGCCGCCCTGCATGGCCGCTTCGCGCACCCGGACCTCGCCTCGATCCTGAACGCCAACATCCGCCGCACCACCACGCACGCCGCCAACGAGTTGACTTCGCTGACCCAAGGCACCGGTGCTTGGGCCGCAATCGGCAACCCCGCCCTGAACACCACGCCGGAGGACGCCCGATGAGTCCCGTGACCACGACCAACACCGCGGCCCCGCCGCTGCCGGCGGACCTGGAAGCCCTGATGCGGTCCCTGAAAATGCCCCACGCCCGGGCGCTGGCCCCGGACCTGATCGCGACCGCCCGAGCCCAGCGCTGGGAACCGGTCGAGGTCATCAAAGCCCTCTTCACCGAGGAAGCCGCCGGACGGGCCCGGTCCATGCTCGCCTCCCGCCGCAAAGCCGCTGGCTTCCCGACCGGGAAAACCTTCGACGCCTGGGACCCGGCAGCGTCCTCCATCCCGGCACCGACCCAGCAGGCGCTTCGGACCCTGGAATGGATCACCCGGCGGGAGAACCTGGTCATCTGCGGGCCCTCCGGCACTGGGAAGACCTTCTTCCTCGAAGCCCTTGGCCAGCAGGCCGTCGAAGCCGGGATGCGCGTGGCCTGGTTCAGGCTCGAAGACCTCGGCGTCCTGATCCGCGCGCACCGCACCGATGACAGCGTCACCCGCGCCGTTGCCCGGATCCTCCGCGCCGAGCTCGTGGTCATCGACGATATTGGTCTGTTGCCGGTGGCCACGGACGCCGCAGAAGGG
The DNA here is from genome assembly GCF_000876655.1 of Arthrobacter sp. SPG23. Lineage (GTDB taxonomy): Bacteria > Actinomycetota > Actinomycetes > Actinomycetales > Micrococcaceae > Arthrobacter. The sequence goes on from NZ_JYCN01000009.1 coordinate 335,166, forward strand.
CTCTACCGGGTCGTGGACGCAGCCTACGAAAAACGCTCCGTCGCGATCAGCTCCAACCTTCACCCGGCCGGGTTCGATGAACTCATGCCCAAAACCCTCGCCACCGCGACCGTTGACCGGCTGCTGCACCACGCTCACGTCTGCCAGACCAGCGGCGATTCCGTCCGCCTCACCCAGGCCCTCGCAGGAAAAGGAGTAACCAGACCGAACTGACCAACCCAACGATGGCCAACCCCGCCGAACCAATCAGTGGGCAGATCTGTTGGCCATCACCGGGCAGTTTTACTGGCCACCAGCGGGCACATCAACTGACCGCACATGGGCAGAATCTAATGGCCATTGACAACGGATCGACCTATTCTTCGCAATCCAAATCTAGCCGGACTGAGACGCTCTTGAAATCTGCAAAAACGTCTGAGGCACTCGGTACAGCTGCCGACATGGCGATGATGGCAGAGAAAACAGGTTTGCTCGAACAACGCTTGGTGAGGGACATCGAAGGCATGTTCTTCATCCCGGCCTATCAGCGCGGATACCGTTGGGGCGTCGAGGAGGTCACCCGCCTCCTAGATGATGTTGCCGAGAGCCGAGAGCCGAGAGCCGAGAGCCGAGAGCCGAGAGCCGAGAGCCGAGAGCCGAGAGCCGAGAGCCGAGAGCCGAGGCAGTC